>JBCCGG010000096.1:0-2843 GCA_039029395.1 Pseudomonadota bacterium | reverse complement strand
CGTCGAGCGCTTCTTCAACAAGCTCAAGCGGTTCAGAGGCATTGCGACACGCTATGACAAGAACCAGCTCAACTTCCTCGCCGCCATCAAGCTTGCATCAGTCCGCATCTGGCTGCGATCTTATGAGTCTACGGCCTAGTCACTACAACGTCGAATGCTGCTTTGGCTCCGAGATAAAGTGAGTGTCCTTCTATTTCAACTAAGCGGATTCTACGCCCCCAGGACTGCCGTCAGTTCCGCCGCGACGCCGGCCGCCGCCGGGTGGGCGCTGGTCTCGACCGGCACGCGCGTGGTCTGCCCGCCGCCGTACATCTCCGCCTCGGCTGTAACGTCCGCGCCGCGTTTGATCAGTAGGCGGGCGATCTCGACCGCATTGAGCGGCGTCTTCTGGCGGTGGGTTTCGACCCCGTTGGCGCCCAGATAGTGCAGCAACGTGGCCCGGTGTCCGTAGCTGGAGCGCCGGCGCACCAGATCCGGCGCGGCCTCGAGCAGGACCGCCAGGTCCGCCAGCCGGCCGGTCACCAGGGCGTCGACCGCCGCCTCGAAGCCGAAGTCCAGCTTGGCCGCGCCCAGGGCCTCGACCGCCGGCCAATCGGCAAAGCCGTGCTCCCGAGCGACGGTCAGGCGGGCGGCGTCTCGGTCGAAGGCGAGATCCAGGATCGCGCCGGGCGACTGGCCGATGCCGGGTGGCCACCAGCTGCTGGTCTGCACGGCAACCCGCCGGTCGCCGGCACCATGGGCGGCCAACAAGGTCTCGGCCTGGCGCGCCAGCTGATCGCGGACCGAAAGCGCCTGAAAGGCCGGCTCGGCGAGATAGGGGTGCAGCGCCTCGACGTCCGCTACGGCTTGGCAAACGTAGACCTCGGCTTCGGTTGCCATGGCCTGGTCCTTGCAATTCCCGACAAAAGCCCAGACTAGCAGTTTTACCCCGCCCGCGCTCTAGTACTCGTAGGGCAGTGGCGCGTTCTTCAGCTCCTGGTTTTGAATCTCCTGCACCATGGTCTCGATATCCTCGCAGTGGCTGCCGCAGTGACGCTCGATGTAGAGCGGGCTCGGGTTCTGGGCCATGGCGATCACGTAGTCCGCGCGCGCCGCCTCCAGCTTTCCCGCCTTGAAGCTCTTGGAGGCTCGGATCAGGTAGGCCAAGCCCAGATTGCTGCGCGCCAGGGGGTAGTTCATGATCGCGATGGCTCGGTGGCCGTAGTCGATCGCGCTCTCCACATCGTCGAACTGGATCAGCCGGAAGGCGGCATAGTTGCCCAGAGTCCAGGCGTGGTTCGGCCGGTCGCGCAGCAGGCGCTGGTAGTAGGCTTCGACCTCGTCGAAGCGGCCGATTGCCTCGTAGGCTTGCATCAGCAAGGGGTGGTACTTGAGGCCAAGCTCCTGGAAGGCCAGGATCGCCATCTCGTAGTTGCCCGAATAAAAGTAGAGCAAGGCGCGCTTGCGCATCAGCAGGTGGGGCGAGACCTTGCCCCGGGCCTCGGCGGTTTCGAGTAAGGCGCCTGCGGCCTTCGAGCCATCGGTGCTATGGACCACCGCGAACCAGAGATCGAAGACCTCGTCGCGCAGGGCCTCGTCCTCCTTGATCGGCTCGAGCAGGTCCAGGACATAGCTGCTGATGCCCCGGTCGGCGGTGTTGCTGCCGACCGACCCGCGCAGGCCGGCCTTCTTGAACAGCAGACGCGCCATCTGGAGCTTGACGGCCGGCAGCTCCGGGGTCTCGCTCTGCTGCCGGGTCAGGATCTGAAAGGCGTAAGACAGCATGCCGGGAAAGCCGTCGTAGGCGTCGATCAGCTGCTCGGCAACATCGACCCGCACCAGCGGGTCCTCGAAGCGCTCGAACACCAGGGTGCCGACGTCCCGGTCCGGCCAGGAGCGGCCCAGCTGAGCGGCGTAGCGGTTGATCCGGAACAGCGCCTCGACGGTGGCATCCGGGTCCTCGCTCGCGCCGTTGAGGCAGGCCTCGCCGTAGTCCAGGGCATCGGCGAATTCGCCCATCTTGCCCAGCAGCCTGGAGCGGAGGCAAAGCAGCCAGGGACCAACCTCGTCAAGCTCTCCGGTCGCCTCCAAACGGCCGGCCGCGTCCAAGACGTCGCGGGCCTCCTGATAGCGGGCGCTGGTGATGTAATTGCCGGCCAGACGGGTGTGGGCGTCGGCGTAGCTCGGCTGCTTGGCAATCAAGGCCTTAAGGATCTCCCGCGCCTCCTGGCTGGCCGCCTGGCCGTCGAGCTCGACCCAGCCTCGGATCTCGGCCAAGCGCGACTGTTGCAGGTAGAGCGGTAGGAAATTCGGCTCCAGCGCGGCCATCCGCTCGAGGGTCTCGGCGGCGCTCTGCGGGAAGGGATCATTGTAGAACCAGTCGTCGATCTCGCTCTTGGCGGTCTCGTAAAGCGCCTTGTGCTCGGCCGGCAGCAGATCGGGGTCGGTAAAGTACTGGCTGGCCTGGGCGCCGGCTGCGCCCGCAATCCCGACCCAAATTGCCAAGATCGCCATCCAGATCTTCGGCATAACTCGCCTCCCTCGCCATGCAGTGGCAAGTCTATGCACGTCGTGGTTTAACGGCGGTTAATCTATAGATAGAAAATTAGTATGGTATTTCGCTGGATTCCCTACATCACGGCTTGAGGCGAAAGGCCTCGACCGGCTCGATGCGGTTCTTGACCGTGAAGGCGCCGACCGGGGTATAGGCGACCTCGAGGGTTATGGCCTCGATGGTGCCGTCGCTGGCCAGCACCACGACGTCGGCGTCGGGCGCCACTTCCTTGCCCAGGCTCTCCATGCGCCGGGCGGTGTTCACCGTGTCGCCGACAATGGTGTAGTTCATGCGGCCCGGCGCGCCGATG
>JBCCGG010000095.1:0-3073 GCA_039029395.1 Pseudomonadota bacterium | reverse complement strand
TTCAGATTCCCTGATATCCGGGAAAATACAGGGTGATTTCCGAAACCTGGGCCGTATTTGAAGCAGTTGGAGCTGGAAACCCTCAGTTTTCTGCCATTCTCGAAGACAATTCCCTAAACGACGGAACAGGGTATCGAAAACGTGCTTCAGGGAACGAATAGGGAATTCTAGGAGCTCTGCAAAAGCAGCGTAAGCGTGCTGGGAACACACAGTTTTTTGGGATACCGGATTTTGATCTCCTCTCATTTGGTGTTTCAGATGAGAGGAGATCGACATGGCGTATCATACAGGGCCTCGAAAGCGGTACGGTGAGGCATTCTGGCGCGCGCATCATGAGGCCTGGAAGCGTAGTGACTTGAATCAGCGGGAATATTGCGAGGCGCAGGGGATCCCGCTGAAGGCCTTTGGAAACTGGCGGGCGAAGTTCAAGGCCGAACCCCAGCCGCCGGTGCGCAAGTTGCTCTATCGCCGCGGCGGCGTAAGTCACAGTCTAAGTCACACGCTTAGTCATCGTCTTAGTCACACCCCAAGTCATATGACTTATCCTTCTTCGGCCGCGGCAGCACTGGGTCCTGTTGTTCCGCCGGCGCGCGCCGGTCACCGACGCAGGTTCAGCGATGCGGACCGGCGGCATATCCTGGCCGAGGCGAGCGCGCCGGGAGCCAGTCTGTCCGAGGTTGCGCGGCGCTATGGCATCGCCCGGCGCGTGCTCTTCCGGTGGCGCCAGGAGCAGACGGCTAAGCCGGTCTTCATCGACGTCGAGATCGTCGATGGGCCTGGTGCCAACCAGGAGGGCGCATCATGACCCTGCTGCCGCCCGGCACGAAGGTGCATCTGGCCTTCGGCTATGTTGATATGCGCAAAGGCATGGACAGCCTTGCCGTGCTGGTTCAGGAGGTGCTGCAGCAAGATCCCTTCTCCGGCCATCTCTTCGTGTTCCGGGGCCGCAAGGCCGATCTGATCAAGATCGTCTTCTGGGACGGGACCGGTCTCTGCCTTTTCACCAAGCGTCTTGAGCAGGGTGTCTTTCTCTGGCCGCCCAACATCGAGCCGGGTCGAACCTTGTCGCTCACCTCTGAGCAGCTGGCGGCTCTGCTCGAGGGGATCGATTGGCGTTCCCCGGAACGTCAATGGCGGCCTGCCGCAGCGGGCTAATCGCAACACGGAGGAGGCCGTCGAAAATTCATTAGAATCAACGAAATACTTTGGCTGAAACTGACCGAGGCGCTAGACTCTCTTATGCGCCTCGATCTCGAGAACCTGCCCTCCGACATCGATACTTTGCACCGCCTGGTGCGCGACATGGCGAGCGCCGTGGAGACCCGCGACGACGAAATCGAGCGGCTCCAGCGCATGATCAAAGCACTTCGGCGCGGCCAGTTCGGGCGCCGCTCCGAGCGCCTCGACCCTGACCAACTGGCCCTCGGGCTGGAGGACCTAGATGCAGATCTTGCGCGCACGCAAACCCGGCGGTCACCCTCCACAGTAGAGGACATGGAAAGCAGACCTGGCGGACGCCCGACGCTTGGCGATCATCTGCCGCGCGATGAGGTGACTTGTGACCTGGGGCATGAGCTCTGCCCCGACTGCGGCGGCGCGCTCCATGAGGTCGGTGAAAGCGTGAGCGAGATGCTTGACTGGGTTCCGGCCCAGCTCCGGGTGATCCGCATCCGGCGTCCCAAATATGGTTGCCGCGCCTGTAGCTCGATCCACCAGGCCCCAGCTCCGGAGCGCCCGATCGCCAAGGGGATGGCCACACCCGGCCTCCTCGCCCAGGTTCTGGTCGGCAAGTACTGCGACCACAGCCCGCTTTACCGGCAGGCCCAGATCTTTGCACGACACGGCGCCCGGATCGAGCGCTCGACCCTGGCGGGCTGGGTCGGCGGGGCCTGCTGGTGGCTGGAGCCGCTGCACGCGCGGCTTGCCGCCCATGTTTTTGCCTCAGCCAAGCTTTTTGCCGACGACACGCCCCTGCCGGTTCTGGATCCTGGTCGCGGCCGGACCAAGACCGGGCGGCTTTGGGTCTATGCCCGCGACGACCGGCCCTGGGTCGGGCCGGATCCGCCGGCCGCCGTCTTTTTCTACAGCCCCGACCGCAAGGCACTGCGGCCAGCCTCTCATCTCGAAGACTTCAAGGGTGTCCTGCAGGTCGATGGCTATGCCGGCTTTGAGACGCTCGCCGAAAGCGCAGAGGTTGTCCTGGCGGCCTGCTGGGCGCATGCAAGGCGCAAGTTCTACGATTTTCACCAGGCGACCGGATCACCAATCGCGGCCGAGGCCTTGCGCCGCATCGCCGAACTCTACGCCGTCGAGAAAGCCATCCGCGGCCAGTCCTCCGAAACACGCCGACGGGTCCGGGAGGCCGAGACACGGCCGCTCATCGAGGCCATGAAGCCCTGGCTCGAGGCGCAGCTCGGCCACGTGCCAAAAAAGGGCGGATTGGCCGAGGCCATCCGCTATGCCCTCGTGCGCTGGCCGGCGCTCTGTAGGTTTCTCGACGACGGCCGCATCGAGCTGGATAGCAATCCCGTCGAGCGCGCCATACGGCCCGTGGCGCTCGGGCGCAAAAATCATCTCTTTGCCGGCTCCGATGGCGGCGCCGAGCGATGGGCCATCGTCAGCTCCCTCATCGCCACGGCAAGGCTCAACGACATCGAACCCTATGCCTACCTCAAGGACGCGCTCGAGCGCATGGTCGATGGTCACAAAGCCAACCGGCTCGACGAGCTCCTGCCCTGGAATTGGACGCCCAAATCCGGCTCTACTTGAACGATGTGCAATGCTCGGACGCTTACAAAGCAGCTACCCGGGGTTCTTTGACTCAGGTAATCGCACCTCTTGGGGACGGCATAGGTCTCCGTTACGCAACGGAACCCTCGATCAACTGTTGACGCAGCTCCCTTGGATCAGACAAGGCACGGGCAGCTTTCGGCCGATTGTGTTGAAAAAGTCTCTTGTTTAGAGGTGGCTCGCCGTTTGCTTAGATTGCGCGCCGGCGAGGCGACTATCCAGCTGCTGCCGGCTGGTGCATTGGTATCAGCTTTGCCAGCTTCCTTAGGTTCTGTGCGGTGGC
>JBCCGG010000094.1:0-4829 GCA_039029395.1 Pseudomonadota bacterium | reverse complement strand
GCAATCGCCTGACAGTTGACGCCCAATCCCGGCAGCCCTAAGCAGATCCGACCATCTATCGTGGGGGCCCGTAGCTCAATTGGTTAGAGCAGACCGCTCATAACGGTTTGGTTGGGGGTTCGAGTCCCTCCGGGCCTACCAGACAGTCCTGTGCTTTCGGGGTGCTTTGTCGTGCCTTTGGAAAGACGCGTGATTTCCGTAGGTTAGGGGGAGGTTGCGCCGGGTGGGCCGATTGGTTTGGATGTGAGAGGGGGATTTGCGACGGAATGGGCGCTCGGCATCGACTTCGTCTCAGGATGTGTCCAAACCGATTTTGGAGCTGGCGTATTTTGCCAAGCATCAGGGGCTGATTCTTCATCTACCGATTCTCAGTACGGGGTGTGCCTGGGATTCATAGAAATAGGCTGACGCCTCAGGCGAGGAGTGTGCGTTGCTCTTCCCAGAGGAGCGGCAGGGCGTCGAGCCTGCGCAGTTTGTGAGCCGAGAGGCTGGTGGGCTGACGCCCGTCGAGGATGGTCTCGATCAGATCAGGGGCGAGGAAGGCCAGTTGGAGGGACCGGGAGACGTCAGCGATGTCGATAGAGTCTGTCGCGGCGATCTCGGAGATCGTCTTTGGATTCGCTTGATCCATGTACATCGCCAGCCGGCGGCGGGCATCGACCACGGTTTGGATCAGGTTGGGTTCGGGTGATGCGGCATCTCCCGCAGCGCTTCGCAGGATCATCTGAAGCGCAGCTCCGCGGCGATCGAGGCGGATCGGCGCGCTGATCTCGAGGGTGAGGTCGGCATCGTTGTCGGGGGATAAGATATCGGCGAGCGCTTCGGCCAGATCGATGGTGGCGGTGAGCTGATCCTCGGTCAGATCAACGCGCCGGGTGATCCGGCGCAGCAGGTGTTGGCCCTCCGGGCTCTCCGGAGCATGCAGCACCTCAACCATTCTTCGAATTGCTGTCAGCAAGGCGTCAACCCGCGTTGGCTCATCGACGCCGCCTATCAATGCGCTCCGCGTCGCCGGGTCCGACAGGCGATCGCGGATGGCCTCGGCCACGACATCCTCGATCTGGGCGCCCGGGATGCGCCAGCCGGAGGCGCCGGCTTTGCGGCTGCTGTCGATCAGGCCGGGGCTGGTGTAGTAGCGATAGCGTTTGCAATTCTTCTTGGCATGAACCGGGCGCATGCGGTGGCCAGCCGGATCGAACAGCTTGCCTGCAAGCGGGCTCGGGGCCTGGGCTCTGGAGCGATTGGTGTGGCACCTACGGTTCGCCGCCAGCATTGCCTGCGCGCTGTCCCAGGTCTCGCGATCAAGGATCGGCTCATGCTGGCCGTCATAGACCTTGTCGCGATGCCGCACACAGCCGATCAGGACGGGGTTCGACAGCACCCAGTAGAGCTTGCCCTTCGAGAAGAGACAGCCGCCGGAGCGTCGCCCCGTCCGCATCGCCATGCGGACGGGGGTCTTGTATCCCTGGTCTGCGAGTTCCGCTTGCAGCAGACGCACAGATCCCAGTTCCAGATAGCGCCGGAAGATATGGCGCACCAGCTCTGCCTCTTCGGGTACGACCACTAACTGGCGGTTCTCGGCCCGGTAGCCAAGCGGCGGCACGCCGCCCATCCACATGCCCTTCTTCTTGGACGCGGCGATCTTATCGCGGATGCGCTCCGCCGTGACTTCCCTCTCGAACTGCGCAAAGGACAAGAGGACATTCAGTGTCAGCCGGCCCATACTGGTGGTGGTGTTGAAGGCCTGGGTCACCGAGACGAACGAGACTTCGGCCGCATCGAAGATGGCGACGATCCGGGCGAAGTCGGCCAGGGACCGGGTCAGCCGATCAACCTTGTAGACGACGACCACATCGATGCCGCCTGCTTCGATTTCCGCGAGCAGGCGTTCCAGGGCCGGCCGATCCATGGATCCGCCAGAGAATCCGCCGTCGTCATAGAGGGTCGGCAGCTCCACCCAGCCCTCATGGCGCTGGCTGGTGACGTAGGCGGCACAGGCTTCACGTTGGGCATCGAGAGAGTTGAAGTCCTGCTCCAACCCTTCCTCAGTGGACTTCCGCGTGTAAATGGCGCAGCGCAGCGGCTTGGTCATGACGACGCCTTCTTGGAAGACCGCCTGAGCCCGAAGAAGGCTGGACCGTTGCGCTGCACGCCGGTGATGGCCTTGGCGACGCCTGAGAGGGAGCCATAGGTGCGGCCCCGCCAGAGATAGCCCTGTTCCGTGACATGAACCTCATGGCGGGCGCCCTGCCAGTCGCGGATCAACCGCGTTCCGGGTACGGGCCGGGCGGCGTTCGATGCCGCAGCGGGAGGTAGCTTATAATCATGACTTGCGTCAGCGCACTGGTCGGTCAGCGCGGCAAACCGCCGGGCCAACTCCGGATGGAACCCGCCGAAGTGATCCGCCTGCCAGCGCCAGGCAGTGCCGAGCATCAGAAAGCCCTTGCGGGCGGCCTTGGGCGGGTCCTCGCCCCAGGCTTGCCGCCAGGCGGCCTTGAGCGCTGCATTGTCCAGATCGGGCAGGTGGGTGATCCTGTTCCGGACCGCCTCGGGCAGCGGGGCCGCGATAGCGCCCCCGTGTCTTGATGGACCTTCCATGGATCACCCGGTGGCCTGGGCGCAGCGATAGGCCTTGCGTCCCGCTTCTGTCCCGAGGGCGATGGCAAAGCCGCGTTGGCGCAATCGTGTCAGGGCCGCCCTGAGCGTGTGCGGCTGCCAGCCGGTCTGCTCGACAAGCTCCCCCAGTGTCGCGCCTGCGGAGCGTTCGATGGCTTCGAGCACCAGCCCGAGCTTGCCTTTTGGCCGGGGTGACGCGTTGGCCATGGTAGCGGATCGGCCGCAAGGGGCGGCAGCATCTACTGGATCAGCTTTCGACTGGGTGCCCTGATCTGCGTCACCGCTGTCAGCGGCCCCGGGCAGATAATCAGGCGCCGCCTCAACACCGATCGCAGCGAGACCCGCAGGTGTGATCTTCAGTCCGATCCTCCGGCCGTCCTCTTCACGCCAGCAGGCGGTGTCAGACTGCGCCATCACTTTCTCGGCCAGTCCGCGCTTCACCAGCACGGTGAAGGAGCGCGTGAGCGCCGCGCCCCTGGCGGTGATGCTGCCCGGCACCGGTAGCAGGCTGCCGTCAGGCCGGGCTGCGGCCTGGGACAGCAGAATGGATTGGGTATCGGTGAGTTTGGTCATCAGGTGGGTCCTTCGCCTCTGGCCGCGCGCCGATCGCGCGGCCTCCCACCACCCAAAGCCCGGACGCTGCCCGGGGTTCTGGAGTCGCGGTTCCGTTCGCGCCGCCCACCAGCACCAAGGCTTGCCGTGCACGCCAAGTCCAGTCCTATTCGCTGGAAGTCTCGTCATCGTCGCTGGAGGCTATTGATGCGGATAGATCCATCCGGACGACAGCGCTGATCGCCTCGGTAAAAGCACGCACATCTGTTACGGTCGAGGAGATGTCGGCGGCCAGTTGCCGATAGACGTGGTCGCCCTGCTTCGGCGACTGACCTTCAACCGCCTGTTCGAGCGCCTCCTCCAGCCGGGCCGTGATCTCGGCCATGAGATGGGTGATCAGCGCGCGCCGGTCCTCGTCCATATCCGTCCTCCCCTTGAGCTCGACCGGACCGAGGCTTGCCGGGCAGGAGAAGTCAACGCGAGCTTTGCCGGGTAGGGGAAGAACCGCGCCGAACCGAAAGAACACCGCCCCGGGAGGCTGAGCGGTGGTTGGAAAATTGGTTGAGATCGAGTGTATCTCAGTACGCCGTCACCAGATGCTCCAGCAAGCGATCCGCGACCGTGCGCATGCTCGTGCAGCGATAGGGGCTGTACTTGTCCTTTGATGTCTCCGCCGGGCTGGCCGCGATCGCGAACTTGTCCGGATAGCTATTGGCCACACTCTCCAGCTCTTCCGTGGGGATCAGCCAGGCCCGCCAGATCGAGGCACTGTTGGGATCCAGCACCACCGCCAGGATGAAGTTGTCGGCATGGGGCGCGAATGTCTTGCGCCGGACATCAAACTGAACCGAGCCAGGCGGCTCGGCTTCGCTGGCCCGCCAGCTTTTGATCTGGATGCGCAACTGGCGGCCGGTGGTCTTGTCGACGACCACCAGGTCCGTTCCGTCATCATCGGCGACGGGGGTGAAAGTGGAGAGCCGGCCGTCCGAGGCCAGCATCAGCTGGCAGGCGACCAGGCTCTCGGCGATGGCCCCGACCTGGGTGGTCGTGAGCCGTGAGGCGGGCGTTTCAATTTCGGTGTTCATGAACCCACTGACGCTTGGCAGGGCGGCCGCAGTCAAGCAAAAAGAGACTCATAGGCTGTAGATCAATAATATGCATCCCGATCCCATGGCGCCATGGAGATCCGCAAGATCCTGGCCGCAAACCTCAAGCGCCACCGTCGCGCTAAAGGCTACTCACAAGAGGGCCTGGCCTTCGCCTGCGAGATCCACCGCACCTACATCTCCGGCGTCGAGCGCGGTGTGCGCAACCCCACTGTCACCGTGCTCGCCAAGATCGCCAAGGCTCTGGATATCGGCCCGGATCAGCTGTTGGCAGCGTTGGAGCACGAGACCCCAAGACGATAGGATTTGTTGCCCAAGGGAGAGGCCAGTAACGCCTTCTCCACCCCGAAACCTGCTGCAAACCGGCAAGGTAAGGGAACAGGTAACATGCGCCACAACCGGACTTTCGTTCGAGGCGCGGCGAAGGTCAGCTCCGAGCCCAGAGTGGCCGGCGGCGCGGCGCGATTGACGAAGTCCTCGAGGTGGATACCGGCTGCTCGTTACGTTTGGAAGACGGGTCGGCATTGCGGCGATGCCGTCGAAAGTACTGTTCGG
>JBCCGG010000093.1:0-4929 GCA_039029395.1 Pseudomonadota bacterium | reverse complement strand
CCTCGCAATCGTTCATCTGCAGGAATCAAGTGTTATGAACAAGCTCTCGGCGATCTCTGTGGCTCCTCGGTGACCTCTGTGTCGACACTGGTTGGTGTTTCGGCTGCGCCAACGAAACAATGCTATGCAAGGACGTGCGTCAAAAGTTACACAAGGAGTCTATGAAACTTTCGGGAGGCACTCCATGACGGGCGAGGCGAAGCCCCTGCGGCCGGCGGCCGCCATGCCGGTGACGCCCCAAGCCGGCAAGGCGATCGTTCTGATGCTGATCGCGGTCGCCCTCTTCTCGGTGATGGACGTGCTGGTGAAGTGGGAGGGCGCGCTCTACCCGGTCGTCATGGTGATGTTCTTCCGCTCGCTTTTCGCCTTCGTACCGCTCAGCTTTTTCGTCTTCAAGAACGGGATCCGTGGCGCCCTGGCGGTGCAAAGCCCGATGAGCCACGTGCTGCGCTCGGCCCTGGGCCTGGGCGCCATGGCGGCGATCTTCGTGGCCTACACCAAGATGAGCCTGGCCGACGTCATCGCGATCACCTTCTCGGCGCCGCTTTTCGTCACCGCCCTTTCCGTGCCCATGCTGGGCGAGAGGGTCGGGCCGCGCCGCTGGTCGGCGATCCTGGTGGGTTTCGCCGGGGTCTTGATCATGGTCCAGCCGGGCCCGGGCATGGTGGAGAGCGCGGCCATGATCGCGCTTGTCGGCACGCTCTGCTACGCCATGGCGTCGATCTACGTGCGCAAGCTGTCCCGCGTCGATCCCTCCAGCGCGATCGTGTTCTACAACACGCTCACCGCGACCATCGTGACCGGCGCGATCCTGCCCTTCGTCTGGGTCACGCCCGACTTGGTCGATCTCCTGCTGATGATGGCGATCGGCATGGTCGGCGGCACCGCCCAACTGCTCAAGACCCAGGCCTTCCGCTACGCCGATGTTGCGGTGATCATGCCCTTCGACTATTCGGCGCTGATCTGGGCAACGCTCTACAGCTACCTAATCTGGGACGAGTTCCCGGACCAGTGGGTGCTGATCGGCGCCACCGTGGTGATCGCCTCGGGCCTCTACATCCTGTTCCGCGAATCCAGCCTCGGCCTGCCCCGCGGCCAGGCGAGACGCCTGCAGTCGAAGCGGTAAAGTCGAATTCAGCCGAGGTCAGATCCCGATGTCCCGACGTGCGGCGAAGGCGTCGGCGGGGGCGCCGTGCTCTTGGATCAGGGCGCGGATCTCCGGGCGCTCCAGGAAGACGAAGCGGCCGGCTTGCCAGAAGACTTCGTCGTCGAAGCTGACCGTGGCGTCGAACAGGGACCAGGCGATCTCGCCCGGGCTGTAGTCGCCGCAGGTGTGGAAGTGGGTGTAGCGCGGGCTGGCGAAGGCGACCGCGCCCCAGCGCTCCAAATCGGCCACAGCCGGTGCCGGATAGAAGGTCTTGGGGTGGATGCCGGTGTGCCATGAGTGCACGACCCAGGGATCGATCTCGAACTTTTCGGCGACCATCTGGTAGTGGCGGCGGACCGCGTCGACCTGGCCGGCCTCGCCCTCGAAGCCGGTGATCCGCCCGGCCTCGACCAAGGCGGTGACCGGCGCGCTGAGGTCGAGCCGGTCCGGCTGGTAACGCCGGTTGGCGGTCGCCATGAGCCAGCCGCCCAGGCGGATTCGCCCGCTCATGCTTTGACTTGAGATCGGCGCGAAGATGACCTCGGGAAAGAGCTTCAGGGTAAAGCCGGTCGAGGGCGCATCCTGTGCGGGCGCCGGCAGCTCGCCGCTCGCGTCGCTGCCGCGCGGACAGGTGACCCGCCAGCGCCGAGCTCCGGCGATTGCCGCCTCCAGCCTGGCCAGCACCTCGGTCATCAGGCCGTGGGTCAGGGTCGCGAAGGGCGCGCCCAAGAAGCCGATGTCGAGCGCGTAGCACATGGTCTTGGTGCTGGCACCCGGCAGTGCCTGGAAGCGCACCTGGTCGCCGATGCGGTTGAAGAAGACCGTGTGATCGGCTTGGGATATGGCCGCCACCAGGGCCTCGGGCAGGGCGATTTGGCCCTCCGCCGGCGGGCAGGCATAGCGGTTCACCGTGCAGCCCAGCGCGGCGGCCTCGTCGGCCACGCAGGCCGGCGCCGCCCGGTCGTAGAAGCCTTCGTCGGTTTCCTCGACGATCAACACATGCTGGCCGGCGCGCGCGCCGACACAGTTGGTCAGGAGGTTGCGGGCGCCGGCTGCCGGATCGTGATTTGCGGGGGCGCTCAGTTGAGCTTGGCGCCGACGTCCTGGATCGACTGGTCGATCAGGGCCTCGGCGCGCGCCGGGTCAAGCTGGTCCGTAAGCAGATGGCCGGTCGCCGCGATCGCCAAGTCGACCGCTTGGGCGCGCACCTCCTGCAGGGCGTTGGCCTCGGCCTGGCGGATCTTCTCCTCGGCCTGCTCGGTGCGGCGCTTGAGGGCCAGTTCCAGATCCTGGGCGGCCTGCTCGCGCAGGCGGTCGGCCTCGTGCTTGGCGTTGCGCAGGATCTGCTCGGCCTCCTCGACCGCGTCGCGCTGCTTGCGCTTGTACTCGGCCAGTGTGCGCTGGGCCTCTTCGCGCAGGTTGTGGGCCTCCTCGAGCTGGATTTGGATGCGCTCGCGGCGCTTGTCCAGGCCGCCGCCCAGAAGCTTGACAACAGGTCGGAAGACTCCGAGGAAGAAAATGACGAAGGCGACCAACACCCAAAAGGTCGGATCGTGGAACATGTCGCTCAGGCTCCCGTGCCGTGGCCGGCCGCCGCGACCGCGCTGCGCGCCGAGGCCTCGTCGACCTTCACGCCGATCAGGCGCTCGACCGCGGCCTGGGCCGTCTCCGCCGCGACCGCGCTCAGGCCGTCCTCGGCCGCCTCCTTGGCGACCTTGATGCGCGCCTCGCCGGCCGCCACCTCGGCGCCCAGCTTGTCGCCCAGCTCGGCCGTCTTGGCCGCCGCGTCGGCTGCCAGCTCGTCGCTGGTCTGGCGGATCAGCGCCTGGGCCTCGGCCGCCGTCTCGGCGCGCGAGCGCTCGTAGTCGGCGAGGATATCCTCGGCCTCCTTCTTGAAAGCGCCGGCCCGGTCCAAATCGTCGTCGATCTTTTCCTGGCGGGCCTCCAGCACGCCGGCGATCTTGGGCAGGATCGACTTCCACAGCACGAAGTAAAGCGCCGCGAAGGTGATCACCAGCCAGAACAGCTGGGTCGCCACCGTATTGCCGTCGAATTGAGGCATCGTCCCTCCTCGCCCTGCCGCCCTGGCATCCGGATGGACGCCGCGGGCCGCCGTTTCGGCTTCGTCGTCTTTAGCTCGACGTCTTGCTCAGAAAACGAAGAGCAGCAGCAGCGCGATCAGCAGGGCGTAGAGCGCGACCGCTTCGACCAGAGCGAAGCCAATCCACATGAAGCCCTGGACGGTCGGAATCGCCGAGGGATTGCGCGCGCCGGAGGCGATCATCGAGGAGAAGATGTGGCCGATACCGGCGCCCACGCCGCCCAGGCCGACGACGGCAAGACCGGCTCCGATCAACTTGGCTGCTTCAACTTCCATGTCCGTAACCCTTCTCGTTTAAAGTGGTAACTGTCGTTGCTCGAGATTCTTAGTGCAGGTGCAGCGCGTCGTTCAGATAGACGCAGCTGAGAATCGTGAAGACGTAGGCCTGCAGGAAGGCGATGATGAACTCCAGCCCGGTCAGGCCGACGACCAGGGCCAAGGGCACGACGCCGGCAATGCCCAAGGGCGCGATGAAGCCGGCGAAGACCTTGAGCATGGTGTGGCCGGCGGTCATGTTCGCGAAGAGGCGCAGCGCCAGGCTGACCGGCCGGGTGAGGTAGGACAGCACCTCGATCGGGATCAGCAGCGGCGCCAGCGCGACCGGCACGCCGGACGGCAGGAAGAAGCTGAAGAAGTGCATCCCGTGCTTCATGAAGCCGATCGCGGTCACGCCCACGAATACGACGATCGCCATGCCGAAGGTCACGGTGATGTGGCTGGTGTAGGTGAAGGTGTAGGGGATCATGCCCAGCATGTTGCCGGCGAAGACGAACATGAAGAGGGTGAAGATGAAGGGGAAGTACTTGCGCCCCTGTTGCCCCACATTGTCGCGGATCATGTTGGCGATGAACTCGTAAGAGATCTCCGCCAGGCACTGCAAGCGCCCCGGCACCAGGGCGGACTTGCGCATCGCCAGGGTCAGGAACAGCAACACCCCGACCACCCCGATGACCATGAAAAGCGAGGAGTTGGTGAAGGTGTAGAAGCTGACATCGGCCGGCCCGCCGCCGCCGATCGGCTTGATCACGAACTGCTCGAGCGGGCCGTGTCCGCCTTCTGCCGCCATTAGCCTCTTGCCCCCGTATCGTCGTCCGCCGCTTCCTCTTCGGTCGCGCCGCCCTTCACGTCATCGCCCTTCTGATACCCGACCGCGTAGCTCTGTCCGGTCGCGGTGCGATAAACGTTCAGGATGCCGGCTGCCGCCCCCAAGAAGAAGAACACAATCATAAGCCAAGGCTTGGTGCCGAGCCAAGTGTCTAGGCCCAGGCCAATGGCGATCCCCACTACCAGCCCCACGATGAGATCGGTCGCGATGCGAAATCCGAAGCCCATCCCGGAGCCTGCCGCCCCGGCGCGCCCACTCGGCCGCTGGTCCGTCTCCTGACGGGCGCGCGCGACCTTGAGGCGTTCGTCCAGGTCCCTCAGCGTGGGTGGCTTCTCCGGATCGCCCATGGCCTCCGCACCTCCCGTCGCCTTCGTTCCCGGCACCGATTCGGCGGCGCGACCTTACGAACCGCCCCCAGGAGAGTCAAGGCGATTTAGGCGCCAGGAAATTCTGGAGAAACCTTTGTAATAGCGAGGAAAACGAGCCCGCTCGTCAGGCGCTTTCGCACGTTTTGTTCAGATAGATTCGGCACCGGCCCGCGCCCCCACCCGGCCACCCCATGAGCATACTGTCGTG
>JBCCGG010000092.1:0-5485 GCA_039029395.1 Pseudomonadota bacterium | reverse complement strand
GGAAAGCGAAAGCGCCCGCCGGCCGGGGCGGCTGCCTTCAGCGCGAGCGGCGCGGGCGCCAGCGTGCCGGCCTGTTCCGCCTCGCCCAACAGCTTGCCCACCAGGGCACGCAGCTTGGCGGGATCGGGCTCGCCGGAGAACTGGCCCAGCACCTTGCCCTCGGGCGAGACGAAGGCCAGGGTCGGCCAGGCGCGCACGGCATACTGGCGCCACAGCTCCATCTCCGGGTCGTGGATCACCGGATGGGCGACGCCGTAGCGGGCGATCGCCTGGGCCACATTGGCCGGATCCTTCTCGGCGTCGAACTTGGGGCTGTGCACGCCGATCACCACCAGGCTCTCCGGAAAAGCCTCTTCAACTTGGCGCAGGCTGGGGATCACGTGCTGGCAGTTGATGCAGCAGAAGGTCCAGAAGTCCAGGATCACCAGCTTGCCGCGTAAGCTCGCGAGCGAAAGCGGCTGATCCACGTTGAACCACTGAAGCCCCGGACGGTCCAGCTCGGGCGCGTTGACCACGGCTTGATCCATAGCTCATTTCCCTCGCCATCTGCCGGGCTAGCCCTGGCCGGCCAAACACTCCCACGCCTCGCGGTTACAACCGAGTGGGCTAGGCTCATTGGTCTTTCATTGGCCGAAGCCATGTTTGCGCTGCCATCATCGAGCCGCCGAAGGAGCGTCGTCCGCTAATTCAACTTCGAGGGCACGGGAAAGCCCGTGAAGGTGAAATCGAAGGGTTGGCTCTCGGTGCAGGGGTTGAAGGGATCGTCGGGGTGGAAAGGGTCGCAGCTGTCGAGCGGCGTCAAGAGGGTGAGCACGATCGTCCCACTGATGTTCCGGTTCCGATCGATCGCGACCGTCATGTCGAAGCGTCCGATGTCCTGATCGGGCGGGAAGCCGAAATCGACTGCGATCGCAACCGCGCTATGGCGACTGCTACAGCTGTAGCTGCCGAGCTGGGAGCTGAAGGCCGTCCCCGCCTCGCCGGAGGTCTGGCGCGACAGAACCGCCGCCAAGGTACCGTCATCATGGAAGGTGAACAGCGAGCGGGTGGCAAAGACACCGTTGCTGTCCAATTGGGTGGTGAGAAAGGTCCCGACGATTAGGGACCGGCAGGCCTGGCTCTTGCCGGTCCTCTCTTTCGACGCGAGACCCGGCGCCCAAGCCATCGACGACAGCAACACCGCACCCCCGAGGACCCCTCCTAAGAACCAGCGCATCATCATGACCTCCACCTCCTGTTTCCGCTTTCCCAGGACCACCGCCAGGAATTGACCGCAGAGGCTAGCACCATCAGGCTGCGAACAGAACTGCCGCGCCGGGCGCTCGCTGGGAGGCTTTTCTTTTGCCGGCGCCCTGAGTCCCGCGCTAGCCTGAGCCCGTCACGTGACCGGAAAGGATAGATGTTGTGCCGATGACGCTCTTGCAAAACGCCCTGCTGTGGGACGGCTCCGGCGCCGAGCCCCTGGAGGGCGCCCACGTCCTGGTCGAGGACGACCGCATCAAGGAGGTCTCCGACAAGCCGATCCAGGCGGCCGACGCCCAGGTCCACGACCTCGCCGGGCGCACCCTCATGCCGGGCCTGATCGACGCCCACTTCCACGCGGTCGCCGCCGACCCGGACATCGGCAAGCTCGAGCACATGCCTCGCTCGCTCCTGTACCAGCACGCCCGGGAACTGCTCGAGGCGTCCTTGCAGCGGGGCTTCACAACGATCCGGGACGCCGGCGGCGCCGACTACGGCCTGGCCAAGGCGGTCGACAAGGGACTGATCGCCGGCTCGCGGATCTTCTTCGCCGGCCGGGCGCTGTCCCAAACCGGCGGCCACGGCGACTTCCGCTCCTTTGAGCACGCGGTCTGCCTCTGCGGCCAGGGCGGGCAGACCATGACGCGGATCTGCGACGGGGTCGCGGCCGTGCGCGAGGCGGCGCGCGACGAGCTGAGGAAGGGCGCCCACCAGATCAAGATCATGGCCTCGGGCGGCGTCGCCTCGCCGTCGGACCCGATCTGGAACCTGCAGTTCTCGGAAGAGGAGATCCGCGCCATCGTCTGGGAGGCGACCTCGTGGCGCACCTACGTGATGGCCCACGCCTATACCGCCGACGCGATCTACCGCTCGGTCGACTTCGGCGTGCGCTCGATCGAACACGGCAATTTGATTGACGCCGAGACCGCCGCCTTCTGCGCCGAAAGGGGCGCCTACGTGGTGCCGACGCTCGCGACCTACGACGCCTTGCCGCGCTTCGCCAAGGACCTGGGCTTCCCGGCGGAGAGCCTGGCCAAGATCGACACGGTCGCGTCGGCCGGGGTCGGCGCGCTGGAGATCCTGAAGGCCGCAGGGGTTAAGACTGGCTTCGGCACCGACCTGCTGGGCGCCATGCATGCCCACCAGTCGACCGAGTTCGCGATCCGCGCCCAGGTGCTCAGCTCCCAAGAGATCCTGCTCTCTGCGACCAAGACCAATGCCGAGATCCTCAACCGCACCGGCGAGCTCGGCATCGTCGCGCCCGGCGCGCTCGCCGACCTTCTGGTGGTCGAGGGCAACCCGCTCGAGGACCTGAGCCTCCTGGCCGGCCAGGGCGAGAACCTGGCGCTCATCATGAAGGGCGGGCAGGTCTTTAAGAATGCGCTTTGAGATACACCTCTGATCCGCTCGGGGCTCGCAACTGTGTCTGGGACCGCCTTGTTGAATCCCGCTGGAAAAACGGTAGTCTAAGCGCCCACGGACCCAATAAAACGTGGCGGACCGCGGAGATTCCGGGGCCCGCTCAATAAAACGTAACGAACACGAGCAGGGAGGATGTAATGCAGCTCAAACGAGCCTTAATGGCGGCCGTCGCCGCTGGCGCGCTTGTCACCGGCACCATGGCTGTCACCGCGCCGGCTTCGGCCAAGACCTTCAAGTGGGCCTTCCAGGGCGACGTGCAGTCGCTCGACCCCCATGCCCTCTTCGAGACCTTCACGCTGGGCTTCCAGGGCAACATCTACGAATCCCTGGTGACCTACGACGGCGACATGAACATGATCGGCGCGCTGGCCGAGTCCTTCGAGAACCCGGAGCCCACCAAGTGGGTCTTCAACCTGCGCAAGGGCGTGAAGTTCCACAACGGCAACGACTTTACCGCCGACGACGTGATCTTCTCGTGGCAGCGCGCGCTTTCCGAAGGCTCGGACCTCAAAGTGCCGGCCCAGAAGATCTCCGACATCAAGAAGATCGACGACCACACCATCGAGGTTACCACCCCGGGCCCCAACCCGATCCTGCCCCGCGACCTGGTGTTCTTCTACATCATGGACAAGGAGTGGTCCGAGGCCAACAACAGCGCGACCGCGACCAACGTCAAGGGCGGCGAGGAGGGCAACTACGCCAACCTCAACGCCAACGGCACCGGCCCCTTCATGGTGACCGAGCGCCAGCCCGACGTGAAGACCACGCTGAAACGCAACCCGAACTACTGGAAAGACATCGAGAGCAACGTCACCGAAGGCCACTTCACGCCGATCGGCCAAGACGCGACCCGCGTCGCCGCGCTGATCTCCGGCGAGCTCGATCTGGCCTATCCCGTGCCGGTGCAGGACTGGCAGCGCCTGGACGCCGCCGACGGCGTCAATCCGCTGACCGGACCCGAGGCGCGCACCATCTTCCTGGGCTTCGACCAGGACCGGGACGAGCTGCTCTACTCCAACATCAAGGGCAAAAACCCCTTCAAGGATCCCCGTGTCCGCGCGGCTTTTGCCCACGCGATCGATATCGAGGCGATCAAGCAGAAGGTCATGCGCAACGCCTCGGTGCCGGCCGGCCTGATGGTCGCGCCTCAGATCAACGGCTTCGACGCGGCCCTGAACGACCGTTGGGAGCACGATGTGGAAAAGGCCAAGGCGCTCCTGGCCGAGGCCGGTTACCCGGACGGCTTCGAGGTCACCATGGACTGCCCGAACGACCGCTACGTCAACGACGAGAAGATCTGTCAGGCGGCCGCCGCCATGCTGGCGCGCGCCGGCATCAAGGTCGACGTGCTGGCCCAGACCAAGTCGAAGTACTTCGCCAAGGTGCTGGCCCAGAACGACTATGACACCAGCTTCTACCTCCTGGGCTGGACCCCGGGCACGATGGATTCCCATAACCCGATCTCGAGCCTGATGTCCTGCCGGGGCGAGGGCAAGGGCCTGTTCAACTTGGGCGGCTACTGCAACGAGCAGGTCACCGCGCTGGGCGACCAGGTCGAGGCCGAGACCGATCAGGACAAGCGCCAATCCCTGATCAACGAGGCCTTCAAAATCCACAAGGACGAGGTCGGCCACATCCCGCTGCACCAGCAGCCCCTGTCCTGGGGCACCAAGGACGGCGTCGTCCTGGTCCAGCGGCCGGACAACGTGCTCGATCTGCGCTACGTCGTGGTGCAGTAATTTAGGAAGGCGAGGGGGCGGTCCAAGCGGGCCGCCCCCGCCGCTTGGTCGGGTCCGTTAGATGATCGCCTTCGTCATTCGCCGGCTATTGCAGTCGATCCTGGTCATGCTCGCGGTCGGGCTGATCGCCTTCGGCTTGTTCCGCTATGTCGGCGACCCGATCAACAACCTGGTGGGCCAGGACACCTCCTTGGAGGACCGGGCCCAGCTGCGCGAGGATTTGGGACTCAACGATCCCTTCCTGGTGCAGTTCGGCCGCTTCGTGAAGGACGCGGCGCAAGGCAGCTTCGGCATATCCTACCGGCACCGGCGGCCGGTCGAGGACCTGATCGCCGAGCGCATGCCGGCGACCCTGGAGCTTTCGATCGTCGCCGCCTTGATGGCGCTTTTGATCGGCGTGCCCATGGGGGTCTACACCGGGCTCAACCGCGAGGGCTGGCTGAGCCGCATCTTCCTCACCGTCTCTTTGATCGGCATTTCCCTGCCGACCTTCTTGATCGGCATCCTGCTGATCCTCTTCTTCGGCGTCATGCTCCAATGGCTGCCGACCTTCGGGCGCGGGGAGGTCGTCCATGTCGGCTGGTGGTCCACGGGATTCCTCACCACCTCGGGTCTGAAAGCCCTGATCATGCCGGCGATCACCCTGGCACTCTTCCAGATGACCCTGATCATGCGCCTGGTGCGCTCGGAGATGCTCGAGGTCCTGCGCACGGACTACATCAAGTTCGCCCGGGCCCGGGGCCTGCCCAACCGCCTGATCAATTTCGGCCACGCGCTCAAGAACACCCTGGTGCCGGTCATCACCATTACCGGCCTGCAGCTCGGCTCGATCATCGCCTTTGCGATCATCACCGAGAGCGTTTTCCAGTGGCCCGGCATGGGGCTCCTGTTCATCCAGGCGATCAACGAGGTCGATATCCCGGTGATGGCCGCCTACCTCTGCATGATCGCCTTCTTCGACATGATCGTCGATACCATGCACAACACACCTTTCATGGACATGAACGACAGCGAGGGGGAGGTGCAGAACGCCGGCTTCGACGCATTTGCATCCGGCGACCGGATGCTGCGCCTGTTCGGCG
>JBCCGG010000091.1:0-5523 GCA_039029395.1 Pseudomonadota bacterium | reverse complement strand
GGACAGGCCGGCCGGGACGTCAACTCGGTCTACATGATGGCCCATTCCGGCGCCCGTGGTTCGGCAGCCCAAATCAAGCAGCTGGCCGGCATGCGCGGCCTGATGGCCAAGCCATCGGGCGAGATCATCGAGACCCCGATCATCTCCAACTTCAAGGAAGGCCTGACCGTGTTGGAGTACTTCAACTCCACCCACGGCGCGCGTAAGGGCCTGGCCGACACCGCCTTGAAGACCGCCAACTCGGGTTACCTGACCCGCCGTCTGGTCGACGTGGCGCAAGACGCGATCATTATCGAGGACGATTGCGGCACCGACCGGGGCATCACGGCGCGCGCCGTGATCGAGGGCGGCGAGGTGATCGCGCCGCTGTCCGACCGGATCCTCGGCCGCACCACGGCGACCGACGTGGTCGATCCCCTGACCGGCGAGTTGATCGTCGAGAAGAATGGCCTGGTCGACGAGATCAAGGTCGATCAGATCGAGCGCGCCGGGATCGACTCGATCCTGATCCGCTCGGTGCTGACCTGTGAATCCCGTGGCGGCGTCTGCGGCGCCTGCTATGGACGGGACCTGGCCCGCGGCACCTCGGTCAACGTCGGCGAGGCGGTCGGCGTAATCGCGGCCCAGTCGATCGGCGAGCCGGGCACCCAGCTGACCATGCGCACCTTCCACATCGGCGGTGCGGCCCAGCGCGGTGCCGAGCAGTCCAGCGTCGAGGCGCCGGTCGATGCCACGGTCAGCATCAAGAACCGCAACGTGGTGATCAACTCCGAGGGCGTGCCGATCGTGATGGGGCGCAATCTGGAGGTCATCCTGCTCGATGCCTCGGGTCGCGAGCGGGCCCATCACCGGGTGCCCTACGGCGCCAAGCTCCTGGCCGACGACGGCGCCGAGGTGGCCAAGGGCGACCGTTTGGCCGAGTGGGACCCCTACACCCTGCCCATCATCACCGAGAAGGAGGGTATCGCCCACTACGTCGATCTGACCGAGGGTGTCTCCATGCGCGAGATCACCGACGAGACGACCGGCATCGCGAACCGGGTGGTGGTCGACTGGAAGCAGCAGCCCAAGGGCAGCGAGCTCAGGCCGCGCATCACCCTGCGCAACGACAAGGACGAGGTCATCAAGTTGGCCAACGGCCTGGAGGCGCGCTACTTCATGTCGGTCGACGCGATTCTCTCGGTCGACAACGGTGCCCACGTGAAGGCCGGCGACGTGCTGGCCAGGATCCCGCGTGAGACCTCCAAGACCCGCGACATCACGGGCGGTCTGCCCCGGGTCGCCGAGCTGTTCGAGGCCCGCAAGCCGAAGGACTACGCGATCATCAGCGACATCGCCGGTCGGGTCGAATTCGGCAAGGACTACAAGACCAAGCGCCGGATCGTCGTGGTGCCTGAGGAGGATGGCGCGGAGTCGCGCGAATACCTGATCCCCAAGGGCAAGCACATCTCGGTTCAGGAGGGCGATTACGTCGAGGTCGGCGACCTGCTGATGGACGGAAATCCGGTGCCCCACGACATCCTCGAGGTGCTCGGCGTCGAGGCCTTGGCGGAGTACCTCATCTACGAGATCCAGAGCGTCTACCGGCTGCAGGGCGTCAAGATCAACGACAAGCACATCGAGGTGATCGTGCGCCAGATGCTGCAGAAGGTCGAGATCGACGACGCCGGCGAGTCGACCTTCTTGGTCGGCGAGCAGGCCGACCGGGAGGAGTACGAGGAGGTCAACCAGAAGGTCACCGGCGAGGGTGGCGAGCCGGCCAAGGCCCGGCCCGTGCTTCAGGGCATCACCAAGGCCAGCCTGCAGACCCGCTCCTTCATCTCCGCGGCCTCGTTCCAGGAGACCACCCGGGTGCTCACCGAGGCTTCGGTTCAGGGCAAGCACGACAGCCTGATCGGCCTCAAGGAGAACGTGATCGTCGGACGGCTAATCCCGGCGGGCACCGGCTCGGTGATGAACCGGATTCGCCGGATCGCCGCCGATCGGGACCGCGAGCTGATCGACGAGCGCGAGGCACAGGCGGCGCTCACCGCGGAAACCGAAGGCGAGGACGAGCCGTCCGAGCAATCTTCGGTCGCCTGATCCGGGCTGCACGGAAAGAAAGTTGCGCGCGGGGTCGTCAGCGAAGCAAGATTCGGCCGTCAAGGGCGGTCGGGCAGGCTTCGATTAAAGCCTTGAAAATACCGATTTTCGTGGCTTGACGACCCCGGGGCGCGGCCATAGTATGCGCCCGCCTTCCAGGGGCTCGTGGTAAGTCGCTTGCGGCTTAGACGGGGCTCCGAAAGGTAAACGAAGAACATATTGCTGATTGACGGCCCCGAGGTGGTTCCGCCGTGTAAGCGGAACAGTTCCTTGTGGCCACGCCTGTATCCAGCTTGGCTGTACTGAGGACGGAACTGAATGCCGACGATCAACCAGTTGATCCGTAAGCCGCGTCGCCGCCCGGTTGCCCGTAACAAGGTGCCGGCCCTCGAGCAGTGCCCGCAGAAGCGTGGCGTCTGCACGCGCGTCTACACGACGACGCCGAAGAAGCCGAACTCGGCGCTGCGCAAGGTGGCGCGCGTGCGCCTGACCAACGGCTTCGAGGTGACCAGCTACATCCCCGGCGAGGGCCATAACCTGCAGGAGCACTCGGTGGTGATGATCCGCGGCGGCCGCGTCAAGGACCTGCCCGGCGTGCGCTATCACGTGATCCGCGGCACGCTCGACACACAAGGCGTCAAGGACCGCCGCCAGAGGCGCTCCAAGTACGGCGCCAAGCGTCCCAAGTAAGGCGGGAGAGGAAAGCCAATGTCACGCCGCCACAGTGCCGAGAAGCGCGAAGTTCTGCCGGATCCGAAGTTCGGCGACATCGTGCTCAGCAAGTTCATCAACAGCGTCATGTACGACGGCAAGAAGGCTGTTGCCGAGGGCATCGTCTACGGCGCCTTCGACCGCATCGAGAAGCGCGGCAGCCAGGACCCGATCGTGGTGTTCCGGGACGCGCTCGACAACGTCAAGCCGGACCTCGAGGTGCGCTCCCGCCGGGTCGGCGGCGCGACCTATCAGGTGCCGGTCGAGGTGCGGTCGGAACGGGCCCAGGCGCTCGGCATTCGCTGGTTGATCAGCGCGGCGCGCAACCGGTCGGAGAAGACCATGGCCGAGCGCCTTGCCGGAGAGCTGATGGACGCCTCCAATAACCGGGGTTCCGCCGTTAAGAAGCGCGAGGACACCCATCGTATGGCCGAGGCCAACAAGGCCTTTTCCCATTACCGCTGGTAGTCGGCAGGACGAGAAGAGACAAAGCAATGGCTCGCACAACAACGCTCGATCGCTACCGAAACATCGGTATCATGGCGCATATTGACGCCGGCAAGACGACCACGACCGAGCGCGTCCTCTACTATACCGGACGCTCCCATAAGATTGGCGAGGTCCATGACGGCAACGCCACCATGGACTGGATGGAGCAGGAGCAAGAGCGCGGCATCACCATCACCTCGGCCGCGACGACCTGCTTTTGGCGCGATCATCGCATCAACATCATCGATACGCCCGGCCACGTCGACTTCACGATCGAGGTCGAGCGCTCGCTTCGCGTGCTCGACGGCGCGGTCACGGTGTTCGACTCGGTGGCCGGTGTCGAGCCACAGTCCGAGACGGTGTGGCGCCAGGCCGACAAGTACCGGGTGCCGCGGATCTGCTTCGTCAACAAGATGGACCGGGTCGGCGCCGACTTCGACCGCTGCGTCGAGATGATCGTCGACCGCCTGGGCGCCCAGCCCCTGGTGGTTCAGCTGCCGATCGGTGCCGAGGCCGAGTTCGCCGGCGTGATCGACCTGATCGCCAACAAGGCGGTCATCTGGAAGGACGAGTCGCTCGGCGCCGAGTTCTACTACGACGAAATTCCGGCCGAGTACGCCGATGCCACTGCCGAGGCCCGCGAAAAGCTGGTCGAGCTGGCGGTCGAGCAGGACGACGAGGCCATGGAGGCCTACCTGGAGGGCAACGAGCCCGACGAGGCGACGCTCAAGGCTTGCATCCGCAAAGGCACCTGCGAGCTGGCTTTCGTGCCGGTTCTTTGTGGCTCGGCTTTCAAGAACAAGGGCGTGCAGCCGCTGCTCGATGCGGTCATCGACTTCCTGCCGTCGCCGGCCGACGTGCCGCCGGTGCGCGGCATCAACCCGAACGACGACGAGCCGGTCGAGCGTAAGAGCACCGACGACGAGCCGCTTTCCGGCCTCGCCTTCAAGATTATGACCGACCCCTTCGTCGGCTCGCTCACTTTCGTGCGGATCTATTCCGGTGTGATGCAGGGCGGCGGCCAGGTGTTGAACTCGGTCAAGGACAAGCGCGAGCGCATCGGCCGCATGCTGCACATGCACGCCAATCACCGCGAGGACGTGAAAGAGGCCTATGCCGGCGACATCGTTGCGTTGGCCGGCCTGAAAGCCACGACCACCGGCGATACCCTGTGCGATCCCCTGAAGCCGGTCATGCTCGAGCGGATCGAGTTCCCCGACCCGGTAATCGAGGTTGCGGTCGAGCCCAAGACCAAGGGCGACCAGGAGAAGATGTCCGTCGCGCTCGGCCGCTTGGCCCAGGAGGACCCCTCGTTCCAGGTGGCGAGCGATCCCGAGAGCGGCCAGACCGTGATCAAGGGCATGGGCGAGCTCCATCTCGAGGTGTTGGTCGACCGCATGCGCCGGGAGTTCAAGGTCGACGCCAACGTCGGTCAGCCCCAGGTCGCCTACCGCGAGACCATCAGCCGGCCGGCCGAGATCGACTACACCCACAAGAAGCAGACCGGCGGCTCGGGCCAGTTCGCCCGGGTCAAGATCCAGTTCGAGCCCACGGAGGCCGGAACGGGCTTCGAGTTCGAGAACAAGGTGGTCGGCGGCGCGGTGCCCAAGGAGTTCATCCCGGGCGTCGAGAAGGGCTTGAACAGCGCACGGGACACCGGCGTGATCGCCGGCTTCCCCCTGATCGATTTCAAGGCGACCCTTGTCGACGGCAACAGCCACGACGTGGACTCCAGCGTGCTGGCCTTCGAGATCGCCGCTCGCCAAGCCTACCGTGAAGGCATCGCCAAGGCCGGCCCGGTGCTGCTCGAGCCGATCATGCGGGTCGAGGTGGTCACGCCCGACGAGTATCAGGGCCCGATCAACGGCGATTTGGCGAGCCGGCGCGGCCGGGTCACCGGAACCAACATTCGCGGCAATGCCCAGGTGATCAACGCCATGGTGCCGCTGGCCAACATGTTTGGCTATGTCAACACCCTGCGGTCCATGAGTCAGGGCCGCGCCCAGTACACAATGCACTTCGACCACTACGAGCGCGTGCCCCAAGCCGTCGCTGACGAAGTGGTCTCCAAGATGGCCTAACCCTTAAGAGCTTAGAGGCGGAACCATGGCGAAGGCGAAATTTGAGCGTACGAAGCCGCATTGCAACGTCGGCACGATTGGCCACGTTGACCACGGCAAGACGACCTTGACGGCAGCGATCACGAAGATCCTAGCGGAGTCTGGGGGCGCGGCCTTCACG
>JBCCGG010000090.1:0-5825 GCA_039029395.1 Pseudomonadota bacterium | reverse complement strand
CTTGCTGCTCACGCGCGCCAGCTTACCGGCCCCCGAGGCCGCCGCTCTCGGCCTTGTGGATCGCATCTGCGCGCCCGGCCAAATGCTGGACGAAGCGCGCGCCCTGGCCGCTCAGCTGGCCGCCGGTCCACCTGAAGCCACGGCCCAGGTCAAGGCTTTGATGAGCGACATCGAGGCCCTGCAGACGGCCCTGACGGCAGAAACGGCGCTGCAGCTGACTCGCTTTCAATCGGCCGAGCACCACGAGGGCGTAGCCGCTTTCCGAGAGAAGCGCCAAGCCAAGTACCCCGACAAATCATGATATATATCGTGTAGCAACCTAGGAATCATGATATATAGTGCGTAGTTCTCAAAGGGACCATTCGTCGGAGACCCAAGAATGGGGTTGGAAGCGAGCAGCGAATCCAATTCCGCGGCGGAGCTGACCGAGGGGTCGCCGCGCTCTGATAGTGCGTTCTTGGCTCAGCTCGGCGAGCGCGTGCGCGGCGCCCGGGGTCAGCGCGGTCTGTCGCGCAAGCGCTTGGCCCAGCTCGCTGGGGTTTCCGAGCGCTATCTGGCCCAGCTCGAGACCGGCCGGGGCAACATCTCGATCCTGTTGCTACGGCACATCACCGAGGCGCTCGAACTCAGCCTCGAGGAGATCGTCGCCGATCGCGACACGGCGGGCGATATCGCGCTTATCGTGCAGATGCTGCGCCGGGCGAGCGGAGCACAGCGCGGCCAAGCCAAGGCGGCGATCACTGAGATCCTTCAGACCGCCAAGGGCCCCGCCAAAGCCCGCCGAATTGCCCTGATCGGCCTGCGCGGCGCCGGCAAGTCGACGCTCGGCCAGCTGGTCGCAGGGGACCTCGGCATCCCCTTCGTTGAGCTTAACAGCGAGATCTCCAACATGAGCGGCCTGGCGGTGCCGGAGATCTTCAACCTCTACGGACCGGAGGGTTATCGGCGCCTGGAGCGTCGCTGCCTTCAGCAGGTGGTCGACACCCAGGACCGGGTCGTACTGGCGACCGGCGGCGGTATCGTGACCGACCCCTCGACCTATGACCTACTGCTGGAAAGCTTCTTCACGGTTTGGCTCCACGCCACGCCCGAAGAACACATGGAGCGGGTGCGCGCCCAGGGCGATCTGCGCCCCATGGCCGGCAATCCGGAGGCAATGGACGAGCTGAAGTTGATCCTGGGTAGCCGCGAAGCGCTCTATCGGCGCGCCGACCGGGCGTTCGATACCGCGGGCCGGCCGGTCGGCATCTGCCGCCGGTCCTTGCTGGATCTGCTCAGGCAGGACGGCTTCCAGGTGCCGCAAAATTGACTTCCCCAGGCCCAAACACAGCATTATAGTGCTGCTCCAAAGGGCGCGCGATGAACTTTGTTGCCACAAACGGAGCGTCGCCTGTCCGGTGGTCCTAAGCCCAGCGCGGTGCTAGGTTGAGTGCAAGGGGAGTCAGGACCACGCCATAAAAACCCGCAGGGAGGTGGATGATGCGCAATAAACTGGCGGTGCTCTGCGCCGCGACGGCGGTCGCGTTGGCGAGCGGAGCGGTGCAGGCGAAGGAATACAAGGTCGGCCTGCTGTTGCCTTTCTCTGGCGTCTATGCCGGGCTCGGCACCCATATCGAGAACGGCTTCCAACTTGGGCTCGAGCATTTCGGCGGCGATCTGGGCGACAACACGATCGTTGTCGTGCGCGAGGACACCGAAGCCAAGCCGGCAACCGGCCTGGTAAAGGCCAAGAAGCTGGTGCTTCAAGACGAGGTCGACGTGGTCGCCGGCATCGTCTCCTCGGCGGTTCTGGGCGCGGTGCGCGATTTCGCCCACAACAGCAAGACGCCGATCGTGGTGGCCAACGCCGGCAACGACAAGATGACTGGCGAAAGCTGCAGCCCCTACCTTATCCGGGTGTCCTTTTCCAACTCCCAGATCAACCGGCCGATGGGCCCCTACCTGGCGGACAAAGGGGTCAAGAAGGTCTATCTCATGGCGCCGGACTACGCGGCCGGTCACCAGATGATGCAGGCCTTCAAGGAAGGCTTCACCGCCGGCGGCGGCGAGATCGTCGGCGAGGCCTATCCGCCCCTGCGCGACACCAAGGACTACGGCTCCTACATCTCGGCGGTGAAGGGCTCGGGCGCCGATGCGCTTTACGTCTTCTTCGCCGGCGGCGCCGCGATCACCTTCGTCAAGCAATACGCCGACTTCGGCCTGGCCAAGGACATCCCGCTCTACGGTGCCGGCTTCCTGACCTCGGCCGCCTATGTGCACGTCCAGGGCGAGGCGGCGGACGGCATCGTTGCCGCCCTGCACTACATTCCGAGCCTGGATACCGCCGAGAACAAGCGCTTTCAGGAGGCCTATCAGGCGAAGTACGGGAAGGTCGGATCTGAATTCGCGGTCCAGGGCTACGACGCGGCGCACCTGATCGTCGAGGCGATCAAGGCCTCCGGCGGCGACGACGAGGCCTTCAAAGCGGCGCTGGCCAAGATCAAGTTCGACGGTCCGCGCGGGCCGTTGAAAATCGATCCGGCGACCAACAACGTGGTGCAGAACATCTACATCTTCGAGAACGACTTCCAGGACGGCAAGGTCGTGCAGACCGTCCTCGACACCGCCGAGGCCGTGCAGGACGCGCCCAACGGCTGCGCCTTTTGATCGGATAGGACTGACCGCGGCCGCAAG
The DNA here is from genome assembly GCA_039029395.1 of Pseudomonadota bacterium. Taxonomy (GTDB): domain Bacteria; phylum Pseudomonadota; class Alphaproteobacteria; order Kiloniellales; family JAKSDN01; genus JBCCGG01. Next base: position 3,152 of record JBCCGG010000090.1, on the reverse strand, counting down.
GCTTATGCCATTGCGGCCGCACCCCTTTTCTCGCTAAACCTGGGATGAGATCGAGAGGAGGGGGCGGTGTTCAGCGACGGCGGGTTCTGGATCACCCAGGCGCTCAACAGCCTGCAGTTGGCGATGTTGTTGTTTCTGCTGTCGGTCGGCTTGAGCGTGATCTTCGGGCTGATGAACTTCGTCAACCTGGCGCACGGCTCGTTCTATGCCTTAGGCGCCTTTATCGGCTACAGCATAGCCTCCCAGTCGGGCAGCTTTTGGTTGGCTTTCATCCTGGCACCCCTTGCGGTCGCCGCCATCGGCGCGCTCATCTATGTCACCCTGATCAATCGCATGCGCGCGGCCGGCCCCATGAAGCAGGTGCTGGTCACCTTCGGGCTCATCTTCGTACTGCTGGACACCATGAGGTACATCTGGGGCAACGACCAGCTCGGCCTGACCAGCGGTGTGCCCTTTACCGGCAGCACCGAGCTCTTGGGCGTGACCTATCCGAGCTACCGGCTGTTCATCATCGCGGTCGGGCTGATCGTCTTCGCCGGCCTCTACCTTCTGCTCGAGCACACCCGCCTGGGTGCGGAGGTGCGCGCCGGGGTCGACGACGCCGAGACCGCGAGCTGCCTCGGGATCAACGTCGAAGGCACCTTCTTCATCGTCTTTCTGATCGGCTGCGGTCTGGCCGGCCTGGCCGGCGTGGCCGCACTGCCGGCCTTCTCGGCCGAGCAGGGCATGGGGGTCGGCATTCTGATCCAGACCCTGGTTGTGGTCGTGGTCGGGGGGCTGGGCAGCTTGACCGGTGCCCTCATCGGCTCCCTTCTGGTCGCGGTCACCCTGACCTTCGGTCAGGTCTTCATACCCGATTTCGCGGGCATCATCATGTACGCCCTTCTGCTCGCCGTGCTGTTGTTCAAGCCCGAGGGTCTGTTTCCCGCCAGGGGCCGGGCGTGAGTCCCGGCGAGCAGCGGTTTCGCCACGGGCTCGCCCTGGCGAGCTTCGCGGCACTGATCGTCTATTGGGCGTTCTCTGATTTCTTCGGCAAGGAGATCATTGCAGAAATCGCGGTCTTCGCGATCCTGGCGATCAGCCTCGATCTGGTCGCCGGTTACGCCGGCATGGTGTCGCTTGGCCACGGCGCCTTGCTCGGCTTCGGTGCCTACATGTTCGCTGGCGCTGCGGTCAAGCTGGGGGTCAGCGGCGGGATCGCGGTCCTGGCCGCGAGCGCATCAACTGGCCTGATCGCGCTTGCGGTCGGTCTGGTGGTGAGCCGGGTGCACGGCATCTTCTTCATTATGGCCACACTCGCGATCGGCGAGATGGGCTACGAGTACTTCTTCAAGAGCAAGACATTTGGTGGCGACGATGGTTTTGCCGGTATCCCACGGCTGGACCTGAGCGCACTCGGCCTGAACACCAACGACCCGGCGACGTTCGCGTTGCTTCTGATTCTGGTCGCGGCCGTCGTGTACCTGCTGGCCGCCCGGCTGCTGGCGAGCCCCTACGGCTGGGCGCTGGTCGGCCTGCACGAGAACGAGGGGCGCATGCGCGCGCTCGGCCTGCCGACACGGCTCTACAAGGCCAGCGTCATCGGCGTGTCCGGTCTGATCGCCGGGCTCGCCGGCAGCCTGGCGGCCATGCACACCCAGTTCATAACGCCCCAATTGCTTCATTGGACCACCTCGGGTGAGGTCCTGATCATGATCATCCTAGGCGGCCTGGGCACCCTGGTGGGGCCGGTGATCGGCGCCGCGATCGTGATCCTGCTGCGCCACGAGCTGTCCGGCTACACGGACTACTGGGGGTTCTGGCTCGGCGCCTTCCTGATTGCCATGGTGCTGTCCCGGGGCAATGGGGTAGTTGGCTGGCTCTATTTGCTGTGGCGGCGCTTCAAACGGGAGGGCGGCCATGCTGCGGGCTGAGGCGCTTTCCCGCTCGTTCGGTGCGCTCGAGGTGACCCGGTCGGTCTCGCTCGAGGTGCCGCTCGGCGTGCGACATGCGATCATCGGCCCCAACGGCGCCGGCAAGACTACGCTGTTCAATCTCTTGGCCGGCGAGCTGAGGCCCGGTGCGGGCCAAATTTTCTTGGGCGAGCGCGAGGTCACCGCCATGCCACCCAACCGCCGGGCGCGCTTGGGCCTGTCCCGCAGCTTCCAGAAAAACAATGTCTTCGCCGGCCTGAGCGTGCAGCAGAACCTGCTGCTCGCCGACATCGCCCGGTCGGGCCGGGGCGTCGTGTTTTGGCGCCGCTTGGCGGCCGAGCGGGATCTTCGGGAGAGAAGCCACGCGATTGCCGCCGCGGTCGGGCTGGAGGGTCTTCTGCACCGGCGGGTCGGCGAGCTCTCCTACGGCGCCGTGCGGCAGCTTGAGATCGGTCTGGCGCTGGCGGCCGAGCCCAAGGTGCTGCTGCTCGACGAGCCGACCTCGGGCATGAGCCCGGAGGAGACCGGCCGAATTCTCGAGCTGGTGCGTGGCCTGCCCCCGGACCTGGCCGTCGTGATCATCGAACACGACATGGATATGGTGTTCGAGATCGCCGACCGGGTCACCGTGCTGAACTACGGTCAGGTGCTGCTTGAGGGCACGCCCGAGGAGGTGCGCGCCTCGGACGTGGTGCGCGAGACCTACCTGGGGGGCCAGGCATGACCGCTGCACCCCTGCTCGCCGTGGAAAAGATCCATACCTATTACGGCGAAAGCTACGTTCTGCAGGGCGTCTCCCTGGAGGTGGAGGAAGGCAGCGTGGTGGCGCTGCTGGGCCGCAACGGTGCCGGCAAGACCACGACATTGAAATCGATCATGGGCGTGGTGCCGCCCCGTCAGGGCCACATATTGCTGCGCGGCCAGGCGATCACCGGCCGGCGGCCCCACGCCATCGCGCGGGCCGGCGTCTCCTACCTGCCCGAGACCCGGGGCATCTTTCCGTCGCTCTCGGTGCTCGAGAACCTCAAGCTGGTGGCGAGCCGTCGGCCGGGGCCCTGGACCCTCGCGCGGGTCCTGGAGGTCTTTCCGATACTCGGCGAGCGCGGCGCGATCGGCGGCAATCAGCTGTCGGGCGGCGAGCAGCAGATGCTGGCGATCGCCCGGGCGTTGCTGCTCAATCCCGAGCTACTGATCCTAGACGAGCCGACCGAGGGCTTGGCGCCGATCATCGTGCAGGAG
>JBCCGG010000089.1:0-6565 GCA_039029395.1 Pseudomonadota bacterium | reverse complement strand
GTGCAGTCTGGCGGGGCGGCCATGGCGCCGTCAAGGCCGCGCCATGGCCATTTCAGGTCAAGATAATGACGCATGCCATGGCCCGGCGCCGGGGGCATTTTGCCGCCCGTTCCGACCTGCCCCCCGTGCCGCCGTATCTCAGGGGTAGAGCACACCCTTGGTAAGGGTGGGGTCGTGTGTTCGATTCACACCGGCGGCACCATCTATCCCTCCATAAAATGGCACCTAGGTGATCGCGTCCGATCAGGGGGAGATCTTGGTGATCTTGGTGCCTTGGAGGCCGAGCCCCGCCATCAGGCCCTTCTGGTCGAAGAAGAATACGTAGATGTCGTCCTTGAGAGACGTGGAGGTCATCGAGCCGGCCGCGCCTTGATCCCAGACCACGACGCTCGGCCCGGAGCCAACCTCCCAGCCGTCGCTCTCCTCCAGATACTGCACCGCTTCGTCGTTCATCATGAACATAGCGTAGCCGAACCATTGGACTCCGGCCTGCAAACCGTAGGACACCGCGGTGGAATTGTAATAACCGTCCATCTTGCCACCTTTGACTAGGCCACCATCGCCATACTGGCCGCCGAGCAGCAGTCCTGCCTTGACGATCCTCGGAAACACTAGGATCGCCTTCGCCTGCGTGGAGAGCTCCTTGGCCTCCGGCGATTCGGCATAGAGCTTGTCCAGAGACTGCTTGACGTCCTGGTCGATCTGAGAGGCAGATTCGGCCAGCCCGGGACGCGGCGCGAGCGCAAGCGCAGTGGCGGCCAGCAATAGCAGTGCGGCGCATGACTTGCGGCGTAGTGGTAACATTCTGTTTCTCCTCCCCTATTCCAAGAGACCTGACCACTCGGCCCTTGCGGTGGAGTTTCCTATTTGAGTAGGCTGTTGGCAAGGCTTCGTGCTTCGCTGGCTCGTGGGAGAGGGAATCGAGATGACGCAAAGGTCAATCGCCGTGCTGGCTGCCCTGGCAGCCCTACTGCTGACCGCCGCGCCGGCCGGGGCGCAGACCCTGGTGCAGGACGTGGCCCGCAAGTGCCAGGTCGAAATCAAGACCTATTGCAGCCAGGTGCTCCCCGGCGGAGGGCGGATTCTTGCCTGCTTCTACGCCCACGGCGACAAACTCTCGCCCCAGTGCGAGTACGCACTCTTCGATGCGTCGGCCCGGCTCGAGCGGGCGATCGCCGCGATCACCTACGTGGCCAACGAGTGCGAGGACGAGATCGACGAGTATTGCGCCAACATCCAACCGGGTGGCGGCAACATCGCCCAGTGTCTATTGGCCAACGACAGCAATCTGGGCAAGCACTGCAGCCATGCGCTTTCGGACGTCGGGGTAAAGTAAGGCGAACGCGCCGCGCCTCTTACGCCGCAAACTTGGTCGGCCCAAGAGCGTCGACCTTAAGCGGTTTTGTCCTCCAATTTGAACACCCAACGGCCCGGCGGATCTACGCCCAGCGCTCACCCTAGTCCTCGCGCTTGAATTTGCCCTGGACGATGCGGTCGATGATCATGGCGCAGAACAGGATCGCCAGGCCGGCCAGTAGGCCTTGGCCCTTGGCGGCATACTGTAGGGCCTCGAGCACGTCGCTGCCCAACCCGCCAGCGCCGATCAGGGCGGCGATCACGACCATCGAGAGGCACATTAGAATTGTTTGGTTGACCCCGGTCATGATCGAAGGCGTTGCGAGCGGCAGCTCGACGTCGAACAGCAGCTTCCTCTTGGTGCAGCCGAAAGCGATCGCCGCCTCCTTGATCGACTCCGGCACGCCCTTGATGCCAAGCGCGGTCAAGCGCACCACGGGCGGCATGCCGAATACGATGGTCGCCAGAATGCCCGGCGGCTTGCCGGTGCCGAAAAAGGCGATCACCGGGATCAGATAGACGAAGGACGGCATGGTCTGCATGAAATCGAGCACCGGCCTGGCGACCGCGTAGGCGGTGCGACTCTTGGCGCACCAGATGCCCAGCGGAATGCCCATGGCGACGCACAGAATCGCCGCGGCGCCCAACAGCGCCACGGTGGCCATGGATTGTTCCCAGTAGCCGAGGAAGGCCAAGTAGGCGAGCGCCGCGCAGGTGAAGATCGCGACACGGGGGCCCGCCAAGCGCCAAGCCAGCACGACGATCACCAGCATGGTGACCGGCCAAGGCGTGCCCACCAGAATCACTTCGAGCCCGTCGAGCAGGCCTCGGATTGCCGCGGTGATGCCGTCGAAGACATCGGCGCCCTCGACCGCGATGTAGTCGAACCACCCCTCAAGCCAGTTGGCGGTGTTGTTGAAAAGCTCCTTGTCGCTCGGAAAAGCGGTCAGGATCTCGGCCGGCTTGGAGACCGTGAAGCGGTAGAGGGTGAGCGGATACATGATCACGATCATGGCGATGCCAAACAGCACGTCCTGAATCCGGATGCCGCCGCCTTCGCTGTGGTCGATGCGCCAGCGCCCGTACTTCTTTTCGTAGGACATGTTGGCCAAAAAGCCCTGGGCCAACATCACCGCGGCAACCATGATCAAGCCGACGATCAGCAAGGTTGTCGCGCCGGCAGCGGCCTGCTCGGCGGCGGCAAGCGCCTTGTTGGCTGCTTTTTGCAGGTTGTCCGCATTGCGCTGCAGCGCCTCGGCGCTGGACGAGCCGGACTCGAGCGCGGCTTGGGCCTTGGCGGCCATGGCGCTCGATTTTTCTTGCAGACGCTCGGCGCGCTCCAGCTGGTCGGCGCCTAGGTCGCCCCAAAGACCGCGCCCGAGTTGGACCAAGGCAAAGAGGTCGATGATCGCGAAGGTCCAGAAAAAGCCCCAAAGCCCCCGGGCCGCCGCCCACAAGGGTCCGAGCACGGCAGCCATGTGATTGAACGACCAGGGAAACCCCCTGGCGCTTTGGATACGCACGAAGTGGTCGGCGTAGTAATCGCCGTTGGTCCCGGCGAAGGCCTTGATCGAGTCGATCAGGTCGGCCGAAGGCGCCGCGCCGCTATCGTCGGCAGCGCTCGGGCCGGGGATCGCGCCTGGCTCTGCTGTGGTCGCCATCTACTTTCCTCCCTGTATGCCCTGGAGCAGCCGCGATTTGGTCACGACGCCAATGTCGTTGCCCGCTTGATCGGTGATGATGATCGGCAGCTCGGTCGTGATCGACACGTCGATCAGGTGATCCAAATCTTCGTTTTCCTTGGCGCGCGGCGCCTGGCTCAAGTCTTCGTCTGGGCTCGGACTGTAGGAGTCGATTTCCTCCATCACCGAATGGGCAAAAACCAACTTGAGCTTGGAAATGTCCTGAACGAAGTCGGCCACGTAGTCGTCGGCTGGGTTGATCACGATCTCCTCGGGCGTGCCGATCTGAACGATACGCCCGTCTTTCATGATCGCGATGCGGTCGCCGATACGGATCGCCTCGTCCAGGTCATGGGTGATGAACACGGTGGTCTTGTGGAGCGTCTTGGTGAGCTCCAGGAACTGGTGCTGCAGCTGCCGGCGAATCAGAGGGTCGAGCGCGCTGAAGGGCTCGTCCATCAGCAGCACGGCCGGGTCGCTGGCCAAGGCTCGGGCCAAGCCGACCCTTTGCTGCATGCCGCCCGACAACTCCTTGGGCAAGCGGTCCTCGAAGCCGTCCAGATTGACCAGCGAGAGCGCCTGCTGGGAGACCTCCCAGCGGCGGAACTTCGGCTCGCCGCGCACTTCCAGCGGAAAGGCCACGTTGTCGCGCACCGAGCGGTGGGGCATCAGCGCCATGTGCTGGAACACCATGCCGATGTCCTTCGCGCGAAAGGCCCGAAGCTGGGCCTCGCCCATGGTCGAAACGTCGTTGTCGAGCACGCTGATCGAGCCGGCGGTCGGCTCGATCAGGCGGTTCAGATGGCGCACCAGGGTCGACTTGCCGCTGCCCGACAGGCCCATGATGCAGAACACCTCGCCGCGCCCGACCGTGAAGGAGACATCGGCGATGCCCACCACGCAGCCGAAACGGTCGAGCACCTCGGTCTTGTCCAAGCCCTCGTGCTCGATCGCCGACATTGCCTCGTGGGACTTCTCGCCGAAGATCTTCCAGACGCCCTCGAGCTTGATGACCGGCTCGGAATTGGCCTGTACATCCATGACGAATTGCTTTCCCGGAGCCGCGTCGCCCACCGCCCCGTCAAATGTTGAAGGGAATGCAGCTCGGCGACGCTGGCCGGTTCGGGCCAACGCCGCCGACAGCTGCCACCCTTACTGGGTCGTCCAGGCCGCTACGAGCTCGGCGTTATCGTCGACCCACTTCTTGGCATATTCGGCCGGGTCCTGCTTCTCGACCACCAGCGCATAGGTCATCGCGCTCACCTGGTCGGTGTCTAGCTGGACATTCTTCAGTACCGCCGCAGCTTCGGGATGGGACTCTTCGAGCGCCTTGGCGAAGTGAATGTGCAGATGGGCCAAATCCCACGCGCTGCCGGCCTCGGACTTGGCGAGCCAGTCCGGATCGTCGGTCGGCTGGATCACGTTCCAGTTGGACGAGTCATGAGCCGGCTCCTCCAGAATCACCAGCTCGTGCAGGGCAAACATGTGATGGGGCGTATAGCAGAAGAACACCAAGGGCTTCTTGCCGGCGACCGCGGCATCGACATTGGCCAGCGCCAAGGTCTCGTCCATCTCCATGAGATTCATGGTCTCGTCGTAGCCATAGGTCTTGGCGCGGATCTTCTCGACGTTGGTCGAGGCCCAGCCCGAGGCGCCGATCCAAACCTCACCCTTGCCGTCGCCGTCGGTGTCGAACAGCGCTGCCTTGTCGGGATCGGTCAGATCGTAGATCGACTTCACGCCATGGGTGTCGGCCGTGTGCTTGGTAACGCAAAAGCCCTGGAAGGCCTCGACGCCGTTCGGGTTCATCACCACCGAAGCTTTATCCTTAACGTAAGTCTGGTGCAGGTTGCTCTGGTTCGGCAGCCAGACCTCGGGGTGGACGTGCATGGAGCCCCGGTCCATGGCCTCGAAAACGACCGGATTGGTGCTGTTTTGAAGCTCGACCTCGAGACCCATGTTGTCCTCGAGGATCACCTTCAGAATGTGGGCGGTCACGTTGACCGACGGCCAGTTCGGCACACCGATCACCACGTCGGCCGCTTGCGCGGCGCCCGTGGTGGCAAGAAGCGCCGCAGCGCAGGTCGCCAACAACTTGTTAGGTACTCTCATCTCAAAGCCTCCTGTTCGATCTTTTTTCATTGGGTTTGGCTCGCTGACAACGGCACCAGTGCCGCGCCACCGAGGAACGCACTAGTCTTCTGCTTTATCCTTCTTTTTGGCCGAAATAACCTCGGCAAGCAGACACAGGATTTCGAACATGATGGTGGCGCCGACCAGCGCCGTGTTGCCGCTTGGATCGAAGGGCGGCGCGACCTCGACCACATCGCCGCCGACCAGATTGAGGCCGCGCAGGCCGCGGAGCATGCGCTGGGCCTGATGTGTATTGAAGCCGCCGATCTCCGGCGTTCCGGTGCCCGGCGCATATACCGGGTCGAGGCCGTCCACGTCGAAAGAAACGTAGGTCGGACCGTCGCCGACCACGCGCCTCGCTTCCGCTACGACCGCGTCGACTCCCAGATCAAAGAACTCCTCAATCTCGATCACCCGGATGCCTTGCGCTAGGCCCCAGTCCTTGTCCTGCTTGGTGTAAAGGCCGCCGCGTATGCCGATCTGCACCGTGCGCTTGGGGTCGAGCAGGCCTTCCTCGATCGCCCGCCGAAACGGCGTGCCGTGGGTGTACTTGTGCTCGCCGAAGTATCGGTCGTTGGTGTCGGTGTGGGCATCGAAGTGCACCATGCCGAACGGTCCATCGCCCTTCATGGCGCGCATGATCGGCAGGGTGATCAGGTGGTCGCCGCCGGCTGAGAGCGGCACGATGCCGGCCGCCTTGATCTTCTCGTAGTAACGCTCGATCCGCCCAATGGTGTCCATCAGGTCGATCGGATTGACCGGCGTGTCACCCAGGTCGGCGCAGTTGCAGATGTCGAACGGCAGAATGCCGGTGGCATGATGGTAGCGGCGGATCAGGGAGGAGAGGTCGCGGATCTGGCGAGGACCGTGGCGGGCGCCCGCCCGGTTTGTGGTGCCGCCGTCCCAAGGCACGCCGATCAGGCCGATGTCGACCGCCTCGGCGGCCTCATCCAAAGTGACCATCGGCAGGCGCATAAACGTCGCGACCCCCGCATAGCGCGGAACGGTTGCGCTCTCCAACGGTTTGAAGCTCCGGCCTTTTACGTCTGCCACTGTCCTGCCCTCCACTTCGCCCGCTCCGCTGCGTTCGCGCGCGCGCAGCTTTGCACAGGCATAAGGTCCGATAAATGAAAGTATCTTGATCTTTGATTGCAATAATTGTTACCTAATAACCACTTGATCCTGGATCGAGGAGCCGCCCGATCGAGCGCCCCGTGACCGACGTTGAGCTGCGCCTGCTGCGGGTCTTCGACAGCGTTGTCCGCAATGGCGGTTTTGCCGCGGCGGAGCGGGAGCTGGGCGTGAGCCGGCCGGCAATCAGCCGCCACATGGCCGAGCTGGAGGCCCGTTTGGGCTTTCGTTTGTGCGAGCGAGGCCGCGGCGGGTTTTCCTTG
>JBCCGG010000088.1:0-7067 GCA_039029395.1 Pseudomonadota bacterium | reverse complement strand
TGGTGATCCGGCAGGAAAGCTCCATCACCGACATTGCCCTGGACTGCGGCTTCTCTTGCTCCCAGACCTTTTCGCGCGCCTTTCGGCGTCAGTTCGGCATCGCGCCGCGCGCGCTCAGGTCGAAGGAATGCCGCACATTCGGCGGCTTTTCCGGGGTCTCTTCGCGCCCGCGGATTAGCGGTCCCCTGATCTCCCGCTGGGAGCAAAGCCCTGTGCGCATCGAGGCGCGGCCGGCTCTGCGGCTCGCCTATGTGCGCAACATCGGGCTTTATTGGAACGCCGATGGCGCGATATCCGAAGCCTTCAGAAGGCTCGCCGACTGGGCGCGCATGAAGGGCCTGTGGTCCGGCGCGCGCGAGGTCATCGGCCTTTGCCCGGACAATTCCGCCGTTACCCCGGCCGGCTTTTGCCTCTACGACGCCTGCCTTCCGGTGCCCGAGGAAATCGGCGAGGATGACGTGATCAGCATTCAGACCATCCCGGCTGGGCACTATGCGGTGCTCTCCGTTTCCGCCACGGCCCGGGAGATGGAAAGCGCCTGGCAATGGCTCACGCTAACCTGGACCGCCGAGACTGGGATGGCCTGCGATCTCATTCATTCCCACGAGGTCTTTCCCCTCGTGGACGACAGGATGCAGGATCCGCAAATCGGCGCGGAGCTGTGCCTGCGGTTGCAGCGCCACTAAGCGGAAAGCAGCAATCTGGGTTAAGACCGATTGCGCGAAGAGACGTATTCTAAGGGGTTTTGCCCGCAACGGTACAAAGCTGGACGCGCTCAATCCGAAAGAGACTAAGCGTTCTGCAGCTTCTCCAGACGCTGGCGCAGCTCGTTCTTTTGCGTTCTCAGCGCGTCGATCTTTTCCAGATTGCGGAAGTTTTCCTCGCCCCGAGCGCTGCGGGAGCGCCGACGCTCGATCTCGTTCTGCACGAACTCAAGCTCTGCTTGAAGACTCTGAATCTCTTGATTGCTGTCCATGGTGCTTCACGTCACCCGTCGATGTTGCGAGCTCTTGGCTTGGAGATCCCAGTGCCAAAGGATGTTACGAGCGGTCCACGCGAATGCAAGTTACAGTATGATGACATCGCCGCCGTGACCCTTTCCCGAGGCCTTCTACCCAAGGCGAACGGTGGATTTAAAGAGAGGAGAGAGAAAAACATGAAATCCCGCGCAGCAATTCTCTTCGAGGTGGGCCAGAAGCTCGAGGTGCGCGAGGTCGAGGTGCAGGATCCGGGCCCCGGCGAAGTCCGGGTTCAGATGGTCGCAGGCGGCGTGTGCCACTCCGACCTTCACATCATGACCGGCCACCTGGACGCACCGGTTCCAGCCGTGCTCGGCCACGAGGGCGCCGGCATCGTCACCGACGTGGGTGTCGGCGTCACCTCGGTCAAGCCGGGCGACCACGTGATACCCCTTTGGCGCCATGCTTGCGGTCAATGCGAACATTGCACCGGCGGGCGTCCGGCGCTTTGCCCGTCTGGCACCGAGATGCGCTGGTCGGGCTGCTTGCTCGACGGCACCCGGCGATTCGCCCACCAGGGGCAGGAGATCGGTCACTTTGCCGGGGTCTCGAGCTTCTCCCACTATACGGTGATCCCAGAGAAAGCGGTGCTCAAGATCCCCGACGACCTGCCGCTCGAACGTGCCGCGTTGCTGGGCTGCGCGGTGATCACCGGGGTCGGGGCGGTGATCAACTCGGCCCAGGTCAAGCCCGGCCGCGACGTCGCGGTGTTCGGCACCGGCGGTGTCGGGATCAACGTGGTGCAGGGCGCCGCGCTCTCCGGCGCCCGCATGATTTTCGCTGTCGATTTGCTGGAAAGCCGGCTTGAGCATGCCCGTGCCTTCGGCGCGACCCACCTGATCAACGCCAGCGAAGGAGATCCGGTCGAGCAGATCCGCGATCTCACCGGGGGCCGGGGCGTCGACTACGCCTTCGAGGTGATCGGGCAGCCGAAGACCATGCGCCAGGCCTACGACTGCCTCGCTAAGCGCGGTGTGGCGACGGTGGTCGGCGTGACCCCGACCACCGCCGAGGTCAGCGTGCCGTCGCTCTCCCTTGTCTACGAGGAGCGGGTCCTGACAGGCTCGCTCTACGGCTCGGCCGCGCCGCGCACGGAGATCCCGCGGCTGATCGAGCTTTACCGGTCAGGCAGCCTCAAGCTCGACGAGTTGCTTACCCACCGCTATCCGATCGAAGAGATCAACGAAGCCTATGCCGCTCTAGAGGCCGGCGAGACCCTGCGCAGCGTGGTCACCTTCTAGCTGGTCGCCGTGTAGGGTACATAGGGGATACGCTCCCGCTTGGCTACCCGGGGCAGAAGCTCCGCGATTGCCGACTTGAAATGATCGGTTGCCTGGTGCTCGGCCCAATCTGCTTCGGTGCGATAGAGCTCGAAGACAAAGAAACGCGCCGGGTCGCTGGGCGAGCGGTAAGGCAGAAAGAGCTTTACCCCCGGCTCCGACAGGGTGGGCGCGACAAGGCCTTGCAGTATGGCCGCGACCTCCTCGGCCTGGCCCTCCTCGGCCTCGATATCGATCGCGACGACGAAGCCCTCGTTGAGATCTTTCGGCGTGTAGCTGGCATCCGGCATGGCGGCGTTCCTCCAGGGCAGTGGCGGATCTCTCACGCTATCACGGCGGACGCGATGAACAGTTCGGTCAGCGCCAAACTATGAACGCCCGCACCAAAGCGCTAGACTAAGCGCGCAGTAGGAATGGATCATGGCGGAGCAGCAGGCGGTCGAGCGGGTCGCGGTGTTCGGCGGCACCGGATTTCTGGGCCGGGCGATTGTCGCGCGGCTTGTCGCCGCAGGGACCGCCGCCCGGGTCGTGGCGCGCCATACCGAGGGCCCCGATGGGGTGCAAGCCGACATCCGCGACGAGGCCGCCGTGGCCCGGGCTCTGGACGGCTGCAATGCGGCGGTCAACGCGGTCGGCCTTTATGTTGAGAGCGGCGCGGAAACCTACCAGTCGGTCCACGAGCAGGGCGCGCGCACCTTGGCCCAACAAGCGGCCGCGCTGGGCCTCGCACGTCTGGTGCTGATCTCCGGCATCGGTGCGGACGAAACTTCAGAGTCGAGCTATGTGCGCGCCCGGGCCAAGGGCGAAGCGCTGGTGCGAGAGGCCTTTCCACAAGCGACGATCCTGCGCCCCAGCGTGATCTTCGGGCCGGAAGACAAGTTCCTCAATACCTTCGCCCAGATTCTCGAACGCGCGCCCTTCGTACCGCTCTTCGGGCGCGGCGAGACCCTGCTGCAACCGGTCTATGTGGGCGACATGGCCGAGGCCGCGCTGGGCGCCCTGAGCGATCCGGCGGCGCCTGGCGCAACCTACGAGCTGGGCGGCCCCCAAACCTACAGCTACCGCGCCCTCCTCGAGCTGGTCATGTCGGCGAGCGGTCGCAAGCGCCCGCTCCTGTCGGTCCCGTTCATTTTTTGGGATCTTGCCGCCGCAGCCGCGGGGCTGCTGCCGCGCCCGCCCCTAACCCGGGCCCAGGTGGTGCTGATGAAGCAGGATAACTTTGTGGCCGAAGACGCCCGGACCCTCGCCGATCTCGGCCTCACGGCAAGCGCGATCGAGACCGTTTTGCCGGACTATCCCTTCTTCCGCCCTTCGCCAAACAGCCAAGGTCGATAGACTTTCCTCTTTGGGCCGCCGATACCGGTGGTCACCGTCGCCGATCACATCGGCAACCAGGTCAGCGGACGACGAAGACTAATCGGCCAGCGCGGCCGCGCGACCGCGCAGAAGCTGCTTCTGCACCTTGCCGGTGGACGTTTTGGGGAGCTCACCGAAGACGACTCGCTTGGGCGCCTTGAAATGGGCTAGGTGGTTGCGGCAGTGGGATATGATCTCCGCTTCCGAGGCACCCTGGGCCGCCTCGCGCAGTGTCACGAAGGCGCAGGGCACTTCGCCCCACTGGGCATCGGGCCGGGCCACCACGGCGGCCTCGAGTACCGCCGGATGGCGGAACAGCACATTTTCGACCTCAAGAGATGAGATGTTCTCGCCGCCGGAAATGATGATGTCCTTAGAGCGATCCTTGATCTCCAGGTAACCGTCCGGGTGCACGACCGCCAAATCGCCGGTACGAAACCAACCGCCGGCGAAGGCCGCGTCGCTCGCCTTTTGGTTCTTCAGATAGCCCTTCATGACGGTGTTTCCGCGCATCATGATCTCGCCGACGGTCGCGGCGTCGGTCGGGACTTCCGCTAGGCTCTTAGGGTCGCGCACCGAGACAGCCTCGAGCGATGGCGTGAGGACCCCTTGCCGGGCCATTTTCTCGACCCTCTCCTCGAGCGGCAGTTCATCCCACTCCGGGTGCCAAACACAGGTCGCCGAAGGCCCATAGCTCTCGGTAAGGCCATAGCCGTGGTCGATCGTGAAGCCCATCTCGGCCATGCCCTCGAGCACCACCGCCGGAGGTGCTGCGCCGCCGACCGTGCAGCTGACCGGATGGCGCGAGCGTCGGCGCACCTCAGGCGGCGCGTTGATCAGCATGTTGTAGATGATCGGCGCGCCGCTGAAATCGGTGACACCGTGGGCGTCAATCAAGCGAAAGATCGCCTCGGCTTCGACTTTGCGCAAACAGACGTGGGTGCCGCTCAGGCCGGTTACCGCCCAGACGTTGCCCCAACCGTTGCAGTGGAACATGGGCAAGGTCCAGAGGTAGACGCAGTTCCGCCCCATGGGAAAGGTCATAAGATTGGACATCGCGGTGAGATAGGCGCCCCGATGGTGATAGACCACGCCCTTGGGATCGCCGGTCGTGCCCGATGTGTAGTTGAGCGCGATCGCCCGCCACTCGTCCTCGATGCCCGGCCAGTCGAATGCTGGGTCGGATTCGGCCAGTAGGCTGTCGTAGTCGTGGCTGCCGATCGCTTCGCCGGGTGGCGCCAAAGCATCGGCGATATCGACCACAATCGGCTGCTGGCTGCTCTTGTCGAGCGCCGCCTTTGCGAGTGGCGCAAGCTCCCGGTCGACCAGGAAGACCTTGCTCTCGCCGTGCGCCAGAATGAAGCCGATGGTCGAAGGCTCCAGCCGGTAGTTGATCGAATTGAGCACCGCGCCCAACATGGGCACGCCGAAGTTGGCCTCGAGCACGGCTGGGGCGTTGGGTGATAGTAGGCTCACGGTGTCGCCGGCGCCAACCCCAAGACGGGCCAGCCCATGAGCGAGTCGCACCGCACGCTCGGCGAAGGTTCGGTAGCTGCGGGTTTGCGCGCCGTGAATGATCGCCGGCCGCTCAGGGCAGACAACCGCGGCGCGCTGGAGCAGCGTGATCGGCGTCATGGGCCTGTGGTTCGCCGCGCGTTTGTGGAGTCCTTCTTCATAGAGGTCGCCGCCGCCCGCCATAGAGCACCCCCATCTGACCAATGGTGCGATTCTAGCAGACTTTCTTCCTGGGCCGCCACGCCGCAATAAGGCGCTCGGCTTCTTCCAACTGGGCGGAGTTCAACTGCTTGGAAAGCTCCACGCGCCGATCTTCGGCCCATTTGCGACCCTGCTTGGCAGCCAAGGCAAACCAGAGGTAAGCCTGAACCGGATCGCGCGCCACACCGAGCCCTTTGTGGTAGGCCTCGCCGAGATTGAGTTGGGCGACCGCCACGCCCTGCTCGGCCGCCCTGCGGTACCATGCGGTCGCGGCGGCTTGGTCGGCCGGCACGCCCAGCCCGTTGCGGTAGAGATCGGCCAAGGCAAGCTGCGCCTCGGCATCGCCGGACTCGGCCAGCGGCTGGAACTCAGCCGCGGCTTGCGCATAGTCGCCGGCATCGAAGGCCGCCAGGCCGTCGGCCAAATCTGCACGGACAGAGGAAGACGGCGTCCCAACCGCCAGAGCCACGGCAACCGCCATCAGGACCCGCAACATGGCGGTCGAGGGCGTGCTAGCGGACGAATTGGGACGCCGCCAATCGGTGCAGGCTTTCCGACCGCCGCGGACAGCGGCCGACCTGCGGTTCGGTGCCACCGGCGGGTCCAAACGGTGGCGTGTCACTACGACGCGCTGTCCGCGCGCGCGCCTCGTGCGGCTTTCAGCCACCAAGAAGCGCGCGCCGGCCAGTGCCAAGGGGTCCCGAGGCTAGCGCGTGACACGCAGCTCTTCGGGCAAAAGCATCACCGAGTCCTGTTCCGGCGCCACCGAGAGATGGCAATCGGCGCAGAACTGAACCTTCTTGGAGCCGGCGCCCTTGGTCGTGCCGAACACGGTTCCGTTCGGCAGGATCATGGTATAGCGCCAATCTCCGGTCTCGGGCGAGAAGCCGGCCGGCATCTTCTCCATGAGGAAGAGCGGTCCCGGCGCCAACTTGCCGTTGGCCTTCACCGCGAAGCTGTCCTTGGCGAGCTGGGAGCCGGCCGGGAAGCGCCCAGCATTCTCAAAGAGCGCATAGGCCCGGGCATTCCCGTTGGCGTAGTTCTGCACATAGCGCCCGCCGTGGGTCGCCGAGGTGTAGGCATGGGTACTGTACCGGCGCCAAGAGGCGTAGGTGTCGGCCACCGCATGATCGGACTTACTGTAGGACGCCTTCAGGCCCGGCAGCATGCAGTCGTAGGCCGCCACCGCTTCGGCAGAGGTCAGCTCAGTACCGCCACCCGCCGCGCAGGGATTGCAAGGGTTGCAGGGGTTCGCCGCCGCGCAAGGATTGCAGGGATTGCACGGGTTGCAGGGGTTGGCCGCCGCGCAAGGATTGCAGGGATTACATGGGTTGCAGGGGTTGGCCGCCGCGCAAGGATTGCACGGGCTGCAGGCGTTAGCCGCCGCGCAAGGATTGCAGGGATTACACGGGTTGCAGGGGTTAGCCGCCGCGCAGGGATTGCAGGGGTTCGCCGCCGCGCAAGGATTACAGGGATTGCACGGGTTGCAGGGATTGGCCGCCGCGCAGGGATTGCAAGGATTGGACAAAGCCGCCGTGACGATCCGCGGGATCTCCAGGCGGTCGAAGGCCCCCACGTGGTCGCCGTGGTAGTGCGTCAGGACCATCCACTCGACCTGCCGCGGCGTCCGCGCGGGAAAGCCTCGCTCGGGCACCAGGTGAAGCGTGTTCAGCTCGACGACCAGCTCGCGGACGGC
>JBCCGG010000087.1:0-8884 GCA_039029395.1 Pseudomonadota bacterium | reverse complement strand
GCAACCTTGACCCAACAGCTTGAGCGGCTGCGCGTCATCACGACGGTGCGGGCCACCTTGGTGATGGTGATTTGCGTCCTGGTCGGCGCGCTATTGCACTTGGAGAACGGCAGCCCGCTCTTGATGACGGTGATCATTCTGGTGTTTTTCCTGCGCGACGAATCGATCGGCGCGGGGCTTCAGTTGGTGCTCGGCTCGGCCGTGGCTGCCGTGGTCGCCTTCGTCCTGATCGACCTTTTCCTCCAAGCGCGGCCATTCTACCTAGCGATCAACCTGCTTCTGATCACGCCCCTGGCCTATTGGGCGGCCCAGGGCCTGCGCGGGCGCTGGCGGTTTCCCTTCTGCGCGATTATCGGCATTTTCGTGCTCGCGGCCGCTGCCTTCGGCGCGATCGCGGCACCCGGTCAGGGCGACATAGCGTCCTTGAGCTGGGTGATCTCCTGCGTCATCGGCGTCGCGCTCATCTGGACCGTTCTGATCGGCTTATGGCCCTCGCCCCGGCTGGCAGATCTGATCGGCATATGGTCCGCGATAGAGCGGTCCTGCGCCGCGCTGCTGCGCGATATCGCCGACGAGGTCGCGCAAGACCGGCCGCTGAGCTATCGGCCGAGCCCGCTCTCCCTAATGTTCTTCGGCAAGCAGGTCCATCTGCTCGACACCGACGGCTGGCGCCTGCCGCGCGGCAGATTGGACGAACTGCGCCGGCGCGTGACCCTGCTGAGCCACATCTACGTGAACGTCCGCCTCATGGCCCGCGCCCTGGAGGGCGAGCCCGGCGTGAGCGCCAGCCCTGACGCCAAGAGCGCGGTATTGCAGGTGCTGCAGGGCCTGGCGCGGGCCCTCGACCAAGATGCCGGCATCGACGGCCCGAGCCATCAAGAGGCGCTGAGGGCGGTGGTGAAACACAGTCGTGCGCTCGGCGAGGCGCCGTCCCGCTCTGAGGACCAGGCGCGCCTTTCCGCCAAGCTGACCGCTTTCTCGAGCAGCGCCGCGATGGTCATCAAGGATCTAGAGCGACTGCGCTGCACGGCTGAACGTACCGAAGCGGATTCGGCGCCGGAGCTGACCATGGCCGCGCCCCACGGTTTCCGCCTGCAGCCGGACAGCGTCAAGGCGGCGCTCAAGATGGCGCTCGGTATTCTGATCGGGCTTTCGCTTCATTTCCTCACCACCATACCAGCCGGCTCGTACCTGATGCTCGGCATGGTCATCGCGCTGGTCCAACCGAACCTGGGCCGGTCTCAACTGCGCATTCGCCTGACCCTGCCCGGCGCCCTGTTCGGCACGCTCTACAGCTTGCTCGGGCTGACGGTGATCAGCCTAGCGCCCCATTTCAGCCTCCTGCTGGCGTTCCTGGCGCTCGGTTTCCTGATCGGTGGCTACTACAGCGCCGGGCCCGACCGGGTGTCCTTCGGCGGCATCCAATTCACCATGGCCATGGCGGTCATTCTGGGCATGGCGGCCTTTCCGATCGGCACCGTGACCACGGCCGAGGACCGCTTGATCGGTGCCCTACTGGCCTTCGCGATCGCCCTCGGGGTTGGGCAATTAATCTGGCCCGAACATCCCGCCAAGCAGCTGCGCGCCAGCGTCGCGGCCAATTTGGGGCGCCTGCCGGCGGCGCTCGAGCGTCTCAGCCAGGCGCAGGATCCGGACCCGCCGGCGACCCGGCGCATGATCCACCAGCTCAAGCTTGACGTGCAGAGCGACTTCGGCTTGCTTTACGACTTCAGCTACATGTTCACCAGACGGGTTCAGCCAGCCTATGACTACACGGCCCTGGTCCACGGCGTTGGCACGCTCTTCGTTCAGGTCTTCGCGTTCTACGAGATGCTGGACGGGGCCAAGGCGGAAGATCGCCAGGTCATCGTCAAACGCCTGCAGGCCGCCACGCCACGCTCGAACGCCTTGCTCAAAGTCGTCGCGGGCGAGATCTCCCAAGGCCGCACATTAGACCACTCGGCGCTGCACGAGGAGATCGCCGCGCTGGCGAATGACCTCACCACAAGCGACCAGGAAGCGACCGCCACCGATGCCGGGACGGACCCCTGGCTCGACCGCTTTGCGCTTAACGGAATCCGCGAGGTGCTGTACCAGATGAACCAGATCACCGCCGCGCTCTCGACCCATGACGCGGCGCAGGTCGTGCCGTCAACCTCGAGCCTGGTGCATCGCTACGAGGCCACGGGCTGATGGCAAAGTTAAGCGAAGCCTTTTCGTCGATCCGCTTTTGGGTGCTGGCCACGGTCGGCGTGATTGTCCTTTTGCTGGTCTACTACGTTGCGGCCGACCGCTACACCCCCTACACCAGCGACGCTTACGTCCAAGCTTTCGTCATCCAGATTGCGCCCCAAATCAATGGCCCGGTCACCAAGGTCTATGTGGAGAACGGCAGCCAAGTAGAGAAAGGCGACCCGCTCTACACCATCGATCCACGACCCTTTCGCCACGAGGTCGACCGCCTGCGCGCGCTGCTGGTGCAGGCCGAGGCCGAGATCCGGCAAATCGAAAGCAGCCTCGAGGCCCAGAAACAAATCATCGAGGAGCGCAAAGCCAACGTGCACCTGTCCCAGCGCACCTTCGACCGTATCGAGAAGCTGGCTGCCGATAGCTTCGCGGCCCAGCAGCGGCTCGACGAGGCGACCGACGACCTGCGCTCCAATACGGCGCTTTTGAGCGAGGCCAAGGCAGAACAGCTGCGCCTGGAACAGCGGCTCGACGCGATGATCGACGACGACCACGCCGAGGTAAAGCAGGTCAAGGCCAAGCTGGCCAACGCCGAGCTCGCGCTCGGGTGGACCACGGTGGCCGCCCCGGTCGACGGCATTGTCGATAACGTGCAGCTTAGGGTCGGAACTTACGTCAACGTCGGCGAGGCGGTGCTCTCCTTCGTCGACACGACCCGCTGGTGGATCGTCGCAAACTTTCAGGAAAACGCGCTTTCGGTCATCCGGCCCGACCAGAGGGTCGGCTTGAGCTACTTCATGTATCCGGGCGAGAGTTTTTCCGGCACGGTCGAGAGCATCGGCTGGGGCGTCGGCCAGGGCCAGGGCTTGGCCAGCGGCGTCCTGCCGGTGATCGAGAACCCGACCGCCTGGATCTCGCTGTCCCAACGTTTCCAAGTGCGCATCGAGCCCGGCCAGATGCCGGCCGACCGGCCGCTTCGGGTCGGCGCCTCGGTGCGCGCGGTGGTCTACACCCAGGAGCGCGGCCTGATGAACGGGATCGCCGACGGACTCATGTGGATCGCCGGCAAGCTGGATTACATTTACTAGGCCGTCCCGCCATAGGCTTGCATGCATGGATGCCGTGACCGCTTTGCAAACCTTTCTCGCCGGCGCGTTGGCCTGGAAGCATGAGCGCTACATCGGCTTCGTTGCGAAGCCGAAAACACAAACAAAGTTCCTCAGAGAGATCTATCACGGTTTGGACAGCGATCTCGACGACGCGAAAGCAATTCCGAAGCTGCCGGCAAGCCGGGGGCCTCTCGCAGGATACCGCTATGCGCCGCCGGACGAGTTTGGAACACCCGTCGCCGATATACGGAAGGAATGCGATTCCATTGATGACAGCGTGCTCATCGTGTCGAGCGATGGTCGCTTTGGAATCTACACGCCGGAATCCGATTGTGACGGGCGCCGAATCTTCCGGGTCTGACCGGCGTCGAATGCGTTGACAAACGCCGCTCAAATGATTGCGTGGCGGACCCGGGCGGAGACCCATTCGCTGACCAGCACGGTGGCCAGGATCGAGATCAGAATGACGCTGACCTTGGACCAAGCCAGCTCGGCGATCGAGGCGCTCAGCTGGATACCGATGCCGCCGGCGCCGACCAGACCTAGAATGGTCGCCTCGCGGATATTGATATCCCAGCGAAACACGGTGATGCCGGCGAAGGCCGGCATAATCTGCGGCACGATCGCGTAGGACAGCACCTGCAGGCGCCCGGCGCCGGTCGCGGTGACCGCCTCGACCTGGGTCTCGTCGATCTCCTCGATCGCCTCGTAAAGCAGCTTGGCGACGAACCCGATGGAGCGGAATCCGATCGCCAGGATGCCGGCGAAGACTCCGGGCCCGACGATCGCGACCAGCAAAAGCGCCCAGATCAGCGAGTTGATCGAGCGCGAGGAAACGATGATCAAAAGCGCGACCGGCCGCACGAAGACCACGCTGGGCGTCGTGTTACGCGCGGCGCAAAAGGCCACCGGCACCGCAATCACAATCGCCATGGCGGTGCCCAGGGTCGCGATATTGATGGTGTCCCACAAGGGGATCCAAAGCTTCTCCATATAGGCCCATTGGGGCGGCACCATGCGCGCGCCCAAATCGGCCGCCTGCTCGTGGGCATCGAGCACGAAGAACCAGATGGTCTTGTCGGAGATCAGCTTGAAGCAGTAGACGAAGATCGCCACGCCGATCAACCAGCCGAACCAGATCGCGAGCTGCCGTGCCGTGGTGCGCCGCTGCCATACTTTAAGCTCGCCCTGTTGCGCGACCGGCATCACTGCACCCACTTGCGCACGTAGCCGGAGGTGTATTCCACGGCCATGACGATCGCGATGATGATCACCAGGATGGCCGCCGCGGAATCGAACTCGTAGCGATCGAAGGCGGTGTTGAGCGTCGCGCCGATGCCGCCGCCGCCGACGATGCCGACCACTGCTGACTCCCGGAAGTTGATGTCCAGGCGATAGAGCGAGAGTCCAATGAAGCGCGCCTTGACCTGGGGCTGGACCGCGTAGTTGATCCACTGGAACCAGCCGGCACCGGTCGCCCGCACTGCCTCGGCCTGACCCGGGTCCATGTCCTCGATGTCCTCGGCCAGAAGCTTCGCGAAGAAACCGACCGTGGCCACGCTGAGCGTGATAAAGCCGGCAAAGGGCCCGAAGCCGAACAGCTTGACGAAGAAAATCGCCAGCAGCACCTCTTGAAAAGAACGGGAAAACGCGATGATGCCCCGGCAAAAGTAGTAGACCGGCAGGGGCGCCAGGTTGCGCGCGGCACCGAGCGCGACCGGCACGGAGATCAGGATGCCGACCACGGTCGAGGTCACGGTCATCCAAAGGCTCTCGTAAATGCCGTCAAGGATGGCATCCCAGCGGGAGACGAAGTCGGGCGGGAAGAAGGCCATCAGGAAGGCCTCGCCCCGGGGCAGGCCCTCGTAGACCCGCAGCCAGTTGACCTCGATGGTGCCGAAGGCCGCCGCCAGATAGAGCACGGCGCCGACGATCAGCGCCCAGCGCAGGGTCGGGTTCTTGATTAGCGGCGGGCGCTTCCAGCGGCGCGGAGCGGTCTGTTCGGTGACCGCCATGCTATGTCATCCCGGCCAGGCGCTCCCGGTCGGGCTCTGGGCCTTCGTGCGCCTCCTCATCCTCGTCCTCGACCTTGCGGATCGTCGCCGACCAGTCCTCCTCGCCGTAGATCTCGGTCAGCACCTCGGCCGTCAGATCGGCCGGCGGGCCGTCGTAAACCACCTCGCCCAGGCGCAGGCCGACCACACGCTGGACGAATTGCTGGGCCAGCGCCACGTCGTGGATGTTGATGATCGCCGCCAGCTCGCGCTCGGCGCAAAGCTCGCAGATCAGGCGCATGATCTGGCGCGAGGTCTTGGGATCCAGGCTCGCGGTCGGCTCGTCGACCAAGAGCAGGCGCGGGTTTTGGATCAGGGCCCGGGCAATGCCGACCCGCTGGCGCTGGCCGCCCGAAAGCTCGTCGGCCCGTTTGTCGACCATGTGGTCGAGCCCGACCCGTTCCAGCAGGCGGAAGGCCTCGTCGATATCGCTTTGCGGAAAGCGCCGAAAATAGCTGCGCCAGAAGGAGACGTAGCCGAGCCGCCCGGAAAGCACGTTTTCCATCACGGTCAGGCGCTCGACCAGGGCATACTCCTGAAAGATCATGCCCATGCGCCGGCGCGCCCGGCGCAAGCCCCGAGAGCCCAGGCGGCTCAGCTCCTCGTCGTCCAGGGTAATCGTGCCCGAGGTCGGCTCGACCAGCCGGTTGATGCAACGGATCAGGGTCGACTTGCCGGCGCCCGAGGGGCCGATCAGCGCCATCACCTGACCGATCGGCACCTCGAGCGCGACTCCTTTGAGCGCCAGGTCGCCAGTCGGATAGCGCTTGACCAGCGCGTCCAGACGCAACATGTCCTAGCCCCCCAATTGACCGACCAACACCTGCGTTACTTGCAGTCGTAGCTCACGCCATTGGCCGCGTCGATCTTGCGGATCACGTCCCAATCCGACTTGTGGTGGATCGAGACGAACTGGTCCTCCTTCTGGAACTCGGCCTTCAGATCCGAGCCCTCCCAGGGGAAGGTAAAGAAGGCCTCCTTGATCTTCGCCACGGTCACTGGGTGGAGATTGTGGGCATGGCCGTAGCCGGTCGTCGGGAAGGTCGCCGATTTATAGACCGTGCGGATCTGATCGGGCTTGATGACGTCCCGGTCGATCATGCGCTTCAAGACCGAGTTGGCGATCGCCGCGGCCTCGTAGTCCTTGTTGGCGACACCCAGGATCGAGTTGTCGTGCTTGCCGGAGAAGGTGGTCTTGAAGTCCTTGTCCGCTTCCATGCCGAACTCGGACTTGAGCAGGGCCGAGGGCGCCTTGAAGCCGGAGTTGGAGGTCGGCGAGGTGAAGGCCAGGGTCCGGCCCTTGAGGTCGGCCGGGGTCTGAATGTCACTGTCGGCCGGCACGATGATCTCCATCTCGTAGCCGTAGGAGCCGTCGCCCGAAGCCATCATGGCGAAGGGCACGAAGCCGGCGCAGGAGACCGCGACCGGATTGCCGCCGGTGTTGACCCCGGCGATGTGCAAGCGGCCGGAGCGCATGGCCTCGTACTGCGCCGCGTAGGACTGCACCGGGAAGAACACGACCTCCTTGCCGGTCACGTCGGCCATGTGCTTGAGGAAACCGTCCCAGACCTTGGCATAGACCGCCGGATCCTCGACCGGCGTGTAGGAGAAGATGATGGTGTCCGGATCGACCCATTGGGATTCGTCGAGCGGCAGGTCGGCGGTCAGATCACCGTTGCGGTCGCAGTAGCGGGCGTCCAGGGTGCCCCGTGGGCAATCTTGCGCCGAGGCGCCCGTTGGCGCGAGCAGCACGCCCATGGAAAATAAAGCGGCAGCAAATAGATACCCCGAATTGTTCAGAATACGCATGTGCATCCTCCCTGCGCGTTTTGTTTGCTTGGCCGGGCCGTCCTTCAGCCGGCTTGTGCTGATTCGAGGGCCAGCTTAGTCCTATGTCGCGCCCCTATGCAACGTGGCTTCGTTGCACCGATCGCGGGGCTGGCGGTGCGGCCCATAACTTGCGATGGTCGGGGCCGGCATGGTCGCGACAGCAGCGGGAGATTTAGAATGACGGAGCGACGCAATTTGCTGGAGGTCGACGGCGCGCGGCTGTGGTCGACCATCGAGCGCTCGGCCCTATTCGGCCCGGGCAAGGCCGGCGGCCTCAGACGCCTGGCGCTCAGCGATTCCGACAAGGAGATGCGCGACCAGTTCGTCGAATGGTGCCAAGCGGCCGGCTGCGCGGTCTCGGTCGACCGGGTCGGCAACATCTTCGCCCGGCGTGCCGGCAGCGACGACAGCCTGGCGCCGGTGCTGATCGGTAGCCATCTGGACACCCAAGCGGCCGGCGGGCGCTACGACGGCATTCTGGGCGTGCTGGCCGGTCTGGAGATCGTCCGCACCCTCAACGGGCGGGACATCGCGACCAGGCGGCCGATCGAGGTTGTCTCCTGGTCCAACGAGGAAGGCGCCCGCTTTCAGCCGCCGATGATCGCCTCGGGTGCTTTCGCCGGGGTGTTCGACACCGGGTGGGTGCTCGAACAGGAAGACGACGACGGCTGCACCTTCGGCGGCGAACTGGCGCGCATCGGATATGCCGGCGACGCGCCGGTCGGCGGCCGGGCGCTGGACTCCTACTTCGAACTGCACATCGAGCAGGGCCCGATCCTGGAGGCCGAGGAAGTGCCGCTGGGCATCGTGACCGGCGGCTATACCAGCTATGGCCTCAAGGTCGACGTCCACGGCGAGACCGCGCACTCGGGCCCGACCCCAATGGACCAGCGCAAGAATGCCCTGATCGGCGCCGCCATGCTGGCGGTCCGCGTCAACGAGATCGGTTGGGAGCACCACCCGACGGGCGGCAAAACCACCGTGCCGCGTCTGGTCTGCTGGCCCAACAAGCCGGGCATCCTGCCGGAGTACGCCCAACTCTCGATCGATCTGCGCCACCCGGAGCCGGCCGTCGCCGATGCCATGATCGCCCAGGTCGAGGCCGCCATCGGCCCCTGCGCCGAAAAGGCCAAGGTGGAGATAGAGGTGGTCTCGCGCTGGCGTTTCGGCGACGAGGTCTTCGACCCGGAGCTGATCGCGACTCTCAAGGCGGCGGCCGAGGCGCAGGACGTGCCCTGGCGCGAGATCCAAAGCCAGGCCGGCCACGATGCCTACAACATGACCAAGATCACGCCGACCGCGCTGATCTTCACCCCCTGCAAGGACGGCATCACCCATAACGAGGGCGAGCACATCGAGCTCGACTACACCCTGCCCGGCGTCAACGTGCTCTTGAACGCGGTGCTGGCAAGGGCGGACCGTTAGGCTGTTCGGTCAACAGGCCCTGGAGCGCGGGTCCATATTCCGCGCGAAGCCATATTGAGGCTCAGCCGACCGTGGCGAGCGTCCGCTGTCAGGGGTGCTTTCACCGTCGGACCGGAACATCCAGCACAACCGCACCTGACCGATTGTGTTGAAAAAGTCTCTTGTTTAGAGGTGGCTCGCCGTTTGCTTAGATTGCGCGCCGGCGAGGCGACTATCCAGCTGCTGCCGGCTGGTGCATTGGTATCAGCTTTGCCAGCTTCCTTAGGTTCTGTGCGGTGG
>JBCCGG010000086.1:0-8938 GCA_039029395.1 Pseudomonadota bacterium | reverse complement strand
GCTGGGTCGTCGAGCGCTTCTTCGCCTGGATAAACCGCAACCGTCGACTGGCCAAGGACTTCGAGGAAACAATCGACTCTGCTCGGGCCTTCCTCTACGCAGCCTCTGTGATGCTACTCATTCGGCGAATCGCTAGGGCATTATAACTTTCGAAACCGACTCTAAGGATCCCTGGTCGGCCTTGCTCGCGAACGACGTGGTCAACGTTCAAGACGATCTGGATCACAAAATCGGCCAAAATTATCTAGTAAGACGGGATATTTCGTAGCAATATGGAGATTCTAGATTTTAGACGGATTGCAATTGACCGATAGTTGAGGAGGAATGAAATATGAACAGGCGTGAGTTTGAGCTTTCCGACAAGTGTTCGGTTTCCCTAATGTCCTTAATCGGCCGACAAGAAAGCCGGATTCGTCCGAGCGCAGCTGCGACGATGTCCGGTTTCCGCCCGCAGAGCGCCGAACGCGTTTCGGACGACGATCGTGTCGCTGTGATCATCGACACGGAGTCCGCGGAGACTACTGGCAACATGCTCGCCGACGTAGGCGCGGCGCCGGAGCGCTTGGGCGACAATTTTATCTCCGCGGACGTGGGCGTCTATGCCGCTAGAGACCTTGTCGGCGACACGTTGGTTCGCCGTATCCAAACAAAAAAGCAGCATGTTCCGACATTGGACAATGCACTCCCTGAGATTGCCCGGCGTGACCCTGGGAACAACAACCCCACGGGCCACGATGGCGATGGCGTACTGATAGGAATTGTCGATTCTGGCTTCGATCTTTCTCATCCAATGTTTCGGGACGAAGCAGGCAACTTGCGCGTAGAAGGGCTTTTGGACCAGGACAACGGAAATCGGAGCTTTACCCAGAGCGAACTGCAGAATCAGTGGTCAAGCGGAACCGGACCCGGACACGATACGAATGGGCACGGCACTCATGTCGCGACGATCGCGGGAGGCAGTGCATTCGGATCGCTAGAGGGCGTCGCCCCCAAAACGCGTTTTCTGTTGGTAAAGACAGATTTTTTTAACGTTGATAAAGGCGTTCGATGGATTTTCGACCAAGCAGGAACCAATCCTTGTGTGGTGAACTTGAGCCTCGGAAATCATTTCGGCGCGCATGACGGAAGTGATCTAAGCGAGGAACTCTACCAGTCCATAACCGGCCCTGGTAAGCTGCTCGTCGCGTCAGCTGGAAATGAACGAAATGACAGTATCCACATTGGAAGCCGCTTTTCCCGCAATGAATCCCAACGTGCAGAGTTTGATATTTTCAGGCAACCCGTCGGCAACCCCTTCGCGGTAATCACATTGTGGTATGATGCGAGCGACGAATTTGCGTGCGATCTAGTCACTCCCACCGGACAGACACTGCCGATTCCGCATCTGGGCCAAGCACAAGTGTTTCAAGGCACCAACATTGACATCGAGCTGTCCAAAAAATCCTACTTTCCGACCGGCCTGACACAATTGCAAATCACAATCGACTTCTCGAGTCGGAATGTGCCGAACCGGTGGCTCAACAATTGGACGCTGCAACTAAGCTGCACAACGGCAACGATCGGCCGCATCGACGGTTGGTTCAACAACAGTGGATTCGCAAGATTTCACCCAGGTCCCCTAGTGGAAATCTCTAGAACCATTGGATTGCCGGCAACGAGCCGCGGGGCAATTGCCGTGGCGAGCCATGTCACCAAAGACGAATGGGACAGCGACGACGGCCACCAGCAGGATCATCGTATCGTCATAGGGCGCACAAGCCCCTTTAGCAGCCTCGGCCCGACCAGGGACGGCCGCCAAAAGCCGGAGGTCTCTGCGCCGGGCCAATACGTCACCTCCGCATTGGCAACAGACTCGAGTTTGGCAGACGAGGGTGATAGAGCCGAAAAGACGAACCGCGTTGTGTCGATCGAAGGGACCAGCATGTCGGCTCCGGTGGTCACCGGCGTGGTTGCGTTGATGCTGCAGAAGAAACCTGGACTGACCCCTGATCAGGTGCGCCAGATCATCTCAGATACGGCAGTTAAGGATCGCCACACCGGCGTCACTCAATGGACACTTTCCTACGGCTATGGTAAAATTGACGCGTCAGCAGCGGTCGTTCGAACCTGAGGAAAGTGGCACATTGTTGAAGCCTCTTGAGCCCGGTGCCGGGACGAACAGAGATCATGAAAGGGTTGATGTACTCGTTTCGCCCAGCGCGGGCCGTAGCGACGAGGAAGTGCTCAGGAACTTGTCAGCCATTGGCGCCGATCAGGTCGATCATTTGGCGACGGGGTTCATATCCGCGCGCATAACGCGTGGCGAGATCGCCGGCTTGGAGCGTATTGCACGAGTTTCAGTGAAGATGCCACTTCAACCAAAGAGCCGATAGGCTGAGATCGAGTCGGGCCCGGGTTTCGGGCCTCCATGCTGCGCTAGCGCCGCCCGCCGATTGCGATCGGGGGGCCGCCGGCTAGCGCGTTTTCGAGCACGCAGCGCGCCGGGTTGCCCGACGCTCGGCATTCGGACTCGCTTTTGACGCCGGGTCTCACCGGATTGCCGGGCGCCTCGGCACAAGCGGCCAAGAACGTTGCGGCCAGGGAAAGCGCCAAGAGCCTCACGCGGCCCGGCCGTAGAAGGTGCGCCGGGTGTGCTCGGCGAGGATCTTGCCGGGCTCTGGATCATAGGTGAAGACCGCGACCAGGCGCGAGACCTCGCCTTCCACCGGGGTCACCCGGTGCAGGGTGTTGCGGCCCTGGAACAGCACCAGGGCGCCCGGGTCTTGCTTGAGCTCGAGCACGCCAGCCTCCTCGCCATCCAAGACCGCGCCGACCCGATCGAACTCCTCCTCGCCGCCGCGGATAAAGGGCGCGTACTGATAGGCGCCGCCCGCCCTGCCCTGGCGCAGCATCAAGGTGACCACGAAGTTGGCATTGTCGAAGTGCCAGTTGGTCTGGCTGCCGGGCTCGTAGACCAGGATGTTGAGCGCCGCCAGGGGATCGGCGTAAGGGTGCAGCTCGGCGAAACCCAGCACCTTGGCGATGAAGGCGTGCAGCGGCGGCCAGCGGTAGATCCGGTCGAGCCGGCAGTCCTTGGGGATCAGATCGCAGGCCAGTGTCGCGGAATCGGTCATCAGCCGGCGATTGCGCGGATGGCCCTCGCCATGGTCCGGGTCGTCGGCGATCAGGTAGGGATTGTGATGCTTGACCTTGTAAAAGGCGTCGCCCAGATGCGGCGCGACCTCTTCGATCACGCCCGCCAGGGGCTCTGGCTTGACGAAGCCCTCGAGCACGGTCGCCCCGCTTGCCGCCAGATCGGCCTGGCAGCGGGCGATCAGCGCCTCGGCCGGCGCTTGGGCAAGATCCTCGATGGGATAACGCTCAAGGTCGATCAGCTCGCGGTAGGTGGTGTCCGTCGCCATGTCGCGCTCCAATCTCATGCCGTTTCAATCCAAAACCTGACATGTGCATGGGGCGCAGTTTGGTCAATCGGGCCGGGCCCGAGTCAAGCTAAATATTTCGTCACACGGGCCCGTAGACCGCCTCGGCGACGGCATCGCAGCGGGCGAGAAAGGCCGGATGGGCCTTCACTTCCCCGGCCTCGCGGACACCCCAGGCGCGCACCAGATGCTGCTGGCTATAGCCCAAGTGCGTGAAGCCGGCCGCATAGCTTTCCAGCAGATCGCCGTAGCGCGCCTCGCCCTCGCCCTGGGTCTGCACCAGCACCAGGGTGCGGCCGGGTTCAAGGCGGCTCTTGCGTTGGGCGGTCGGATAGTCGGGCACCAGGAACGAAAAGAAGCGGTCGATCGCCAGCTTTAGCTGGCCGGTCAGGTTCGTGAAGTAGACCGGGCTGGCGAGCACCAAGACCTCCACCGCGGCGACGGACTCCAACACGGGCGTGAGCCCGTCACGCTGGCCGCAGTGGGTCAGGTCCTGTTTACAGCGAAAGAGGTTTTGGCAGCCGCCGTAGGCAAGCTCCGACAAGGTCACGAACTCGGTCTCCGCCCGCCGGCAAATCCGTTCCGCCAAGATATCGCTGTTGCCGCCGCGCCGCGGGCTGCCCAGCAAGCAAAGCGTTCGCTTGGTCACGCCGCTTGCTCCGCCGTGCGAAAGCGATCGAGCGGGATCTCGGCGACCGCGGTGATCTCGATCAGAACCTCCGGATCGTAGAGCCGTGCGACCTGGAGCGTCGTGGTGACCGGATAGGGTGCCGCGAAATAGGTCTGGCGCAGCGCGCCGAGCTTCATGAAGGCTTCGATGTCGGTCGTGTAGTGGGTCAGCGACAGGATGTCGCCCATCTCGCCACCCATGGCGCCCAAGACCCGCCGGATGTTGTCCAGCGTCTGCTTGAGCTGAGCGGCGATGTCGCCGCGGCCGACCAGGGTGCCGCTACTGTCGAGCGGGATCTGACCCTTGAGGTGGACGATCCGCCCGCCACTCTGGACGACCGCCAAGGAAAAGGCGCCGAAGGGCTGCCACACCTCGGGTGGGTTCACATGAAGCGCCATAACGGCCTCCTTCGTCTGATCATTATGTCAAAATTTGTCAAGATCTTGTCCAGTCCGTTTGTGGATTATCGCATAAAATAATGATATTCTCGTGCCGATACAAATGACGACTTGTCGGTCTTTATATTAGAATTTGTCATGTCTATTCGACTTCCGGCCTTGACCGGCCTGCAGGCTTTCGAAGCCGTCGCACGACATCAGAGCGTGTCCCGTGCCGCCGAGGAGCTGGGTTTGACCCAAGCCGCCGTGAGCCACCGCATCGGCCGGCTTGAGGCCCAGCTCGGCCGCCCCCTTTTCCTGCGGCGCGGCCGCCAACTGCGGCTCAGCGAAACCGGCCAGGCCTATCTGCCCGGCGTGCGCAGCGCCTTCGAGGCGCTTTACCAAGCGACCGGCGAGCTGTTCGATGACGAGCGCGCTGGCGAAGTCACGGTCAGCACGCTGATGTCCTTCGCCGCTAAATGGCTGGTGCCACGCCTGGCCGCCTTCCAAAGCGCCCACCCGGAGATCTCGGTCAGGATCCTGACTTCGAACCTGCCTGCCGATTTCGAGCGCGAGCCAGTCGACCTGGCGATCCGCTACGGCGCCGGGCGCTGGTCGGGCCTTCGGTCGGACCTGTTGCTGCGCGAAGAGACCTTCCCGGTGTGCAGTCCGAAGCTAGGGCCTTTGCGCAAGCCCGCGGACCTGGCCAAGCATCGCCTCGTTCACAACAGCGCCTTCCCCGACGACTGGCCGCGCTGGCTGGCGGCCGCCGGCCTGCCGGCCTTAAAAGCCAAGGGCGAGCTCAGCTTCGATCTGGGCTTTGCCGCGATCGAGGCGGCGATTGACGGCGCCGGGGTCGCCATGGGCCGCAGCTCCCTGGCGGACTACGACCTTGCCAAGGGCACGCTGGTCGCGCCCTTCGAGCTTCGGGTACCGCGCCGGGCCTACTATCTAGTGACACCTTTGCGTGGTGCGCGACGGCCCAAAGTCGAGATTTTCCGCGACTGGCTGCTGAACACGGCCGAGCCCAACTAGGCATTCTCACCTAGAAATTGCAGGGGAGTTCGGCGACCTGCCATCCTCGGTCGACAAGCGTCGGCCCTTTGGCCATACTCGGATCCGCCTCAATAAAAAACAGAAGGGGGCTGATCGATGGGAGGGGTTGGACCGAGGCAAACTGGACGGCGTAGCGGGCGCACCTTGAAGAGTGTCCTTGCCGCCGGCATTTGCGCGCTCTTGCTGATAAGCGCACCGGCCTTCAGCCAGACGCAATCGCGCCAGCAAACGCTCGACTGGATCGACCGCAATGAAGATGAGATCCAATCCAGGCTGCGGGATTACAACGAGCGCCACCGGGTGCTCTCGACCTCCCGGGGCGGCTGGAAGGTCACGCTTCAGGATTGGCGGCTTGAGCGTATCGAGGGCGACCGAGTGTTCCTCGAGATCGACTACAAGGTCGGCAGCGTCACCGCCTATCAGCGCCCCGGCACGTTCCTCTTCGAGCTCGCCTGGAAGGACGGCGCGCTCGCCTTCCAGCGCCACTGGAGCCAGGAAGACCTGGCCAAGACCGCCGCGGCCGCTGCCGCGCCCGCCGCACCGGTCACGCCGCCGCTGAAGCCCAAGGCCGAGGTCGAGACCTACATCGCGCGCAACTTGCCGGCCATCACAGCCAAGCTGCGGGACTACAACGAGGACAAGCGGGTCGCCCGATTCAAGTGGGATTCCTGGCAAGTCGCGCTGACCCGCTGGACGATCGAGCGGCTCGACGGCGACCGGGTGTTTCTGGCGATCGACTACGGCGTCGGCTCCTCGACCCAAAAGGCACCGGCCAGCGCGCTCTTCGAGCTGCAGTGGGTCGGCGACGATTTGGCCTTCGTCGGCCACCAGCCGGCCCAAAAACGCCGGGTGGCGGCCCGCGGCGGACCCGACCCAACGGAAGAGAACAAATGCATCTTCAACTATTATTCACCCCGGCCCTGCATCGATGTGAAGCGCAAGTGGCAGGAGTTCGCGGCGCTTCACGAGCTGCCGATGAACGAAGAGAGCGCGGCGATCCTGCAGGCCTATAAGCAGCTGGACTACGATCGCGGCGACCGCCTGATGGCCGGCGCCAAGGGCCTCGCCTTGCCCCAGGAGACCAGCGCCTTCAGCCTCCAGGCCGAGGTTACGCGGATGAATCTGCCGCGCAGCGGCGGCGAGGCCGAGGCCTGCACCTGGAACCCCTTCGGGCCGAACCCCTGCCCTGGGGCGCACCAGACCTTCCGCACCTTCGCGGCGCGCCACGGGCTCGAGCCCAATGCCCAAAGCGCCCGGATGTTCGAAGCCTATACGCGCGGCGACTTCAAGACCGGCGACGTGATCTACGCGCTCGCCAAGAACCTCGAGGTGCCGGCCTACGGCCATATCCCCTCGGCCGCCGCCCGAGACCTGGCCACGCTCTGGCCCGAGCTGACGCGGATCTCGCGCGCCGGCGAAGAGGGCGGCTGCGAGATCGACCCCCACGCGCCACGGCCCTGCGAGGGTGCGGTGCGCCTTTGGCGCGATTTCGCCGAACGCTACGACCTCGAAGACACCGCCGCCAACGCGCGCATCTTCGCGGCCTATGCCCAGGGCGACCTTGAGGCCGGCGACAGCTATCTGGCGGACGCCAAGGGGGTCACTCTCGATCAGCTCATGGAAGCCTCCGGGATACCGACACGGAAACTGACCATCGAGGTTTATCCCGGCTGGCGCCAAATGTTGCGGGATCTCCTGATCGGGACCTGACAAGAGTTAGTTCAATGGAGGAGAGCGGACATGGAACAAGGCGTGATGACGACGGTCTCGCTTGGCGAGGCTTGGACGGGCCCGGTCTCGGTGTGGGGCCTGTTCCTCCAGGCCGACATCATCGTAAAAAGCGTGATCGTCGTGCTGCTTCTGGCTTCGGTCTGGAGCTGGACCATCATTCTGGAGAAAGCCTGGCGCATGCGCCGTTTGCGCGCGCTCGCCGACCGCTTCGAGGAGAGTTTCTGGTCCGGCACCCCGCTGGAGGACATCTTCCACGGCCTCGAGCGGCGGGCCTCGGACCCCATGTCGGCGATTTTCGTCTCGGCCATGCGCGAATGGCAGCGCGCCGGCGAAGCCATGGAGTCTCAGGCCGACCGGCTCAAGGACGAGCTCAAGGAGCGCATTGAACGCGCCATGGACGTGACTCTAGGGCGCGAGATGCAAAGCCTGGAGAAGCAGATGACCTTCCTGGCCTCGGTCGGCTCGGCGGCACCTTTCATCGGTTTGTTCGGCACGGTCTGGGGCATCATGAACGCCTTCAGCTCGATCGCGGTCGCGCAGAACACCTCGCTCGCGACCGTCGCGCCGGGCATCGCCGAGGCGCTTTTCGCGACCGCACTGGGCTTGATCGCCGCGATCCCCGCGGTGGTCGGCTTCAACAAGCTTTCGACCGATTTGGGCCGCTACTCGGCGCGCCTGGAAGCCTTCGCCACCGAGTTCACCTCGATCCTGTCGCGCCGCATCGAAGGGCAGCCGCGCCATGCCTAGGAAAACGACCGGCAGACCCGCGGGCCAGCGGCGCGGCAAGCGCTATCAGCCCATGAGCGAGATCAACGTGACGCCCTTCGTGGATGTCATGCTGGTGCTCTTGATCGTCTTCATGGTGACCGCGCCGCTTTTGACCGTGGGCGTGCAGGTCGATCTGCCGGAGACCAAGGCCCAGGCGCTCGCCCAGCCGAGCGAGCCTCTGGTGATTTCGGTCGACGAAGCGGGCGCGGTCTTTGTCCGCGACGCGCCAACCGACGACGAGGCACTGGTCGACAGACTGGTCGAGCTGACCGGCAACGACCCTCGGACTCGGATCTTCATCCGTGGCGACCGGGCAATCGACTACGGCCGGGTCATGGAGGTCATGGGCCAGGTCAACAGCGCCGGCTTCACCCGCGTCGCCTTGATCGCCCAGGCCCCGAGCGCCGCCTCGGATAGCCCCTAGGACGGCGGAGAGGACTCGCTTCATGCGCAAGGCATTCCTGCTCTCGGCCCTGCTCCACGGCGCGCTCATTGCGCTGCTGCTGTCCGACCTGGTCAAGCTCGGCGCGCCTCTAACATTGGAGGAGGCCATCGCGGTCGAGATGATCTTCGAGGAACCCGCGGCGCCCGAGCCCGAAGTCGCTGAAGCGATCGTGCCAGAACCGGAGCTGGAGCCCGAGCTGGAGGTCGTCGAGGAGATCGCGCCAAAGCCCGAACCGGAACCAGAGCCGGAGATCGCCGAGGAGATCGCGCCAGAACCCGAGCCGGAACCGGAGCCCGAGATCGCCGAGGAGATCGCGCCAGAGCCCGAGCCGGAACTGGAGCCCGAGATCGCCGAGGAGATCGCGCCAGAGCCCGAGCCGGAACCGGAGCCCGAGATCGCCGAGGAGATCGCGCCAGAACCCGAGCCGGAACCGGAGCCCGAGATCGCCGAGGAGATCGCGCCAGAGCCCGAG
>JBCCGG010000085.1:0-9373 GCA_039029395.1 Pseudomonadota bacterium | reverse complement strand
CTTGCCATGCGCCACTCCGATCGGGCGCTCGCGCTCAATCCCAATTTTGTCAACGCCATGGTGAGCCGCGGCTTTCTGGAGGCTTACACGGGCAAACCGGCTCTGGGCGCCGACATCCTGGTCAAGGCATTCGCGCTCGACCCCCATCGACCTGACTACGACTATGAGCTTCTCGCGGAATCCTATTACCTGATGCGGGATTATGAGAGGGCGGTCGAGATCTATGCCCGTTGGCGCAATCCGCCGCCTCACATGTACGCCCAATTGGCCGCCTGCCACGCCCAGCTTGGTCACCTTGACGAAGCCCGCGCGGCGGTCGAGACGTTCCACGAGAAACGCCCCAAGGACTCCGACTTCGATTTCTACGCCGCGGCCCACGCACGCCTTTGCTTGCGACCGGAGGATGCCGAGCATTGGATGGATGGCTATCGCAAGGCGGGATTGCTTCGGAAAACATCCTCAGCCTAATTTCGGGGCCTCGCCCTCGCGCCGGATCCTTTCGCTCAACTGGTTGCGGGTCTTCGATGCACCGGGCGATCTTCTGGCCTACCGAGTGCGCTGCGCCCTTTCGTCGGCGGTGCTACAGTTTCGCGATAGGTTCTTGAAGGAAGCCGCCCTATAGGCCCTGCGCCGCGATCGCGGCCAGCACCTGATCGACCGTGATGCCCGCCATGCCGGCACCGGAGTCTTGGGGTGTCAAGGCATGGATGTGGGGCGAGTAGGCAAGCGGCGGAGAGCCACCGAACAGGCCGATCCCATCGGTGCCGACGGCCGCTGCCATGTTGAGCACGCCGGTGTCGTTGCCGACGTAAAGCCGGCAACTCGACAAAAGCGCTGCGGTCTGGTCGATCGGCAGGCTGGCGGCGTTGTGGGCGCCGGGGGCCGCTTGAGCGACCTTCTCGGCCATCTGCCGCTCGGCCGGGCCGCCAAGCAGAAGCGGGCTCGCGCCCTTCTGGATGAGCGCCGCAGCCAAGGCGGCGAAGTTCTCGGCGCCCCACTGCTTGAAGGTCTCGCTGCTGCCTAGGCCGAGCGCGATCCAGGGCGCCGGCACGTCACCGTAGGCGGCATTGACGTCGGCCAAGGCCTCGGGCGCGACGGCCAGCGTCCGGTCCGCCTCGCGCAGATCCAGGCCTTTCAGCTCGAGCAGTCGGGTCGCCTTGTCGATCGGGTGGGCCTTGGCCAGCTCGCGCGGCAGAAAGGGGGGCCGGTTGAGGAAGAGGCGCTGGGCGGCCAGGCCGAAGCCATGACGTTCGGGAATGCCCGCGGCCCAGGCAACCTGGGCGTAGCGCGCACTGTCGTGGAGCACCCAGACCCGCGCGAACCCGCCTTCGCGGATCAGGGCGGTCAGGCGGAAGAACCCCGCCAGACCGTCGTGCTCGCCCTTGTTGCGGTGCAGCCAGAGCACTTGGTCGACGGCCGGCTCGGCGGCCAGCAGACCGTCGGCCAAGGAGCGCGGCTTGGTCAACAGGGCGATCCGCCCCTCGGGTGCCGCCCGAGCGATCGCCTTGAGGTGGGGCAGATGCCAAATCGTGTCGCCGATCCCTGGCAAAGGCTGGATTACCAGGGTCCGGCCGGTGGGCCTCCCGGCGGTCACGGCCAGGCGGCGAGCGGCGGCAGGGACATGAGGATCGCTTCGGTGTTGCCGCCGGTCATGAGGCCGAACTTCGTGCCTCGGTCGTAGACCAGGTTGAATTCGGCATAGAGCCCGCGGCGGTACAATTGATGCTGCCGCTGCTCGTCCGTCCAAGGCGCGAACATGTGGCGTTCAACCAGTTTTGGGTAGATCTCCAGGAAGGCCCGGCCGACGTCCTGGGTAAAGGCGAAGTCGGCGTCCCAGTCGTTCTCCAGGTAATCGTAGAAAATGCCGCCCACGCCGCGCGCCTCGTTGCGATGCTTGATGAAGAAGTAGTCGTCGCACCATTCCTTGAAGCGCGGATAATAGTCCGGGTCGTGCTTGTCGCAGGCGGCCTTGAAGGCGCCGTGGAAATCCGCCGTGTCGGTGGCGTCGGGGAACATGGGATTGAGATCCGAGCCGCCGCCGAACCAGCCCTTGGAGGTCACGATATGGCGGGTGTTCATATGCACAGCCGGTACAAGGGGCGAGTGCAGGTGGGCAACCAGGGAGATGCCGCTGGCCCAAAAGCGGGGATCTTCCTCGGCACCGGGGATCTGCTTGGCGAACTCCGGCGCGAACGCGCCCCAGACGGTCGAGACGTTGACCCCGACCTTCTCGAAGACCCGGCCGCGCATGACCGCCATGACGCCGCCGCCGCCGCCTTCGCGGTCCCAGGCCGTGCGCTCGAAGCGGCCGGCCGGCGGGTCGCCTAGGCGCTGGGCGTTGGCGCCGACCAGGCGGTCCTCGAGCGCCTCGAAGGTGGCGCAGATTTGGTCCCGCAGGTCTTGAAACCAAGCCGTTGCCTGGGCCTTGCGGGCCTCGCTCGGCCGTGCCGGCTGATCGTTCATGGCTGCCCCTTTTGGTTGGAGAATCCGCCGGTTTGGCGCAGGGCCTCGCCGAGGGCCATCGCGGCGGCGAGCGCAACGTTGATCGAGCGCGCGCCGGCCTCCATGGGAATTCTGAGCCGCGCGTCGGCGGCTTGGTGGACCGCCTCGGGCACGCCGGCGCTCTCCCGGCCGACCAGGAGGTTGTCGGTCCCCTTAAAGGGAAAATCAACATAGTTGCGCGCGGCCGGGGTGGTCAGCAGCACCAATCGGCCGCGCCGGGTCTCCTGATAGCTGTCCCAGGAGCGGTGGCGGGTCAAGGCGACCTGCGCCAGATAGTCCATGCCGGCTCGCTTGAGGCGCTTGTCGTCCAGCAGGAACCCGCAGGGCTCGATCAGATCGACCGCGACGCCAAGACAGGCGCCCAGACGCAGCAGCGCGCCGCAGTTTTGCGGGATATCGGGCTCGAACAGGGCCAGGCGCATAGCGATGATCCAATCTGTCGCAAAAGCGCTGTCCAAGGCTTTGCGTTCCCGGACAAGTTCCTATAAATGTGAAGGTGGGTGCAAGCGTTGCGACCTGCCCAGCCGCGGGTGGGCAGGGCTGGGGATCGAAATCGAGCGCAGGCACGCCGTCTCCGGTCAGGATGACGGGTGACGGGGAAGATAACGAGGCCTTGCCCTGAAGGGCTGGTTCGGCGGTGATTGTGATACGAGCGTTTGGCGATACGGGGGAAGAGCTAAGGACATGACGGATACGGTACATAGCGCCCACGACGAGGATGGCGCGCCGCGGCGCGATTTCCTCTTTCTGTTGACCGGCGCGATGGGCGGAATCGGGACCATCGTCGCGGTCTGGCCCTTGATCGACTCCATGAACCCCTCGGCCGAGGTCCTGGCGCTGTCCTCGACCGAAGTCGACCTGTCGCCGATCGAGGACGGCCAGCGGGTCACGGTGACCTGGCGCGGCAACCCGGTCTTCATCGACCACCGCACCGCCGAGCAGATCACGGCGGCCGAAGAGGTGCCCTTGAGCGACCTGCCCGATCCGCAGCTCGACGAGGCTCGAGTCCATAAGCCCGAGTGGCTGGTCATCGTCGGCGTCTGCACCCATCTAGGTTGCGTGCCGCTTGGTCAGAAGCCGGGCGAGTCCCGGGGCGAGTATGGCGGCTGGTTCTGCCCCTGCCACGGCTCCCACTACGACACCTCAGGACGCATCCGCAAAGGCCCCGCGCCGCGGAACCTGGACGTGCCGGAGTACTCCTTTCTCGACGACACCACTCTGAAGATCGGCTGAGGGGGAGCGGAACGATGAGTGACTCGGGCTTCATGAACAACACGGTGGTCAAGTGGATCGAGCACCGCATGCCGATCTTCGCTTGGACCCAGAAAGAGCTGGTCGACTACCCGGCGCCGCGTAACCTGAATTACTGGTGGAATTTCGGCTCCTTGGCCGGGATCGTGCTGGTGATCATGATCGCGACCGGCGTCCTGCTCGCCATGCAGTACACGCCCTATGCGCCGGTCGCCTTCGACTCTGTCGAGCGCATCATGCGCGACGTGAACTTCGGCTGGATGCTGCGCTACGTCCACATGAACGGCGCCTCGTTCTTCTTCATCGTGGTCTACATCCACATGTTCCGCGGCCTCTACTACGGCTCCTACAAGGAGCCGCGCGAGCTCTTGTGGATCCTCGGCGTGGTCATCCTGCTGCTGATGATGGCGACCGCTTTCATGGGCTATGTGCTGCCCTGGGGCCAGATGAGCTTCTGGGGCGCCAAGGTGATCACCAACCTGTTCTCGGCGATCCCCTTGGTCGGCGATGTCATCGTGACCTGGCTGTGGGGCGGCTTCACGGTCGACAACCCGACACTCAACCGCTTCTTCGCCCTGCACTACCTGCTGCCCTTCGTGCTGTTCGCGGTGGTCTTTCTGCATCTTTGGGCGCTGCACCGCTTCGGCTCCAACAATCCGCTGGGCATCGATGCCAAAGGGCCCCAGGACAAGATCCCATTCCATCCATACTACACGGTCAAGGATCTCTTCGGCCTGGGCGTGTTCCTGATCTTGTTCAGCATGGTGGTCTTCTTCTGGCCAAACGGTCTGGGCGAGCCGGACAACTACATCGAGGCAAACCCGCTCTCGACCCCGGCGCACATCGTGCCGGAGTGGTACTTCCTGCCATTCTACGCGATCCTGCGCGCCGTTCCCGACAACTTCATCGGCAGCTGGATGGGCTTCGTGCTGGTCGACGCCAAGCTGGCCGGCGTGATCGCCATGTTTGGCTCGATCATCGTGCTGATGTTCCTGCCGTGGATCGACAAGTCCAAGGTCCGCTCCATGCGCTTCCGCTCCTGGAGATTCAAACTGCTGTTCTGGGTCTTCTTCATCGATTGCCTGGTGCTCGGCTACATCGGCGGTAAGCCGCCGGAGGGAATCTTCATCGTTGTCGGGCGCATCGCGACGGCCTGGTATTTCTTCCACTTCGTGCTGCTCTACTTCATGAGCCGCGGGGAGCGACTTAGAACCTTGCCGACCTCGATTAGCGAACCGGTGCTGAAAGGCGGCGGCACGCCCGCCGGGGCCCACGCCAAGCCGATGGAGAAGGCATGATGAAGAAGCTTCTTATCGGCGCGGTGGCCGCCGTCATCGGCCTAAGCAGCTCGGGCTCCGCCATGGCGGCGGGCGCGGCGGACCCGCTGCCCCACATCAGCTGGTCGTTCGACGGCGTCTTAGGAAAGTACGACCGAGCCGAGCTGCAGCGCGGCTTGCAGGTTTACAAGGAGGTCTGCGCGGCCTGCCATTCCCTGCGCTATGTCGCCTACCGCAACCTGGTCGATCTGCAGTACAACGAGGATGAGATCAAGGCGCTGGCCTCTGAAGCCATCGTTATCGACGGCCCGGATGACGAGGGCGAAATGTTCGAGCGTGAGGGCCTGCCCTCGGACTACTTCCCTTCGCCCTTTGACAACGACAAAGCGGCGGCCGCCTCCAACGGCGGCGCTGTTCCGCCGGATCTCTCGCTCATGGCGAAGGCGCGACTCGGCGGCCCGACCTACATCTACGCGCTGATGACCGGATACACGGATCCGCCGGCGGACTTCGAGCTGATGTCGGGGCTGAATTACAACAAGTACTTCCCCGGCCACCAGCTCGCCATGGCGGCGCCCTTGTTCGACGACGGCGTCGAATACGCCGACGGCACGCCGGCGACGGTCGATCAGCAGGCGCGCGATATCACGGTCTTCCTCATGTGGGCCGCCGAGCCCAAGCTCGAGGAGCGCAAGCAGACCGGCCTCAAGGTGATCGGCTTCCTGATCATCATGACCGCCCTGCTCTACGTGGTGAAGCGCAAGATCTGGGCCGACCTGCACTGATCCGACAAGAAAAGTAGAGACAGCGGGTCGCCTTCGCCGGGCGGCCCGTTGTTGCTTTTAGGGAGGGTGAGCGAGGGATGACCGACAGCACGGCAGCAGAGCCTGGCACCCCGCCGGTCATCGGCGTGATCGGCGGCAGCGGCGTCTACGATATCGAGGGCTTGACGGACGCCCAATGGCAGGCTGTCGAGGGCCCCTTCGGCAAACCCTCCGACGAATTCCTGGTGGGCACGCTGGACGGCCAGAAGGTCGTTTTCCTGCCGCGCCACGGCCGAGGCCACGTGCTCTCGCCGACCGAGATCAACGCGCGGGCCAACATCGACTCCATGAAGCGTCTCGGCGTCACCGAAGTCATCTCGGTGAGTGCGGTCGGCTCGCTCAAGGAGGAGCTGCCGCCGGGCACCTTCGTCATGGTCGACCAATACATCGACCGAACCTTTGCC
Organism: Pseudomonadota bacterium; assembly: GCA_039029395.1. Classification (GTDB taxonomy): domain Bacteria; phylum Pseudomonadota; class Alphaproteobacteria; order Kiloniellales; family JAKSDN01; genus JBCCGG01. The sequence continues at coordinate 3,115 of JBCCGG010000085.1, read as the reverse complement.
CGCGCCAAGACCTTTTTCGGCAAAGGCTTGGTCGGCCACGTCTCGGTCGCCGAACCGGTCTGCGGTCGGCTCAACGGACACCTTGCGGCCGCCGCCGCGGCGCTCGGGATTCCCCATGCGGTGGGCGGCACCTATCTGGCCATGGAGGGGCCGCAGTTCTCCTCAAAGGCGGAGTCCGCGCTCTACCGCAGCTGGGATTGCTCGGTGATCGGCATGACCAACATGCCCGAGGCCAAGCTGGCCCGGGAGGCCGAGATCTGCTACGGCTCGGTTGCCATGGTGACCGACTACGACTGTTGGCACCCGGGTCACGACCACGTCACGGTCGAGCAGGTGATCGGGGTTTTGCTGTCCAACGCCGATAAGGCGCGCGCCCTGGTGCGCCAGGTGGTGCCGCTCCTGGCCGAGCGCGACGTGTCCTGCGAAAAGGGCTGCCACAATGCGCTCGACAACGCCATTATCACCCAGCCCCAGGCCCGCGACCCGGAGATGATTGCCAAGCTCCAGGCGGTCGCCGGCCGGGTGCTCTGAGGAGGATAGCGGGCCATGCTGGTCGCTGGCGTGCCGCGCCGCTCGATTGCCTTGGCCGAAGACGGCTGGGCCGTTGACATTATCGACCAGACCCGTCTGCCACAGGATTTCGTCACGGTCCGTCTCGAGACTCTGGCCGACGCGGCCCACGCGATCCGCGCCATGCTGGTGCGCGGCGCGCCCCTGATCGGCGCCACGGCGGCCTACGGGATGGCTCTTGCCTTGCGCGATGATGCCTCGACCGAAAGCTTGGAGCGGGCGGCCGAGACTCTTATGGCGACCCGGCCCACCGCGGTCAACCTGCGGTGGGCGATCGACGACCTCTTGGCGCGCCTGCGCAACCTCCCGGTAGAACGCCGGGCGGCGGCGGCCTATGCCCGGGCGGCCGAGATCTGCGAAGAGGATGTCGCGCTCTGCAAGGCGATCGGTGGGCATGGACTCGGCCTGATCAAAGAGGCCGCCGCCAAGAAGGATCAAGGCCAACCGGTCGAAATACTGACTCACTGCAACGCCGGCTGGCTCGCCACGGTCGACTGGGGCACGGCACTGGCGCCGATCTACATGGCCCACGATGCCGGCATTCCGGTCCACGTCTGGGTCGACGAGACCCGGCCGCGCAACCAGGGCGCCAATCTGACCGCCTGGGAGCTCGGACAGCACGGCGTGCCTCACACGGTGATCGTCGATAACGCCGGCGGCCACCTGATGCAGCATGGCCGGGTCGACCTCTGCATCACCGGCACCGACCGCACGACCCGGAGCGGCGACGTCTGCAACAAGATCGGCACCTATTTGAAGGCATTGGCCGCCCACGACAACGGCGTGCCCTTCTACGTCGCCTTGCCGGGGCCGACGATCGACTGGACCTTGAGCGACGGCGTTGCCGAGATCCCGATCGAAGAGCGCGACGGTGCCGAACTTCTGGACATCGCCGGCCGGGCGGCCGACGGCTCGGTGACGAGCGTTCGCATCGCGCCCGAGAATTGCCCTGTTGCCAACTTTGCCTTCGACGTGACTCCAGCCCGCCTGGTCACCGGACTGATCACCGAGCGCGGCGTTTGCCCCGCCTCGGCCGAGGGCCTGGCCGGGCTCTATCCCGAGCACGGGGAAAAATGAAGCACCGCCGCCTGCGCCGGGAGCTGATCGAGACCGCGCGCCTGATGAACGCCCGGGGCCTCAACCAGGGCACCTCGGGCAACCTGAGCGCCCGCGTCGAAGGCGGCCTGTTGGTCACCCCTTCGGGCGTCGACTACGACGGGCTGCAACCTGGCGGTCTGGTCGAGATGGCTTTTGACGGCACCTGGCACTGCGCCGAGCCGGCGCACCGGCCGTCGAGCGAGTGGCGGTTTCACCGGGATATCTTGGCCGCCCGGCCCGAGTTCGCCGCCGTGCTGCACTGCCACGCCCGCAACGCGACGGCGCTCTCCTGCCTGCGGAAGGACATCCCGGCCTTCCACTACATGGTCGCGGTTGCCGGCGGCGATACGATCCGCTGCGCGCCCTATGCCACTTTCGGCGGCGAAAGGCTCTCCCGCAACGCGCTCGCCGCGCTCAAGGGCCGCAGCGCCTGCCTGCTCGCCAACCACGGCCTGATCGCCTGCGCCGCGAGCCTGCCCAAGGCGCTGGCGCTCGCGGTCGAGGTTGAGGAGCTGGCCGCCCAGTACCTCCTGGCGCTCCAGGCCGGTCGTCCGACGCTGCTCTCCAAGGCCGAGATGAAGCGGGTGCTCGCCAAGTTCAATGCGCCCGACGGCTACGGCTCCGCGCCGCCGTCCAAGGGCGAGGGCGGTTAGGGAGCCTGGGGACGTAGCGATGGGTGCTCGGCTCGACAAGCTGCTTCAAATCGCCAGCGCTCAGATTGGTCTAGAGCCGATGCAAAGCGATTTTGTGCTGTTGCCTCAAACTGAACTGGGCGCACAACTTGCTGAGATCTTGGTTCTGCGAAACGGCTTCTATGCCTTCGAGAGCGCGCTGCATTTCTTCCATCTCGGGGCATCGGATCACCAAGTCCCGGATCTGATCGCCTGGAACGGGGAGGATCTTTGGCGCGGCGAGTATGAGGATCTCGCCATAGGCCATTACTTCTTCGCCGAGGACATCTTCGGCGGCCAGTTCTCCATCCTTGGTGAACGAATCTGCGCGTTCGACCCTGAGACGGGCGCATCGGAGCAAATGGCCTGCTCTTTTGAAGGCTGGGCTGATCGCCTTTTGGCCGATTGGGCCACCCTCACCGGCCATGGATTTGCGTATGATTGGCAAAAGCAAAATGGCGTGCTGCCGGCTGGGTGCCGACTGTTGCCCAAGGTTCCCTTTGTACTAGGTGGCGCGTACGATCTGGAAAATCTCTATGTGCACGACGCGGTGAAAGGCATGCAGGCTCGGGGCGAGATCGCCTGTCAAATTCGAGGCCTGCCCGACGGCACACAGATCGAACTCAAGGTAACTGACTAGAGCATTTTCTGAGCGTTTTGAATCTTTAGGGATTCCCAAGTTGGCTGATTTCTGATTCAAGATTTGGGCTGGTGAAGGAGGCCAGCCCCTATGACGAAACCTCTTTCGGATGATCTGCGGCATCGGTTGGTTTTGG
>JBCCGG010000084.1:0-9930 GCA_039029395.1 Pseudomonadota bacterium | reverse complement strand
CTTCCAACCGTTCTCTCAGGTTGACGGATCGCTCACGCGCAAACACGGCGGGACCGGCCTCGGCCTCGCGCTGTGCCAGCGACTTGCTCACATGCTCGGAGCATCGCCCAGACTCCAATCCCCTCGGCGATCTCTGTGGCTCCTCGGTGACCTCTGTGTCGACACTGGTTGGTTCAATCCCCAGCCTTGTGTCACAACTCTTGAAGCCGGGTGGCGCGGGCCTCTAGTCTCGTCATCGGAACAGGCTTTGAGGGGAGCTGCCGATGACTGCGGCCTGGATCGACGAGGCGCTTTCGAGCGAGGGGCGCGGCCTGCCGGCTCAGGCCTATGGCGACGAAGCGGTCTTCGCGCTGGAGCGCGCGCGGCTTTTCGCCAAGACCTGGATCTGCATCGGGCTTGCCAGCGACGTGGCCGCGCCCGGCGACCTGCGCCCGCTCGAGGTGCTGGGCCAGGCACTCCTGCTGCTGCGCGACCGGGACGGCGAGGTCCGGGTGTTCCACAACGTTTGCCGCCACCGGGGCCACCCTCTGGCGCTGGAAGCCGGCAACGCGCAGCGCCTGCTGGTTTGCCCCTATCATCGCTGGAGCTACGCCCTCGACGGCCGCTTGGTGGCGACGCCCCACGTGGAGCGCCCTTGCGAGGCTATCGCGCTCGACGCGGTGCGCGCGGCCCAATGGCACGGTCTGGTCTTCGTCAATCTTTCCGGCGACGCCCCGCCCTTCACCGACTTCATCAAGCCCTTGGAAGCGCGCTGGGCGGCCTACGATCTTTCCCTGCTGGCGCCCGGCGAGAGCCTGGTCTACGAGGTGCGCGCCAACTGGAAGCTGATCGTCGAGAACTTCGTCGACTATTACCATCTGCCGGCAGTCCACCAGGGGCTCAACAGCTATGCGCCCATGGAGGATTACCAAGCGATCGACGACGGCCGGCTGCTGGTCGGCCAGGCGATTGCCAGCTACGATCCCGAGGACGAGGCCGTCGGCCGCCTGCCGACCTTTCCGGGCCTCAGCGAAGCGGAGCGCCGCTACACCGAGGCGCTCAGCCTATTTCCCAACCTGCTGGTGACGATCTTCGCCGACAACCTGCGGATCATCATCGTCGAGCCCTTGGCAAGCGGCCACTCGCGCGAGCGGGTCGAGGTTTTCTTCCTGGGCGCGGCGGCTAAGGACCCGGCGCTGGCGCCGGTCCGCCAGGCCGCGGTCGCGCGCTTCCGGGAGTTCAACGCCGAGGACGTCGAGGTGGTCGAGCGCCTGCAGGCGACCTTCGTGCGCAACCCCTTCGACGGCGGCCATCTGGTCCCCGATTTCGACGGCAACGTGCGCGCCTTTCAGCGGCGCGTGCTCCAGGCCCTGGCTTGAGGAGAGCTTTCGATGGCGCCCAACATCCTGTTCCTCATGTGCGACCAGATGGCCGCGCGCGCCCTACCGCTCTATGGCGGCAGCGGCCCCAAGATCCCGCACCTGAGCGCCCTGGCGGCGCGCGGCACCCTGTTCGAGAACGCCTACTGCAGCTTTCCGCTTTGCGCGCCCTCGCGCTTCGCCATGATGGCCGGGCGCCTGCCGTCGCGCATCGGCGCCTACGACAATGGGGCGGAGTTTCCTTCCAGCATTCCGACCTTCGTGCACTATCTGCGCCTGCTCGGCTACGAGACGACGATCTCGGGCAAGCTGCACTATGTGGGCGCCGACCAGCTGCATGGCTTCGAGGAACGCCTGACCACCGACATCTATCCGGCTGATCTGGGCTGGACTGCCCGCTGGCAAGCCCTGGGCGAGCATTCCCTGGTGCCGGCCAAGGCGGAAGGCGAGGGGGTCGGCAGCTGCGATATCGTCAACGACGCCGGGCCCTACGCCCGCTCCATGCAAATGGACTATGACGAGGAGGTCTTCGCCCAGGGCCTGCAGAAGATCTATGACATCGCCCGTGGTCCGCGCGAACGGCCGTTCTTCCTCAAGGTCTCCTTCACCCAGCCCCACGACCCCTATATCGCCCGGCGCGAGGATTGGGATCTTTACGCGGAGTCCGAGATCCCCGCGCCCGCCGTGCCGGCGCCGGCCGAGGACGCCCACAGCCAAGAGCTCATGGCCCACTATTCGATCGACCGCTTCCCGATCTCGCCCGAAAACACGCTGAAGGCCCGGCGCGCCTACTTCGCCATGATCAGCGACATGGACCGCAAGATCGGCCGCCTGCTCGAAGCCCTGGCGGAGACTGGCCTGGCCCGGGACACGGCGGTGGTCTTCACCTCGGACCACGGGGACATGATGGGCGAGCATGGGCTTTGGTTCAAAAAGACCTTTTACGATTGGGCCATGCGGGTGCCGCTGATCATCGCGCCGGCTGGCGGCCAGGCGTCGCGACGGGTCGCCCGCAAGGTCTCCCACCTGGACCTGCTGCCGACCCTGGTGGAGCTGGCCGGCGGGCGGGCCGAGAATATCGTCTCCGGCCCCGACGGCGCCAGCCTCTTGCCCGACGTGCTGGGCGAGGGCGGCGAAGGTGATCGGGTGCTGGCCGAGCACCTGGACGAAGGCACTCGCGCGCCCCGCTTCATGATTCGCCAGGGCGATTACAAGTACGTCGCCTCGCCGACCTATCCGCCTCTACTGTTCGATCTGGCGCGCGACCCGGAGGAAGAGGAGAACCTGGCCGCCTCGCCCGCCATGGCCGAGGTGGTCGAGGACTTCGAGCGCACCCTGGCGGCCACCTGGGACCCGGCGGCCTTGACCGAAGCGATCCTCGACAACCAGCGCCGCCGCGCCCTGGTCCACGCCGCGCTGACCCGCGGCCGCTGGACCGACTGGGACTACGCCCCGCCTTACCGCGCCGGCGAGCGCCTGGTGCGCCACCGGGACGACTTCCCGGAGGTCGAGCGGCGAGGTTACTTGCCTTACGCCGGCAGCTGAAACAACAAGCTGGACACAGAGATCACAGAGGAAGGGCACAGAGTTCACAGGGAATCAAAGGGATCTTCGTTCGGCCGCAAGTCCATTGATGAAGGCCCGAGCGTCTCTCTGTGTGCTCTGTGCCTTTCCTCTGCGACCTCTGTGTCGACACTGGTTGGTTACACCATCGCCACCACGTCGATCTCGATCACCATCTCCTCGTAGGCCAGATAAGGTACCGGGACGCCGGTCGAGACCGGGGCGGCGGCGCCGTAGTAGCTGGAGCGGATGGACAAGTTCTGGTGCAGCTCGGCCGCGTCGTTCCCCTGGCCGGTGTAGAAGGCGTTTGCCTTGACGATGTTCTCGAAGCTTAAGCCCAGCTCCTCCAGGACCCGGCCGATGAAGCGCATGGCGCGGTGGGTCTGGGCCTCCATGTCGCCCGGGTCGACGACCCGGCTGTCGGGCGCGAGCGAAACCTGGCCGCCCAGGAACACCAGATCGCCGCAGCGCAGGCCGTGGCGGTAGGGCAGGTGGACCGGCCAGTCCCAATGGCCGCTCGGCCAGGCGTGGGACCGTTGAAGTCGGGCGCCGTCCAAACCGCGCATGGCGATCACGTCGGTGCGCACCATCAGGCCCTCGGGCGAAAGCCGCGGCAGGGAGATGCCGGTCGCGGTCGGACCCGGCTCCCGGTAGAAGCCGGCGCGCACCAGGGCGGCCTCCTTCCACTCCTCCTTATGGCCCGGCTCCACATTGAAGACGTTGGCCTTGACCGCGTCCTGCAGATCGCCGCCGAGCTGGTGCAGCAGGCGGTCGAGCTTGCTCAGCACGATCCCGCTCTGGGCCACCAGGCGGCCCGGTTCGGCGATGCGGTCGATATCGTCGAGCGCGCTCTGGCCGCTGGCGAACAGCAATTGTCCGCAGCGCAAGGCCTGGCTGAAGGCCGGCGGCAAGGGCGCGCCGTCGGGAATCCAGGCGGCCGCCCGGGGCAGGCGCCCGCCGTTCTGGTCGCGCATGGCGATCGCCTCGATCTCGATCTCCATGCCCGGAAAGGCAAGCGCCTCGAGGGGCACCAGGGTGATCGCCGGCCCGGGCGTGGCCCCGCTGGGCAGGTGGCGGGCGATCTCCTGCAAGAGGTCGCGCTCGACCACGGTGCCGTCGGTCACGTAAAAGGCGCTCAGCTTGACCAAGTCGAAGAGGTCGGCGCCCAGCCCGTCGAGCACCCGGGCGATGCCCTCCATGGCGATGCGGGTCTGGGCCTTGAGGTCGCCCGGCGTGGTGACTTCGGCCTCGGGGTTAAGATCCACTTGGCCGCCGACGAAGATCATGTCGCCGCAGGCCAGCCCATGGCTGTGGTTGAGCGGAATGCCGATCGAGAAGTGATCCTCGGGATGAAAGCGTCGCCGCGGCAGCATGGGTTCCTCCACATCAAGACTTGCTGGCCCCGGAGTGTAGTGCCGTCCTACTGTGGGCAGAAAGCGCGAATCGGGGAGCGGCCATGACTTTTACGGACTACGCCAAACATGATGGGCTCGCCCTGGCGGACCTGGTGGCGCGCCAGGAGGTCAGCCCGGCCGAGCTGGTCGAGGCGGCAATCGCGGCGATAGAGCGCCATGATCCGGCGCTCAACGCCGTGGTGCTGCGCCAGTTCGAGGCGGCCCGGACACGCGCAGCCAAGCCGAAAGCCTTGCCCGAAGGCCCCTTTCGCGGCGTGCCGACATTGCTCAAGGATCTGGGCTTCGCGGAAGAGGGCGTGCCGTCGGGGGGCGGCAGCCGGGCGCTTCAGGGCGTGGTGGCAACCGCCGACAGCCTGGTGGTGGCGCGCAGCCGGGCGGCCGGCCTGATCTTCTGTGGGCGCACCAACACGCCGGAAAGCGGCCTTTGCGCCACCACTGAACCCTTGGTCCACGGCCCCTGCGGCAATCCCTGGGACACCGGCCGCACCCCGGGCGGCTCGAGCGGCGGCGCGGCGGCGGCGGTGGCGTGCGCCATGGTGCCTCTGGCGAGCGCCAGCGACGGCGGCGGCTCGATCCGAATCCCGGCGGCCTGCTGCGGCCTGTTCGGCCTCAAGCCGAGCCGTCACCGGGTCAGCGCGGCGCCGCGCGGCGAATCCTGGAACGGTCTCGCGGTGGTCCACGCGGTGACCCGCTCGGTGCGCGACAGCGCGGCTTTGCTGGACGCCACGGCCGGCCCGGCGCCGGGCGATCCCAGCGCTGCGCCGGCGCCCGCGCAGCCTTACCTGGAGGAGGTGAGCCGCCCGCCCGGCAGCTTGCGCATTGCCGTGACCGCCCAATCGTTCTACGAGCAGCCGGTCGCGGCCGACTGTCTGGCGGCCCTAGCCGACGCGGCGGCGCTTTGCGAAGCGCTTGGCCACCAGGTAGAGGAGGCCGCACCCGCCTACGACAAGCCGGCCCTGCGCCAGGCCTACTTTACCTTGCTCGCGGCCAATCAGGCGGCCGATCAAAGGGAGTTGGCGGCCCTGCTCGGCCGGGAGCCGGGTCCCGACGACCTGGAGCCCTGGACCCGGCGGATGATCGCAATTGGCGCCGAGCACAGCGGGCCCCAGGTGCTGGCCGCGATCCGCACGCTACATCGGGAGGGCCGCAAGATCGGCCAGTTCCACGAGCGCTACGATGTCCTGCTGACGCCGACCCTGGCCCAGCCGCCGATCCCGATCGGCCAGCTCGACATGTCGATCGACGACGAGGCGCTTTACACCGCGCGCAGCACCGCCTTCTCGCCCTTCACCCGCCTGGCCAACTGCACCGGCCAGCCGGCCATGTCCCTGCCGCTCTATTGGAGCGCCGCGGGCCTGCCGATCGGGGTCATGTTCACCGGGCGTTACGGCGAGGAGGGCTTGCTGTTATCTTTGGCTGGACAGCTCGAGCAGGCGCGGCCATGGTTTCACCGCAACCCGCCGATCTTCGGCTAAAGCCTTTTGGGGGAGTCATGCGAAGCGCAAAGGCAATTCAGGTGATCGGCGCCCATGCCGAAGGCGAAGTCGGCCGGGTCATCGTCGGCGGCGTGCTGCCGCCGCCCGGCGACACGGTGAAGGCCCAGCGCGACTGGCTGCAAAGCGAGGGCGACGGCCTGCGCCGCCTCTTGATCCGCGAGCCGCGCGGTGGCGTTTTCACCCACTACAACTTGATCGTGCCGGCCAAGGATGCGGCGGCCGATGCCGGCTTCATCGTCATGGAGCCCATGGACTATCCGCCCATGTCGGGCTCCAACTCCATCTGCGTTGCCACCGTGCTGCTCGAGACCGGCATGATCGCCATGAACGAGCCCGAGACCAACCTGACCCTCGAGACGCCGGGCGGCCTGGTGACCATCCGCTGTGCTTGCGAGAACGGCCGGGTCGCGCGGGTCACGACCACCAACGTGCCGTGCTTCGTCGAGGCGCTCGAGGTCGAAGTCGCGGTCGAGGGGCTGGGCTCGGTGACCTGCGATCTCTGCTACGGCGGCGCCTATTTCGTCCTGGTCGACGCTGGCTCGGTCGGCCTGCAAATCGTGCCCGAGCGGGCGCGCGAGATCGTCGAGCTGGGCGAGCGCATCAAGGCCGCCCTGCGGGCCGAGCGCCGTCCGATTCATCCGCTCTTGGGCGACATCGGCGGGCTGACCTTCGTCACCTTCACCGAGCCGATCGAAGAGCGCGAAGGCGTTAAGCAAGGACGCAATGCGACCGTAATATCGCCGGGCAAGATCGACCGCAGCCCCTGCGGCACCGCCTCCTCGGCGCGCCTTGCCGCCCACCATGCCCGCGGCGAGCTGGCGCTCGGCGAGCCGCTGGTCTCGCGCTCGATCCTGGATACCGCCTTTCACATGAAGGTCGAGGAGGGCACTACGGTCGGCAATCGGCCGGCGATTCTGCCATCCATTTCGGGCCGCGCCTGGATCACCGGGCAGCACACCTACACCCTCGATCCGGACGACCCCTTCCCCGAGGGCTACAGTCTGACCGACACGGCCCATCAGCTGTTCTGAGCGGCGCGATGGACGAGCCCGCGGCTTACGACTTCATCATCGTCGGCGCCGGCTCGGCCGGCTGCGTGCTGGCCAACCGTCTGAGCGAAGACCCTAGTACTCGGGTGCTGCTGATCGAGGCCGGGCCGATCGACAAGAGCTGGCAGCTCTCCATGCCGGCCGCGCTGACCTACCCCTTGCGCTCGACCCGCTTCAATTGGGCCTACGAGACCGAGCCGGAGCCTGCGCTGAACGGCCGCAAGCTGTTTTGGCCGCGCGGCCGGGTCTTGGGCGGCTCCTCCTCGATCAACGGCATGGTGTGGATCCGCGGGCACCCTTGGGACTATGACAACTGGGCCCGCCAGGGGCTGGACGGCTGGGCCTACTGCCAGGTGCTGCCGATCTTCAAGCGCCTGGAGCGCTGGTCCGAGGGCGCCAACGCCTACCGGGGCGATGGCGGCCTGGTCGGCGTGCAGCGCGGCAAGTACCCCAACCCGCTGTTCAACGCCTATGTGAAGGCCGGGGGCGAGGCCGGCTTTCCGGTCTCGCAAGATTTCAACGGCCGCACCTTCGAGGGCTACGGCCGCTTCGACATGAACATCTGGCAGGGCCGGCGCCAGAGCGCGTCCGCGACCTATCTGCGCCCGGCCCTGGAGCGGCCGAACCTTACCGTCATGGTCGAGACCCTGGTCGCCAAGGTGATCATCGACGCCGGCCGGGCGCGGGGCGTGGCGCTGCTCGACGGCCGGGAGATCCGCGCCGAGCGCGAGGTGATCCTCTCAGGCGGGGCGATCAACTCGCCCCAGCTGCTCATGCTGTCCGGCATCGGGCCGGCCGACCACCTGCGCCAGCTGGACATTCCGCTTATCCAAGACCTGCCAGGGGTCGGGCAGAATTTGCAGGACCACCTGAACACCTCGGTCAAGTATGCCTGCAAGCTGCCGGTGACGCTCTATAGCGCCGCGCGCTATCCGGGCAAGCTGATCATCGGCCTGGAATACCTGCTGTTCAAGACCGGCGCGGGGACCACCATGCACACCGAGGCGGGCTGCTTCATTCGGGCCGGCGAGGGGCCCTTGCCCGACATCCAGCATCACTTCATCCCGATCCTGGTCTACGAAAACGGCCGCCGGCCGCCCGACCAGCATGGCTTTCAGTGCCACGTTTGCCCGGTGCGCCCGGAAAGCCGCGGCAAGCTCACCTTGCGCTCGGCCGATCCCACGGCGCCGCCGATCTTGGAGCCCAATTGCCTTTCCACCGAGGCTGATCTCAAGCTCATGCGCCAATCGATCCGCGTCACCCGGGAGGGCTTCCGGCAAAGGGCCATGCACAAGTATCTCGGCACCGAGCTGGCGCCGGGCCCCGACGTCAAGAGCGACCAAGAGATCGACGCCTACCTGCGCCAATCGTCGGTCACCTGCTACCACCCGGTCGGTACCTGCAAGATGGGTGTCGACGAGACGGCGGTGGTGGATTCCCAGCTGCGGGTCCAGGGGCTGGAGGGCCTGCGGGTGGTCGACGGCGCGGTCATGCCAAATCTGGTCAGCGGCAACACCAACGCGCCGATCATGATGATCGCGGAAAAGGCCGCCGAGATGATTCTTGGCCGCGAACCGGCCCCGCCCGAGGACGTGGAGATCGAAGGCTATCAGCCGATCAGGTCGGGAGAGTTGGCGCGTAGCTAAGGCGCGCGCTTAGATTGTTCGCGGCTTGGCCCGTCTGTCCCGTCCCAGGCGCTCGGCGATCGCTTCGGCGATCAGGCGGCCGCCGTAATCGGAAGGCTCGATCGGGTTGGCGAAGGCGGCCGGTTCGGCGCAGACCCAGCGTAGATCCAGGATCTCCAGGCCGCGCGCCATCGCCTCCTCGACGATCACGTCGTTGAAGAACGAGAGCGCCGTGGTCGCCAGCGCGTTGTAGGCCGCGTCGCTGTACTGCGGGTTATAGATCGTGCAGACGATGACCCGCTGGTCGACGCTGCCCAGCGCGGCCAGGGCCCGGGAGTAGCTGTGGCGGAAGCTCTCCTTGATCTGTCGGAAGATCATCAGGGCCTGGGCCAGCGTCTTGTCGGCCGCTTGGTCTTCGAGCAGCTCTGCCTGGCCCAGCGCATCGTTGCCGCCGACGCTGAGCACCAGAGTTGACGGCAGGGGCAGGGGACTCGTGGTCATCTGCCTATCGATGTCGCCGGTCACGGCACCATCGAGCGCGCGCAGCTCGACCGACCAGTCGGCCGCCGGCAAACGGTCGCGCAGATGCTGGGCGACATCCTTCTCGCCCGACTCGACGTAGGCGCCGTTGTCGAAGACGCTGTCGCCAAAGAGGACCAGGGTGCGGGCCATGGCGGTCTAGGAGCTTCTCTAGGTGTCCAGGAAGCTCCTGAGCTTGCGGGAGCGGCTTGGGTGCTTAAGCTTGCGCAAGGCCTTGGCCTCGATCTGGCGGATGCGCTCGCGGGTGACCGAGAACTGCTGGCCGACCTCCTCCAGGGTGTGATCGGTGTTCATGCCGATACCGAAGCGCATGCGCAGCACCCGCTCCTCGCGCGGCGTCAGGCTGGCGAGCACGCGGGTCGTGGTCTCGCGCAGATTGGCCTGAATCGCGGCGTCGAGCGGCAGCACCGCGTTCTTGTCCTCGATGAAGTCGCCCAGGTGGCTGTCTTCCTCGTCGCCGATCGGCGTCTCGAGGGAGATCGGCTCCTTGGCGATCTTGAGCACCTTGCGGACTTTCTCGAGCGGCATCACCAGGCGCACCGCGAGCTCCTCGGGGGTCGGCTCGCGGCCGATCTCGTGGAGCATCTGGCGGCTCGTGCGCACCAGCTTGTTGATCGTCTCGATCATGTGCACCGGAATACGGATGGTGCGCGCCTGGTCGGCGATCGAGCGGGTGATGGCCTGGCGGATCCACCACGTGGCGTAGGTGGAGAATTTGTAGCCGCGGCGGTATTCGAACTTGTCGACCGCTTTCATCAGGCCGATGTTGCCTTCCTGGATGAGATCCAGGAACTGCAGTCCCCGGTTGGTGTACTTCTTGGCGATGGAGATAACCAGGCGCAGGTTGGCCTCGACCATCTCCTTCTTCGCCCGACGCGCCTTGG
>JBCCGG010000083.1:0-10010 GCA_039029395.1 Pseudomonadota bacterium | reverse complement strand
GTTGAAGAGGGGGCGCGAATCCACCTCACTCCTAGAATTGCATAGGCTTCTCGGGTTCCCGCCACGACGACGAAGCTGCCTCTGGCGAGTGTGGCTGGTGTCGAAAAACCCTTATCCTCTGGGATCATTTGCATCTTTTGGAGTCTGGGGCGCTTCGGCCTCCATCGACCACCAACTGATGGCTCTCGACAAGGATTATTATCTCCAATAGCCTGCATACAACTTGGAGCGAGCGTGTTAATTGGCCGAAGCGGCCGCGATGTGGCACGATAAAGCGTGAGGTTCGCCCGGCAAGCAAGAAACGAGGCACAGCATGAAAACCAACGTTGCGTACCGCCTGATCCCCGCCGTGGGGCTGTTACTGTGGCTGGTGGCCCCGGCACAGGCCCAAATCAAGATCGGCGTCGCGGCGCCCCTGACCGGCAACGTTCAGTGGATTGGCGAGCAGCAGGAAGCCGGCGCGCAAAAGGCGGTTGACCACCTAAATGACAGCGGCGGCCTGCTGGGGCAGGAGGTCGAGATCATCTCGGTCGATGACGGTTGTAACCCTGAGCAGGCCAAAGCCGCGGCGGAGCAATTGGTGAGCCAAGGCGTGGTGTTCGTCGACGGGCACATGTGTTCCAGCGCGTCGCTGGCGGTTAGTAAGATCTATGAAGAGGCGGGAATTATCATGATCACGCCCGCCTCGACCAACCCGAGGGTGACCGACGAAGGCGGCCCCAACGTGTTCCGCGTGACCGGCCGCGATGACCAGCAAGGCGCCGTCGCCGGCACCTACCTGGCGGAACACCATCCCGAAAACAGGATCGGCATCATTCACGACGGCCAGGCCTATGGCCAAGGCTTGGCCGAGCACACCAAGAGCTCACTCAACAAGCAAGGGATCAAAGAGCTGCTCTTCGATGCCTTCGAGCCCGACCAGCTGGACTACCTTCCCTTCGTCGACAAGTTGGTCGAGGCAAATGTCGAGGTCCTCTATGCCGGCGGCTATCTTGCCGACATCGCACTGATCCTGCGCTTGGCGAGAAAGCGGCTTCCGGACCTCAAGTTACTTTCTGGCGACGCGATCGCGAGCGAGGATTGGCTCGACCTGGCGGGCGAGGCAGGATCGGTACCTTGTTCACATTCGGCCCCGACATTCGCTTGAAGCCCGAAGCTGCCACCATCGTCGCCGCGTTCCGCGAGGAAGACGCCTACGAACCAGCCGGATACACACTCTACAGCTATGCCGCGGTTCAAACCTGGGCCCAGGCCGTACAGCGCGCCGGTTCCGTAGACCCGGCTGCGGTCATGAAAGAGCTGCACGAGGGTACTTTCGATACGGTGCTGGGTGAGATCGGTTTCGACCCGAAGGGCGATGTCACGGGATTGAGCGCCTACATCTGGTATGTCTTCGAACCTGATAAGTACGTTGCCGTAAAGTAAGCCAACGTCCCCGGGTTTGGGGAGGCATGTAGGATGGTCATGAGGACCCAGCGCAGCGGTCTGATGCACGGCGTTCGTGGTCGCCTGCTGCTAGCTTTCCTTGTCATCTCGATGTTCTCGCTTGTTGCCGCCGCCTCCGGCTTTTTCTCCTTCGCCCAGTTCGACACGGCACTCAGCCGGATCACCGAAGAGCGCGTGCCCCAGGCTCTGTCCTTGTTGGACCTGTCGCGCCAGGCGGAAAGGGTGGTGCGCGCGGCACCGGCCCTTCTCGTGGTCACCAATGAAAACGCACGCGCCGAAGTCTCCGCCGAGATCGCCGCGGAGGCCGATCGCCTCAACACACTGCTGCAGCACATTCGGGACCAGGCGGGCGACGATCAAGACGAGCAGGCTCTGGCCGGGGTCTCAACCCAGGTCGACAACCTGAGCGAAAATCTCCTCAGTCTCGATGAGCTGGTCAAGCAGCGGCTATCCATCGCCAACCGCAAGGAAAAGCTGCTGCGTCACTTGGCAAGCGTCAACAACATCGCCCAGCGCACCATGGGCGCCGGCATTCGAATCCTGGGCGGCCAGCTTTTCGAATGGGAAAGGAGCGACGCCGCCACAGGCACTGCCCAGCTTTCGCCGGAACAATCCGAGCTCGCACGGTCGATGGTGCACCTGATCCCGCAAGTGCAGGGCGCGGCGCTGGTTGAGGCCATCAACAATATCTTGCTCAGCATCGCCTCGGTTGATGATGCCGCCGAGATTGGAGTGCTTCTGTTTCCCTTGCAAAAAGCGCTCGCAAAGCTGACCGACGTTGCTCAAAACGTTCCCAAGCGGGCACGCGACCGCCTGGTCAAGCAGATCGTCCTGTTCGAGGCCCTTGCCGTTGGCCCCAACAGCTTGGGCCAAGTAAGGCAGGACGAGTTGGCCGTTTTGGCGCAAGCCGAGCAACTGCTGGCCGTGAATGTGAGTTTGTCAAAAATCTTGACGAATGAAGTCGACGGATTGGTCAAGGGGACCAGTGACGATATATCAGATGCTCGCACCAATGCCGAAAACGTGCTCGCACTCAATTCGAATGTCCTCATTGGCGTTGTCGCCCTCAGCCTCATTAGCTCCATCCTCATCGTTTGGCTCTATGTCGGGCGCAATCTGATCGCCCGTCTGACAGCCCTTTCCGACAGCATGCTCGCGATCGCCGGAGGCAATCTGCGCGCAAGCCTTCCCAAGCCTGGCGGCGACGACGAGATCGGCCGCATGGCCGAAGCGCTTGTTGTCTTTCGCGATACCGCGATTGAGGTCGAAGAGAGCAATCTGCGCGAGATCGAGATTGCGCGCCGCCGATTGATGGACGCGATCGAGAACATCTCGGAAGGCTTCGCATTCTACGATTCTGATGACCGTCTGGTCGTCAGCAACACACGCTACCACCACCTGCTCTACCCGGGAGAGGAGGTAAGCTTCGAGCCCGGAACCAAGTTCGAGGCGATTGTCCGCCGCTCCGCCGAAAGCGGTCAGATCGAGGACGCCGAGGGTCGCGTTGATGAATGGATCGCCGAACGCCTTGGAAGACACCGAAATCCGCAAGAGCCCCATCTGCAAAAGCGGGCCGACGGCCGTTGGATTCTGATCAGCGAGCGCAAGACGGGCGACGGCGGCACCGTTGCGATCTACTCCGACATCACCGACTTGAAGCAACGGGAAGAGGAGCTGGCGCAGAAATCGAGCGCCCTTGAACGACTGTCCAATCAGCTAGCGAAGTACCTCTCGCCGCAGGTTTACGATTCGATCTTTTCCGGCAAACAAGAAGTCAAGCTGGTCAGCAAGCGCAAGCGGTTGACCGTGTTTTTCTCCGACCTTGTGGGCTTCACCGAAACGACCGAGCGATTGGAATCCGAGGATCTGACACGCCTGCTCAATCACTATCTGACGGAAATGTCGGAGATCGCGCTCGCACACGGTGCGACGATCGACAAATACATGGGTGACGCCATCGTGATCTTCTTTGGCGATCCGGAGACGCTGGGCGTCAAGGAAGACGCGGTCGCCTGCGTCACCATGGCCCTTGCCATGCGCAAGCGCATGCAGGAGCTGGAAAGCGTCTGGATGGAAGCCGGACTGGAAAGGCCACTGCGGTGCCGAATGGGTATCAACACCGGTCTGTGCACGGTCGGAAACTTCGGCAGCGACGATCGGATGGACTACACGATCATCGGCGGCGGCGTGAACCTGGCCGCGCGGCTTGAAACCGCTTGCCCGGCCAATGAGATCCTTATCTCCTACGAAACCTACGCTCACGTCAAAGATCAAATCGAATGCCGTAAAGAGGGGCAGATCGAGGTAAAGGGGATGTCCCACCCGGTCTCGACTCACCGGGTGATCGATCTTTACAAGAACTTGGATGAAGGCCGACAGCCAATCCGGGCCAAAGGGCCGCACCTGAGGATCGATGTCGACGTCGATCTGATGAGCGCAAGCGAGCAGCGCGAGGCGGCGGGGATCTTGCAGGAAGCCGCCGACCGCTTAGCGAGAATCGGCACAAAAGACTAATTGGGTCTGGCTAGTCCGCCCTTCAGGCCGCCTTCAGCAGGCTCTCCACATCGCCGTGGGTGACCGGCGGGCTGAAGTAGTTGCCTTGGTAGAGCTCGCAGCCGAGCTGGCGCAGCACGGCCAGCTGCTCGGCGCGCTCGACCCCCTCGGCGATGACCCTGCGACCCTTGGCCTGGCCAAGGCGCGCCGCCACGCCGACGCCGCGGTGATCTTCGAAGGCGACCATGGCGGGACGATCTATCTGACCGTGCCGGTGTCCCAAGTGGGCTGCGGCGAAGCGACCCTCCGGCGCCTATTGCTCGATATCGACGCGTTGTACTGGGCCAACGACGAGGGGACAGGCCTGTTCCCCGAGCCCCGGCCGGCCAACAGCGGGGTGATCGGCGGCATGGGTGGTGGCCTGGTGCTGGACAAGCTATGACTGCAACCTGAAATTGAAACTCTGGGCCTGGGAGACCAGATCGCTTATGTGATCGAGGGCAAGAGGGTCCGCATAGGCTAAACGGGTAAGAGCGCGCTATTAGACCCCAAGTTACCCTAGCCAGGTCTCGCCCTCGGCCCGCCAGACGGCACGATGCTTGTCTTTTCAGGCCGGGATCGCGTTGAATTTCCGTCTATTCGACAATAGATGAGTGTAAGAGGCCCGAACCGCTCGGTTGGCGCCGGAAACAGTTGGTGCTGATGGATGAGACCAAGGAAATCGCGCACTCCGGCCTGACCTGGCCCAACGCCTATCTGCCGATTCTGCCGACCATCGAAGAGCAGTGGGGCGTTCGCGGGCACCTCTATCTGAGCCGCAAGCTGAGTGGCGGAATGTCAGGGGCCTTGGTCTTTGCCGCCGATGTCGAAAGCCATAGCTTCACCGGCCAAGCCATACTCAAGTTCGATCAGGCGGACGATTCCGGGCGCCGCGAGGAGCATGAATCTGAGCGCCACTGCCAGGCCTTCGCCGATGCGCCGGACTATGCCCAGCGCCACCTGCCGCGGCTGCTGCACAGCGCCCATCACGGCGACCAAATCGCGGTGCTCTCGGCGATCGCCGGACAGGGTCTCGAGTATGCCAAGCCCTGGCAGGACTGCCCCTTCGAGCTGCAGCTGCGCACCGCCCGACAGCTGTCGCGCGGCGTGCTGGAGGAGTGGAACGGGGACTACCGGCTGAGCGCAGGGCTGCGCAAGCCGCCCCAGCTGATCGCTCACTGGCTCGACTATCGCCTCGATCCGGCGCGCGGCGGCCGGATCCACGACTTCCTCGCCAACACCTGCTGCCTCGCCCCGGACGAGCCAAGCTTCACCTTCGAAGGCCATTGGTATCCCAATCCCCTTGCCTTCGCCCTGGGTGCGACGACGCTGCCCGAGCGGCTCCAGCTGCGTGCGATCACCGGCCGCGGGCATGGCGATCTCCACGGGCTCAACGTGCTGGTCGCGGACGATCCAGGCTCGGAGCCCTGGCACTACCTGATCGACCTCGCGGACTACCGGCGCGAGACCTTTCTGTTCTACGACCAGGCCTTCTTCGAGCTCGCCTTTCTCCTGACCAGCCGCCAGACGGCAAGCCCCGCGAGCTGGGAAGCGATCCTCTCGCAGCTCAGCTACTTCCACAGCGACGCCCAGCCGCCACGCTTGAGAGCCGACGACCTCGGCCTGTTGCAGCTCGTCAAGGCGCTGCGCGAGGAGGTCAACCACTGGATCGGCGACAATGAGCCCGACCGTCTGTCCTACATGGAAAGCCAATATCTCTTGGCCCGGGTCGCCGCCGGCTTGAACTTTTGCCACAAGCAAATCTCCGAAGAGACCCGCCGCATGGCCTTCATCTATGCGGCCTCCAACCTCAAGGATTACCTGAAGCTCAACCATGTGGAGTGGACCAAGCACGGCCCGCCGGTCGGCCTGAAGAGCGGCGCCGTCGAGACGCCACGCGCCTCGAGCGAGGCCGCCGCGCGCGACGGGTCAGGCGCCGCTGCGCACAGCGCGCCAAAACGCCGACGCACAGGCGTCGCGGCACTGCTCGAAGAGCTGTCCCAGCGCCATCTGGTCAAGGTGGCCGGCGCCTACATCATCGTCGCCTGGCTGGGCATCCAGGCCGCCAGCGCACTGGAGGCGTCGTTCGGCCTGCCCCATTGGACCGATGCCCTAATCATGACGCTGTTCGTTCTTGGCTTCCCGGTGGCCTGCCTGGTCGCCTGGTCCTTCGAGCTGGGGCCGAGCGGTCTGGAGCGGCGCAAGCCGGCCAGCGGCAGGGACCCGCCACGCGGCCGCGGCCCGCTGGACGTCCTCCTGGTGGCGGGCGTCGTCGCCATCGTCGCGGTCACCCTGGGGCGCTCCGTCATGGAGAATGTGGTCGAGCCCTCTCCGATGGCAGTCGGCGAGCACCAGCGCACCTCGATCGCCGTGCTGCCTTTCAGGAGTCTGAGCCAGGACGTGGAGGACGACCGCTTCGCGGACGGACTGACGATAGAGATCATGAGCACCCTGGCCCATTCCGGAGAGTTCCGTATTTCCGGGCAGAGTTCCGCGTTCCAGTACAAGGATCGACCTGAGAACTTGCGGCAAATCGGCGAAGCCCTCGGGGTCGCCTACATTCTGGACGGCAGCGTGCGGCACGTGGATGACGAGCTCCGCATTGAGGCGCAGCTGGTTGAGGCAGATGACGGCTTTCTCGTCTGGTCCGACATCTTCGTCGAGAAGATCGAGGACATCTTCCTGGTCCAGGAAAAGATCGCCAACGCGATCGGCGACGCGCTCATGAGACCCTTGGGCATAGCGGCCGCCGCGCTTCAGACAGAGCGGACCGACAACCCGGAAGCTTATTCCTTGTTCTTGAAGGGATTCGCCCTGCTCAAGCAAAGAGGGCCGGGGCTGAGCGAGGCGGCGGAGCTGCTGCGCGAAAGCGTCGAGATCGATCCTAATTTCGCCGCCGGTTGGGCTGCGCTCTCGCTGGTCTACAACGTGCTTCCCTCCTACGTCAAAGAGGTCAACGGCTTCCCGGTCCTGCCGGCGCCCTACTATCGCCGCGCCCAGCAGGCCGCGCTGAAGGCCCAGGAGATTGCCCCGGACCTGGCCATCGTGCATTACGCCCAGGCCAACATTTACCGCAGAGACCGCCAGTGGTCCCAGGCCGAGGACCAGTACCGCTTGGCGCTTGACCAGCAGCCCGCGAACGACGAGGTCATGGAGGACTACAGCGAGCTGCTCGCGGTGGTCGGGCACCAGTCCCAAGCGATCGCCATGGCCGCCCAGATGCTCGAGTTGGATCCGCTCAATCCGCTCTACCAGATGCGCGATGCCCAGACCCGGTGGCTGTCGGACCCAAGCGCGGAAAACGTCGAGCGGCTTATCGCGCTGTTCGAAGCCTACCCCGAGTTCCAGGAGATCAACGCCCGGCCGATCATCGGCTACATGTTCAAGACCGGCCAAGTGGAGCGTCTAGAAGCCTTGATTGACGCGTGCGCAAGCTGCGATCAAGGCGTCAAGGAGTCGCTCCTGGGCATGATCGAGGCGACGCGCACGCTCTCGCCCCAAGCGGTCTTCGAGACGTACAAGGACACGCAGTACATAGGCTATCTCTTCTTGGAGGCAATCGGCGGGCCGGAGCTAGTGCTCGAGGCCTTTCAGTACTATTCGCGCACCCCGGCGCGGCCGACGCTGGTCTTCACCGTGCCCTGGAGCGTCCTGGGGTCGATTGGCCAGGACGAGGCCTTCAAGTTCCTCATGGAAGAACAGGGCATCGTCGACTACTGGCGCGAACGGGGCTGGCCCGAGCGCTGCCGCCCGCTCGACGGCGACGATTTCGAATGCACGTGACGGGCCGAACCGCCCCTCAGGCCGCCTTCAGCAGGCTCTCCACATCGCCGTGGGTGACCGGCGGGCTGAAGTAGTTGCCTTGGTAGAGCTCGCAGCCGAGCTGGCGCAGCACGGCGAGCTGCTCGGCGCGCTCGACCCCCTCGGCGATGACCCTGAGACCCTTGGCCTGGCCGAGCGCGATCATTGCGGCGACCAAGGCGGCGGCCTCATCGGCCTCGCCGCTCGAAGGGCCGCCCAGGGGCGCCACGAACACCCGGTCGATCTTGAGAGTGTCGAAGGGCAGGCGGTTTAAAAGGGTCAAGGTCGAGAAGCCGGTGCCGAAGTCGTCCAGGGCGGTGCGCACCTGCTGGCCGCGCAAGGCCTGGAGGCGCGCGGCGGCATGGCTCAGCGAGGGGCCGTAAATCTGTTCGGTGACTTCGACCTCCAGGCAATCGGCCGGCAGCCCGGCCGCGGTGCGGTGACGCTCCAGGCGCGCCGGCAAGTCGCTGGCGACCACCTCGGCCAGGGAGAGGTTGACCGCGACCCGCAGGCCCGGGCCGGCGCTTCGGCGCAGCTTGGCCAGGTCGATCAAGGCCTGCTCCAAAATCCAATCGATCAGGCGCCCGGTCCCGCCGCCGCCGTCGGAGGCCAGATTGAGCGCCTCCAGTGTCAAAGGGGCGCCGCCCGGCCCATAGGCGCGGATCAGCGCCTCGAGGCCGACCACCCGGCCGCTCGCCGCCTCGACCTGGGGCTGATAATGCAGCTCGCAGCGCTGCTCCAGGAAGGCGTCGCTGAGCGCCTGGCCGGCGTCCGTGGCCCAATCGGCGTCGCGCGCCGCGGCCGCGATCCCGTCCAGGGCGCCGCGCGCGGCATCGCACAGGCTGTCGGGATCCCGGCCATGGTCGGGATAGACCGCCAGGCCAAGCCCGCCGCGCTCGAGCTCGGCGGCATAGCTCGGCGGCAACTGGGCGAGCGCGCCCTCGTCGTGCATCAGGGCAAAGTGCCAGGCGCCCGGCGCTTCGAGCTCCTCGGGCCGCGGGTCGAGGCCGTGAAAGGCCGGCTCGCTGTCCGCTCCGCGCGGCCGGCAGAGCAAGGCCAAGCGCCGCTCCGCCTTCGCCGCGCCAACGATCGCGGCCGCCAGGCGGTCGTGGAACAAAAGACGAACAGGCAGCTGGACCCTGGCCGAGGGATCTGTCACAGTAGCTATCCTGGAGACGATCGGGGGTGGGTTGACCACCTCGTTCTGAAAACTCGTGCCGACAAGCTGTAGCACTATCAAGCGCGCCCTAACAAGCCATGAAAGATCTGCTCGCCGCCCTGCCGCCAGAGACCACCGAGGCCTCCGCCCGGCCCCTGGATCTGGCCGGGCTGCTCGCCCGCGGGATCACCCGCACCTTGGCCGAGCACGGCATCGCGTGCCTGCCCGAGTTCGTGCTGGGCTCCGGCCGGCGGGCCGACCTGACCGGCCTGGACCGGGCCGGCAAGATCACCATCGTCGAGATCAAGAC
This sequence comes from Pseudomonadota bacterium, assembly GCA_039029395.1. Classification (GTDB taxonomy): domain Bacteria; phylum Pseudomonadota; class Alphaproteobacteria; order Kiloniellales; family JAKSDN01; genus JBCCGG01. The sequence continues at coordinate 762 of JBCCGG010000083.1, read as the reverse complement.
CAGCTTGGCGGATTACCGCGCCGACCATAAGTGGCCGGAATACCTGGATTATTGCGACAGCTTCTACTTCGCCGTGCCGGAGGATTTTACGCTCGAGGCGCTGCCCGAGGATTGCGGCCTGATGGTCGCCGACGGTTTCGGCGCGGCGATCCTGCGGCCCTCGCCCAGTTACGGCCTGAGCGCCGCCCGGCGCCGGGCCGAAAGCCTGCGCTTCGCGCGCGTCGCCGCCGAGCGCCTGGGCCGGCTGACCGATCCCCGTTGACGACAGGCCATATCGACGGCTCGTCATCGGGCATCGGCCGCACTATATTTCACCGAGCCAAGGAACGAGCTAAGGACAGGCGGAACGGCAATTGATGCGCTTTATGGCCATAACGGTGGTGGTTCTGCTGGCCGCGACAGTCGCGACCTACGTGCGCTACCAGAGTCTGAGCCCCTGCGACTGGATGCAGCAGGATATGGTCGAGGAGTCCGAGCTGCCGGCGGTCGTGGTCCAGACCCGCATCGCGGCCGCCTTCCTGCTCGACGGCATCATCGAGCCCACGCCCATGGAGTGTCTGAACGCCTGGTGGCGCTACCGGGTCGACGGCCTGCCCGAGGAGTCCTAGCGTCTAGCCAAGAAAGCCGCTTAAGGCGGCTTTTCTAGAACCGGCACCGGCCCGCGCCCCCACCCGGCCACCCATCAAGCATACTGTCGTGGGTGGCCGAGTGACCAGCCGTCCCTTTGACGGGCGGTTTTGCCTTTGTCTTTCCCGCCGCGCC
>JBCCGG010000082.1:0-10247 GCA_039029395.1 Pseudomonadota bacterium | reverse complement strand
CGGAGATGGTGATGCCTGGCGACAACACCTCGATGTCGATCGAGCTGATCTCGCCGATTGCCATGGACGAGGGTCTGCGCTTTGCGATCCGCGAAGGCGGCCGCACCGTCGGCGCCGGCGTCGTCGCTAAGATCATTAAGTGAGGCAAGGCAAGGGCATGTCGGCTCCGGGACGGCTTCCCAAAGTGAGCGGCCCGGCGGATCCATCGGTCGAACGACGCGCCGCGAAAGGAGTGTAGCTCAACTGGCAGAGCACCGGTCTCCAAAACCGGGGGTTGTAGGTTCGAGTCCTACCACTCCTGCCATTTGCCGAGCGACAGGATGGGTGAAGTAAAGGTCATGGCCAAGATGAATCCGGCGCAGTTTGTTAAGGAGGTCCGACAAGAGGTCTCCAAGGTAACCTGGCCGACGCGCAAGGAGACGGGCATCACTACGGTGATGGTCTTCATCATGGTGTTTCTCGCGGCCATTTTCTTTTTGGCGGTGGACTGGATTCTCTCCTGGGGGATCCAGCTCATACTGAATTTAGGAGGCTGAGGTCGGCCATGGCCCACCGCTGGTACGTGGTTCACGTTTATTCCGGGTTCGAGAAGAAGGTCGCCGAGTCGATCCGCGAGCAGGCGCGCCAGAAGGACATGGAAGAGGCCTTCGAGGAGATCCTGGTGCCGACCGAGGAAGTGGTCGAGATGCGCCGCGGCCAGAAGATCAACTCGGAGCGCAAGTTCTTTCCGGGCTACGTGCTGATCAAGATGGACCTGACCGATCTCAGCTGGCATCTGGTCAAGGACACGCCCAAGGTGACCGGCTTTTTGGGCGGGCGCGGCAAGCCCAGCCCGATCTCCGAGGCTGAGGCCCAGCGCATCCAGCGCCAGGTCCAGGAAGGCGTCGAGCGGCCTAAGCCGTCGGTGACTTTCGAGGTCGGCGAGCAGGTCAAGGTCAGCGACGGTCCCTTCAACTCCTTCAACGGATTCGTTGAGGAGGTGGATGAGGAGCGGGCCCGCCTGAAGGTGGCGGTGTCGATCTTCGGACGCTCGACCCCGGTCGAGCTGGAGTACTCGCAGGTCGAGAAGCTTTAGAGGTCTTTTAACCCCCCGTGTGGGAGGTCGCCCTCGCAAGCCCATGAGGTCGGCCGCACCACGCAGCCCTGTGACGCAACAGAGGTGTTCTAAGAGATGGCAAAGAAGATAGCAGGTTACATCAAGCTGGAGATCAAGGCGGGGCAGGCCAATCCTTCGCCGCCCGTGGGTCCGGCCCTGGGCCAGCGCGGCCTCAACATCATGGAGTTCTGCAAGGCCTTCAACGCGGCGACCCAGAACATGGAGCAAGGCACCCCGACGCCGGTCGTTATCACGGCCTACTCGGACCGCTCCTTTACCTTCGTCACGAAGACGCCGCCGGCCAGCTACTTCCTGCGCAAGGCGGCAGGTCTGGATAAGGGTGCCGCGGAGCCCGGCCGCGAGGTTGTCGGCCAGGTCACGATGGCCCAGGTGCGCGAGATCGCCGAGACCAAGATGGTCGATCTCAACGCCTTCGACATCGACGCGGCGGCGCAGATCATCAAGGGTTCGGCCCGCTCCATGGGCCTGGAAGTGGTGGAGTAGAGGCCATGGCAAAGACTGGCAAGCGGCTCAAGGCCGCCTACGAGCAGGTCGATCGCAACAAGCTGCACACGCTCGACGAGGCAATTGCCTTGGTCAAGAAGGCCTCGGTCGTCAAGTTCGACGAGACGGTCGAGATCGCCATGAACCTGGGCGTCGACCCACGCCATGCCGATCAGAACGTGCGTGGCGTGGTGACCCTGCCGAACGGCACCGGCAAGTCGGTGCGCGTCGCGGTCTTCGCCAAGGGACCGAAGGCCGAGGAGGCGACCGCGGCCGGCGCTGACGTGGTCGGCGCCGAGGAGCTGCAGGCTCAGGTGCAGGGCGGCGAGATCAACTTCGACCGCTGCATCGCGACGCCGGACATGATGCCGATCGTCGGCCGCCTGGGTAAGATCCTGGGCCCGCGCGGCATGATGCCCAACCCCAAGCTGGGCACCGTGACCAACGACGTGACCGCCGCGGTCCAAGCGGCCAAGGGCGGCCAGGTGGAGTTCCGTGCCGAGAAGGCCGGGCTGATCCATGCCGGGGTCGGCAAGGCGAGCTTCGCCGACGATGACCTGGCCGGCAACATCCGGGCCTTTATCCAGGCGATCAACAACGCCAAGCCGAGCGGCGCCAAGGGAACCTATATCAAGCGGGTCTCGGTCAGTTCGACCATGGGCCCGGGCGTCAAGGTGGACGTCGCCGATCTGGGCAGCCAGGCCTAAGGGCCCGGCGCCGATCGGCGCATAGGAGTTAACGTGTTTCCGCCTCCGGCCGCAGTTGGCTGGGCGCGGATGTTAGGGCCGGCGGGTTCGTCTCGCCGACCCGACCTGTCCGAGACTGCAGGTGCGCCCGGCGGCCAACCGGCCAAAGGGGGCTTAAGCCTCTTGGCGACAAGAGAGCCTGCATAGACAGAAGACGAGTCACGATGGGCCCCGAGGACGGGGTCCGGACGGCTTGAGCTTCCTGGACAGGCAGGTGGGCTTCCGGGCCCGGTTCTTGTCCGGAAGTCCTCGTGCAACTGGGGCCGATCTCCGCCATCCGGCGGCAGGCGGCACCAAAACGAGCGGAGATCGTCCGTGGACCGAAACGAAAAGGAGAAGCTGGTAGCGGAGCTCAACGCGACCTTCAAGGAAGTCTCCCTGGTGGTGGTCACCCAGCAAACGGGTCTGACCGTCGCCGAGGCGTCCGACTTGAGGGGCCGTGTTCGAGACGCTGGTGCGAGCTTCAAAGTGACCAAGAATCGGCTCACGCGGCTCGCGCTTGAGGGCACGAAGTTTGAGGCCTTGCAGGGACTCTTGACCGGACCGACGGCGATGGCCTTTTCGGCCGACCCGGTGGCCGCGGCCAAGGTCTGTGCGAAGTTTGCCGAGGACAACAAGAAGCTGACCATCGTCGGCGGCGCGCTGGGGGAAGAGACCCTGGACGCCGACGGCGTCATGGCGCTCGCCAAGCTGCCGTCCCTGGACGAGCTGCGCGGCAAGCTAATCGGCGTCTTGCAGGCCCCGGCGACCAAGCTGGCAGGCGTGACACAAGCCCCGGCGGCGACGCTGGCGCGGGTGTTCAGCGCCTATGGCTCTCAGGACGAGGCGGCGTGACGCTGCCCCGAGGACGAGAAGTTCAAGCCTAAGGAGATATGACGAAATGGCTGATCTAGATAACCTGGTGGAAGAGCTCTCGAAGCTCACCGTGATCGAGGCCGCCGAGCTGGCCAAGAAGCTCGAAGAGACCTGGGGCGTATCCGCCGCGGCGCCCGTCGCCGTGGCCGCAGCGCCTGCCGAGGCGGCCGAGGCGGCCGCTGAGAAGGACGAGTTCGACGTGATCCTGGCCAGCTTTGGCGAGAAGAAGATTAACGTCATTAAGGAAGTCCGGGCGATCACGGGTCTCGGCCTTAAGGAGGCCAAGGATCTGGTCGAAGGCGCGCCCAAGCCGATCAAGGAAGCGGTCGGCAAGGACGAGGCCGAGGAAGTGAAGAAGAAGCTCGAGGAGGCCGGTGCAACTGTCGAGCTCAAGTAGTTTGAGCGAAGGACAAGACCGAGTTGGCCGCTCGGCGCCCGTCTCCGGCAAGGGGATGGGCGCCGAGGCGGCTGCTTTTGCCTTGGTCGCCGGCACCGGCGAAAAGCCTCGGGATCTGCCCTTTGTGGGCGGTCTCGAGCGACGTTGAGACGAATTGACGAGGACGTGACATGACAAGATCGTTTACCGGTCGCAAGCGGATCCGCAAGCACTTCGGGCGCATTGCCGAGATCTCAAAGATGCCGAACCTGATCGAGGTTCAGAAGACGTCCTACGATCAATTTCTGCAGCGCGAGGTGCCATCCGAGGAGCGGGCCAACGCCGGCCTCCTGGCGGCCTTCCGCTCGGTCTTCCCGATCAAGGACTTCTCCGAGCGCGCCGAGCTGCAGTTCGTCGACTACGAGCTCGAAGAGCCGAAGTACGACGTCGAGGAATGCCAGCAGCGGGGCATCACCTATGCCGCGCCGCTTAAGGTGACCCTGCGCCTGGTAGTCTGGGACGTCGACGAGATCACGGATGCCCGCTCGATCCGGGACATCAAAGAGCAGGATGTCTACATGGGCGACATGCCGCTCATGACCAACAACGGCACCTTTATCATCAACGGCACGGAGCGTGTGATCGTCAGTCAGATGCACCGCTCGCCGGGCGTCTTCTTCGATCATGACCGGGGCAAGACCCATTCCTCGGGCAAGTTCCTCTTCGCCGCCCGGGTGATCCCCTACCGGGGCTCCTGGCTCGACTTCGAGTTCGACGCCAAGGACCTCGCTTACGTGCGCATCGACCGCCGGCGCAAGCTGCCGGCGACCACCCTGCTGCTCGCGCTCGACAGCGCGGCAACCGAGAAGCAGCGCGCCGTGGCCGCGGCCGAGGACCGCAAGCTCGAGCCCCACGAGGCGACCGGCATGTCGCCCGAGGAGATTCTCGACTTCTTCTACGACACCATCACCTACACCCACACCGCCAAGGGCTGGCGCACGGCCTTCGCGCCCGAGCGCCTGCGCGGCATTAAGCTGACCAAGGACCTGATCAACGCCAAGACCGGCAAGGTCGCGGCCGAGGCCGGCAGCAAGATCACCCCCCGTCTCGCCAAGAAGCTGATCGAGGCCGGCATGAAGGACCAGCTGGTCGGCGACGACGAGCTGGTCGGCCACTACGTTGCCACCGACTTCATCAACGAGGAGACTGGCGAGGTGCTGTGCGATGCCGGCGACGAGCTCTCCGAGGCCAAGCTGGCCGAGCTGGTCGAAGCTGGCGTCAAGCAGATCGAGACCCTGGCGATCGACCACGTCAATGTCGGCGCCTACATGCGCAACACCTTGGCTTCGGACAAGAACGGCTCGCGCGAAGAGGCCCTGATCGACATCTACCGGGTCATGCGCCCGGGCGAGCCGCCGACCCTGGAGACCGCGGAAGCCATGTTCTCGGGCCTGTTCTTCGATCCCGAGCGCTACGATCTCTCGGCGGTCGGTCGGGTCAAGATGAACTCGCGCCTCGAGTTCGAGCCAGACGACTCCGTACGCGTACTGCGCAAGCAGGACATCCTGGAGATCCTCAAGATTCTCTGCCAGCTCAAGGACGGCAAGGGCGAGATCGACGACATCGACCATCTGGGCAACCGCCGGGTGCGCTCGGTCGGCGAGCTGATGGAGAACCAGTACCGAGTCGGCCTCTTGCGCATGGAGCGCGCGATCAAGGAGCGCATGAGCTCCGTCGAGATCGATTCGGTGATGCCCCACGACCTGATCAACGCCAAGCCGGCGGCGGCCGCTGTGCGCGAGTTCTTCGGCTCCTCGCAGCTGTCCCAGTTCATGGACCAGACCAACCCGCTCAGCGAGATCACCCACAAGCGGCGGCTTTCGGCGCTTGGCCCGGGCGGTCTGACCCGCGAGCGCGCCGGCTTCGAGGTGCGCGACGTGCACCCCACCCACTACGGCCGGATCTGCCCGATCGAAACCCCGGAAGGCCCGAACATCGGCCTGATCAACTCCCTGGCGACCTATGCCCGGGTCAATCAGTACGGCTTCATCGAGAGCCCCTATCGGCGGGTCGAGGACGGCAAGGTGACCGATGAGGTGATCTACCTCTCGGCCATGGACGAGGGGCGCTACACGGTGGCCCAGGCCAACGCCGAGCTCGACAAGAACGGCGCCCTGATCGAGGACCTGATCTCCTGCCGGCGCGGCGGCGAGTATCTGGTCGCGCGGGCCGAGGACATCGATTTCATCGACGTTTCGCCCAAGCAGCTGGTCTCGGTCGCGGCCGCGTTGATTCCCTTCCTTGAGAACGACGACGCCAACCGGGCGCTCATGGGCTCCAATATGCAGCGCCAAGCGGTGCCTCTGCTGCAGACCGAGGCGCCCCTGGTCGGCACCGGCATGGAGGAGACCGTGGCGCGGGATTCCGGCGTCGCGATCGTCGCCCGGCGCTCGGGCGTGGTCGACCAAGTGGACGCCACGCGCATCGTGATCCGGGTCACCGAGGAGACCTCGAGCGGCGAGCAGGGCGTGGATATCTTCAACCTCTTGAAGTTCCAGCGCTCCAACCAGAACACCTGCATCACCCAGCGGCCGCTTGTGAAGGTCGGCGATGTGGTCGAGCGCGGCGATATCGTCGCCGACGGCCCATCGACCAACCTTGGCGAGCTGGCGCTCGGGCGCAATGTGCTGGTCGCCTTCATGCCTTGGCAGGGCTACAACTTCGAGGACTCGATCCTGATTTCCGAGCGCATCGTGCGCGATGACGTTTTCACCTCGATCCACATCGAGGAGTTCGAGGTCATGGCCCGGGACACCAAGCTGGGCCAGGAAGAGATCACCCGGGACATTCCCAACGTGGGCGAGGACGCCCTGCGCAACCTGGACGAGGCCGGCATGGTCTATATCGGCGCCGAGGTCCAGCCCAGCGACATTCTGGTCGGCAAGGTCACGCCCAAGGGCGAGTCGCCGATGACCCCGGAAGAGAAGCTGCTGCGGGCGATCTTCGGCGAGAAGGCCTCCGACGTGCGCGACACCTCGCTCAAGGTGCCGCCGGGGGTGACCGGCACGGTGGTCGACGTTCGGGTCTTCTCTCGCCGCGGCGTCGACAAGGACGAGCGCGCGCTCGCCATCGAGCGCGCCGAGATCGAACGCCTGGCCAAGGACCGGGACGACGAGAAGGCGATCCTCGAGCGCAGCTTCTATGGCCGCCTCAAGGACCTGCTGCTCAACCAGACCTCGGTCGATGGCCCAAAGGGTCTGAAGTCCGGCACCAAGATCACCGAGAAGGCGCTGTCCGACTTCACGCCCGGCCAGTGGCGCCAGATCGGCGTCAAGAACGACGACCGCCAGGGCGATATCGAGGCGCTGAACCGCCAGTTCGACCAGTCGATCGACGAGCTCACCAAACGCTTCGAGAACAAGGTCGATAAGCTGCAGCGCGGCGACGAGCTGCCGCCGGGCGTGATGAAGATGGTCAAGGTCTTCGTCGCCGTGAAGCGCAAGCTGCAGCCGGGCGACAAGATGGCCGGCCGCCACGGCAACAAGGGCGTGATCTCAAAGATCGTGCCGATCGAGGATATGCCCTACACCGAAGAGGGCACCCCGGTCGACATCGTGCTCAACCCCTTGGGCGTGCCCAGCCGCATGAACGTCGGCCAGATCCTCGAGACCCACCTGGGCTGGGCCTGCGACGGCCTTGGGCGCCAAATCGCCGAGATGGTCGACAAGGTCAAGCGCGGCAGCGGCAACCTGGATCCGATCAAGACCAAGCTCAAGAAGATCTATGGCGAAGACACCTTCAAGAGCGAGGTCGCCGATCTCAGCCAGGACGAGCTGATGGAGCTGGCCGGCAACTTGAGCGTCGGGATTCCGATCGCCACGCCGGTGTTCGACGGCGCGCGCGAGGAGGACATCCTCGAGATGCTCGGTCAGGCGGGTTTGAAGAACTCCGGCCAGGTCACTCTAGTCGACGGGCGCACCGGCGAGACCTTCGACCGGCAGGTGACGGTCGGCTTCATCTACATGCTGAAGCTGCATCATCTGGTGGACGACAAGATCCACGCCCGCTCGATCGGCCCCTACAGCCTGGTCACCCAGCAGCCACTGGGCGGCAAGGCGCAGTTCGGCGGCCAGCGTTTCGGCGAGATGGAGGTCTGGGCGCTGGAGGCCTACGGCGCGGCCTACACCCTGCAGGAGATGCTGACGGTCAAGTCCGACGACGTGTCGGGCCGGACCAAGGTCTACGAGGCGATCGTCAAGGGCGACGACAACTTCGAGGCCGGCATCCCGGAGTCCTTCAACGTTCTGGTCAAGGAGCTGCGCTCGCTCGGCCTCAACGTTGAGCTGAAGCAGGATTCCTACTGAGCTTGAAGCAAGAGCGAGTGCATCCTTACGTCCGCCTTCGGGCACCACGCATAAGTCTAATCGGGAGACTCCGATGAACGAGTTGATGAACTTCTTCGGCCAGCCAAGCGGCCCTCAGAGCTTCGATCAGATCCGCATCTCGATCGCCAGCCCGGAGAGGATCCGCTCTTGGTCCTTTGGCGAGATCAAGAAGCCTGAAACCATCAACTACCGAACCTTCAAGCCAGAGCGCGACGGCCTGTTCTGCGCCCGGATCTTTGGGCCGATCAAGGATTACGAGTGCCTCTGCGGCAAGTACAAGCGGATGAAGTACCGGGGCATCATCTGTGAGAAGTGCGGCGTCGAGGTTACCCTATCCAAGGTCCGGCGTGACCGCATGGGCCATATCGAACTGGCCAGCCCGGTTGCCCACATCTGGTTCTTGAAGTCCCTGCCGAGCCGCATCGGCCTGCTGCTCGACCTCACTCTGAAGGACCTGGAGCGGGTGCTCTACTTCGAGAGCTTCGTGGTCACGGAATCGGGCCTCACGCCGCTCAAGCTGCACTCGCTCCTGAACGAGGAGGAGTATCTCGACGCCCAGGAAGAGTACGGCGAGGACGCCTTCACCGCGATGATCGGCGCCGAGGCGCTGAAAGAGATGCTCGGCCGCCTGGATCTGGACGAGGAGCGCACCGATCTGCGACTTGAGCTGAAGGAGACCAACTCCGAGGCCAAGCGCAAGAAGCTGGTCAAGCGACTCAAGCTGGTCGAGGCCTTCATCGAGTCCGGTGCCCGGCCCGAGTGGATGATCCTGGACGCCGTGCCGGTCATCCCGCCCGAGCTGCGCCCCCTGGTGCCGCTCGACGGCGGCCGCTTCGCGACCTCGGATCTCAACGACCTCTATCGCCGGGTCATCAACCGCAATAACCGCTTGAAGCGCCTGATCGAGCTGCGCGCGCCCGACATCATCGTGCGCAACGAAAAGCGCATGCTGCAGGAGGCGGTCGACGCGCTGTTCGACAACGGCCGGCGCGGCCGGGTCATCACCGGTGCCAACAAGCGCCCGCTCAAGTCCTTGAGCGACATGCTCAAGGGCAAACAGGGCCGCTTCCGCCAGAACCTGCTGGGTAAGCGGGTCGACTACTCGGGCCGCTCGGTAATCGTGGTCGGACCGGAGCTCAAGCTCCATCAGTGCGGCTTGCCCAAGAAGATGGCGCTTGAGCTGTTCAAGCCCTTCATCTATTCGAGGCTCGAGCTCTACGGCATGGCGTCCACCATCAAGGCCGCTAAGCGCATGGTCGAGAAGGAGCGTCCCGAGGTCTGGGACATTCTGGAAGAGGTCATCCGCGAGCACCCGGTGCTGCTCAACCGGGCGCCGACCCTGCATCGACTGGGCATTCAGGCCTTCGAGCCGGTCCTGATCGAGGGCAAGGCAATCCAGCTTCATCCCTTGGTCTGTACCGCCTTCAACGCCGACTTCGACGGCGACCAGATGGCGGTCCACGTGCCGCTCTCCCTGGAAGCCCAGCTGGAAGCGCGCGTGCTGATGATGTCGACCAACAACATCCTCTCGCCGGCCAGCGGCAAGCCGATCATCGTGCCGTCCCAGGACATCGTGCTGGGCATCTACTACCTGACCATGGAGGCCGAGGGCGAGCCGGGCGAGGGCATGGCCTTCACCGACATGGGCGAGATCCTGCACGCGATCGAGAAGGGCGCGGTCACGCTCCACAGCCGCATCAAGGCGCGCTACACCGCGCTCAACGAGGACGGCGAGAAGGTAACTAGCGTGGTCGAGACGACGCCCGGCCGCATGATCCTCTCCGAAGTGCTGCCGGATAACCCGGCGGTGCCCTTCAGCCTGCTCAACCGGCTCTTGACCAAGAAAGAGATCACCGAGGTCATCGACATCGTCTACCGCCACTGCGGTCAGAAGGAGACGGTGATCTTCGCCGACCGGATTATGGCGCTCGGCTTCGGCTATGCCTGCCGTGCCGGTATCTCCTTCGGCAAGGACGATCTGGTGGTACCGACGCAGAAGCACAAGCTGGTCGAGGCGGCCCAGAAGCAGGTCAAGGAGTTCGAGCAGCAGTATCTCGACGGTCTGATCACCCGCGGCGAGAAGTACAACAAGGTGGTCGACGTCTGGTCGACCTGCACCGACCAGGTCGCCGACGAGATGATGAAGGACATGTCCGGACAGGCCGGCCGGGACGTCAACTCGGTCTACATGATGGCCCATTCCGGCGCCCGTGGTTCGGCAGCCCAAATCAAGCAGCTGGCCGGCATGCGCGGCCTGATGGCCAAGCCATCGGGCGAGATCATCG
>JBCCGG010000081.1:0-10451 GCA_039029395.1 Pseudomonadota bacterium | reverse complement strand
GTCGTCGCGCTGTCGCTGCATCCGCCGAAGGGCGGCATCGGTGCGCTGCCGTGGCAGTTCTTCGCCGGCATCGTGCTGGCGGCCGTCGGCGGAACGCTGGTCACGCTGTACAAGCCGACGCCGGCTCCGCCCTCGGCCCAGCCGGCTCCGGCAGCCGGCGGCTCGGCCGAAGCACCGGCCTCGGCTCCGGCCGACGACAACTGAGCCCAGCGATGGAGTCAGCGACGTCCGCGCATCCGCTCGTTCGCCTCGCGGCGGTCACGAAGAGCTTCCCGTCGACCTTAGATTTCTTGGAACCAATCAGTTCTCAACCATTTAAGCGCAAAAGAACTGTGCAAACTTTGGCACACTATCCTGAATTCTTTCTTCATCATGCAAACCGAAAAAAGAATCCAGAACTTAGATCTCATCGATATCAGGGCCTCCAATCAAGGTAGGTTCGCGGCCTCCAAATTTTGATGTGCTTCCTGGATCTTGGGTTCCGGATGTGCGAACTAAGTTGCATCGTAGTCGAGTACCAATGCCGTTGGCTACGCGGAAAAAAATTTGAAATGCACGATCCATCCCCCTCACATCCCCCTTACCACCCGCAAATCCCGCACCGCCCCTGACCGGTCCGTCTCGCACTCCCACGTCCCCGTCACCGCCGCCTGGGCCACCGGGTTGAGCCCGTCGTCGATCTCGGCAAGGCGAGTGCTGAGCGTCGTGGTCAGCGGCTGGCCGCTGCAGAGCGCCGGGGCCTCGGGCAGGGCGACGCCGCGCGCCTGCAAGAACAGGTCCACCTCGCCCGAGCCTCTGCGCCGCAGGTTGAGGCGCACCCGGGGGGTCGTGCCCGGGCCGGTGTCGAAGCGGGCGAAACGGGCGTTCGATCCCGGCGCGGCGGCCAGCGTAAGCGGCAGCAGGCCGGCGCCGGACTCTTGGGTCACCAGCTCGCCCTTCCCGCCGACCTCGTGCAGCAGGCGGTCCAGGGTAACCACCGCGTTGCCCAGATCGAGCGGACCGATGTCGCTCAAGGTGGCGTGCAGCTGCAGGCTGGTCGGCCGGTCGCCGGGCCCGACCTCTCCGGCCGAGCCGCTGACCTCCGTCGCGCCGCCCAGGGGGTTCTGGCACATGGGCGCTGCAACGAGCGGCTCGAAGGCCTCCAGGCTGGCCATCTGGGTTGCCACCAGACCGCCGCTGCGCGCCACCACGTGGATATCGCGCGGGCCCTCGACGGGCGCCTGGTAGCGCACCCGGCTGAGGTAGCTGCCGCCGGCCGGGATAAAGGGCAGATGCTCGACCTCGAAGAGCGCGCCGCCGGCCTCCGGGTCACCGTCGAAGAACAGGAGAAGAATGCCGCCGACGCCTTCATTGCCCGTGCTCAGGTGGGCGCTCACGTCGACGCTCTCGAAGGTATTCACCTGATCGGCCGAGAGGCTGACGGCGTCGAGCGAGAGGGCGCCGGGCGCCGGGCTGGCGGCGGCGGTGGTGCATTGGGCGCCCTTGGGGCAAATGTAGATCTCCTGATCCCAGAAGCCCACGTTGTTGGAGATCGGCTCGAGCGCCACCTGGCCGATCCCGGTGAAGGAGCCGCTCGGCTTCTTGGCAAGCCCGTGGTCTTGGTAGTCGGCAACCAGGTCGCCGGTCGAATCCTCGATCCAGGTGACGACCCAGAACTTCAGGTACTTGCCGCCGCAGCCACCCGAAAGCGGGCAGTCGCCGGTTTCCAGCGTCGCCGTCGCGAAGGCCGAGTTGAGACCGCTGTTCGCCATGTTGTTGCCGGGAATGGGATCCAGCGTCGAGGTGCCCAAGAGCGCCGCGTCACCGGTGAAGGACTGGGTCGTGGCATCCCACTCTTGGACGTAGATCTGCACCTTCACCTTGTGGTCGGCGGCCATGTCCAGGCGGCTGTAGTTGTAGACCCGGGCGCGGATCGAAAGGCTCTGGCCCTCGTCGGCGACGGTCAGCACCGGCCCTTCGGTGGCGCCCTCGGGCAGCACGAAGAGGCCCTTCATCTCGTAGGCGCCGCCCTTCAGCACGTCGTCCCGGTCGAAGATGTTGAAGCAATAGACCGAGGACAGCGGCCCGGAGGTCTCGCTGATCTTGGTCCAGCGCACCGGGTGGTTGAGCGCGGCATCGGGCGCGCTCAGGTAGGGCGAGCTGCCGTTGCCCCACCAGGTGCCGACGGCCGCGTCGGGCTGGGCGGTAAAGGCCAGGCGCAAGGTGCCGTTGACCGTGGTGTCGACCATGTCCTTGTCCTTCAGCTCGGCGATCAGGGCCTTTTGCTGGAGAACGGACTCGCTTTCCGAGTCGCCCAGGATGAAGCCGTCGAAGGGATAGCTGTAGTCCTCGCCCAGATTGAAGCTGGGCACCGAGATCATGAAGCCGTTGGTCGACGCGGTGGTCTCCACCGTGTCCTCCAGGGTGCTGATGCCCCGGCTGCGGTTTTCCTCGAAGGTCGCGCTGGTGCCGCCGATCAGGAAGTAGTCGCCGCCGCCGCCGACCGTCTCGCTGGTGCGTTGGGAGTGGATCTTGGCAGAGCCGGTCGATTGGGCGCTGGTCTGGCCGCTCGACCACTCCAGGGTTTGGGTGTCGTCGTTGGTGCCGGTCAGGAAGTCGGTCTCGAAGAACTGCTGCAAGGCGCCGTCGGGCCCGAGGGTCGCTTCCAGCTGATCCAGGGTCTGGGGATAGGACAGGATATTGCCGACCTCGTGGTGCGGCTGGTGCCATTCGATCTGAGCGCTGGGGGTGTGCGGGTGGTTGATGATCTTGTCGGGGCCCGAGAAGACGATGTTGAGCGGCAGCTTGCTGTTGCAGCTCGTGTTGTCGGCCGGGCAGGCGAAATGGCCGAGCACCCGGTAGACCCAGAGATTGAAGCGCTTGGTGTTGAACCAGACCACGTCGCCGAAGCCGGTGATGGTCTGAATGTCATAGGCGAAGCTGTCGTAGCTGCCGAACTTGTTCTGGACGAAACCGGCGTGGGTGGTCTCGGCGATCGAGGTCATGCTGGCGCCCAGGCTGGCGATGTCCGGAATGCCCAGGCCGATGTTTGCATCGACCGCGGTGCCGGTGGTGTAGCTGTAGCTGGTGGTCTGGGTCGAGCTGTTCTGTACGCTGGAGCTGGCCGCCAGATCGAACTCGCTGTTCATGCCCCGGTCGGTGTTGTCGTCGGTCGAGGGAAAGGCGGTCATGTTGATCTTGCCGAAGGCGGTCGATGGCTGGCCCGGATCGATCGGATTCTGGATGAAGTCGATGTGCATGGGCGGCGCGCCCATCACGATGCGCGGCTGGGAGTGGTCGTTGAGCACCACCTTGGTGGCCGGGCCGAGCAACAGGGAGCGGCCCTGGGTGTCGCTCGCCACGATGGCCGACAGCACCGGGGTCGCGCTCGGGAAGGTCTCCCCCTGGAAACCCTCGCTCACGAAAGATATGGCGAACTCGTTCTGCGCATCGCTCTTGAAGATCTGCCATTGCAGCTGCTGGAAGCCGAGGCCTTCGCATCCGGCCAGCACGCCGATCTCAAGATCGGGCGGCGTCGAGGCGGGATCGGCGAGGTCGAAGTCGAAATCGCCGAGCGCCACGTCGTAAACCTGCGACTGCCGTCCGCTGCCGCAGTTGGGGAAGAACACGGCGTGGCTGGCCGGAAAGATGAACAGGCCGTTGTTGATCAACTGCACCACGCTGACCTGGCCGTTGGCGCCGCTCCGGTCGAGGGTCATGACCAGCTGGTCCTGGTCGCTGAACCAGTCCAAGCGCCCGGCCGTCTGGGAGATGATATCCGCCGTGACGCCGACCGGTTGGGCGTTGCTGATCGAAGGGATCAGCGTGTCGCTCATCTGAACGAAGTACATGTTCACGGCGTCGTTGTTCGGATCGATCAGGGTCAGCGCCAGCTCCCGGTCCTTGGTGTTGCTGTCGAACTGGCCGGCGCTCAACTGGGCGCGGATTATGCCGTTGGGAAAGGGATTGAAGGGCACGGTGGAGACTCGGATCAGCTCCAGACTGGGCGTATCGTTCGGACTGCTGACCGGACGCAGCTGGTAGACCTCGAAGTCGGGCTGGTCGAAGGCGGCGATCGCACGGCCATCGCTGCCGGTGAAATTGGCCACCGCCATGGCTTGGGGCTGGACCACGACCTCCCCTTGAAACAGGGGTCCGAATACAAGGCCCTTTTCGAAGTCGCTGACGTCGACCGCCGAGGCGACCTGCAGGCCGCCACCGGCATAGGACAGCACGATCTCGTCGAAGCCGTCGCCGGTCAGATCGCCGGTCACCACCAGGTTCGGGTTGCAGCCGGACTGCTGGGCGGCCGTGCAGATCGCGAGCTTCGTGTCGACCGAAAGAGAGCGCTGCCCCACGGCGTCGCGCAGATTGATGCCAGCGATGCTGCCGCTCAGGCGCACCATGGTGATGATGACGTCGTTCTCCAGATCGAACACCCGGCCAGAGCCGATCGCGATCGGCGTGCCGCCGGTGTCGACTGCGACCTCGCGGGTCACCGTGGACTTGTCGGTCTCGAGAATGGTGGCCCGGCCTTCGGCGCTGGAGCCGATCACCAGGTCCTGGACCGGCAGGATCAGGCGGCGCCCCTGGAGCACGTCCTCAACATTAGAGAAGTCCGGCGGTTGAGTCGTGCCCTGCCCCACCGCGGGACCGGCGCCGAGACCGGTGAGCAGGAGACCGAATGCGAGGCTGAATCGAAGACTCTTTGGAAGAGACATGTGGCGCTCGATCCTCCCTGGCTGCGCCGTGCCGGTCTCATCAGTCAATCCGTCGCTGCCGCCGGACGGGCGCGTTCGTGATTTTGATTGGCCGACAAAGTGGGACAGTTTTCACCGACAAGTCAAATGAACGGTGGTATCGGATCGGATCAAAACCATGATGCGAGGTATTTGGTCCGAATCTCCGCGCAACTTCGGAAAGTGGTCATTTATTATTGAACCTCAGCACGCACCGCGCGCCGGCCAACCTGCCCCCTGGTCCCGAGCCGGTCTTTGTGTTCTGCTTTGGGTCCAGGCGACCCAGAAAAGGGAGCGGCGCCATGAAGCGTTTCTTCATCACCTTCCTGATCGGCGGCCTCTTGGGCGGGATCGGCGGCTTCGTGCTGGCGATCTTCGTCTATCCCTACATCTTCCTGGCCGACGTCACGGCCATGGAGCATCTGCCGGAGCGGGCCGATCGCAAGCTCGTCGCCAGCGGCGACTTCATCCACGCCAATCCCTCGGACCCGATCCACTATGGCCGTGGCGGGGTCCAGGTCTACGACGACGCGGTGCAGCTGGGTGCCGACTTCGAGGTCGGCCCGGGCCCCAAGTTCCACGTCTACCTGGTGCCGCTCGCCGAGGTCACCCCGGACACGGCGGTGGAAAACGCCTTGTATGTGGACCTGGGGCGCCTGCGCGCCTTCAAGGGCAGCCAGGTCTTTCAAATCCCGGCCGGCGTCGCGCTCCAAGATTTTCCCAACGTCGTCATCTGGTGCGCCCAGTTCAACGTGCTGATCTCGCCCGCGAAGCTGACCTTCCAAGAGGGCGCATAGGACATTGGTCCGCACGATTGGATTCGTATGGCATGGACATCCTTCGCTCGGCTGACTAGCCTCAGTCCCCAGGACCCGAAACGGGACAAGCGGGAGGATCCTGATATGCGAAAAGCAGTGGGCGCGCTGACCGGCGCGCTGGCGACGATTTGGCTGGGCCAGGCCCTGGCCGCCGACTCGCCCAAGAGCCTTGTGGAGTACCGTCAGGCGGTGATGAAGTCCATTGGCGCCAGCACCGGAGCGATCGGCATGATCGTCAAGGGCGAGGTCAGCTACACGGACCAGATCCCCGAGCACGCGGACGCGATCCTCGAAATGAGCCTTCTGGTGCCCAAAATCTTCCCGCCCAACAGCACCTATGACGACTACAACAAGACTGACGCCCTGCCGGCGATTTGGAAGGAGCCGGAGAAGTTCAAGACCGCGGTAGAGGACTTTCAGAAGGCGGCGGCACATTTCGCCGAGACCGCCCAGGGCAGCGACATGGACGCCACCACCAACGCCTACCTGGAGCTCGGCAAGACCTGCGGCGGCTGCCACAAGCCCTTCCGCCACAAAGAATAGCCGGAATGCGCGCCTTCCTTGGGCGTCTTGGGCTGGCCGCCGGGCTGCTGCTTGCGGGCCCGGCGGCGGCCCAGGATGAGGATCCGGTCGAGCACGGGAAGTACCTGGTCCACGCGGCCGGGTGCGTCGCCTGCCACACGGTGCCCAAGAGCGAGAAGTATCTGGCCGGCGGGGTCGCGCTGAAGACTCCCTTCGGCACCTTTTACACACCCAACATCACGCCCGACGAGAAGACCGGATTGGGCACCTGGAGCGAAGCCCAGTTCCTGGAGGCGCTTAAGCACGGCCGGGCGCCTGATGGCAGCGCCTACTATCCGGCCTTTCCCTACACCTCCTACAGCGGCATGACCGACGACGACGCCAAGGCGCTCTTCGCTTACTTGAAGAGCGTGCCGGCGATCGAGCAGGCGAACCGGGAGCACGAGCTCGACTTTCCCTTCGGCTGGCGCTGGCTGGCCGGGGTCTGGCAGAGCCTGTTCTTCGAGCCGCGGCCCTTCAAGGCGGACCCGGACCAGAGCGAGGCCTGGAACCGGGGCGCTTACCTGGTGCAGGACCTGGGCCATTGCGGCGAGTGCCACACGCCGCGCGGATGGCTCGGCGCCACCGAGCAGGACAAGGCGCTCTCGGGCAACCCGGAGGGGCCGGAAGGCAAGTCGGTGCCGAACATCACGCCTGGCAAAGGCGGCATCGGCGACTGGAGCGAGAGCGACATCGCCTGGTATCTGAAGACCGGCTTCCTGCCCGACGGCGACTATGTGGGCGGCGCCATGGTCGAAGTGGTCACCGAGGGCACCAGCAAGCTGACCGACGACGACCGCCGGGCGATCGCCGAGTACCTGGTGAGCGTGCCGCCCCTGCCCACGCCTTGAGGCGCCCCCGTCGAAAGCGTAGGATCACAGGCCATGTGCCGGAACATCACCAGAGAACAACAAGCCGCCGGCTGGCGCGCCCTGCTCGAGCTGTTGTCGTGCCTAAAGCCGCGCTGGCGCGCTGCCCTTGGCGGCTTGCTCGTGCCGCGCAGGGACCAAATCTAGGAACCCTTCTTCTTCTCGTCGTCTTTCGCCTCATCATCCTCGGGCCCGTGCCGGGACAGCGGCTCCGCGCTGTCGGCCTTGAGACCCTGGGAGCGCAAGGCGTCGGGCGAGCCGCGCGGCGGGTAGTCCAGCGTGTCGGTGAGACGGTCCCGCTGGGTCGGCGCCATGCGGGGGAACGGCAGCTGGCCGCTGTTGCGCCAGAACTTGACCGACTCCATGGCCGAATCGCTCTTCTCCTGGTCGATGCCCGGATCGCGGCCCATGTAGAGGGTGCGCGAAGGAAAGGCGAAGCTGGTGCCCGACTCCTCGACGATCTCGCCAGCGCGCAGGAAGATGTCCTCCTGGATCGCGTAGAACTCGTTCCAATCCCGGGTCATGGCGTAGACCCGGATCAGAACATCCTGGGACGACTCGCCGTAGCCGACGAAACGCACCCGCATGGAGTCCTTGTCGATCATCGGATGGGCGATCAGCATCTCGCGCAGCTTGGCCAGCACGTAGCGCAATTGCTCGGGTTTGGTCTCGTAGCGCAGGCCGATCGTGGTCTCGATCAGCATCTGGTCGCAGCGCGCCCAGTTGACCAGTTGCATGTTGGCGAACTCGGCATTGGGCACGGTGACCACCGTGCGGTCGAGCGCGCGCAGGCGGGTCGAGCGCAGGCCGATCTCCTCGACCGTGCCCATCATTGGCCCGAAGGAGCAGAAATCGCCGACCCTGACCGGCTTGTCGGCGAAGAGGATGAAGCCGCCGACGATGTTCTCCAGAGTCGGCCTGACGGCGAGCGCGATCGCCAAACCGCCGACGCCGAGACCCGCAATCAGCGGCGCCACGGGGATCCCGAAGGACTCGGCCGCCACCACTCCGATGTAGATCACCACGATCAGCGCGATCAGCCGGGTGATGGTGCGGATCATCTGGGAATTGAGGCTGGCCGCGCGCAGCTGCTTGGCGTTGATCACGCCCTCGCCGATGCGCGAGATGAGCAGCGCCGCAAGCCAGGCAACCGCCGCGTAGGCAACCGCCTGAATCGCGAACTCGAAGACCACGAAGGCGATCCCGGTTATGTTGATGGCATCGTCCACGATGAGGCTGGCGAGCGGCACGGTTAAAATCACGAAGATCGCGGTCAGCAGCTTGCCGAACCGCAACCAGGCGCTGGAGTCCTTGAACCTCTGGTCCCACCAATGGCCGCAGCGATAGACCGCGACGATCGCGCAGGTCACGACGATCAGCAGAATAATCAGCAATATCCACTGCCAAACGGTCTGCTCCGCGATCACCTGGTAGGTCCAGCTCGGCAAGCGGTCGACCCAGCTCAGCGGCAAGAGCGTGCCCGGCCCGTAGAGAAAGTCCTCGTAGGCGCCGATCGTCGCCCCGCGCTTGTAGGGTAGGAACTCGGCAAGCTCGTAAAAATCTTCCAGCAAAGCGACCGTTCGCGGGCTGAATCGGAAGAGTCCAGCATGGGGCCCCTCCTCGATCCGCACCAAGGTGAGCTCGGTGTTGGGGATCGTCCAAGCGGTCAGACCCTCCTCCTTGACAAACGCCAGGTCGGGAATCTGGTCGAACGGCGGCAGCTCGATGCGGTCGAGGATCTCCTTGAGCAGCAGGGCCTTCTCGGTGCCGATCGCCTCCCGGGTGGCGAGCGGGATCTGGCTCAGATCCATGCAAAGAAGCGCCCGGCGCAAGGCCCGACGGATCGCATGGGGCGGCTCCTCCTCGCGCAGGCGCTCGATCGCTTGGCTGATATTGATCAAGAAGCTCTGCAGGGTCGCCCGGGGGCTCTCCAGGTTCGGTGGTCGCAAGGGATAGGGCGAGAGCTCGCTGAGCCCGCCGCCTTCCCTTTGCATCTGGGCCCGGGCGTCCTGCCAGGGTGTCAGCCAGAGCGACAAGGCAAGCGCCGCCAAAAGACCTAGGGCGATTGGATTGCTCTTGATCGTTCGCACTCCCGCAGTGGTGCGAACCATCTTATTGGCCCGGCGCGCCCTGACAAGCCGGGCACTGCCGAAATACATGCAACCGGTGAAGCGTAGAAGTTGAATTGCCCTTGCGCCTATTCACATGTTCTCTCGAACGCCCGATCGCGCTAGCATGGCGCTCTTGGGGAGATAAGGAGCTGGCTCATGGCAATCGACCGGGTCGCGCGGCTGTTGGTGCTGGGACTCCTGCTCGCGCCCTGCGGCCCGCTCATGGCGCAGACCGCGGACGGCCAGGCGCCGGCGCTGGATCTATCGGTCGACAAGATCGTGGTCGAGGAGAGCGAAGAGCAAAAACGTCGGCGCGCGCTCAACATCGACCCGATCCCCGAGGGCGACAGCCCCTACATGGACTTGTCCGAAACGGAGAGCGGCTGGGACGCCGCCCCGGTCATGATGGGGCGCACCCAAGACGGCAGCGCCAGCCGGAGCCGGATTGCCGTGCCGGTCGGTGTCGAGGTCAAGCGGGACTTTTGAGGCTGACCGGGAGAGCGCCGCGCAAGGCCGCATGTGCCGTCTCACGCTGGCTTTTCATGACAAAGGACGTCTTCGCCTCGCAATCTCGCCGCTGCCTGGCAGGCCACCTTTCGCCCCTGTCGCGTCGCGGCAACCTGACCAGCGCCTGAGGTCCGGCGGCCCATCGAGGAGAACGCCTTAGCGCCTTCCAAGTGCCCCATGAGTGCGCTTAGCGCATCGAGTCGTCGCGCCACCACGGCCACTTCGACAAGATTGGACCCCTTCGGTCCCTGTGAGCCAATGGCGGCAGAGCGCGTCCAACCGCCCGCTCACGGCCGCAGCACGATCTTGGCCGCGGCACTGCGGCCGGCGTCAAGGTCGTGGAAGGCCTGGCCGCCGTCGGCCAGCGGGCGTTCTTCTACCCAGTCAAGCGCGCCCAGGCGGCCGTCGGCGAGCGCGGCGAGAGAGGCGCGCAGGTCGCCGTCATTGTAGGTGTAGACGCCGATCAGGGTGATCTCCTGGAGGGTCAAGGTGCGCACGTCGAAGGGGCCGCCGGAATCCTGCAGGCCCACGTGGGCGATCACCCCGCCGGGTGCCACGGCGGCGATCGCGGCGGCCCGGGTCGGGCCGGCGCCGACCGCATCGAGAACGATCTCGAAGCTGGCCGCCTCGGCCGGCTCGGCCAACAACAACAACAACAAGAACAACAACAACAACAACAACAACAACAACGACGACAACAACAACAACATCGGAAAACCGGGAAGATGGAAACGAAATGGAGTTGATTGGAACAATTTCAGAGATGAAGTTGAGGCCAGATGCCAAAACCTCGAGCAAGAAAGCAACTTGACGAGAAGAGTTACAAGATTCAATAACATCCTGATACAAGCAGCAAAAGAACATGTT
>JBCCGG010000080.1:0-10722 GCA_039029395.1 Pseudomonadota bacterium | reverse complement strand
GTATGTGCATGGTGTAGCAGAGTCCCTCGGTTTTCAGTGCCACCCTCTCAAAGTCGGAGACGCTGTCGTTGCTGGTCCAGAACAGGTTGGGCGCGGGCCGGTGCCGAACTAGAGAATGCGCCCCTTGGCGCATTCTCGAAAAGAACTTACGCGCTCTCTCGCAGATCTTCGGCCGCGTCCAGATCGACCGAGACCAACTGGCTGACCCCGCGCTCGGCCATGGTGACGCCGTAGAGCCGGTCGACTCGGGCCATGGTCATGCGGTGGTGGGTGATGATCAGGAAACGGGTCTTGGTGCGCTCGGCGAGCTCGTCGACCAGCGTGCAGAAACGGTCCACGTTGGCGTCGTCGAGCGGCGCGTCGACCTCGTCGAGCACGCAGATCGGTGCCGGGTTGGTCAGGAACACGGCAAACAGCAGGGCCAGCGCGGTCAGGGCCTGTTCACCGCCGGACAGCAGCGAGAGTACCTGCAGGCGCTTGCCCGGCGGGCTCGCCATGACCTCCAAACCGGCTTCCAGGGGATCTTCCGCCTCGGTCAGCTTGAGGTAGGCACGGCCGCCGCCGAAGAGCTGCACGAAGAGCTCGGAAAAGTGGCCGTTGAC
This sequence comes from Pseudomonadota bacterium, assembly GCA_039029395.1. Taxonomy (GTDB): domain Bacteria; phylum Pseudomonadota; class Alphaproteobacteria; order Kiloniellales; family JAKSDN01; genus JBCCGG01. The sequence goes on along the minus strand of JBCCGG010000080.1, from coordinate 10,120 downwards.
CTGCTCGAAGGCCTCCAGCAGCCGCTGCCGGCCCTCCTTGTTGAGGCTGGCGATACCTTGGCGCAGGCGGGCGATCGCCGAGACCAGGTCGGCGCGCTCCTCGCCCAGACCGGTGATCTGCTGATCGAGCTCCTCGGCCTCCTGTTCGGCGCGAAGGTTGACCGGGCCCATGTTGTCCCGCTCGCGCAGCAGGCGGGCCAGCTTGGTCTCGACCTGCTCCTTGTCGGGCAGCTCCTGGCTCGGGTCGAGCTGGGCCAGCTCCAGCACCTCCTCGGGCCGGCACTCCAGGCGCTCGGCGACCCGCTCGGCCAAGGTGGTCAGCGCCTGCTCGCAATGCTCGACCGCGGCCTCGGCCCGGACGCGCGCCTCGCGCGCCTCGGCGAGCGCCTGCTCGGCGCCCTTCAGCGCCTTGTCGGCGGCGCCCTGGCGGGTCTCGCCCCGGGCCAGGTCGTCGGCCGCTGCCTGGCGCTTTTCCTCGGCCTGGTCGATCTGGTCGGCCAGCGTGGCCCGGCGCTGCTCCATCTCGTCGGGCAGATTGGCAAGCTGATCGAGCTCGGCCTGGGTCTCGGCCCGGCGCCCGGCCAGAGCATTCATATGGGCCTCGCTGGCCTCGGCGCGGCTGGTCCAGGTGGCCTGCTCGCTGGCGATCGCGGAAAGTCTCTGGCGCCGGCTCTCGGCCTCGCGTTCCAGGCGGTCGACCAGAGCGCGCGCTTCCGCCAGCGCCGCCCGGTCGTCGGCCAGCGCCGCGCGTTGCTCCGTCACGGCGTTTCGGCGCGCGGCCAGGTCGGGCAGGGCGGCACGCTCGGCGACCGTTTGGGCCAGGGCGGCCTCGGCCTCGTCGAGCTCGCCGGCCAGGCGTTGGGCGCTATCGGCCAAGCCGCTCAGGCGGCTCGCGGCGGCGGCGGCCTGCTGGGCCAGGCGACCGTGGCGCTCGCGCGCGCCGTCGATCTGGGTCAGGGACCGGTCGAGCGCCTCGCGCGCTTGGCGCTCGGCTTGGCCGGCCCGTTCAGCCTGCGCGGCAGCGTCGTCCCGACGCGCTTTGAGGCTCGCGACCTGGCTCTCGAGCGCCGGCAGGTCGCGGCGCAGCTCAGCCAGGTGGTTCTTCTGCGCCAGACGCTTGGCAGCCGCGGTCGGCGCTTCGGCGAGCACGGTCAGGCCGTCCCAGCGCCATAGGCCGCCCGCCCGGGTGACCAGACGCTGACCCGGCTTGAGCCGGCTCTGCAGGGCCTGGCCTTGGGCCTCGTCGGCGACCACGCCGATCTGGGTGAGCCGCCGGCCGAGCGCTTCGGGCGCGCGCACCAGCTCGCTTAGCGCCGTCGCGCCCTCGGGCAGGGCCTGGTCGACCGGATAAGCCGGCAGGGAATCCCAATGAACCGGCGCGCCTTCGTTGGCCGAGGCGCTCAGGTCGTCGCCCAGGGCCGCGCCCAGGGCGGTCTCGTAGCCCGGCTCGACCTGCAGGGCATCGACGATCGGTGGCCAGATGTCGGCCTGGTCGCTCTCCAGAATCTTGGCGAGCGCGTTGATCTCCGCCTGGCGCTTGTCGCGCTTGCTGGCCGCCTCTTGAAAGGCACCGCGCGCGCTTTTCTCGGCCTCGCGCGCCGCGCCATGGCCTTGGGCGGCGCTGTCCAGAGTTTCGCGCGCCTGGGCCAAGGCCTGCTCGGCCCTGTTCAAGGACGCCTGGGCCTCCGCGAGCGGCTGGTCGTCGGCCTGCTCGGCCTCCAAGCGGCCCCGCTCCTCGGCGATCTGGGCGACCTGGGAACGAAGACGCTCGACCCGCTGGGTCAACTCGCCGACCCGGCGCTCTAAGCTGGCGCTCTTGGCTTCGTCGGTGGCGAGCGCCTCGAGCTGTTCGGCGAGCGCCGCCTCGGCCGCCGCGTTCCTAGTCTCGGCTTGGTCGAGCGCTTGGCCGGCGGCCTCCCGCCGGGCCGCGTCGTCGCTTTCGGCCGCGCTCAAGCCGCTCTCTTCCTCGGCCAAGCGGGCCACCGCGCCCCGGGCGTCCTCGACCTGCTCCTGGGCACGGGCCCGGTCGCCATCGATCTCCGCCAGGTGCTGGCGGGCGCGGTTCTGAGCGGCCTCGAGCTGGGCCTTTTCGCGCTCCAGATTCTCCCGATCGACCAGCAGGCGCTGGAGCGCTGCGGCGGCGGCCGCCTCGCGCTGGCGCAGCTCGGGCAGGGCGGCAGCCGCCGCGGCCTGCTCGCTGGACGCTTGGGTGACGCTTTGGCTCAGGCCGCCGACCGTGACGCCGGCCGCCTCCAGGGCATGGCGCGCTTCGGCCAAGGCCGCCTCGGCCTCCTTGCGCTGGACGTAGAGCAGGATCGCCTCATGGCGGCGGATGTGCGAGGCCAGGTTCTTGTAGCGGGTCGCCTGGCGGGCCTGCTTCTTCAAGCCGGCGTGCTGGGCCTCCAGGGTCGCGATGACGTCGTCCAGGCGCTCCAAATTGGTCTCGGCCGCGCGCAGGCGCAGCTCAGCCTCGTGACGCCGGGAATGGAGCCCGGTGATGCCGGCCGCCTCCTCCAGGAGCGCCCGGCGCGCGGTCGGCTTGGCGTTGATCAGAGCGCCGATTCGGCCCTGGCTGACCAGGGCCGTGGAGTGCGCGCCGGTCGCCGAATCGGCGAACAGCAGCTGCACGTCCCGAGCCCGCACGTCGCGCCCGTTGACCTTGTAGTTGGAGCCGCTGCCGCGCTCGATCCGACGCGAGACCTCGAGCGACTCGTCGTCGTTGAAGGCGGCCGGCGCGGTGCGATCGCTGTTGTCCAGCGACAGCAGCACCTCGGCGATATTGCGCGACGGCCGGTTGGCGCTGCCGGCGAAGATCACGTCGTCCATTTCGCTGCCGCGCATGGACTTGGCCGAGGTTTCGCCCATGGCCCAGCGCAAGGCCTCGACAAGGTTGGACTTGCCGCAGCCATTGGGGCCGACAATACCGGTCAAACCTTGCTGGATATGAAGCTCGGCCGGATCGACGAAGGACTTGAAACCGCTCAGTCTGAGCTTATTGAACTGGACCAAATCGCTCTCAAGCCTCCATCGTGGTCAAATCAGGACGAACCGGCCTTGGTCAGCTCGTTGTGCAGGTTTTCAGCGGTGGCCGCGCCCCGGAACAGCTTGCCGTTGATCATGACGCTAGGTGTCGAGCGAATGCCGTACTCATTCGCCGCAACCCTCTGGCCTTCGATAATCTGTCTTTGAACATCCGCGTCGTTCATGCAGCGCTCGGCCTCGTCGCCATCCAGGCCGGCCAGCGCCGCAATCTGCTTGAGCGCCTGCTGCGGGTTGCTGTCCCGCGCCCACTGCTGCTGGCTGCGGAACAGGGCATCCAGAAAGCCGAAATAGCGGTCGCCCTCGAAACAGCGGGCCAATGCGGCGGCCTGCAGCGCCAGGCCGTCCAGGGGATAATCCCGATAGACCAGGCGCGCCTTGCCCGGCTCGATCCAGTTCTTCTTGATCGACGGCAGAGTATCGGCATGGAAGCGCGCGCAGTGTGGACAGGTCAGCGAGGCGTATTCGACGATCTCGATCGGCGCATCCGGCGCGCCGAGCACCCTATCGCCACTCGCGGCGGCGGTTTGAGCGGCCGCGACGGCCGGCAAAAGGCCCGCCGAAGTCCCCGTGGCGAGAGCGGCGATCGCCCCCGTGGTCACCAGTATCTGCCTGCGATTCATGCTTCACCTACCAGATATTGTGCATGTTAGGGATCTAGGTTGAATTAGACAAGAGTCTCGTTCAGCCCAAGAGATGGGGCCAAGTGTGGGCGAAATCCAGGCTGTTAAACAACCCGTCGGCCGATCACTTTTCCTTGCTCTGCTGCTCGGAGGTGAGCAGCGCCCGGCCGAGCCGCTCGAGCGCCGCCGCAAGCTCCGAATCGGCCACATCATCGAGCCGCCGGGCCAGCGCCGCGGCTGCCTCGGGCGGCGGCTCGGGGGTTTTTCTGGGCGCCGATCGCCGGCGCGCCACCGGGCCCTGCTGGAGGCGCAGGCGGCCGACCGCCGGATAGCCCAGATAGCCGTTGACCCGCTCGATCAAGAGCGGCTCCAGGTGCTGCACGGCAGGTCCAAAGCCGGGCGCGACCCGCAGCGTCAGGGTGCCGTCCCGGCGCTCGGCGCGCCGGGCGTATGAGAGACCCCGAGGCAGAAGCACCCCGGACAGCTCCTGACCGACGATGGCCGGCCAGTCGGCGACCAGCCCGGCCTCGGCCAGGCCGCGCCGGCCAAAGGCCTTGGCGGTGACCTTTGGCAGACTGACCGCGAGCGCCCGCAGGCCGCCGCCGCGGCGGGGCTTGGTGCGGCTCGATGCTGGCTCGGGCATGGCGGCTCCGCTATGAAGGGCGGCATGATCAAGGAGTCGCCCCCGATCGCCGAGACTCTGCTGGCCTGGTACGACCGCCACGCCCGGCGCCTGCCGTGGCGCGCGCCGCCGGGGCAATGGAGCGATCCCTATGAGGTGTGGCTCAGCGAGATCATGCTGCAGCAGACCACCGTGGCCGCGGTCGGGCCCTATTTCAAGCGCTTTATGGCGCGCTGGCCCCGGGTCGAGGATTTGGCCGCGGCGCCGCTCGACGACGTGCTCGTGGAATGGGCCGGCCTCGGCTATTACGCGCGCGCCCGCAACCTGCACAAATGCGCCCGGGCGGTCGCGGCCGCGGGCGGGCGCTTCCCGGAAACCGAGGCGGAACTGCTAGGGCTGCCCGGTGTCGGCCTTTACACCGCCGCCGCGATCGCGGCGATCGCCTTCGGCGCGCCGGCCACGGTGGTCGACGGCAATGTGGAACGGGTGGTCGCCCGGCTCCGCGCGCTCGAGATGCCCCTGCCCGACGTCAAGCCGGAGATCCGCGCCCGCGCCGCGGAGCTGACCCCGAAGGAGCGGCCCGGCGATTACGCCCAGGCCATGATGGATCTGGGCGCGACACTCTGCCTGCCCAAGCGGCCCAAGTGCCTGACCTGCCCGCTTTCCACGTCCTGCCAAGCCCGCGCCCTGGGCCTGGCCGAGGAGCTGCCTCGGCGCCGGCCCAAGACCGAGCGCCCGACCCGCCGCGCGGTCGCCTTCTGGCTGACCGACCCGAGCGGCGCGGTGCTGTTGCGCCGACGGCCCGAAAAAGGCCTTCTGGGTGGCATGATGGAGCTGCCCTCGACCCCCTGGCGGGCCGCGCCCTGGCCCGAAGAGGCCGATGCCAGGGCCGCCGCGCCGCTCGAAACCGACTGGATCGCCCTGCCCGGTCTGGTGCGCCACACCTTCACCCATTTCCATCTGGAAGCCAGGGTCTGGGCCGGACAGACGAGCGCCACCGAGCCGCCCAACGATGGCCGCTGGGTGCCGCTCGACGGCTTGAGCGGCCAAGCCTTGCCCAGCGTCATGCGCAAGCTGGTGCGCCACGCGCTCGAGAGGAGCGCCGAGCTCTGATTGTCGTTTCTGTACGATCGAGCAAGAAATACGAACGAACATGCATAGATCGAATTGCCTCGCCCATTAAATTCGGACGATCGCCACGCCGGATGTGGCGCGTGATCAACCGAATCCTTGCGAGGTGTCATCGATGAATATGCGAAATCTGCTCCTGGGCGCATCCCTGATCGGCGCCCTGACCGTCGCGGCCTGTCAGGCCGTCGATCGGGCCGAGGCCCAGAGCGAGCTGGCTGAGAAGCCGCAGTTCACCGCCGATGGCCAGCTGATCCTGCCCAAGGGCTATCACGAATGGGTCTACGTCGGCAGCCCGCTCACGCCCAACGCGCTCAATGGCGGCGAGGCGCCCTTCCCGGAGTACCATAACGTCTATATTCAGCCGAGCGCCTACAAGATCTACAAGGAAACCGGAACCTTCCCCGAGGGCACGATCTTCTTCAAGGAGCTGATGCTGGTCCAGCGGGCCGACCATCCCGACGGCTCGGCCGACGAGGTCTCCGGGCGGGGCTACTTCCCCGGTTCCTTCGCCGGCGCCGACGTGGCGGTCAAGGACTCAGCCCGCTTCGCCGATACCGGCGGCTGGGGCTACTTCAACTTCGGCCACCACGCGCCGCCCTACGCGAAGACCGCCAAGGCCCTGCCGGGCGACGCCTGCGCTTTTTGCCACACGGCCAACGCCGCCAAGGACATGGTGTTCACGCAGTTCTATCCCCTGCTGCAGTAGGCGCCTCCCCCAAGTTTCCTTGCTCGGCTTCACCCCCCGTCTGATAGCTTTGCGCTTTCGGACGGGGGCATGCATGCACGGAATCGGAGATCAGTCCCGCAAATGGTGGATCCTGGCCGCGATGAGCGGCGTTCTGGGGCTGATCGTGCTCGACGAAACGGTGGTCGGCGTGGCGCTGCCAACCATTCAGCCGGAGCTTGACCTCTCTCCGGTCGCCGCCCACTGGGTGGTCAACGCCTACCTGCTCGCCTTCACCGGGTTCGTCGCGGTCGGCGGCAAGCTGGGCGACCTGTTCGGCCACCGGGGCATTTTCGTGCTGGGCGTGGCGCTCTTCGGCCTGGCGTCGCTCGCCGCAGGCTTCGCGCAAAGCGGTGCCTGGCTGATCGCGGCCCGCGCGCTCCAGGGGATTGGCGCCGCGGTCATCTTTCCGGCGTCCTGGGCCATGCTGACCAGCGTCTTCCCAATCGAGCAGCGAGGCACCGCTTTCGGCATCCAGACCACGGTGGGCGGGATCTTCATGTCCATGGGGCCCCTGGTCGGCGGGCTCTTCACCGAGACCTTGTCGTGGCGCTGGATATTTTGGATCAACCTGCCGGTGGTCGCTGCGATCGCCGCCATCGTGTGGGCCGCCTGGAAGGCGCCGCCGAGCGCGCCGCGGAAGGCCGGCAAGATCGACCTGCCCGGCCTGGTCGGCCTGGTCGCGGGCTTGAGCGCCCTAGTGATCGCGCTGATGGAGGGCGCCGATTGGGGCTGGACGGCCCCCGCCATCCTGTCCCTTCTCGCGGCGGGGATCGTGCTTCTGGCGCTCTTCGTGGTCTGGGAGCAGCGCAGCGACCACCCGCTGATCGCCCTCTCCCTGCTCGGCGACCGGACCTTCACCGGCGGGGTCCTGGTGTTCTTCATGTTCCAGTTCAACAAGGTCGCGGTCTTCGTCTTCGTCGCGCTCTACCTGCAGAAAGTGCTCAAGCTGACGCCGATCGATGCCGGCCTGATCGTCATGGTCGCGGTGCTGCCGGCCCTGGTGACCTCGCTGATCGCCGGGCGGGCCGCCGACCGCTTCGGCTCCCGTTGGCCGCTGTTCATCGGCTTGACGCTCAACGGCGCGGCCTTGGTGCTGCTCGGCGCCGCGACGTCCTTCGAGCGGATTCCCCTGATCGTGGCGCCCCTGATCGTCTGGGGGGCGACCCTGCCGTTCATCGCGGTGGCCGCGCGCCGGGCGCTGATGAACGCCGCGCCCAAATCTCAACAGGGCGAGGCGAGCGGCATCAATCTGACCGTCCAGATGCTGGGCGGCACGGTGGGCATGGCGCTCTGCGGCGCGATGCTGCTGGCGATCGGCGCCTATTGGCCGCTGTTCTTCCTGACCGGCGCCTTGGTCCTCGCCTTGCTGATACTCGCCTTCTTCACGATCGAGCGCTGATCCCCACGTTCCTGCTGTCACAGCGCCGCCGGCTGATTCGTTCTTTCATTGAACGGGCCGCGAGGGCGGCCGAGACCCACATGTTCAGCAGGATCGGAGCAAGACGTGACACAGACTCATCGTACCCATATCACGAGGCACCCCGGCGTGGCCGGGCTGGAGACCGTCGAGGACGGGCTCGCCGACAACGGCGTCCCGCCCGCCCTCCGGCATCTGATCAAGCTGCGCGTCTCCCAGATCAACGGCTGCGCCCTTTGCGTGCGCATGCACAGCCGCGAAGCGCGCGACGACGGCGAGACCCAGGCTCGGCTCGACGACCTGGTGGTCTGGCGTCAGGTGCCGAGCTTCACGGCGCCGGAGCGGGCCGCCTTGGCCTGGGCCGAGGCGCTGACCACCCGCGGCGGCGGCGCGGCGCTGGCCGGCCTGCACGGCGACCTGGAGGCGCACTTCGGCAAGGAGGATATCGCCGCGCTGACCATGATGGTGGTCATGATCAACAGCTGGAACCGCCTGCAAATCGCGGTTCACAACACCACCTTCTAAAGGGCCGACAAGATGCAGATGACACCCATGACACCAACGCCAGAGGATCCCGCCACCTTCGAAGCGATGCGGCCGCGCCTGGAGGGTCTGGCCTATCGCATGCTGGGCTCGCTCGCCGATGCCGAGGACGCGGTCCAGGACACCTACGTGAAATGGCGCGCCGCCCAGCGCGAGGGAATTGAGAGCCCCGAGGCCTGGCTGGTGGCGGTCTGTACCCGGCGCTGCCTCGACCTCCTGCGCCGGGCCCAGCGGGCGCGCACCGATTACGTCGGCCTGTGGCTGCCCGAGCCTCTGCTCGGTGCGGCGCCGGCCGATCAGGAAGCGCGGCTCGACCTTTCCGCTTCGCTCACCACCGCTTTCTTGCTGCTGCTCGAGCGCCTCAGTCCGGTCGAGCGTGCCGCCTATCTACTGCGCGAGATCTTCGACTACGACTACGCGGAGATCGCCGCCATGCTGGAAAAAAGCGAGCCGGCAAGCCGCCAGATCGTCGCTCGGGCCAAGCGGCGCCTAGGCGGAGAGGAGGTGCGCGCCGAGGTGCCCGCTGAGCGCCAGGAGTTGCTCCTGACCAGTTTCCTGGCGGCGCTCGAAAGCGGACGGCCCGAGCCCCTGAAAGAGGTCTTGGCCGAGGACGTGGAGCTGTGGGGCGACGGTGGCGGCAAGGTGCCGGCCGGCGGCCTCCAGGTCATCAAGTCGGCCGAGCGGGTCGCCGGCTTCCTGGCCCAGGTCTGGCAGCTCCACTGGCGTGCCTACGAGATCGAGCGGGCCGCGGTAAACGGTGCGCCCGGCCTGGTGCTGCGCGAGGACGGCCGGGTGGTCGGCGCGCTTAGCCTGGCGGCCGACGCCCAGGGCCGCCTGGCCGGGCTCTATGTGGTGCGCAATCCCGACAAGCTGCGCCACATCGAAGGGGGACCCGCGGCATGACCAGAGAAACGATCAATCCGGCCGAGATGTACGATGCCGTCTCCTACGGCTTCTCCCACGCGGTCGCCCACGAGGGCCGGCGGGTGATCGAATGCGCCGGCCAGGTCGCCTGGGACGATCACGGCAACCTGGTCGGGCCCGGCGACTTCGCGGCGCAGACCGCCCAAGTCTTCCGCAACCTGCGCAAGGTCCTGGCCCATTGCGGCGCGGGTCCGGCCGACGTGGTGCGCCTGCGCACTTTCATAGTCGGCCACGATGCGGACAAACTGGACGTACTCACGCCGGCGCTGGCAGCGTTTTACGGGCCGGCCACGCCCGCCGCCAACACGCTGATCGGCGTGCAATCCCTGGCCCTGCCGGGGATCTTGATCGAGGTCGACGCGACGGCGGTGGTAGGCTCCGGTGCCTAACGCGCCACCACCTCCGACGGCGCGCCGCGCAGGTCGTCGAGCAGGCGTTGGTCGACCGTGCCGGTGATCGGCAGGCCGGCGTCGTTTTGAAAGCGACGCACGGCGGCGCGGGTGCGCGGGCCGTCCAGGCCGTCGATCTGCTGGTCCGTCAGGTAGCCCCGGCGGGCCAGCTCCTCCTGAACGTCGAGCACCAGGGCGATCGGCAGGGGCGGCGCGGCCGGGCGGGTCACCTTGGGCGTGACGAACTTCATGTGGTCGAGCAGTTCGCTCGAGGCCTGGCCGTCGACTGGCAGGCCGGCATTGCGCTGGTAGGCGCGGATCGCGGCGCGCGTGCGGTCGCCGAGGATGCCGTCGGCCGGCCCCGGGCTATAGCCCGCCTTGGCCAGCTCCTCCTGAATGCCGACCACGAAGGCGCGGGCCATCTCGGGCGTCATCTCCTCCACATTGGCGGCCGGCGTCGCGAAGGCCGGGGCCTCGACCCGAGGCGCCAGGACCGCCTGGGCCGGCGTGGCGAAGGCGAGCAGGATCAGGCAAACGAGAATCGGCATGGGGGCTCCTTCAAGGCAGTAGTCTCTCGGTTATAGCAGAGGCAGGCCCGCTTTCGAGCTTCTGAGTCCGATTCAAAAGTCGCGGGGCCCCCCCCCGCCCCCCCCCCCCCCCCCCCCCCCCGACGGCGGGGGGGGTGGGCGGGGGGGGGGGGGGGGG
>JBCCGG010000079.1:0-11356 GCA_039029395.1 Pseudomonadota bacterium | reverse complement strand
CATCTTGTCCGGGTTGGTGACGAAGTAGGGCGAAAGGTAGCCCCGGTCGAACTGCATGCCCTCGACCACGTCGAGCTCGGTGCTGAGCGACTTGGCCTCCTCGACGGTGATAACACCCTCGTTGCCGACCTTCTGCATGGCCTCGGCGATCATTTCGCCGATCTCGACGTCGCCATTGGAGGAAATCGTGCCGACCTGGCTGATCTCCTGGCTGGAGGAAACTTTCTTTGAGCGCTTGCTCAGGTCCTTGACGACCGACTCGACCGCCAGGTCGATGCCGCGCTTGAGGTCCATCGGGTTCATGCCGGCGGCCACCGACTTGGCGCCTTCGCGCACGATCGACTGGGCCAGAACGGTCGCCGTGGTGGTGCCGTCGCCGGCGATGTCATTGGTCTTGGAGGCGACTTCGCGCACCATCTGGGCGCCCATGTTCTCGAACTTATCGCTCAGCTCGATCTCCTTGGCGACGGTCACGCCGTCCTTGGAGATGCGCGGCGCACCGAACGACTTGTCGAGCACCACGTTGCGGCCCTTGGGGCCGAGCGTCACTTTGACCGCGTCGGCGAGCACATCGACGCCGCGCAGCATACGCGCGCGGGCGTCGCCGCCGAATTTCACCTCTTTAGCTGCCATGTTGACTTAACTCCTTGAAATTTATCAGATCCAGGCGCCTAGGTTAGGCCGCCTTCTTGGACTTCTTGGCGGACGAGCCCTCAAGCACGCCCATGATGTCGGCTTCTTTCATGATCAGCAGGTCTTCGCCGTCGATCTTCACCTCAGTGCCCGACCACTTGCCAAAAAGCACTCGGTCGCCTGGCTTGACGTCAAGCGGGGTGACTTGGCCCTGCTCGTTGCGCGCGCCGTCGCCGACCGCGATGATCTCGCCCTGGCTCGGCTTTTCCTTCGCCGAATCGGGGATGATGATCCCACCTGCCGTGCGCTCGTCCTCGTCTAGGCGACGGACGACGACACGGTCATGGAGAGGTCTGAAGTTCATGGACAGATCTCCGTTCCTTTTATAGAGATTGGGTGACATAGATAGATACGCCTTGGCACTCCCAAACGGCGAGTGCCAAGGCACCCAGGGATTTGGGCCCAAAGGGGGTGGCTTTCAAGATCTCGTGATTAAATTTTTGGTTATAAATTCAAAGCCCTGTGGGGCACGATCATGATCCGCGCGCTGTTTTTGGACCGGGACGGCGTGATCAACCAGGACCTGGGCTATGTTCATCGGCCCGAGCAGGTGCGCTTCATCGACGGCATCTTTCCGCTGGTTCGTGCGGCGCGGGACGCCGGGTTCCTTTCGATCGTCGTGACCAACCAATCCGGGATCGGTCGCGGTCTATTCACGGAAGATCAATTTAAGACTCTAACTTATTGGATGGACGAACGTTTTCGGGAACAGGGTGTGGCGCTTGACCGGATCTATCACTGTCCTGACCATCCGACCGCCGGGCGAGGCATTTATCGGCGCGAGAGCGCCTGGCGCAAGCCGGCGCCAGGCATGCTCCTCCAGGCGGCGTCGGACTTCGGCTTGGATCTAGGGGCCTCGGCCATGATCGGCGATCAAGCGCGGGACATGGCGGCGGCCCGGGCGGCTGGGCTTGGCCTCGCGCTGCTCTACGATCCGTCGGGCGCGCTCGAGGCGGTCGACTGCGATCAGCGTTGCGCCACGCTGCAGGAGGCCCAAGCGGCGCTCCTGGCCTTTGCTCAAGGATCCGCTTTGCGGTCCGAGTGACCGAGCGATTTTTCGGGCGCGATGCGGTCGCGCACCCGTTGCTTGAGGACCTTGATGTCGGGAAAGCCGCCCTCGTCCTTGCGCGACCAGACCAGAGTGCCGTTTACGTGGACCTCGAAGAGGCCGCCCGTGGCCGGCCGAAGGGCGACTTCGTACAGCTCACCCTCGAAGGTGGTTAGGAGCTCCTGGGCCATCCAGGCGGCGCGCAGCAGCCAGCGGCACTGGGTGCAATAGGCAATGGTGATGCGGACGGTCTCGCTCATGGGTGAGGTCCTACACCGGGCGCTGGCCACTTCGCAAGCCGCGCGCCTGTTAACTTGCTGAAAGCCACTAAATGGTAGATCTTGGGCGCCCGCAGCCTACAACCCCAAGGACGTTCGTCATGCGCTTCAGACCCCTCGTCATCCTGGCATCCCTCCTCCTCGGTCTGAGCGGTCCGGCCGCGGCCGCCGAGGAGGGCTCGCTGAAGGTCAGCCAGCCCTGGGCGCGCGCCAGCCTGGGTCAGGTCAAGGTGGGCGCAGCCTACCTGACGATCGCAAATTATGGCCAGCACGCCGACCGCCTGGTCGGGCTCGCCTCGCCGGTCGCCAATCATGTCGAGCTGCACAACACGATCATGGATGAAGGGGTCATGAAGATGCGCCCCATGGAGGTCCTAGAGCTGGCACCGGGCGAGACCGCTGCGCTCGAGCCGGGCGGCATGCATGTCATGCTCATGGGGCTGAAGCAGCCGCTGAAAGAAGGCGAGACCTTTCCCATGACCCTCAGCTTCGCCGAGGCCGGCGAGGTGACGATTCAGGTCCAGGTCGACAAGGCGACCGCCAGCGGACCCTCCGGCGGCCACGGTGAGATGGACCACGCTTCCATGGATCATGGTTCCATGGATCACGGCTCCATGGACCACGCCGCTCATCACGAAGCGCACCACGGCAAAGCGATCGAGATGGATGGGGAGAGCGGCCCAAGCCTGCGCCTCCAAGTGGTTGGTGACCCTGAAGAGGGGTGGCTGATCAAGCTTGACACGGACAACTTCACCTTCTCCGAGGCGCACGCCGACCAGCCACACCAAGAGGGCGAGGGCCACGCCCACCTCTACGTGGACGGCGAGAAGATCACCCGGGTTTACGAGGACACCCACCGCCTGGAAAGCCTACCCGAAGGCAGCCACGAGATTCGCGTGACCCTACACACCAACGACCACCGCCACTACCAGGTGGATGGTCACCAGGTTGCCGCCGACGTCACGATTGAAGCCGGAGCGAACGAGAAGCCCGAGGCCGCGATTCACGTAGTCGACCTGCAGATCCGCGGTCGAAAGGTGCTCGGCCCCGACACGGTCCGGGTCACCGAGGGCGAGCAGGTTCGTCTGGAATGGTCGAGCGACGAGGCCACTGAGCTTCACCTGCATGGCTACGACATCTTGACCGGCATCGAACAAGGGGACCCGACGATCACCTCCTTCGACGCCCATAGCGCCGGCCGCTTCCCGATCACCTCCCACGGCTTCGGCGCGCACGACCACAGCCACACTACGTTGCTTTACTTGGAAGTCTTACCCGAATGACGCCGGTCAAGTGGCGGCGCCTCCCTTGGTACTTGAATGGGAGTCGCCGCGTGCTAGTCTGAGCCTTGACTAGCAACCTTACTGGAAATCGGGGTATGACGATCATGTCTAAATGGCTTCTTGCGGCGGCTGCTTGCGCGCTGCTGTCGGCGTGTGGCGGTGAGGGGCGCGATAGCCGCTGGCTGGGCGACATCGCCGATCCCTATTGCATGCCCGACGGCTCCACCGTGATGGTGCAGTACTCCAATTCGACTGGCGGCTTCGAGCCGAGCCAGGCGAGCAAGGAAAACTGCCCCTGGTACAAGGGCTAGACCCGGGTTCCGGCGCTGGCACGCCCCTTCTGTCGATCACATAGTGGGAAGAGCAATCATGTCCCGAATCTCGAGCTGGAAAGCCGGCGCCTTCGCCGGTGTGCTTTGCCTCGCGGCGGCCATCGGTGCGCCTGCATGGGCCGCCTCCGCCATCGCCTTCGACAAGGCAACTGGCGTATTCGCCTTCAATGTTGCGCCCGACCTGCTCCAGGCCAAGCAGGAGGCCGAGCGTCTATGCCAGGCGGCCGGCGGCGGCGACTGTGAGGCCCATACCTCCTGCACCCGGCCGGGTCACGGCGCGATCGCCTTCAGCGAGTCGACCAAGACCCTCTCGGCCTCCTGCGGCGCCGACACGCAGCAGCGCGCCAACGGCGAGGCCCTGGCGAACTGCGCTTTCCGGGCCTTCGGTGCGGCTGGATGCATCATCGTCGGCACCTATAGGGACGGCAACCCGCCGGGCACTGTCGACCAGGCCTACTTCAGCGGCCGATGGGCGACCAGTTGCGGCAACGCCCCGCGCTCCTATCAGTTCAAGTTTACCGGCGCCCAGGAGTTCACCGTCCTGCAATGCAGTGGCGGCGACTGTACGGACACCAAGGAGACCTACAGCCCCTCGGGCAGCGAGCAGGTCTTCATCTACCCCTCCAACAACAGCCGGATCATCAAGCGCGGCCCCGACACCATTGAGTGGCGGCGCACCAACAACATGCTGCTCAACCGCTGCCCCGTTTAAGGGCACGGTTCGAGCGGAAAGGAAAAGAGGGTCGTCCCAAGCGGGCCGACCCTCTTGGCCATTCTAGTCCCTGCAGACCCTGACCCCACTGCAATGGTCACGAAAGGGAAGGGGCCCTTCGAGAAAAACATTGGGGGTCGGTGAAACTCTCCCTTTTTTTAATCATAAGCAGTATCTCTGGTCCAGTACTCAAATAAAATCCGGACCAAATAAACTAAACGAAAATAATCAATAAGAAACTGGTATTCATTTTTACGAATAGAATGAGTGCGAGTTTGATAAACTGGACTCCGCCTGATCACGTGCTAGGATTTCTGGATTGATATTTTTCTGTTTATCGATATCGCAGCGAAGGGGAGGAGTGAAATGAAAGGGGTAAATTCCGGCGCCAAGCGTGGCCTTGTCTTGGTTGCCGTGGCTGGGCTTGCCAGCCTGCTGATCGCGGCGCCGGCCAGCGCGGCTGATGACTGCGTGCGGCCGACATCGGGCACGGTGCAGACGCCTAAGTCGATCGATTTCGATCTCAACAGCAAGGAGATCAAGCCACAGTACCAGGCCCAGCTGACCGAGATCGCCAAACGCTATGCCGGCAATCCCAACATCCAGCTCTGTGTGATTGGCATGACCGACCGCTCGGGCAGCGCGGACTACAACAAGAAGCTGGCCATGGAGCGGGCGAACGCGGTGGCGGACTTCCTCAAAAGCGCCGGCCTCAAGGACAACAAGTACCAGATCGTCGCACGGGGCCAAGCCTTCAGCGACGACAGCTGGGTCGGCAAGCTGTTGGGCGACCAGCCAAGAGAGAGCCAGCGCCGGGTCGAGCTCATCGTGATGGAGCGCTAGGACCCCGAGGCATTCTCGAAGCCAGCGGATGAGCCGCCCGCGCCGAATCGCACTTCGGGCCTTGTTGTGGGTCTGTTTGGGTCTGGCGACGGGGTGTCAGGCGGTACCCCAGCCGACGACGGCCGAACCCGAGCTGCGCGTGCTGGCAAAATGGGTGCAGATCGTTCCCGCTCCGATCGAGGACAATGGGGCGCAGCCGGGGACGGTCGGCGCGCTTGTACGCTTTGTGCTACCGGAGCGGTCTACTTGTCCACCACTCGCTGTCGAAGGAGGGGCTGGCCCTGAGATTGCGACCAGCCCACGGGGCAACCCGGCCCCGCAACGCTTTCCCGTTGTGGTCTGCGAAGCCCTTCTGCCGCCCTTTCCTGGTCCGGTCACACTGATCTTCCCGGACGGCCAGACGCACGACCTGCCCGCATTGGGCCGAGGCATGGCGCCAGGCGAGGTGGCGATTGTGGGAGACACCGGCTGCCCCGGTTTGCGCACCCAACGCTGCGCGCCACCGACCTGGCCGTTCGCCGAGGTCGCCGCGCAGGCCAGCGGCCACAAGGGAAACGGTGGCCGAAAACCGCGCTTGGTCATCCACCTCGGTGACTATGTCTATGGCGGCACCGACTATTGGGCCAATTGGCAGGCCGAGTTCTTTACGCCCGCGCGACCCTTGCTCGAAGCGGCGCCATGGGTCTTCGCGCGCGGCAATCACGAATCCTGTGGTGCCAACGCAGGCCAAGGCTGGATGCTGTTCTTCGATCCCAGGGTCGGTGCAGCGACCGAGTCCTGCGATGAAGATTGGGAAAAGCGTTTCTTCTTCGCGCCCTACGCCTTGGACCCGATGGCGGGCTTGCGCCTAATCGTCATGGATTCCGCCAATGCCAATAGGGACACCGCCGGGGCTCAGGAGGCTTTTGCCGCGCGGTTCGACCAGGTGATGTCCTCGCTGATTCCACCGCCGGGCCGAGAGGAGGCGGTCTGGCTGATCAGCCACGTGGCGATCTGGAGTGTTGCCGGCGTCGAGCCGGAGACCGAGGTTATGAAGCTGCCGCGCCACGGCACTCTGCACAAGGCGCTGGAGACCACGAGACACGGCGAGCGTCCCCTGCTCGGGGTCGATGTGGTGCTGTCCGGCGACTTTCACGGCTATCAAAAAGCCTGGCCGCTGGCTTCCGATTGGCCGCCGGTTCAATACGTCGCGGGCAACGGCGGCGCCAAGCTGGGGCGCTTGGTGCTGGAGCGCCCGCCCGAAGAGATGACGGACTCGGTGAAAGAGTCAGGCGAGGCCTTCTTTCCGGCTGGCGACACCGCGGCGGAGTTGCGCATAGCGTTCGAAACAGTCGTCGCCTTCGGATTTCTTCGCGCGAGCCCGCCGGAGCAAGGCAAGGCGTGGCGCTTCACGCCGATCTTTTTGGAGCAAGACTGAGCCTATCCTAAAGCACCATCACCACGAGGATAACGATTAGAAAGGCGACGTAGAGACGCGCCTCCTGCTTGTCGCTGAAGTAATGGGACAGCTTGGTGCCGATCGGCACGCCCACCAGGATGCCGATCGCCAAACCAGCGACGGCCGGCCAATAAACGTAGCCGGTCGACCAGGCGGGCCGGCTCGGGTCGCTGCCGCCGGCCACCATGAAGCCGATCGAGCCGCACAGCGCGACCGGCGCGCTTAGTGTCGAGGAAATCCCTGCGGCATTCACCATGGGCAACTTGAAGCGGCGCAGGAAGGGCACCGTGAGCGGCCCGCCGCCGCTGCCCAGCAAAGCCGCGAGCGCGCCATTGAAGAGGCCGAAGACGGCGGCCAGGGCGCGTGGGATCGGCTCGGCGTCGGCCAAGGCGTACTCGGCGGTGAAGCCCTTTCTAGTGAGCGCCCGGAAGATCACGAAAGCGACCAGGGCAATGAAGAGATAGCGCAGCCAGTGGGTCGGAATGAACTGGGAGGCCAGCGCCGCGGCCGCCGCGCCCAGGGCCATGGTTGGCGCGATCAGGGCGACCACGGGCCACAGCACATCGCCGCGGCGGTGGTGGCTGTAGGCGGAATCGATCGCGGTTACCACCATCACGGTGAGCGAGGTGCCGACCGCCACATGCATCAACTCGGCGTGGTTGATGCCCAAATGCGGTAGGCTGATGTAAAGGATCGGCACGACCGCCAATCCGCCGCCCAGCCCGAAGAGCGCCGCCGTGCACCCGGCCAAGACGCCGGCCGCCAGATGGAGCACCAGATCCAACACCGCCCCTATGGTCCCCGATTGTGCCGTCCCCGGGGGTAAGCTTACCCGGCCCCGACGATCTCCGCGAGGCGCTTGGTGTCCACGTTGCGGCCGCTGACCACCACGGCGACCTTGTCGCCCAGGTTCGGCGCCAGGCCCGCTATAAGCGCGCCGATGCCGACCGAGCCGCCGCCCTCGACCACCAGGCGTTCCTGGTGGAAGGCATGGGCCATGCCGGCGGCGATTTGCTCCTCGCTCAGCAAGACCGTGTCGTCGACCAGGCGGCCAACCATCTCGAGGGTATAGCGGTTGTCCATGCCGATGCCGCCGCCCAGACTGTCCGCCAGGGTCGGCAGCTCTTCGACCTCCACCGGCTTGCCGGCGGCCAGGCTCTCGACCATGGCGGCGCCCCGGTCCATGCAAATGCCGATCACCCGAATTCCGGGCGAGGCGGTTTTCAGCGCCAGCGCGATGCCCGAGATCAGGCCGCCGCCCGACAGCGGCACTAGGACCGTGTCGATGTCAGGCAGGTCTTCCAGCAGCTCCAAGCCGATCGTGCCTTGGCCGGCGATGACCCGGGGATCGTCGAAGGGTGAGACGAAGACCATGCCCTCTTCGGCGACCAGGCGGTCGGCCTCGACCTGGGCCTCGTCCTGGCTGCGCCCGATGATGCGCGCCTCGGCGCCGAGCGCCCGGATGCCGTCGACCTTGACCTGGGGCACCAGCTCGGACATGCAGAGGATCGCTTTGACTCCGAGCGCCTTGGCGGCATGGGCGACGCCGCGCCCGTGGTTGCCGGTCGAGACGCCGACCACGCCCTGGGCGCGCTCCTCGGGGCTCAAGCCGGCCAGCGCGTTGGTCGCGCCGCGCAGCTTGAAAGAACCCGTCTCCTGCATGGTCTCCAGCTTTAGGCGCACGTTCGTGCCGGCGATCTTTGAGAGCGCGGGCGAGGATACCAAGGGCGTGTGCCGGACCTGGCCCGCAATCGTGCGGCGCGCCTTGTAGATATCCTGCAGGCAAACTCCGGTTTCGGCCATGGTCCATTCTCGCTTGTAAAGGTCAAAGGAAAGCCGTCGCGGCCTTGTGCCGCGGCCTCGCCGCCGGAACTGGCGGCCAACCTTTCGGAAGGATTACTCGTTGGCGCGCTGCTTGATGTCGTTCCAAAGCGCGCCGGTCGCGGTGCCGGCCGCGCCGCCGATCGCGGCACCGATTGCCGGGCTGCCGGCCATGGCGCCGATCACCGCGCCGCCGGCCGCGCCGATCGCGCCGCCGGAAAGCGCCTGCTGTTCCTGTTGAGTCATGCCCGAGCAGCCCGCGGTGATTAGAAGCGCCAGGGCGACGAGAAAGGGTGCAAAGCGTTTCATGGGATGGTCCTTTCAAATGTCCTGGTCGCGCTTAGAGCGTCGGAATGACGATTGCTTGGAAGATCGCGTCGATCACCGGCCGGCCCAGCTCGTCGGGGTGCAGGCGGTAGTACTCGTTGGTCTTGACGACCACGTCGTTGATCGTGCGGCCCTGCATGGCCTTGACCAGATAGGGGATGAGACTGGTTTCGTCCACGGGCTCACCCACATCCAAATGGCGTTCCATCTCGACCACCTGCATGACGCCGAGCACGTAGGAGACCTTGTCGCTGTGGTCGAGCTGTTGCCAGTGCTCGCCGGTCAGGATGACCATCTCGTCTTGCATGGCCGCCGTCTCGCGGCCCGGCGCCAGGATCAGGCCAAAGGCCATGAAAAGCGCGCCGAATAGTAGGGGAAGTCGGGATCGGATCATCTGATTGCCTCCGCTGGTCGAGCTGCGATCTTGTTTGGCGGAAAGACTATCCCAAGGCCCAGTGAGGGGCTAGGCTGATTCTCACCGGAAGGGGCGAGAGGTATTCTGGGAAAGTTTTGCCAGACCCTTCAGGGTAGGTCATTCGGGGGGAGACATGCTGCAGGGTGCGCTTCTCGTCTGGTACATCCTGACCGCCGGTTCGGTCGTCTTCGTGATCTGGGACCAAGCGACCAACACGCCCTCGGTCGGGGTGATGAAGCTCGCCTGGGTTCTGGTCATGCTCTACACCGGGCCGATCGGGCTGTTCGTCTATCTCTTGTCCTGCCGCCAGCCCCTGCCGGGCACCCACGACGCCTACATCGCGGCCCATTGGAAGCAGACCGTGGGCTCCATGGCCCATTGCCTGGCGGGCGACGCGACCGGGATCATCATCTCGGCCATGGTGGTCTATCACTTCGGGCTGCCCAACGGCATCGATCTGATCATCGAGTACCTTTCGGCCTTCGTGGTCGGGCTCTTCGTCTTTCAAGCGCTTTTCATGAAGAACATGTACGCCAGCTATTGGGTCGCCGTGCGCAAGACCTTCTTCTCCGAGACGGTCTCCATGAACATGGTGATGGTCGGCATGATTCCGACCATGGCAATCCTGATGCACGTGGTGCCGGATGGCGACAATCCTTGGAGCCCGGCCTTCTGGGGCGTCATGTCGGTAGCAACCCTGATGGGCGCAATGACCGCCTATCCGATCAATTCCTGGCTGGTCGCCAAGGGCTACAAGCACGGCATGATGACCGCGCCGGGCAAAGCGGGCGGCGGCGAGATGGCTGGCATGGATATGAGCGCGATGAAGATGGGACCGGGCGAGCATCACCATCATTCCATGGCCGAGCCGACCCGCACCATGGTGCTCGGCCTGTCTTTGGGCACATTCACGCTGATGATCGCCGCTGGGGGAATCGCCGCGCTCTTCGTGCCGATCCGATTCTGACCCTCCAACCCCCAACATCTCCTGCCTTGCCTCTACAGGCTCGATCGCGTTCCATAGAGGTCTGGAGAGGCGCTGGAAGGAGTCACACCATGAAGCGGATTATGGTTGGAATGTGCCGCTCGCCGGCCCAGGTGCAGATCGCACCGATTGCGGTCGACCTGGCTCTGCGGAGCAAGGCGGTGGTGACAGTCATGTCGCTGATTGATCCGGACCGCGTGGCGCCTCGGCGGCCGCCGACCGCCGGTGTTTTTCCCTCCAAGATCAAGGAGCAGGAAGACAACCTAGCCCGAGCGCTCGAGGAGGTCTCCAGGCCGCTAAATGCCCTAAAGGAGGCCGCGGAGCGGGAAGGCGTGGAGTTTCAGACGAAGCAGGTTGGCGAGAGCCTCGATGGCTCGCTTTGCGACCTGTGGCAGTTTCAGGACCTAATCGTGCTGTCCAACACCCCTTGGCTTGGTGGCGAGGCCAGCCCACGAGACGTGACCCAGGTGCTTCATTTCATGGTCCAGGGAATTCGACCGATCCTCTCGGTCGCGCCCTACGCTTCGCTTGAGCGAAAGAAGGCCATGGTCGCGCTGTCGGGCTCCTTGGAGAGCGCCAAGGCCTTGAAGCACTTTCTGCAGTTGACGCCTTGGCCGGCGATCTCGCTCCACCTGGTGACCTCCGGCGCGCCCAAGTCCGGGGCGGATCCCGAACAGCTCTTGGCCGATGCCGCCGGCTATGTGGCGGACTACGGCCTGGAGGTCACCGCCGCGCGGCTCGAGGCCGTGAAGAATCGCACGGAACAGCTCTTGGGCGAAGCCGAGGCGGTGGGCGCCGACACGCTGGTGCTGGGCTCCAGCTACCGCAAATTCTTGACCATGGAGCGCTTCGGCAACCATGCCCAGCAGCTCCTCGCCGCCTTCAAGGGGGCGGTGTTCCTGTCCCACTAGGCAGGTAGGCCCCGCGAGCCTGCGCGGAGCGCGGCAGTGCATGTTGCTTGGAATGGTTTCGAATTCCCGCTTGGGTCTGCTGACCTGCCCAAACGTGCTCCAGGCCTGAACGCCACCTCCTCTTTAGGTATGGTGTATATTAATTCTATTCTGCAATTCTATACAATTACTACGCTGGTCAGCACACCGATCATCTAAGTTTGGGGGCCCAATGGGCTCTCAATGGAAAACAAGCTGGAACGACTATCAGATGTTCAGACCACTCTTGCT
>JBCCGG010000078.1:0-12627 GCA_039029395.1 Pseudomonadota bacterium | reverse complement strand
GGTTTTAGCAGTGGCAGGCCCGCTTTGGCGCTTCTGAGTCCGATTCAAACGTCGGGGCACCGGCCCGCTCCCCCCCCCGGCCCCCCACGAGAGTAGGCTTGTGGGGGGGCGGGGGGGGGGAGCGGGCCGGTGCCGGTCAGAAATTGCGCTAGTTGGCGCATTTTCGGTCAGACACTCAAGTCCCCCCGGTCAGCGCAAAATAGAAGGCGACCAGCACCAGGCTGACCACGGCGGTGTAGCCGGCGTTCCAACGCCAGGCGAGGGTCACCCCGCTGTGGCCCGAGGCCCGGGCCAGCATGAGCACGCCCGAGGCGAAGGGTGCGCCGGTCGAGCAAATGGCCGTGCCGGCGGCAATGGCCAGCGCCGCGCGGGTCGGATCGATTGGCAGCTGGCCGTCCGGCCAGGCCGCGACCAGGCTGCCCAGGAAAACCGCCATGGTGATCGGGCTGAGCGCCACCTGGCCACCGGCCCAGACCAAGATCGAAAGCAGGGACATGACGGCCCAGGCCGGCAGGCCGTCGACCACGGTTAGGTCCAGCCGGTCGAGCGGCACCAGGCGGGCGGCCAGGGTGCCGATGTAACCGGCCGCGGCCAAGGAACAGGCCTCGCGCACGCCGCCCGGCAGGTCGACCAGGGCGACATCCCGCAGCTGCTCGACGGCGGCCGCCCGCTCCCGGTGCTGAGCCCAGATCCAGCCGACCAGAATGATCGGCGCGGTCAGCATGACGCCGGAGACGATGGTGACCCCGCCGAGCAGCTTGAAGATCACGGTGAGCCCGAAGAGCGCCAGGCAGACCAAGGCAAGCCGGCCGAAGGCGGCGCTTGGGAAGCTCACCGCGTCGCGCGTGGGCAAGGCGCCCTGGGCGGTTAGCCGCCGTTTGAGCGGCAACCAGCGCAGGGTGTCCTCGGCCCAGCTGACCAGCAGCATGACCCCGGCTAGAACCAACCCGATCCCGATCAGGCGCCAAGGATCGATGCCCGGGATCAAAACCGGCAGCACGGCCTGGGTCACCGCGGTCGGCGCCCAAACCAGAAACCAGGCAAAGCCGCGCAAGGCGGCCGAGAGCTGGCGGCGCTCGCGGGTCCGGCCGATCTCGTCGAGCGGCTGATCCACGGCGCGGCCACCGCGCACCCCGCGCTGGATGATCGGCGCGAGCAGGCTGAGCGCGCCCAGATTGATCAGCACGGAGAAGAAATGGCTGCCGGCGAAGACCGCGACGAAGCGCCGCTGGGGCGGCTGCTGGGTCACGTAGTGGCCACAGGTGCCGACCGCCGGCGAGGAGATCGCCGCCTCGCGCAAGAGACCCATGAGCAGTATGAAGCTGGCCAAATAGCCGGCCCGCTTGAGTCCCTCGAGCACAGTCTCGACGCCACGGTGAGGCTCGATCACGGCAGCTAGGGTCAGCAAGGCGCAGAGTGAGAAGAGGTAAGCCTCGCGGGCGCGCAGGAACGGCAAGCCGATGACAGGCAGGGCCAGCACCAGAACGTCGACCGCCCATTCGGCCGCCTTCAGGCCGCTGTAAAGCGCCAAGAGCTCGAAGGCCATCAAGGCGATCATGACCGCGCTGAGCGCGCTCCGGCGCCAGGGCGCGGGCCCGCTGCCGGCCTGGTCGGTCAAGGTCCGTTCCTTATCGAGAAAGCGTAATCCGAGGGCGCAGCCTTAGCAGCCTTCGTCCGCGCGCGGAAGGGACAGTGCGCCCCGCCCCTCGAGATCGTTGCAGGCGATGCGGCGGCAGACCGCGACCCGCGTCGGATCGACCTCTGCCACGAGGATAACTCGACCTATATCGCGTCTTCTTCCCGTTCAGGCGCCTGACCGGGGCCAGGCTATCGCGGGCCAAAAGCTTCAGTAAGGCGCCGACGCTTTACTGGAGCGACTCGCTGGTGCGCGCCCCTTGGGGGATCGGCGAAGGTTGGCTCACCTCGACCCCTTTGCCCAGGAGCGCACTCGCCTGCTCGCGGGTGACGCAGATGTAGGTTCTTTGCTTGGCAGATTCGGTTTCCATGAAAGCTTGCATGCTGCAGGTCAGGGGCGAGGCGAAGCTCTGCCAAGTTTTCATCGCCACGACCGACCCATCGCCGATGGTAAAGAGCACAACCAATACATAAGGCATGGACGACATGTTTTCGCTCGAGTCCTACCTGGCCGGGGGCGTTGCGCGGGCGCCCCCTGCCGGGTTCGAATCCTCAACTATCGCGCAATGGTCTCTCGGTTCAGCCATCTCCTAGCGTTGGTAGAGTAGATCAGCCGCGGGGTGCGGTTGAGCTGCCGGGTAAAAGCGGCAACATCGCCGCTGGGGTTCGGACGCCCCGACCAGCGGCGCGGGCCTTGGGATTCACGCCAGATCGGGATCCAGTAGTTTGAAACTATGGGCATTTGAGATCTCCCTCGCAGTTGAGACCGTCACAAGAACGGCTTGACAAGGGGCGCACGACGTGCGCTTGATTCGAAATATAAGCGCACTATGTGCGTTACGCAAGAAAAAAAGCGCACCATGTGCGACTCCTTGAGGGTAGCATCTTCTATGTTGCATATTAGTGACAGGTCTCGCCCATGAGCCGCCGCAATGCCTCGGACTCTGCCCATGAGCAAATCATGTCGCCGGCCGCCTTCAAGCGCTGGCGCAAGTCCCTCAAGCTGTCCCAGAAGGAAGCGGCCCACGCCCTCGGCCTCAAGCGGCGTATCCTGCAGTACTACGAGAAGGGCGAGCGCGGCGGTGATCCGGTTGAGATTCCCAAGGCCGTGCGTCTGGCCTGCTACGCCCTCGCCCAGGGCTGCGAGGACTACACCGGGCCTGAGGCGGACTCCTAGCAGGGCAAGATTGACAGGTGCGCCAAACGGGCGGTTAATGGTCCGGCTATGAAAAGACGGGACGTGATCAAGGCCATGGCGTCTGTTCCCTTTCTCTCCGGCGCGGCCCGGGCCGGCGCGCCGGACTACGGCCCGCTCGACCTGGACCTGCGTCCGGGCGCCCCGGCCGCCGAGGGCTTCTACTTCCCGGCCGAATGGACCCGCCACGAGCGCACCATCATGCAGTTCCCGCCGGCGCGCTCCTGGAACCGTGCCTACATCGCGGGCGCGCGCAAGGAGTGGTCGGCGGTCGCCAACGCCATTGCCCGCTTCGAGCCGGTCACCATGGTGGTCGACCCGGCAGACCGCGAGAACGCCCGCATGCTCTTGGCCGGCGAGATCGAGCGCCTGGAGCTGCCCTTGGACGAGGGCTGGTCGCGGGACTCCGGGCCGATGATCCTGGTCAACGGCAGCGGCGAGCGCCGGGTCGCCGGCTTCGTCTTCAACGGCT
Organism: Pseudomonadota bacterium; assembly: GCA_039029395.1. Taxonomy (GTDB): domain Bacteria; phylum Pseudomonadota; class Alphaproteobacteria; order Kiloniellales; family JAKSDN01; genus JBCCGG01. The sequence continues at coordinate 9,325 of JBCCGG010000078.1, read as the reverse complement.
GGGGCCGCAAGATGTGGCCCTGCCTCGACGACGCCTTGGTCAAGGCACGCCTGGCCAAGCACTACGGCATGCCGTTCCACCCGACGCCCCTGGTGCTGGAGGGCGGCGCGGTCGCCTTGGACGGCGAAGGCACCTGCCTGACCACCGAGGAGTGCCTGCTCAACCCCAACCGCAATCCGGGTCTTTCGCGGGCCGATATCGAGCAGGGGCTCAAGGATTGGCTCGGTGTCGAACAGGTGCTCTGGCTCGGCCGAGGCATCGTGCCGGACGAGGTAACCGACGGCCACGTGGACGGCATTGCCGCCTTCGCCGCGCCCGGAGTCGTGCTGCTGCACACCACCGACGACCGGAGCGATCCGAACTATGCCATCACCCAAGATGCCAAGGCGCGCCTCGGCCAGATGACCGATGGCAAGGGCCGCAAGCTTGAGATCATCGAGCTGCCGCTTGGTACCCAGGTCGCTCATATGAACTTTTACATATGCAACGGCGCGGTCCTGGTGCCGGTCGCGGACGATCCACGCGAGGACGATGGGCCGCTCGCCGTGCTGCGCGAGGTCTTCCCCGGGCGCGAGATCGTGCCGCTGAGCGGACAGCACATCGCCGAAGGCGGCGGCGGCATCCACTGCATCACCCAGCAAGTCCCGGCGGTCTAGGCGGCGGGGAGAACGCGTGCGCGCCTTCGATCCGGACCAGGCGTTTCGCGCCTTCGAAGCGGCGACCAATGAGAAGGCGGTCTCGGCGGAAATCCTAAGCGCCCTGCTGCGCAACACCATCGCGACCGGTCGCGTGCTGCTCGGCGACGGACCGCTTGCGCTCTACGTGCCAGGCATCGGCGAGGGCCTGCAGGCGGTCGGCTATGCCCAAAGCCTGCATGAGATCACGGGGCGATCGATCGAGATCTACTCCGACGAGCCAAGCGACGATCTGGCCCAGTCCGCCCGGCAACGGCTCGCCGCCCTGCCCTTCGTGACCCGGGTCGAGATCTCGATCGGCAGCGCCTACGCGCCCGAGGCCTTGGCCGTCGAGCGGATCGACTTCGCCGAGCTCTCCCACATGCTCTACTACGTGCCCGCGCCCGATGTCGTGCCACACTTCGCGGCGAAGATCGTCGAGCGCCTCTCGCCCACGGGCCTCGCGTCGTTCCTGCACAATCTGCCCGGCTCCAACTTCACCCAGATGATGGAGCGCTACAGCCCCTTGGTCCTGCCCGACCCGGTGCCACAGGTGACCCAAGCGGCGGAGCGCCTGGACCTGCCGCTCCTCGCCCTGGACTACCGGGTCGCGATGAGGGTCGAGGCGGCGGCGCGCCTCAAGGAAATAGCGCCACCCTTTGACGCGCTCGACGGCGGCCTGACACAAAGCGCTCGGCTCGTAGAATGTCTTTGCCAAAGAAGCCTTGAGCAGTTGGCCGACTTGGACCTCTTGGCCAAGGCGCTCGAGGACTTGGGGCAGCGCCTGGACGCGGACGGGCGCATGGAGATCCGCGACAGGGTGCAACTCTTGCCGGCGCCCACGCTCGCCGCAGATCCGCGGTCGCTCTCTCAGCTGGAAGCGGCCGTCGCGCGCACCGCGGCCGAGGCGCCGGAGATCGAGCGGCGCCATCCGATACCAAGCGCCTTTGACGGTCCGCCGGCCGGCGCCTAACCTTTAGGCGACCGTCCTAACCCGACGAGGCGACAACAAGGGACTTCCTCATGGCCGAGACCGATTGGCATATCGAGGGCGAGTACTTCGAGACCTGCAACTGCGCCATTCTCTGCCCCTGCCTCTACACCAACCTGGCGGCGACACCGACCGAAGGCGACTGCAAGGTCGCCATGGTCTTCGACATCGCGCGCGGCCACTTCGGCGCGCTGGCGCTCGACGGGCTCAAGTTCGTTCACGTCACCCGCACGCCGCACGCCATGGGCGAGGGCGACTGGACCGTGGGCGTGATCGTCGACGAGGCGGCCGACGACGCCCAGTGCGAGGCCATCGTCAAGATCGCCAAGGGCGAGGCGGGCGGCCCCATGGCCTTGGTTGCGCCCTTCGTGGGCACCTTCGCCGGTGTCGAGCGCCGGGCGATCCGGATCGAGAAAGACGGCCTCACCCGCACGGTGGCGGTGCCCGAGCGCCTTGAGCAGGGGGTCGCCGCCTATCCCTCGGCCCGCGATCCGCAGGTGCCCATCGTGGTCGACAACACCGCCCATCCGGCCAACGACCGTCTGGCGCTCGCCCGGGTGACCCACAGCCGCATCCACGCCTTCGGCATCGACTGGGACAACGAGGGCAGCCTACGCAACGGCCACATCGCGCCCTTTGACTGGCGCGCCGATTAGCTCTTCTTCGCGCCCACTTTCGAGAGGATCACGCCGGCCAGGATCAGGGCCGCACCGATCAACATGCTCCAGGTCAAGGCCTCGCCCAGGAAGAGGTGGGCGTTGACGAAGGTAAAGATGATCGAGAGCGTGAACAGCAGGGTCGCCGAGACGGCCGAGACCCGAGCCGCCGCCTCGTACCACAGCCAGCTGGCGACCGCGGTCGGGAAGATGCCCAGCAGGAGCAGGAAAATCGCGTCGTTCGCGGTGATCTTCGCGATCTCGGGCGGGTAGATGAGCAGCAGAGGCGTCAGCAGCAGCGCCGAGACGAAGAGCACGTTAAACAAAAAGGAGATCCGTTCGATCGTGCTCTGGGTTTCGCTGAGCGCCCTGGAGCTGCCGAGCAGAAAGATCGCCCAGGTGGCACCGGCCAAGATCTCCAGCAGGTCGCCCTGCAGCCCCTCGCCGCCGATCGCCAGGTCTTGGCGCACGGTGAAGTAGACGCCGGCAATGGCGAGCAGGCTGGCCAGCACCTCGATCGGCCGGATCGCCACGCGCAGCACGAGGGCGAGATAGGCCAGAACGAAAAAGGGCGCGGTGTTCTCGAGCATCATGGCGTTGGATGCGCCGGTGTGCTCAAGCCCCCAATGAAAAAAGATGTAGTTGCTGGTGACCCCGATCACGACCATCCAAAAGGTCTTGTCGGAAAAGTTGATCGAAACCGGGCGCCGGTAGAGCTTCATGATGACGTAAAGCGCCGCCGAGGCGATGTAGAGCCGCAGTACGGCCACCGTCAGGCCGTGCAGATCGGCGGTCAAGTAGCGCACGATCACGCTGTGGGTGCCCCAGAAGAAGGCGGCCATGAAGCCGAAGCCGAAGGCCAGGAGGGCGGAGTTCTTGGTCATATTCTTACTGCATCTTCCCGGGCATCACCCTGTCTCGAAGGCCGGTTTCGCCCCTTCTTGTCATGGTCGCCAAAAGGCTTGTGACGGTCTCCATGACAACAAAGGCGCTTCGTAGCGAATCTCCGATTTACTGCCTCACCGATTTCCCTCCGTTGTAGATGACCCAAAAGGTGAGGCCCGCCAAGGCCCCCAACAGCATTGATGTGAGTAGATCTTGAAACAGATAGACATAGCCGCAGGCGGTGCGCACGCCGTCGACGATGATGTCGCATTGATATGAGCCGTAGAACGAAGTGCCGCCGCTGCCGGAGGCGACCGAGATGACCCTTCGAAGCTCGGAAAGAATGGTGAACAAGCTACCTATTGCGGAGGCGGCAAGTAACGTCACGTAGAAGTTGAGGATGCCCAGGCTGCGCAAGATGATGAACGCCGGAAGGCCAAAGACCATTGCAATTCCGTAGGCGATCGGCAGGCCGAACAATGAAATCACAGCGGCTTGATTCACGAGCCGCCGCAAATGCAGATCTTGGGAGTCGCCAACAATCTGCGCAACGATAATGTAGGCGATCAACCCGAAGACCGGAATCGCCGGCGCGATCGAGAATGCCCAAAAGGTCCGTGTTCTGAGCCAGGCCATCTTGTTGTCCTAACGAACAATTCAGCTCACCAGTTATCTACCTTAGGAAGCGTAGCGGCTCTGGAATTCTAGCAAGTTTCAGCTGAACAATCCACGCCGTGCCGATCGCTCCGGCGTGCCCCCTCACGCCCCCGCCTGAGCCTTCGGCCGGATCGCCCAGGTGCCGGTCAGGCCGATGATCGCGATCGCGGCGATCGCAAGCGCGAACCAGGAGCCGGCCGCGGCCAGGGCTGCGGTGCCGGCCCAAAGGATCGAGGAGAGCGCCTCGGCCAGGGTCGCGATGCGCGAGGAGGTCTGGCGCCGGCGGAAGTTGGTGCGCTTGGCCTGGGCCCGGAACCAGATCTGAATCATGGTGCCCGAGCCGGCGGCGATCGCAATGCCGAGCGCCGCCACCGCGGCCAGAAGGGGCGCGGCCAGCGCCAAGGCGAACAGCAGGGGCGCGACCACCATGGCAACCGCGCCGAACACCGCCTCGATCTTAGCCCGCAGAAGGGCGCGCGGGCGGATCGGCGCCGAGGCGACCAGGTCGGGCGCGTCCTCGCCGGAGATCGCCAGCCACGCCAGGCCGCCGGCCAACTGGCCCGAGGCCATGACGATGACCGGCACCATGACCAGCAGCGCATCCACGCGGTCGCCGAAGTTGCGCCACAAGAGCAGCGCCGGCGGCAAAAGATAGAGCACCTGCATGAGGGTTTGGGACAGGAGCCAGGGATCCCGGCGCAAGAGGGCCCACTCCTTGCGGCGCAGGGCGCTTTTGACCGAGCCGCCGCGGAAGGGATGGCGGCGCAGACGTTTCTTGGCGCCCTCGAAAGCGATGCCGGCGGCGGCGATGACGTGGTCGCCGAAACGCGCCGAGAAGGCCCAGATGACGAATCCGAGGATCGCGAAGGAACAGATCATGATGATCGCCAGCGCGCCCCCATCGCCCATGACCGCGCGCGCCGGCAGCCACAGGGCGCTGGCCAGATCGGGCGCGCCCTCGATCACCGCGTCCGAGCGAAAGAGCGCAAGGCGCGAGAAGCTGCCGGTCGAGAGGATCGCGACCGCCTGGACGCCGATCACGAAGGCCGCGCCCACCACCGCCGAGACGATTTGGGAGATGAGCCGCGTGCGCTTCGGCCCGAGCGCCCGAAAGAGGCCCACGGTCAGCACCACCGCGAAGGCCGTGGCGAGCGCGCCCAATGCAGCCAGCGCGCCATAGGCGGCGAGCCACCTGGGCCCCTCGAGCACCGCCAGCACGTTGATGAAAGGCCCGGCCAAGACGGTGGTGAGCGACCCGGTCGCGATCGTGATCGCGCCCATGCGCACGGCGAAGACCCGGCGCGCGGAGGCCGGCGAGGAGAGGATCAGGTCCAAATCCGCGCGGGCGTAAAACGCCCTGGTCACCGACTCCATGGCTTGGGACAGCATGAGCGTCGCCGAGAGAAACAGGCTGCCGGTGATCACCACTAGGCTCGCCTTGTCGGCGACGATGCCGGCGCTCGCGTAGGGCAGCAGGATGACGTAGGCCAGGCCGTGCACGAAGGCGACGAACAGCAGGAAGATGATCGCGATCAAGGGCTCGCGCCGGCGCTTGCCCGCGGTCAGCATGGAGACCCAGTCGCGCCAGAACAGCTTCAGCTCGTGGCGCGCGAACCAGGCGAGGCTTGCCGCGCGGGCGGTCATGGCGGGGCCGTCATGGACTGGACCGCGGGGCGCATGCCCTAGCCGCCCATCTCGGCGACCAGGTCCAGGAAGGTGTCCTCCAGGCTGGCGCCCTTGCGGCCGGTCTGGTGGTGCAGCTCGTCGAGCGTGCCCTCGGCGATCAGGCGGCCATGGTCGATCACCCCAATGCGCTCGGCCATGCGCTCGGCGACCTCCAGAATGTGGGTGGTCAGGATCACGGTGACCCCTTGGGCAACCCGCTCGGTCAGCACGTCCTTGACCAGGCGCGCCGAGCCGGCATCCAGGCCGGTCAAGGGCTCGTCCAGGATAAGCAAGCGCGGCTCGTGGACCAGGGCGCCGGCCAGCGCGACTTTCTGGCGCATGCCCTTGGAAAAGCCCTGGCAGCGCTCGTCGGCGTGGGGCGCCAGGCCCAGCCAATCGAGCAGGCCCTTGGCGCGCTCTTCGGCGGCGCCCGGCTCCAGGCCCCAGAGGCCGGCGACGAACTCCAGGTACTCGAAGGGCGAGAGCCGGTCGTAGATCATCGGCTCGTCGGGCACCCAGGCGATCAGGCGCTTGGCCTCGATCGGGTTTTCCAGGGCATCGATGCCGAAGACGGATACGGATCCGGCGTCGGGCTTAAGCAAGCCGGCGACGATGCGCAGCGTCGTGGTCTTGCCCGCCCCATTGGGCCCGAGCAGGGCATAGAACTCGCCGGGCGGCAGCTTGATCGAGAGATCGTCCACGGCCGGCCGATCGAAGGCCTTCGAGAGGCCCTTGAGCTCCAGGGCGGGCGCCGGCTCTTTCATGGGCGGGGCTGGGGCGAAAGGGGCAAGGGGCGGCTCATGAGCGGTGGCAGATGTAGCGCACGACTCTATAAGGCCACAAGGTTGAGAAGGATTGAAGCCCTACGGCATTTGGGGCCACGTCGCGGCGGCGAGGGTTAAGGCGAGGTTAAGGGAGCGGATCCGCGCGCATCACGCGCAAAGCGGCGCCGACGAGAGGCTCCCCGAGGGGCCGTCTGACCTGGCAAGGTCAGGCGGCCCCACCAGGGCCGCCCAAGGCCCCGCGAGAGATCAGCGAGCGCAGCCAAGCGGACGGATGTCCGCGCCCGGCGCTTGAGGGACTGCGGTAAACTCGCGGCCTCAGGCCAGGGCGAAGTCGTCGCCCACGTCGACGGTCAATGCCGGCATCTCGGGATCGGACACCGGGTCGACGGCGAGCGGGTTGGGCGCCCGGCCCTCGGCGGCGCCGAACAGCACGAAGTGGGCGAAGGCGCCGGCGTTCAGTTTGCCCTCGAAGGCGCCGTTCTCGATCGCCATGCGCACGTCGGCGTTGGCTTCCAGGTAGAAGTCGGCGTCGAACTGCTTGTTGGGATCGGACGAGTTGGTGCCGAAGAAGTCCACCTCGGCCGGCTTGTTGAGGAAGGGGATGCCGTTCTCGTAGTGATCGAGCGTGACGACCGGTCCCGAGGGAATGACGAAACGCCCTTGCTCGAACGAGAAGAACTGCACGTCGAAGAAGGCGTTGGGGTCGCGCAGCTCGAAGTCGCCGTTGGAGATGTAGTGGTCCTCGGCGGTGCCCTGGAAGGAGCCGTTGGCGATCGCCTCGGCGACGTCGGGGTTTTCGCGCAGGTAGAACTCCTCGTCGAAGCTGAGCAGCGTGAATCCGGGATCTTGCGGATCGGGATCGGGGAGGTTGCCGCCATTGGGCTGGCGGCCTTCGCCCTCGCCAACCAGCACGAAGTGCGCGAAGGCACCGCCATTGAGGATACCCTCAAAGGCGCCGCCCTCGATCGCGGCTTTCACGTCGGGGTTGGCGTTCAAGTAGAAGGCCGCGTCGAACTTCTTAAGAGGATCGGACGAGTTGTTGCCCGGACGGTCGACGCCCGGCGGCACTGGGCCAAAGGGGGTGTCTGTACCTCGTTCGTAGAGCTCGAGGATATTCACGCCGGCGATGATCGTGTTGCCGTTCGTGAGGTAGAAAAACACGTCGAAGAAGGCATTGGGGTCGCGGAACTCGAAGACCCCTTCCTGGATGAAGTGGTCCAGCGCGGTGCCCATGAAGGTGCCGTTCTCGATCGCCTGGGCGACGTCCGGATTGCTGACCAGATAGAATTCTTCGTCGAAGCTAAGAAGCGTGTTGGTTGTTTCGTCCATCGGTGCCTCCGATTTCCCCCAAGTTGTGCATCATGCGTGACTGGACGGCCGCTCGCGCCGGCACCCTAGCGCGGCGCACCGGGAAATGCAATCTGGTGTATTAGAGGGACGGGATGCGCGGGGAGGCGTCGGGGCTGGGCCGCGCGGGCGATGGCGGGCGGAACGGCTGGGATTGCTGGCGGATAGCGCGAATGGGGAATAATGACCTAGGATTGAATGACAGGCCGCGAACGACGGGCCGCGGCGGCGGCGGGGGAGTCTCCCCGAGGGGCCGTCTGGCCCGCCAGGGTCAGGTGGCCCCGCTAGGGCCGCCCAAGGCCCCGCGGAGCGTGAGCGGAGCGAAGCCAAGCGCGCGGAGGCGCGCGCCCGGCGTCTGAGGGACTAACCAAAAGACTCGTTTGCGGCGGGCGTTAGGGTGCGGGTTGGTTGTAGTTTGGGGCAGAGTGTGTGGGCGTGTATTATGTTTATTGGCTACATCTCCGGAGGATTCTATGGCGGTCAAATTCCGTGTACGCTTACGTATTCACACTGGCAACTTTCTGACAGACAACAACAAAGAACCAACGTTTGAAGTTGGTGGGAGAAGGATCTTAGTAACCTCACATGACAAAGGGGACAATCTGAACTCTACAAAGATTCTTCTGAATGCGCGCCAGTTTCCCGATAAGGCTTCAGCGGTTTCATTTGGAGAGAAATTGAAGATTGCCGTGAGCTTAGCCAGTGCGCTCAGGCGATTTGGTGTGGATACCGGTGAAGACAGAGCCACAAGTATGATCGGCAAAACCGTCAAGGATGAAATCAAAGAAAAGTTTGGCGTCACGCTCCGCAATGATGTTCATGGCTTAGATGTCTTCGAGGATGATGACCATGTGAGATTCCACAGCATGTCAGCTAGCGCCACGGTGTCTACACCAGCAAGTGTATACTTCAAACAGGTTGATTTCGCTTACGAATGGGCAGAAAACCTTCCGGCACACTTGGTAGAAGCAGCAAAGCTGCTGAATAATGCTGATCTAGCAGATGCGCCTAATCTAAAGCTCGCACTAGCATGCTCATCAATCGAGACAATGGCACCAGACGCTAGTTGGAGTAGGAGCACTAATTCTCTGCTCGATCACCTGATCCTCACAGCAAGGTCTGATGAAAGGACACCTGATGAAGAGCGCCGTCATATCATACATTCGATTCAAAGCATGAAAGATTTCGGCCCATCTGTCGGTGTGAGAGTTAGGAAGCTGCTTGACCAACTTGGACTAGCGGATCAGCGTGGAAAGTTATCTAAGATCTACCGAGTTCGGTCAAAATGGTTGCACGGCAAATATATCTCGAAACAAGAACAGCAAGATGCATCAGAAAGGGCACGAAGTTTGGCCCTCGATTTGCTGTTTGCCTCGCTCGAGAAGCGAGGTGCGGATACCAAAATGTTCACCAATGCGATGCTTTGAGAACCCCGAAGTGCGCTTGATCGATGTTCCGAAAGAATCGAACATCTTTGCTTTCAGATACAGCCATCCACTTAGATTTCTTGGAACCAATCAGTTCTCAACCATTTAAGCGCAAAAGAACTGTGCAAACTTCGGCCGATGTTTGTGATTTGGACGAATTGGAGAATGGAATGCCGAGAAAGGAAGGTACGTTCGGGGCCATCTACTGGTGGATGGTAAAACTAGGGCAGGCAATTGC
>JBCCGG010000077.1:0-12750 GCA_039029395.1 Pseudomonadota bacterium | reverse complement strand
CGCGGTGAGATGGGTGTCTAACATCAAGATTTGGTCTCGGGCCAGTAAAGAGCCGATTCGAGGGGGAAGCGCGGACGTCGTGGACAGCCAATCGAGCCACGTGAAGGGGCTGATCATCGTTACCTTCGGGGTGCTGATCGTGACCCCCGACACCTTGCTGATCCGCCTGATCGGCTTGGATCCCTGGTCGCTCCTGGTGTGGCGCGGCTTGCTCCAGGCGCTCGGCCTCACCGCGATCCTGCTGATCTACTTCAAGGGCTACACCCTGGGCGCGTTCCGGGCGATCGGCCGCAAGGGCATCGGCGCCGCGGTGATCTTCTCGCTCAGCAGCTTCTTCTTCCTCTATGCGCTCGACCAGACCTCGGTCGCCAACGTCCTGATCCTCTTGGCGACCGCCCCCTTCTTCGCGGCGCTCTTCGCTTGGTTCCTCCTGGGCGAGCCGGTGCCATTGCGCACCTGGCTCGCGATCCTGGCGACCCTGGTCGGGGTCGCGCTGCTCGGGGTCGGCAGCTTCGGCGCCGGCACCTGGATCGGCGACCTGGCGGCGCTCGGCGGTGCCGCCACCCTGGGGCTCAAGTTCGTCGTGATCCGCGGCGCCCGGCGGGTCAACATGATCCCGGCCATGGCGATCAGCGGCTTGATGATCGCCGCGGCGGCCAGCCTGGTCGCGCCCATGCCGCCGGTCGGCCCGACCCAGCTCGGCTACATTCTGATCATGGGCCTATTGGTGATCCCGCTCGGCATCGCGCTTTTGACCCTGGGCCCCCGCTACCTGCCGGCGCCCGAGGTCAGCCTGCTGCTTTTGCTGGAGACCGTTCTCGGGCCTCTGTGGGTCTGGCTTGCCCTGGACGAGGTGCCGACGGTCTACGCCATGGCCGGCGGCGCCGTCGTGATCGCCGCCCTCGCACTCCATTCGGTTTACGCGCTCAGGGCGGCGCGGCCATGAAGCTGGCCAGATCGCCGTAGCCCCGGAAGCGGTGCTCGTAGGTGAGGCCCAGGCGCTCGGCGATCTCCCGCGCCTTGGCCTCGAGGCCCGCGTCCTCGGTCTGGGCCAGGTAGACCAGGTGGCGGTAGTTGCCGAACACGAAGTCGACCATGTCGGCCCGGCGGTCCAGGCCAATCGCCTTCCACACGAAGGTCTCGAAGTGCCGGCAGAAGTAGTCGGTCAAATAGAAGGTGTGGATTTCCTCGTCGGCGTTCGCGGCGAAGGCGGCGTTGCCCTCGAAGAACGAGAAGCAGTGGGGCCCCGGAATGCGCTCCACCCCCTCCTCCGCCAGCACGTCATCGAGCAGCCCACCGGTGCCGCAGTCGCCATAGAGCACATAGATCTTCTCGAAGCGCGCGCGGTTGTCGCGGATCTTCGCCCGCACCGCCTCGGGGATCAGCGCCGGCTGGTGATGCAGCTTGGCAGGCAGGCAGGCGACGTCCAGATGGCGCCAGTTGTTCATCTCGATCAGCTGCACGATCTCCCGCCCGAGCGCCCCGCAAGCGATCAGCAAGGTGGTGCCGAGGCCACGCTTGAAGTCGAAGGGTTGGTCCGTCATCTCTCCCCTCCATCCCGCGGCCCGTGCCACAGGGCCGAGACAATGCCGTGCAGGGTGCGCAGGTCTTGGTCTGTCAGCGCGACCCGCTGAAAAAGGTTGCGCAGGTTGCGCACCATGCCCGGGCGCTTCTCCGGCGGGCGCAGAAAGCCCGAGCGGTCCAGATGGTTTTCCAAGCGCTCGTAGAAGCCGAGCAACTCTGCCTTGGTCGGTTGGCCGCTGGCGCTGACCTCCAAGTAACGGGGCTCGGTCTGGTCGCCGGCCTGGAACCACTCGTAGCCGATCAGCAGCACCGCCTGGGCCAGGTTGAGCGACGCGAAGGCCGGGTTGAGCGGCACCCTTAGGAGCGCATCGCAAAGCGCCAGGTCGTCGTTGACCAGACCTGAACGTTCGGGCCCGAAGACCACCGCGACCCGCGCGCCTTCACCCTCCCCGGCGCGCAGCTCGGCCGCCGCTTGGCGGGCGGTGACCACCGGCTTGACCATGTCCCGGGTGCGCGCCGTGGTGCCGTAGACAAGGGTCAGATCGCTGAGCGCCTCGGCCGTGCTGTCGTAGAGCTTGGCTGCTTCCAGCAGGCGCTCAGCGCCCGCGGCGGCGGCGATGGCGGCCGGGTTGGGCCAACCGTCGCGGGGCGCCACGACGCGCAGCTCCTCGAGCCCGAAGTTGAGCATGGCGCGCGCCACCATGCCGATGTTGTCGCCCAGCTGAGGTTGGACCAGCACGATGGCCGGGCCGCCCAAGACCGCCGCCTGGCTGCGGTCGGTGCCCGCCACGGAGCCGCGCCTCAGCCGTCCAGGCCGAGCACCTGGCGGGCGCGCGCCAGGGTCTCGGGGATCGTGAGACCAGCCTCCAGCTCGGGCGCGCAGAGCACGGCCAGCACTTCCTGGCCCAAGGGAGTCAGGTGTGGCTGGTCGCCAGAGCGGTCCACCAGACCGGCTAGGTCGCCACCCAAGGTAGCCGCGCCGAGGCCCCAGAAGAGACTTAGGATCAATGCCGCCTCGATCGCCGGGGCGGGCTCGTCGTCGGCGATCCAGACCTGGCCGAGGCGCACCTGCTCGCGCGGAAAGGCGAAGAGGAAGGGCCAGCGCCCGTCCTCGAAGCGCTCGAGCGCCGAAAGGTTGACCGGATGGGGCTCGCTCGCCTGGGCCATCTCCTGGCGCGGCCCAACGGTGATCTGGAGCTGGGGGACGACTTGGATGAAGGCCTGGTCAGGATTGTTCGGATTGACCGCCAGGATGGTCTGGAACGAGATCCCGCAGTGCTCGTCGATCTGCGCGGCCAAGCTTTGCAGCACCCGGCGCTGGGACTCGAAGTCCGCGCTGAACAGGCCGACCGAGACGCTTTCGCCGGGCCGCCAATGGGTTTCCTCGGGCAGGCCGAAGAAGCGCCGGTCGGGGCCCCGGTCGATCAGCCCGACGAGGGCGGAGAAGACCTCTTCCTTGTCGGGCGCCTGGGCTTGGGCCGGCGCGGCCAAGAGCACCAGGCCGATGAGTGCCGCCAGCAGGCCGCGCCTCACGGGGTCATCCCCTCTGCCTCCCGGGGCACCGTGGCGCCGTCTTGCAGCAGCTTCCAGACCAAGCTGTCGTGCAGGGCATTGTAGGAGGCGTCGATAATGTTGGGCGAGACGCCGACCGTGGTCCAGCGCCGGCCATTGCCGTCGGAGCTTTCGATCATCACCCGGGTGACTGCCATGGTGCCGGCCTGGGGCGTCAGGATGCGCACCTTGTAGTCGACCAGGATCATGTCCTCGAGCTGGGGATAGAGCCCGAGCAGAGCCTTGCGCAGGGCCTTGTCCAGGGCGTTGACCGGGCCGTTGCCGTTGGCCACCACGAAGCGCTCGGCGCCGGCGACCTCGACGCTGACCGTGGCCTCGGACTCGGTGACCAGCTCGCCCCGGGCGTTCCAGCGGCGGTCGTCCATGACCCGGAAACGCTCGAGCTTGAAGTACTCGGGCACCTCGCCAAGGACTCGGCGCGCCAAGAGCTCGAAGCTGGCCTCGGCGCCGTCGTAGGCATAGCCCTCGAACTCCCGGTCCTTGACCCGCTGGACCAGGGCCGTGACCTTGGGGTCGCCCGGCTCCACATCGATGCCGATCTCCCGGAAGCGGGCCAGCAGATTGGAGCGCCCGGCCTGGTCGGAGACCACCACGTGGCGCCGGTTGCCGACCACCGTGGGCTCGATGTGCTCGTAGGTCTTGGGGTCCTTCTCGACCGCCGAGACGTGCAGGCCGCCCTTGTGAGCGAAGGCGCTGTCGCCGACGTAGGGCGCGTTTTTGGCGGGCGCCCGGTTGAGCCGCTCGTCGAGCATGTGGGAAAGCCGGGTCAGCTGCTCCAGGCGCTCGGCCGGCGGGCCGATGTCGAAGTCGGTCTTCAGCGCCAGGCTGGGGATCAGGGAGATCAGGTTGGCGTTGCCGCAGCGCTCGCCGAGCCCATTGATCGTGCCCTGAAGCTGGCGGGCGCCGGCCTCCAGAGCGGCCAGGGAGTTGGCGACCGCGTTCTCGGTATCGTTGTGGCAGTGGATGCCCACGTGGCTGCCGGGGATCACGTCGCAGACCTCGCCGACGATGCGCCGCACCTCCTCGGGCAGAGTGCCGCCGTTGGTGTCGCACAGCACGACCCAGCGGGCGCCGTTGTCGTAGGCGGCTTTCAGGCAGTCCATGGCGTAGGTCTTGTTGGCCTTGTAGCCGTCGAAGAAGTGCTCGGCGTCGTACATCACCTCGTCACGCTGGGTGGCCAGGTGGGCCACTGAGTCCCCAATCATGGCGACGTTCTCGGCCCGCTCGATGGCCAGCGCCACGTCGACGTGGAAGTCCCAGGCCTTGCCGACCATGCAGATGCCGGGCGCGCCGCAGTTGACCAGGGAGGCCAGGCCCGGGTCGTTGCCGGCCGAGCGCCAAGGGCGCCGGGTCATGCCGAAGGCGACGAACTTGGCGGTCTTGAAGCGCGGCGGGTCGCCGAAGAAGGCGTCGTCGGTCGGGTTGGCGCCGGGCCAGCCGCCCTCGATGTAGTCGACGCCCAGCTCGTCGAGCGCCTTGGCGATCGCGGCCTTGTCGGCGACCGAGAAGTCGACGCCTTGGGTCTGGGCGCCGTCGCGCAGGGTGGTGTCGAAGATGTAGACCCGCTTGTCGCTCATCGCTGGGCGCCTTGCCGTCGCGCGTGGTTTCCGAGAGGCGAGAGAGTCACCACAGGCGGGCGGTTAGGTCAATCGTCCGGCGTGGGTCGCATTCGGTGGGCCGTTGGCTTGACTTTATTGCAACACACAGTGATCTTGGCACAAAGAGTCGATTTTTCAGTTGCAGAATGTTATTTAGATGATTGTTATTGCAGATTAAATTTCTTGATAGACTGCCGGAAACCGGCGAAGTGGTAGATCCCCTTCCGGATTGCGTGGGAACGACCCCATGCACCGGCCTGTCAAGGTCCTCGGAAGACGCGGCGAATTTGGCGCTAAGGGGTTGCGGCAGCTCGCTTTATGGCACCGGGCCGACGGCTTCAAGCGCGGTCGCCGAAGTGCGGTTTCGGGGTTCGTCGCCGGCTCGAACAAGCAACCTTTTGGCCTGCTCAGCGCACGTCATGATTGGCGAAGCCCCGGCGGCGGATTTTCGCGAGGAAGTTTGTTAAGCAATCTGTCCTTATATCACTCTGGCCGGGTGTCACGGCGTCCCATCGACGCGGGTTTGCCCGCCGGCTTGCGCTCCTTGTAAGGGACCCTTTCAAGCGTGAAGAAGTTCATTCGGTCTTGGCGAGAGACTCTCCGATACCAGAGCGATACCACGGCATCCTATGGCATCGTTTTCTATTCCGAGGGCGATTCCTACGGGCCCTATCTGCGCCCGGTGATCGATGAATTGGCCGGCGTCTACGACGACATCGTCTATTACCTGACGTCCGACGAGGCTGACCGGCTGCTGCTCGACCCGCCCCAACACGTCCGAGGCTTCTACGTCGGCAAGGGCACCGCCCGCACCCATGCCCTCAACAATCTGCGCGCCGACGTGCTGGCCATGACCATGCCGGACTTGAACAGCTTCCATATCAAGCGCTCGCCCAAGGTGCGGAACTACGCCTATCTGCACCACTCCTTGGTCAGCACCCACATGATCTATCGGACGGCAGCCTTCGATCACTTCGATTCGATTCTCTGCGTGGGCCCGCACCACAATAGAGAAACCCGCGAATGGGAGGCGCTTCAGGGGCTGCCCGAAAAGCAGCTGTTCGATCATGGCCACCCGCCGCTCGACGCCTTGATCGACTTGGCCCGCACCGCATCCACGCCTGCGGCCCACGACGACAAGCGCTTGAACGTTCTGCTCGCGCCCTCTTGGGGGCCTCAGGGCCTCATGGAGACGCGCGCCGAGGAGGTGGTGAGTATCCTGCTGGATGCCGGTCACTTCGTTCGCGTCCGGCCCCATCCGCGGACCCGGCAAATGGCGGGCAAGACCCTGGACGCCTTGGCCGCGAAGTTCGCTGACCATCCGAGCTTCGACATGAACGAGGACACCACCAAGTACCAGGCGCTGCTCGATTCCCACGTCATGATCAGTGACTGGTCCGGCGTCGCCATGGAGTTCGCTTTCGGCTTGGCCAAACCGGTGTTGTTCGTCGACGTCCCGCGCAAGGTGAACAATCCGGACTACACCTCCCTGGCCTCGGCGCCGCTCGAGGTCTCCTATCGGGAAGAGGTCGGCAGGGTCATCGACCCCGGCAACTTGAGCGAATTGCCCGACGCCTTGGCCGCGCTTCAAGCGGACGCAGATTCTTTTCCGGCACGCATAGAGGAGCTGCGCCGGACCCATTTCTACAATATCGGAAGCAGCGCGCGGCAGGGCGCAAAGATCCTTGCCGAGCTTGCCGCTGAAACGAAAGGTCAAGCTTGATGTTTTTTCCCGACGTGTCACAAGGCACTCTAGAGCCTTCGAACGCTTGCTCCGGCGCCACTTCGGTGACGGCAAAAGCCTTGGAACGTAGAAAAGCGATGGAACCGCGAAACACAAAGGTCATCATAATCGCAGCCGGGCCTGGCAGCCGATTGAAGGGCTATACCGAGAGCGCGCCCAAATGCATGCTGAAGTTCGGCGAAAAGACGCTCCTGGAAAGACAGCTGCAGGCCTATCGGGAATGCGGCCTCGACAACATTTCCGTCGTCCGCGGTTACAAGAAGGAAAAGATCGATTACGAGGGTCTACGCTATTTCGACAACACCCAGTACAAGCACAACAATGTTCTGAACTCCCTGTTCTATGCCGAGGAACAGATCAAGGGCAACGTCATCGTCGCCTACTCCGACATCCTCTTCGAGGCCGCCGTGGTGCGCCGGCTGCTGCAATCGCAGGCGGACATCTCCGTCGTCGTCGACATCGACTGGCGCGGCTACTACGAGGGCCGCAAGGACCATCCCGTGGCGGAGGCCGAAAAGGTCATTTTCAATGCCAACAACGAGGTGGTGAACACCGGCAAGGTCTTGACCCAAAAGGACGACGTCTATGGCGAGTTCATCGGCATGCTGAAGCTGTCGCCGCGCGGGTCCGAGATCTTCAAGCGGCACTTTCACCGCGCCAAACAACTCTATTGGGACCAGCCCTTCCAACGGGCCAAGACCTTCCAGAAAGCCTACCTGACGGATTTGATGCAAGACATGGTGGACCTCGGCGTGCCGATCCACTGCGTCATCATCGAACGGGGATGGAAGGAAATCGACACCGTGGAGGACTATGAGAAAGCCATAAAGGAGTTCGAGGAGTAAGGTGCCCCTCGTTCCTCAGATAAAGAGGCACATTGCCTATCACCAATGGGCACGGCGCTGTTCGAGTGCCCAACGAACGTGAGCGTCCCGTTGTCTCAAGCGTAGCGGCATTGACGCCTCATTGCTTACTTTTCGGTTACTCGTTCACAGACCCCAGGTCGAGCGCATCGCCAAAATGGCGTCGGAAGCGCGCCTCGATGGCGGACCGCCCGGCTTCTTCCTGATCCGGCGCCATGCCTTCGGCCAGCAGGACGTCATGGGCGAATAGGCGCGCGCTGAGCGGCTCCGCCCGGGCCACGCTCTGCCAATAGCCGCGCGGCAGGCTGCAGAAGCCCAAGCCGACGCAGACGTCGTCCATCAGATAGCTGATCTGCTTATCGAGTGACGGCGGCCGGGCCTTTTTCCATCTACGCCGCTTGGACATCTTGCTTCTTGCGATCCGACCCGATTGAGATGAAATTCAATATCGCATGCTATCCTATCAGTCCAAACAAAGAGTGGCAGACCCATGAGCCTGCTTTCGACTGTCTTGCCCGACTTCGCGAAGGAGGTAGACGCCTCCTTGCGCGAGCTCTGTCATAAGGATCTCGCGGACCAACTGGGGATTCTGGAGATCGCAGGCTGGTGTCACGACCCGGCGGTCGACGCGCTCTACATCACTTTGGCCGGACAGCGGCCGCTCGACATCGTGGAGCAGAGTATCATCGGCCCCCGCCATGAGGAGTTGATCAACCTTGAAGGTCACGCGCGCTTCGTCAATGTCGATGTGGACAACTTCAACCGGGTGACTGGCATCGAGGTGATCGGAACACGCGACGTGTTGCCTTACCTAAAGCAGGCTAAGTTGCCCGAAGATCAGGGCGGCGATGGTTGAGACCCCATTTCAGATCGACACACAGGAGGCCCAGCGAACCCTTCTATTTGCAGCCACCGAAGAAGATCATTTTGGCCTCTATTCGGAGATCTGGGAGCTCAATTCAAGGTTCCCTGATGTCCCTCTTGGTGAGAAACATTTGGCTGCCGACACTGCACTACGGAGCCTCCACGCCAAAGGCTTCATTGGGTTTCACCGAGAGTTGCTCACCGACAGTTACAGGACAAAAGGCCATGAACCCATCGATCCGACCGAGGTGGAAGAGATGTTGTCAAACCCTGTGAGCTGGTATCCGGACTACAATTTTGTTCGAATAGTGTACTGCATCACCGAAACCGGCGAGCACGCCTACTATTCACAGACTCGAGGAAAAACCTGATAGACCATCCTTTAGATCCACGCCACTCACTCGCCCATCAACACCGCAACCAGTTCCTCCGCCACGCCGGCCGCCGCCGGGTGGGCGCTGGTCTCGACCAGCACGCGCGTGGTCTGCCCGCCGCCGTACATCTCCGCCTCGGCCGCTACGTCCGCGCCCCGGGCGATCAGCAGCCGGGCGATCTCGACCGCGTTGAGCGGGGTCTTCTGACGGTGGGTCTCGACCCCGTTGGCGCCCAGGTAGTGCAGCAACGTGGCCCGGTGGCCGTAGCCGGAGCGCCGGCGCACCAGGTCCGGCGCGGCCTCGAGCAGGACTGCCAGGTCCGCCAGCCGGCCGGTCACCAGGGCGTCGACCGCCGACTCGAAGCCGGAGTCCAGCTTGGCCGCGCCCAGGGCCTCGACCGCCGGCCAATCGGCAAAGCCGTGTTCCCAGGCGACGGTCAGGCGCGCGGCGTCTTGGTCGAAGGCGAGATCCAGGATCGCGCCGGGCGACTGGCCGATGCCGGGCGGCCACCAGCTGCTGGTCTGCACGGCAACCCGCCGGTCGCCGGCACCGTGGGCGGCCAACAATGTCTCGGCCTGGCGCGCCAGCTGATCGCGGATCGGCAGCGCCCGAAAGTCCGCGCCGGTCAGATAGGGGTGCAGCGCCTCGACGTCCGCTACGGATTGGCAAACGTAAACCGTCTGGTTCATCTCCGGTACCTCCCCTTGGGCTCCCCGGGTCGGCTTGTCCGCGCTCCCGCGCGGCGGACCTCGCCTAAAGAGCGCTCCGCTCCGGCTCGGCTTTGGGAATTTCCGGAACCAGACGTTCGAGCGCGACAGACGCAGACCTAATCTCGTCACAGTACCTGCCACAGTACTTGGCGATAAAGCCTGGCATGGGTCTGAGTGCGCGCGCTCGGTCATAGTCGGCGCGCGCCGCGCCGAGATTCCCTGCCTGGTAGCGCTTCGAGGCCCGCACCATGTAAGCCATGCTCAAGTTGCTCCTGGCGACCGGGTAGCTTGCCGCGGCGATCGCCCGTTCGCCGTAGAAGATCGCTTGCTCGACGTCGCCCACGTCGAGCAGTAGAAAGGTCGCGTAGTTGTCTAGTGTGACCGCGCGCCGCGGGTAGCGTCGAATCTCTTTTCGATAGTACTCATGCACCCGGTCGTGGCGGCCGACCATAGTGTAGGCCGCGTTGAGCAAGGGGTCGTGCTTCAGCCCCAGCTCCTCCAGGAGCAGCACCGAGATTTCGTAGTTGCCTAGAGCAAAATAGAGCTCCGCCCGCTTGCGAAGGAGGGTCGCTCTGGCGACTTGGCCCTCTTGCTCGGCCTGCTCCAGGACCCGCCCAGCCGCGGCGGCTCCCTGGTTTCTCAGCGCAATATCGAAGAGCATGCCGTAGGCCTGGTCCTTGACCGAGTCGATGTTCTTAATCGGCTCCAGGAGCTGTGCCGCGCGATCAGCATGGGATGGCCGGTAGCTCGGGAAGAACCCTATCTGACCTGTACCCGCCTGCAGGAGAACGATCCGCGCCAATTGCACATCGGCCTCCGGCAGGTCGGGTGTTTCGGACCTTTGTCGCGCAATGATGTGAAAGGCATAGGCAAGTAGGCCGTCGTAGCCCATTGACTTGGTGATGATGCGCCGGGCAATACTGATTCTATCCAATGGATTGGCGTAGGACTCGAACAGGAAGTCCGTTACGTCGCCATGGGGCTGCGGGGTTCGCAGGAACCTTGCCAGTCGCTCTATGTCATAGACCGCGTTGGCGGCTGCCTTGGGATAGTCGCTCGCCAACTCCAAGCAGGCGCGCGCCGCCTCGTAGGCCGGCGCGATGTACCCTTGCATGTTCCTGTGCCGGGACCAATTGCACTGAAGCCACGGGTCCTTCGTGCCGATCTGCGACGCCGTCTCGAGGGCCTGCCGCGCCTTCTCATAATCCCACAAGTTCATGTAGATCGACGCCATCAGGACATGAGCCTTGGCGTAACCCGGATCCTTTTCAATCACTTCGAGAATGATTTCCGCGGCTTCCTGATTGCGCGCCTCGGTTTCGTAGTCGATCCACCCCCGCACCATGAGCTGGCGCGCCTGTTGGATGTAGACCGGCAGAAAATTTGGTGCCAGGGCGATCAAATCAGCCGTCGCTTGCTCGCCCTTTTTGAGTGTCGCGTCGTCCCAGATCTCGTCATCCACGACGCCCTTGGCGACGAAGTAGAGCGCCTGGGCCTCGGCCGAAAGCTGGGCCGGGTCGGTGAAGTATTCACCGGACTGAGCCTGGGGAGCGATCGCCATGACAAGACAGGTGATTAGCCCAAGGATCCATGGTCGCGACATTTGCCTCTCCTTCGGGAATCGTCGGCGCTAGTGTTCGTAGTGTGCCGGGCCTTCTTGGTCTCGCTTCCTGATCTCCCGGGTCATGGCCTCGATAGCCTCGCAGTGGGACTTGCAGTAGCGCTCGACGTAGAAACGGGTCGGGCGCTGGGCTATGGACCGCTTGTAGTCCGCGCGCGCCGCCGCGAGATTGCCGGCCTCGAAACGCTGCGCGGCCCGGATCAGGTAGGCCAGGCCGAGATTGCTGCGCGCCAGGGGGTAGTTCAGGATAGCGACGGCGCGCTCGCCATAGTTGATCGCGCCCTCCACGTCGTCGTAGTGGATCAGCAGAAAGCTCGCGTAGTTGCCCAGGCTCCAGGCCTGGTTCGGCTCGTCGCGCACCAGGCGCCGGTAGTAGGCGTCGACCTCCTCGAGGCGGCCGATCCCCTTGTAGGACTCTATGAGTAAGGGATGGTACTTCAGGCCGAGTTGCTCATACGTCAGGATCGCCATCTCGTAGTTGCCCGAATGAAAATAGAGCTCGGCCCGCTTGAGCTTCACCAGGCGCTTGGAGACCTTGTTCTGCGCCTCGGCCCTGTCGAGCACGTCGGCCGCGGCCTCCATGTCCTGCTTGTGGAGGTCGACCCTAAAGCGGAGCTCGAAGACCTCGTCCCGCAGTGCTTCGTGGTCCTCGATCGGCGCGAGCAGCTCCAAGACATAGGCTCTGATGCCCTGGTCGTAGCCGGCCGAGCCTAGGGCCGCTTTTTTGTGCAGCAGGCGCGCCATGTGGAGCTTGGCGGCCGGCAGCTCCGGGGTTTCGCTCTGCTGCTGAGTCAGGATCTGGAAGGCGTAGGCAAGCATGCCCGGGAAGCCGTCGTAGGAGTCGATCAGCTGCTCGGCCACATAGACCCGCACGTTCGGGTCCTCGAAGCGCTCGAACACCATGGCGCCGACGTTCCGGTCCGGCAGGGGCCGGCCCAACTGGACGCGATAGCGGTTGATTCGGAACAACGCCTCGACGAAGGCGTCCGGGTCCTCGGTCGCCTCGTTCAGGCAGGCCTCGCCGTAGTCCAGCGCGTCGGCGAACTCGCCCATCTTACCCAAGAGCCGGGACCAGACGCAAAACAGCCAGGGCTCCTGCACGTCAAGGCGGCCAGCCGCCTCCAGAACCTCACGCGCCTCATCGTAGCGCGCGCCGTTAATGTAGGCGCCGGCAAGATGGGTGTAAGCGTCGGCGTAGCGCGGCTGTTTAGCAATCACCGCCTTTAGGATCTCTTCCGCCTCCCGGTTGGCCGCCTTTCTGTCAAGCTCCGCCATGCCGCGCAGTACGGCCAAGCGTGCCTGTTGCAGGTAGAGCGGCAGGAAGTCCGGCTCCAGCTCGACCAGCCGCTTGAGGTCCTCGACCGCGGTCTGGGGAAATGTGTCCCTGGACGACCAGCCGTCGATCTCGCGCTTCGCACTTTCGTAAAGCGCCTTGTGCTCGGCCGGCAGCAGATCGGGGTCGGTAAAGTACTGGCTGGCCTGGGCGCCGGCTGCGCCCGCAATCCCGACCCAAACTGCCAAGATCGCCATCCAGATCTTCGCCATAACTCGCCTCCATCGCCATGCAGTGGCAAGTCTATGCACGTCGTGGTTTAACGGCGGTTAATCTGTAGATAGAAGATTCATATGGTATTTCGCTAATCTCTGTACATCACGGCCTAAGGCGAAAGGCCTCGACCGGCTCGATGCGGTTCTTGACCGTGAAGGCGCCGACCGGGGTATAGGCGACCTCGAGGGTCATGGCCTCGATGGTGCCGTCGCTGGCCAGCACCACGACGTCGGCGTCGGGCGCCACTTCCTTGCCCAGGCTCTCCATGCGCCGGGCGGTGTTCACCGTGTCGCCGACAATGGTGTAGTTCATGCGGCCCGGCGCGCCGATG
>JBCCGG010000076.1:0-13128 GCA_039029395.1 Pseudomonadota bacterium | reverse complement strand
CAAAACCAACCGATGCCGCAGATCATCCGAAAGAGGTTTCGTCATAGGGGCTGGCCTCCTTCACCAGCCCAAATCTTGAATCAGAAATCAGCCAACTTGGGAATCCCTAAAGATTCAAAACGCTCAGAAAATGCTCTAGCCTGAGCCCTAGATCTGGCAGTCTGGTGTCCGGGCCGTGTCCGCCTTCAGTGTCTCATCCTTGTAGCGGCCCCTGCGCGGGCACTTTGTGCACTCAATCTCGAGCATGGGCTGGCGGAGAGAGGGTGAGCGCGCCGAAGGTCATCGCTGAGCGTGTGGATCTTGGTGGTGCGTCCGCCGCGCGAGCGGCCTATGGCGTGCTCGTAGGCCCCCCTTTTGCGCCGCCGGCCGAGCGGTGCGCCTTCACATGGGTCGAATCGATCGCGACCGGCCGGGCCCCAACGATGCCAGTCGACCCAGTCAGCGCGTAGAAGATATCCTGCCACACGCCTTGGCGGCTCCAGCGGTTGAAGCGATTATAGATTGTCGTGTAGGGGCCGTACTCCGCCGGGCAATCCCGCCAGCGCGCGCCCGTGCGCAACATATGCATGATCCCGCTGATCACCCGACGATCATCCACCCGACGTGCCCCGCGCCGACCGCGCGGCAAGCAACGCCCAACCCGCGACCAGGCTTCATCATCAAGCCAGAACAGATCCTTCATCAAGATGTCCTTCTTGAACATCTTGAATCACAAATCTCCCTACTCTGGAATATACTTATTGAGTACAGACCCTAGTGGCCGATCTCAGCCTGGACAAGGAGATGATTCAAGAAGTCATTCGAAAAAAGCTCTGAAGCCTGCTCGGCGGCGGGAGATGGTCGATTTCTTTCGGAGCTGCTTCAAGGTCAGCATTCGCCGAGCCTGCAAGGCGGTGCCGATCCGTCGCTCCACCTAATCACTACCGCTCCCGCCGCCCCGAGCAGGCAGTCTTGAGAAAGCGCATCCGGGAGATCGCCGAGACCCGGACCAAGTACGGCTACCGGCGGATCCACGTGCTGCTGCGCCGGGAAGGCTGGCAGATCAATGCCAAGCGGGTCTATCGGCTCTATAGGCTGGAGAAGCTGCAGATGAGACACAAGCCACCGCGGCGCCGCGTGAAGGCCAAGCTGCGCGAAGATCGCCGACCGGCCCAGGCGCCCAATGACTGCTGGTCGATGGACTGGATGTACGACGAGCTCTACGACGGGCGGAGAATTTGGGTCTTGACGATAGTCGACAACTTTAGCCGCGTGAGCACCGGGCTCTGGGTGACGCGCCATGCCAGGGCGATCGACGTAGTGACGGCCCTAGACAAGGCCTTTACGGAGTTCGGCTGCCCCAATACCATTCGTCTCGACAACGGCAGCCAGTTCACGGCCAAGGAAATGGATCTCTGGGCCTATGCCAACAAGGTCGTCCTCGACTTCTCGAGGCCAGGAAAGCCGACGGATAATGCTTTCAGCGAAGCTTTCAACAGTCGCACCAGACTGGAATGCCTGAACCAGCATTGGTTCCTCGACATCGAGGACGCCCGAGCTAAGATCGAGGACTGGCGCCAGGACTATAACACCGAGAGTCCGCATGGCGCCATTGGAAACCGGGTCCCCATGGATCTGGTGAATTCAGAGAGGAGCCGGATCTCTCGCATTCAGGATGGTCTAGATATCCGGTAGCAGACCAGCGACCGGCCGCCCCTACTCCCTCAACCACCTGTGCCGTCACATGCGGAAGGTTCGGGACGCAGCAGGGCTGCCCAAGGATCTATAGATACGAGATCTGCGGCGCACCGCCACGGGAGAAAGGGCGCGGGCTGAAGCCACAGAGTACGAGTTGGCGAGCGCCACAGGACACTCGATTGAGACCGCCGGCAAGATCCCAGAAGTGTATGCCGTGCGATCCTACGAGGGGTGCGAAGGCCGCCCAGAGGAAGCGCAGCAGGCTCAAAAAGGGAACGAAGGCACGTGGAAAAGTTTGAAGTCTTCAGCCAAGACAGTTTGAAGACCAAGTTAAGGGTCACGCAAGTCATTGAAAAGTATGGTGACCCCAACGGGAGTCGAACCCGTGTCTTCAGCGTGAAAGGCTGATGTCCTAGGCCTCTAGACGATGGGGTCGCCGGAGCTGCTTTTGTGGGCTCCAGATAGCGGCTTAAGGGTCGGATTGCAAGTCCGATCGGGCGGCCAGGTTGGGCGGCTCGGGCGCCGGCAGGCTGGCCACCGGGGCGCCGGCGATCTCCTTGATCAGCTTCTCCAGGATCGCCACCGAGAAGTCCTCGTAGTCCTGAGCCGTCATCACGAAGGCGCCGGTGCCGCCGATCACGTTGTAGCGGTAATAGCGGTCCACGTAGACGTCCTCGTTGAGGATCGCGAGACCATTGATCGTGATGCCGAGCGCCACCGCCTCGTCCCGGAAGCGCGAGGGATGAGCCCCCTGGTTGGTGCGCCCATCGCCGGAGATGTCGATCACCTTGCGGCGCCCGTTAAAGGCATTGCGGCCGAACTGGCGCAGGGAGAAGTCCAAAGCGCCGCCCAGAGCCGTGCCGCCGCCGACCAGAAAGCGCGGGGTGCGCGAGATCTCGGCCGCAAAGGCCTCGGCGCTGGCGGCCCCGCGCAGCACCTGCCAGGGGATCGCCACGGTCTGCTTGCGGTTGTCCGACCACTGCACCATAGCGACCGCGATCCCCAGATCGCCGGCCGCCTCGATCGCCGCCTGGACAGACGGATGACGGAAAGCCTCGGCCAGGCCCTGCATCTGCAGATCGAACTCCTGGCTGGACACGCTCGACGAGGTGTCGACCGCCAGGATCAGCTCCAGATCGACCAGCTGACCGTCCTGGGCGGCGGGCTGAATGACGCCCAGGGCCAGGAAAAGAATCGCGGCACTAAGCGCCGCGAGTTTTGGTTTGAACCAAGAGATCATCGGGACAGTCTAACCGCTCGCAGGCGCGGCGTCGTCGACAATCATTTGCACCGCCTCGGGCCCGGCCCAGGTGTCCGGGCGCAGCTTGCCGGCAACATGGAAGGGCAGTCCGCCGGCGGTGCTGAGCGCCTCGCCGAGCGCCCCGTCGAAGGCGCGAAAGGCAATGGCCTTCAGCCCAGCACCATCGGCGCCGACCAAACGGAAACGCAGATGGCCGTCGCCGACCACCTGGGGCCGCACGACCCGCACGGCAGAGAGGGCGAAGCGCGGCTCCGGGTTGCCGACCCCGAAAGGCGACAGGCGGTCAAGCTGCGCGACCAAAGGGAAGCTCGCCGCCCGGGGCTGCAGAGCGCCGTCCAGGCCAAGCACCGGGCGATAGGCGATCTCCGCCATCTCCCGGGCCAGCGCCTGGTCGAGAAAGTCCCTGAGCGCCTCCAGACGATCGGCGGCAACCGTCAGGCCGGCCGCCATGGGGTGGCCACCGCCGTTGATCAGGAGGCCGGCGGCCTTGGCGTCGAGCACGGCACGGCCCAGATCGACGCCCGGCACCGAGCGGGCTGAGCCCTTGCCGATGCCGTCGTCTCCGAGGGCAACCACCAAACTCGGCAGATTGGTTCGCTCCTTGAGACGGCTGGCGACGATGCCGATCACGCCCGGATGCCAGCCTTCGCCCGCCGCGAAGGTCAGGCCGGCTCCCGCCGGCCGCTCGGCGACCTGATCCAGGGCCTGCTCGAGCACCGCGCGTTCGATTTCCCGGCGCTCCTGGTTGAACTGATCCAGGCGCTGGGCCAGCGACGCCGCCTCGCCCGGATCTTCCGTGGTGAGCAAGCGCGCCCCCAAGGCCGCTTCGCCGACCCGGCCGCCGGCGTTGATGCGCGGCCCGAACTGGAAGCCGGCGTGATAGGTACCCGGCGGCTCGGCCAACTTGACCACATCCCCCAGTGCGCTCAGGCCGACGTTGGCGCGCCGCGCCATGACCTTCAGGCCTTGCGCCACGAAGGCCCGGTTGAGCCCGGTCAAGGGCACCACGTCGCAAACCGTGCCGAGTGCCACCAGGTCGAGCAAACCCAGCAAGTCGGGCTCGGCGAGCCTCTCTTTGTACCAGCCGGCCGAGCGCAAGGCCCGGTTCAGAGCGATCAGCAGCAGGTAAGTGACTCCGGCCGCGGCCAGCTGGCGGCAGCGGCCGGCCTCGTCGCGCCGGTTCGGGTTGACCAAGGCCGCGGTCTCGGGCAGCTCGGCGTCGGCTGCGTGGTGGTCGAGCACGATGACATCGAGCCCGGCATCGGCCGCGCGCGCCAGAGGCTCGGCGGCGGTGGTGCCGCAGTCGACCGTGACGACCAGGCTGACGCCCTGCTGCTGCAGGCCAAGCAAGGCACGCTCGTTGGGCCCATAGCCCTCGGTCATGCGGTCGGGGATGTAGAGCAGCGGGGGCCGGCCGAGCGCCCCCAGGAAGCGGTGCAGCAGGGCCGCCGAGGTCGCGCCGTCAACGTCGTAGTCGCCGAACACGGCGACCTTTTCCTCGCCCTCCAGCGCCTTTATGAGGCGCACGACCGCCCGGTCCATGTCGCGAAAACCGGAGGGGTCGGGCAGATGGGCGCGCAGACGCGGGGCAAGAAAAGCCTCGGCCTCATCGAGCCCAATGTTGCGCGCCGCGATCGCCCGGCCGACCACCTCGGGCAGCTCGAGGCGCTGTGCGATTGCCAGGCCCGAACGGGGATCGCCAAGCCGGTCTTCCCAACGGCGCCCGGTCAAAGAGTCCTCGACACCGAGGAAGCACTCCCGTGATGTTTGTTCTTGTCTGGCCGGTGCGCTCACCGCCTATTTGCCCAGGTCCCGGTACCAGGTCTTGCGGGTGAAGTCGTGGGTCGCCTCGATCACCCGCACGGTGCCGGTCTTGGAGCGCATGACGATCGATTGGGTCGAGCCGCCCGTCGCGGTTCGCCGCACGCCGCGCAGGATGTTGCCGTCGGTCACCCCGGTGGCGGCGAACAGAACCTCGCCGTTCGCCAACTCGCGCAGGCTGTACTTTCGCTCAAAGTCGGTGATGCCGCAGCGCGCGGCGCGGCCCCGTTCGTCGTCGTTGCGGAACACCAATCGGCCCTGGAACTGGCCGCCGATGCAGCGCAACGCCGCCGCCGCCAGCACGCCCTCGGGCGCGCCGCCGACGCCCCAATACATATCGACTCGGCTGGCCGGGGTACTGGTCGCGATTACGCCGGCCACGTCGCCGTCGCCAATCAGAACGATGCGCGCGCCGGCCTCGCGCACCTTGGCGATTAGCTCGCTGTGGCGCGGCCGATCAAGGATGCAGACCGAAAGGTCGGCGACGTCGATTTTCTTGGCCTTGGCCAGGCTCTTCAGGTTGGCCTTCGGGCTTTCGTCCAGATCGACCACCTCGTCCGGCAGGCCGCCGCCCACGGCGATCTTGTCCATGTAGGTGTCCGGCGCGTTGAGGAAGCCGTCCTTCTCGGCCATGGCGAGCACGGCGAGCGCGTTCTGGCCGCCCTTGGCGGTGATCGTCGTGCCTTCCAGGGGATCGAGCGCGATATCGACCTTGGGCCCGCCGGCGCCGACCTCTTCGCCGATGAACAGCATCGGCGCCTCGTCGCGCTCGCCTTCGCCGATCACCACGGTGCCGGAGATCGCCAACTCGTCGAAGGACGCGCGCATCGCGTTGACCGCCGCCTGGTCGGCCGCCTTCTCGTCACCGCGCCCGATCAGGCGCGCCGCGGCGAAGGCCGCCGCCTCGGTCACGCGCACTGCTTCGAGCGCCAGATTTCGATCCAAAGCCTTGGACATAGAACCCTCTTCCCTACCCCTGTTGTCTGGTGTCGTAGTCTAGTGACCGCGGGAACGGCCCGCAATGCGAGAGCCCCCTAGAGCTGCTCGATGCGGATCGTGCGCGGCTGCTCGAGCACCGCCTCGATCGCCATGATGCGCTCGATCGCCCGGCGCATCTGGACCTCCTCGGTCTCGTGAGTGGTCATGACCACCGGAACCGCCTCGCCGGGCGCCCGGCCACGTTGCAACATGGCCTCCATGGAGATCTCCTCGTCGCGCAGGGCGGCGGCCACGTCGGCGATCACGCCCGGCTTGTCGACGACCATGAGGCGCAGATAGTAGCAGCCCACATGGTGGTCCATCTGCAGCGACGGGCGCTTGACCAGGGCCTCGGCCGGCACCGCGAAGGTCGGCAGGCGGGCGCCCCGGGCACAGTCGATCAGATCGGCAACGACCGCCGAGGCAGTCGGCCCGGCACCAGCCCCACGCCCTTCAAGCTGGACTCGGTCGACGAAGTCGCCGTCGGCGACGACCGCGTTGAAGACACCGTCCACATGGGCGATCGGTGCCGAGGTCGGCACCATGCAAGGGTGCACCCGCTGCTCCAGACCGCCATTGATGAGTCGGGCCAGGCCGAGCAGCTTGATGCGGTAGCCAAGCTCCTCGGCATAGGCGATGTCGAGCGCCGAGACCTCGCGAATACCTTCGGTGTGAACGCCGTCGAAGTCGAGCTCGGAGCCGAAGGCCAGGGAGGCCAGGATTGCCAGCTTGTGCGCCGCGTCGATACCGTCCACGTCGAAGCTGGGATCGGCCTCCGCATAGCCTAGCTGCTGGGCTTCTGCGAGCACCTCGGCGAACTCCCGCCCACTCTCGCGCATGGTGCTGAGCACGTAGTTGCAGGTGCCGTTGAGGATACCGTAGACCTTGGTAAAGCCGTTGCCGGCCAAGCCCTCTCGCATGCTCTTGATGACCGGAATACCGCCGGCGACGGCAGCTTCGTAGCAGAGCGCGACGCCTGCTGCCTCGGCGCGCCGGGCAAGCGCCGTGCCATGATGGGCGACCAGGGCCTTGTTGGCGGTGATGACCGACTTGCCGGCATCGATCGCCCGCTCGACCAGCGCCTTGGCGACCCCGTCGGCGCCGCCGATCAGCTCGATCACCACATCGACATCGGGATCGGCCGCCATCACGCCGGCATCCTCGAACCAGCGCACGGCGGAGAGATCGATGCCCCGGTCCTTGCGCCGGTCGCGGGCCGAGACCGCGGTGACCACGAAGGGCCGTCCGGCACGCGCCACGATCAGCTCGCGCTTGGCCTCGAGCAGGGCGAGCGTGCCGGCGCCGACCGTGCCGAGCCCGGCAACGGCAACTCTAAGGGCGTTGGTCACCGGTCGCCCCTCCCCGGCTTGTGGCATGAAATGAACACGATTGGCTCCTGCTTGAGACTGTCTGCCAAGGACTGGCGGGATCAGCGTAGAAAGATCTCGACCCGCCGGTTGCCGGCGGCGCCGCTGGCCGCGCTCTCGTCATAGACCGGCAGGCTGTCACCGGCCGCCAGCACCGCCAGTCGCTCGGGCGGCAGGCCGAGCACGACCAGAGTCTCGGCGACCGCGTTGGCCCGCGCCAAAGAGCGCTCAAAACCGTCCACCTCGCCATTCAGGCCGCTTTCAGGGCGGCGGGCGCTGTCGTGACCGACGACCCGAAGGTCGCCGTCCCTTTGGCGCTGCAGGGTCATCACCTCGGTCAGCAGCGCCCGGTCATCGCCGGTGAGGTCTTCCGCCCCCTCGGCGAAATAGATCACCGCGACCAGGGTGCCGCCATCGGAAAGATCGGGCACCGGGGCAAGCGCGGCCTCTTGGAGGGCGGCCGGTTCGACCTCGGTCAGGGGCGCGGCCGCGGGCGTCGTCGGCGCGGCCGCGGGCGGCGTCGGCTCGGCCAGCGGCGGCGTGCCGACCGCCGCGCTCTGTGGCGCGATCGGCGGCTCCGCCTCGGGCACGGCGGTCGTCTCGTGGGTCAGAACCTGCTCGCTATAGCGGGCGTTGGCGTGGTCGGCGAGCAGCCCATCGGCGAGCGCCGCGCGTTGTTCCTCGGGGCTCGGGCGCGGCGGCGCGTCGGGCACGCTGGCGAGCGAGGGATAGGGTGCGTCCTCGTCCACGCCCTCGGCGGCGACTTGCTGGGTCTCTGGGGTTTGGGTATCGAACCACTCGTCCGGATCGGCCCAGTCGGGCGTCGAGCAGCCGGCCAGGCCGAGCACCAGCACCCAACAGGCGCCCGAACGCCAACCGGCCCGGCACCTCACTCCGCGTAACACCCTGTAATCAGCCATTTTGCCCGCTCAATCCTCGGCGACGCTATGCCTGCCCCTGCTTTTAGCCAATTTGACCGCGCGGGGCCAGGGTCTTGCAGGCCTTTTGCTGTGCACACTTGCGCTGGCCAAAGCGGGTCCCATCGGCTATTGAAAGCCTTGCAAAGACAAGGCACTCCCGCAGCGCAGCAAGGCTGCGGGGATTTCCGTCGAGCAATTGGGGTGAACAAGATGTCCGAGCCGCAGAGTCAAGATTTCCGCCTACCCGATCCGCTCGAAATGTCGCGGTCGATGACCACGATCGCCGAAAAGAGCCAAAAGCTGGTAACCGAGTGGCTCGAGCGTCAGGCCGGCCAAAACGGCAATCACGGCAGCTTCGACCCGCTCAATATCGGCGGCGCCTTCCTGGAGATGACCGCCCGCATGATGGCCGACCCGGCCAAGCTGATGCAAGCCCAGATGAGCCTGTGGCAAGACTACATGCGCCTTTGGCAGTCGACCGCCCAGCGTATGGTCGGGGTGACCGGCGACAGCGTCGCCGAGCCCGATCACGGCGACCGGCGATTTTCCGACCCGGCCTGGGAGCAGATCCAGCTGTTCGACTTCATCAAGCAATCCTACCTGCTGAGCGCCAGGTGGATGCAGTCGACGGTCAACGAGGTCGAGGGTCTGGACGACAAGACGGCCCAGAAGGTCGACTTCTATACCCGCCAGTTCGTCGATGCCATGGCGCCTTCGAACTTCCTCATGACCAACCCCCAGGTGCTGCGCGCGACGCTGGAATCGGGTGGCGAGAACCTAGTTAAGGGCCTGGAAAACCTTCTCGAAGACCTGGATCGGGGCAAGGGCCGCCTGTCGATCAAGATGACCGATCCGGAGGCCTTCGAAGTCGGCACCAACATCGCGGTGACGCCCGGCAAGGTGGTCTATCAGAACGAGCTGATGCAGCTGATCCAGTACGCGCCGAGCACCGAAAAGGTCGCCAAGCGGCCGCTCCTGGTGATCCCGCCCTGGATCAACAAGTTCTACATCCTGGACCTGAGGGCCAAGAACTCCTTCATCAAGTGGCTGGTCGACCAGGGCCAGACCGTGTTCGTGATCTCCTGGGTCAATCCGGACGAGCAGCTGGCCCAGAAGACCTTCGACGACTACATGCTTGAAGGCCCGCTGGCCGCGCTCGATGCGATTGCCAAGGCGACCGGCGAAAAGGACGCCAACGTGATTGGCTACTGCCTGGGCGGCACGCTCTTGGCCTCGACCCTGGCCTACATGGCGGTCAAGGGCGACCAGCGGATCAAGAGCGCGACCTTCCTCACCACCATGACCGACTTCGCCGAGCCGGGCGAGCTGGGCGTCTTCATCGACGAGGAACAGTTGGTTTCGCTCGAGGAGAAGATGAACGAGCGTGGCTATCTGGAAGGCGGCGAGATGGCCGGCACCTTCAACATGCTGCGCGCCAACGACCTAATCTGGTCCTTCGTGGTAAACAACTACCTGCTCGGCAAGGAGCCCTTCCCCTTCGACCTTCTATATTGGAACTCCGATTCCACGCGCATGCCGGCGGCCATGCACAGCTTTTATCTGCGCCAGATGTACCAGGACAACAAGCTGGCCGAGCCGGGCGGAATAGAACTCGACGGGGTGCCGATCGACCTCACCAAGGTCAAGGTCCCGGTCTTCATGCTCTCGACCCGCGAAGACCACATCGCGCCCTGGAACGCAACCTATGCCGGCACCCGGCTCTTTTCCGGCCCGGTCAAGTTCGTGCTGGCCGCCTCGGGCCACATCGCCGGCGTAGTCAACCCGCCGGCCGCCGGCAAATACAGCCACTGGGTCAACGACAAGACCCCGGCGACGCCCGACGCCTGGCTCAAGGGCGCCAAGGAGGAGGCCGGCTCCTGGTGGCCGACCTGGAAACGCTGGATCGCTCGCAAGTCCGGCACCCAAGTGCCGGCACGCATCCCCGGCAAGGGCAAGCTGAAAGCGATCGAGGACGCGCCTGGGTCTTATGTTAGGGTGAAGATCTAAAATTCGGAGTAATCTGTCGCCGCTATGGCGCTAGATTACTGATCCAACAAATGTGGTAATGAGATTCGAAAGCTCCGGCGTCCTCAGATATCCATATGCCTTGTTCGGGTTCCGCGCGCCATCGATCCCAACGTAGTCATTGAGGACCAAACTGTCTTCGACTTGGATCCCGTTCTCGTTGGCACCATAGTCGTCCCTGAGATGGGTGTTGAACGCGATGCGGTCAAGCCGGTCAGCGTAGTTGTGCCAGCCCCGTGAGACGATAGTCGGCGTACGTAGGGGTGATTCTCCTGGATTAGTATACTGCCTCCTCTCTCGATCAATATTCACCTTTACCTGCAAATGCCCGAGTGGCGAACCAATCGTTACGAACAAGTCAATGTCAAATGAAGGATCACTACGACCTAAATCGCGCAACACATCGTAGGCAACGATTGAGCCCGTGGAGTGTGCGAGCAACATGATCCTGCGGCCCTTCAGAGCTTTTAGTACATGACCAACTTCATCCATGAGTACAGACCTGGCTACGCGCATCGTCCCGTGGCGATCACGGATCTCTCGATCAAGGTTGTAATAGTACATCAAGTAGCTCAGACACTTTTCAACATTTTGGTTCATGCGCGATGCCAATTCTGCAGCGATACTTGTCCTAAATTGATCTACAAGGTTTCCCACAGATGATTGGGGCTGGTGCAAGCCCTCGTCGGAAAATTCATCCACGTAACTCTTGAGTACACCTGGCTTAGCTTCAACATAGGGTTCTGCGCTAAACAAGTTGTCAAAATCCATGTCGCGGTCGAAATGAAGTGGACATTTGTATATTAGGTCAGCCCAGAAAACCATCATGAAATCAAACTCCGGGTTGGCAATTCCGCTGTTCTTAACCAATCCTTCAAGGATCGATTTTCTCCAGAATTCCAAGACAATTTCTGCTGAAGGCTGATTGGAAAGACTCGGTACTCCGATGATCGTCAATGGCCCAGACTTTTCCTCTGTTTTACGTCTCTTTGGGCGAGGATTTTTGATCCTCGAGAGCGCAGAGATGAGCTTTTGCAACTGATCATCGTCACTCCCACCGTTCCACGCTGAGAGATCTACAGCCTGTAAGTGTCGAACACCCATCGGTGGAGTTTCGTCATCGATCAAAACAGGGAAAATTGGAGTTTCGATTCGAATCGACTCTTGTATTTCAATTTTTACAAACTTCGAATTTTTCACTGCGCTGGAACAGATTACAACGACGCCTCCGGCGCCACCGATCTTTTCTTCAATGAAGTCGAACCAATTCAATCCCACGGGGATATCTCGATCCCAGAACACTGACCAGCCCTCGGCCTCGAGCACCTTCACGAGTAACTCGGCATGGCCGATGTCTTCTCGGGCATAGCTTAGAAATACATCACTCATGAATTCCCCCAATTAGTTGGCTGGGTCCAAACGATCGGTCGGTTTGCCCAAACGAGCATGTCGTCGACCGGCGCCAAAAAAGACTCACCGTCCATCAATTCACCAGCGTGCCACACATACCCTTTCCGAATACGGAATGAAGTCACATGTGATATTCTACCTTCAGTTCCAGTATCTCCTATTTGATATTTCCAGACCACCCGAAACGGACCTGATACTCTACGCTCCCTTGCAATCAAGGCAACAAACCGATCGGCATCTTCAATCTAAACGCCCAAGTTCCTAATTGCACCAGTCACCAACCTCGAACATCCTGATCCGGCATTACCAAGTTCTTTTGTAACCGATTAGCCGTCCAGGCAAACGACGAGTATGGACAAAGAATGAAAATCACTCAACTGTCCGACGCAATTACGCTCGGAAGAAGACAATCTTCTTCCGAGCGTGTCTTCTAACTATGACCAGTTACACCAAGCGCTGGACTGCCGCCTTTACACCAAAGCGCTGGGCGGTACGCCCTTGTAGATCGCCAGGTAGTACTGGTCCTGTTTTAGGGGCTTGCCCGGCCGCCAGAAGTTTTCCAGCAAGAAGCTCGTGATCTCGCGCTTTTGCTCCAGCGTGTAGTCGTGGACGTGGGGGTAGAGCATGATCATCCAGATCACGGCCATGAAGAGCTCGAAATCGTCGATGAAGAACTCCACCTCGCTGGTGCGCGCGACCAGCTGGGCGCAGGCCAGGTTCGGGTTCGCTTCGAGCTCCCCTTTGAAGGTCAGCAGGTCCTGGTCGTTCCGCTGGCCGAAGAACTTCTCGGCGAAGTGATTGTAGAGCCAAGTGGTGGTGCCTTCGCGCGGACGCGCCGACATGAGCGCCACGTGAATCGCGCCGAGCGGCCCGAGTACCCCTTGATAGAGACTCTCGATGAGCGCCCGCCAGGTCGCCTTGTCGCTGTAGTAGAGCGCATGATGCAGGGTGATCAGCTCGAACGGCCGGCCCCCCAGCTTGGCATCCAAGGTGTGGCGGGCATCGGCCGTGCTGGCGAAGGCGCGGGTGTAGTCGCCCAGCACCGTGTGGACCCCCTTGAGCCTCTGGCGCTCGACCCGCCGGTCCACGCTGGCCAGCGCCGTCTCGTCGATGTCGAGCAAGTAGAGGCCGCCCCTGAAGGCGCCTTCGAGCGTCTGAAACAGGGGCTCCTGGCTCGAGCCGACCGAAAGCGCCCGAAAGGGATGGGACAGCGGTGCCGCCTTGCTCAAGCTGCGGATGACCTTGGCGAGAGACTCGGCCACGTCCGACTTCTCGTCCGTGTGGCCGGCCCAGGCGGCAAGCTGCTGGGGTAAGCTGGACTCCGCCGCGTACACGCCGCGATCGATCAAGTCCGCATCATAGTCTTTAAGCACCGAAACTCTCCATTATTGTTCCTGCCTGGCGATGTATGGCGCGCGCGACGCCCGCTCAAGGCCGGAGAGATGAACGGGGCATGAAGCTTCGGTAAGGTTCACCTCGCCTGGGCAGCGCCAGGGAAGGCGCTCTGTGCGCGGGAAGCCGTGCTCCGTAAGAGGCCGTTTCGAAAGCGGTTGAGTGGTCGGTATCGATGTGATTCCAGGAGGTTGCTTAGACCAACCCTGGAGCCGCCATGTGGACGCCGACCACCCGAGAGCAGCATAGCCGTAAGGCGCTGCGTTACCAGACCGAT
>JBCCGG010000075.1:0-13826 GCA_039029395.1 Pseudomonadota bacterium | reverse complement strand
GCGAGCTCGTCCAGCCGTGCCAACAGCTCATCGTCGACTCTCAAAGTGATTGGCGTGTTCATTCGCCCAATGCCTATGGTGTGTAATCAAAAAGAATCATAATGAATCAAGCATTACAATTCAACCGATTGCGGACCTTTTCTGATTTCCCTCGAGAGCTTTACGCCTCCGCCTCCACCTCGGTTGAGTCGTCCTGTCGGCCGAGCTCGAACATCTGGTGTAGCACCTCGGGCGGGTGGGCGCCGGAGAGCACGTACTTGCCGTTGAGGATGTAGGTCGGCACCCCTTGGATGCCGATGCGCCGGGCCTCGGCGTCCTCCTCGCGCACCGCCGCCAAATCCTCGTCGCTCTCCAGATAGCCGCGGATCGAGTCCTCGTTCAGACCGCCGGCGACCGCGGCGCGCACCAGCACGTCGATCTCGCCGATGTCCTCGGCCTTGAGGAAGTAGGCATCGAACAGGGCCTGCACGACCTCGGTCTGGCAGTCCAGCTCGCCGGCCTTGCGGATCAGGCGGTGGGAGGCCAGCGTGTTGGGCGTCCGGGTCATTTGATCGAAGGCAAAGGCGATGCCTTCCTCCTGACCGGCCTGGCGCACCGGATCGTAGACCCGCTTGGCGCCCACCGGCCCCCCGAACTTGAGCGACAGGTAGCGCTCGCGCGCCATGCCTTCGGCCGGCATGTCCGGGTTGAGCTGGAAGGTCCGCCAGGTGAAGTCGATGTCCGGCTGGGGCTGCTCGATCAGCGCCCGCTCGAGCCGGCGCTTGCCGATGAAGCACCAGGGGCAGATGGTGTCGGAATAGATGTCGATCCGCATGGTCGTGGCTTTCTCGGGTTACAGAAGGGCGCTTGACCTTGCGGCCCCGCCTCGGGAGCATAGTAAGCGAGCAGGGCGTTCAGGCAAAGGGGAGGGCAGGGCATGGCCGATCAGGATCGCGCGAGGGAGAGTAACATCTTCGAGCGCGACCTGGCGCCCAACGCCGCCAACATCGAGCCGCTCACGCCGCTCAGCTTCCTCAAGCGTAGCGCCGCGGTCTTTCCCGACAAGACCGCCGTAATTCACGGCGAGCGAACCTTCACCTACCGATCCCTCTACGAGCGTTGCCGGCGCCTTGCCTCGGCGCTTGCCAAGCGCGGCATCGGCCCGGGAGATGGGGTCGCGATCATGGCGCCCAACGTGCCGGCCATGCTGGAAGCCCACTACGGCGTGCCCCTGCTCGGCGCGGTGCTCAACCCTCTCAACTACCGTCTGGACGCCGCCTCCATCGCCTTCATCCTGGAGCACGGCGAAGCCAAGGCCCTGATCACCGACAAGGAGCTGTCGCCCGTGGTCGGCCCGGCGCTCGAGCGGCTTGGCAAGGACCTCCTGGTGATCGACATCGACGATCCCTTGGCCGAGGGCGGCGAGCTGTTGGGCGAGATGAACTACGAGGCCTTTCTGGAGACCGGCGACCCGGACTTCGCAAGCGACCAGCCAGGCGACGAGTGGCAGTCGATCTGCCTGCTCTACACCTCGGGCACGACCGGCAATCCGAAGGGCGTAGTCTACCACCACCGGGGCGCCTACCTGAATGCTATCGGCAACCTGATCACCTTCGGCCTGCAGCGGGACTCGGTCTACCTCTGGACCCTGCCTATGTTCCACTGCAACGGTTGGACTTTCACCTGGGCGGTGACCGCCGCAACGGCGACCCACGTCTGTCTGCGCA
Organism: Pseudomonadota bacterium; assembly: GCA_039029395.1. Lineage (GTDB taxonomy): Bacteria > Pseudomonadota > Alphaproteobacteria > Kiloniellales > JAKSDN01 > JBCCGG01. The sequence continues at coordinate 12,120 of JBCCGG010000075.1, read as the reverse complement.
AAGTCGATCCGGCGCTGATCTATCCCATGATCCAGCAGCACCAGGTGACCCACATGTGCGGCGCGCCAATCGTACTCACCCTGCTGGCCCATGCGCCCGAGGCCAAGGAACTGCGCTTCGACCACACGGTGGATTTGGCGACCGGCGGCGCCGCGCCGCCCAGCGCGGTGATCGAGGCCATGGAAAGGATTGGCTTCCGGGTGCTGCACCTCTACGGGCTGACCGAGTCCTATGGCCCGGCGACGCTGTGCGCTTGGCAGGATGACTGGGCAGGCCTCGATCTGGAGACGCGCTCGGGCCTGATGGCTCGTCAGGGGGTCAACTACCTGACCCTCGAGGAGATCAAGGTGGCCGATCCCGAGAGCGCCACGGAGCTGCCCGCGGACGGCGCCAGCCTGGGCGAGCTGATGCTGCGCGGCAACACGGTGATGAAAGGCTATCTGAAGAATCCCGAGGCGACGGAGGCCGCTTTTCGCGGCGGCTGGTTTCACAGCGGCGACCTGGCGGTGCGCCATCCCGACGGCTACGTTGAGATCAAGGACCGCTCCAAGGACGTGATCATCTCCGGCGGCGAGAACATCTCGAGCCTCGAGGTCGAGGAGACTCTCTACCGCCATCCCAAGGTGATGGAGGCCGCCGTGGTTGCCCGGCCCGACGAGAAATGGGGCGAGAGCCCTTGCGCCTTCGTCACCCTGGCGCCGGGCGAAAGCGCCGAGGCGGCGGAGATCATCGCCTTTTGCCGGGAGGCCATGGCCGGCTTTAAGGTGCCCAAGACCGTGGTTTTTGGGCCCCTGCCTAAAACCTCGACCGGTAAGATCCAAAAATATGTCCTGCGCGAACGGGCGAAGGAGCTCTAGAGCCAATGACCCACAGCGATCTCGAAGGCAAGGCGGCGATCGTCACGGGGGCCTCTAGCGGTCTCGGCTGGCACTTCGCCCTGACGCTCGCCAAAGCCGGCGCCAAGGTCGCGGTCGCGGCGCGCCGGGTCGAGGCCCTGGGCGAGTTGGTGCGCCAGATCCAGGCCTTCGATGGCCGGGCGATGGCGCTCAAGCTAGACGTCTCGGAGCCTGAATCGATCAAAGCCTGCGTGGCCGCCGCGGAGACCGAGCTGGGGCCGATCTCGGTGCTGGTCAACAACGCCGGCGTCGCCCAGCCCAAGGCGGCCCTGGAGCTCAGCGAAGCGGAGTGGGACCAGGTGCTCGACGTCAACCTGAAGGGCGCCTGGCTGATGGCTCAGGAGACCGCCCGCCACATGGTGCGCCTTGGCCACGGCGGCGCGATCGTCAACATCGCCTCGATCGCCGGCCTGGGCGGCGCCAGCCAGCTGACCGCCTACTGCGCCAGCAAGGCCGCGCTGATCAACCTGACGCGCTCGCTCGCGGTCGAGCTGGCGCGCCATGACGTGCGGGTCAATGTGCTGGCCCCCGGCTACGTGGTGACTGACCTGAACCGGGATTTTCTGGAAGGCCCGGGAGGAGAGACCATGGTCAAGCGCATTCCCCAGCGCCGCTTCGGCCGGCCCGAGGACCTGGAGGGGCCCTTGCTCTTGCTTGCTTCCGAGGCCTCGCGCTACATGACGGGCAGTGTGCTGGTCGTCGACGGCGGCCAGTCGGCCGTGCTCTAACCCCCGATAGGCGTCCATGGACTTTTCCCTCTCTCCTGAGCTCGAGCGACTGCGCGGCCGAATCCGCGACTTCGTCGAGGCCGAGATCATGCTGCTGGAGGCCGACGCCACGGTGTGGGACGAGCATGAGAACATCGCCGAGTCGCGCCTGGCGTCCTTGCGCGACCGCGTCAAGGCGGCCGGCCTCTGGGTGCCCCAAATGCCGAAATCGCGCGGCGGACTGGGTCTTTCGGTCCGCGAGATGGCGGTTTGCTACGAGGAGATGGGCCGCAGCCTGTTCGGGCCGGTCGCCTTCAACTGCGCGGCGCCTGATGACGGCACCATGATTTTGCTCGAGAAGGTGGCGCGCGAGGATCAGAAGACCCGATGGCTCCAGCCCCTGGTGGACGGCCAGGTGCGATCGGCCTTCGCCATGACCGAGCCCGCGCCGGGCGCCGGCTCTGACCCAACGCTGATGCGGACCCGGGCCGTGAAGCGCGGCGACCGCTGGGTCGTCAACGGCCACAAGTGGTTCATCACCGGCGCCGGCGTCGCACAGCATTTCGTTCTGGTCGCGCGCACCTCGGACGACGCCCGGCGCGGGCTCACCGCCTTTCTGGTCGAGCGCGACAGCCCCGGCCTGGAGGTCGGCCGGCGGGTGCCGATCATGGGACCGGAGGAGCACGGCGGGCACCGGGAGGTTCACATCGAGAATCTGGAGATCCCCGACGAGGACCGCCTGATGGGGGTCGGCGAGGGCCTCAAGGTGACCCAGATCCGCCTGGGCACCGCGCGCCTGACCCACTGCATGCGCTGGCTCGGCATGGCCAGGCGTGCGCTGGAGATCTGCCAGCCCTACGTCAAGGAGCGCCAGAGCTTCGGCACCCCCCTGGCCGGCCATGAGGGTGTCCAGTGGCTGCTTGGCGAGGCGGCCATGGCGATCGAGGTGGGCCGGCTCCTGACCATGAAGGCGGCCGACCGCCTGGATGCCGGCGACTTCGCCCGCTCCGAAGTTTCCATGGCCAAGATCCAAGTCTCCGAGACCCTGCACAAGGCGATCGACACGGCGATCCAGCTGATGGGCGCCCGGGGCTATTCCAAGGACACGCCGCTCGAGTGGATGTATCGCTATGCCCGCCAGGCGCGCCTGGTGGACGGCGCGTCGGAGGTCCACAAAATGGTGCTTGCCCGGGCCTTCCTGGACCAAGGCAAGGACTTTTGGAGCTGGCCTTGAGAGATCTCGCCCGGCCCGAGCGCCAGGCCGCGGTCGCCACCTGGCTTGCCCGGGCGGCCGAAGCGAAGGACGCGCGGATCGAGGAGGCCCGGCCCCTGATCGGCGGCGCGATTCAGGAGAACTGGTATCTGAGGGTCGTGCTCGAGGGCGGGCCGCGGGCCGGCGAGATGGTCCTGGTCCTGCGAACCGACGCGCCCTCGGGCGTCGCGGTTAGCCATTCCCGGTCCCGCGAGTTCCGGCTGCTCCAGGTCGCCTGGCGGGCCGGCGTCACCGTGCCGGAGCCGCTCTGGCTGTGCGAGGACCACCAAGTGCTCGGCCAAGCGTTCTACCTTATGGTCTACCGGGCCGGCATCGCCCGGGGCAACAAGCTGGTGCGCGACGGCGCGCCGGGCGGCGACAAAGAGGCTTTGGTCGAGCGCCTGGGCCAGGAGCTGGCCAAGATCCACGCCATCGTGCCGCCCCGGCCCGAGCTGGATTTCCTCGCGCTGCCCGAAGGTCCAGCGGCCCTGCGCGACATCGCGCTTTACCGGCGCCATCTGGACGCGCTTGGCCAGGCCCGCCCGGCCTTGGAGTGGGCGCTCCGCTGGTGCGAGGTCATGGCGCCGCCCCAGGACGAAACCGTGCTGCTGCACCAGGATTTCCGCACCGGCAACTTCCTGGTCGACGACACGGGCCTCACTGCGATCCTGGACTGGGAGTTCTGCGACTGGGGCGATCCCATGAGCGATCTGGGCTGGTTCTGCGCGCGCTGTTGGCGTTTCGGCCGGGATGACCGCGAAGCCGGCGGCCTGGGCTCCCGGGCCGCCTTCTATCGGGGCTACGAGGCTGTCTCCGGGCGCCGGATCGCGCCGGACGTGGTCGCCTATTGGGAGGTCATGGCCCATCTGCGCTGGGCGGTCATCGCCTTGCAGCAGGCCGAGCGCCATCTCTCCGGCGAGCAGGCGTCTTTGGAGCTGGCCCTAACCGGCCGGGTGATCGCCGAGCTCGAGTTCGAGCTCTTGAAGATGACCGCGCCCGCGAACTGGAGGATGTCATGATAGATCAGCCAGACGGCGCCCAGCTGTTGGCCGAAGCGCGCCGCGTCCTGCTCGAGACGCTCTTGCCCGAGCTGCCCGAGAAACAGCGCTTCAATGCCTTGATGGTCGCCAATGCCATGGCGATCGCCCGGCGCGAGCTGGAGGCTTCCGGCGCGCAGGCGCCAGAGTCGGATTCGCGCGGGATGGTGGCGGAGATTCGCGAACGGCGCCGAGACGGCGATCCGGGCCTTCACCAATCGCTTCTGAAGGAGGTGGAAAACCGAGTATTATTGAGTAATCCAAGTCGTTTAGACGATAATTAAAAGGGTAAACTTTAAGTGGTTACCAGGCTATTTCCTCTCCGCTTAAGTAAAATTTTAACGAAATTTGCCAGGCTCGATCTTAAGTCCAATACAACAATGGTATATTGGCTTCCCGTGGGACTTGGAGCGGACAGTAAGACACAGGGCCAACGCCTCCCGGCGGGGCGGCGTATCTTTGCGTCCTTCATCTTGGCCGCGGCGCTGCTGTTGGCTGGCCCGCCGCTGACGCGCGACGGCGCACAGCAGGCAATGGCCGAAACCACGTCAGCCTATCTGGTGCTGGTCAACGCCAACAACCGCACCTCGACCCACGACGGCGATTTGGTGGCAATGGTCAAGGGGCTCTATCTCAAGACCAACGACCACTGGCCCAACGGCCGGCCCTCGACGCCGCTTTCCCGGCCCAACGACAACGCCGCGCAAAAGGCCTTCCAGCGCCTGATTCTCCATCTGGACAGCACTGAGCTGAGCGCGCACTGGCAACAGCTCGCCAGCGAGACTGGCCGCCAGCCGCCCCAGGTGGTGCGCGGCGCCAAGGACTTGGTGCGCGTGGTCGCCCAGAACCAAGATGCCTTCGGGGTGATCAAGGAAGGCGAGGTCAAGAAGCTGCCGGCCAAGGTCCGGGTGCTGTTCAAGTTCAGCCCGCCCGATCCGGCCGGCCCCCTGGACCAGGCGCCGACCGCGGAGATCGCCGAGCTGCACGACTATATGGTGCGCCACAACGACCAGGTGCGCGGCGTCGTCACGGATTTCAACCGGGCCAGCGACGAGAGCCGCTTCCAGCACGGCGAGGTGGCCCTGATCAACGGCTACCAAGTGCTACTGCGCTACGCCGACATGTACGTCCTGCGTCTTTCCTATACGTGGAACGAACAGAACAGCGACAAGAAGCTGACCGACGACTACCTGATCCAATTCGGTGGCAACAGCTTCGACATCGTCGAGCGGGTTACCGAGCAGTAGGGCGACCTCTCAAGCTTTTCATTTGCCCGGGCCGGGATCTGGTCGCATATGATGGGCGGCACCACTAGAGATGGGAGGACCGCCCCTTGCCGATCGTCAACCGCATCGCCGATTTCGCCGAGGACATGAAGGCCTGGCGCCGGGACATCCACAAGCATCCCGAGACCGCCTTCGAGGAAGAGCGAACCGCCGACATCGTCGCCGAGAAACTGGCCGGCTGGGGCATCGAGGTGCACCGGGGCCTGGCCACGACCGGCGTGGTCGGGTTGCTCAAGGGCAACCAGGACGCCAATCGCATGATCGGCCTGCGCGCCGATTTGGACGCCCTGCCCATGTCGGAGTTCAACGACTTCGACCACCGCTCGGTCCACGACGGCAAGATGCACGCCTGCGGCCACGACGGCCACACGACCATGCTGCTGGGTGCCGCGCGCTACCTGGCCGAGACACGGAACTTCGCCGGGCAAGTCGCCTTCATCTTCCAGCCGGCCGAAGAGCAGGCCGGCGGCGGCCGGGTCATGGTCGAAGAGGGGCTGTTCGAGCAGTTCCCGGTCGAGGGCGTCTACGGCCTGCACAACATGCCGGGCATTCCGGCCGGCGAGGTCGCGGTCCGGCCCGGGCCCATGCTGGCCGGCAGCCTGACCTTCGAGGCGAAGATCACCGCCAAGGGCGCCCACGCCGCAATGCCCCACTTGGGCGATGATGTGATCGTCTTGGCCTCCCAAGTTGTCGGCGCCTGGCAAACCATCACGTCGCGGCGCTTGAGCCCGATCGACAACGCGGTGGTCTCGGTCACCCAGTTTCACTCCGGCGAGGCGACCAACGTGCTGCCGGAGGTCGCCGAGCTGAAGGGTTCCGTGCGCGCCTTCAAGGAAGAGGTCATGGAGCAGGTCAAGGCCGAGATGAAGCTGATCCTGGAGGGCCACTGCGCGATCCACGGCGCGGCTTGCGAGATCGACTTCCTCGACGGTTATCCGGCGACCGTCAACCAGCCGCGCGAGACCGGGATCGCCGCCGACGCGGCCGAGTTGGTGGTCGGCGCCGAGCGGGTCGACCGGGACGCCACGCCGGTCATGGGCTCGGAGGATTTCGCCTACATGCTCCAGGCCAAGCCCGGTTGCTACATCTTCCTGGGCAACGGCAACGAGAGCGGCCCCTCGAGCTGCACCCTGCACAACCCCTATTACGATTTCAACGACGAGATCCTGGTGGTCGGTGCCAGCTACTGGGCGCGCCTGGTGGAGAGCGTGCTGCCCAAGGCGGCCTAGCGTCGCCATGCGCGAAACCGCGGGCGGCGCGCCGATCAAGGACGGCATGATCCTGCTCGGCCTGCGCAGCGCCGCTCTGGACTACTACCCCAGCACCTGGGACATCTTCGGCGGCCACCTGGAGGCCGGCGACACGCCGGAGCAGGCCTTGGTTCGCGAGTTCCAAGAGGAGCTCGGGATTGTCCCGATCGATTTCACCTGCATCGCGGTCAAGGAGGAGCCCAACCCGGCGGCCTATGGCCCCGGCCGGCACCACGTTTATGTGATCCGCACTTGGACCGGTATCCCGCGCAACCTGTCCGATGAGCATCAAGAGATCGCTTGGTTCGAGCTGGGCGATTTGGACAACTTGGCGTTGGCGTCCGATGCCTATCCGAGGCTTTTTGGCGGCTATGGTTGATCCGCTCGGGCGTGGCTTACGGGTCGCGGTCTTTCAGCGCCATCCCCGCCACGACGACGTCACGGGCTGTCTAGCCCAGGTGCTGGCAGACATGCGGTGGTGCGAAGCGCGCGCGGTTGATCTGGCGGTCTTTCCGGAAGGCTTCCTGCAGGGCTACAGCTACGACCGCCAAGTTTTGGCACGCCGTGCCCTGGCGTTGGACGGCGAGGTCTTTCAGGAGATCCTGGCAAGGTTCGCCTCCAGCACACCCACTGTGGTGCTCGGCGTCATCGAGCGCCGTGGCGACCGCCTCTACAATTCGGCGGCCGTCGTGCGCGCGGGCAAGCTGCTGGGCGTCTATGCCAAGACGCACCCGAACGAAGACGGTATCGAGCCCGGCAGGGACACACCCCTGTTCGAGGCGTGCGGCTGGCCCTTCGGCGTCACCATCTGCAACGACGCCAACTTCGCAGAGCCGGCCATGGGGCTAAGCCGTCTTGGCGCGCGCCTCCTATGTTGTCCCCTGAACAACATGATGCGCCCGAAGAAGATCGACTATTGGCGGACGAGAAGCCTCGAGACCTTTCGGCAAAGAGCGATTGATACCGGCTGCTGGATCGCCTCGGCGGACGTGGTCGGCCGACACGAGGATTGGCGCAGCATCGGCTGCAGCTGCATCTTCGCGCCCGACGGGCGGCTCGTGACTCGGGTGGCCGAGGGGGAGGAGGGCGTGGCCCTGCTCGATCTTGCCCATGGCCCTGGGGCGACGTAGCCTTTGCGTCGATTCATTTGAAGGGAGGTTTGATGACTGCGCGGAAGCTGCCGGACGGCTTGCAGGCCCGGGTCGATTGGGTGATCGACGCGACCACGAACGAGGAGCGCCAGGCGCGCTACGACCTTTGGGCGCGCACCTACGACGACGACATCGGCAGCATCGAGGATTACCTGGCGCCGCTCACCACGGCGAAGATCGCCGCCCAATACCTGGCGCCCGAGGCGCGCATTCTAGATGCCGGCTCCGGCACCGGGCTCTCGGGCGAGGCGCTCAAGGCCCAGGGCTTCCAGGACATCGTGGCGGTGGATTTCTCCGCCGGCATGCTGGAGATCGCCAGCAAAAAGGGCATCTACAAGTCGCTGCACCAGTTCGACTTGGGCCAGCCGACCGACTTCGCCGACGGCAGCTTCGATGGGGTCTTCACCTGCGGCACCACCTCCCAGATGCCGTCGGCGTCCTTGCGCGAATTCGCGCGCCTGGTGAAGCCCGGCGGGTACATCGTCTTCTCGGTCTGGCCCGAGGCCTTCAAGGAACAAGGATACGAGGCGATCCTGGAGGATCTGGAGGCCGCTGGCCGGCTCTCGGTGATCCATAAGGACGCGCCGGTCCAAGTGCTGCCGACCTCCGAGCCGGACATGTTCTGCGAGGTCTGGGTTTTCCAGGTGCCGGACTAGTTTGCGACCCGCGGGCCCGGCCAGTGGTCGGGCGGGTCGGTCGCCTCGACCGTCATGGTGAGGCCCTCGGTCGCGCGCACGGGCACCAGGCCGCGGTCGAAATCGTCGAGGCAGAACACGTTGACCCCGAAGTGGTCGGGCGCGGCGCGCTTGCGGTGGAAGACGTAAAGGCCGCAGATCTTGCAGAAGTAGTGCTTGGCCACGCCAGTGTTCCACTGATAGAGCGTCAGCTCGTCTTCGCCGCTCAAGACATTGAGCTGGGTCTCGTGCACCTTGGTCATGACCGCGTTGCGCATGGCGCAGAGCGAGCAGTCGCAGGTGGTCAGCTCGACGATCTCGGCATCGATCTCGAATGTGACGGTGCCGCAGTGGCAATGTCCGCTGTGCTTGGTCATCTTCATCTCGTAGTCCAGTGGTCAAGCCCGGTTGCGCGACCCAAGAACGGGAGTCCGGTCGCTCTGCTTATCCTGCGCCATGTCGCGCGTGAGGTCGAGCGCGCCGCGCCTTGAGTCTACCTAGCCTCCGCGCCCACCGGCCCGGCGGCGCCACCAGGCATAGGCCGCGGTGGCGAAGAAGATCACCGACAATGTCTGGGAGAAGCCCTCGGTGCCGGTCAGGTTCATGGCCATCCCCGTGGCCGGTCCGCCAAACATGCCGCCCAGGCCGAAGGCGATCGCGAAGGCGGCGTTGCCGGCGACCAGCTGGGCGCCGGAGAAACGGTCGCCGAGCTCGGCCATGGCCATGGTGTAGAGCCCGCCGCAGGCTGCCCCCCAGAAGAACAGCAGGGCGAGATGGACCACGGTCGGCGCCGCGACGCTGGCCGGCAGGGCGATGGCGCCGCTGCCGGCGATCAGCGCGCAGGCGATCATCACGCCGCGCCGGGACGTGCGGTCGGCCAGCCAGCCGATCGGGATCTGCAAGAAGGTGTTGCCGAGCACGCAGACCGCCAGAGCGAAGGTGATGAAGCGCGCCTCGAAGCCGTGGTCGAGCCCGTACAAGGGAAAGAGCGACAGGAGCGCCCCGTCCCAAAAGGCGAAGACCGTGATCGCCACGAGGAGCGTCGGCGCGAGCCTGACGAACGACCAGGGCGAGGCGGCCTTCTCGTGGGTGACGTCCGGTGTCGCCTTGCGGATGGTCAGCACCACCAGGATCGAGAGGCCGCAGAGCAAAGCCGCGACCGCGAAGGGCGCGAAGCCCTCGACCCCGGTCGCCGAGAGGATCAGCGGCCCGGCCGCGAAGCCGCCCGAGAGCGCCGTGGCGTAGAGCCCGACGATCCGCCCCCGAGACCGGGCTACGGCCAGCTGGTTGATCCAGGTCTCGGAGATGATGAAGACGCCGGTCTCCGTGACGCCAAGCAAAAAGCGCAAGACCATCAAGGTCCAGTAGTCACGGGTCAGGCCCATGGCGATGAACAGCACGGCGATCATGACCAGGCAGAGCGACGCCACCTGCCAGGACCCGAAGCGCTGGGCCAGGCGCGGGTAGAGCGGCGAAGCCAGAAGGATGCCGAGCGGCGTCGTGGCCGCGTTGATGCCGATCGCCGCCTCGTCCCAGCCTTGGGCCTCGAGCACGAAGGCGAACAGCGGATAGGTCAGACCGAAGGTGAGAGCGAAGATCGTCGTGCAGGCGATCGCCCCGAGGATCCCGGCGCTGGGGCTTCGCAGAAAGGGCGCGCTGCTGGACGAGTTCGACGACACTTGCATTTCCTGGGTGATAAGCGGCGCGAGGAAGGGGGCCCCGCCGGATCCGTCCCTCTTTTCGAGACTGCCACAAGGCACGGGCGGAAAGGCCCCGTCAAGGCTCTTGGGGCGGTGCGGCCGGGCCGCCCGCCGCGTTCGAAATCGGCTGAATGCGCCTAAAGCTATGGTGACTCCGCTGAGCTGGGATGACGCCATACAGGGTCACGCCTAGCCAATGCACGTTCCTCGGTGCTAGGATCTTTCTCCCCCATTTGACATTTGGGAGGTCTGCGATGCGACGTTCTATCCCTCTGCTCCTCGGCCTGCTTCTGACCACGCCTGCTGCCGCCGCGTCCGGCGATTGCGCTGGTCCGTCGCCTGACCTGCATGCCGCCACGGCGGGCGGTTGCCTGGCACAGATGGAGCGTTTGATCGCCCGGGGCGAGCCGCTTGAGGCGCGCAACGAAACCGGCGACACGGCGCTGCTGCTTGCCGCCAAGCGCGGCCGGACCGAGGCCGCCCTCTTGCTGCTCGGCGCCGGGGCCGATCCAAGCCGGGCCGACCGGCGCCAGATCACGCCGCTCGCGGTCGCGGTCTACAAGGGCGACGAGCGCTTGGTCGGCGCGCTGCTCGCCGCCGGCGTCACGGCCGACCAGTGGCGCGAGGTCTGTCAGGGCAGGCGTGGCCTGATCGATTATGCCGCGCGCCAGGGCCAGGCCGGCATAATCGCCAAGCTGCTGGCCGCCGGCCTCGATGCCAATGTCCGCTCGGCCCAGGACTGGACACCGCTTATGCGCGTTGCCGCACACGGGTCCGAGGTCCCGCCGGTCCGGGCGCTGGCAACCATGGAGCTGCTGCTCGCGCGAGGCGCTCAGGTCGATCTGGCCAACCACCAGGGCCGCACTGCCCTGATGCTCGCCGCCCAAAGAGACCGTGTCGAGATCGTCGCTCTCCTGCTGGCCCACGGCGCCGACCCCACGCGCCTGGACTTCCAGGAGGAAAACGCCATGGACTTGACCCAGGACGGCCGGGTGCTCGACCTGCTCGGCCATGCCGCGCAGGAGCGCGCCCCGGTGATCGACTTTTAGTTGCGGGCCGTCCTTCGAGCGCTCTACCGTTTTCACCCGCCTCATGCCGCTTGGCGATCATGACAAGAAAGGGCGGGTCCGGCCGATAACGCCCTGATCCCTGGAAAGCGCAATCGAGGCCAAGTTACCGTCGGCGCCTGCCGGCTAAGCTGGCGCTCCCGCGCCCTCAAGGGAAAGGACTGCCATGACCATGCTGAAACCGCTCCTCGCCGCCGCTGCGGTGAGCCTCCTGCTCGGCCCGGCGGCCGCGGCCGCGGAGGACGGGCCGCAAAGCCCCTGCCACCAGTACTATCCCAACATCGAAGGCGAGGTGCTCTTGGAGAACGACAAGGTCGTGGTCCAGCGCTTCATCTTCCCGCCCGGCCAGTGGGAGGGGGTGCATTCCCATCCGCCCGATCAGCTCTACATCCACATCAAGGGCGGCCATTGGACCGTGCGCTACGGCGATAGCAAGACGAGCGGCTATTCGGCGGACGGCTCGGTCGGCTGGTACGGCCCGGTGCCGCTCAGCGCCGACCATGAGTCGGTCAACTCCGGCGACGAGCCGATCGACCTGATCTGGGTGACCTTGAAGGACGGCTGCTTGAAGCAGAGGGCGGAGTAGGGGGGCGGGCTCACCATTTGTAGGGGCGGCGCCAGGAGGCGTCGGCGGCGGGAGCGTCGTCTGTCGCCTCAGGCTCCCGGTTGGGCCGAGGACGTTGCAGGAAGCTTGGAATTTCGATCAAGTCGGTGTGGGCGTTGCCGGGTGGTGGCACAGCCGACGGCGGGTCATTTGGCGCCGTTGATGCTGGCGGGGTGGCCGAGGGTGCAGTGGCCGGATCACCTGTGATGGGCAGGTCTGCCGGCGCGACCGGCTTAGGCGGCTTAGGCTGCCATCGCTCCAGGCGCTGGCCGACTGCGTCGTAGAACAGGGGAACGATCCGCTCGACTTCGTCGATGAAGGTATTGCGGCCTCGGAACTTGCGGGCGTCGTCGGACACTAGAGCATTTTCTGAGCGTTTTGAATCTTTAGGGATTCCCAAGTTGGCTGATTTCTGATTCAAGATTTGGGCTGGTGAAGGAGGCCAGCCCCTATGACGAAACCTCTTTCGGATGATCTGCGGCATCGGTTGGTTTTG
>JBCCGG010000074.1:0-14229 GCA_039029395.1 Pseudomonadota bacterium | reverse complement strand
GGCAAGGGGATGCCGGCGACCGTGGTGTAGCGCACCATGGGCACCATGGTGTCGCCGTGTCCGCCCAGCACGAAGGCGCTGACGTCCTCGACCGAGACCGAGAGCTCCTCGGCGATGAAGTGGCGGAAGCGCGCGGAATCGAGCACCCCGGCCATGCCGACCACCATGTTGGCGGGCAGGCCGCAGGCCTCGCGCAGCACCCAGACCATGGCGTCGAGCGGATTGGTGATGCAGATCACGAAGGCCTTGGGGCAGTATCGCTTGATGCCGTCGGCGACCGCCTGCATGACCTTGGAGTTGGTGTCCAGCAGGTCGTCCCGGCTCATACCCGGTTTACGGGGAATGCCGGCGGTTACGATCACCACATCCGCGCCCTTGATCGCCGAGTACTTGCTGGCGCCTAGCAGCTGAGCGTCGTAACCGACCACGGGGCCGGCCTGGGCAATGTCGAGCGCCTTTCCTTGCGGCACGCCGTCGACGATGTCGAAGAGCGCGATGTCGCCGAGCTCCTTCAAGCCCGACAAAAGAGCCAAGGTGCCGCCGATCTGACCGGCCCCGATCAGTGCGATTTTCCGTCGTGCCATGGGGGATGCGCTCCCGGTGGTGCCTTATGAAACCAACGGAAAGCACTCATACGCCAGGAATGTGCCTCTCACACTGACTTTTGTCAGCGCTGATCTCGATCGGGCGCCCTATAGAACTCTTTGGAAGAAGGGAGCAGGCCAACGCGGCATCGCCATCTCGTGAACCGCAGGTTCATTCGAACTGTTTCGGCCAAGCATCCTTTCGGTGACCCAAGAGGCTGGGTCGCCTTTCGTCCTCGAAGAGGAGAATACATCGATGGCTGACCGTGAAGATTCTGGCCAAGCCTACTGGAAAGCCAACCTAAGGCTGGTCACCATTTGCCTGGTGATTTGGGCGCTGGTGTCCTACGGCTTCGGTCTGGTGTTTCACAAGGCGCTCGACGCGATTGACGTGGGCGGCGCCGGACTGGGCTTCTGGTTCGCCCAGCAAGGATCCATCTACGTGTTCCTCATTTTGGTCTTCGTCTACGCCTTCAGGATGAACGCGCTCGACCGTGAGTTCGGCGTCGAGGAGACCGACGAAGAAGACGACGAACACGCCAGCGGACACTGAGGAGCGCGACCATGGACCTCCAAATTCTAACCTATCTCGTTGTTGGCGCGACCTTCGCGCTCTACTTCGGGATTGCCATCTGGGCGCGTGCCGGCACCACAGGCGAGTTCTATGCAGCTGGCCGAGGCGTCCATCCTGTCGCCAACGGCATGGCGACGGCGGCCGACTGGATGTCCGCCGCGTCTTTCATCTCAATGGCCGGCCTGATCGCCTTTCGCGGCTACGACGCCTCGATCTTCCTGATGGGCTGGACCGGTGGTTACGTCTTGCTGGCCATGCTGCTTGCGCCTTACCTGCGCAAGTTCGGCAAGTTCACGGTGCCGGAGTTCATCGGCGACCGCTACTACTCCCACACGGCGCGGATCGTCGCAGTGATCTGCCTCATCGTCGCTTCGCTGACCTACGTGATCGGTCAGATGAAGGGCGTCGGCGTTGCCTTCTCGCGCTTCCTCGAGGTGGAGTTCGAGATCGGCCTTTTTGCCGGCATGGCGATCGTCTTCGTCTACGCTGTGCTCGGCGGCATGCGGGGCATCACCTACACCCAGATCGCCCAGTACTGCGTCCTGATCCTGGCTTACACGATTCCGGCGATCTTCATCTCCCTGCAGCTGACCGACAATCCCTTCCCGCAGCTGGGCCTGTTCAGCGATACCCAGGGCGGCACGCCGCTGCTTGTCAGGCTCGACCAGACGATCGAGGATCTCGGCTTCAGCCAGTACACGGCCCAGTCGGGCAGCACGCTGAACCTGGTGCTTTACACGCTCTCGCTGATGATCGGCACCGCCGGCCTGCCCCACGTGATTATTCGCTTCTTCACCGTGCCGAAGGTACGCGACGCGCGTTTCTCGGCGGGTTGGGCACTGCTCTTCATCGCCATTCTCTACACCACGGCCCCGGCGGTCGGCGCCATGGCGCGGGTCAACTTCACCGACACAATCCAGATTGGTCAGGTCGGCTCACCCGACGGCAACCTGGTCTACGAGGATCGGCCCCAGTGGTTCAAAAACTGGGAGAAGACCGGTCTGCTGGCGTGGGAGGACAAAAACCACGACGGCAAAGTTCAGTACTACAACGACCAAAACGCCGAGTTTAACAAGAAGGCAGAGGCCTGGGGCTGGAAGGGCAACGAGATGGTCAAGGTCGACCGCGACATCATGGTGCTCGCCAATCCCGAGATCGCCAACCTGCCGAACTGGGTGATCGCCCTGGTTGCAGCCGGCGGTCTGGCGGCGGCGCTCTCAACCGCGGCCGGGCTCTTGTTAGCGATCTCTTCGGCGATTTCCCATGATCTTCTGAAGGGCATCTTCATGCCGAAGATTTCCGAGCGGGCCGAGCTCTTGGCAGCGCGTGTCGCCATGGCTTTGGCGATCTGCGTGGCTGGCTACCTAGGCCTCAATCCACCCGGCTTCGCGGCACAGGTCGTGGCGCTTGCCTTCGGCTTGGCGGGATCCTCGATCTTTCCGGTGCTCATGATGGGGATCTTCAACAAGCGCGTAAACAACATCGGCGCCGTCGGCGGCATGCTGGCGGGTCTGGGCATCACCCTTGTCTATATCTTCTGGTTCAAGGGCTGGTTCTTCATCAAGGGGACCGAGGTGATGGCCAACACGCCGGACAATTGGTTCCTCGGTATCTCGCCGGAGGCCTTCGGAGCGGTTGGCGCCCTGGTCAATTTCACCGTGGCCTTCGCCCTGTCGCGGGCAACCAAGGCGCCGCCTGAGCACATTCAGCACCTAGTCGAGAATATCCGCATCCCCCGGGGGGCGGGAGTCGCGGTCGAGCACTAGGCGCTGTTTGCGCAGTGTGTTGACGTCCCCTAAACTTGCCGGGCTCCGCGGTCTCCGCGGAGCCTTTCTTTTCCCAGAGGTCGCAAAGCATGGCCGTTGATCTCAAGGCGCTTGAGGATTTCCTTGCAGGCCATCCCGCCTTCAAGAGTCTGCCAGCGGACGCCCTCGCCGACCTGAGCCGTCAGGTCGAGGTCGTCCGAGCCTTGAAAGGCGAGACTCTGGTTGAGCCGGGCCAGAAGGTCGAGTCTCTCTCCCTGATCCGCGCCGGCGGGGTCGAGGTGCGTGCGCCCGACGAAAGCACCCTGATGCATCTGGGCGAAGGGGAAGCTTTTGGCGTGCGCGCCCTTCTGGGCGAGGGCACCGCGCCAAACCGTATCCTCTGCCTCGAAGATCTCGAGCTCCTGCAGCTGCCGAAAAGCGTCTTCGCCCGCCTCGGCGAGAGCGTTCCTGGCTTCTCCGAATTCTTCGTGCCCATGGTCTCTCGGGATGAGACGCCAGCGCCGACAGGTGCCGATGGGGCGGTCGCGACGATGTCCGCCGACCTGACGTCGATCATGACGCCTGAGCCGGTGACAATCGAGCAGGACAGTTCCATTCGCTCGGCGGCGCAGTTGATGCGTTCGCGCGACATCTCCTGCCTGCCAGTCATGGCCCAGGACTCCCTCGTTGGCATCGTGACCGACAGCGATTTGCGAGACCGGGTGGTGGCCGAGGGCTTGGATGTCGAGCGTCCGGTCGTGGCGGTGATGACGCCAAATCCGGTTACCATCGAGGCAGGGCGCCCGGCGCTCGACGTACTTCTGGTGATGACCCAGAAGCGCATCCGCCACCTGCCGGTCACCGAGCGTGGGCGGTTGATTGGGATCATCACCAACACCAATCTGGTGCGCCGGCAGTCCCAATCGGCGGTCTATTTGGTCAGCGACATCGCCCGGCGCCGTACGCCCGAGGAGCTGGCCCAAATTGTCGCACAGGTGCCCCGCCTGTTGGTCGATCTGGTCGAGTCCGGTGCCGCCGCCCACAGTGTCGGTCACATCGTCACTAGCATATGCGATGCGGTGACCCGGCGCCTGATAGGCATGGCCGAGGCCGAACTCGGCCCTCCGCCGGTGCCCTATGTCTGGCTCGCCAGCGGCTCCCAGGCGCGTCAGGAGCAGACCGGCGTGTCCGATCAGGACAATTGCCTTTTGCTCGACGACGCCTACGATCCCGAATCCCATAGCGCCTACTTCACGGCTCTGTCGCGCTGGGTCTGCGATGGCCTCAATGTTTGCGGCTACGTCTATTGCCCGGGCGAGATGATGGCGGTGACCGACAAGTGGCGCCAGCCGATGAAGGCCTGGCGCAAATACTTCACCTCATGGATCGCCGAGCCGGCGCCCATGGCCCAGATGTTGACCAGCGTGCTCTTCGATCTACGGCCAATCTTCGGCGAGAGTGGCTTGTTCCAGTCCCTGCAGGACTTCGCGGTGAAGAAAGCCCAGGCCAACAGCATCTTTATCGCCCACCTGGTGGGCAACGCGCTCACCCATACGCCGCCGATTGGCTTTTTCCGCAATTTCGTCCTAATTCGTGGCGGCGAGCACAAGCACCATTTCGACATGAAGCACAGCGGCGTGGTGCCGATCATCGATATCGCCCGGGTCTACGCCCTGAAGGCCGGACTCACCGAGGTCAGCACCCGCCAACGGCTGCAGGCGGAGCGCGCGGGCGGCGGCTTGAGCGAGTCCGGTGCCCAGGACTTGGTGGAAGCCTTCGAGTTCATCTCGATCACCCGCCTTAAGCACCAGTCCCATCAAATCCAAAGCGGCGAGGCGCCGGATAACTTCATGTCGCCGGAAGATCTCTCCCACTTCGAGCGGACCCATCTGAAGGAGGCCTTCAACATCGTGAAGACGATCCAATCCGCCATGGCGAGCAGCCACCAGATGGGCGCCAGATGAGGTCGTACCGCCCGTGATTTACGATCTCATCGCGACCCTCGCCGCCGGCGCCGGCACCGCCGGCCTGATCTACCTCGTCTATCGGACGGTCGGCCGGAAGGCGCCCCGATACCTGCTGCCGCTCGCCGCTGGCATCTCCATGCTGAGCTTTGCGGTTTGGAACGAGTACTCCTGGTTTCAGCGCACCAAGGGCCAGCTCCCGGAGCAGGTCCGGGTGGTGAAGACCTTCACGGCTCAGGCGCCGTGGCAGCCTTGGTCCTACCTGGTGCCCATGATCGACCGCTTCATCGCGATCGACGGTGCGAACATCAGGCGCAACCAGGCGCTCCCCGGCTATGCGCTCGCCGAGGTGATCTTCGTGGAGCGCCGCAGCCCGACGGTGGTAAGCCGCCAGCTGTTCGACTGTCCTGGCGCGCGGCGCGCTGATGTCGCCGCCGCCGCCTTTGACGAGAGCGGTCTGCCCCAGGACGCGAGCTGGACAGCCGTCGCCCCCGATAGCCTCGTTTTCCAGGCGGTGTGCGGCCGAGACTCCTCGTGAGGTGAGGGCTCAGCCGACCTGCCGTTCCGCCGACACCAATCGCTGGACCTGCGCCAGAACTTGTCGCGTTGAGAAGGGCTTGGTGAGGTAGGCATCGGCGCCGAGCGCCAGACCCCGTTCCCGGTCTTCGTCCTGGCCTCGGGCGGTCAGCATGATGATCCTGACATCCTTCCAGACAGGGTTGGCGCGGATTGCCTCGCAGACCTCGAAACCGTCCCGCTTCGGCAACATGACGTCCAGCAGCACGAGGGCCGGACGGTCCGCCGCGACGGCCTCGAGCGCCTCTTCGCCGTCCCGGGCCACGCGCACGTCGAAGTTCGCCCGGCTCAGGAGAAACGTCAGCGCCTTCAAAATCGCAGGCTCGTCCTCGACAATCAGCACCCTCTCTGCCATAGCGGTCCCTTTATGCTGTCCTGGCGTCGAGGCGCGCTCGAGCGATGCCAAGAGACATCGAAGCTGCGCCCCTCTGCTCTACACTGGGCGCGATCCTACATGATGAGCCTTAACTGTTCCACCTTAAGGCCGTTCCGCCCCGGATCACGCCGCCTTCAGGTTTGCCCGTAGGCCCTCGTCGACCTTCTCGATGAATTGCTGCGTGGTGAGCCAAGGCTGGTCCGACCCGATAAGAAGCGCCAAATCCTTGGTGATGTGACCGGATTCGACGGTCTCGACGCAGACCTGCTCGAGCGCCTCGGCGAACTGGACGACCTCGGGCGTTTCGTCGAAGGTGCCACGGTAGTGGAGCCCACGAGTCCAGGCGAAGATGCTGGCCATGGGGTTGGTCGAGGTCTTCTCGCCCTTCTGGTGGAGCCGGTAGTGGCGGGTCACCGTCCCGTGGGCCGCCTCGGCCTCGACGGTCTTGCCGTCCGCGGTCATGAGCACCGAGGTCATCAGGCCGAGCGAGCCGAAGCCTTGCGCCACCGTGTCCGACTGCACATCGCCGTCGTAGTTCTTGCAAGCCCAGACGAAGCCGCCCGACCACTTGAGCGCGGCTGCCACCATGTCATCAATCAGGCGGTGCTCGTAGGTCAGGCCGGCCGCCTCGAAGCGCTCTTTGAACTCGGTCTCGTAGATCTCCTGGAAGAGGTCCTTGAAGCGCCCATCGTAGGCCTTAAGAATTGTGTTCTTTGTGGACAGATAGACCGGCCAGCCAAGCGATAGGCCATAGTTGAAGGAGGCCCGTGCGAAGGCCCGGATGGAGGCATCGAGATTGTACATGGTCATGGCGACGCCCGGTCCGTCGAAGTCGAAGACCTCGTAGGTTTGCGGCGCCTGGCCGTCGGCCGGCTCGAAGCTCATCTTCAGCTTGCCAGGGCCGGGGACCACGATGTTGGTGGCGCGGTACTGGTCGCCGAAGGCGTGGCGGCCGATCACGATCGGCGCGGTCCAGCCCGGCACGAGGCGCGGCACATTGCGGCAGATGATCGGCTGACGGAACACAGTGCCGCCCAGTATGTTGCGGATCGTGCCATTGGGCGAAAGCCACATTTTCTTGAGCCCGAACTCCTCGACCCGGGCTTCGTCCGGTGTGATGGTTGCGCACTTGACCCCAACTCCGTGGGTCTTGGTGGCCATGGCGGCGTCGACCGTAACCTGGTCGTCGGTCTTGTCTCGGTTTTGGATCGAGAGGTCGTAGTACTCAAGGCGCAAATCCAGGTTGGGCAGGATCAGCGCATCCTTGATCATCTGCCAGATGATCCGCGTCATCTCGTCACCGTCAATTTCGACGATCGGGGTCTTCACCTCAATTTTGGCCATGGAGTGCTCCTTCGGGCTTTAGATTGGCGCACCGCGGACCCGAGACGTGTCGCGCTCACGCGACGGTGGTCCGAGGCGATGATATCGGGCGGTTCTCCCGGCGGCCCTGATAGTTGTCAGTACGGGCGCCGAATATTCGGTGTAAACTGCCCCGTTACACTTCGCGCGGCGCTTCTTGACACTCGGACGACAAGGGATCTGACCCATGGCCAAGACCGTTCTGATCGTCGATGACGAGCGGAACATCATGCTGTCGCTCAAGCATCTCATGCTGAGGGCCGGTTATCAGGTGCTGCAGGCCAGTGACGGGGAGGAAGCGCTCGAAATAGCGGAGGCATCGGTGCCGGACCTGATCCTGCTCGACGTCATGATCCCCAAGCGCGACGGCTACGACGTCTGCCAGACCTTGCGGGCGAACCCCGCGATGAACCACGTTCAGATCATCATGCTCACCGCCAAGGGCCAGGAGGTCGAGATCGAAAAGGGACTGGCCCTGGGCGCCAATGCCTACATGACAAAGCCCTTCTCGACCACGGAGCTGGTTGAGAAGGTCAAGTCCCTGCTTGGAGACGGCAGTGGCTAGGGCCGATGACAGCGGCCTAAGGCGCCGTGTCTTTCAGTCCTTCGCTCTCATCGCGCTGGCGGTGCCGGCGATCCTGGGCGGCGCGCTCTGGCTCGCCGCCCAGCGGCTCGGCGCTGGTTCGGGCGCGCCCTTGGTGCTGTTCGGCGGCGCGGCGGGATTCGCTATAGTCGGCGTCGTGTTGTGGGTCTGGCAGTGGCACGACCGGAATCTGGTGGCGCCCCTGCAGGGTCTGACGCGGGACGTTGAGACAATTAGCCACTCCAATCCCGAGCACGAGATTCAGCCGGATCAGGCACCCCAGTTGGGCCGCTTGGCGCCCGCCGTAAGCGAGCTTGCACAAGCCCTGAGCACGGCGCGCGGCAAGGTCGACGAGGAGGTCGCCCGCGCGACCCAGGAGGCCGAGGCCCAGCGCCGCCGACTTGAAGCGGTGCTGCGCGATCTTCACGAAGGGGTCATGATCTGCAATTTCGAGCATCAGATCCTGCTCTATAATCAGCGCGCCTTGGAAATTCTTCACCTTACCGGCGCGCTCGGCCTGGGACGGTCGCTCTTTAGTGTGGTCAATCGCCAACCCTTCCTCCATTCTCT
Organism: Pseudomonadota bacterium; assembly: GCA_039029395.1. Taxonomy (GTDB): domain Bacteria; phylum Pseudomonadota; class Alphaproteobacteria; order Kiloniellales; family JAKSDN01; genus JBCCGG01. The sequence continues at coordinate 5,895 of JBCCGG010000074.1, read as the reverse complement.
GGAGCAGCTCTCCAACAGCCTGGCGGCGGCGGAGCAAGGGGAAGTCGGCGACGAACCTCATGAGACCGCCCTAGTGGTCTGCGCAACCGTGGACGGGCGCTACGTGCTCGAGGGCCAAGTCAGTCTGATCATCGAGCCGGAGGAAGGCGCCGCAAGCGGCTACGTCGTGACCTTCCAGGACGCCACCGAAAAGCTGGCGACCTTGGGCAAGCGGGACCGGCTGCTGCGCTCGGCCATTGAGGGGTTGCGCCGCCCGCTCGCCAATCTGCGCGCGGCGAGCGAGATGCTGACCAGTGACCTGGACCTCAACGCCGAGGAACGCAAGGACTTCGAGTCGGTGCTGGAAAGCGAGTGCGCGGCGCTTTCCCGTCACTTGGAAGAGAGCCACGAGGAGTACCGCGGCCTGATCACCGGCCATTGGCCGATGAGTGACGTCTACTCCGCCAATCTGCTGAACTGTGTGGTGCGCCGCCTGCGCGACGAACGGCTGCTTGAGGCGGTGATGACCGGCATTCCCATTTGGATCCACTGCGACAGCCACATCGTCGTTGAGTTGCTTGATCATGTGATTCACGGCATTGCCCAGCACGGCGGCGTCAAGGCCTTCGACTTGGAAGCCTCCCAAGCTCGAGGCAAGTGCTATTTGGACATCTCCTGGCAGGGCGAGATCATTCCTTCGATTGTGCTCGATGGCTGGCTCGACGAAAGCCTGGTCGAGCAGCTGGGCGGGCTCACCGGCCGCGACGTGCTGCAGCGCCACCGCTCCGACCTTTGGTGCGAGGCTCACCGCGAGTCTTGGGTAAGGCTGCGCTTGCCTCTGCCGGCGCCGCGCGGCGATCACCGCCCGGTGGGCGAGCGGCAACAGGCTTTGCCAGCGCGTCCAGAGTTCTACGACTTCGACCTCCTGCGCAGCGCGAGCGGCGTAGCGGCGGCCGAGCGGCTGCTGCGCGAGCTGACTTTCGTGGTGTTCGACACCGAGACCACGGGATTGGAGCCCTCGAATGGCGACGAGATCATCTCGATCGCCGGAGTACGCATTGTTAACGGCCGGATCCTAACCGGAGAATCCTTCAGCGAACTGGTCAATCCGGGGCGCAATATTCCCAAGGGCTCGATCCGCTTTCACGGCATCACCGAGGAGATGGTCAAGGACAAGCCCCCGATCGAGCAGGTGCTGCCCCAATTCCGGGACTATGTGGGCGATGCGGTGCTGGTCGCTCACAATGCCGCCTTCGATCTGAAGTTCCTGTCGCTCAAGCAGGAAGCTTGCGGCGTCACGTTCGACAACGCGGTGCTCGACACGGTGCTGCTCTCGGCCTTTCTGCACGACCACACCCACAAGCACACCCTTGACGACGTGGCCGAGCGCTTCGGTATCGAGATCCAGGGTCGCCATACGGCGCTCGGCGACTCCCTGGTGACCGCCGGCGCCTTTCTCAGGATGGTCGAGCTACTGGAGGCGCGGAACGTCAGAAGTCTGGCCGAGGCGATCGAGGCATCGAACAGGATCGTCGAGATACGCCGCCAACAGGCGCGCTACTAGTTTGAGAGGATAGGGACAGGTGAGCGAGCGGGAAAGACGCGGCGAAAAGACGGCGGCCCTGGCCTTGCTCGGCGCCGTGCTGTTCTGTGAGCCCCTGCTCGACGGTTTCGATGCCGACGCCGAGCTTTTGCTGTTTGGCATTCCCTCACTCTATCTCTATCTCTTCGTCGCCTGGGGCGTCCTGATCGCACTCTTGGCCCTCGTGCTGAAGCGCAAGGACGGCGCGGACCCGGTGCCGGACGCGCGCGACCCCGATAGGCGCGAGGGCGGCTGACCATGCTCTCCGGCTGGGTCCTACTAATGGTCGCGCTGGCCTATCTGCTGCTCCTGTTCGCGGTCGCCTTCTACGGCGACAAGCGAGCGGAGATGGGCCGCCACCTGGAAGCGACGCCCTACATCTATGCGCTGTCGATTGCGGTCTACTGCACCAGCTGGACCTTCTACGGCAGTGTCGGGCGCGCCGCTCAGAGCGGCATAGGCTTCCTGCCGATCTATCTGGGGCCGACGCTCAGCTTCGTGCTCGGCTGGTTCCTCCTGCGCAAGATCATCCGCATCAGCAAGGCCCAGCGCATCACATCGATCGCCGACTTCATCGCCTCGCGCTACGGCAAAAGCCAGGGGCTGGGAGGCCTGGTTACGGTCATCGCGACCTTGGGGACGGTGCCCTACATCTCGCTCCAGCTTAAGGCGGTGGCGACCAGCTTCGATGTCATGCTCTATGACCCGAGCGCCGTCGAGACGGCCCAGGTGACCATCGGCTTCGCCGACACGGCGCTGTTCGTCGCGGCCGCCCTCGGCGTCTTCTCGATTCTCTTCGGCACACGCCATCTGGACGCGACCGAGCACCACGCCGGCATGATCGTGGCCATTGCCTTCGAATCGGTGGTCAAGCTGGTCGCTTTTCTGGCAGTCGGCCTGTTCGTCACCTTCGGGCTGTTCGACGGTTTTGCAGATCTTTTCGGCCGGGCAGTGCAGAACCCGGAGCTGACCCGCCTCATGACCTTCGACGCGGCGGAGACCAATTGGGCCACCCTAACACTGCTGTCAATGGCGGCGATCATCTGCCTGCCGCGCCAGTTCCAGGTGACCGTGGTCGAGAACCTCGACGAAAGCCACCTGACGAAGGCGATGTGGATCTTTCCGCTCTATCTTTTGCTGATCAACATTTTCGTGTTGCCGATCGCCTTTGGCGGCCTGCTCTGGTTTCCCGAGGGCACGGTCGATGCCGACACCTTCGTGCTCGCCCTGCCGTTGGCGGAGAATCAGCCGCTCCTGGCGCTGCTGGTCTTCATCGGTGGGCTCTCGGCGGCGACCGCCATGGTGATCGTCGCGACGGTCGCGCTCAGCACCATGATCAGCAACGACCTGATCATGCCGATCCTGATCCACTATCAGCACCCCCAGCTGACCCAGCGGGAAGACCTTTCCGGCTTTCTGCTCGGCATTCGCAGGATCGCGATCCTGGTGATACTGGTGCTCGCTTACTTCTATTACCGGGTGGTCGGCGACTCCTACGCTTTGGTCTCGATCGGCTTGGTCTCCTTTGCCGCGGCCGCGCAGTTCGCACCAGTCATGCTGGCCGGCATCTATTGGCGCGGTGGCACCCGGCGCGGCGCGATCGCCGGCCTTTCGGTCGGTTTCGCGGTCTGGTTCTACACTCTGCTCTTGCCGTCCTTCGCCCGCTCCGGATGGATCGACCGAAGTTTTCTGTCCGAAGGGCCCTTCGGCATCAGTCTGCTGCGGCCTTATAATCTGGCCGGGGTCAGCGATCTGGATCCGATCTCGCATGCCCTGTTCTGGAGTATCATCCTGAACGCCGGTGTGTTCATCCTGGCTTCCCTCCTGGACCGAGTCAGTAACATCGAACGCATTCAGGCGACGCTCTTCGTCGAGGTGTTCCGTCAAGACGGTCGAGACGAAGCCCCGGTCGGAGTCTGGCAGGGCCGCGCCCTGGTCAAGGATTTGCGGGCCTTGGCCGAGAAGTTCGTCGGCAAGGAGGCGGCCGAGAGCGCCTTCGCGACCCACGCGCGGACCCGGGGCGTGACGCTTAACCCGGAGGGCTATGGCGACGCTGGCCTGGTGCAGGTGGTCGAGCGCTTGATTGCAGGGTCGATCGGCAGCGCCTCGGCCCGCGCCACGATCGCCTCGACCATCCGCGGCGAGGGCGTCAGCTCGGAAGAGTTCATGAACCTGCTCGACGAGACCACGCAGGTCCTAGAGTATAGCCGCCAGCTCGAGCAGAAGTCCGAAGCGCTCGAGGCGGCGACCCGCGAGCTCCGAGAGGCCAACGATCGGCTTCTGGAGCTCGACCGGCTCAAGGACGAGTTTCTCTCCACGGTCACCCACGAGCTGCGCACGCCGCTCACCTCGATCCGCTCCTTCACCGAGATTCTGCATGACGAGCCGGACATGTCGGTTGAGCAGCGCTGCGAGTTTCTGGAGATCGTCATCGCCGAGAGCGAGCGCTTGACCCGTCTGATCAATGAGGTGCTGGAGCTCGCCAAGATCCAGTCCGGGCGCATGCAGTGGAACATTGCCGAGGTCGATCTCAAGGAGGTGATCGAGAGCGCGGCCGCCACCTTGATCCAGGTCTTTGAGAACAGCCAAATCAAGCTGAAGGTCGAGGTGCCGGCTTCAGTGCCGCCAGTGCGCGGCGACCGAGATCGCCTGATCCAGGTTGTGATCAACCTCTTGTCCAACGCCCAGAAGTTCTGCCCGACTGGCACGGGCTGCGTTAAGATCTCGCTCGAGCCCAATCCGTTGGACATGGTGGTCCAGGTGCGCGACAACGGACCGGGAATTCCAGAGGCAGACTGCAAGGCGATCTTCGACAAGTTTCATCAGGTGCGCGACGGGGGCACCGGGAACCCGCTCGGCACCGGCCTCGGGCTCGCCATCTGTCAACGAATCGTCGACCATTTTGGCGGGAAGATTTGGGTGGAAAGCGTTGAGGGAGAGGGGGCGACCTTCATGTTCACAGTTCCGAAATTGGCTTGAAGGCATTGAATTTGACGGCGCTGGATAGGTTCGCCTTCAAAGTACAGTGTACGAGGCAGATTTTGGTCAGTCCACCAGGCAAGGCATTTGACTATTCAAATGAACTTTCGACTAACTTGCTGTTACGTAAGGAGGATGAATCGCCCCCACGAATAGTGCCACCCGTTAGTTTAGAGATCTAGCGGCTTGGCGAAAGCGTCGATCTGTCTGGAGCCCCTCCAGAGCGCAGGACAGATCGACGCGCTGGTGCCCAGTGGTCTCCGGCGCAGGAGGCCGGTGTCCGAGGGCACTATGTGGTCGGACTGTGTTGTAGTGGCATCGCCACCTTTCGATCAGCACCTTGGCCTCCTTGATTGTGTAGAAGATCTCTCCATCAAGCAGCTCATCTCGAAGCTTCCCATTGAAGCTCTCGTTGTAGCCGTTCTCCCACGGGCTTCCTGGCTCGATGTAGAGAGTTTTGACCTCGATCCTTTCGAGCCAGTTTCGCACAGCCTTGGCCGTGAACTCCGGGCCGTTGTCCGAACGAATGTGATCTGGCGAATCATGTCGGACGAAGAGCTCGGCGAGCACGTGCAAGACGTCATCTGACCTGAGACGACGTGCTACCTCGATGGCCAAGCACTCCCGGGTGAACTCGTCGATCACGGTCAGCATGCGGAAGGCCCTCCCGTCGTGGGTCCTGGCCTGGACGAAGTCATAGGCCCAGACATGGTTCCGCCAGCAGGGTCTGAGTCGGATGCAGGATCCGTCGTTCAGCCATAGCCGACCACGCTTGGGCTGCTTGCTGGGAACCTTGAGCCCCTCGCGCCGCCAGATGCGTTCCACCCGTTTGTGGTTCACATGCCAGCCCTCGGTTCTCAGCAAGGCTGTGATCCGACGATAGCCGTAGCGCCCGTAGACGCTCGCCAAGTGGACAATGGCGGCCGTCAAAGGCGCCTCGTCCGGTGCCGTGAGGGCCTGATAGCGCTGTGTCGTGCGGGACTGACCCAGCACGGCACAGGCCCGGCGCTCGGACACACGATGCACCCGCTGGACATGCTGAACACATTTGCGGCGACGCTCGGGGCTTACCAGTTTCCCTCAGCGGCCTCTTTCAGGATCAGCTTATCCAAGGTCAGGTCCGCCACGGCACGCTTGAGCCGGGTGTTCTCCTGCTCGAGCTCCTTCAGCCGCCTCGCCTGATCCACCTTGAGCCCGCTGTACTCCCGGCGCCATCTAGAGCATTTTCTGATCACTTGGGATCATATCCTGCAGCGACGAAATAGTTTCGGCATTCTTGTGGTGTGAAGATATCGACGGCTTGAGCGATGGCGTCCCAGAGATCATCGACGGTGCGTGCTGCGACGGCCTTGAGG
>JBCCGG010000073.1:0-15444 GCA_039029395.1 Pseudomonadota bacterium | reverse complement strand
GTGCAACGGGATTTCAATGCACCGCAAAAAGAGTTAGACTGAGCCCCGAGCAGCAGTGCTAGGCTGACTGTTCGATCAGCGCGGATTGGGGCAAGGGCGCGGCATGGCAGCGCAAAAAGAGAACAGTGGTGACAGCGGGCCGGTAACCATCAAGAAGTACGCCAACCGGCGGCTTTACAATACGGCGACCAGCAGCTACGTGACGCTCGACCACCTCTGCCAGATGGTCAAGGACGGCATCGATTTCGCGGTCTACGACGCCAAGTCGGGCGACGACATTACCCGCTCGGTGCTGACCCAGATCATCGTCGAGGAGGAGGCCAAGGGCCAAAATCTGCTGCCGATCACCTTCCTGCGCCAGCTGATCAGCTTCTACGGCGACAGCCTCCAGTGGGTCGTGCCGCAGTACCTGGAGCACATGATGAGCTCCTTCTCGACCAACCAGGACAACATGCGCCGCTCCATGCAGGAGACCTTCGGCAACATGTTCCCCTTTGGCAATCTGGAAGAGATGGGGCGCCAGAACGTCGCGCTGTTCGAGAGCACCATGAAGATGTTCAATCCCTTCGGCGAGCAGCAAGGCGGCGGCCAGCCGGGTGGCCAAGCGCCCGACAAACCGGCCGCACCCGCGGCGCCCGGCGAGGATGACACGCTCAAGCAGCTGAAGATGCAGGTCGACCTGCTGCAAAAGCAGCTCGAGATGATGAGTAAATCCGAAAAGAAGTGATCGCGAGCGCGCTCGGAACGAACCCCCGGGCCTAGCCGGCCGCCCGTCGCTCGGCGAGCGCCAGCTCGAACGGCTGGTCGCGCCAGATCGGCGAAATCTCGGGCTTGCCGAAGTGGTAGCCCTGTAGCAGCTCGATCCCCTCGCCGCGCAGATAGGCCGCGTCCTCCGCGGTCTCGACGCATTCGGCGACGGTCTCCAGACCGAAAGAGCGGGCCAGGTTCAAAAGATTCTTGATGAAGAGCTGGTTCTCCACGTTCTCCTGAATGCCGCGCACGAAGGAGCCGTCGATCTTGACGATATCCACGGTCAGCGACTTTAGGTGCCGGAAGGTGGTGTAGCCGGCGCCGAAGTCGTCCAGCGCAACCCGGCAGCCGAGGTCCCGCACGGTCGAGACGAAGGCCGCCGACTCCTCGATGTCGAGCAGGGCGGCGGTCTCGGTAATCTCGACGATCAGGCGTTCGGCCAGGTGCGGCTGGTCCTTCAGGGTTGCGACCAAGTTGCGCAGCCAGGAGCGGTCGGCGGCGGTCAAGCCCGAGATGTTGAGCGCGAGGGTCACCTCGGGATGGTTGGCCAGTTCGCCCAGGACCAGGTCCAGGGCGTAGCGGTCGACCGTGCGCACCAGGCCAAGCTCTTCGACGACCGGCACGAAACGTCCGGCGGCGACCAGCTTGCCGTCGGTGGCGCGCATGCGCAGCAGGCTCTCGTAGAAGCGCACCTGACCGCTTTCGGCGTCGACCACCGGCTGAAACGCACAGAGCAAGCGGTTGTCCTTGAGCGCCTGCTTGACCTCCTCGCCGATCGCCAAGCTGGCCCGGTGGTCCCGGCGCTGCTCCTCGGACATCTCGTACATTGCCAGGCAGTCGCGCCCGGCCGCCTTGGCCATCAGCAGCGCGCCCTCACCCTTGGCGATCAGGTCGAAGGGTGTCTTCGACTGGTTCGGGAAGAACACCAGGCTGGCCGAGCAGGTCACGTGAATTTGGCCCTGGCGAATCTTGATCGGCGTTTGGCGCACCACCTGCAGCACCCGCTCGGCGGTCTCCTGGGCTTGCGCCTCGTCGCAGCCGACCAGCACGATGCCGAAGCGGTCGCTGCCCAGGCGCCCGATCATGTCGGTCGGCTTCAGGGCATGCTCCAGGCGCCGAGCGATCTCGAACAACACCGCATCGCCGGCTTCATGGCCATAGGCCGTGTTGATCCGCCCCATCTGGTCGAGTCCTACCACCAGGAACGCACCGGTTTGGCCGAAGCGCATGCCATGCACCAAGGCCTGGTCGAGCGCCTCGCGCAGCCGCAACTTGGTGAAGTGACCGGTCAGATCGTCGTAGTTTGCGAGATACTCCAAGCGAGCCTCGCGCTGCTTGCGGCGGGTGACCAGGCGCAGGATGCCGACCAGGCGCGAGGGCATGCCGCCGACCGCCTTGACCGCGGCGCCGCGGTCGTGAACCCACTGAAACTGGCCGTCCTTGCCGCGGATCCGGTATTCGCATTCATAACTGCTGGCGCCGGTGAAATGGGCCGAGATGGCCTGGGTGCGGCGCAGCAGGTCTTCTGGATGAATCAGTTGCTGAAGCTTCTCGCCGGTCGGCGGATGGTCGTCCGCGGCGTTCTGTCCGAACAAGCTCGCTGAATGGCCGATCCAAGCGATCTGATCGTCGGCGAGGTCCCATTCATAAATTACATCGCCGGACGCCCGCACAGCCGCATTGACGCGCGCCAGCTCGACCATCTCTCGCTCGCGATTTTGGCGATCAGGCACCCGCCCGACACTCCTTCCCGGACCCGACCGGCCCGATAAGCACGCAGAAACTCTCGCATCCAAGCTAGTAGGCTCTTGTTAAGAAAACATGAAATGGCCGAAATATTCACAGAAATTATGCGAAAGTAATCATACATTTCTGCCTTATCACGGTTAATGAATTTTAATGACTTTGTTAATATTTATTACTAACGAAGCATTGACCGATCTGAAAAAATCCGTTCGCCAATGCCGCATAGAAGGCCTGCAAGCGCGCCGCCCGCCTCTGAGGCTCCCCGGATCTAGAGGAAACCTCTCTATACCAAGTGGTATTTTCCCCACCAGAATTGGTAGGATTGGCGACTGCCATCCTAGTAATTTACAAAGATACACGCTGCAGGTGTTGCACTATTCGCATAGAGAACACGCTCTATAGGCATGTAACAGGTGAATCTTGTACTCTCATGAGTGAAAACTATTCCATGCGATTCTCGGCACAGGTTGCTTATTACACAAATTTTACAATTATTTTCTCGATTTTCAGCCAAAATGCGGAAATAAATACTGTTCTGTGAACACGCCGACGCGCATCGGCTACACGCAAAACTTGTACCATCAATCGACGCGCCAATTGGGGGCAAAATATTGAGCGACTCACCTAAAAAGTGTCAGGGCATCGAACGCTACATCGGGCAGAGGATCCGAGAGCGGCGGGTTCTGTTGGGTCTGACCCAGCAGCAGCTGGCCCAGCTGATTGGGGTGACCTATCAGCAAGCGCACAAGTATGAACGCGGGGTCAACCGTGTCTCGGCCGGTCGGCTTTATCAGATTTCGCAAGTGCTGGGCGTAAGCGTAGGGTATTTCTACGAGGACTACGAGGAAAGCAACGGCCACACTTTGAACGACCGGCAACGGCTCTGCCTCGAGGTCTCGCGGAACTTTGCCAATATACCCAACACGCGCCACCAGCAGGCGGTCAGTCAGCTCTGCCGCATCCTGGCCGCCGAGGCCTGAGCGAGCGGCGCTCTCGTTACTTTTTGCGCTGCAGGTGGCGCAGGGCGACCAAGATCAGCCAAACCGGCAGCACGATCGCCGCGCCCAGAATGACGTAGCTCCAGGCCCATTCGAGAAGGTTGGCGCCGACGCCGACTGCTTCGCCGACCGTTCCGCCGAGCCAGCCCAGCACGTCGCGCGCTGACACCCCGAGCACCGAAAGGCCGAGGCCGACCGCCAGAGAGATCGCTAGCAGCTTGATCCCGGTCGAGATCGCCTTGCGGGACATGACGCGGGGCACCTCAGCCATCGACCTTGATCTGTTCGATCTTCTTATCCGTGTTGTATTGGCTCAAGGAATAAGCGGCCCAAATGGCCGCCGGAATCCAACCGATCAGGGTGATCTGGAGGATCAGGCAAATGATGCCCGAAAAGGGCCGGCCGATGGTGAAGAACAAGAGCCAGGGCAACAAGAGAGCGATCAGGAGCCGCATGAGCCATCTCCCGCGGGTCTGGACGGTTGGTGTCGCGGCTACTTATCCGCTTTGCAGCGCCTTGTCATCCCCTGGAGGAGGTCCCATAGATCGTACGGCACCGGGCCGGTGCCGAACCCCTTCGATTAAACGCGTTCAGCGCTGCAGGCCGATCTCCTCGTAGAAGCGCGCGGCGCCCGGGTGGAGCGGAATGGCGACCCGGTCGAGCGCCGTTTCCAGGCCGATGCCCCGCACCTCGGCATGACCGTTTTCGAAGAGCTTTCGGTTGCTCTCGTGCCACAGGGCGGCGGTCAGTGCGTAAACCAGGTCGTCGTCGGCGCTGGTCGAGGTGATCCATTGGGTGCTGACGGCCACTGAATCCGTATAGGCGACGTTCGGATAGGTGCCCGCCTGGACGACCGATTCCGAAAAGAAGGGATAGAAGCTCTTGAGCTCCTCGCCGGGCGTGCCGTCGATCGGCAGCAGGCGCAAGGACATGCGCCGGCTCAAGTCATCGATGATCGCCGAGGGCTGGCCCGCGATGACGAAAAAGGCGTCGATCTTGCCGCCGTCCAGAAGGTCGCTCGCGGCGCCCGGCGGCGCGTGGATCACGCCGATGTCGTTCAAGGGCACGCCATAGGCCGCCAGAATCGTCTTGGCGGTCGCCGCCGTGCTGGAGCCCTCCTCGCCCAACGCAACGCGCTTGCCGCGCAGATCGGCGATGTTTCGAACGCCCGATGCGCTCGGCACCACGACGTGGACCGTCGAGGGAAAGAGGTTGGCGATCGCCCGCAGATCCCTGGCCGCCTTTCCATCCCGGAATGAGCCAGTGCCGTGATAGGCCCAATAGGCGACATCGGCCTCGACCAGGGCCGTCTCGGCCTGGCCCTGGGTCACCGCCCGTACGTTCTCGTTCGAGCCCATGGTGGTCTGCACGACCGCGACCAGGCCCGGTACGCCGCAGCTGCCGCCTTTTTCGCAGGGCCGCGCGCCCGGCGGCGAGCTGACCGCGCTGGCAAGCACGCCGCCGACATCGTAGTTCGTCGAGCCGCTCGCCGCGGTCGCGATGCGGAGAAACTTGAGCTCTTGCGCCACGCCGGAGGCTTGGGGGAGGATTGTTGCGGCGGTCAGCGCCAGGCCACCCAACAGACAGACGCCACCAAGCCAAGACCGCCCCGCGGCCCGCAACTTGGGCGCCTTTGCCATTGAGAACATGGTGGCCTCCAGTACCGTCCGTACGTGCGATGCAGCGCACGGTCCGACCCCGTACCAACCTATTTTAACAGTCTTTTTGGGTAATTCCAAGGACTAGATAAGACTTTGCCTTCAAAAAATGCGCGAAAGCGCTTCGAAGTACTGCGCTCTTGCATGAAAAGACCAAGTTGCGGCCGGCTCCGTACGTTTACGGCCAAAGCCCCCCTTGAGCTCACGCCCTGGAACCATAGGCGGCGAGCGCGGCCATAGCAGTCTTCGAGGTCGCCACTAGACGGCCAGGGTCGCTCGCTCACCAGGGCCTTGGGTCAAGTCTATGAAATTGCTCACCTCACTTAGCGTCCCTCGGGGCAGAGCGCCGCCGACGCCCCTAATCGAACCAACTGTCTACGATCGCCTGGTTCTGCTCGACCCACGTCTCTGCAAAGGAAGCGGGGTCCTGCTTTTCGACTGCCAGCGCGTAGGTCATCGCAGTCAGGGTGTCCGTACTCAATGTCACCTTGGCCAGGGCCGCCGCTGCCTCGGGCTGGGCATCCTCCAGTGCGGCCGCATAGCTGACATGAAGGTGAGCCGTGTCCCAAGCCACGGCCGCGCTCGATTTCTCGAGCCAGCCGGGTGTGTCAGATGGCGGGACAATCACCCACTTCAATGCGTCGTGAGCCGGCTCCTCAAGCACCACGAGATCATTGGCGGCGAACATGTGATGGGGGGTGTAACAGAAGAAGACGATATCCCTGCCGTCCTCGACGGCAGCGTCGACCTCCGCAAGAGCAGCGCTTTCTTCCATGATCTCCAAGGTCATGGTCTTGTCGTAGCCATAGGAGCGGGCCCGCACTTGCTCAATGGGGGTTGAGCCCCATCCCTCCGCACCGATCCACACCTCGCCCTTGCCGTCGCCATTCGTGTCGAACTTTTTGGCCATCTCCGGGTTTCTAAGCTCTTTTATGCCCTTGATGCCGGTCCGCTCCGCGGTGCCTTTGGTGACGCACATCCCTTGTGTGCCGGTCGCCCCGCTGGGATGCATTTTGACGGACTTCTCGGCCAAGACGTACTTGCGCCGAAGATGGTCGAGGTTCGGCAACCACGCCTCGGGATGCACATGCATGGTGCCGGCATTCATCGAGTCAAACACCAGCTTGTTCGACCCATTCTTGAGCTCAACTTCGATGCCGAGCTTGTCCTCGAGGGCGACCTTCAGAATATGTGCCGTCGCCTGGACCGACGGCCAGTTCGGCACGCCAATGACGATATCCGCAGCCAAGGCGCCTGATCCATAGATTGACAACGCAGCAGCGGTGCACAGCCCCAACAGCTTGTTCGAGTGCATATCTACTTCCTCCCTAAGCAGGCTCAGCGGTCGATGACGCTATCCAACATCATGCCCATCTTCGCGGCTGTGTTTCCTGGGGGTGAGGTGTTTCATTCGGCTGGCTCGGTGGAATAGGTGGTCGATATGCCGGCCTTTGCCCGCCTGCCGTCGTTGTAAATGGCCTTCACGATTGCAGCGCACATGAGCACCATGACCAGGGAGAACGGCAGCGCACCAATCACCATCGCCGTTTGGATGGCTTTGAGCCCTCCAACCAGAAGCAGAGCGGCCACCACGGCGCCGAGCGCGGCCCCCCAGAAGTAGATGTGGGGGCGGGCTTTCGGGCCTTCGTCGCCGGCGGCATTGATTGTGTTCACGATCAGGACCGCAGAGTCGGCCGTGGTGACGAGATAGGTCATGAGCAACACCACGATCATCGCCGCCATGGCCCAAGCGAGCCAGTAGGAGATGGACGACAGCATGTAGTCGGTCATGGCGAAGATCTTGTCGCCGTCCGGTGCTGCGAAGATTGCGCCATCCTTGACTGAAGCGATCTCCCCAGATGCAGCCTGCGTCATTGTCAAATCAATCGCGGTGCCGCCGGCCCAGGTAAACCAGACAAAGCACATCAAGGACGGAACGATCATTGCGCCGAGTACGAACTCCCGAATCGACCGGCCCTTCGAGATACGCGCCAAGAAGAGCCCGACGAATGGCGCAAAGGCGATCCACCAAGCCCAATAGAAGACGGACCATCCGCCCTGCCAGCCTTCCAGCTTCGATGCCACGCTGTCGGGATTGTCATCGCCAAACCAGACGCGGAAGCTCATATCCGGCAGGGCGATCAAGTAGTCCCATAGTCCGACCACCAGCGCTTTCAGGCCAAAGAACGTGGATCCAAAAAGCAAGAAGAAGGACAACAGCGCTATGCTGAGACCCATGTTCAAGTTGGATAGCCACTTGATGCCTTTGCCGACGCCAGAAAGGGCCGACAGGGTGGACGCTGACATGATCACAACGATTGCCACCAAGATGCCTGTGGTGTTCGCCGTTCCAGCTTCATTGGTCAGGCCTCCGATGCCGATACGTGTGAGGCCGGAGACAAACTGTTCCACGCCAAAGCCGAGGGTTTGCGCGACCCCAAGGATGGTCGCCACAACCGCTACGATGTCCACGAGGTGGCCGAGGGAGCCGGAGAGTTTCTCGCCGAAAAGAGGGGTCAGGGACGACCTCATCGTCAGCGGCAGGCCGCGCCGATAGGAGAAGAAGGCAAGGGCAAGACCGGCGATCGCATAGCATGCCCAGGCCCCCAAACCCCAGTGCAGGAAAGACCACTTGTAGGCCATGCGCACGTTGTCCGCGGTACCGCCGTTGGTGATCCCTTGAATCACTTCTGGATTATTGTTGAAGTGATAGACCGGCTCGGCGACAGCCCAAGTCAGCATGCCGACGCCGATGCCCGCCCCAAACATCATCGAGAACCAAGAAAAGTTGGAAAACTCGGGAACATCGCCCTCCTTACCAAGAATGAGCCGGCCGCCAGCGGGCCAAATCGCAAGGCCGATGCACACCAGGACAAACAAAGTAACGGTCCAGATGTACCAAGCCCCAAAAGAGGAGAGGATAAAGCTATTAATGCCTCTCAGGACGGCCCCTGATTGCTCAGGGAAACCAATCGCCCAAATGACCAAGCCCGCGATGAGGAGTTTGGAACAGATCGTAACCTTTTGGCTAAATCCACGGTAGAACCCACGGTCAGCCGTCGCGATCGGCAGCTCGGTGAGTGCTGGCTTTACTGGCATCTGCCCCCCCATTCAGCGTGGTCGCCATTCGCTTTGAAGCGATGACTTTGATATTGACAACCCAAGGCCGCGCAGTCTGTATCAACTCAAATCCTCTTTGCAGTACCGGATTTGTTATGGTTGGCATTAAGCTGTCTAATAGGAAGCTTGGTCAAAACCTTGCTGGCCTCTTTGTGTTTCATCTGGTTGCTCGCAACGGCAACTTCACGGGAGCCGCTGCGGAACTGGGCATGACTCAGTCTTCCGTTTCGCAACGCATCAAAGCCTTGGAAGTCGAACTTGATGTGGTGTTGTTCAAACGCGAGCACCGTGGGGTGTCGCTCACCAGTGACGGGATTCGTCTATTGACAGTTGTTGAGCCTGCTATGAACCAAATGCGGCAATCCCTTGCATCGCTCTTGGCTCGCAAGTCGAAACCAAGGGTTCGGATCTCTGCCGATTTCGCGTTCTCGACGTTCTGGCTATTGCCGCGGCTTTCCTATTTGCGCTCTGAATTGGGTGACGAAGTCGAGATTCAGATATTGGCATCGCAGGTCTCGCCCGAAGAAAACGCGGACGATTGTGATATTGCGATCCACGTAAGTGCATTGAGCAACATGAAAGATGGCGATGTCTTGCTGTTGGAAGAAAGGGTTGCCGCGGTCTGCAGCCCGGAGTTCCTGACGAACAATGGCCCAGTTGCTAACTCGGCAGATCTCTTGAAGACACAGCTTCTGAGCTTGTCCCGTCCTCCATCGGCGGAGTGGCAAACGTGGCAAGGGTGGTTCAGGGGTCTTGGCATAAACGACGATAGAACGCACAACTACATTAGCTTCAACAACTATGACATGGTTACTCAGGCGGCTGTGGCTGGAGAAGGCATTGCACTGGGATGGCTTGGTTTGATTGACGGCTTGCTCACCAATGGGTCGCTGGTCCAGCCAACGCCGGACGTCGTGGTAAGTGAGGCGGGCTATGTCATGACACGCTTTACGAACAGCGCCCAAAGAGGTCAACAAAAGGTGTTTGACTGGATCGCAAGTCAGATCGGCAGCCAATCGCCTCGCTATTTGAAACTTTGACGGACTTTCGCTTTGAGCATGTAGAAAAACCCATCCAACAGAAACCTCGGTGAGAATGATAGATCTCACGGGGCATTGTAACCGCGGCTTGGTATTGGATTGGTCGAGTTTGCCGCGTCACTTACCTCCGGAAGAGCAACGATTCTGCTTCATTAAAGGCTTTTACCCAAACAAATCCGAACGACTTTGCCCAAGGTTTGCTTGCTACTTTCACCCCTGGCAGCTCCTTTCCTGCCGTTGCCGGTTTTCGCGAAGTCAAACCCATGTGGTTCGGGGACAGTAAGCCCGCCAACCTGCGAAAGCCCCCGTGTATTGGGCAACTGGACGTCTAGGCCATGGTCCGGCGCCTTCTCACTTTCACGAAGCGGCCAGCGCCAAGATCTGGGAGATCTGGCAAAGCGGGCGACCGCTCTCGATAGCCCAGTGGTTGAAGGCGTCTTGGGCGGCCCGGCGCGCGCGCTTGCTCTTGAAGGGGCCCTCCAGATCCCGGAAGCGCCCCAGCGCGCGCTCCACGTCCGGGGTCAGGATGAAGCTGTCCTTGCCGGCCATGCGCAGGAACATCGGCCCCGAGTTGCCGCCCATCTGGGAAAAGCGCTTGGCGATATCGTCCCAGAGCCCGACCACGTCGTCGCCCGGCCAGTCCGCCAGGTAGGCGCCGCACCCGTCGAGCGCGACCATGGCGGCCGCGTTGGCGCGCACCGACTTGATCTTGGGCCAATGGCGGATCAGCGCCTTGTCGGACATCAGCGCCTCGAGAGCCTCGTCGCTCATGGCGCGTACCCGGTGCGGATCGAAGCCGAAGAAGCGCTCCTCGAAGGCCGGCCACTTGGCGTCCACCAAGCTGTGCTTGAGGCCGGCCCGGAACACCCTGAGGGACATGAGGGACAGATAGCGGTCGTCGGCGACCGCGCGCAGGGCCTTGGCGCTCTTTGGCACCGCCAGGCGCTTCTTCAGGGCGGCCGCGCCGCCGGCGCGCTCTTGGGCTATGCGCTCGATTTCCTTGAAGATGATCATGGCGCCATTCTAGCCGGGATCGCCGGCCCGTCCATGGCGTGCTTAGGCCGCGGCGCTCACCAGGCCTTTGGCGCGGCGCCGGGCAAGCGTCTCGCTCACGTCGCGGTCCCGTTCGATCTCGTCGAGCCAGTTGCTGTAGAGCGCGCAGGCCGCCTGACGCCAGAAGTTGACCGGCGCGCGGTCCAGATTGCCCTCGGGAAAATAGTTCTTCGGCAGCTCGACCGGGCGCTCGGCGGCGATATCCCGCAGGTATTCCCGCTTCAAGGTGTCGGCGTCGTACTCCAGGTGATTGAACATGTAGTGCGCCCCACGGGCCCGGTCCTCGAGCAGGCAGGGCCCGGTCTCCGCGCCCTCGACCAGAATCTCGAGCCCGCGCGCACCGGCAAGATCCGACTGGCGCACCTCGGTGTGGCGCGAGACCGGAATCCAGAAGTCGTCGGCGACGCACTCCAGCAGCTTGGCCGAACGTTTGGCCACCCGGTGCTTGAAGACGCCGAAGCACTTGCGCTCCCGGACGTGCTTGGGAACGCCGTGGTAGTGGTAGAGCGCGGCTTGGGCAGCCCAGCAGATATAGAAGCTGCGGCGCACCCGGCCACGCGCCCAATCGAAGATCTCGGTGAGCTCGTCCCAATAGTCGACTTTCTCGAAGTCCAATGTCTCGAGCGGCGCGCCGGTCACGATGAGGCCGTCGAAGGCCTCGCCGCGCACCTCGCTCCAGCGCCGGTAAAAGGCGTCCAGATGAGCCGCCGAGGTCGACTTGGAGCGGTAGTTCTTCGGCAGCAGAAGGGTCAGCTCCACGTCATGGCCGCCGGCTGCGAGCAGTCGCGCATGCTGGGTCTCGGTGACCGGCTTGTCGGGCATCAGATTCAGCAGGGCGATCCGCAGGGCCCGCCGGGGCCGGGGCTGATCGAGCGCGACCACCGGCAGACACTCGCTGCGCAAGACGTCAAATGCGGGCAAGGCTGCCGGTAGCGCGATCGACATGGCATGCGCTCCTCTGCTCGAGGGACCGGATCAGGCGGCCTGCCGCACCTCGCGGACCGTCAGCAGGGCTTGCTCCAGGTCGGCCAGGATGTCGTCGATGTGCTCGATGCCGACCGAAAGGCGCACGTAGCCGGGGGTGACGCCGGTCGCCAGCTGCTCCTCGGGCGGCAGCTGTGAGTGGGTCGTGGTCGCCGGGTGAATGGCCAGCGAGCGCGCATCGCCAATGTTGGCGACATGGTAGAACAGCTCGAGGGCGTCGATGAAGCGCTGTCCGGCCTCGGCGCCGCCTGCCAGCTCAAACCCGACCAGGCCGCCAAAGCCGTTGTCCAGGTAGGCCTCGGCGCGCTGGCGCTGCTGGCCGCCAAGCTGGCTCGGGTGGATCACCCGGGTGACCGCCGGATGCTCGGCCAGGAAGTCGGCCACCGCCTGGGCGTTGCGGCAGTGCTCGCGCATGCGAAGCGGCAAGGTCTCCAGGCCTTGAATGAACTGGAACGCGTTGAACGGGCTGACCGCGTAGCCGAGATCCCGCTGCAGGGTGACCCGCGCCTTGAGGATGTAGGCGATTGGCCCCAAGGGCTTGGCCGCCTCGGTCCAGACCGCGCCGTGGTAGCTCGGATCCGGCTCGTTGAGCAGCGGGAAGCGCGCGGCGTGCTTCTCCCAATCGAAGCTGCCGCCGTCGACGATGACGCCGCCGATCGAGGTGCCGTGGCCGCCGATGTACTTGGTGGTCGAGTAGACGATGACGTGGGCGCCGTGGGCGAAGGGCTTGCAGATGATCGGCGCCGCTGTGTTGTCGACGATCAAGGGCACGCCCTCCTGCTCGCCGATCTCGGCGACCTCGCGGATCGGGAAGACCTGGAGCTTTGGATTGGGCAGGGTCTCGGCGTAGTAGGCCCGGGTCCGGGCGTCGGTCGCCCGGCGGAAGTTCTCCGGGTCGCTCGGATCGACGAAGCGGACTTCGATGCCGAAGGTCGAGAAGGTGTTGGCGAAGAGGTTCCAGGTGCCGCCGTAGAGGTCGGTCGAGCTGACGATGTTGTCGCCGGAACGGGCGATGTTCTGGATCGCCATGGCGCTGGCCGCCTGGCCCGAGGAGACGGCGAGCGCCGCCGCGCCCCCTTCGAGCGCGGTAATGCGCTCTTCAAGCACCGCGACGGTCGGGTTCATGACGCGGGTGTAGATGTTGCCGAGCTCCTGCAGGGCGAAGAGGTTGCTGGCGTGCTCGGTGCTGTCGAACTGATAGGAGGTGGTCTGGTAGATCGGCACCGCGACCGCGTTGGTCGTCGGATCGGCCCGGTGGCCGGCGTGGAGGACCAGGGTCTCTGGGTTGCGCGAGGAGGTGGTCATGGTTGGGGGGTTCCTTCGGAAAAAGCGTCTAGATTTCTTGACGATGTTCAGGCGGCCAGGCGGGCGCACGCGGCGACCCCCTGGAGGTGTTCGGTGATCAGCGGGTTGACCCGCTCCGGGTGAGTCAGGGGCAGCATGTGGCCAGCACCGCCGACCACCTGGACCCTCGCGCCAGGCAAGGCGCCGCCCAGCAGCGCGGTGATGCGCCGGGTCGGCAGGGGCGAGGCCTCGCCGCACAGCAGCAGGGTCGGCACGTCGACGTGGCCGTAGTCTTGCAGGCTGGCCTGCTCCGAGGTGATGGCCCAAAAGTCGAGCGCCACCTTGGGCGCCGCCTTGGCGAGCGCACCCTGCTTGCGCTCGGACAGGCGCGACCAGGCGTCCGGCCCGTTCCAATAATCGACGAAGCGCGCCATGGCGCCTTGGTAGTCGCCGATCGCGACCCCACCGGCGACATGATCGGCGACCGCGCGAATCTCGCTGAAGCACTCGGCCCCGTCCGAATCGCTGCCGCGCAGAAGGTGGAGCGCGACCGGCTCGACCAGGGTCAGGCTGCGGATCGACGGAGCAGCGTCGCGGCTGACCTTGAGCGCCACGGCCCCGCCGTAGGAGTGGCCGACCAAGTGCACCGGCTGGTCGCACAGTGCGATCATGCGCTCGACCACCGCCGCCTCGTCGGCCAGGGTGATCGGCCCGCGGCCGGACCAGAACTCGCTCTGGCCGTAGCCGTGCAGATCAGGCGCCAGGACCCGGTAGCCGGGGCCCAGATCGGCGATCAGCTTGTCCCATTGGCTGCTCGAGCAGGCCGAGCTGTGGACCAGGACGACCGGCTCTCCGGCACCCTCGTCGCGGTAATGGATCTCGGCCCCCTTGACCTGCATCGTCGGCATATCGGCGCTCTCCCTTGGCTGCGCGGCTCGTCGCGAGGTCTGCAAAGTAGGCGGGCAATGTTTCGCCAAGATGCCGCGCCGGCCGGATTTGTGTTTCAATTGTTTCGGGCACGCCCAGGGCAGCGAAGCGGGAGGAGATCGGATCATGGCCCACCACCTTGTGCCGGCCGCCGAGAGCCTGGCGGTGACCTTAGAGGCCGGCGAGCGGCTCAGGATCACCACGCCCAAGGGGCGCCAGGCGGCCGATTTCTTCGCCTTCCGGGCCGATGATCTGTCGGCCTGGCTGTCGGCGCCCCACAGCTGGACCGCCAATCGCTCCCTCAAGCCGCGGCCGGGCGACGGCTTCGTCTGCCGCTACCGCCAGCCGCTACTGGACTTTCTGGAGGACGGCGCCGGCGGCACCCACGACATGCTGATCGCCGCCTGCGATTCCGAGCGCTACCGACAGCTCGGCCACCAGGGCCCGCACCGTAGCTGTGCCGCCAACCTGGTGGAGGCCATGGGCCGCCTGGGCCATCAGGTGCCAGTGGTCCCCCAACCGATCAACTTCTTCACCAACACGGTCGTCGAGGCCTCGGGCGCCTTTGTCTCGCCGCCCAATCCGGTGCCGCCAGGCGGCTACGTGGAGCTCGGCGCGCGCTGCCGGGTGATTTGCGTGGTCTCCTCCTGCCCCTTCGATCTCAAGCTCGAGGGCTGGACCATCAATGCGCCCGAGGGCCCGAGCGAGCTGCATCTGGAGGTCATGCCGGGGTGAGCCTCGCTTGATCTGCAACGCAATGCGTGGCTCGATGGCCCGCGCTCTCCGCCTTGAAAGACGGAATCAGAGTTTTGGCCGACCCAGATCCGTTCCGCCACCATCCTGAACTACGTGGGCAGATCAAACCCGCCTCGGGCTCCTTCTTCCGCGATCTGGATCTCGAAGCCGTCGATGCCAAAGCGGCTGCGGCCGGTCGCCCTTCGGGTTGGCGCACGCCCTGCGAGGTGCGCGAATCCGGACGGCGAGACTGGTTCGACGGGCGTTGGGACCGAGATGTCTGGGTCTTCGGCTACGGCTCGCTGATGTGGGACCCGTCGATCGAGTTCGCCGAGGTGCGGCGGGGCCGAACCAAGGCCTATTCGCGCAGCTTCTGCATCTGGGATATGGGCGCGCGCGGATCACCCGACCGGCCGGGGCTGATGCTGGCGATCGACGCGGGGACGGGCTGCGAAGGCTTGGCCTTTCGGATCGAGGCGGCGAAGCTCGAGCACGAAACCTTCGTGCTGTTTCGACGAGAGATGATAACCAGCACCTACCGCCCCATCTGGCTCACGCTGGAGACCGCGCTTGGCCCCATCGAGGCGCTCTCCTTCGCCGCCGACCGGGGCCATGAGCGGATCGTGCCGGACATCCCGACGGCCGAGCAGGCCCGGATGATAGCCAAAGCCGAGGGTCTCCTAGGCAGCAACTTCGACTACCTCGCAGACACACGCGCGCACTTGAGCCTGCTCGGTGTCGAAGACTCCTACATCACCGATCTCTATAGGCGCGCCGCGGAGCTGCGCGCGGTGATCGATCCGCTTTGAACACCGGACAGGACGCGGCTCATGACGACCAGTTGGTGTTTCGGTGACCGTCCACTTGATTGATTGCACCAAATCATTTCAAAGCAATTGGAGAAGAGCGCACTGTCACCGAAGCCGGGCCGTGGAAGCATGCAACGAGGAACTATTCTTCACCCTTCTCGCGTCTTCGTTGCGCTTGTATCTGCTTGTATGAGTCGCCTAAGAGGCCGTTTCGAAAGCGGTTGAGTGGTCGGTATCGATGTGATTCCAGGAGGTTGCTTAGACCAACCCTGGAGCCGCCATGTGGACGCCGACCACCCGAGAGCAGCATAGCCGTAAGGCGCTGCGTTACCAGACCGAT
>JBCCGG010000072.1:0-17411 GCA_039029395.1 Pseudomonadota bacterium | reverse complement strand
GACTAGGCCGTAGACTCATAAGATCGCAGCCAGATGCGGACTGATGCAAGCTTGATGGCGGCGAGGAAGTTGAGCTGGTTCTTGTCATAGCGTGTCGCAATGCCTCTGAACCGCTTGAGCTTGTTGAAGAAGCGCTCGACGAGATTACGCTGGCGATAGAGCCACTTGCTGAAGAGGAAATCGTCCTTGCGGTTGCTCTTGGCGGGAATGTTGGCCCAGGCCCCGCGTTTGGCGGCGAAATCGCGGATGGCATTGCTGTCATAGGCCTTGTCGGCCAGCAAGATGGCACCTTCGCCAAGGGGCTCGAGAAGCTCTTCGGCTTCCGTGCTGTCATGGGCCTGACCGGCGCTCAGCTCAAGCCCAACCGGCCGCCCCTCGTCGTCGACAAGGGCGTGGATCTTGGTGGTCAGGCCGCCGCGCGAACGTCCCATGCAGTCATCGTCTTGATCCCCCTTTTTGCCGTGGCGCCATGCTGATGGACCCGGACACAAGAGCTGTCGATCATCACGATGTCGCCGTCGTAGGCCTTGGTGACCTCTTCAAGAAGATGGTCCCAAACCCCCGCCTTGCGCCAGCGCACGAAGCGGTTGTAGCAGGTCGTGTGCGGCCCATAGCGCTCGGGGATGTCCGCCCACGGCGAGCCCGTGCGAAAGCGCCAAAGAATGCCGTTCAGAACCCGGCGGTCATCGACCCGCGGCACGCCGCGCGGCTTGTTCGGCAGCAATGGCCGGATAATCAACCACTCAAAATCGGTCAGCTCATAGCGACGGCGGCTCATGGGTCCCCCTCCAAATCTAGGAGAGAGGTGAATCACACCTAAGCCGATTTGGGAACCAAGTTCTTGAGTTTACAGCCTAGAACGGCGCTGCCGAAGGCAAGAGTGCCCGCGGTGTCCGGGTGTGTCTCGATCTCCACTTCGACACGCTCCAAGCAAAGCCGCGCGGCGGCCATAAGATTGTCGTCCCGGCCCGGCGCCTGTGCCATCACTCTTACGGACACGTCGTCCTCCAGGTCGCGCAGCCGCTGTCACTCAACCAGCAGCCAGTCCTCGAACGCCGAATCATGCACCCGGATCCCATTGAGCAGGTCGCCGCGATAATGCTCGACGGTGCGCCGGCTGGACTCAATAGACTCATCGCTCAGAAGCTGCTCGAATCTGCCAACGTCAACCGTCGCGGCACCGCGATCAAGCGTCACCGACTGGCGGTGTGATCAGTGGCATAGGGCTTAGACGCACCCAGCCCGCTGCACCGGCGCATAAGCGCTTGCTTCAAGCCATCGCGCGCCTGTTTGTCGCCGCTGTCGCCCTACAGCAACGTCGCAAGCTTGTCGCGCGCGTAAGGCTATCAAATGTCGGTACGCCATGCCGGGGAGATTCCGATTTAACGATAGTTTCACGGTTGGAACCACCGATGATTCACTGTGTCGACGCTAAGCTCACCTCACCTGCGCTGCTCGAACGCACTAGGCGCAACCTCAAACGTTTTCATTGATTTTCCTACTTCATCGATTGCCAAGCAGCTTGGAGATTCAAGCAATGTCGATACATCATGATCCAAGAACTCGATCGAAAGGCTCCCTGGAACCGCCGTCTCTTGGCGCGTGGAGTCCTCTCGGGTGGGCGGCGGTTGTTCCCGAAATACTATCCGAGACGACGGCGAAGGCGCCGCGGCGGGAGGCTCGCCCTTCACGGCGTGAGAAGCAGCAAAGCAGCTTCTATCTCCTAATTCGGGGACTGTTTTCAGTTCCGTTCGACCAAGCTTCATCCCTTCGCGGTCTTCTGAAGCTGCCTTTCACCGGCACTTGGAACAACCGCAAGCAAAATCCGTCGCCGCGGGATGTCCGCCGGGGCGTCAAACGATTTTCGGCCGGTCTTTCGGATAATCTAACCAACGACTTGGCGCAAAGAATGTGAGTTTAGCCAATGAGTCATCTGGACTCACACAGGCGCCAGATTTTTCGGGCACGCCGGGATCGCTTAACGGTCGACTGAAAGGTGTGGTAGCTGACGCGAGAATGAAGCCATGATCAGTCAAGGCAGGAAATTTGATCCACAATGCCGAGCCGAAGGGGTTCGATCGTCCTGTTCGGTCATCACGCCACATCTCGGCCACAATCGACCAACAGACTGGCGGTCGTCATTTCTCAAGTTTCGAGTTGATCGGCTTTCCCGTCGATACCGTGATCCTTTGAGCGACCAACGTAGCTCGGGCGACACGAGAGCTTTGAGTTTGGAGCTTTGCAACGTCGGGCCGGGCCGGTTCGCACGACATTTTTCCTTATGCCCGGCGGATAGTTGGCAAGGGCAATGAAGGCACGGCTAGCCACCACACGCGGCCGACTTGCGAGCCGCCCGGCGAAGGGCCCACTGGCGCTTTGGCTTATGCTCTTTGCTGTTCCCCTGCCCTTGTTTGGCTTCCGAACTTTGGCACTTTCATCCGCGACCCCAACCGTGCGGCGGTCTTCCGCGCCCTTGACAAGCGATCCGTCGGGCGAGCGTCCCAATCACCTGCTGCCCAGAGAGCCGGGTGCGGGGAAGGTCGAGATCGCAACGCCCGAGCGTTTCGGCGGCGATATCCTGTCGGAGCTCGGCGGCTGGTGCGTCGGGGCCGCGGCGCTCCTGGTTCGGGCTTCCGATCCACCGCCCACTGGTAAGGGCGCGCTGTTAACGCCCCCGGTCCGCCAGGCGCTCGTCGACTTCGGCGATCGCCTGGAGCTGGTCCTGAACGCCGACTTGTCCACACTGGCAAAAGGGCCCGAAACAGAGTTCGAATCGCTGCCCATTGGTGTTCGTTCGAAATCCCGGGCTCCCGGACCGGGCTCGGCGCTGGACCGTCTGGTCGAGGGACCGGTACACCGGGTCATCCGTGACGTCGCATCCGACGATCATGTGCGTCGCCGGCAAGTCGTTGCCGCTCTCACCACCGCTTCGCGCACGACACTTGACCCCGTGACGGTCGCCCTACCGCAGGGGGGACGCATCGGACCACGCGCCAAGGATCGCGGCGTCGAGCCACGGCGGTCGCCTCGAGGCGATCGGCCGGCACCCGTGGCGGTCAGTCCCTACGCGATCGTCGCCTCCGCGTTGACCGCGCGACTCGTGCCCGGGGGGCCGGAAAGCGAGCGCTTCGCCTTCGATCGCCCATTGCTTGACTCTAAGGGGGTCGAGGTCGGCGCGGTCGACGGTCATTATGAGATCCGCACAGGCCCGGGTGCGCGCTGATGGCTGATACGACGCTGCCCCGGGGAATCACCCTTCTCGATCTGGTCACCGCCGTGCCGCAAAGCACGCACGACCTGATTCCCGACGGCATCGTCAAGCTCATCGAAAAGCTCTCGGTCGTCGAGCAATCGAACCGGGCCTCGGCGAACTACGACATTGTCGAAGGCACGGCCCGGTCTCTGGCCGACGTCCTCAGCATCCCGATCGGCGAGGGCTTCTCGGCCGAGATCCCGGGAGTCACCCGGGGCATCCGATTTTCCTACGCATCGACACGCGTCGCCCCGGGCGCGGGCCAAAACCTCGAGCCGGCCCCAACGGTCTGGCAGCTCAGCTTGTTCGTTGACCGGGTGTTGGTGCCCATGCCCGGCACCGCGGCACGGCGCGCGGAGGCGACCGAAGGGTGGGTCGGTCCGCTGGTCGCCGACCCGAACCGTAAGCTCGTGCATCTCTGGATCAGCGGCGTCGTGCTGATCACCAATGCCGGCGGATCGGTGACCGCCTCTTTGGCCGCCATGCCCGACCCCTTCGAGCCCGACGCCCAATCGGGACAGGTGCTGCGCGCCGGCCTCGAGCCGCGCCACCTCTTGTTCGGGCCAAGTGGGTTCGGCATGACCGTCGGTGAGGTCATCTGGGATGCGACCACCGCCATCACGCCGCCCGAAATCGTCGCCCGGGGCCACGACGCGAGCTGGCGGGGCATCTCAGTCTCCGATGCCACGCTCTATTTTCCGCGAGACCTGCCGTTCCTGGGCGACATTACCGCGGGCGTGCGCGACCTCTTGATCGGGTTCGCCCCCGACAACGGCGTGCAGCTCGAAGCCTTCTTGCAGCTCGGCGAAACCTCGCTGATCGACCTGGAGGACGGCGACGCCCACAAGACCACGCTCCGCTTCTACCAGGATGTGGATGGGCAAATTGCCGACCTCGCAACGCCGGCCGGTCCCGGCCTGAACCGGGAGGTGACGGTAACGTCGACCTCGGCCGGCGATCCGGTGCGGGTTCTGGCCCGGCTCTTTCCACCGGAGGCCGAGGCCAGATGGCGGCTTCCAGGCACGTCAACATGGCGCACGGCGAACGACACCGGCTGGTTGGTCGTGCGGCCGGGCGACCCCCAGCACACGCTGGGCTATCGCGACATCTATACCCTTGAAGGCGGCGAGGACACCGCCGACGGACCTCAGATCACCTTCGCCTTCAAGATCGACCAGGACGCCGATGACTTCCCACCCAAGATCGCCCTGACCGCCGAACCATTCACCTGGATCAACGTGACCCACATCTCGGGCACGGCCGACCATCTGGCCGCTATCCGCTTCGATGCCATCGAGCCCTTGCCTGATCCGCCCGATATCGATCGCATCGCCTGGGAGCTTCGGCACAAGGGCTCAACTTTGACCGGACTCGGTGGCGGCTTTGCGCCACAGATTACCTGGGCGAGCGGGCGCCATGTCCTCACGCTGACCGACCACCGATCACGCAAACGTCGACTCGAGATCGAGGTGATCGACGACGCCGAGCGCCTGGTCATTGGCTGCGCCCACATCGAGGGCTCCGCCCCGGAGGAGGAGCGCCGTGGGCCCCGCCTGCTGGTGGAGGAAGTGGACGAGCCGGCGGTCCCGACCGCCGTCGTCGGATCCTATCACCTGAGGGCCTTCCATCAGGACGGAAAGAACACGCCAAGCGACGAGCCCACGGCCCTGCACCCTCTGGCGGTTCCCGATGGCACGCTGGCCGAGCTGGCGCTGGCGGAGGAAGGCGATGACCGCACTCACGTCCTCTCGGCTATGCGGGTTCTCATGGCGTTCGACACCGACACGCCGCGGCTCTACCGCCAGATCCACCCCGTCGACTTCACCAGCGACGAGGTCGGCTTCGAGGGCACCCACGTCGACCCCTGGGGGCCCGGCGATCCCTACCCGCCATTCGGCGACCTCGGCGACCCGACCCAAGGCGGCGGCGATCGTCTGCGTGGCTTCGCCGAGGGCGTCGATCCCAACGCCGGCGCGGGAGGGGTGCTGCGCGCTTGGGCCGCCGAGGTGCTGGCGGTGGATTCGACGGCCCAGTTCGTCGTCATCGGCCGAACCTGTGACATTGGCGATGACAGCTACAACACCGGCCTGGGCGGAACCAGAGCGGCACAGGGCCGGCTCCTGCTCACCGATCCATTGCTTGGGGAGGGAGCGATCGATCCGGCGATCGTGTACTCCCGCGGCGAGAACCAGTCCCCATCCCAGGCGAACGGCACTCTTCCTGACGACCCCACAGTGTTGCCTCACCTGTCCGATCCGGATCTCGCGGAACGCAGCCTGGCACAGCGCACGGCAAGCGAAATCAGAATCAAACAGGACTACGCGGAATTCATAGCCGGATGGGGTCAGGCGAGGTCAATCCCGGAGCGCGAAGAAGCCCGCTGTATCGATGTTTACGCCGTCGTACCGGACCCTTGGCAGGCCTCCTTGGGCGACCAGGATGCCATCGACGCAGCGCGCCGCCGCACACTGGTGCCCGGCGCCGACCAATGGGCCTGGATCACCGAGGCGCCGCGCGAGCGCGAGGTCGACTTTGCCCTGCGCTTGCTTGCAAAGTGGGACAGCCCCTCGTGGGTCGACGCCCAGGACTCCGCGCCAACGCTGGTCGAGGCGGCGCTCGATTGGGAGAGCCGCCCACTCACCATACCGGCGCTCGAGGGCGAGGTCGGCGATGGCACGGAACCGGGCGAAAGCAAGGTATGGCAGGTCGTGCTGCGATATTCCAAGGATCCGCGTTCGCGCCAGATGGTGGTCTCCGGCGCCCTCGACGCACCAGGCGCCGACGAAGGCATCTTCCAGATCGCCGACGCGCCAGGCGGCAGCGGCATTGCCAGCGACCTGGCCTTGATGATGGCGCTGGGGCCGGCCTTGGCGACAGGGGTCGACGCGGGCGACGCCGAGGGCTCGATGGTGCCGCTTGCGGCACTCGCCACGGTCGCAGTCGCGAGCGCCGTTTTCGACGTGGCACGCAACGGCGTGACCACAGTTCACCGGCTCGAGTTCGGCTATGGCCGGGCCGCCGGCGGTGGTGATGTCGAGGCCGCCAACCGCATCTGGCTCTATGCCGATTATACCGCCAGCTTCGATGTGGAGATCCCCGGGGTCGTCACCGGCGCCGGCACCGCGATCAGGTACCGCCGCGCTGGAATTGAGCTGGGCTACGACGTTAGCCCGACCGACCTGGACAGCCTCGGCTTGGCCTACGAGGAAGCGGCGGAGATCGTCACGCCGGGCACTTGGACAATGTCGAACGCTCTGGCCCGCTTGCTCGGGATCACGGCGGTGCGCATGGGTGCGGGCTCGATCTGGTTCGAAGTCGACATCGCACTTGCCATCGACCTGGGGCCGATCACCCTCGAGGAGGCAACGCTCCGCCTGACGCTCGACGATCCGGTGGTGTTCGAGCTGCGCGGCTTGACGGTTTCGGTGGAGATCGCCGGGGTACTCAATGGCGAAGGCCACCTTGCGATCACCCGAGGCGATGACGATAGCCTTGATGTCTCCGCAAGGCTCGGCTTGGCGATCGAGCCGATCGGGCTCCAGATCGACGCCGCATTCCGCTACGACGACCCGATGGTGCACCTAGAGGTCGCCGTCGTCTTTGCCACCGCAATCCCGTTGCTCAGCACCGGCCTCGGGCTTTTCGGACTGCAGGGACGCTTCGTATCCAACGGCACCCGGGATCTACCATCTGCTGCCGACCCGGTGCAGCGGGAGCTGCAATGGTACGAAACCGACCTGCTCGACAAGTACCGGCCCGAGCCGCGCCAGGTGGCGCTCGGCCTAGGGGCGACGGTCGGAACCCAACCCGACAGCGGCTTCACCTTCAACATCAACGGCATGCTGGCGATCGAGCTGCCCGACCCCTCTGTCGTGCTCACCGTTGCAGGCCACTTCATGAGTCAGCCCGAGGCAGTCCAAGAGGATGCCGATGCGGGATCCGCGACCAGTGTCGGACTGCTTGGGATCGTGGCAATCAGCGACGAGGGCATTGCCATCGGGATTCGCGGCACCTACGGCGTCCCCAGTCTGCTTGATGTGCAGGTGCCGATCGCCGCCTGGTTCCCCTTCCAGGGCGGGTTGGCCGGCTATGTGCGCGTCGGCTCCGACGGCTTCGAAGGCCGGGCCGGGGAGTCGGTCACCATCACGGTACTGCCGGGCACTCTGGATCTGCGGGCCTGGTCCTATCTGATGATCGAGGAGAAGGAGCTGCCCAAGCTGGGCGGCAAGGACGAGTTCGACTTCACCGGCTTCACGGTCGGTTTCGGCGCGGGCTATGACTTTGAGTGGGGCGGCAAGGCTGTTTACCTGCGGGCCGCCTCCTCGATCATCGTTGGCCTCGGAACCAAGCCGCTGTTCATCAAGGGCGAGCTCTCCACCGGCGGAGAGCTTCGCTTCGGTCCGGTCGGCGTCACGATCGAGGGCAATGTGCTGCTTACCCTCACGAAAGACGATGCCCAACTCTCCGGCGAGTTCTGTGGCGAAGTCGATCTGGCCCTGATCAAGGCCTCAGGTTGCGTCCAGATCACGATCGGCGGCGCCGCCGAACCCCCTATCGACCCGGATCCCCTGATCGCCGGGGTCAGCCTAACCGACCGCTTCGCCCGCGTGGTCGCGACCGCCGCACCATTGGGATCGGCGACCGAGGAGAACACGGCCTGGGTCGATTGCCGACCGACCCTGCATTTCTCTCATGGTGTGGTGGATGCGCTGGAGGCTGGTTCCGTCCAGCCTACGCCGTCGCACGGCTGGGGCGCAGAATGGAGTGGATCGGCCCGCACCAAGTTCCTCTATCGTCTGCGCGCCGTGGAGCTGCTCGACGACACGGGCGCCGTGGTTGAGGGCTCTGCGGACTGGCCGAGCACCTGGTGGATGCCGGCCTTCCGACCAGCCGTGCCGGCCGAGGGCGACGCTCCGGCATCCGAGCACGAGGGTTGGGATCTCGCCCTCATGTCTTGGGACCCAGCACCCTGGGCGCGCTCCCTGATCGACGGTGGGGCCGACAGCGAAGGCGACCCGGCGACCAAGATCGACCGGCTCTGCGAACCGGTGCCCGAAACCGTGCCCCATTGCGTGCGCGGCGCGGACGGCGTGCGGCTGGCGCCCGACCGGGTCAAGTTCACGGCGGCGCCAACCGGCGAGTTGCCATGGCGGTCGGGCGGGTCTTTGGAGGGCCTCGAGACCATGGGACCATCGCTCGAGTCGACCACCACTTGGGCCCACCTGATCGGTTACCGCTACGAACCAGGCCAGGTGACCGACCTGCCGGCACCTTGGCGCGACGGCGAAAGCGGAGTGGAAGTCAACTCACTTTGGGCCCTGCCGCGCTTCAGCCACGACGAGTTAGAGCCGATTACGGTCGGTTTCGACGGCACCTACAGCGCTGACGTCGAGGACCCCGATCTGGTGATCGCCCTCTCGCTGCCGACTCTCCCCGATGGCAGCGAGTTCGAGGTCTGCTTCACCTTCGACGACCTGGGAGACGGGCCACAGGTCCCCGACCCGATCGACTACGGCTTGATCCAGATAACCGGTCAAACCAGCCTCGGCGACCTCATGGGGGAAGACAGCCTCGAGCTCCACTTCACGGATCAGCTCTTCATCGACATCGGCATGACTTTTGGTGCCCTGACCTACGACTCGGCAACCAGGGTCGAGGCACGGGTGCAGTATTTCGGTAGCGAGCCCATCGCCATGCGGGCCTACGACGGCGACGGGACTCTCCTGGCCGAGGCCGATCCGCCCGACGACATTTTGCCGGACGTGCCCTATACGCTGGTCATCACCGAGCCAGGAATCGAACGGATAGAGCTCTACGCCAACTTCTCCCCGGGCGGCCAGATCCTCATGCTCGACACCCTGTGCCTACAGATCGTCGTCGACGTCGACAATGATGCGCTGGTGCAAAACATCGTCGACCTGTTCGACGAGCACGCCGAACTGCTCGCCCCGGCGGCGCATGGCTTGCGACAGGTCGGCGAGCGGCCTTGGCAACCCGTCCTGGAGGACATCGTTTGGTCGGAGCAGCGGGTCGCCGCGATCTTGCGCTACCGTCCCGATGTCGGCGACCGAGGACCTTGGAACGGCGTGCGGCTCGATCCGGTGGCCACGCTCGATGTCGGCATAGTCAGCAGCTGCTTTACGACGAGCGAGGCTGTCGAGGCCGCCGAGGCCGCCGATGATGCGCGCGAAGATCTGCTCGACGAGTGGAACGCAACCTGGAACGCCGGCGAGGACGAGCGCGTCGTGCTGCTGGATGCCGACCGGCGCTGGCAGGTGCGCGCCCGCTACGACATCGCCACCTGGAGCCAGGCGGGCACGGCGGGACCGCCATCGGCGAGTAGTCTCGACTGGGATAACCCGCCATCGTCGGTGACTGTTGCATACAACACCAGCCAGACCTTCGAGTTCTTCACTGCCGCCCAGGGAACACTCGAAGAATCCGATCTGCTTCGATTCGACCGGCAGGGAACTTTCGATACCCGGGCGCTGGCCCGCTACATCGTTGGCTTCGATCCCGAGCAGACGCGTCCCCTACACTTCCTCGACGACAAGCTGCTGGTTCACTTCGAGGTCGAGTGGATTGAGACTCTGCTCGAAAAGTATGACTACGAGCTATCGCTCGACGTTGTGCGAACCGATCCGGCGCCGGGCACCTCGAGCGGCTTTGGCGACCGGCTCGTCGCCTCGACCGTGACCTGGACGTCGTCGACCTCAACGCTGCAGAGCACCACCGCGGACGCCCGCACGGCCGTCGCGGCCTTGCTGGCTCCTTGTGTCGATGGCCCCCAGCCTCAGGGTGCGACAGCCTGCATCGATGCCGACCTGGCGCCGCTCGCCGAGTACGACTTGCTGGTCAGGGCGATGCCGATAAATCGACCCTTCGACGCCGGCGAGGTGATCGCCCGCACGCACTTTGCGACGTCGGCCTATCGCGACCCCGACGCTCTGATCGCGGCGCTCGGTTTCAGCCCGACCAGCGCGCCGGCGAACCCGGTCTATCCCTTCGAGGAGATCGTCGCGTCCCCGGTCCCGGGCGACATTGTTCTCGGCGACGACGTCGCGCTGGATCAGGCGCTGGAGGTGCTCGGCCTCGATCCGCTTCCCTTATCGGCGGAGCCCTCGGCATTGCTGCTCTGGATCGACGACGGCGGCTGGAAGATCGCCGGCCTGCTGCTCGACAGCACGGAGGCGCTCGCGCGACCGGCCCGGCTCGAGGACATTCTCGACAACAGTCCGCCTGGCCCGCCAACCATTGAAACGTCGGCGGTGATACCGGGGCGCCGACTCGTTGCCGTGACCAACCCAGCCTTCGATGCGCCGGTCGACTACATTGACGCGCCTCAGCGCCTAAACGTGATTGGGGCGGAGATTGGTTCGGTGTCGCTGGCGCTCCGACGCAGCAATGCTTCGGCGACCCGTGTTCTGCTGGCGCCGAATGCGCCCTTCAGCCTTTCCGGCACGGATGACTCGGTGATCAAGATAGAGTGGTCCGACCGCGGCCGGTCTCGTTTCGGCCACCGCAGCGTCGCCACTGTCCCCCGACTGGTATCGCAGGAGTGGCTATGAGCGCGGCACTTCCACCGAGCTGGGCCATGGGTGCCCTGGCGCTGCACGCCCAAGAGGATCCGCACTTGGTCGACGGCACGCACTTTCGCCTGTTCACCGATCCGCGACTCGGCCTACCCATGCGTCCGATCCATATCTGGCGGAACAACCTGGGCCGCTTCGCGCGCCAGGCACCGGTAGCCTTGCCCAATTTTCCGCCCCTTCGAACCGAGATAACTTGGGTCGACTCCCAGGGTCGTACCTTGGTGGCGCCGTTTGAGGTAACACCGGACAATCCGGTGACCGGGCTGTTGCCGACCCACGTGCTGAGCCGCTGTATCTGGCTGCGGGTCAAGGCCGGCCGGGGCAGCAACATTCGGACAGACATTTTCCGCAACACGCCACGCGGCCGTCGGCTCCTAGGTGCCCGCGATACAGCGCCCTACGCTTTGGGCGCGTCGGATATCGACGGGGTGATCGTCTCTGGCGAAGGCACCGTGCGAGACCTCACCTGGCTCGATCTGCGTCGTCTGGCGACACCGACAGACGAGCTCTATCAAATGGCCCTGCCGCGCGGCAAGCGCGCCCGCTTCGCTGACCCTTCGGGCGGCGACAACGTCAAAGAAGCCGGTCTGCGAGTCGAGCGGGGCGCGCCCCTACGCTTCGGCCTGCACGACGAGCCTGCCGCGCCCGCCGCCGCGGCCACGTCACCGGCGAGGCCGGCCGACGAGCTTGCCAAGCTCGAGGCCTTCGCGCCGAAGGTCGGTGATGCCTTGGACGCTTTGCTCGACGACACGAGCGCGCCGCAACACCGGCTCGAGCAGAGGGAGCTATTGACTGAAAGCGGCACGACAGAGACGCCGGAGGCGACCTGGAAGCCAACCGACCTGCTCCACACCGCCATGCATGACCCGACCATTGCCAGGTGGCTGGGGTTCATGGACGTCGAGCTGCCGAAGGCCTTCACGCCCGACCCCAACGATGTGGTGCTTTATCTGATGTGGAGCTGGTGGGCGGTCGACCACACCGCTCTAAACGGGGCTGAGGCGCTATCGTTCCTCCAATCGATTGGTGGATTGCTGACCCCGTCCAGCCCCTACGACGCCGACGCGCCGGAGTGGGACGAATCGCCTGACGGCCTGGCGATTTTCGAGCTCATGATTCCCGCGGTGGCGGTCGGCCATACGCCGCCCCTGCGGCCCGCCCCGCCGCTCGTCGATCCGGAGATGGCGCCGAGCTTCCCAGCCACGCCGGACGGCCTGGGCCCATGGCTCCCGAGCGACCCGCCCACGGCCCGCCGCCAGGCCACCTTGCCGCTGCGCGGGCTCGCGCCCGCGGCCGGGTTGGCGTTCGCCACTGGATCGAAAGCAAACCTGCAGGGCTTGAACGAGCGCGAGCCCGTCAGGGGCAGCACTCTGGAGGACCGGGCGCTACTGATCGTTCCTGCGGTACCCGCCAGCGCAAGCGAGCCGGATGCCGGTCAGTTGATGCACCGGAATGTTCCGGCGTCGGGCGCCGCCTATCGGGTGGCCCAGGCCGATATCTTCGGCCGCTGGAGCGATTGGGGGGAGCGAAGGGTTGCGGCCAAGGTCCGGCCGGCGCCGCCGGAACCGGTATTCGACGTTTGGTACAGCCTGGCCGACCTCGACGGCGTCGACGACGACACGCCCCTTTGGGGCAGCCTGAGTGTTCGGGTGCAGGTGCCGCCGCCGAGCGCGTGCGCCGCCGGCTCGCGCCTGCTCGACCGTATCCGTTTATCGGGCACGATCGGCGTAACGGCCTTCTCGCTCGAGGCTGACGCGCCCGATCCTCAGGAGGGCGAGCTCGTGGTGGAGGTTCCGCGTCCAAGCCCTTCGGTGATCGGCCGCGGCGAGGTCGTCGAGGCGGTCATCACCGGGCGCTGGATTGACAGCGCCGGCATCGAGTCACGAGAGTCGGCGCCCCGACTCACCAGATGCGCCGACCCTCGAGGCCCCGACCCGGTCGCCGAGCCGCCTTTACTCGACTGGGCCGCCCGGCCCGACGCTACCGGCCGGGCCCGCGTCAAGCTCGTCTGGTCGGCAACGGGCGCGCAGAAGCAGTTCCGCATATTCGGCTGCGATGAAGCTCGGATTGTTCAGAAGTCCCGCGAGCGGGGAGAGGCGGCATACGACAGTTTCCTGGATCTGCTCGAGACCGCCAGCAACGCGCCGAACCGGGCCCAAGTCCTGCGTGATCACCACGCGCTGTTCGAGCTCGATTGGTTCCAAGCCCTCACCGACGAGCCCATCGAGTCCGCCGGCTCGTCTCCGCTCGCCTTCCAGCATGCGCTAAGCGGTTCCCTCGGGGTGCTCGCGTGCTACAAGATCGTGGCAGAGACCGAGGCCGGCACGGCGGCTGATTTTGCGGCGACGCCCCTGTGGGTTTGGGCCGTACCTGAACGAAGCGGTCCGCCCCGGCCACTGCTGGAGGTGCTGGAGACCAGCGACGGCCCGCTGCGAAGCGCCACGCTGCGAATTCAGCTGATGGGCGGAGGCGACGAGGCTGCGCGATTTCGGCTACGCCGCAGCGCGGTGCATTCGGATCCGAGACAAATGCCGGTGGCCAGGCAAGGCGAGATCACGCTGGCGCCAGGCGAGAAGCACTTCGATGTCGTCGATGACGGCAGCTTTCTGCACGATCCATCCTATCGGCTCCAAGCGAACAGCCTCTACTCCTGGGTCGTCGAGCTGCAATCACCCGACCTGCCGGGCAGCGGCCGTCCCGGCGCCTGGAGCCGACCCAGCGCGGCGGTCGCCACATCGATCGCCGAGCCGCCCGCCAGCGAGACGTAAGCCAGTGATACACCAGGAGGAGAGCGATGGCGCTGACCCCTAATCCGGCCAACCTCGAGCTGCACTCGCCGGCGCTCGGCCCTTGGTTCAGCAATAACATCGCGCCCTTGCCGCTGCCGGCCACAGACGAGCTCACCATAGATG
Organism: Pseudomonadota bacterium; assembly: GCA_039029395.1. Lineage (GTDB taxonomy): Bacteria > Pseudomonadota > Alphaproteobacteria > Kiloniellales > JAKSDN01 > JBCCGG01. The sequence goes on along the minus strand of JBCCGG010000072.1, from coordinate 3,654 downwards.
TCACGCTCAACAATGTGTCGTGGCTGCCGCCGGCCTCCGGTTTGCTTTCGTTCTATCTGGTAACCACTCCCCGGCCCAAAGGCTTGGCCGCGCTGCGCGGTCGCGATGGCACCAGAGCCTTCGCCGAAGGCAGCTTCGTCGCCGTGTTTCGCCTTCTGTCATGGGTCGAACGCCGCCTCGACGCTTTGGCTGCCGGGATCCCGACGGCGGCCCAGCCGAGCACGGCCGGCGTAGCGACGAGACCGATCGTGCGCGCCTTGGCCTTGGAGCTGACCGCCCCTCCGACCGACATCGCGGGTATCGAGGCGCTGCTGCCGGGCGGGTTCGAGTTCCCGGCCGGCGTCACGAGCGACGAGGACAAGGCCAGCAATCTCGGGCTCACCTGGGACGGCGCGGCGCTCGGCAACGGCGACCTGGCCATGTCCGATCTGCTCCAGCCCGGTCAACTCTTTCCGAGCTCCGGCACCACGCAGGCCTTGCTCACCTTCAACACGAACACCGCAGTCCGGCTTTGGGCTTTCGATCATCGCGGTCGGCCGCTCGATGCCGGGGCGGTCGCGGCCTGGTGGAACTTCCTCGCGACGGTCAGCTTCACGAACCTCTGGGCGGCCGGTGTCGCCCAGCGCACCGCTAGAGTGGCCAACGGTCTTGTGTTCCATTTGGTCAACGCGCACGAAGGTCCGCTCGCGGCACCGATGAGCAGGCTCGACCTGGATGACGCGACCGGCAGCGGAGTCGTGCAGACCGCGCACAACAATCGTGGGGTAACGGTCGGCTTCACCTCGCCGCCCGGCACGGACGATTTCCCCCAACCCCTGGCTGCGGTTCTGCCAGACGGTCGCTATGCGGACCCCGCTCAAGCCTGGCCGAACGGCGCGATCGCCGGCCTGGCCCGTGACTTCGCGCGGATCGGCGTCATGTCGGTCGAGCACCAGTTGGTCGGACAAAAGCGCACCGCACCGACCACGCCGACACCCGAGCAGCAGCGGCGCGCCGACGACCAGCACCGGGCTTCCACCGGCGTGCGGCCGGCCCGAAGCATGCGCGGTGCCCTGCAAGCCGGCGGCGAGGCAACGCTCGCGGCCCTTGCAACGCCGTTCGCCGGGGCCGGCGCCACGACGCTCGTTGCTTCCGTGCTCGACCGAGATGCCGGACCGGTCGCCTACGCGCTACCGAACATCGCGCTTCTGCCGGTCAGTGCGCCCGGACTGCGCGCCCAGGCGCTCGATGGCGGTGGCACCGCGAGCGGTTCGACCGCGCTCGATCAGCGGATTCTCATTACCGTCAATGTCGGCTCGGCCTTCGTCACCGCGTGGGTCCGCGTCTGGCCACTGGGCTTTGATCCTGAAACCGGCGAGCATACCCGGCTCGACGGTGGCGCCGCGCCGGTCGACGCCAATGGCGATGCGACGATGGTGGTCGCCCTACCGGACGGCACCGTTTCGGCGAGCGAACCGCCGCGTCTCGGCCTCGACGTGTTGATTGTAACGGGCAACGGCGAAAGGCTTTTTCCCGGCCTTCGCTTCGAGCGACCCTTTCCCGCGGCGTCGACGGCAAGGATCGACGTCGCCGACGCCACTGCGCCGCTGCTGGTCTGCGCGACCGGTGTTCAGCATGCCGGCGCTTTGCCCAACGGCAGCGTTCCGTCGGGCTCCGAGGTCGTGGGCTTGGGCGCCGACCCGCCCCAACTTCTCGACCGGGCCTCGATCCCCGCGGCAGCCTTCGCCGCCGCGTCGGTCGTGAATTTGCTGGCAAGCGGTGACCTGGTTCAACTGACTCAACCAGCTTGGCGCACCCAAGACGCGGAAGCCCATGCGAGCGGCGAGCGCCCGACGGCCCTCGGCGAGACCGGCGCGACGGTGAATGAACAGATCCGCCAACCCTTCACGAATGGTGCGGTCTGGCAGGCCGGCTTTCCGCTTCCGGGCATGGAACGGCTCGAGATCGTCTGTGCCAATGCCGCCGCCGGCGGCGCCGTCGTAGGGATGATGCCGCTCCTCGGGTCGCTCCACGAGCTGCCATTTCACCACCAGGGCCATCCAGGTTGTCCGGCGGCGCCAGAGGTCCACGGCAACGGGGTGCTGGCAACGGGCTCCGCGGTCGTTCCTTTCGCCGAGTATGTCCGCGACCGGACCATCGGCAGCACGATCGATCTGGCCGAAGCGGCCCAAGCTCCGATCGTCGACCCAGGTGTGCCGACCGCCAACAGCCTTTGGATCGCCGGGCTGCGCACCGAGGCGGCCGGTGTCGCTTCCGAGTTGGCTTATGACCTGCTGTCGACCGGCCTCGGCGACCCTTATCCCTTCGGTGGCACCTGGGACGACATCACGAATTTCTTGTTCAGCGTTCTCGGCGCCTTGCCGGCCGGGACACCGGTCGGACCCGCCCTGGTCAGCGCCAGGCGGGCCATCGACCGCCGGATTCTGACCGCATCCTACGGTGCCAGGGAGGGCGCCACCGCGATGGTGGCGGCGATCGCTCGGGCCGAAGACTTCATATACATCGAAACCCCGGCGTTCGACGATGTGGCCTTCGGGCATCCCGGCGATGAGGTTGACCTCTGGCAGGCCCTGATCGACCGTATGGATGAAAATCCCAGCCTCCACGTTGCGATCTGCGTGCCCTTTCGTCTGCTTCCCGGAGCGCCCGCGGAACTGCAACGGGTCCGCGACCAGCTCATCGCCAGCGCATTGACTAATATGTCGAGTGACTCCCGGGCCGAGCGCTTCGTCGCCTTCTCTCCGGCCGCCGGTCCGGCACGTGCGCTGAGAATCGCCGGCACGACTCTGGTGGTCGACGACGCGATCGCGGTGGTCGGCACCACTCACCTGTGGCGACGCGGTCTCAGCTTCGATTCTTCCTACGCCGCCGCGGTGCTCGACGAGCAGTTGCTGCGCGGCCGTTCCCAAGAGGTCGCCACATTCCGCATGGCGGCGATGGCCGCCCAACTCGGAATCTTGGCAGCGGAGCTGCCGCTCGATCCGTCGGACACGATTCGCGCGATCGGCGACCTGGTCGCGCGCGGCGGCCTCGACCGCCTGGCACCGGAGCGCGTGCGGCCGCCCGATCCGACACTGACCACGGTCGAGGACACGGCACCGTCCGAGATCACCGATAGCGATATTTGGAATCCCGACGGATCGTTTCCAGATCTCGACCCCTTCGGTTGGTTGCTTGGCCTGCGCACCGCAGTCTACGACAATGTCTTCAATCCACCGCCATAGTTGGTTAGTGAGATTGAGGGACAACTTTTCCCATGAGACCCGCGACACTGAGTGAACTGGTTGCCATTCCCTACCATGACCTTTGAGAATTCCGGCTAAAGCGGCTTCTTCCAGTCAGAACCCTTTGCTCGATGCCCGTTCACATGGTGACGTGGTTATCGGCCAAGCCTTTGGTCAGTGGCTTTCATTCGCCGGATTCCAGGCGGCTTCGGTTCGAGAACCGGCTGCTGAGACGGCAAGGGCGATCTCAACGTTCGTGCTAAACTGATACTGTTGACTCAATGAAGCTTCCAGATCGGCGATGAATGCCGTGTCCGTCATCGAATGATTTGAGACAACAGGGAGCCTGAGCTAACGGAGGTTCTGGCTCATCTGGTTGGTCATTCTATGCAGCGGTTTTGCGGTGGTGCAACCGCCGCTCTTCGATGGT
>JBCCGG010000071.1:0-19481 GCA_039029395.1 Pseudomonadota bacterium | reverse complement strand
TGTAGAGATTCTAGGTGTGATGTTGAGACTTCAGGTGCGTGCGCCAGCGCCCTAAGGGGGGGGGGGGGTTCTGAATTCCCATGGAAATGAGGGGCCAGGGTATCTCTTGCCGGGGGTCAAGGGGGCAGCGCCTCCTCGGGTGGAGGGGTGGAGCTCTCGTTTTTTTTAGGTTTTTAGAGTACATTTTGGCACCCCCACGGAAGTATGCTTGATGGGTGGCCGGGAGGGGGAGCGGGCCGGCACCGAGACTACATGCAATCTCCACGCGGGGCCGTTGTCCGCGCCGGCAAGATCGCTATATTGCCCTCTCCAGTGCCTGCTGTCCTAAGCGGGCACGGCGTTGATGGGGCCGCCACATGACGCTTGGTCTGCGGGATACGCGGACGCGCCGCCGGCGCCAGTTCCGCTGGCGCATCATCAAGACGCTGCTGTTCCTGGCCGCTGCGATCGGTGCCGGCGTGGTCGCCTATCAGGGCGGCTCGCTGTTGGCGCGCCAGGAGGTGCTGCAGCTGGAGAAGCAAGTCACCGAGCTGGAAAACGATGTGATCGCGCTGCAACGCCAGAGCGACGACCTGCTGGCCGAAGCTCAGGACGCCAAGCGCATGGAATCCGAATGGCGCTCGCGCTACGAGGCGGAAGTGCCTCAGGGCGAGGTGCTGGGGCTGTTCCAGGCGCTGCAGAAGAAGCTTGCCGACGGCGTCGAGGTCGAGCGCCTGGCCTTCGTGGTCGACGAGGCCCGGTCCCTCCAGGACTGCGAGGAAGAGACCGCGACCAAGCGCTTCATCGTGCAAACCCCCTATAGCGGCAGCGGCAACGATTCGATCTCCTTCGACCGTAAGACCGTGACCGTGACCGCCGCCGGCGAACCGGCGACCGACGCGGCCGGCAATCCCCAGGGCTGGTTCGATCCTGCCAAGCCGGTCACCACGCGCTTTACCGAAATCGGCGGGCGCAACAGCGAGAGCCAGGGCATGCTGCCCCAGCATCACGCCATGGTGATCGGCGACAAGGAGTACCGCTTCACGGTGCTGCAGGGCGAGCGCGGTTTCGTCACCGTGACCCGGGAGCGATGCGCCTACCCCTAAGCTTTAATATCTGACAGTAAATGCGCCAGCCGGCGAATTTTTTGACCGGCACCGGGCCGGTGCCGCGACTTTTGAATCAGACTCACAGACCAGCGCGCTTTGAGGCTCCAGCGCCTTGAGGTAGGCCGCGACCGCCGCCGGAAAGCCGATGCAGAGCGCGTCGGCCGTGATCGCGTGGCCGATCGAGACCTCGGCCAGGGCCGGCAGAGCGGCGACCAGGGGCGGCAGGTTCTCCAGGTTAAGGTCGTGCCCGGCGTTCAGGCCCAGTCCGGCCGCCGCCGCCGCCAGGCCGGCGTCCCGGCAGGCCGCGAAAGCCGCGTCTTGACCGGCCGTGCCATAGGCCACCGCATAGGGTCCGGTGTAGAGCTCGACCCGGTCGGCACCGGTCCCCTTCGCAAGCGGCATGGCCGCCGCCTCGCAATCGACGAAGAGCGAGACCCGTATCCCCTCGCCCTGGAGGCGCGCCACCACCTCGCTCAGGAAGGCGCCGTCCCTGGCCAGGTCCCAGCCATGGTCCGAGGTCGCCTGATGGGGATCGTCCGGCACCAGGGTGACTTGATCGGGCCGCACCTGGCAGACCAGATCGAGGAAGTCGGCGGTCGGGTTGCCTTCAACATTGAGCTCAATCCGGCCCCGATAGTCGCTCGCGACCAGCGCGGCCAGCTCGCCCACGTCGCTGCGCCGGACGTGGCGCTCGTCGGGCCTCGGGTGGACCGTGATGCCGTGGGCCCCGGCGTCGATCACCCGGCGCGCGGTTTCCACCACGCTGGGATAGCCGATCGGCCGCTGGTTGCGGAGCAGCGCCACCTTGTTGAGGTTGACGCTGAGCTTGGCGCCTTGTTGCCGCTGTGCCATGACGATTGTTACCCAAACAATTTCTTGCCATTCGTGAACACGCATTCTATTGTAGCGGTAACGCAAAGAGTCAATAGAATTATTGTTATGGAAACAATCTGGACTCCTGAGCTCCCGCCCGGCCCCGGCCCGCTTTACCGGACGATCGCCGACAAGCTGGCCGAGGACATCCGCAGCGCGCGCCTGGCACCAGGCAGCCAGCTGCCAACCATGCGGGCCTTGGCCGACCAGCTCGAGGTCACGGTCGGCACGGTGCACCGGGCCTATGCGCTGGCCGAGCAGCAGGGCCTGATCGTGCGCCAGATGGGCCGCGGCAGCTTTGTGCGCGATGCCACCGCGAGCCTCACCGGCACCGCCGCCTTGGCGCCCGACGGCACGATCGATCTGAGCCGCAACGAGCCGGTCGAGCTGCCGCTGGGGCCGATCCTTCAGCGCACCCTGGCGGCCATGGCCCAGGTCAGCGATCTGGACTCCATGCTCGACTACGGATTTAGCCAGGGTCAGCCGCGCCACCGGGAGGCGCTCGCCCTGTGGCTCAAGCGGCGCGGCTACCGCATCGACCCGGACCACCTGATCGTCACCAACGGTGCACAGCAAGCGCTGACCATCGCGCTTGGCGCCCTCGCCCGTGCCGGCGATACCTTGCTGGTCGAGGAGCTGACCTACCCGGGCATCAAGAACCTGGCGCGCCTCTTCGGCCTCAAGCTGCGGGCGCTGCCGATGGACGACGGCGGCCTCTTGCCCGACGCCCTGGCCGCCGCCGCGGCCGAGCCCGGCGCGCGCATGCTCTATTGCGTGCCCAACGCCCACAACCCGACCACCGCGACCCTGGACCTGGAGCGGCGCCAGGCGATCGCCGAGATCGCGCAGCGTTACGGCCTGATCGTGATCGAGGACGATCTCTACCCGCGCCACGCGGACGCCGCCCTGCCGGCGATCGCCGAGGTCGCCGCCGATCACACGGTCTATATCTCGAGCCTCTCCAAGACCGTGGCGCCGGGCTTGCGCATCGGCTCGATCGCCGCCCCGCCGCGCCTCCTGCCCGACCTGGTCGCGGTGACCCAGGCGACCAGCTGGATGGCGCCGCCGCTGATGGCCGAGGTGGCGAGCCGCTGGATCGTGGACGGCACGGTCGACGCCCTGGCCGGCCAGCGCGAGCATATCACGAGGAGCCTGCACCAGGTCGCCGAGCGCGCCCTTGCCGGCCTGGCCTACCGGGCCGAGCCCCACAACACCCACCTCTGGCTGCCGCTCGAGGCGCCCTGGAGCGGCCGAGAGTTCGCCGCCAAGGCGGCCGAGCGCAAGATTCTGGTCTCCCCCGCCGAGCATTTCGCGATCGACCAGAGCGCCGTGCCGGCCGCGGTTCGGATCTGCCTTTGCAATGTCGAGGAAAGGCTGCTCGAAGACGCGCTTGGCCGCTTGGCCCAACTGGCGCGCGGCGGGCCAGGGCCGCTGGAGTTTCAGATGTAGGCGGGAATCGGGAGACTTGATAAGCTCGCCAAGCGGACGGTCCTGAGACGCGAGGCGAGATCATTGGAGTTCATCAATCTACTCTTACCGATTTTTGCGATCATCCTAACCGGTTTCGCCGTCGCCCATTTCAAGCTGCTGCCCGAGAGCCTGGGCGACGTGCTGATTCAGTTTGCCTTCAACATCGGCCTGCCGGCGCTGCTGTTTCTCGTGATCGCGCAAGAGTCGGCCAGCCGCTTGTTGAACGGCGCGTTCTTCGCCAGCTACGGCGGCGGCAACTTCTTCTTCTTCGGCGCGGTGCTCGCCTTTGCCCTGTGGTGGCGCAAGAAGAGCCTTGGCGACGGGACCATATTGGCGCTCTTGGCCGCCTGCTCGAACACGGCCTTTGTCGCCTTGCCGGTGCTCAAGGCCGTGTTCGGCCACAAGGCCGTGCTTCCGGCGGCGATCGCCAGCGTGATCATGATGACCATGGTTCTGATCGCCGTCGTGCTGATCGAGCGATCCCGGCCCGCCGGCCCTTCGGGGCGCGCGTCTTTGTGGCCGCACATACGCAAAGTCCTGCTGAACCCGCTGATCCTGGCGCCCTTCCTGGGCGTCGCCTACGCATTGATCGGCTGGCCCTTGCCAGTCATAGCGGTCAACTTTTTGACTCTGCTGGGCGACTCGGTCACGCCCTGCGCCCTCTTCGCCGTCGGCATGTCGATCAAGCTGCAAAGCATCAAGGACCGCGCCGGCGCGATCCTGCTGCTCTCCGGCCTCAAGCTGATCATCATTCCCGCGGTCGTCTTGGTGCTGGCCCAGCTGTTCCAACTGGATCCCTTCTTCTCGGTCGCGGCCGTGATCAGCGCGGCGGTGCCGACGGCGAAAACCGTGTTCGTCCTGGCGGCGAAGTACGATCACTCCAAGGAGCTGGCGGCCGAGACCGTCTCGACCGGCACGCTCCTGTCGACCCTCACGCTGTTTTTGTGGCTCCTGGTGCTGTCGCACTTCTATCCATCGGCCTTCCTGTCAAACTAGCGCATGCAGTGGATCGCGTCCGCCGCACCCGATTCGAAGAATACCCGTTGAGCGTCGATCGGGTCGTAGACCCCGATCTCCTCGAAGCCGAGGATAAGGAACCGGCCGGCCACGTAGGTGAACTCTTCAACCGGCTCCCAAAGCTGCCCCGCCTAAACCGGATCGCCTTTCTTTTTGGTGAAGTGAAAGTTCCTGTCCTTGATGACGACGTGAAGATCCACATCGGGGTAGAAGGCTTCCTCATCGTTGGACCGGGTGCCGATCTCCAAATAGCACGCGTCCGCGGCCGAGCGATTGACCAGTTGGTGGCCGTTTTCCACACCGGCGGGAAACCCGACACACATCCCGCCCGACATCACCTCCTCGCCGTCGTCCGTGATTAGCACAAGCTCGCCGGAAAGAACGTAGACGAACTCGTCCTCTTCGCGGTGCCAATGGCGCAGGGACGAGGCCTCGCCCGGCGGCAGGATGACGTAGTTGACGCCATACTGAGTCAAGCCGGCATGATCGCCGAGCACATGCTTGACGCGATTGGGCGCCACCGCGTCGAACGGCTTTGGATAGCCCGTGCCGATCCGCTTCGATAGGGATGCCGGCGTGAAGGCATGGGTTTTGGGCATTGTCGGCGCAACTCCTCAAACGAGAGATTGGGAATCAAGCGATCGGCATTGGGACGAAGGGCGCGAGCTAACCGGTCACGCGTCACATTCTCTCCACGCGACACTGAAAGCAATTGTTTTGCGCCGAGCGGACATGAACGAACGCAATGCCTTCGTCGGCCAAGAGCTTCGCCGATCGCGCGGCGATCTCGGCCGTCGCCACAACGCCGCCCGTTCCGTAGACAATCCGTTCGTTCGCGTCGTAGCCGCGCACGATGTATTCCGGGCTGGATAACATCTCGGGAATCTCGCTTTCGGCGCCGGCCCTTTCGCAGGGCTCGGCATGGAGGAAGATCGGTCCCGTCTCCGCGTAGGGCTGTAGAGACTGAAAGGGTCGATAGGCGAGGGTCAGATAGGCTTGCCCCGCTTCGATGTTTCTCAAGCAGTGTCGGCAGGGAACGCCGTTTCCGTCGGACACCCGCTTCTCCGGCACCGATCCGTAGGAATCCGCCGCGCCGTTCTGCAGAGCGCGGACAGCCTCGGTCGGCAGGGCTTCGAATTTGATCGCCATGGTCATTTCTCGTCACTGTTGGGACCCGAAGCGAACCACTGCGCCAGCCATGCGGCTATCCGAGTCTTGTTCCCTCCGGCCGACCGCGCCCGATCGCCAGAGGCCGCCTACTTGTAGGCGACGGCGGCGCTCGAGGGCCCCTCCAGGGGGATGATCTCGAAGCGCTTGAAGCCCGCCTCACGGCACCACGCTTCGAACTCCGCGCCGGAAAAGTCGAAGGCGTCGCCGAACTCCATCAACATGGTGATCGACATGAAAATGCCGAAAGTATTGGTGCGCCGGGCATCGTCGATCAGCGCCTCGATCGCGACGAAGGCACCGCCTTCGGGCAGGGCGTCGTAGGCTCTTTGCACCAGCAGCTTTTTGCGCTCCAGATTCCAGTCATGCAGGATCATGCCCATGGTGATGACCTCTGCCGCCGGCAGGGGATCGGCGAAGAAGTCGCCGGCACGGGCCTCGATGCGCTCGGAGAGACCGGCCTCGGCGATCTTGCGCCCGGCGATCTCGGTCACCACCGGCAGGTCGAAGGAGGTGCAGGCGAGGTGCGGATGGACCGCCGCCACCGAGCGCGTCAGCAGCGCATCGGCACCGCCCACGTCGGTCAAGCTGCGATAGCGCTCAAAGGGAAAGACCCGCGCCAAGGTCTCGAAGTTGCGAATCGAGGAGCCGTTCATCGCCGCCATGAAAGCCTCAAGCCGGGCCGGCTCGGCATAGAGCGTCTCGAAGAAGGGGCGCTCGCTGTGCTTGGTTTCGTTCTGCGCCTTGCCGGTCTGAAAAGCCTCGGTGATATCCGCCCAAAAGCGGTAGTTGCGCTTATCCCAAAGCTCGATGATGCCGCCCACATAGCCGGGCTGATTGCGGTCCAGAAAAGCGGCAGTGGCGTCAGTATTGCGATAGCGCGCGCCCGCCCCGTCGCCGTCGCGGCCGAGTAGATCGACCGAGACCAGGAGGTCGAGGAAATCCATCGCCGGCCGGTGCTGGAGCCCGAACGCGGCCATGATCTCCTCGAGCGTCATGGGGCCCTCGGCAAGGCGCGTGTAGAGCCCGAGCCCGACCGCGGAGAGCAGCGCCTTGGAGACGCCGTAGCCGCAGGCGATCCGCATGATGTGGTCGGGGGTTGGCGCGCTCATGGGGCCTCTCTCCTGCCTGTTGGATCTGCTCGATGATGACGCAAAGCCGCGGGCGAGGCCATAGAGGAAGCACCCGAAGGCGCCGCCTAGGGACGCCGGCTCAGGACCAGCTTGCGACAGGCGCCCCCAGCACGTCCCGCTTGGGTGTCACGCCGAGGCCCGGCGCGTCCGGTGCGACGACCCCGCCGTCGCTTACCGGCGCGTCGAAGGCGGCGGTTTCCAGCGTCACCATGTCCCTGCAATCGAGCACGCAGCGCAAAAGCCGCTCAGGCACGGTTTGCCCCAGGTGCACGATCGCCGAAAAGGCGATCTCAGATCCGACCGTGTCCTGGACGCTGATCGTCAGGCCGGCCGCCAGGCAAATGTCCCGCTGGCGCCGTCCGCGGGTCAGGCCGCCGTTCTTGGAGATCTTGAGGCCGATGCCGTCGGCGGCATCGTCGCGAATTAGCTGGATTAGGCTTTCCTCGTCGAGCGCCAGCTCGTCGAGCAGGATCGGCACAGCGCAATGGCGGCGCAGGGAAAGGGTCTCCGACCAGCTGCGGCAGGGCGCCTCCAGAACGAAGTCCAGCCCAGGCGGCAACAGCCGCAGGAGGCGCAAGGCGCTCTCCACCGTCAGCCCGCCGTTGGCGTCGACCAGGAAGAACTCGCCGGGCCGGCGGTCGGCCAGGCTGGCGGCGATGCGCTCGGCGTCCAGCTGGGGCCCGCCGTCGCGATCCAGCGCGCCGATCTTGAGCGAGTGGCCGAGATAGCCGCGCCGGCGGTGCTCGGCGACCCGGGCGCGCATGTCCTCCGGATCGCCGGCATAGATCGAGGAGATCACCGGCAGGCGCCCCTCCGTGCGCCCGCCCAAGAGGTCGCAAACCGCCAGGCCGACCGACTTGCCGAATAGGTCCAAGCAGGCCACGTCGAGCGCCGTCTTGGCGTGGTTGTGGCCGACCAGGGCGGCGTCCATGCGCTCGTTGATTCGGTCCACCCGGCGCGGATCGCAGCCGAGCAGATGGGGCGCGATCTCCGCCAAGCCGGCGCGCACGCCCAGGGCATGGGCGGCGATGTAGCTGCTGCCGAAGGGCGTGCTCTCGCCCCAACCCTCGCTGCCGTCGTCCGCCTCGATCCGCACGATGGTGGCATCGAAAGACTCGTAGGCGCGGTCGCCCGACAGACGGTAGATCCCGCCAGCATAGGGCAGGTCCACCTGAAAGGCCTCGATGGCGACGATCTTCACTGGGTCAGGCCTCGGGCGGCAGGAGCACGAGCTTGCCGACGAAGCCCTTGGCGAGGAAATCCTCCTGGGCCTGGCGGATTTCGCTCAAGGGATAGGTCTTGGCGACCAGCGGGCGGATCTCGCCGCGCTCGATGTAGCCGATCAGGTTCTCGAACACCACGTCGTCCTGGAAGGTGCAGCCGAAGAAGCTCAAGTCCTTGAGATAGAGGGTGCGCACGTCGAGCTCGACGATCGGCCCGGCGATCGCGCCGGCCGTCGCATAGCGCCCGCCCCGAGTCAGCACCTCGAGCAGCCGTGGCCAGCCGGGCCCGGCGACCAGGTCGATTGCCACATCGATGCTGTCGGGCCCGAGCACGGCCGACAGATCGGCATTCCGGTCGACCACCTGGTCGGCGCCCAGGGCGCGCACCTCGTCGGTCTTGGCCGCGCTGGCCAGGGCGGTCACATGGGCGCCGCGTCGCTTTGCCAGCTGGACCGCGGCCGAGCCGACCCCGCCCGAGGCCCCTGTCACCAGCACCCGCTCGGCGCCGACCGAGGCGCGATGGAGCATGCCTTCCGCGGTGGAGTACGCGCAAGGAATCGAGGCCAGCTCGCTGTCGCTCCAATCGCACTCGACCCGGTAGGTCTCGCGCGCCGGCGCCTTGGCATACTGCGCGAAGCCGCCGTCGCATTCCGAGCCGAAGGTCCAGCACTCGAAGGGCCGGTAGTCCACGTAGGAGCGCAGCATATTCCGCACCAGGACCCGCTCGCCGACACGCCCGGCGTCGACGCCCTCGCCCACGGCGACGATGCGCCCACAGCAATCGGCGCCCTGGATGCGCGGGAAAGTCAGCGCCGTGCCCGACCAAGAGCCGTCGTCATCGGCCGCCTGGTCGAAACCCTCGGCCCCGCCCTCGTTGGTCTCGCCGCGCACCGCCTTGGAGTACCAGGCGGTGCGGGTGTTGATGTCGGTGTTGTTGATCCCGGCCGCCGCGACCCGGATCAAGACCTCGCCCGGACCGGGCGCCGGCGTTGCCACGTCAGTGCGCAGCTCGAGCTTGTCGAGGCCGCCGTGGCCGGTCAGCACAACGGCTGTCATGGTCGCTGGAATGGTCATGAAACGCGTCCCCTCCCCCTCGTGTCGCTTGGGACACTTTTGTCCGTGAGAGGCGATGGCGCAAGACGGGATGACGGCCCGGCGTCAACCGGTCGCTCGGCCCTTCTGGTAGAGCGGCTCGCCGCTAACATAGGTCGCCTCGACGGCGCGCTCGTCGCCGAGCGCCATCATGCCGAAGGCCTCGTGCTGGAGGCGCGCCATCTCCCGGGCCGCCGGGGTAGGGTGGGCGCCATGATCGGCCTGCTCGGCACGGAAGCGCTTGACCGGGGTCGAGCGGGGATGGAGCACCACCAGGTCGGCGAACTTGCCCGGATCGAAGCTGCCGATCTCGTGCTCCAGGTGCAGCGCCTTGGCCCCGCCCAGGGTCGCGAGGTAGAGCCCCTTCATGACCGAGAGCTTCTGGGACTGCATCGCGGCCACCTTGTAGGCGTTCTCCAGCACTTGGAGCATGCAGAAGCTGTTGCCGCCGCCCACGTCGCTGCCGAGTCCGACCGGCACCGGGGTCTCAACCGATTTGGCCTGGTGGAGCTTGAAGAGCCCACTGCCCAGGAAAAGGTTGGACGTGGGGCAGAAGGAGATCGAGGACTTGGAGGCGGACATACGCCGGAAGGCGTCGTCGCTCAAGTGGATCGAATGGCCGGCGGTGAACTTGGGTCCGACGATGCCGGCGCGCTCGTAGACGTTGAGGTAGTCCGAAGACTCCGGGAACAGCTCGGCGACCTGGGCGATCTCCTTGTGGTTCTCGGACATGTGGGTGTTGACCCAGGTGTCGGGATACTCACCCTTGAGCTGGCCGCAACGGTCGAGCTGCTCGGCCGTGGAGCCGAGCGCGAAGCGCGGCGTGATGGCGTACTTGTTGCGCCCCGTCCGGTGCCAGCGCTCGATCAATGCCTTGCTGTTGGCGTAGAAGGAGTCGGCGGTGTCCAAATAGTCCGGCGGCGCCAGGCCCGGCCGGTCGATGCCGGTCAGGCCCGCGATCATGCAGATGTTGCGCGCGCTGCAGGCCTCGAAGAAGGCATCAACCGATTGGGGAAAGGTGGTGGTGAAGACCTGAGCCGTGGTCGTGCCGCTGGCCAGAAGGTGGTCGAGAAAGCGCTCGGCCACGCTGCGCGCGTAGAGCTTGTCGCGGAACTTGATCTCGGTCGGGAAGGTGTAGATCTCGAGCCACTCCAGGAGCTGCTCGCCGTAGGCGCCGATCATCTCGGTTTGGGGATAGTGGACGTGGGTGTCGATAAAGCCCGGCAGAATCAGGCGGTTTGCATAGCGGGTGGTTTTCACTTCGGCGTACTTCTCGCCGAGCTCGTCGACGGGACCGAAGTCAGCGATCTTTTCGCCGTCGATGACGAGCAAGCCGTCGGGCAGGTAGCGCAAAGCCTCGGATTCGTCCCGGTAGAAGGGGTCGGCCAGGAAGTCGAGAAAGGCGCCTCTGATCGCGTGCATGACAGAGCCTTCGGGAGCGTCGGCAGAGGACTACTATTCCCCATCGGCCGCGCCCCTGGCAAGCGGCGGACAAACTCGCTATTCGTCCAACTGGACGTGCCAGCCGGCGCTCAGGTCCAGGTGGCGGACGGAACAGCTCTCGATCAAGTCTTCGTAGCCCGGCGGCAGGTAAGAGCTCAGCCAATCGGCCCCAAAGCGCGCCTTGACCGCATCCATGTCCCGCCACAGGGAGGCGAAGACCACGACGTCTTCGGCGCCGGCCAACCCTTGGCCGAAGAAATAGCCTGCGTTGCCCGGCTGCCCGCTGACCACCTCGGCCGAGGTGGTGGCGAACTTCTGCAAGAGCGTCTCAGCGCAGCCCGCTTTGGCCTTGACCTCGAAGAGACGAAGGATCGGTCCGCCGGACGGCTGGCTCGGCTGCATCTCAGTCTGTCCTCTTTCGCTCGGGCCCGCCGGGGCCGCGGCGTCACTTTGGTTGGGGAGCCTCGGGCAGGATCCCGGTTGGCTTGCCGTCGATGCTAACCTGGTTCTTCCTCTGCCAATAGTCCCTGACGCCCGCTTCGCCCATCTCTTCGTAGAACGGCAGCAGCTCGGCCTCGGCGCGCTCGCCCTGGTAAGGCATAAGCGGTACGCCCGTGCCGCAGGAGTTTTGCACAAGATCGATGGCGACATCGAAGATCTGGCGGCTGCCGGCCAGCGGCGGGAAGAGGTCGGCGAGCGCGTCCCAGCCAGGATCGCGCGGGTGCAGGACGCTGGCCTGGCCATAGACCCGCAGGATCATGGCCTGGCCCTCGAAGGCGCAGAACATGAGGGTCATGCGCGCGCTTTCGCGCAGGTGCGCCGCGGTCTCGTTGCCCGAGCCGCTGAGGTTGAGCCAGACGATGCGCCGAGGGCCCAGGACACGGAGGGTGGTGAGCCCCTTGGGCGAGAGGTTGACCCGCCCGTCCGGCGCGGCAGTCGCGACAAAGAAGAGCCGCTGGCGCTCGATGAAGGCGCGTAGGGGCGGGTGCAGCTTCTGGAAAGTGGCCATGGGACAAGCAGACTCCGGTCGAGGGCGCGTGGGGCGCATGCCGGAAGGTGTAGCAGGGGGCTGCTGACAGCGGGGTGTCAGGAGGAGTTTGGATTGATTGACGCTTTCCGAGAGAAGGAGACTTTCATCCCACCACATCGGCGATGCTGGCCCTGCGAAGATCAAGATAGGCGTTGGGATAGTAGGGATGTACTCTATGCCCTGCTCGGAAAACCAGCGCTATGCTCGTGAGCGGGAAATGGGAATGGATCGTCGCGCAAAGCTGAACGTCGCCATCTTGTGTTTTGGGGCGCTCATGGTGGGCACCGATTTCACGGGCGCCTTGATGCTCGTGGTGCCGATCGAGCATGAGTATTCCGCGGACATCACAACGACCCAGTGGGTCCTCAATGTCTACGCACTGACCTTTGCCATGTTGATCGTGACCGGTGGGCGTCTGGGCGATATGTTTGGACGACGGCGGCTGCTCCTGATCGGCCTGGCGATCTTTGCCGGGGCATCGCTGGTTTGCACCCTGGCGCCCTCCATCGGGTGGCTGATCGGCGCGCGGGCGGTCCAGGGTGTGGGATCCGCGATTGTGTGGCCCTGTATCATCGGGCTCGGCGCAACCGTGGTCGAGGAAGAGGATCGAGGCTTTGCCATGGGTCTGATCATCGGCGCGACGGCGAGCGGCAACGTGATCGGCCCCGTCGTCTCCGGCGTCGTGACCGGGCTCGGCGAGTGGCGCTTGTTCTTCCTGATTAACCTGATCATGGCGGCCATTACGGCGCTGCTGATTTGGTGGCTGCTCGACAAGAAAGACGAGAAGCGTGTCGAGGAACGGATCGACTACGGCGGCATGGTGGTCCTTTCTATCGCCATCCTGGCTTTGCTTTACGCCCTGGACGTCGGCGCGGACTGGGGTTGGGGGTCGCTTCCGATCATCGGTCTGTTCGTTGCCTGCGGCGTGATGATCGTGGCATTTCCCTTTGTCGAAGGGGCGGTCAAGGACCCAATGGTTCCGCCGGCGCTGATCCGAAACAAGGAATTCCTGCTGACCCTCTCGACCAACGGCTTGATCGTGCCGTCCTTCTTCCTGGCGTTCCTCTATTTTCCCCAGTACATGCACAACGTCCTGGGCTGGTCCGTGCTGGTGGCTTCATTCGGCATGTTACCCATGACCTTTTTGATTGCCTTGGTCTCGACGATTGCCGGGCGGTACTACAATCAATTTGGACCGCGCCGCTTGCTCTTCGTGGGCTATGCTTTGGCCACCCTCGGCACGATTGCCGCCATCTTCTTTTCGTCGGCGTGGGGCTATGCCGGGCTCCTGCTGCCCATGGTGCTGATCGGCATCGGGGCTGGCATTGCCGTCGGGCCGGCCGGCACAGCTGCGGTCAGTGCCGTCGATGAGTCCCGTGCCGGCTTGGCGGGCGGTCTTGCCTTCATGTTTCACCTGGGCTTCGGAGCCATCGGTGTCGCCGGCGGGACCGCGATCATGTATGGCACAAGTCTGGGCGCGCTGAGCCAGGGCCTGAAGCGATCTGGAATCAACATGTCTCCAGCGGATCAGGCAGCGCTCAACGCCGGCACGGCCCAAGACGAGGTGGCCGACAAGATCCTGAGCCACTACAGCGCCGCCGATCACGAAACGATCCATGCTGCGCTGAGCGACGCCTTTGCCGTTGGGTTGCACAGTGCCTATTGGCTCGTGCTGGTGGCGCTCTTCATCGGCCTGGCTGCGATTTATTTTATCGATGAATCGAAGCTGCGTGGCGCAGACGCATAGGGCGACGGACTCTAACCCAGAGCGGCGCAATCTCCGCGATCCCGCGAGGTGGCTTTGCGGACCTTGAAACAGGCGCCAGTGAATGACTAATGTTTCTTGCGAATTGCTATGGATAGATCATGTCAAACATCGTTACTTTGTCCGAAGCTGAAGCGTCGTCGAAGTTCTTTCCAGAAGAGCAGGTCTGGTGGAACAGCGAGTTGGCCAGCGGCACCCACCAGGAGCTGAACTGGGCCAAATTCGAACCCGGCAGCACCTATCCACTCCATTCCCACCCCTATGAGCAGACGAGCGTCGTGATTCAGGGACGAATGCGCCTCACCGTGGGCGATGAAGTCCGCGAGGTCGGCCCAGGAGACATGTGGTTCGTGCCCTCGCGCGTGCCGCACGGTGGCGAGATCCTGGGCGACGAACCGGTGATCTTCATCGACGTCTACTCACCGCCCAGCCGTGGCCGCGACGAGGATGTGACCTACTACTAGCGTTTCGGGTCAAGTGAGTTTGGCGACCGTGCTTTTCATCTGTCTGCTTGTGAACTCACTCGCCGGGGGGCCGCCAATTCGATGCTGTAGGCCGCGCCCGTTATGAGAACGGACTTGATTACTTTTGAACGCCCGTTAGTTAGAGAAGGCCGGTAAAATCTCCATCGCCAGCCGCTTCATGGTGGCCTCGGTCCCGGCTTGATTGAACCTTAGGTTCAGGGCGACGTGATTCACGCCGATGTCCCGCAACGACGACAGATAGCGCCGAAGGAAGCGGATTCCCGATCTGAACCCCAAGTGAATTGGCACGGCGGGCGCATCGGCATCGTCGACCAGATCTATGTACAACGATTGCATAGCCGGTTTAGCCGGGCCGCCGACAGCGCGGACGCGGGCGCGCCAGTCGTCTATGAGGCGCGCCTGCGTCTCGACGGCTCGGGGATAGGTCATCCAGCCATCGCCGTTCCGGGCGATCCAGTCGGGATCTTGCTGACTGCCTCCGGTGATGAGCAGGGGCACGCGTCCAAAAGGAGGTTTGGGGAGCATATCCAAACCGCCACAGGGCGCTCCATAGGGATTCTGGAACTCGGGTCTGTCCTCCCACATCCGCTGAATGTAGTCGAAGCTCGCCCGAAAGCGGTCGCCGCGATCATGGTAGGTCAGATTCAGTGCCGGGTATTCCTCGGGCCGGTCTCCGGACGCGACGCCCAGAATAAGGCGCCCACCCGACAGTACATCGGTGCTGGAAGCGGCCTTGGCGACATGGGCCGGATGCCTGAGCGGCAGAACGATGCTGGCGACGCCCAGGGCGATCCGATCGGTCCGGGCCGCCAAATAGCCGAGGTAGACGAAGGGATCGTAGGTCTGACCAGCATCGCCGAATGACGGCACATTGAATGGAACGTCGCGCAACCACACGGCCGCGAAACCAAGCTCCTCGGCGAGCTGCACTCGCTCCAGGTGACGGGTCATGGTCGGCACCGGGTCGTAGCCATGCGCCTCCAACGGCATCACCAATCCGAGGCTCAAGATGTTGTCGCGGAAGGTCTCGTCGTAGCCTCGATTGATCCGCTGAAACCTATCAGCCACCAAAGGGTCGAGCACAAGAACCTCCGCTCATCATCCATCGTGATACAGGGGAGCTCTCGGGACACGGGGGATATGCCCCAAGAGCAAGTCGCTGTTCCCGACGGCTCAATCGTTGATGTCCTGGACCTTCATCACCAGCTCGTTCCAATTTCGCTGGTTTTCGATGTCGTGCTCCAGGCCTTGTTCATCGGCAATCGTGAAACGCTTGATGGCGGGTGTTTTGCTGGTCGCTCGGTAAAGCCAGTAGGCTTCCGCTTTCAGTGCCTCATCAATCGGCTTGTCGATCGATTCATAAACGGCTTGCTTACAGGAGTTGATCGACTCCGCCGGAAACTGGGCGATCCGCTTGGCGAGCCTGTCGACATATTCACCGATCTCGTCCGGGGCGAGGGCCTTGTTGATTGTGCCCAGCGCTTCAGCTTCGTCAGCGTCGAAATCCCGGGCGCTGAGGATGATTTCCAATGCACGACCAAGGCCGGTTTGGCGCGCCATGCGCGATGCGCCGCCACCACAGGGCAGAATGCCCATCCCAACTTCCATCTGCATGAACTTGAACTTGCCACGGGCCGCGAAACGCATATCCAATGCGAGCGCCAGTTCATGGCCCCCGCCCCGCGCAAAGCCCTCGAGTTTGGCGATCGTGGCCTGGGGCACCTTGCTGATGCGCTCACAGACGGATTGCAGATCGAGAAGTTGGACTTCATCGCGCGCGACGGCTTCCGTGGACATGTCCTTCAGAAGCTCCGTGTCATAGTGGCAGACCCAGATTTCCGGGTTGGCGGACTGAAAGACGACGACTTTCGTTTCCCGGTCCCGTTCCAGCCGCATGGCGAGGCTGTTGAGGTCGGCCAGCATCTCTTGGCCCTGAACGTTGACCGTTCCAAAATCGAACGTCACCGTCAGAACGCCCTCGTTCTGTTCGGTTTTGAACGTGGTGAAGCCTTCGTATTTCATCGGACTGTTCCTTTTCCTGGTGCCGTGGCAAGGCGATGACCAACGGTGTGATGGCATGGAGCGGACTGCGGGGTGCGGCGACCGTCCAATCGCCCGTCACCGCAGGGAAGATATATTCCCATTGAAATCTAAGTAAACGGCGGTATTTTAAGTTATGAACTTGGATTTCGTTGATAATGCGATTGGATACCGACGGCGTTCGGCTTTTCGTCCTAGCCGCTGACTTGCTGAACATCAGTGCCGCGGGGCGCCAGCTTGGTTTGTCGTCCGCCGTTGCGAGTGCGCGCTTGACGAAGCTTGAGCGGCAGGTTGGGGCGGATTTGTTTCATCGCTCGACCCGGAAGGTCTCCTTGTCGCTCGAGGGCGCGGAGTTCCTACCTTTTGCGCGAGAGATCTTGGCGCAGGTCGACGCCGCCGGCGCGGCCTTGGGTCAGGGCAGCACGGAGGTCAAGGGGACGTTGCGCTTCGCGGCGTCGAGCACCTTTGCGCAGCTTTTCGTCGTACCGGTCCTGCCAGAGTTTCTGGAACGCTATCCCGGGCTAAACTTGGATCTGAGGCTGTCCGATTCGAAGATCGACCTGATCGAAGGCGGCTTCGATCTGGCGCTTCGCAACTATGACATTCCGGATAGCGCCCTGAAGGCGCGCAAGCTCGCGGATGACCAAAGGATCCTCTGCGCCTCGCCGGGCTATCTTGCGCGCCACGGAACGCCCCAAGACCCAAGAGATCTGATCGATCATCAGATGCTGATCTTCATGGACGGCCCGGCCAGAAAGCTGACGGCCAATGGTGACAAGCTGCCCTGTAGCTTTCCGCCTGCCGGGGCGCGACGGCGGATCGTCTGCGACGACGGAACGAGCATGCGGCTGGCCACCCTCGCCGGCGTCGGCATTTCGATGAATGCCTATTGGAGCGTTCATAAGGAGATAGGCGACGGGACGCTTGTCCGCGTCCTTCCCGACTATGAGGTCGCGGACAAATCCGCGATCTGGCTCGTCTATCCCAAGTCAAACGTCCTGACCGCGAAGACCCGTGTTTTCATCGACTTTCTATTGGAGAAGATCGGCAAGCCGCCCCTGTGGGAAAGGTAGCCCGGTTGGCTTAGCACCCACCGTGGCTTGATGTCCGCTCTGACCTTGATCTCGAAGAGACCAAGGATCGGTCCGCCGGGCGATGCGCCGGGGCCCCACGACCCAGAGGGTGGCGAGCCCCTTGGGCGAAAGGTTGACCCGCCCGCCCTGCGCGACGGTCGCGACGAAGAAGAGCCGCTGGCGCTCGATGAAGGCGCGCAAAGGGGGGTGCAGCTGCTTGAAGGCGGCCATGGGGTAAAGGGCTCCGGTCGAGGGCGCGGGGGACGCGGGTGGCGGTGGCGGCGTAAGGGAGTCCTACTTTTGGGTTAGACCTGCTAGCCCAGCGACCAAGAAGGAGGCGAGCACCCAACCAACCAGCTTGTGGGCATAAAAGTAGTAGGCTATCCAAGCTGTGCTGGGAAAAACTGCGACCTTCTCCGAAATGAACTCGGCATGAGCCTTGTTGAGTTCGACTATTGGCAGCAGCATGTCCAAGCTGCAAGCCAAGTTCCACCAGATGCTGTGGCTTGGTACGTATCTTTCCATGGAAGAAGCCAACGAAAGCAATGATGCTCCCAACAGCGTAAAGCCGCAGACCCAAATGAGTGCACGAAAATAGCGCCCGCCCAATCCATAGCCGATTGTCGCCTTAAGAAGCCACAACCCAATTGACGTTAGTCGCGTCGTAACGCGCTGAGGGAGTTTCGCATCTTTCTCGACCACCACCATCAATCGGCGTCTGCGCCGCTCCCGAGCAGCGTAGCGAATTGCTGTCGCCTTCGCGGAGTAACCCGCGGTATCGAACACCGACGCCAGTTGTTCATATGGTTGAGGACTTTGGCTCGAGTTGCGCGCCAGCCAATCTACGAACCATGACACAGGCCGTGCCATCATATCGGCACTTTCACCACTACCCTCGTACCCGCCGAGTTGTTCATAGTCAAAGCCGTCAAGAAGTAAGTTATCTTGTGTCGGCCAAGAATCGCCAGTTTTGTCGATTCGATCTTGGATCGCACCTACTTGTGCATTGCGCAGGGTTAGTTGGGCACCATCACGCCAAAGGGTTCTGTCGTGATCATGGGAGCCCAACCGAAACTCAGCAGATACCCGAGTACCGGTTAGATCGAGACCAGCTAGCCTCGAACCCGAAATGTCGAGATCTTCGCCCAACTTTCCAAATACTAATCTAATTGGCGCCGAGAATCCCGCCTCACGAATGAATACTGCGCCTTCAATCACTATTCCGTCCATTTCAATCGCACCTTGGAACACAGAACCAATCATGGAGAGTTGGCCCCTAACCCTGGCGCTATTAAGATCAAGCTTACCTCTGAATTCCTTCATTCCTCTCATCAATAAACTACCTGAAACAACCAGGCTTTCCATGTACACGTCAGACTCGAAGGTGGACCCAATTGTAGCGACCTGCCCCTGAACTGATGCGGCGCGCAAATGTATCTCGTCGCGAAAAATGGATTCCTCGCTCATAAACAAGTCGCCTGCCACACTTAAGCCACTCATGTCTATTCGCCCTTCAAAGACAGAACTCGTCATCAATAGTTGGCCGCCAACATGGGCGCCAGTCAAATCTATGTCTCCGTGGATTCTCGTGCCTTCTCCCATAAAAACACCTCTTTCCACTATCGACCCGTTCAAATTGATCGATTTGTGAAAGGTAGACGTAGACATGTTAACCTGTCCGCCAACTCGGACGCCTCGCAGTATCAAATCATGTATGAACGTGGCCCCGTTGTTCATGGAAATTCCATTTTGTACTCTCAAGCCATCTGCCTTTACTGATTGTTCAAAGATAGATCCAGCGAGACTGAGTTGTTTTCCTATTTTCGCATTGGCGAGCAACAACCTTTCTTTAAAATGCGCCTTATTGCTAAGGTTCAAATTATGACCAACTTCCAAGTCATTCAAATTTACAGTGCCTTCAAATAGTGATTCGGTCATACTCAACTCAGTCTCTATCTTGGCACCGATTAAATTGAGACCATGTCGAAACGTGGCCTTGTCTCTGAGAATCAGGTGGCCGGCAACCAATAGGTTGTTCATAGTCACCGAGGAGTTAAATGTAGACCCATCGAGTGAGAGCCATCCATCGACGCGTAGGCCGTCAAAATTGACGGGACCATCAAATCTCGAGTTATCAAGCCACATATCAATTCGAGTTTTTCCGTGCGATACATCCACAGATTCTGAGAACCAGGCACCCACTATTCGTACGCCGCGGTAAGGCGTCGCGATCTTGTACGGCTCCTCAAATAGAATTGCGGCCAAGAAAACGCTACGGAGCTTGCGGGTCTCGTTCCAACCGTCATTGCTGCAACTGTCTAGCGGGTTATGCTCGGCCCTTCCGTCCCGCTTGTTGAAGTCAGCAACTCGTCCAGCACGAATTTCGCTCCAAACCCACTTCTCGGGCTCAGTCCAATCGTCACGAGGCGCTGGGGTCGTCTCTTTCGGCGGCATAATTGTTCTCCCGTCTTGCCGCCCTACACCATATTGTTGATCTAGTGCTCTGTCGCCCCCCCAACCCCACCACCACCCCAACCACGAACCTCACCAGACATACCCGCACCATCACCGTCCAGGGCTCG
>JBCCGG010000070.1:0-21157 GCA_039029395.1 Pseudomonadota bacterium | reverse complement strand
GGCCGGGTGGGGGAGCGGGCCGGTGCCGCACTACTTCTAACTGATGTCGCCACGCCTGCCGCCGGCCTACCGCCTCGTTGAAATGGACCAGGTGGAAAGCACAAACGACGAAGCCAAGCGCTTGGCGGAGGAGGGCGCCGAGGAGGGCACGTTGGTTTGGGCCCGAGAGCAGACCAAGGGCCGCGGCCGCCAGAACCGCGGCTTCGAAAGCCCGCCCGGCAATCTCTACATGTCCCTGCTGCTGCGCCCGGAGTGCTCGGCGCGCGAGGCGGCGCAGCTCGGCTTCGTGGCGGCGCTCGGCGTCGGCGACGGGGTCGGCAGCGCGGCACCGCCGATGATCGAGGTGCACTACAAGTGGCCCAACGATGTGTTGTTCAATGGCCGCAAGGGCTGCGGCATCCTGCTGGAGTCCAAGATCGCCAAGGACGGCGGGCTGGACTGGCTGGTGCTCGGCATGGGCGTCAATCTGGCGAGCTTTCCGGAAGGGACCAGCTTTCCCGCGACCAGCCTCAAGTTCGAGGGCGCGCCGCCGAATCTTACCGTCGAACGCCTGCTCGAGGCGATCTCCCGCCATTTCCTGACCTGGGTGCACCGCTGGCGGGACGAGGGCTTCGGCCCGATCCGTCAGACCTGGTTGCGCCACGCCAAGGGCATGGGCGAGCCGCTCGAGGTGCGCTTGTCGAACGAGCGCCTCCATGGCACCTTCCAGGCGCTGGACGAGAGCGGCGCCCTGGTGCTCGCGCTGCCCGGCGGCGGAACCCGGCTGATCCATGCCGGCGACGTCTACTTCGCCTGACGAGAGGATTCGAAACCCTTGTTGCTGGTCATCGATTGCGGCAATACCAACGTCGTGTTCGGCGTCTACGAGGGTGAGCGCAAGCGCAAGCATTGGCGCCTTTCGACCAACGCCAAGCGCACCGCGGACGAGTACGCGGTCGATCTCATGCATTTGAAGGCGCTGGCGAAGATCACGCCGGACGACATCGACGGCGCGATCATCGCCTCGGTCGTGCCTGGCGCGGTGCGGAACCTGAAGGTGCTGTGCCAAGACTTCTTCGGCGTCAAGCCCTTGGTGATCGGCGAGCCCGGGGTCGAGCTGGGCATCACGGTGAAAAGCCAGCAGGCCGGTGCCGACCGACTGGTCAACGCGGTCGCCGGCTACCGGCGCCACGGCGGGCCGCTGATCATCGTCGATTTCGGCACCGCGACTACGTTTGACGTTGTCGGCCCCGACGGCAGCCACGAGGGCGCCGTGCTGGCGCCCGGCATCAACCTCTCGGTTGAAGCGCTCTATCTGGCCGGCGACCAGCTGCCGCGCATCACCATCGAGCCGACCGAGAAGGTGATCGGCACCTCGACCATCCCGGCCATGCGCGCGGGCATCTATTGGGGCTACGTGGACATGATCGAGGGCATGATCCGGCGCATCCGGGCCGAGACCGGCTGGGAAATGAAGGTGATCGCGACCGGCGGTCTAGCACCGCTCTTCACCGAGGCCTGTCCCAGCCTGGAGCTCGTCGAGCCGGACCTCACCCTGGACGGTCTGGCCATGATTCATCAGCTCAGCCAAGCCGAGGTGTCATGACGCCGGGACCTCAGGATCTGCTCTTCCTGCCGCTTGGCGGGACCGGCGAGATCGGCATGAACCTCAACCTCTACGGCCACGACGGGGCCTGGCTGATGGTCGATTTGGGCATCACCTTCAGCGATCCCTGGCTGCCCGGGGTCGACATCATCCTGCCCGATCCGACCTTCATCGCCGAGCGCCGGGCCGACCTGGCCGGTCTAGTTCTGACCCACGCCCACGAGGATCATATCGGCGCCGTGCCGCACCTCTGGCCGCGCCTGCGTTGCCCGATCTATGCCACCGCGTTCACCGCCTCGGTGCTGCGCGCCAAGCTGGTCGAGGCTGGCCTGATCGACCAGGTCGAGCTGATCGAGGTACCGCTGTCGGGCCGATTCACGGTCGGGCCCTTCGAGCTCGAGCTGATCACCCTGACCCATTCGATTCCCGAGCCCAACGCGGTGGTCCTTCGCTGTCCGGCCGGCACCGTGCTACACACCGGCGACTGGAAGCTCGATCCCGAGCCCCTGGTCGGCGAGACCTATGACGAAGCGGCGCTCCGGGGGCTCGCCGACGAGGGCGTGCTGGCCATGGTGTGCGATTCCACCAACGCCATGGTGGAGGGCGAATCCGGCTCCGAGGGCGAGGTCTTGGACAACCTGGGCGAATTGATCGGCGGGCTGCCGAACCGGGTCGCCGTGGCCTGCTTCGCGACCAACGTGGCGCGCCTGCAGACGGTCATGCAGGTGGCCGCCGAGCACGGCCGGCGGGTCGCCCTGGTCGGCCGCTCCATGCACCGCATCGTCGCGGCCGCGCGGGACAACGGCTATCTGGACAATCTGCCGCCGCTGATCGCCGATAAGGACATCGGCTACCTGCCGCGCCACGAGGTGCTGCTGCTCTGCACCGGCTCCCAAGGGGAGCCGCGCTCGGCCCTGTGGCGCATCGCCCGGGGCGAGCACCCCGAGATTCTGCTGGAGGAGGGCGACGCGGTGGTGTTCTCCTCGCGGGTCATCCCGGGCAACGAAAAGTCGATCTCGGCCCTGCAGAACGATCTGGTGCTCCAGGGCATCAAGGTGATCACTGACCGGGAGCACGCGATCCATGTCTCCGGCCACCCGGCGCGCGACGAGCTGACCCGCATGTACCAATGGGTTCGCCCGGAGGTCGCGGTACCGGTCCACGGCGAGCCCCGCCATCTGGCCGAACATGCCGAGCTGGCCCGCGATTGCCAGGTGCCCGAGGCGATCGTCGCCCACAATGGGGCGCTGCTGCGCCTGGCGCCGGGCCGCCCGAAGATCCTCGAAGAGGTGACCTCGGGCCGGCTGGTGCTCGACGGAGAGCGCCTGATTCCGGCCGACAGCCCAATCCTGGCTGGGCGCCGCAAGCTGTCCCAGGCAGGCTGTGCCCTGGTCACGATCGTGACAGATCGGGGCGGCAAGCTGATCGACCAGCCGGTGCTCAGCTTCGAGGGCTTGATCGAAAACGGCGAAGCGGCCAATTTGGAGGCTGAGGTGGCAGCGCAAGTGGCCGAGGCGCTGGACGGCCTGAAACCGGCCGGCCGCCAGGACGACGCCCGGCTTTGCGAGACCGCTCGGATCGCCGCGCGCCGGGGCTGCTTCAAGACGATCGGCAAGAAGCCGATCACCAAGGTGCACTTGATCCGCTTGTCATAAGGAGCCACGAGATGATCGGACGTCTCAATCACATCGCCATCGCGGTGCCCGATTTGCCCGCTGCCAGCGCGCAGTACAAGACCGTGCTGGGCGCCAAGGTCTCCGAGCCCATGGACGAGCCGGATCATGGGGTCACGGTGGTCTTCGTCGAGCTGCCCAACACCAAGATCGAGCTGCTGCATCCCCTGGGCGACGAATCGCCGATCGCCGGGTTCTTGGCCAAGAATCCCTCGGGCGGCATGCACCATGTCTGCTACGAGGTCGACGACATTCTGGCCGCGCGCGACCGCCTGGTCGAGACCGGGGCCCGGGTGCTGGGCAACGGCGAGCCCAAGATCGGCGCCCACAACAAGCCGGTCCTTTTCCTTCATCCCAAAGACTTCTGCGGCACTCTGATCGAGCTGGAGCAGGCGTGAGGAGAAGCCAGTGGACTGGTTCAGCGGAGTTCTGGTCTATGTGATGATCTGGTGGGTGGTGTTCTTCACCACCCTGCCGTTCGGCGCCCGGCCGCCGGCGACGCCCGAGCCGGGCCACGACGCCGGGGCGCCGGACAAGCCCATGTTATGGCGCAAGGCGCTGGTTACCACGGCGATCGCCACCGTGCTCTTCGGTCTCGCCTTCACCCTGATCGACAGCGACCTCATCAGCTTCCGCCAGCAGATCTAGCGGGGCGACGTGAAGCCTAGAAGAAGCCTCAGTTTCCGCTCACCATGGTCGCATGTAGCTTTGGGTAGTCGATAAGCGCGCGGTCGCCGAACATCGGGTCGGGCATGCGGCTAAGCTCCTGTTCGATCTCGGCCCAGTCGTCGCTGGTCAGCTTCTCCTCGGCCAAGGGAAAGAACACCTTGTCCTCGGCGTTCATGTGCAGCCGGTAGGTATCGACAAAGCTCTCGATCAGGCTGGCAAAAGCCTCGCGCTGCTCCGCATCGGCGACTTCGCGCGATTTGACCATCTGCGAGAGACGCCGGGTCATGCCGGCCAAGTCTCTATGGGCGGCCGTGAGGTCGCCGATCTGGGCCGGGCTCACGCCGCGCTCGACCATGCGGCCATAAACCAGGTCCTCCATGGGGTGGTGGTAGAGATCGGGGTAGGTCAGGCAATAGCTGACAGCTTCCTGAATGACCTCGAGCCTTGGCTGGCTATCGCCGCGCATGGGCGCGATCTCGCCTTCCAGTTTGTCGAGCAGCCGGTTCATGTTGCGGTGGTCTTCGCGCAGGTTGTCGATAATGGCGGCCATCTGCACCTCCCAGGTTTGGCGGTGAATCGGAAAGAGCTTAGGGGCGGGCGGGGCGCGGCCCATTGATGTGAGTCAATTCCTCCGCGCAAGCTCGGGGCGCCCGCGCGGGCGCCCCCGTGCCGCGCCGAAGCTTCGAAGCGTCCGTGCCTATGCCGGCTGTTGCTCGGCGGGCTTCTCCCAATCCGCGTCGGTGACCGGCGTCTCCTGCGGCTGCAGGGCCTTGAACAGCTTGGAGGTGCGGAACTTGACCAGCATGTGCATGTTGAAGAAGTGCATGACCCCGAGCACGACGATCACCAAGCCGATCTTGGTGCTCAGGAACTCCATGACGCCGACCCAATCCTGCGGCTTTTCACCGTAGCGCAGCGCCAGGGTCACGAAGCCCACGTTGACCAGGTAGAAGCCGACCAAGAGCAGATGGTTGACGGAATCGGCGAGCGCCTCCTGACCCTGAAAGTTCTCGACCAGAAAGACACGGCCGTTCTTGTTGAGACTGCGCCCGACCCAGACCGTGATGGCCAGGCTGACGGCGATATAGATGGCGTAGGTGGAAAGCATCATTGCCAAGGTGCTCCTGCTGTGTTATTTAATATGTTAATTAGCTAATAAGCTAATCAAGAGATTATCATTAGTTAGCTAATTAGTCAAAAAGCTAATTATCGAAAAGGTGAGTCCCTATGGACAAGATCTTTCAGGCTCTGTCTTCAAGCGTGCGGCGTAAGATCCTGGCTTATCTCTCCTCGTCCGAGATGACCGCGGGCGAGATCGCCGAGCGCTTCGAGATCACCAAGCCCTCGGTCTCCAAGCACCTGAGCGTGCTTGAGAACGCCGGGCTGATCGCGAGCGAGAAGCGCGGCCAGTTCGTGCATTACAGATTGGTTGAGGAAAACTTGGTAAACACCTTGAACGGTTTCGTTCAGGAGGTTTGCCCGGTCTCCAGGCCGCTCAAGAAGGAGAGCAAGGCCAAGGCCCTGACCGGCGACGCCAAGGCCTGAGGCCCGTTCAGGTCAGGCTGAGCAGCAGCATCCAGAGCACCGTGACAATCTGCGCCCAGTCGGCCCATTTGCGCGGGCCCTCGAAGGCTTGGGCGCTGCGCCAAACGCCGACCGTGGCGAGTAGGTTGTAGGGCAGGGGAAGCGCGAAGGCCACGGCGATCACCAGGGGGCTCGTCTCGTCCAGCAGCAGGGCATAGAACAGCGCTGAGGTGACCAGATTGACCAAGAGGCCATAGACCACGGCATAGCGCCAAAAGGCGATCTCCAAGGGCACCTGGCCGGCCCACAGACGGTGAATCAAGGCTCCCATGACCCGGCACTATAGCCGATTACGCATGTGTACCCATCGGCTGGCCTATGGTAGAGGGGGGCTTGTTTCGTGAAATGCCCCGAGGACCACGATGCGCCGTTCCGCCTATTTCCTGCCCACCTTGAAGGAGACGCCCGCCGAGGCCCAGATCGTCTCCCACCGCCTGATGCTGCGCGCCGGCATGGTGCGCCAGGCTTCGGCCGGGATCTACTCCTGGCTGCCGCTCGGCTATCGCGTGCTCAAGAAGATCGAGGCGATCGTGCGCCTGGAGCAGGACGCCGCCGGCTGCCAGGAGGTGCTCATGCCGACCATCCAGTCGGCCGACCTGTGGAAGCAGTCCGGGCGCTACGACGACTACGGCAAGGAGATGCTGCGCATCGAGGACCGCCACGGCCGGGAGATGCTCTATGGACCGACCAACGAGGAGCTGATCACTGACATCTTCAAGAGCGCGGTGAAGTCCTACAAGGAGCTGCCCCAGCTGCTCTATCACATCCAGTGGAAGTTTCGTGATGAGGTGCGGCCCCGCTTCGGGGTCATGCGCGGGCGCGAGTTCCTCATGAAGGACGCTTATTCCTTCGACACAAATTATGAAGCGGCCAAAGTCTCTTACAACAAGATGTTCGTATCTTACTTGAGGACCTATGCCCGCATGGGCCTGAAGGCGATCCCCATGGAGGCGGAGACTGGGCCGATCGGCGGCAACCTGAGCCACGAGTTCATCATCCTGGCCGACACGGGCGAGACCGAAGTCTTTTGCCACGGCGACCTTCTGGACCACGACGTCCTGGCCGAGAATGTCGACTATCAGGGCGATCTCTCAGGCATCGTCGATTCCTGGACCCAGCTCTATGCCCGGACCGACGACAAGCACGACCAGGCCGCTTTCGAGGCCGAGGTGCCCGAAGGCCGCCGGGTCCAGAGCCGGGGCATCGAGGTCGGCCATATCTTCTATTTCGGCGACAAGTACTCCAAGCCCCTGGGCGCCCAGGTCACGACGCCGGACGACAATCAAGTCTCGGTCCACATGGGCTCCTACGGCATCGGCGTGTCGCGCCTGGCCGGCGCGATCATCGAGGCGAGCCACGACGAGGCGGGCATCATCTGGCCCGAATCTGTGGCGCCCTTCAAGGTCGGGGTGATCAACCTCAATGTCGGCAATGATGACTGTCGGCAAGCGGCGGAAAGCCTCTATGGCAGCCTCTCGGCGGCCGGCGTCGAGGTGCTCTACGACGATCGGGACGAGCGCTCGGGCGCCAAGTTCGCCGAGATGGACCTGATCGGCCTGCCCTGGCAAATCGTCGTCGGCCCTCGCGGCGTGAAGGCCGGCGTGGTCGAGCTCAAGGAGCGGCGCAGCGGCGAGCGCCAGGAGCTTAGCGCCGAATCCGCCCTGGCGCGTCTGGCCGGCTGACCAGCCATCATGCGGGTTTCGTTCAATCCCTTCGAGCGCATGATGGCGCTGCGCTACCTGCGCGCCCGTCGCCAGGAAGGCTTCATCTCGGTGATCGCCGTGATCTCCCTGATCGGCATCGCCCTAGGGGTCGCCACTTTGATCATCGTCATGGCAGTGATGAACGGCTTTCGGGTCGATCTTCTGGCCCGGATCATCGGCCTCAACGGCCACCTGACGGTCTATTCCGACCAGCCGATCAAGGACTACGACCAGCTCAGGGACGGCCTCCTGACCGTCAAGGGCGTGACCGCCGTGGTGCCCCAGATTCAGAGCCAGGCGGTGGTTCAGATCCACAACAGTCTGCAGGGCGTGATCGTGCGCGGCATGTCCAAGGCGGATCTGGAATCGCGCGATATGATCACCGAGAACATCTCGCCCGGCGCGCTCAAGGCCTACGAAGGCGACAACGTGCTGGTCGGCCGCAAGTTGGCGCGCCGTCTGGGGCTCGGCGTCGGCGATCCGATCACCCTGATCGCGCCGCGCACGAGTCCCTCGCCGATCGGCTTCGTGCCGCGCCGCAAGACCTACCGGATCGGCGGCACCTTCGAGGTCGGCATGTTCGAGTACGACACCTCGTTCATCTACATGCCGCTGCAGACCGCCCAGATCTTTTTCCGCCAGGACTACAACACCGATCCGACCACCGTGAACGCGATCGAAGTCTTCGTCGACGACCCCGAGGAGCTGGAGGAGATCCGCCAGGAGGTGCGCAACCGCCTTGGCATCGGCTTCCGCACGGTCGACTGGCAGCAGGCGAACGCCAGCTTCTTCAGCGCGATTCAGGTCGAGCGCAACGTCATGTTCCTGATCCTCTCCCTGATCATCCTGGTCGCCGCCTTCAACATCCTCTCGGGCCAGTACATGCTGGTGAAGAGCAAGGGCCGGGACATCGCGATCCTGCGCACCATGGGCGCCTCGCGCGGCAACGTCATGCGCATCTTTTTCCTGAGCGGCGCCCTGATCGGCATTCTGGGAACGGCGATCGGCTTCGGCCTGGGCCTGGCCTTCGTGGACAACATCGAGGGCATTCGCCAGGTCCTGCAGAACATGACCGGCTGGAAGCTGTTCCCCGAGGAGATCTACTTCCTGTCCCAGCTGCCGGCCGAGATGGACCCGATCGAGGTGGTGCAGATCATCGCCATGGCGCTGGTGCTGTCGTTCTTGGCGCCGATCCTGCCGGCCTGGCAGGCGGCCCGGCTCGATCCGGTCGAGGCCCTGCGCTATGAGTGACGACGCCCAGGCAACGGCCCCATCGACCGCCGAGGGCGGCCTGCGGCTCAAGGGCATCGTCAAGACCTTCGAGCAGGCCGGCCGCAAGCTCGAGGTGCTGCGCCAGGCCGATCTGGACTTGAAGCCGGGCCAATTGGTCGCCCTGCTGGGGCCGTCGGGCGCCGGCAAGTCGACCCTCATGCACATTGCGGGCCTGCTCGAGCGGCCGGACGGCGGCAAGGTCGAAATCCGCGGCGAGGACTGCGCCAAAGCCGGCGACGGCGAGCGCACCGCGCTGCGGCGCACGGCGATCGGCTTCGTCTATCAGTATCACCACCTGTTGCCTGAGTTTTCGGCCCTGGAGAACGTCGTCGTGCCTCAGCTGATCGCCGGCTTCCCGAAGTCCCAGGCCAAGCGCCGGGCCAGTGACCTGCTCGGCAAGGTCGGTTTGGCCGAGCGCCTGGATCACCGGCCGGCGCGCCTGTCCGGCGGCGAGCAACAGCGGGTCGCGATCGCCCGGGCGCTGGCCAACGACCCCAAGATCCTCTTGGCCGACGAGCCGACCGGCAACCTGGACCCGCACACCGCCGACGCGGTCTTCAAGGTGCTGACCGACCTGGTGCGCGACCGGGGCCTGGCCGCCCTGGTGGCGACCCACAACCTGGATCTCGCCGGGCGCATGGACCGGACCTTGCGCCTCGAAGAGGGCAAAGTGGTGAAGAATTGAGGTCTGCTTGACCTAGAAGTGGCGCGGCGCCGGCACCAGAAGCTTCATGCAGTGGGCGAAGAGCTCCAAGCTGCTGGGGCCCTTCTCGAAGCGATAGCCGATCCGGTTATCCTCCGACCAGACGCAAGTGCCTTTGATCCGGCCGATCCGGGGATGGGCCAGCTCGATCTCCTTGTCGTCGACAAGCGGCGCATTGAGGCGCACGCAGGCGCCGCCCAAGGAGATATCCTCGATGCGACTGGTTAGAAACTGGTCCCCGGTGATGACCTTGAGGACCACTCCGGTGGGCATTTCGTATCGGCGTTCACAGCGTCTATCCACGCCGCGCTCAGCCATTAGCGCGTCTCGAAACAACATTTGAATATTGATCCCAAGCCAGATTTTCGATGGGAGATGGTGACGCCATTATGCTTAATGAATTACTAACGCGGATGCCAGGGCTCATTTACCTTGTGGATAAGTCTTCGCTGAATCTACTTCGCTTTTTCCGTCGTCTACCCGAAACTGGTGGGTGCTAAACGGAGTCGCCCAGAGCCCATGGCCATCGCGGAATTCATTCACCTTCGGGTGCACTCGGCCTACTCCCTTTCGGAAGGGGCGGTGCGAATCGACCAGCTGATCGCGCTCTGTCAGCGCTATGCCATGCCGGCGGTCGCGGTCACCGACACGGGCAACCTTTTCGGCGTGCTGGAGTTTGCCGGAAAGGCCGCGAAGGCCGGCGTGCAGCCGATCATCGGCTGTCAACTGGCGATCCAGCGCAGCGACCAAAACCCCTTTAACGGCGGCGCGACCAATGGTGCGGCGGCGGCGCCCGATCAGCTGCTTCTGCTGGTCCAGGACGAGACCGGCTACCAGAACCTGCTCAAGCTGGTCAGCACGGCTTTCTTGGAGAGCGACCCGGCCCAGGGCGCGAGCCTGGAGCTTGCCGCCTTGCGCGACCGCACCGACGGCCTGATCGCGCTGACCGGCGGCGTCCGGGGCGCGGTCGGGCGTTATCTGAGCGAACAGCGCACCGAGTGGGCCGAGGGCACCTTGCTGTCGCTCGCCAAGCTTTTTCCAGACCGGCTCTATGTGGAGCTGCAGCGCCATGGCCTGGCCGAGGAGCAGCAGATCGAGGAGGCCCTGATCGGGCTGGCCTACAAGCACGATTTGCCCCTGGTCGCCACCAATGAGGCGTTCTTTCCCGAGCCCTCGGTCTACGAGGCCCACGATGCCCTTCTGTGCATCGCCGGCGGCAGCTATCTGGATCAGGCCGAGCGGCGGCGCCTGACGCCCGAACACGGCTTCAAGTCGGCGCGCGAGATGCGCCGTCTGTTCGCCGACCTACCCGAGGCGCTCGACAACACGCTTACGATCGCCAAGCGCTGCGCCTACTTCCCGGAGACGGTCGATCCGATCCTGCCGGCCTTCCCGACCGAAGCCGGACGCAGCGAATCCGAGGAGCTGCGCGCCCAGGCCGAGGCCGGCCTTGAGACCCTTTTGGAGACCCAGGTGCTGACCGGCGACATGGCGCCGGCCAAGCGCGAGGCGCTTGCCAAGCAGTACCGGGAGCGGCTCGACTACGAGCTGGGCGTGATCGAGCAGATGGGCTTCCCGGGCTACTTCCTGATCGTCGCCGATTTCATCAAGTGGGCCAAGCGCCAGAACATACCGGTCGGCCCGGGGCGCGGCTCGGGCGCCGGCTCGGTGGTCGCCTGGGCGCTCACCATCACCGACCTGGACCCCCTGCGCTGGGGCCTGCTGTTCGAGCGCTTCCTCAACCCCGAGCGCATCTCCATGCCGGACTTCGACGTGGATTTCTGCCAGGAGCGCCGCGACGAGGTGATCCGCTACGTCCAGGACAAGTACGGGCACGACCGGGTCGCACAGATCATCACCTTCGGTAAGCTCCAGGCTCGCGCTGCGCTGCGCGACGTGGGGCGGGTGCTGCAGATGCGCTACGGTCAGGTCGACCGGATCTGCAAGCTGGTGCCCAACAACCCGGCCAACCCGGTCTCGCTCCAGCAGGCGATCGACGGCGAGGCCCAGCTCCAGGAGATGCGCGCCAGCGACGAGACGGTCGCCCGCCTGATCGACATCGCGCTCAAGCTGGAAGGCCTCTACCGCCACGCCTCGACCCACGCGGCCGGCGTGGTGATCGGCGACCGGCCGCTCGACCAGCTGATCCCGCTCTACCGGGACCCGCGCTCGGACATGCCGGTCACCCAGTTCAACATGAAGTATGTCGAGCAGGCCGGCCTGGTGAAGTTCGACTTCCTGGGCTTGAAGACGCTTTCCGTGCTGGCCAGGGCGGTCGAGCACATTCACGTCCACGCGCCCGATTTCCGGCTCGAGCAGATTCCACTCGACGATCCGGTCACCTTCGAGATGCTGTCCCGGGCCGAGACGGTCGGCGTGTTCCAGCTGGAATCCTCGGGCATGCGCGACGTGCTGCGCCGGCTCAAGGCCGACCGTTTCGAGGAGATCATCGCCGTGGTGGCGCTCTACCGCCCGGGCCCCATGGACAACATCCCCAGCTACATCAACCGAAAGCACGGCCAGGAGGAGATCGACTACCTCTATCCCAGCCTGGAGGGCATCCTGAAGGAGACCTTCGGGATCATGATCTACCAGGAGCAGGTCATGCAGATCGCCCAGGAGCTGGCCGGCTACAGCCTGGGCGGCGCCGACATTCTGCGCAAGGCCATGGGCAAGAAGATCAAGGAGGAGATGGAGGCCCAGCGCAAGACCTTCGTGGAGGGCGCCGTGGCGCGCGCTGTGCCCGAGGACAGGGCCTCGCACATCTTCGACCTGGTCAACAAGTTCGCCGGCTACGGCTTCAACAAGAGCCACGCCGCCGCCTACGCCCTGGTGGCCTACCAGACCGCCTACTTGAAAGCCAATTTCCCGGTCGAGTTCCTGGCCGCCTCCATGACCTTCGACACCAACAACACCGACAAGCTGAACCTCTTCCGCCAGGAGCTGAGCCGGCTTGGCGTCGCCCTGCTGCCGCCCGACGTCAACCATTCCCTGGCCGACTTCTCGGTCGAGCGGGACAAGGATGGCAAGCCGGCGATCCGCTACGCCCTTTCCGCGGTCAAGAACGTCGGCGCCGCGGCCATGGCCGGATTGGTCGAGGAGCGGGATAAGAACGGGCCCTTCAAGTCCTTGGCCGACTTCGCCGCGCGCCTGGACAACCGCCAGGTCAACAAGCGCCAGATCGAGAACCTGGCCGCCGCCGGCGCCTTCGACGGCCTGCTGGCAAACCGGCGCCGGGTCCACGAGGGCGCCGAGACCCTGATCCGCCACGCCGCGGCCGCGACCAGTGAGCGGGAGTCCTCCCAAGTGAGCTTGTTCGGCGACGGCCCGGACCAGCCAGCCGCCGAGGTCCAGCTGCCGGCGGTCGACGACTGGCCGGCCATGGCCCGCCTGCGCCAGGAGTTCGACGCGATCGGCTTCTACCTCTCGGCCCATCCCCTGGATCAGTTCAAGGGCGTGCTCGAGCGCATGAAGGTGGTGCGCTTCGCCGACCTGATGCGCGGCCAGGGCGGCGAGGGCGGGCGCGCCAAGCTGGCCGGCATCGTCGCCGGCAAGCAAGAGCGCACCTCGCGCCAAGGCAACCGCTTCGCCTTCGTGCAGCTGTCCGACGACAGCGGCATGTACGAGGTGATGGTCTTCTCCGAGCTGCTAGGCACCTGCCGCGAACTGCTGGAGAGCGGCCAGCCGCTTCTGGTGAACGTGCTGCTCGACCGCCGGGAGGAGGCCGACGAGCTGCGCCTGACAGCGCAAGAGTTCCAGCCCCTGGAGCAGGCCGCCGCCCGTTCCTCGGCCGGGCTCAAGATCTTCCTGGAGCGCCCCGAACCGCTCGCCAGCCTGAAGTCCGTGCTCGAGCGCAAGGCGCCCAACGGCAGCCGGGGCCAGGTCGCCCTGGTGCTGACCCTAGGGGACGGCCAGGAGGTCGAGATGGCGCTCCAGCGCGACTACGCGCTGACCCAAGAGATGCGCCAGGCAATCAAGGCGATTCCGGGGGTGGTGGTGCGGGACGTGTGAGGGAAGATAGGTTAGCCAGGCACTGCCATGAATGTCTCAGAGACATATGTCAGCCCCGATAATGCCTTGAAACTGGTCGTGGTCGAGGACAGCGGTGGAAACATGACGGTTGGTTTCGAGGGCGGCAATTGGCACACCCATCCGGACCTCATCCGTGATTGGCTTCCCGTTGGGAACCGGGATGCCGTTCAGTTTCTTGTTGAGGCCATCATTGGCGACCAGCTGCCAATTCTCTTCAAGGCGAGTAGTGGTAGTTCGTCCAACGCTTGGATATCCGACAATCTCTGGCAAACGCTCCGTTGCTCTGACGATGGCGAATGGAGCTTTCGCTTCTGGAGTGGCACCGTGATCAATACCGAACAGGCTCTCGAGGCTTATGCTCGGATTGTCCGCCGGTCCTAGGTGAATCTCGGACGTCTATGGCTCAGCCAGGGCGGGCTTGGCCATCAAGCTGAGGTTGCCTCGCCAACGTGACGGTTCGAGGATCGGGTCGACGGCACTCAGGTAGTAGGCGCACGCGAGCAGGAACAGAAGCCACAGGCCATATTTGATCAACCATCGTGACACGGATTTGTCCTTGTAATTCCCCGAAACTTAATTGAACCGCCCACAGGCGCTCCTAGCATTCATGATGAGCAGTGGGCATGAGGCAGTCTCCAAGTCAATGATCTGCGACCAGCGGGGCTGGCGCCCCTTCGGGGCGTCATTGACTTGGAGACCGCCTCATGCGGTTTGGCAATCATGAAAGCTAAGGGTCGGACCGGCCATCTTGGCGCAGAGCCGCGCAGGAAGAGCCCGAAAAATGGCACCTTGCGAACACCCGCCCAGGCGCGCCCGCCGTCAGCCGAAAAGCGCGCCATTGCAACCCCTTAGCCCGCTTTTCGCCGCGTTTGCCGGGGCTCTTGACAGCCCCGGTGCATGGGGTCGTTCCTGCAGGTCGGAGCGGGGGACCTACCACCCTCCGCAATTCGAGCGTTTTGCATAAGATTTGTGTGTTGATTCACAAAACCTTATAGCTCTACGTTCGTTTAGTTTCTAAGTATGTCGTGCCAAACCCTACCACAAAGGGCTTGGCGCGCTCTAAGCTCCAGCTCCCAGCCGATTGACCGCGCTCATCACCGCCCGCAAGGACGCTGTCACGATGTTCGCGTGCAGGCCCACGCCCCAGCGCTTCTCGCCGGCGCCGTTGACCAGCTCCACGTAGGCCGCGGCGCGCGCATCGGCGCCGCCGGTCAGGGCGTGTTCGTGGTAATCCAGGAGGCTCACCTCGGTGCCGTAGCGGGCGGCAAGCGCGTTGATGAAGGCGTCGATCGGGCCGTTGCCCTTGCCTTGGATGGTTTCCTCGGCATCGCCCCTGCGCACCGTGGCGTCGATCAGGCGGACCTCCGAAGCGTGGGTATCCGGCCGGGTGCGGTGCTCGATGAAGGCATAGGGCCCGGCGCCCTCCAGGTAGGTGCCCTCGAAGGCTTCCCAGATGTGGGCCGGGGTCAACTCCTTGCCGCTGTCGTCGGCGATCTGCTGGATCACCTGGCTAAACTCGATCTGCAGGCGCCGGGGCAGCTCCAGGCCATACTCGGCCTCCAGCAGATAGGCGACGCCGCCCTTGCCGGACTGACTGTTGACCCGGATGATGGCCTCGTAGTTGCGCCCAATGTCCTTCGGGTCGATCGGCAGGTAAGGTACCTCCCACATCTCGCTGTTGGACTTGCCCATCGCCGCCATGCCCTTCTTGATGGCGTCCTGATGGGAGCCGGAGAAGGCCGTGTGCACCAGGTCGCCGGCATAGGGGTGGCGCGGGTGGACCGGCAGCTGGGTGCAGTACTCGGCGGTCGAACGCACCTCGTCGATGTCCGAGAAGTCGATCTCGGGGTCGATGCCTTGGCTGAACAGGTTGAGGCCGAGCGCCACCAGATCCACGTTGCCGGTCCGCTCGCCGTTGCCGAACAGGGTGCCCTCGATGCGGTCGGCGCCGGCCATGACCGCCAGCTCGGCGGCCGCGACCCCGGTGCCCCGGTCGTTGTGGGGGTGCACGCTGAGCACGATGGAGTCCCGATTGACGACGTTGCGGTCGAACCACTCGATCTGATCGGCGAAGACGTTGGGGGTCGCCATCTCGACGGTGGCCGGCAGGTTCAGAATGGTCTTGTGCTCCGGCGTCGGCTGCCAAACCTCGCAGACCGCCTCGCAAACCTCCTTGGCGAAATCCAGCTCGGTGCCGGTGAAGCTCTCGGGCGAGTACTGGTAGATCAGCTCGGTGCCCGCCAGGCTCGGGGTCAGGTCGCGACAGACCTCGGCCGCGTCGACCGCGATCTTCACGATGCCGGCCCGGTCGCTGTTGAACACCACCCGGCGCTGCAGGGTCGAGGTCGAGTTGTAGAGGTGCATGATCGCCCGCTTGGCGCCCCGGACGCTTTCGTAGGTGCGCTCGATCAGGTGCGGCCGGGCCTGGGTCAAGACCTGGATGGTCACGTCGTCGGGCACCAGGTCCTCTTCGATCAGCTCGCGCACGAAGTCGAAGTCGGTTTGGGAGGCGGCCGGGAAACCGACTTCGATCTCCTTGTAGCCCATGCGCGCCAGAAGCTCGAAAAGCCGGCGCTTGCGGGCCGAATCCATCGGATCGATCAGCGCCTGATTGCCGTCGCGCAGGTCGACCGAGCACCAGGTCGGCGCCCTTTCGATGCGCTTTGCGGGCCAGCGTCGGTCCGGCAGATCGATCGGCGGGAAGGCTTGGTATTTGTGAATCGGCATCTTGGCCACGGCTCGTCTCCTAAATCTCAAGAATGGGCGTGAGGGTCGGCGCGGAAGGGCTGTCCGGCGGGACAGCCGCCCATAAGTCGTGGCTTCGCAAAGAACACGCGGTGGCTGAACATGGGGCTAGGGCTTTCTTGTGTCGATGAAACGAGAAAAGCGGTCGCGAAACCGCCGCTTGGTCAGGCGGCGGCGCTGATAAGTCGGCCGAGAAGAAGGATCGTTTCATCACACATGGCGGAAAACCTAGGGTGGGCTCCCAGAGGAGTCAAGATTTTCCACGGACTCGCAGTGAACAAACGAGGCTTGGCGAACCTCCGTGCGGTGCGCCCTGGGCCATTGAGGCCCCGCGAGCCTTTGCGAGCGAAGCCAAGGGGACGGATGTCCCCGCCCGGCGTCTGAGGGGCTAAATTGAACCCCGGGGCGATCGGGTTCATCCGGTCGCCGGTCAAGATTTTCCCTTGCCAGGGCCGATCGGCGCGGCTATCACCCCGCCACTTGCATCTCGCACGCGGGCTCTGCGCCGATCGGGAGAGACAGACCCGAGCGTCGCTCCGGTGTCCGGCCGAAAGCCGGATATTCGCCCGCGGTGGTCCTAACCGGAGAAGATCAGACCATGGCTTTGCCCAACGTGACTCTGCGCCAGCTCCTGGAAGCCGGCGTCCATTTCGGACACACCACCCGCCGCTGGAACCCCAAGATGTCGACTTACATCTTTGGCGAGCGCAACGGCGTGCACATCCTCGACCTCGAGCAGACCGTGCCAATGATCAATCAGGCGGCCGGCTATGTGCGCGACACCGTGGCTGGCGGCGGCCGGGTGCTTTTCGTCGGCACCAAGCGCCAGGCCAGCGAGCGCATCGCGGACTCGGCCAAGCGCTGCGGCCAGTATTACGTGAACCACCGCTGGCTCGGCGGCATGCTCACCAACTGGAAAACGATCTCCAATTCGATCAAGCGCTTGCGGGTGGTCGAGGAGCAGCTGGCCGAGGAGAACATCGGCCTCACCAAGAAGGAGCTGCTGAACCTCAGCCGCGAGCACGAAAAGCTCGAGCGGGCGCTCGGCGGCATCAAGGAGATGGGCGGCCTGCCCGACGTGCTGGTGGTGATCGACACCAACAAGGAGCACATCGCTATTGCCGAGGCCAAGAACCTGAACATCCCCGTTGTCGGGGTTCTCGATTCCAACTCCGATCCCTCGGGCGTGACCTATCCGATCCCGGGCAACGACGACGCGATCCGGGCGATCAGCCTCTATTGCGACGTGATGGCCGAGGCCGTGCTCGACGGCATCCAGCAGGAGGTCATCGCCAGCGGCGGCGACGTCGGCGAGGCCGAGGATGCGCCGGCCGAGCCCGTACTTGAGGCCGAGGCAGCCGAAGAGGCGCCGAAGCCGAACGGCGAAGCGCCGGCGGAGGCTGCCCCGGCCGAGGCTGCTGCCGAGGCGACACCCGCCGAAGCTACCGCCGAGGCGGCACCCGCCGAAGCTGCTCCAGAGGCGGCACCCGCCGAAGCTGCTCCAGAGGCAGCGCCGGTCGAGGCCGCTCCTGCGGAGGCCCCTACGGAGGCCCCTGCCGAGACGCCAGCCGAAGCCCCTGCCGAGGCCGCCGAAGAGACCCCGAAAGAGAGTTAAGAGACCTCTCAAAAGGTCAAGACATCAAACGCTTATCTTCAAACTCTGTGAGATAGATGGATCATGGCTGAGATCACCGCCTCCCTGGTCAAGGAGCTTCGCGTCGCATCGGGCGCGGGCATGATGGACTGCAAGAAGGCGCTCACCGAAACCGGTGGCAATATGGAAGAGGCGCAGGACTGGCTGCGCAAGAAGGGCCTCGCGTCGGCCGCCAAGAAGGCCGGGCGGGTCGCCGCCGAGGGCCTGATCGGCGTTGCCGTCGACGGCACCCGGGGCGCCCTGGTCGAGCTCAATGCCGAGACCGACTTCGTTGCCCGCAACGACAGCTTCCAGGCCTTCGTCGGTCAGCTGGCCGGCCTTGCCTTAGGCGCCGACGGCAGCGTCGAGACCCTCTCCGCCGCCCAGGTTCCCGACTCGGGGCAGAGCGTCGGCGACGCGCTGACCCAGCTGATTGCCAAGATCGGCGAGAACATGAACCTGCGGCGCACGGCGGCCGTCTCTGTCTCCCAGGGCGCGGTCGGTGCCTATGTGCACAATCAGGCGGCGCCGGGCCTCGGCAAGATCGGCGTTCTCGTCGCCCTCGAATCGTCGGCCGGCGACCAAGCGGCCTTGGCCACACTGGGCAAACAGCTCGCTATGCATGTGGCGGCGGCCAGCCCCCAGGCGATCGATTCGGCCGATGTCGACCCTTCGGCAGTCGAGCGCGAGCGCAATATTCTGGCCGAGCAGGCCCGGGCTTCCGGCAAACCGGAAGAGATCGTGCAAAAAATGGTGGAGGGCCGGCTGCGGAAGTTCTATGAGGAAGTCTGCCTGCTGGATCAAACCTTCGTCATCGACGGCGAGTCGAAAGTGCGCAAGGTGCTCGAGCAGGCCGGCAAGGACCTGGGCGCGCCGGTCAAGGTGGCGCAGATGGTGCGCTATCAGCTGGGCGAGGGGATCGAGCGCGAGGAGAGCGACTTTGCCGCGGAGGTGGCCGCGCAGCTCAAGTAACGCCGCATCGGCCGACCGGCGGTCGGGGTCGCCCGAGGCAATCACTGGGCCAGGTTGCGTCGTTCCGACGCATGCCGGTTCGCTAGTCGGGGAGACGAATGGCCGAGGTGGCACCGAAGCTAAGCGCTAAGTACAGCCGAGCTCTCCTGAAGATCTCCGGCGAAGCGCTGATGGGCGATGGCGATTACGGCCTCGACCCAAAAACCGTATCGCGCATCGCCCGGGACGTCGCGCAAGTGCATGGCATGGGGGTTGAGCTCTGCCTCGTGATCGGCGGGGGCAACATCTTTCGTGGCCTGGTCGGGGCGGCGGCCGGCATGGAGCGCACAACCGCCGACCACATGGGCATGCTGGCGACCGTGATCAACTCGCTCGCCATGCAAAGCGCGCTGGAAGATCTCGACATCCCGACTCGGGTGCAGACCGCGATCCCCATGGCCTCGGTCGCAGAACCCTATATCCGCCGGCGTGCGGTGCGCCACATGGAGAAGGGGCGGGTCGTGATCTTCGCTGCCGGCACCGGCAACCCCTACTTCACGACCGATACCACCGCCGCTCTCAGGGCATCGGAGATG
The DNA here is from genome assembly GCA_039029395.1 of Pseudomonadota bacterium. GTDB lineage: Bacteria > Pseudomonadota > Alphaproteobacteria > Kiloniellales > JAKSDN01 > JBCCGG01. The sequence goes on along the minus strand of JBCCGG010000070.1, from coordinate 2,011 downwards.
GGCTGCGACGCGCTCCTCAAGGGCACCAAGGTCGACGGCGTCTATGACGACGACCCGGTCAAGAACCCGGCGGCGCGGCGCTACCAGCGCCTGACCTATCGTCAGGTGCAGACCGAGGAGCTTGGGGTCATGGATCCGGAAGCCATATCCTTGGCGCGAAAAGAACAAATTCCGATACTAGTGTTCTCGATCTTCGAGCCGGGCGCCTTCGCTGAAGTGTTGTGCGGTGGAGGACAATATACCATTGTTGAGGATGGGGATCCAAAAAACGGGGATTGAATCGTGGCAGATCCGGACATCAAGGACCTAAAACGACGTATGGACGGCGCGATCGACGCCTTGCGCCGGGAGTTCGCGGGCCTGCGTACCGGGCGCGCCTCGATCGGCCTGTTGGAGCCCTTGACCGTAGAGGCCTACGGCGCGGAGATGCCGCTCAATCAAGTCGGCACGATCAGCGTTCCGGAGCCGCGCATGATCACGGTCCAGGTCTGGGACCGCTCCTTGGCTTCGGCGGTCGAAAAGTCGATCCGCGACTCCGGTCTGGGTCTCAATCCGGCCGGCGAAGGGCAGTTGATACGGGTGCCGATTCCGCCGCTCTCCGAGGAGCGCCGGGTCGAGCTCACCAAGATCGCCGGAAAGTATGCCGAGCAGGCCCGGATCGCCGTCCGCAACGTCCGTCGCGACGGCATGGAGACCCTGAAGAAGATGGAAAAGGACAGCGAGATTTCACAAGACGAGCACCACCTCTGGGCTGACGAGTTCCAGGAAATGACCGACGAGCACACCAAGCTCATCGACGAGGTCCTGGCCCAGAAGGAAGAGGAGATCATGCAGGTCTGATGCCATGAAGCCGCTTGTCAAGATTCCCGAGACACCGCCGCCACCGACCCACATCGCCATCATCATGGACGGCAACGGCCGTTGGGCCAAGGCGCGCAGCCTGCCCCGCACCGCGGGCCACCGTCAGGGCGCCGAGGCGGTCCAGCGCGCGGTCGACTGCGCCATCAAGTCCGGCGTGGCTTACCTCACGCTCTACGGCTTTTCCTCGGAGAACTGGAAGCGCCCGGTCTCGGAGATCGACGACCTGATGAGCCTGCTGCGGCGCTACCTTCAATCCAACATCGAGAAGCTGGCCAAGAATGGCATCCGCTTGCGGGTGATCGGCGAACGCCAGCGCCTGCCCGGCGACATCGTCGAGATGATCGAGGGTGCGGAGATCAAGACGCGCTTCAACGATCGGCTCAATCTCACCATCGCGCTCAGTTACGGCGGCCGTCAGGACATTCTGGCCGCCGCTCGACATCTGGCCGAGGAGGCGGCGGCCGGGCGCGTCGACCCGGAAGCGATCGACGAGCAGATGTTCTCCAACGGCCTTTCGACCGCCGAGCTCCCGGACCCCGATTTGGTGATTCGCACCAGCGGCGAGCAGCGCATCAGCAACTTTTTGCTGTGGCAGTCGGCCTACAGCGAGCTGGTCTTCATCGATCAGCTTTGGCCTGATTTCTCCGAGCTAGACCTGGCCGAGGCGATCCGCGAATTCCAGCAGCGCGACAGGCGCTACGGTGCCACAGCCAGTTCCGGATAAGAAAGCCAGCAACCTCCGGCTCAGGTTGATTTCGGCGGCCATTCTGGCGCCGGCCGTTCTGGCCGTGCTCTACATCGGTTTCCCCTTCGTTGAGCTACTGGTGCTTGCGATCGCGGTCGGCGCCAGCTGGGAATGGGCCGGGTTGTGCGGCCAGGGCCGCGTCGGGCCCGCCGGGCGGCTGACCGTGGCCGCCACGGCGCTTCCCGTGATCGCCGGTGCGCTTGGCCACTACGACCTGGTGCCGTGGATCCTCCTGGCCGGGCTCGTGGTGACGCTGGTGGTGGCCTGGCGCGGCGCGGAAGGGCCGGCACCGTGGTATGGGCTTGCGATCTTCTACATCTCGCTCGCCTGCCTCGGCTTCATCTGGCTGCGCCGCCTGCCGGGCGATGGGCGGGAGCTGATCTTCTGGCTGATCCTGGTGATCTG
>JBCCGG010000069.1:0-21268 GCA_039029395.1 Pseudomonadota bacterium | reverse complement strand
GTCGAAGCCAAGCCAGCTGGGCAGGGGCTCGCCGCCCGGCAGGGCCGCGTCCAGGCTCAGCTGCTCGATCTCGTCGATGTCGTCGAAGGTGCCCGCCGGCACCGCGAAGTTAAAGAGCTCGCCGACCGTGGCGCCCTGGTCTCCAATTGGAAGGGCCACGAAGGGCGGATCGTTCTCGCCGGTCACCGTGATGGTCACGTTGGCCGTGGCGAAGCCGCCCTGGCCGTCGGCGATGCGGTAGCTGAAGCCGTCGTTGCCGTTGGGCCCGTCCTGGGCCAGGGCCTCGAAGGCCCCGTTCGGGTCGTAGTCGAAGGTGCCGTCGGCGCCCAGCGTCAGGAGCGCGCCCGAGCCCAGCACGATCTGCTGGCCCACACTGGCCGCGCTGCCGTTCACCTGGTCGACCGCGAGCGGGTCCTCGTCCGGGTCGAAGTCCGCCCCGCCGCCGTTGTCGGCCAGAACGTTGCCGGCTAGAAGACCGTTCTCAAGAACCCCGAAGGCATCGTTCTGGGCCACTGGGTCCTGATTGCCGGCCGAGACCGTGATCGTGAAGGTCTCGTCGAAGACCAGGCCGCCGCCGTCGGTCACCCGGACCGTCACCTGGTGGCTCATCGCCAGGTCAGCGTCGAGCGATGCTGCGAGCTGTAGCTGATTGCCGGAGATCTGGAACTTGCCGTCCGGGTCCGCCTGGATCGCGAAGCTGGCGCTGTCCCCCTGGTCAGGATCGCTGGCGCTCAGCAGGCCAACGGTGGCGCCGACCGCGAGCGTATCGGGCACGCTATCGTTCGACAGCTGGATGTCGGTGGGCGCCTCGTTCACGTTGGTCACGGCGACGACGAAAACCTCGTCGAAGGTCAGGCCGCCCTGATCGGTCGCGCGGATCGTGACCTGGTGGCTCGTGTCCGCCTCGAAGTCCAGCGGCGCCGTCAGCTGCAGCTGCGTGCCGACGATCTGGAACTTGCCGTCCGGGTCGCTTTGGATCGAGAAGCCAACGATATCCCCTTCATTGGGATCGCTGGCGCTCAAATTGCCGATCACGCTGCCAATCGGTAGGTCTTCGGGCACGCTAGCATTGGAAAGTTGAATGTCGTCGGGCGGTAGGTTGCCGTCGGCTGGCACCACGTTGATCGTGAAGCTCTCGTCGAAGAACAGGCCGCCCTGGTCGGTTGCCCGGATCGTGACCTGGTGGCTGGCAGCTTGGGTGGAATCGATCGAGTCCGCCAACTGCAACTGATTTCCGACGATCTGGAACTTGCCGTCCGGATCGCTTTGGATCGAGAAGCTCGCGCTGTCTCCCTGATCGGGGTCGCTCGCGCTGAGCGCGGCGACGGTGGCGCCGGCCGGCAGGTCGTCCGGCACGGTGTCGTTGGTGAGCGCAATGTCCGTGGGTGCCTCGTTCTCGTCGCCGACGGAGACAATGAATGACTGGTCTACGAACAAACCCTGCTCATCGGTGGCGCGGATCGTAACCGAGTGGCTTGTCGCGACTTCAAAATCGAGCGGCGCCGCCAGCACAAGCTCATCGTCGGCGATCTGAAAGACACCGCTCGGGTCGGACAAGATTGCGAAAGTGTGTGAATCCGCCGGATCGGGATCGATCGCGATGAGGTCGCCGATAACGCTTCCAGGTACGAGCGATTCTGCAACGGAGGCGTTCGTCAGCTGAATGCCCGTGGGCGCATCGTTGGCGCCTCCGTCCGGCGGCGGATCGTCCGGCGGCGGATCGTCGGGCGGTGGGTCATCCGGTGGCGGATCGTCGGGCGGAGGATCGTCGGGCGGAGGGTCGTCCGGCGGCGGATCATCAGGCGGCGGATCATCCGGAGGTGGATCGTCCGGCGGCGGGTCGTCCGGTGGCGGATCGTCGGGCGGAGGGTCGTCCGACGGTGGCTCGTCCGACGGTGGCGGGTCATCTGAAGCGGCGATAAACTCCGACCCATCCTCATTGTTGCTGGCTCCGCCGGGTGCCTCGCTTGCGGTCGAGCCAGGCCCATTTGTCGTCGTGGGCGCCGCAGCGGTGTTGAAGTTGCTGCTGGAATCCGTCGAGTCCGACGGTGTGCTTGACGGGCTGGTGCCGGTACCCGGTGTTGCTGTCGCACCGCCTGCAAGAGAATCCGTGAAGCTGAGCGGAGACACACTGCTTGGCGGCGGCGATACTTGGCCAATAGTGCTCGGCTCTGCCGTCGGAATGGAGCCGCCCGGTACTTCATCTGATTGCTGTTGCGCTGGGCCGACGATGTCCGACAGCAACGCCAACTCTGCTTGCGACAAGGCTTGACCGCTGGTCAGGGCCTGCGCCAGCTGAGCGATCTGGGACTCGCCACCTTCGGGTGTGTCGCCTGCCCCAGGCTCCGCCCCACTCCCTGCGCCTTCTTGGGCGCCTGAACTTTGGACCGCTTGCGCGAGCGCCTGTAGCTGGGACTCGGAGAGCGCTTCGCCAACGGTCAGAGATTGAACGAGCTGAGAGAGCTGCTCACCGCTGGCCTCGGCCTCGCCTTCCGTGGCCTCCTGGGTTTCGGCCGCTTCGCCGGCCTCGCCTTCGGTCGGTGCCTCGCCCCTTTGGCCCGATGGGTCGCTATCTCCGCCGCCGCCACCGCCGCCTTCCCCCTCTCCCTCCGAGCCGTCGTCTCCTTCTTGACCGCCCCCCTCGCGGTTGCGCTCATCTCTCAACTCGATGGAGCGGGTCAGGATGTTCAGCTCCACAGGGAATCGCTGGGCCACGTAGTCTTCGGACCGTTGGACGATTTCCCCAGCGTCATCCGGATTGCTGATGAGAATGGCCTGGTAAGGCACATTGAGAAACGTCGTGCGCGCGCCGTTCGACACGATGCACTGGCCGACTTGGTCTTGCGGCTTGTCGGGTTCGGGAATGACGATGAACTCTGAGAGCTCCCCGAAGAGATGGAGCTCGCCCGTGCAGCTGGTGCCACGCACGCCAATCGCCGCCACGGGCGTGTTGACTGTCATGCCGCCGGTCGGTGCGACTTGGCCGGTGATGAACACGAAGGTGCCTTGCAGCACCGACATGGTCATTGAGTTGCCGCTCGCGGCCGGGTCGAAGATCAGCTCGTTGAGGACCATCCGGGCCCCGGCCGACAAGGAAAACACCGTGCCGTCGACAAAAGTGATGCCAAGCGCGCTTCCGCTGCCCGTTTCGACGATATCACCCTGGTAGACCGGGTCGCCGACAGCCAAGCTTTCGTCTTGACCATTGGTGTGCGTGACCCTGGCCGAGCCGTCGAGCGCCTCGACCCGGCCGATCGGCTCGCCGATGGCCTGGGCCACCTGTTGTGCGTAGAGGCCTTCGATCGGCGACTTGGCCAAGTCGAAGACCAGATCGGGCGGGATTTCCCATCCGTTGGAGGTCACCAGGGTCGGCGGCGTCTCCTGCGCGAAGTAATCGACGATGAGGACCTGGGCATCGTCCTGACCGGTCAAGAGCAGATCGTCGCCGGTGCGTGCATAGTCGGCGCTCAAAAGAAAGTTGACGCCGGGAATGACAAGAGTACCCGAACCGTCGGCATGAAAAACGGCAAGGCTCTCCGAGCCTAGATCGGTCGTATGCCTTACGACTTTCATTCACCAGACCTTTCCAATACCCGGTCGCCCCCCTTGCGGCACCCGAGATCGCTTCGTAAACAGCTTCGTCCGCGAGGCCCCCTTACCTCACGGTTTCGTCTCTTCTCATACCTCGCTTTGGTTTTGGCCCATACGTCGTTTGCAAGCCTCTTTCTTGTGCTATTTGTTTGATTTCGCCCCAAACTGCGGGACCACGGTCGTTGCCGACCATCCACTGGCAGAGTCCGCCGAAGCGAGATTTAGCGACCTTGGCGTTAAGCGGCCGATGGCCGCGAGCAAGCGGTAGCTCGCGATTTGCGATTCAAAGCGTGCCACGGTGTGATCGATCAAGGCATTGTTCAGTTCGGTTTCGGCATCGAGCACGTTGACAGTGGTTTCCTTGCCACCTTCACGCAGTTTCTTGCGCGCCTCGAAAACCTCGGCCGAGATGTTCACCGCATTGTCGAGCAGCGCCTCTCTTTCTCGCGCTGTGCCCAATTCATTGAAGGCCAGGCGCGCGCCTTCCGCCACGTTTCGGCGCGTCTGCGACAGATTGCTCATGGATGCGGAGTACTCGGCAGATGCGCGAGAGACGCGTGACTCCGTTTCGAAGCCGGAAAACAGATTCCAACTGAATTCGACCAAGACCGACACCTCTTGGCGGTCGCCCTCGATGCCGTCGACGTTGTTCTCGACACCGGCCGATCCGACGAGGTCAACCCGGGGGTAATACTCGCTCTTGGCGATGTCCCTTTGCTTGTCGGCCACGTCGACTTGCCTGTTGCTCGCGAGAAGCTCCGGGTTCTCGTTGTTGGCGATCGCAATTGCTTCATCTAAAGAAAGCGGGAGCAGGTCGATTGGGGGTTCGGGATACTCCATACTCCCGAACTGCGGGGGACGGTTGAACACCTGGACGTATCGTATATTGGCGTCGCGAAGAGCGCCTTGAAAGGCGACACGACGCTCCTTTGCGATTTGCAGGCGGGATTTTGCGAACAGGACGTCGACGCTGATGCCGCCACCGCGCCGCACACGCTCGTCTTCCAGCTCCAGCTGCTCTCGGATCCGTTCCTCATTTGCGAGGGCGAGCTCGACCAATTGAGATTGCCGCAGCACATCGTGATAGGCCACCACGCCTTGAAGCAGAATCTCTTGGATGGTCGAGGTCAAGGAAAGGTCTGCAATGCGCTCATTGATCTTAGCGGAATCAAGAGCGTTGTTCTTGCGGAAGCCATCGAAGAGGTTTTCTGTGACCGTTAAGAAGGCGGTTTCGCGGTCGGTGCTCAGGGACTGGTCACCTTGGGCCTCCAGGGGTCGATTCGTGTACTCGTATCCGACGTCCCCAACCACGTCCACATCAGGCAAAAACTCGGAGTGGGCGATGTTGACGTCCTCGCCGGCCACGTCAACGTCCTTGCGCGCCCGTTCTATGGTCGGGTGAGTGACGAGTAGCACACTCAGTTCTTCGTTCAGCGTCTGCGCTTGAACGTTCCCCGGCAGTGCGAACAACAACACAAACAAGATCCAAGTCGCTACATGTAAATGCACCTTTCCCCCCAAAAGATTCACATAGTCCAGATGCGCTTTTGTTGAATTATGATTCCCTAATGTGTGAAAATATTCAAGCGCAAATCTACGTTGCATGGGCACTATATGGAGAATCCTCAAGACCTTCGCCCTATCGAGAGCTTAACCTGCACATTCTGGAGATAATTCCTGAAATTATTGGATTTTTCTGCACCAAGTCAGCGTCGACTGATCCTGGATCTTTGTCCCGCGCTTTTGCGATGTGTATCGACATTGCGACTTGAACTACAACTCTAGGTCATCGCGGTGAACTGCCCGGCACCAAGTTTGGTGTATGTGATACGCCACGGACGAAGCAAAGGGCCGGGCGGCGGCGTCACTGCGTCGGTCGATTGCAGGGCCGTGACGATGTTGTAGAGTGAATCCCCGTTGCGGCCGGGGAGCGGGTCTTTAGCATGGGATACAAGGGCGCCAGGGGCCAGGACACGACGGTCGATGAAGAGGATCTGCGTTATGTGCTGAGCCACTTCGCGACCGGGATCACGGTGGTCACGGGGCGTGACGACCACGGCCGAGCGCGCGCGATCACGGTCAACGCCTTCGCCTCGCTTTCGCTCGAGCCGCCCTTGATCCTCTACGCGCTCGGTAAGTCAGCCTTTAACTTCAACGTCTTCGCCACTGCCAAGGTGTTCGCCGTCAACATTCTGAGCGCCGATCAAGAGGCGCTTTCCGATCGCTTTGCGCGCGAAGCCGAAGATGCCTTTCCCGATGTGCCGGTGATCGAATTGGCGACCGGCAGCCCGATTTTGGTCGATGGGCTGGGCGCGCTCGATTGCGAGACCCAAGCGATCCACGAGGCCGGCGATCACCTAATCATGATCGGCCTGGTTCGCGCGCTCAGCCTGCCACGCGAGGCCGAGCCCCTGGTCTATTTCCGCAGCCGTTATCGGCGGGTTACGTCGTAAAGCGCCGATCGAAGGCGGGCGACGCCGATGCTGTGAAAGCCTCGCCGCTGGCGGCGATGAAAAACGCCGCGATATCGTGCGCCTCGGCCAAGGCCATGCCGGCCTCGGGCCCGAGCACCAGCAGCGAGGTTGAGAGCGCGTCGGCCTCCATGGTGGTGTCGGCGACGACCGTGGCCGAGGCCAGGTTGTGCTCGACCGGGCGGCCGGTCTTGGGATCCACGATGTGGGAATAGTGGCGGCCCTCGCGCTCGAAGAACAGGCGGTAATCGCCGGAGGTCGCGAGGCCCTGATCCGTCAGCTCGACAACCCGCTGCAGATCGCCTGGCTTGGCGGTCGGCTTTTCGATGCCGATCCGCCATGCCTGCCCGCTCGGGCCGTGGCCCGCCGTGCGCAGCTCGCCACCAACTTCAACCAGGTGGTTTTCGATCCCGCGCGCCGCGAGATACTGGGCGACCTGATCGACGCCGAAGCCCTTGGCAACGCCTGAGAGGTCGAGGCGCAGGCCGGCCAAGTGCTTGGCTGCGGCCGTCGGCGTTTCCCGGGTCTCGAGCTGGGTATAGCCAACCATCCGGTGTGCGGCGGCGATCTCCTCGGCCGACGGCACCCGCGGTTCGCCCGCGTCCGGCCCAAAGCCCCAGAGATCGATGACCGGGCCGACCGTGGGGTCGAAGGCGCCGCCGGTCAGCCGGCTTACCCTTAGCGCCTCCTCGATGACCGCGCGGCTGTCGCCAGACAGCGGTGCCCAGGCGCCCGCGGCCGCTCGGTTAAAGGCGGAAATCTCGGAATCCTGCCGGTAGGTCGACATTTGCCGGTTTACGGTCTCAAGCACGGCGTCGACCTCATCCGCCAGTGCGGCGACGTCTATGCGCGATGGCACATCCACTAGCTTGAGGCTGTAGGTCGTGCCCATGGTCGTGCCGTTGAGCGAGACCAGATCCTCGCGCGCCTCCTCGCCGCAGCCGAGCAGGCTGAGGCATGGCGTTGCCAGGGCAACGCTTCGCGCCTGGCCGATGAAATCTCGTCTGGATAGTTTGCGCGTCACCGTCTCACCCCCCATTCACCTCCGCCGCGGCTCGCGTCCCCCGCCAAGAATGCTTCCTCGGGGCAGGTGGACTAACCATTGCGATCCGGCAGGCCCTGGTCTTTAATACAACATGCGGGCCGGGAGTGGAATACCCGCTCGGCCCAAGACGCAGCTGGCAGGCTGAGACAGCGGGAGGAGCGCCATGTCGCCGATATCCTATCAGGGTCCGATGGAGGCAGACGAAGGCCCGAAGCATACTCATTCGCAAACTGCGGAAGCCAATCTGGGGGCCGGTCAGCCAGGCCTGACGGTCAGCGCGATCTTGTCGGACAAGGGCGACGACACCTTTACGGTGGCGCCCCACACGTCGGTTAAGGAGGTGATTGCCGAGCTGACCCGCCTCAGGGTCGGTGCGCTGGTCGTCGTCGACAGCGCCAAGGAGCCGGTCGGCATCGTTTCCGAGCGCGACGTCGTGCGCGTCGCCGACGCCAAGGGTGCGGACGCCTTCGCCATGAATGTCGATGAGATCATGACGCCGGATCCGAAGACCTGTTATCCGGAAGACAAAATCGAGGCCGTCATGAAGCGTATGAACGACGGCGGCTTCCGGCATATGCCGGTTGTCGAGGCCGGTAAGCTCGCCGGTCTCATTTCAATACGGGACGTGGTGCGCCACCGGATGTTGGAGATCGAGTACGAGAACTTGAAGATAAAGCAAGCCATCGTCGGATAACGGCGGTACGGGGGGCCGGGTCGCGGCGGGTTATTCCAAGGGGGGATCAGACCGCGGCGGCCGGGCGCAAGAGTTAGACGAAGGGTTTAGACGTTTGGGTGCTATGTGATGCAGCCACCTGGTGAAAACAGGTCGGCCGGAAGCGGTCAGGGGGGCCTCAGCTTCAAGATCAAGAGGGGGCTTGATCTACCGATAACCGGCGCGCCGGAGCAGCAGATCGAGGACGGCCCCGCGGTCGCCAGCTGCGCTCTGGTCGGTGCCGATCATCTGGATCTCAAAGCCAAGCTTCTGGTCGCCGAGGGCGAGCGGGTCCGCCTGGGCCAGCCGCTCTTCGCGGACCGCCGATTCGACGGCGTGCTCTACACGGCACCGGGCGGCGGCACGGTGCGGGCGATCAACCGGGGCCAGCGCCGGGTTCTCCAATCGGTCGTCATCGATCTGGACGAGACCGACGATCCGGTCGAGTTTCCCCAACATGACGCGGATGCCCTGGTCGCGCTCGAGCCCGGACAGATCAGGGAGAACATCTTGATCGCCGGGCTCTGGCCGTCGATCAAGACCCGGCCCTATTCCAAGGTGCCCGATCCTCAGACCACGCCGGCGGCGATTTTCGTCACGGCGATGGATTCCGGACCCCTGGCGCCCGACGCCGCGGTTGTGATCGGCGAAGCGCCGGAGGACTTCGCCAATGGGGTCCGGCTGCTGGCCAAGCTGACCGAAGGCACACTCTATGTCTGCGCGCGCGGCGGGTCGGACGTCCCCCAGGTCACAGGCGGCAACATAAAGACCGCGAGCTTCGAGGGTCCGCACCCGTCGGGTCTTGCGGGCACTCACATCCACATGCTCGACCCGGTTCATGCCGAGAAGACCGTGTGGCACATCAACTACCAGGACGTGATCGCAATCGGCGAGCTGTTCCGCAGCGGCCGGCTGCCGATCGGGCGGGTCATCTCCCTGGCCGGGCCGGCGGCCCAGCGCCCGCGCTTGCTGCGCACACGGGTCGGGGCCGGAATCAGTGGCTTGCTCGACGGCGAGGTCTCCGGCGACCAGGTGCGGGTCATCTCCGGCAATGTGCTTACCGGGCGGATCGCGAGCGGTCCCTTCGACTTCCTCGGGCGCTTCCACCACCAGATCAGCCTTCTGCCGGAGGGCGGCCAGCGCGAGCTCTTCGGCTGGCTGATCCCGAGCATGCACAAGTTCGCCACTGCCAACGTGCACCTCTCGAGCTTTTTCCGGGAGAAGCTGAAGTTCTCCTTCAACACCAGCATGAACGGCAGTGCGCGGGCCTTGATCCCGGTCGGGCTCTACGAAGACGTGATGCCGCTCGACATCCTGGCCACCCAGCTTTTGCGGGCAATTTTGATCCTGGACACAGAAGATGCTCAGTCGCTCGGCTGCCTGGAGCTCGACGAAGATGACCTGGCCCTTTGCTCCTATATCTGCATGAGTAAGTACGAGTACGGCATGGCCCTGCGCGCCAACCTCGAAAAGATCGAAGCGGAGGGCTAGCCATGAACATTCGCGAATGGCTCGACTCGATCGAACCCCAATTCCTCAAGGGCGGGCGCTACGAGAAGTACTATGCGGTCTACGAGATGATCGACACGCTTCTCTATACGCCCAAGTCGGTCACCAAGTTCGCGCCCCACGCCCGGGTCAGCCTGGACCTCAAGCGGACCATGACCTACGTGGTGCTGGCGACCATCCCTTGCGTGCTCTTTGGCCTGTGGAACACGGGATACCAGGCCAACCTGGCGATCGCCGAGCTCGGCTTGACCAGCACCGAAGGCTGGCGCGGCTGGATCCTCGAGACCTTCTGGATTGGCTACAATCCTTACAATCCGATCGCCTGCTTTATCCACGGCTTCCTCTACTTCTTCCCCATTTACGTGGTGACCCTGGCGGCCGGCGGCCTGTGCGAGGTCGCCTTCGCGGTGATCCGCGGCCACGAGGTCAACGAGGGCTTCTTCGTCACTTCGATCCTCTATGTCTTGATCCTGCCGGCGACTACGCCGCTGTGGCAGGTGGCGCTCGGCATCATCTTCGGCGTCGTGATCGGCAAGGAGATCTTCGGCGGCACCGGCAAGAACGTGCTCAACCCGGCGCTCACGGGGCGTGCGTTCCTCTATTTCGCCTATCCGGCCCAGCTTTCGGGCGACGCGGTTTGGGTGCCGGTCGACGGCTACACCGGCGCGACCGCGCTGGGCGTCACCGCGGCCGAAGGAGTCGACGCCCTGACCGCCGCGGGCCTCAGCTGGTGGGATGCCTTCTTTGGTGTCATGGACGGCTCGATCGGCGAGACTTCGTCGCTCATGTGTCTCTTCGGCTGTATCTTCCTGGTCTACACCCGAATTGCCAATTGGCGGCTGATCGCCGGCTGCATCATCGGCACGGTCGTCATGGCCTCGATCTTCAATCTGGTTGGCAGCGACACCAACCCGATGTTCGCCATGCCCTGGTACTGGCACTTGGTGCTCGGCGGTTACGCCTTCGGCCTGGTCTACATGGTGACCGAGCCGGTTTCGGCGGCGATCACCAACATGGGGCGCTGGTGGTATGCCGCGCTGATCGGCGCCATGTGCGTACTTATTCGAGTGGTCAACCCGGCCTTCCCCGAGGGCATGATGCTGGCGATCCTGTTCGGCAATGTCTTCGCCCCGGTGATAGACTACCTGGTGATCCGAGCCAACGTGCGACGCAGGCAGAAACGCAATGTCTGAGCAGCCGTCTTCTATGAGCAACCTCAAAAAGCGCTGGCAGGCGATGCTCGCCATGCCGAATGACAGCCCGCGCAAGATCATCGGCGTGGCGGTCGTTTTGTGCCTGGTCTGCGCGGTCTTCGTTTCGGCCGCGGCGATCGGTCTCAAGCCTCTGCAGGAGGCCAACAAGCAGCTCGAGATCAAGCGCAACATCCTGCAGGTCGCCGGCCTTTTGACCCCGGGCGGCAACGTTGCCGAGCTGTTCAAGCAGATCGAGCCCCGGGTTGTCGATCTGAGGACCGGCGAGTTCACCGACTCGGTCGATCCCGCGACCTACAATCAGCGCGAGGCGGCGCGCGACCCGGGCATGAGCCAGGTTTTGCCGATCGAGGAAGATATCGCCGGCATCAAGCGCAAGGCGCACTACGCGACGGTCTATTTCGTCAAAGACGACGACGGCAAGGTCAAGACGATCATCCTGCCGGTGCACGGCTACGGCCTCTGGTCGACGCTCTACGGCTATTTGGCGGTCAAGCCGGATGGCCGGGAGGTGGTTGGTCTGCAGTTCTACGACCACGGCGAGACGCCGGGCCTGGGCGGCGAGGTCGACAACCCCAACTGGCGCGGATTGTGGCCCGGCAAGCTTCTGACCGACGAGGCCGGCGCGCTGAAGATTGAAGTGGTCAAGGGCGCGGCCGCGAGCGGTCCGGAGGGTGAGCATCAGGTGGACGGCCTGGCCGGCGCCACCCTGACCGCCCGCGGGGTCAACAACCTCGTGCGCTACTGGGCCGGCGAAGACGGTTTCGGGCCGTTCCTGAAGAAGCTGCAAGAAGGGCTGGTGAGCGATGGCTGACAGACGGAAGCTGGTGACCGATCCCCTGATCGAGAACAATCCGGTCATTCTTCAGACCCTGGGCATCTGCTCGGCGCTGGCGGTCACCTCCTCACTCAAGGTCTCGCTGGTCATGTGCCTGGCGCTGACCAGCGTGGTTGCCTTCTCGAACCTCTCGATCAGCCTTATCCGCCACCAGATCCCGAACTCGATCCGGATCATCGTGCAGATGGTGATCATCGCTTCCCTGGTCATCGTGGTCGACCAGATCCTCAAGGCCTTCGCCTACGAGGCCTCCAAGACGCTCTCGGTCTTCGTCGGCTTGATCATCACCAACTGCATCGTGATGGGTCGGGCCGAGGCCTATGCCATGCAGAACCCGCCGCTGATGAGCTTCTTGGACGGCATCGGCAACGGACTCGGCTACTCCGCGATTCTGATCGGCGTGGCGACGATCCGCGAGCTGTTCGGGGCCGGCACCCTGCTCGGCATCGAGATCCTGCCCTCGGTCGCCAACGGCGGCTGGTATCAGCCCAACGGCCTTTTGCTGCTGCCGCCCAGCGCCTTCTTCATCATCGGCTGCTTCATCTGGGTGCTGCGCACCGTCAAGACCAATCAGCGCGAGAAGGTCGACTTCAAGATCATGAACGCGCAGGTGCAGGAGCACGGGTGATGGAAGCCTATCTCAGCCTGTTCGTTAAGGTCATCTTCGTCGAGAACCTGGCGCTCGCCTTCTTTCTCGGCATGTGCACCTTCCTGGCGGTCTCGAAAAAGATCGAGACGGCCTTCGGCCTCGGCGTTGCCGTGGTCGTCGTGCAGACCATCACGGTGCCGGCCAACAATCTGATCCTCAACCTCTTCCTCAAGCCCGGCGCGCTCGGCTGGCTGGGCCTCGACACCGATCTCACCTTCCTCGGCCTGATCAGCTACATCGGCGTGATAGCCGCCATGGTGCAGATCCTCGAGATGCTGCTCGACCGCTTCTTCCCGGCGCTCTACAACGCGCTCGGCATCTTCCTGCCGCTGATCACGGTGAACTGCGCGATTCTCGGCGGCTCGCTCTTCATGGTCGAGCGCGACTACGACTTTGGCGAGAGCGTGGTCTACGGACTCGGCTCGGGCATCGGTTGGGCGCTAGCGATTGTCGCCTTGGCAGGATTGCGCGAGAAGCTCAAGTACTCCGACGTGCCGCCGGGCCTACGCGGTCTTGGCATCGCCTTCATGACCACCGGCCTGATGTCGCTCGCCTTCATGTCGTTCTCTGGCGTTCAGCTCTGAGGAGAGGCGCCCAATGATCAACTTCATCCTCGGCGTCCTGCTCTTTACCCTGATCATCCTCGCGCTGGTCGGCATCATCCTCTTCGCCCGCTCCAAGCTAGTGGCGAGCGGCGCGGTCGACATCCAAATCAACGACGAACGGACCATCAGCGTGCCGGCGGGCGGCAAGCTGCTGGGCGCGCTGGCCGGCGAGAACCTCTTCGTCGCATCGGCTTGCGGCGGCGGCGGCACCTGCGCCCAGTGCCGGGTCAAGGTGTTCGACGGCGGCGGCTCGATCCTGCCGACCGAGCTCTCCCACATCACCAAGCGCGAGGCGCGCGACGGCGACCGCCTGTCCTGTCAGGTCTCGGTCAAGCAGAACATGAAGATCGAGATCCCGGACGAGGTCTTCGGGGTCAAGAAGTGGCGCTGCAAGGTGCGCTCCAACGACAACGTGGCGACCTTCATCAAGTGCCTGGTCCTGGAGCTGCCCGAGGGCGAGGACGTCAACTTCCGGGCCGGCGGCTACATCCAGATCGAATGCCCGCCCTACCAGCTTGGTTTCAAGGAGTTCGACATCGCCGAGGAGTACCGGGAGGATTGGGACAAGTTCAATCTCTGGGACCTGCACGTCAACAATAGCGAGCACGTGGTCCGCGCCTACTCCATGGCCAACTATCCCGAGGAGCGCGGCATCATCATGCTCAACGTGCGGGTCGCCACGCCGCCGCCCCACGCCGACCAGAGCAAGGTTCCGCCCGGGCTTATGTCGTCCTTCATCTTCAATCTGAAGCCCGGCGACGAGGTGACCATTTCCGGGCCCTTCGGCGAGTTCTTCGCCCGGGATACGGAAAAGGAGATGGTCTTCGTCGGCGGCGGCGCCGGCATGGCGCCCATGCGCTCGCATATCTTCGACCAGCTGAAGAGGCTCAGCTCCAAGCGCAAGATAACCTTCTGGTACGGCGCGCGCAGCCGCCGGGAGATGTTCTTTGTCGAGGACTTCGAGCAGCTTGCCGCGGAGAACGAGAACTTCAAATGGTATGTCGCACTGTCGGACCCCCAGCCGGGCGACGATTGGGACGGCTATACCGGATTCATTCACAACGTCCTATATGATAACTATCTAAAGGACCATACCGCGCCGGAGGATTGCGAATATTACATGTGTGGCCCGCCGATCATGAACTCCTCGGTGATCAACATGCTGCTCGACCTGGGCGTCGAGCGCGAGGACATCATGCTCGACGACTTCGGCGGCTGAGAAAGAGGATCCATGCTCGAGACCGTCATCATCGCCTTCATCGTGCTGCTGCTGGTCGTCGCCGGCATGGCGGTCGGCGTGATGGTGACCGGCCGGCGCATCACTGGCAGCTGCGGCGGCTTGAGCGCGATCGAAGGCGCTGACAAGTGCGGCATCTGCGGGCGCGATATGAGCGACCCCGGCCAGGCGGAGTGCGACCGTCGGCCCTAAAGCCGGATTTCGAAGAAGGCGACCACCAGGAAGCAGGCGAGACAGAGTGCGGCGTAGAAATAGCGCCGCGGCTTGGCCTTGGGCGAGTCGTCCTTCCAGGCGTCCCGAAACTTACGCCCGGCGATCACGAAGACCGCCAGCACGATGATGTAGACGTAGCGAATGTCCTCCATCCCGCCCCCCTGGCGTCGAATCGGGGTAAGTGTAGCAGACCGTACCGTGCTCAGTACCAGGCGTCCGGCAGCTCGGCCTTGCGGCGCGCCACGAAATCCTTCAGCGCCTCGTCGGTGGCGGGATCGATCGGCGGCGCCTCGTAGTCCCGCAGCATCTGGGTCCAGCGCTCGAAGGCGCGCTGCTGCATGTCCATGGCGCCGCGCTCCTCCCAGCTCTCCACGTTCTCGCTGTCGGATAGGGCGGCGTCGTAGAACGCGGTCTGGTAGTTCCGCATGGTATGGCCGCAGCCGAGGAAATGCCCGGCCGGCTCGACCTCTCCGTAGGCGTCGCGCGCCAGGGCGTTGTCGTCGAGCTCGAGACCGGACAGCGTAACCCGATAGGCGCCCAGGCGGTCGGCGTCCATGACCAGCTTCTCGAAGCCGGTGCACAGCCCGCCCTCCAGCCAACCCGCCGAATGGAGCACGAAGTTGGCGCCGGCCAGTGCTGTCGAGAGCATTGAGTCCGCGCTTTCGTAAGCGGCCTGGGCATCGGCGATCTTGGAGGCCGTAAGCGCGCCGCCGCAGCGCAGCGGCAGACCAAGCCGTCGCGCCAGTTGGCCGATCACCAGATTGGATATCACTGGCTCGGGCATGCCAAAGGTCGGCGCGCCGGACTTGAGCGACATGGAGGAGAGAAAGTTGCCCAACACGAAAGGCGCGCCCGGGCGCACCAGCTGGCTGTAGGCGCAACACATCATGGCCTCGGCCAGGGCCTGAGCGATCGAGGCCGCGGTCGAGACGGGGCCCATGGCGCCGGACAGGATGAACGGCACCACGATGATACCCTGGCCGGCGCCGCAATAGGCGCGAATGGCCTCGGTCACCACCTTGTCGACCAGCAGCGGCGAGTTGGTGTTGACGTTGCCCATGATGACGCAGTTGGATTTGAACGCCTCTTCGCCGAACAGAATGCGCGCCATGGCGAGTGAATCCTCGGCCCGGCTCTTCTCCGTAATGGCGCCTAGGTGGGGCTTGTCGGAATACCGCATATGGGCATAGAGCATGTCCAAATGGCGTTTGGAGACCGGCACATCGCAGGGTTCGCAGGTGACGAAGCCGCCGTGGTGCAGGCCCGGCAAGAGGTAGGTCAGCTTGACCAGCTTTTCGAAATCGGCGATCGAGCCGTAGCGCCGGCCGCCCTCGAGATCGCGCACGAAGGGCGCCCCATAGACCGGCGCGAAGACCTGATTGCTGCCGCCGATTTTGACCGTGCGGCTCGGGTTGCGGGCCAGCTGGGTGAACTCGGTGGGCGCTGTCTCGCACAGTTCGCGGATCAGGCCCCGTGGCGCGCGGACTCGCGTCTCGGTAACCTCTGCGCCGGCCGCGCGCCAGGTCTCCAGCGCATGGGGGTCCTCGCGGAACTCCAGGCCGACCTCCTGGATCAGCCACTCGGCTTGATCCTCGAGTTTCTCGAGACCCTCCTCGTCGAGGTACTCTAGAAACGGGATGGCCCGCTTCACATAAGCTGGAGCCGGGGCAATCGGTGTCGGCGCACCACGCCGCGAAGTGCGGTGCCGTCGGTTTCGAGCAGGACTTTCCATTTCTAACGCCTATTTGACCTGAAGTTCGGGCGAAATTATGCGATAATCCGGCTCGCTTGACCTTCATAATTTTTGTTGCATGCCATAAAATCAAATTATGCGAGAGCTTTGGAAGCTGGTCCAGTCGCCACGGCACCTTCTGGTCTTCGAGGCCGCCGCCCGGCTTGGGTCTTTCACCCGGGCGGCCCAGGAGCTCAATGTTTCCCAGCCGGCGGTCAGCCTGGCCGTGCGCCAGCTTGAAGGGGCGTTGGGCGTGCGGCTCTTCGTCCGCGGTCACCGAGCCATCGCGCTCACCCGGGCCGGCGAGCAGCTCTTCGAGGACGTCGCAGCCGGCTTCGCCCGCATTCTTGAGACCGCGCGCACCCTCTCGCGACAGGGCAAGCGCTCCCACGTCACGCTGCTGGTCTCGACCGCCTTCGCTAACTATTGGATGGTGCCCCGGCTGGCGCAGTTTCACCGGGATCAGCCGGGCATCGACCTGCGCCTGCAGACCAGCGAGAAGGACCTGGAGCTGGGGGAGGAGGGCTTGGACCTGGGCGTGCGGCGCGGCGATGGGTGCTGGCCGGGCTACGATGCCGCCCTGATTGCCGACGAATGCCTTGTGCCGGTCGCCAGTCCGGGATTCCTCGCCGACACACCAGAGATTGGGGATCTGGCAAGCCTGGCCCGCCAGCAGCTGATCCACCTTGAGGAGCCCTTTCGCTACCGGCCGGCCTGGCACGATTGGTTCGGCGCCCTGGACCAGCCATACGAGGACATGGGCAGCGGACTACGGCTGAACGACTACGCCTTGGTTCTGCAGGCAGCAATGGCCGGCGAAGGCATCGCGCTCGGCTGGCGCCATTTGGTGGACCGCCTCGTCGATCAGCGCTTGCTGGCGCGGATTGGTCCTTGGGAATGGAAGACGCCATCCGGGTTCCATTTAGTTCGCCACCGCAGTCTGGAGCCCACACCTCAAGCCGAGGCCGTCCGCGAGTGGATCATCGGTGCGGCGCCCTAATCCTTTCGCCGGCGCACCCGATAGGCGCAGCGGCGGGCGCCGGCCAGGATGTGGTCGGTGCGCTCTACTTCTACGTCGGGGCCCAGCACTTCTTGAAAAACCGCCAACTCCATGGCGCAGAGGCCCTGGCAGTGGGCCGCCGCGCTGCACACCGGGCAGTGGTTCTCGACCAGCAAATAGCCGCCGTCCGGGTCTTTGCGAGCGCTTGCCATGTAGCCCTCGCCACTGCGCAGCTCGGCTAGGGCGGCTAAGCGCTTGGGCAGTGACTGGCTAGGCCGCACCCGCTGGCTGTAGGCCGCGGCCTGGGCCTTGGCGCGCACCTCCAGCAGGCGCGCCATGCCGGCTTCGCCGAAGGTCTCGGTGATCGCGGCAATCAAGTCGAGGGTCAGCTCGCCGTGACCGTCCGGGAAGAAACGGTCGGCTGCCTCGGTCAGGCGCCACAGCTTGGCCGGCCGCCCAACCGGCCGCGCCTCGGTCTCATAGGCCACCAGGCCCTCGTCGCGCAGGCCGTAGAGATGCTGGCGCACGGCCATGGCCGAGAGGCCGAGACAGGACGCCAGCTCCGCCGCCTCCTTCGGCCCTTCTTGCTTCAAGAGGTCGATCACCGCGCGCCGGCTGCGGGCCGGGGTCTTTGGGGCAGGAGGGTTGACGTCATCCAGGGGCATGGTTCTTTTCTAAAGATTTTTCTTGAAAAAGAAAGGGGCTTGAGCGTAAAATCAATTTCTAAAGAATACTCTTTCGAAACTCATGCGAATGCCCACGGAGGCCGTGATGCCGGACTCAGGAAGCTCGTCCCTGGTGCCCGTAATGGACCTAGCGGAGCTGCAGGCCGCCGGCCGCAAGGTGGTCAAGCTCGGTGCCAAGCAGATTGTCTTGTTCCATGGCGACAAGGGCGTCTACGCCTGCAACAACCGTTGCCCACACGAGGGATATCCTCTGAAGGAAGGAACGCTTGCCGAAGGGTGCGTGCTGACCTGCAACTGGCATAATTGGAAGTTCGACCTGGAAAGCGGTGAGACCCTGGTCGGCGGCGACCGCTTGCGCCGCTATCCGGTCGAGATCCGCGATGGCAAGATCTGGCTCGATCTCAGCGACCCGCCGGCCGACCAGCGCTCGGCGGAGATCTTGGACAGTCTGCGCCAGTCCTTCCGGCGCCACGAGTACGAGCGCATGGCGCGCGAGGTGGCGCGCCTGCAGCAGATCGACGCCGATCCTCTGGAGGCGATCCGCCAGGCGATTTGGTGGACCCACGACCGCTTCGAGTTTGGCATGACACACGCTCACGCGGCGGCGGCCGATTGGCTTGCCCTGCGCGAGACCCTGAGCGAGGACTCTGAACGCCTTGTGCCCTTGGTCGAGATTCTCGGCCATCTGGCCTGGGACAGCCTGCGCGAGCCCGCCTATCCCTACCCGAGCGAGACGCGGCCCTACGACGCGGAGGATCTGGTTTCGGCGATCGAACGCGAGGACGAGCCGGCGGCTGTCGGCTTGGTGCGCGGCGCGCTCGCCGAGGGGCTCTGCTACGGGGACCTGGAACCGGCCTTGGCGCGCGCGGCCCTCGCCCACTATCAGGACTTCGGCCACTCCGCGATCTATGTCTTTAAGATCGGTCAGCTGATCGACCAGCTTGGTCCCGACGTCGCCGAACCCTTGATCCTGTTGCTGGTGCGCTCGCTGATCTACGCCACCCGCGAAGACTTGATCCCGGAGTTCCGTGGCTACGCCAAGGCGATTGCCGCGTGGGACCGCAAGGGCGGCGAACCGGTCGTGACCGAGGATTTCCTCGGGCTGTCGGTGTCCAAGGCGCTGTCGCGAGTCAACCGCTCCTCGGCAGATCCAGAGGAACTTTACGATGCGCTATTGGGCGCCGGTGCCTGGCAGATGCTGCACTTCAAGCTGACACTGCAAGATCGCACCGAGAATCCGGTATCCCAAAATGTCGGCTGGCTCGACTTTACCCACACCATCACCTTCGCCAATGCGGTGCGCTGCTTGGCCCAACGCCAGCCGGCTCTGTGGCCGGCCGGGCTGTTGCAGTTGGCTTGCTTCCTGGGGCGCAACGCCAGCTACGTCGACCGCACCCTGGCGACCGACGCCTGGCAGGTGGGCGATCCGGCGGCTTTTCTAGCCGAACGTTTCGCCGCTTTGCTCGATCACGGCAATCCCGAGTACATCGTGTCTTGCCATCTTGTGAAGGAGCTCACCGCGGTGCAGGCCGAGCTGGCGGCAAAGCCAGGCGCACCTTGGGCGCCGACCCTGTTGGCCGCGGTCAAGCGCTTCCTGGACTCGCCGCTTAAGCGCAAGCACAGTCAACGGGCCGCCAGTCAAGCCCTGGCCTTCGTCGCTCTGGAAGGCTAGCCCTAGCCCCAATCCACCGTGATCCTCGGCCAGCGCGCGAGCCAGTCTTTTCCGGCCACGCGCTCCCGGTAGGCCGCCAAGCGATGGCGGCGGGCATGGGGTGTTGGGCACAAGCGCAAGCTGACCAGGTCGTCCAGACCGAGCGGCGCCAGCAGGTGCGGCTGGCCGGCCTCAAGCCGGAGGGCAACGGCGGTGGGCGTCTCCAGCCAGTGGGCCAGCGCGTCGGCGGCCGAGCAATAGGGCCGATCGCCATTGCGCAGATGCATTCGCGCCTGATTACGAACCTGCCAGCTATGGCCAGGCAGCGTGGCAGACAGGCGCGCTTCGAGAGCCGCCTCGCGGGCCGGGTCCAAATCCGCTGAATCGAAATAGATCACGTCCAGATCGTCGAGCGGCGTGGCCTCGGTCTTGCCATGCAGCCGGTCCCAAACCGGTGCGCGGACGAAGCCGGCGCCGATCCAGGCTTCGGGCAACTCCAACGCGGCGACCGCCTGAAGCGCCGCCCAGCGCCAGGGTGCCTCGAGGGCGCAATCCAGCACGAATCTTCGTTCGTCCACTTATGGGCCCCGCCGAAGAACTCTTCCCACGATACAGAGGATTTGTGAGCAGATACAAAGGAAGATAGCGCGTACTGCCGCGCCGTCGCAAGGCATGCCGCCCGTGGCCGAAAGGAAGACGATGGCCGCCTCGAACCTCACCGCGATTGCCTCGGTGACTCCGGCAGCGTAACATTCCTCGGCTTAACACAAGCTCCATTTCGATCGCCGCCACAATCGCGCCCGTTCTGTTCAGTACTGTTGGCGGCTCATTCCCAGCGGGAGGGCAAGCCCATGACGACCGAGGTCTACTTCGCCACAAACCGGACCGAGCCCAAGAAGAAGGGTGGAGAGTTCGGCAATCGATTTCATTCCGACGGCCCTCACTTTTACGAGGTCGGCAAGGCCGAGGTGACCTGGAAGCAGAAGGACATCAAGAAGCGCGATTGGGACGACTTCGAAGTGACCTACAACCTGGCGAAGGGCGCCGCGCCCAAGGCAGCGACGCCGGGCGTTGAGTTGGTGCCAGAGACCACGCGCAAGGCGACCGAAAAGGAGGTTACCGGCAGCTCGAAGCTTTTTCAGGAGCTGCGTACTCAGATGCAGACGGATCAGCGCGACGTTCTGGTTTACATCCACGGCTTCGCCAACAGCTTCGAGAACTCGATCGGCCGCGCGGCCCAGCTCAAGGAGCTCTACACCATCGCCCCCTTCAAGGACGGCAAGGCGGGCAAGGCCTATCAGCCCTACATCTTCGCCTTCTCATGGCCATCCGACGGTAAGGTTCAGCCGCCGTGGAAGTACGCCAGCGACCGGGAGGACGCGGCGCTGTCCGGCATCGCCATGGCGCGGGCGCTGCGCCGCTTCGTCGACTTCCTGAACGAAGGCGAGCCGTGCCGCCAACGCCTCCACCTGGTGACCCATTCCATGGGCAACTGGGCGCTGCGCCACGCAGTGCTTGGTCTGCGCGCCCTGATGGACGAGGGGCGTTTGCCGAAGATCTTCGAGAACGCCTTCATGATGGCGCCCGACGAGGACGAGGATTGTTTCGAGAGCACGGAAAAGCTCGGCGCACTGCCACAGCTAGCCAACGCAATCCACGTCTACCACAGCCGCGACGACCTAGCGCTTCATGTCAGCGATAAGACCAAGGGCAATATCGACCGTTTGGGCACCGATGGGCCACGCACCTTCAGCGGAATCTCGAACCGCATCACCTCGGTTGACTGCGCCGAGGTCAACAGCACCACGATCACCCACGGCAACCATCAGTACTACCGGCTGCGCCCGGAAGTGCTTGACGACGTGCGCCACGTGCTGAGCGGGCGCTATCAGCCCGATCAGGTACCAAAGCGAAAGGTTATCGAACCGGGTCGGCGCTACCGCATACCGGCTAAGAAGGCCTGAAGCGTCTGGCTACGCAGCGCTGTAGATACCGGCGGCCTTCACCGCGTCGCCGACGAAGGGCTCGAACTGCTTGAAATTGGATTCGAAGCGCCTGGTCAGCTCGTGGGCGGTCTGGTCGTAGGCTTGCTTGTCGGCCCAGGTGCTCTTGGGGTCG
>JBCCGG010000068.1:0-21610 GCA_039029395.1 Pseudomonadota bacterium | reverse complement strand
GCCCCACCCGGGGGCCCCCCCCGGGGGGGTGTGGTACGGGGGGGCCCGGGGGGGGGCCTGGGCCCCCCCCCCCGGGGGGGTTGTGGTTTGGGGGGGGGGGGCGTTTGCCCGGGTTCTAGAGCGTCAACTGCCCGACCTGATCGATCAGCTCGTCCTCGGCCTTGTCCCGCGCGGCCTGGGTCTCCTGGAAATCGCGGTTGATCTCTTCCAGCTGGTCTTCCTGTTCGTCGAGCTTGGTGATGTAGCGCCGATAGAGGTCGCTGTCCTTGGGGATGCGCGACAGGTTGTCCCGAATCCGCTTTTGCTCCTGAAAGATCCGGTCGCGCTCCTGGTTGAGCTGGCCGAGCCGCCGGTCGAGCTGCTCGATGTGCCCACGCAGGGTGCCGATCTCGGCGATCGCCGCGCGCAGCTTGGGATCGAGCTCGCCGTTCTCGGCATAGGCGGCGAGCTGGGCACCGCTCAGATTTGCGAGGCGAATCGCCTGGAGCCGCGGTCGCTCTAGTGTCACTTGGAGCAGGGCCTCGGTGCCGGCGTCGATCTCCGCCGCGATTCGGTAGTCCTGCTCGCTCACCTCGACCTCTTCGGCGGGCGGCGCGACCAGCTCCCAGCCGGGACGGCGCGGGTGCTCGATCAGAAGCCGCCGCCCCTCCGTGGCCGGTGCCTTGATGCGATAGAGGGTGGTTAGGCGCTCGCTGTAGGTCAGCTCTAGGACACCCCGGTTGATGCGCCCCTTGGCGATTTGCTGCTGGCGCTTGTCTTCCCGGTCGATCGTGGTTTTCTGGTCGAGCGCGAAGCTGACCAAGCGGGTCTCCCCGGCCGGCAGGTTGGCCAGGCGCGCATCGCCCAGATAGCTCGCCGCGCCCTCGGGTCCGGCCTCGTAGAGGGTCAGGCTGCCCGGCGGCAGGCCGCTCGCGCCGTCGTTCTCCAGCTCGACCGCGGCCAGGGGGTGGCGTCCATGGGTGCCCGGCTGGTAGAGCGCCAGGCGCGTGCCCGGCACAAGGCGCTCGACGATTGGCACCATAAGCGCCTGGCCGTTGCCGACCGAAACCCGGCCGGGCAGGGCGAAGACCACCTGTGTCGCCGCCTCCCGGGCGCTTGCCGCCAGCAGCGCCTGGCGGGCCGAGTCGCCGAAGCTGCCCTCTGCCGGCGGGGCCGGCGCCATGGCGACGGCCGGGGCTTCCTCCAAATCCATTTCCGCCTTGGCGGCGAACTGCGCCTGGGGCGCCGCGGCGGCGCGCTCGCGTAGCTCCGCTGTCGCCGACAGCGCGCCCTGGTCGAGGCGCGGCAGGATGCGGCCCAAGACCTCGACCGGAACCTCGGGGCGGTCCACGAAGAAGGCGCTGTAGAGCGCCTGGCGGAAGGTCACCGGATTGCCCGAGACCAGGGTCAGCGCGACCTCGTCCCAGTCCTGGCCGCTCAAGTTGTCAATGTGCGCCCAGCCCTGGAGCGCGACGCTGTCGCTCTCGCCGGGCGATGCCAGGCTGACCCGGTAGGAGGCCTTCCAGAGCGGCATGGCGACCACGTAGCCGACCTTGATTTGACGCGTGCCTTCGCCTTGGGCCTGGATGGTCAGCCGGCGCTTGTCCTGAACCCGGTGGTCGGCCAGCGCGTCGAGCGCCCCGGCGACCTGTTCGCGCAGCACCGGGTCGGCGAATTGCACCGCCTCGGCTTGCTCGAGCACGAACTGCTGCAGCCCGCTGTCGGTCACAAGCGTGACCCGGTGCTGTGTCGTGGTGCCTTGGCCTTCGGGCAATACCACGGTTTCGGGGGCGACCCGCAGGACGCGGCCGGCCAGGTCCCGGCTGCCTTGGGTGGTGATCTCGGCGCCCTGCAAGTGGTTGAGCAGGGCGCTTGGTGACTCCAGCGCGCCCGGGCCGAAAGGCAGGTCGCGGAACACCTGGGCCAAGGG
Source organism: Pseudomonadota bacterium (assembly GCA_039029395.1). Classification (GTDB taxonomy): domain Bacteria; phylum Pseudomonadota; class Alphaproteobacteria; order Kiloniellales; family JAKSDN01; genus JBCCGG01. The sequence goes on along the minus strand of JBCCGG010000068.1, from coordinate 19,701 downwards.
CTCCCGGCCGGGCAGGCGAACCTGACCCACGCCGCCGGCGCTGTCGAACACGACGATCGATTTCAAGACATCGTCGACCTGATCGAGCGGCACCACCAGTTCGAGCTCGGCATTGCCTTCAACCTGGGCGCCGTACTCCAGATAGCCGACCCCACCGGTCGAGAACAGCACCCGCTCCAGCGTCAGCTCTTGGGCAAGGCCGGGACTTGTGACGCCGGTCGATAGCAGGAAGACGAGCGCTAGGGCGCGTCCAAGGCGGTTGGTCATGGCGGGAGGTCCTTCTTGGTTCGCACGCCGTGCCAGCTTAACACAAACTCAAGCTAGTGCAGGCTCTTAAGGCCGTGGGCGACGCAGACCGGCTGACCTTCGCGCCAGGTGCGCGAGGACTTGCAGCGGTTGCAGATGCGGTGGTGGGTGCCTTCGGATTCGAAGGCTTCCCGGCACCTCAGGCAGCGGCGAACCTGACCTTGGCTGGGGGCGACGGCGGGCTTTTTTGCTTTTTCCATTGTTCTGGCCGCTCCGAAAAACAAAAGCCTGGGCGGCGAAAAAGGCCAAAGCATGGCGGTAAATGGACGAGACTTGGGTGGCGGGGTCGGACAGAATAGTCTCAGAGATTGGCCACAAAGCCCCCATCGATCAAATTCAGAAGGGGTCGCACGGGCCCCTTACGGTTTCGGCCATTCACAAACCAGGTATCTCTTGTTGTTCTCCGTCACGACTTCGCAGCTCACAGCGTTTTCCTCAGCGCATTCGGCCTTTAGTTTGGCAATCTCCTTTTCTGTAATGCCGTCAGCCAAAGGTCTTTTGATTGTTGTCGTTCCGCCATTCATTTTCGTTTGCCTCCATGAAGTTGATCAAACTGTTGCCACGACGACGCATGTGCCAACAAATTCTGTTCTCCAATCGAAACATCTTGGTCAACGCTAGAGATCGTCGATCGCGGCCTGCCAAGTTTCCGTGTCGCTATCTGAGTACACAGTGTTCAAGACCATACGCCTGAGGACGGCTTTTGCGGCATCCCCAGATTCATCGTCGTTGCGCGTACTATCCGGGTACTGGTCTTCGACGAATCCCTCGATATCCGGGAACTTTTCTGGAATCTTCAAAATTAGCTCTTTCGCTTGCGCGCCAGTCAATTCATTGATTCTGGACCGCAGGTCCTTTCGTTCTCTGAATCGCTTTTCTGATACGGCAGTCTTGGTGATTTCTCCCAACAGAATAGTGGCTTCGTCGTCCTTTACTTTCGCGTCCGCCGCCGTCGAGACGATAGCGCCCGGGAGCGAGCCCGCGAAGTAATAGGCATCCAGATCGTGGATGGCCGCGGAAAGCGGATAGTTGTCGATGCTTTGCTTCCGTCGCTCAAGGATAAGTACCAATACGGTCTTGCGGCCAGCGATCATCTGAGACAGCAGGGCGGAAAGCGCCTTCTCGTAAAGCGCAGCCTTGCCATAGGCGGCCTGCGCGCCCGCTAAGCCGCCGGACACAGCGGAGAGGATCTGACTTGCCGTCTCGCCAACCAGGGCGCCGGCGCCGCCGACCCCGACGCCGACGACCGCGACCAGGAACTCGGCCGTCACGTTCTCCTTCGCAAGCGCGACCTCGAACTCTCTGAAGTTGGCGTCGATCACGGCCAGGCGCCGGTCGATTTCTTCGTTGCGGATCCGCTTTTGCTCGTCGAGATTGCCGTGAGCCTCGTTGATTGCGTTGAGGGCCGTCTCGTAATCGGGGTCTAGAGTCTTCAGGGAGGCCTTATAGTCTTTCGAATGCTCGGGAAACTGTTGCAGCCCTGTACAGGCCGAGAGAACCATGACCGCGAACATGGCCAGTAGGAATCGAACGATCATTTGAGCCCCCATTGCATCGATTACAAATTTTGCAAAAGCTCATCAAACAACAGGAAAAGTAGAAATTAGTAACCAAAGGTATAATAATCTTTGTGAATTGTCAATCAGTTGGGGAATTTTCTAGCTCCGGATCAATCCCCCGGCGCCATCTCCCGGTACTTGCCCCGGAAGAACAACAGCGCCTCGCCCTCCGGGTCGGCCAGGATGCGCAAGACCTCGCCGACCAGGATGATGTGGTCGCCGCCCCGGTAGGTGTGGCGGATCTTGCATTCGAAGCAAGCCAGCGCGTCCTTCAGGATCGGGCAGCCGCTGTCCCAGGTGATGAAGTCGACGTCCTTCCACTTCTCGCCCCGGGATTGGGCGAACTGGTTGGCGATCTTCTCCTGGCCCGCGCGCAGGATGTTGACCGCGAAATGGTGGGTCTGCAGGAAGCCGGTCAAGCTGAGCGCCCGGCGGTTGAGGCTGAACAGCACCAAGGGCGGCTCTAGCGAGACCGAGGAAAAGGAGTTCGCCGTAATCCCGATGATCTCGCGCCGTGGCCCGACCGCGGTGACCACCGTGACGCCGGTCGCAAAGCAGCCGAGCGCCCGGCGGAAGGCCTGGGAGTCGAGCTTTAGGGGGTCGAGGTGGCTCTCGGTCATGGGCGTGCGTGCGGGTCTGTCGAGGGGCCGGCATTTAACACCTCCGAAGCGGCCTTGGCGAGGGCCGGCGGGGCCTAGGTGCAAGATTTTCTTCAAAAATTCGCGCTTGCGGTGGGGCGGAAAAGCGGTGTCCAATTGCTTTGAAATAACGTGCCAATGATTGGTTTGAGCGATTAACGGGGAGGATACCTGTGAAAACAGTCATGAGTTGCCTTGCGGCCTTGGCCGCGAGCCTGCTGATGGACGGCCTGGCCGGCGCGGCGGACAAAAAGCCCAACATTTTGGTCATTTGGGGCGACGACATCGGCTATTGGAACGTCAGCGCCTACAACCAGGGCATGATGGGCTATAAGACGCCCAACATCGACCGCATCGCCAAGCAGGGCATGCTTTTCACCGACGCCTATGGCGAGCAGTCCTGCACCGCCGGGCGCGCCGCCTTCATCACCGGCCAAAGCGGCTTTCGCACCGGCCTTTTGAAGGTCGGCCTGCCGGGCGCCGAGCAGGGCCTCCAGCCGGAGGATCCGACCATCGCTGAGCTGCTCAAGCCCCACGGCTACATGACCGGGCAATACGGCAAGAACCACGTCGGCGACCTGGACGAGCACCTACCCACCAACCACGGCTTCGACGAGTTCTTCGGCAACCTCTATCACCTCAACGCCGAGGAGGAGCCGGAGAGTCCGGACTTTCCGAAGGATCCGGAGTTCAAGAAGAAGTACGGCCCGCGCGGCGTGATCAAGGCGGTCGCCGACGGCGACATCGTCGATACGGGCCCGCTCACCAAAAAGCGCATGGAGACGGTCGACGAGGAAACCCTAGCGGGCGCGCTCGACTTCATCGACCGGGCGGTCGCCCAAGAGAAGCCTTTCTTCCTTTGGTGGAACTCGACCCGCATGCACATCTTCACCCATCTGAAGCCAGAGTCCGTCGGGGTCACTGGGTTGGGTATCTATCCCGACGGCATGGTCGAGCACGACGGCCATGTCGGCCGGCTGCTCGACAAGCTCGACGAGCACGGCATCGCCGACAACACCATCGTCATGTATTCGACCGACAACGGCGCGGAGTCCTTCTCTTGGCCGGACGGCGGCACGACGCCCTTCCGGGGCGAGAAGAACGAGAACTGGGAAGGCGGCTTCCGGGTTCCCTTGGCGCTCAAGTGGCCGGGCGTCATCGAGCCGGGTCAGGTTTCCAACGAGATCATCTCCCACATGGATTGGATCCCGACCTTCCTGGCGGCTGTCGGCGAGCCGAACATCAAAGAGGAGCTGCTAGACGGCAAGTCGGTCGGCGACAAGACCTTCAAGGTTCATCTGGACGGCTACAACTTCCTGCCCTACTTCCAAGGCGAAACGGAAGAGGGGCCGCGTCGCGAGTTCTTCTACTTCTCGGACACGGGCGATCTGCTGAATCTGCGTTACAACAACTGGAAAGTGGTCTTCGCCGAACAGCGCGCGGAGGGCTTCGACGTGTGGGAGGAGCCCTTCACCTTCTTGCGCCTGCCGAAGCTCTTCAACCTGCGCTCGGATCCCTTCGAGCAGGCCGACCGCATCGGCATGGGCTACGACCGCTGGCGCATCGAGCGGCTTTACGCGCTGATTCCGGCTCAAGCCTTCGTCGCTAAGTTCCTCGGCACCTTCAAGGATTACCCGCCGCGCCAGAAGCCGGGTAGCTTCTCGATCGACCAGGTGCTGGAGAGCCTGCAGACTGGAAGCGCGCGCCAGTAGGGCGCGTCGGACGGGAGACGGCCATGGTATCGCGGGCGCTGCCCTTCCTCTTGGTGGCACTGCTGTGGCCACTGGTGGGCACCGCGCAGGACTATGTGGTCTCCGAATCCTGCCGCGCTTGCCACGAAGGGGTCTTCGCCCTTTGGCAGGGCTCGCACCACGCCCTGGCTTGGACCCCGCCGAGCGAGGCCATGGTGCTCGGCGCCTTCGACGGGGCCACGCACGAGCACAAGGGCGCCACCAGCCGCTTTACCCTGGAGGACGGCGACTATTGGATCACCGCCGAGGAGCCCGACGGCCAAAGCGCGCGCTACAAGGTGCATTCGGTGGCCGGCATCGCGCCGCTCCAGCAGTATCTGCTGGAAACCGCGGCCGGCCAGCTGCAGGCCTACGACGTCGCCTGGGACGCGGAGGCGGAGCGCTGGTATCACCTCTATCCCGAGCAAGACCTGCTGCCTGGCCAGGGGCTGCATTGGACCGGCCCCTACAAGAACTGGAACGCCCGCTGCGCCGCCTGCCACGCGACCGGCTATCTGAAAAACTACGATCCGGGCAGCCAAACCTATCAAAGCACACAGTCGGAAATCGGCGTTGGCTGCGAAGCCTGCCACGGCCCGGGCGAGGCCCATCTGGCCTGGGCCGAGGGCGCGCCGACCGACGCCTGGCCCGGCCTGACGGCCGAAGCCTTCACACTTGCCTTCGGGGAGGTGGCGGAGCGCGAGATCCAGCAGTGCGCCGGCTGCCATTCCCGCCGCGAGGCCCTGGTCGAAGGCAATCCCCTGCCGGGCACGCCCTTTCACGATGCCTACCGGCTGGCCTTGCTGCGCGACGGCCTCTACCACGCCGACGGCACCATCTTGGACGAGGTCTACGTTTACGGCTCTTTCTTGCAGTCCAAGATGTATGCCAAGGGCGTGCGCTGCAGTAACTGCCACGAGGTCCACAGCGCGGGCCTGCGCGCCGAGGGCAACGGGCTCTGCACCCAGTGCCATTCGCCGGCCGGCAATCCGGACTTTCCCAGTCTTCGCCTGGCCGCTTATGACGACCCGGCCCACCACTTTCACGAGCCCGGCACGGCGGGGGCTCAGTGCAAGAGTTGCCACATGGTGGAGCGGGTCTACATGGGCATCGACGGCCGCCGGGACCACAGCTTCCGGGTGCCGCGCCCCGACCTGGCGGCCGAGACCGGCGCGCCCGATGCCTGTACCGACTGCCATGTTGAGCGCGCGCCTGCCTGGGCGGCCGAGCAGATCGCCGTCTGGTATCCGGAGAGCCGGCACCGGGGGCGCCATTACGCGCAGACCCTTGCCCGGGGCCGCGCCGACCCGGTGGCCAGCCGAGATGCCTTGGCCACGTTGGCGGAAGATCGCACCAGCCCCGCCATCGTCCGGGCCACCGCGCTCAGCCTGATCGCGCCGGTCGCCGATGCCCCGACGGCGGCCCGCTTGGCACCCTTGCTGCGCGATTTCGATCCACTGGTGCGGGCCGCCGCGGTGCCGCTGCAGCGCGCCGCCGGGGATCAGGACAAGGTCTTGCGTTTGGTCGACCTGCTCTCCGACCCCTTGAAAGCGGTGCGCATCGCCGCCGCCCGGGAGCTCCTGGACGCGCCGATCGCCCGCTTGCCCGCGCGCCAGGAACAGGCGCTCAGGGCCGCCCTTGGCGAGTGGCAGGACTCCCTGCGCTTCAAGTTCGACTTTCCCGAAGGGCAGATGGCGATCGCCGGCACCGGTCTCGTGCTGCGCAACCTGCCGGCCGCGCTGGCCGCCTTCCGGGAGGCCGTGCGCCTGGACCCGCAGATGGTCCAGGCCTGGCGCATGATCGTGACCCTGGAGCTCGCGCGCGGCGACCGCCCGGCCGCCAAGCAGGCGATCGACCAGGCGCTCATCCAAAATCCCGGCGACCCTCTGCTCGACTCCATCGCGCGGCAAATGCGCTGAGCCGGCCGTTCCGAAGCGCAATGGCCAACCGCTGAAAACCGCTTTGATCCGGTTCGAAGCAGCCCTACCATCAGCTCCTTCTCGGCACAGAAGTGGGATGGCACATATGAACGCTGCTCGCGCCAAGAACGTCGTTCTGATCGTTTTCGACTACATGGGCTACGGTGATATCGAGCCCTTCGGCCAATGCGAGATTCGCACCCCGCGGCTGCGTCGACTCGCCGAGCAGGGCCTTTGCTACACGGATTGCTACGCGGCGGCACCGATCTGCGGGCCGAGCCGTGCGGCCATGTTGACCGGGCGCTATCCACGCCACTTGGGGATCGAGCGCAACGTCGAGCACGGCGAGGCAGGCTTGCAGGTCTCGGACAAGACTCTTGCCCGCTACTTCAAGGATGCAGGGTTCCACACCGCCCTTTACGGCAAATGGCACCTCGGCTACGGCGAAAACGACAGTCCCAATGCCCATGGCTTCGACGACTTTCTGGGATTTCACGACTGGAACGTCGACTACTACTCCCACAGGGCCAGGTCTGGCGCCGATGCGCTCTATCACAATGACCGGCTGGTCGCGCGCTCGGGCTACACGACGGATCTCTTCGGCGAGGCCGCGGTCGCCTTCATCGAGGAGAAGGGGGCCGAGCCGTTTTTTCTCTACGTCGCCTACAACGCCATGCTACCGCCTTACAGCCCGCCTGGGCGCGAGGACGATCCGGCCTCTCACGATCGCTGGGTCAACGGCCCGCGGGCCGATTACGTCGCCGCGGTCGAGCACCTCGACAAGAGCGTCGGAGGAATCCTGGACGCGCTCGACCGGCAGGGCCTGACCGAAGACACGATCGTTGTGGTCACCTTCGACCACGGCGGCGGCGAGATGGCGACCAAGGGCCCCTTCTTCCATGGTTTCGGCACGCTCTGGGAGGGCGGCATCCGGGTCCCGATGATCTTGAGGTGGCCGGCGGGCGTGCCGGCCGGCGGAAAGGTATCGGCGCCGGCAATCCTGATGGACGTCGCCGCGACCCTGCTGGGCGCGGCCGGCGTGGTGCCGGACCAGGCGATGGACGGGCGCGACCTGCTTGGCGCCCAGGACGACACGGAAGATCCGCGCACGCTCTACTGGCGCATCGACCTACCCGGTGAGGGCGAGGATTGGCGCCCACGCGCGCAGCGGGCTGTGCGGCGCGGCAGCTGGAAGTATCTGTGGGACGGCTTCGAGTTCCTCTACGACCTGGAACGGGATCCCGGCGAGCGAGAAAACCTCGGCTACCGGCACCCGGATCTCCTCAAGAAGCTGCGGACACTTTCGAAAGGCGATTGGTAGGCTCGGCTCCATCTTCTTGCGCGAAGGCTTAAGGCGCCCTCGGCTTGATCGGCCCTGCGCGCCACACTAGGTTGGCCCCTTACAGGTAGAAGCGAAACGGCCGGGAAGGCCTATTTTGAAATGACCACCAAAGATCCCAAGCGCGTGAGTATTCGCCTTGCCGTGCCAAGCGACGTCGAGGATCTGGTGGCCATGCGCCTGCGCATCGAAGACCACATGGTGGAAGGCAATCCCGACATCTGGCGCATGTCGGCCAAGAAGCAGCGGGCCAAGAAGGGCGACTACCTGACCGACCTGGCGAACGACCAGAAGCGCGTCTTGGTGGCGCTCGACGGCGCCGGCGCGCCGATCGCCATGGCCGTCGGCTCGATCCGCCGCCACGAGGAGACGGCGCCCGCCCTCTCGGGCCGGATCGACGATGTCTGGGTCGCGCCCAAGCACCGGGAAGCGGGGGTTGCCAGCGCTCTGATTCAAGAACTACTGGAGTTCTACAAGGAACGGGGCGTCGAGGATTTGGTGCTGGTCTATGCCGCCGGGAACCGGGAGGCGGAAGCGGTTTGGGAGACGCTGGGATTCCGCCCGATCTTCATCAGCGCGAGCGCCAAGCTGGCCGATGTGGAGCGCAAGGTTCAGCCCCGCTAAGCGGCGCGCGCTGGCCGCCACTTGGCTGCTGCTCGCGCTTGGGGCCTGCGGCGAGGCCCCGCAAGCGACGCTCGCACACCTGCCGGCCGACGGGCTGGTGCTCGCCTTCGGCAACAGCCTGACCCACGGCACCGGCGCGACGCCGGGCCAAAGCTACCCGGCCGTGCTTCAAGAGCTGATCGGCCGCCGGGTGATCGAAAGCGGGCGCCCGGGCGAGCTTTCAGGCGGCGGTCTTGCACGCCTGGCGGCCGTGCTCGACCAAGTCCGCCCCGACCTGGTCATCCTGTGCCATGGCGGCAATGACATCCTGCGCCGCCGGAACCTGGGCAAGACCGCGGCGAACCTGCGCGCCATGATCCGGCTGGCCCAGGACAAGGGCGCCCAGGTGGTGCTGATCGGCGTGCCCGAGCCGAGCCTTTTCGGACTCGAGGTCGCCGACTTCTACCGCCAGGTGGCGGACGAGTTCGGCGTGCCCTATGAGGGCGATGCGCTTGCCGAGATCCTCGGCGACGACGCCCTCAAGAGCGACCCGATCCACCCCAACGCCGCCGGTTACGAGGCGCTCGCTCAGGCGGTGGCTGACCTGCTGAGACAGAGCGGGGCGCTCACCAGTCCGGGCGCCTCTTGAACAAAGTGAAGGGCTCGGGCGAGGGCGGGGGATTGAGCGCTTCGTCGCCTTCGGGAATCGCCGCCGGCTTCAACAGGTCGCCCCAGTCGGTGCGCCCGGCCATGACCTCCTTGGTGGCCTCGGGGATGAAGTCGTCGCCCGCGCGGATCTGCCAACCGCCGCCCAAGGCTTTGTAGAGCGCCACCAGGTTGGTCGCGATCTGGCCCTTGGCCGAGGTCAGGCGGTCCTGACCGCGCAGCTGGGCCGTCTGGGTGTTGAGCACCCGGGTGTAGTCGGCGGTGCCGGCCTTGTACTGGATCAAAGCCAGTTTGACCGCCCGCTCCGAGGCGGCGACGCTGGCCGCCAGATAGTCGGCCTCCTGCTGGGTCTGAAGGAAGCCGACCAACGCGTTCTCGACCTCCAGGTAGGCGTTCAGGACCGTGTTCTGGTAGTTGACGATCAGCTCCTGAAGGCGCGCGTCTTGGACCCGCACATTGTTCTTGATGCGCCCGTAGTTGAAGATCGGCAGGGTGATCGAGGGGTTGAAGACGCCGGTGAAGGCGCCGCCGGTGAAGAGGTCGCTCAGATCGCTCGCCTCGACTCCGACCGAGCCGGCCAGGGTGAAGGCCGGGTAGAGATCGGCTTGGGCGATGCCGATCTGGGCGCTTTGTGCGGCCGCCTGGAGCTCGGCGCCGCGGATGTCGGGGCGGCGGCGCAGAAGCTCTGCGGGCAGGCCGATCGCCACCTCGGCCGGCGGCTTTGGGATCGTGCCGGGCTCGCCCAAAATGCCGCGCAGATCGCTGGGCGGCATGCCGAGCAGCACGCTAAGCGCGTTCTTGGCCTGAGTCAGCGCCAGCTGGAGCGCCGGGATCGATGCCTTGGTGCTGTTCAGGAGCGCCGTCGCCTCCTCGACATCGAGCTCGGTCGTGACCCCGTCCCTGTAGCGGATCTTGGTGATGCGCAGGCTTTCCTCTTCGATCGCCACATTGGCGTGGGCGATCGCCAGGCGCTCCTCGATCGTTCGGATCTGCACGTAGGTGCTGGCGACATCGCCGGTCAGACTCACCAGCACGTCGTCGTAGTCGGCGATCTGGGCGATCAGGTTGGCGTCTGCCGATTCGATGCCGCGCCGGAACTTGCCCCAGAAGTCGAGCTCCCAGGCGGCGTCGAAGCCGGCCTGGTAGACGTTGAAGGTGCGGTCGATATCGACCACCTCGTCAATGTCCCGGATCACGCCAATCTGGTCGCTGATCAGCCGGCGCTCGTAGACGGCGCCGATCCCCTGGGTTTGGGGATACTGGCTGCCGACCGCGATGCCGAGCTGGGCGCGCGCCTCGTAAATGCGCAAGCCCGCGGTCTGCAGGGTCAAGTTCTGGCCGTAAGCAAGTGCGACCAGCTTGTCGAGCACCGGATCGTCGAACACCCGCCACCAGGCGGCGTTGGCCGCGCTCGTGCTCGAGACCTTGGAGTCGTCCGGGTCGAGCTCCACCTGATTGGGCAGCCAATCCTCCGCGGCCGGCGCGTCGGGCGTCGTGAAGTTGGGCCCGACCACGGTGCAGCCGGAAAGCACTAGAAAGCTCAGGCCGACAGCGGCGAGGGAGGTCTGGCGCTGGCGCATGGTCGCGGTCCTCCTCAGAGGAAATCGAAGGGATAGATCCAGTTGGCCCAGGTGTAGATCCGAATGCCGATGCGGCGCAGCACGGCAAAGGGCTTGCCTCTGCCCGTGAAGATCGTCACCGCGCCGTGGGTGCCGGCCGGCAGATGAATCTGCTCCGCATTGTCGAAGGTGATTTGCACGGCGAAGTGGCCCTGGGGCTTGTTGGGCACCAGGAAGTTGGGTATCCGGCCGGAGGGCCGATACTGGCCCTGGCCGGTCGCCCACCAAATGGCCTCCACCTTGCCGGTGAGAATCTGACCCGGATAGATGTCGAGCGCGATCTCGGTCGGCTGGCCCGGCTCGACGACGCGCCGCATGGCAGGCCGGCTGCCGGTTCGACTTTCCCAATCCTGAGCATCGCTGAGCGACCCCAGGTTCGACAGGCCAGGTTCCTGCACGGGCCGTTCAGGCCAGGGTCAGGCGGCTTCCTCCAAAAGGGTCGGCGAAACCGGCATGGAGGAAGCGATGCTTCGCAGGATTTTGACCACGGCCATCCTCGCAGGCGGCCTGGCGCTGGGCTCCCAGGCCCAGGCCAACCCCACGTTCAGCGCCACGATCGTGATCGAGAGCATCCCCAAGGTGCGCGTGGTTCACCAAGGCGGTTCCCATCGGCACGGCTCTCGACACCACAAGCAATGGCGCCACCACAAGCCATGGCGGCACAGCTGGCGACATCACTACCGCAAGCATGCGCCCAGGTGGCATGGCCGGCGTGACCATGCCCGGCAGTTCCACCACCGGCGCGCATACCATCACAAGGCCCAGCCGCGCCGGGTGCACCATCGGCACATTCACCGGCACCATCGTCACTAGGCACCCCCAAGCCGGCCGCCATGGGCCTCCCGATCCCACCGCGAAAGGGACGGCAGCCCGCGGCGGCCGGCAAAGGGCGCTGGTGTTTCCTTCCCGGCCGTCCCATGCTGAGCCCGCGCGCGGCAAACCACGGGAGGCATGGCATGGTGGCAACGGCCGAGCAGGTGGTGCGGGACGCCCACGCGCAGGTCCAGGCGGTCGAGCGCGCGATCGATCGTCACCCCTATCTGGCGGCGATCGCCAGCGGTTCGATGTCGCGCGCGGGCCTGATCGCCCTGCCGGGACATCAGTATCACCTGACGATCTCCGGCATGCGCGCCGATGCGACCATGCTGCGCCGCTTCGGCCACACGGCGGCGCGCCCCTTCTTCCATAACCTGCTCGAGGGCGAGATGGCGGCGCTGGCGAACCTGCTGGTGCTGGCCGCGAAGATGGACCTCAGCGAGGCCGACCTCGCGGCCTACGAGCCCAGCCCCGAGGGCTTTGCCTATGGCTGCTACGTGGCCTGGCTCGCCGACTATGGTTCGGCGGCCGAGATCGTGGCGGGCTTTTTGGCCAACCTGGCGGCCTGGGGACGCAATTGCGGTGCGGTGAGCGACGCGCTCCGGACCCATTGCGGCTTTAAGCCCGAGCACACGGCGTTTCTGGACGCGTTCGCCAACCTTCGCGGCTTCGACGACGTGGCGCTGCCGATCATCCAGGACGGCCTGGATCAGGGGGTAGCACCAGCCGCGATCCTGCGCGCGGTGCGGCTGCTCCAGGCCTACGAAAAAATGTTCTGGGACGCTTTGGCGCGCTGCGCCGAAAACGGCTGACCGCGTTCGGGCGCGCAGGGTAAGCTAGCGGCTACAAGAAGACGATCAGGGACGATGGCGCAAACGCCACGCAACGGGGCCGCATGACAGGGGAGACTGACGATGCAAGGCCTGATGATGGACCGTCCGCTGCTGATCTCCTCGATCCTGGAGCACGCGGCGCAAAACCATGCCAACACGACGATGGTCTCGCAGACGGCGGATCTGGGGGTCCACCGCACCACCTATGCCGAGCTGGGGCAGCGCAGCGCCCAACTTGCCCATGCCCTCCAGTCCATGTTCAACATCGGCATCGGCGACCGGATCGGCACGCTCGCCTGGAACGACCATCGCCATTTCGAGCTCTACTACGCCATCTCCGGCATTGGCGCGATCTGCCACACCATCAACCCCCGCCTGTTCCCCGAGCAGATCGCCTACATCATCAACCACGCCAAGGACGCGTATCTGTTCATCGATCCGATGTTCGTGCCGCTGGTCGAACAGCTGGCACCACAGCTCGAGACCGTGCGGGGCGTGGTGGTGCTGAGCGACGAGGCCCACATGCCGGACAGCACGCTCGCCAATCTGCACTGCTACGAGAGCCTCCTGGAGGGCCAGCCGACGACGATCGAGTGGCCAACCTTCGACGAGACCACCGCGTCGAGCCTCTGCTACACGTCGGGCACCACGGGCAACCCGCGCGGCGTGCTTTACCACCACCGATCGACGGTCCTGCACAGCCTCGCACTGATGATGCCGAACGCCCTCGGTTTGATGCCGAGCGATATCGAGCTGCCGGTGGTGCCGATGTTTCACGCCAATGCGTGGGGGCTGGTCTATGCCTGCCCGATGGCCGGATTGCCGATGGTGATGCCGGGTCCCAAGCTCGACGGCGCCAGTCTCGTCGAGCAGTTCGAGCGTGAAGGCGTCACCCACTCGGCCGGCGTGCCGACGATCTGGCTGGGTCTCCTCAACTATCTGCGCGAGTCCGGCAAGAAGCTCACCACGCTGCGCCGGGTCGCGATCGGCGGTGCGGCGCCGCCCCAATCGATGATCGAGGCCTTCGAGGACCAGGGCGTCGAGGTGGTGCATGCCTGGGGCATGACCGAGATGAGCCCGCTCGGTACCGCGTCCCCGCTCGACGCCCGCGCGGCAGCCCAGCCGGTGGCGGAGCGCCGCCGCCTTCAGATCAAGCAGGGACGCTGCGTGTGGGGCGTCGAGATGAAGATCGTGGACGACCAGGGGCAGTCCCTGCCCCATGATGGCGAAGCGTCAGGCCTGGTGATGGTACGGGGTCCCTGGATCGCGTCAGGGTATTTTCGCGACGACGAGGCCACCGCCGAGGCGATCCAGGACGGTTGGCTGGCGACCGGCGACGTCGCCACCATCGACGCGGATGGCTACATGGAGATCACGGATCGCGCCAAGGACGTGATCAAGTCGGGCGGCGAGTGGATCAGCTCCATCGCGCTGGAGAACGCGGCCGTGGCGCATCCGGACGTGGCCGAGGCCGCGGTGATCGCCAAGCCCCATCCACGCTGGGTCGAACGGCCGCTCCTGGTCGTGGTCAAGCACGCGCAAGCGGAGGTCGGGGGAGACCAGATCCTGGCCTTTCTCGAGGGCAAGGTCGCCAAATGGGGGCTGCCGGACGATGTGGTGTTCGTGGACGAACTCCCGCACACCGCCACCGGCAAGATCGCCAAGGTGCGCCTGCGCGAGCAGCTCCAGGACTACCAGCTGCCGGGGGCTTGATAGACCGATCCTGCACCAATCCTGGAGCTACTTCTTCTCCGGCTCCTGCATCGCCATCATCTGCTGCCAGAACTGCTCCTGAAGCTGGGCGAAGCCCTTCATGCCGGTTGGCAGCCAAAGGCGCATCAGCGCCTCGGGATCGCTGGTCTGGAGCACCTCCTGAAGCCGCTCCTGCAGCTGCGCCACCAGAGCCTCCTGCATGGCGCCGACCTCCGGCAACCCCAAAAAGGCTCGTGCCTCCTGCGGCGAGCAGTCGATGTCGATGGTGATTTTCATGGGCCCGTCTCCCAAGCGGCTGCGGCGGCCGCCGCGCTCACGGCCCCGAGCGCTCCATCATCAAGGCGCCGGTCGAATCGACAATCTCGAGCCGCAGGTCGCCAGCACCATCGCTCACCGCCTGCCAGCGCCCATAAAGGGCATTCAGATAGCTCTGCTGCCCCGGCTGCGACATGATCGCCCACGCGTCGGTGGTAACCACCTGCACCGCCCCCTCGCCGAGCGGCTCGACCCCGGTGAACAGATCAACGCCGGCCGCGGCAACGGCGCGGCTGTTGAAGTGCTCGACCTCCTCACGAAACCTGCCGAGGGGTGTGTCGGGCGCCGGTTCCCCATCGGGCACCGATGCGCTCGTCCCAGCGGAACTCGGGACTGCGCCACTCGGAACTGCGGCGGTCGTGACCGGCGGGCTCGGCGCCGCCTCAGCATCCGAAGCCGGCGCTGCCGGCTGGGTGCTCGCGGGCGTGGCGGTCGCTGCAACCTCCGTCGGTGTCGCGCCGGCCGCAGCCGGCGGCTGAGGCTGCGAATTCGCGGCTGGCGTCCCCGTGGGCGCGGGGGTGGGCGTTGGGGCGGTGGCGAGCAGGGAACCGTGGATCCAGCCCAGCACATCCTGCCGTGGCAAGGTCACCTCGACCCAATCGCCCACCCGGCGCAGCTCGGTGGCGGGCTCGTCGATCCCGACCCGGGCCAGAATGCCCGCATCCGTGCTCGGCCCGGCGCGCACATTGACATTGCTGCCAGTGACCAGGAGCGCGTCGCCTTCGAGCGCGAGCGCGACCGATCCAGCCAGCGCGATCGCCAGCATCGCCGCCACGCCGGTGCTCGATCTGGCCAACTGCATGGTTCTCTCCATCGTAGGGAGATAGTTTGACGCCAGAAGCTGGCCAGGGCAACCGCACAAGGAGGAAATGGTCGTAAGTGTCTGGCCGATCTGTCAGGAACGCAGTGCCGCCGCTCAACCGCCTTGGGTGCGCGGGACCAGGGTCGCGACCTGGCGCAGGGTCGCGAGCGCCGCCCGGCCATTTTTGGCAAAGCGCAGCACCGCCGGCAGCTCCCACGGACGGACCAGACAAGCCGGCACCGAGGCCGCATAGGCGTTGCGCGCCGGACGGTGCGCCAGGGGTCGGTTCTCCTCTGCCGGTTCGGCGATCGCGCGCACGGCGACGAACGGCAGCCCGGCGGCGTGCGCGATCCCTGCGATCTCGTGGCTTTCGCTGTCGAGCGCGGCGGCGAAGGTTTCGCGAAACACGATCCGCTTCTCGTCCGCCGAGGGTGCCAGCCGGTCACGGCCGGCAAGGCGCGCGACGGTGAGCCGGGATTGCGTGGTGCGCAGGCGCTGCTCGAGCTCGGTGCGCCAGGCGAGGTCGGTCTCGATCGTCTCGCCGCGCGGCATGACCACGCTGTCGGCGATGACCAGATCGCCAGGCCGCAGGAGCGGCGCCAGGCCCACCGCGGGACCAAAGCTCAGGATTGCCCGCGCACCGCCCGCGACCAGCTGGCGTGCCGCAGCACGCGCGCGCCCGGCATCGCCGTAGCTGGTGATCACCGCGGCACCAGCCCTGCGGGCGAGGCCGGCGAGGCATCGCGCGGTCGCCGGTGTGGCCACCACCATCCCCAAACCCGCGCCCTGCATCTGCGCTTCACCCGATGTCGTCACGGCGGCCTTACACCTCGAGACAATTGACTTCGGGCGCTATTCTACCACAGGTTGTTTAGAAGCCAATGCCCCCTGCGACAGCAGCTCGGCGGCGCCGTGGCCGGAGCGGATCGCCCCCTCGATCGTCGCGGGCAGGCCAGTTGCCGTCCAATCCCCCGCCAACACCAGATTTGGCCAGCGGGTGCGTGCCGCTGGGCGCTGCGCGGCAGCGGCGGGCGTCTGGGCGAAGGTCGCGCGCTTTTCCTTCACGATGCGACCGGGAGGCTCGGGGCTCACCGGCAGGTCCAGGGTGCGCGCGGTGTCGGCCCAAAGACGCCGGGCGATCGCATCGGCAGGCTCCTCGGCCAACGCGTCGGCGGCGCTCACCGTGAGGCTGGCCATGTCTTCGCGCAGGAACAGCCATTGTGCCGTGCCACCGATCAGACCAGTCAGCAGCGGCCGATCCGGCAGCGCCTGCGGCAGGCGAAAATGGCCGTTGACGATCGCATGGGTCTCCTCGGGTACGGCGATCTCCGGCAGGAGCGCTGCGATCTGAAAGGACGGCAGGGCCAGGATCACGAGGTCGCGCTCACCCAGCACCACCGGACCCTGCGCGAAGTCGAGGACCCGAGCGCGGTCGTCGTGCTCGATGGCGCGGAGCCGAGCGCCGAACCGAGGCACCACGCCACGCGCCGCCAGCAAGGCCAGCGCCGGGTCGACCAGGCTGGCCGCGAGGCTGTCGCGGGCAATGAGCGGCCGGCAGCCGGCGGCACCGCGAGCGAAGCTCTCCTTGAGCGCGGCCCAGAGCAGCGTGGCCGATCCGGTCTCGGGCGGCGTGTTGAGCACCGCGGTCGCCAGCGGATCCCAAAAGGCCCGCCACAGCGGATCGTTCGGATCGAGGCAGTCAGCCACGGTACGGTCGGGTCCCGCGCGCCCCAGGCGCAATCCAGCCAGGTAGGCGCCGATCCGGGTGCCCGGCACCCGGCGCGAGGGCATGGCGATCCAAAACGGCAGCGGTCCATGGTTGGGCCGCACCGCCCATCGCGTGCCACTTTCGAGGTCGATGAACGGAAAACTGCCGTCCTCTGGGCCGACCAGGCTGTCGCGCGCTCCGATCGCGTCGAGATAGGCCATGGCATCGCGGTTGCCGGACAGCAGCAGGTGATTGCCGTTGTCGATCACGCGCCCCAGGGTGCGGTCGAAGTAGGAGCGGCAACGCCCCCCGGCGCGCTGGGCGGCCTCGTACAGCACCACACGCTCGCCGCGCAGGCTGAGCCGTACGGCGGCGGCGAGGCCGGCCAGGCCCGCCCCCACGATATGGATCTGGGGCTCCGAGGACGGGCGGCCAGCGCCAGCCCGCGCCCCTTCCCAGCCATCGCTCGCGATGGTCTGCGCGGCCGAACCCTCGCTTGCCATGGTGGTCAGAGCAGGCCTTGGCGGATCGCCACCCACAGCCTCGCGGCCTTGCTCACGCGCACCGGCGGCAGCAGCCGCTGCCATTCCTCGGCGATCAGACGGTCCAGGATGAGCCGGTAGACGCCGCGCATGATCAGCGCCGGCCGGACCGCGCGGCGCTCCTCCTGCGCGAGCCAGCGGTCGGCTTCGTCGAAGCGCTGCATCGCCCGCGCTGCCAGCTCGCCACATACGCCGGGCAACAGCGGGTGGGCCAGCACCTGAAACGGATCGTCGCCGTGGATGCCATGCCGGTCCAGCACCTCGCGCGGCAGGTACAGGCGGCCGACCTGCGCATCCTCGGCGAGATCGCGCAGGATGTTGGTCAGCTGCAACGCCTCGCCGAGCGCCAGGGCTCCGCTCTCCCGATCGGGCGAGCGCGCCTCGAACACATGCACCGAGAGCACACCCACCGCGCCAGCGACGCAGCGGCAGTAGCGCTCGAGCGCGGCAAAGGATGGCGCCCGCATGGTCGCGCTCGCGTCCATCTCCATGCCGTCGATCATTGCATCGAACTCGCCGCGCGGCAGATCGAAGCGCTCGATCGGCGCGGCCAGCGCGCGACTCGTGGGACGGCTTGGACGCCCGGCATAGAGGGCTTCGATCTCGTCCCGCCAGCGCGCTAGATCGGCCGTCTTGCTCGATCGGGTATCGTCACTGTCGGCGATGTCGTCGACTTCACGGCAGAACGCATAGATGGCGAACATCGCCTCGCGCTTGGCCGCGGGCAAAAGGCGCATCCCCCAATAGAACGATGTGCCCGAACCCGCCACCACGGTGCGCACATGCTCGCGGCAGCCTGCAAGGTCGGGCGAGGAGCTGGCGGACGCCACCGCCGGTCGTACGTTGGTGCTCATGGCGCTGCCTGCTCGGCCGTCGGCAGCGCGGTGCCGGTCAGCGCGCGGCGCGGCATCAGGGCCGGCAGCACCCCGGTCAGGCCGCACAGCAGGAACTGAACCTTGCCGAGCTCGATCCGTTCCGCCAGCGGATCGCCCCGGCGCAGGGCGAGCGTAAGCCGGTGCGCCATCGCCAGGATCACCCCGGCTTCTGCGGCCAGCCGTCGGCTGGTCAGCACCCGCGGCAGCAGGGCCGCCCGCTCGAGCAGCCCTTCGACCCCGTCCAGCGTCCGATCCAGGACCTGGCGCAACGCCGGGCTGGTGCCGGCACGGTCCAGCTCGCTGACCTCGATCCCGGCGGTCGCAAAGCTGTCCAGCGGGAGGTAGACGCGATCCAGCGTCCGATAGTCGTCCTGGCAGTCCTGCAAATGGTTCAGGATCTGCAGCGCATCGCACAAAGGATCGGCGCAGACGTAGAGATCCTTGGACTCGCCGTGCAGATCGAGCAGGAAGCGGCCGACCGGCGATGCCGACAGGGCGCAGTAGCCAAGCAGGTCCTGCCAATCGTCGTAGCGGTGCTTGACGGCGTCGCGCTTGAACGCGCCCAGCACGTCGACCGCATGCTGGGCGGTCACGCCGGTCGCTGCCAGGCTGGCGCGCAGGGCCTGCGCCTTAGGAAGCGCCGCGGCAGCCTCCGGGGGACCGGTCAGCGCATGCTCGAACGTGTCCAGCCGGGCCAGCTTGTCGTCGGCCACAAGGTCCGGATTGTCGCCGATGTCATCGCCCGCACGCACGAAGGCGTAGAAGGCTGCGACATGGGGCCGCAGCGCCGCGGGCAGCAGCCACGAGCCGACCTGAAAGTTCTCGTCCCCGGAGCCCTTGCCGGAGGGCGTTTCGATGGGCGCGTCCACCATGCTCACCTGAAAGTACCAGATTGGCCGTCAACCTAGAGCACTTTTGCGATTGACGGAACGGGGTCCGCGCCACCCCTCTTGCCGCAGACCCATGAAGGGCGTACCAAGCGCCGCCGGCACCCGGAAGCCGGGCCGCTGGGAGGGCGCCATGATCGCCGCGATCGCCTCGTCCTGGGCACTCCTGCTCGGCATGGCCTTGCTGATGATCGGCAACGGCCTGCAGGGATCGCTCCTCGGCATCCGCGCCACGCTGGAGGGGTTTCCGACCGCGGCGACCGGCATCTTGATGTCGGGCTACTATGCAGGGTTCCTGGCCGGCTCAATCATGACGCCAAGGCTGGTCGCCAGGGTCGGCCATGTTCGGGTGTTCGCGGCGCTGGCCTCACTGGCCTCGACCGCGATCCTGATCCAGGCCCTTTGGGTCGAGCCGGTGCCCTGGACCATGATCCGCCTGATCACCGGGTTCTGCTACGCCGGTCTGTATGTGATCGCCGAAAGCTGGCTCAACGCCCAGGCCACCAATCAGAACCGGGGGCAGCTGCTCTCGGTCTACATGGTGATCGTGCTGGGCGGGGCCGCCGCCGGACAGGGCCTGCTCAACGTCGCCGATCCGTCCGGCGCCGCGCTGTTCATCCTGGTCTCGGTCCTGGTGTCGCTGGCCCTGATCCCGATGCTGCTGTCGAGCGGGCGGACCCCACCCTTCGAGACCCCGCAGCCGGTCGGCATCCTGGAGCTCTACCGGGTCTCCCCGACCGGCGTGGTGGGCTATTTCGGCGTGATGATGGCGAACGGCGCCTATTTCGGCATGGCCGCGGTCTACGGCCGCGAGATCGGCCTCTCGATCCG
>JBCCGG010000067.1:0-24827 GCA_039029395.1 Pseudomonadota bacterium | reverse complement strand
CCGGGCGCTCGCCCGGCTCCGACTCTATGAAAGCTATCTCGCGCCACCCGTCGACGTCAGCTTTTCCATGACCTGATCCAGGCTGAAGCTCGCCGCCTTCTGACGCGGCGGGAACTCCTGGAAGGTCGCCAGGAACTGCCCGACGTACTGCTGGGCCGGGACCAGGAAGAAGACATGGTCGAGCAGCCAGTCGTAATAGGTGTTCGAGGTCTTTTGCGCCCGCTCGTAGGGATCCCGGCGCAGATTGAAGATCAGCGGAACCCGCAAGGGAACGAAAGGCTCCGCCCAGGCCTGCAGCGTGGTCTCGACCCGCTGCTCGAGGAAGATGATCTTCCAGTCGTCAAAGCGCAGCGCGGTTAGGTCGCCGTCGTCCGAAAAATAGAAGACCTCCCTGCGCGGCGCTTGCTTTGCCTCGCCGGTCAGGTAGGGCAGGAAGTTGTAGCCGTCGAGGTGCACCTTGTAGTTCCGCCCGATCGCCTCGACGCTGCCTTCCATCAGCTGCGCCTTGACGTCGTCGGCACCGGCCGCGGCCAAGAAGGTCGGCAGCCAGTCCATGTGGTGCATGATCTCGTTTGAGACCGAGTCGGCCTCGATCTTGCCGGGCCAGCGAACTGCCGCCGGCACGCGCCAGCCGCCTTCCCAGTTGGTGTTCTTCTCGCCCCGGAACGGCGTCATCGCGGCATCGGGCCAGGTGTTCATGTGCGGCCCGTTGTCGGTCGAGTAGAACACGATGGTGTTGTCCGCGATGCCAAGCTCGTCCAGCTTGTCGAGAAACTGCCCGATGTGCCGGTCGTGCTCGACCATGCCGTCGGAGTACTCGTCCTGGCCGGAAATGCCCCGAAGCTCGTCCTTCACGTGGGTGCGGAAATGCATCCGGGTGCCGTTCCACCACACGAACCAAGGCGTCTTCGCCGCGGTCTGCCGCTCGATGAAATCCAACGCGGCGGCAACCGTTTCGTCATCGACGGTCTCCATCCGCTTCTTGGTGAGCGGGCCGGTGTCCTCGATCTCCCCGCCGGCGAAGGACTTGATCACCCCGCGCGGCCCGAAGGCTTCCAGGAAGGTCCGTCCGTCGGGCAGCACCGCGTCCCTTGGATAGTCCTCCAGCTCCGGCTCTTCCTCCGCATTGAGGTGGTAGAGGTTGCCGAAGAACTCATCGAATCCGTGATTGGTCGGCAGATGCTCATTCCGGTCCCCAAGGTGGTTCTTGCCGAACTGACCCGTGGCGTATCCCTGGGCCTTCAGCAGACCGGCGATCGTCGGGTCTTCCACCTGCATGCCTTCCTTGGCGCCGGGCAGGCCGACCTTCGACAACCCGGTCCGGTAGACCGACTGGCCCGTGATGAAGGACGAGCGGCCGGCGGTGCAGGACTGCTCACCGTAATAGTCGGTGAACATCATGCCTTCCTTGGCGATCCGGTCGATGTTGGGGGTGTGATAGCCCATGAGCCCGAGGCTGTAGGCCGAGACGTTGGTTTGGCCGATGTCATCGCCCCAGATCACCAGGATGTTGGGTTTGGTCTCGTTGGCCGCGGCGACGCCAGCGGTAAGCCAAAGCGCCAACAGGCAAAGAAAGCTGCGTAAGGGTAGCCTCATGAATCTCCTCCCATTGCCCCCGCGGATTGGGGCCAAATCCACCGCTTGCTCCAGCGGGGACCAGTTTGGCCGGGCTTTGCAAAAGGCGTCGGCAGATCCACTGCTCCGCGCGCAGGAATTGTGATGCCAAGGCCAAACCCTAACCATTGGCGCTGATTAAGCCCTGCGAGGCCCGTCGCTTCAATTTACCGATTTTGATAGGTTCTTGGTACTCGTCGCCACAATCATAAAGAGAAAACGCGCGGCGCAGATCTGCTAGCCCGGCGCTTTGGCCCAGGCGAGCGCGTCTTCCAGGCGATCATCACCCCAGAACATCTCGCCATTCGCGATGAAGGTTGGCGCGCCGAAGATATCGAGCTGGCGCGCCTTATCGGTCGCCGCACCGTATGCCCGGCCCGTTTCCTCACTCTCGGCGCGCGCGATCACCTCCACCGGGTCCAGGCCGATCTCTTGCAGGCTGTCCTCCAAGTTGGGGCTGCTTCCGGCTGCTTGGCCCCACTGGAACCAGCGCCGATAGGTCGCCTGGACGTAGGCCGCGCACCAGCCCTCCTCACGGCCCAGGACGGCGACCCGGTTGGCCAGATCGAACTGCGCCAGTGGGTAGGGCACCGGCACCTGACAGGGCACGCCGTAGCCCGCCGCCCGACGCTCGATGTCCCGCCACATGTAGGCCATCTTGGTCGGCTTCTCCGTGAAGGGGATGTTGTTCATCTCCTGCATAATCTTTCGCACGCTGAAGGGCCGCCACTCGACGTCAACGCCGGCGTCCCGCGCGACCTTCTCGATGCGCATAACGGTTAGGTAGCTGTAGGTGCTGCCGATGGAGAACCAGAAGTGCAGGCCGCTCACGGGCGCCTCCTTCCACAGCGTCCCTAGCTCGACCCGAACACCTTCTGCAGCAGCTCGGTGGTGCGCGCCGCCGGGTTGTTGCGGATTGCGGCTTCCTCTTTGGCCACATAGTAGAAGATGCCGTCGAGCGCCTGGTCGACGACGTAGCCGGTCAGGTCCGACTTCACGTCGGGGACGAAGGGGATGGTGTCGTACTGGCCCATCATGGCGTCGTAGGATTTGACCGCGCCCACGTCGGCCAGGCTGCGGTCGACGATCGGCGCCATGCGTTCGGCCAGGGGCTCGCTCATGGCCTGCTTGAAGTACTGGGTGGCGGCGTCGTCCGGACCATCGTAGATCGCCTGGGCATCCTCCAGGGTCATCCGACTGATCGCCTCGACAAAGAGCGCCTTGGCCTCGGGCGCGGCGGCCTCGGCGCCCCGGTTGAGGCGCAGCTCCAGATCGTCGGCCATCTCCGCCATGCCGACCGCCCGAAGCGCCGACTGCACATCCTGAAGCGCGCCGGGCAGGGGAATGTGGATCGACGGGTCGCCATTAAAGCCGTCGGTCGTGCCGACCTGATCGACCACCTTCTCGGTGCCGACCGCAAGCGCCTCGCGCAGGCCCGCCGCGATCTCGTCGGACCCGAGCCCGCTGCCCTCGGGCGCGGCCTCGTCCAAGGCGCTCCACGCGTCTTTGGCCTGATCGAGCCAATTCTGCGCCTGGGCGCCGCTCGGCAGGGCCAAGAGAACCACCGTCATCAGGCCGCAAAGGCGCGCCGCCAAGGAATGTTGGATCATTAGCTTTCTCCCCAAGATCGGCCGACAGCCTAGCACGAGCGCGCGCGCCTCAACAGGCCGGGCGCCCCGCTCCGGTCATGGCCAGGTGCCTAGAGTATGCAGTGCTCGGCGAAGGAGGCCGCTTCGTTTGCGGTCCAGTCGCCCTTGGGCTTCTCCTTCATCTCGCCGCACCACTCCTCGCTGCCGACCTCGGGCGAACAGGCGGCCAGGAACGCGAAAAGCGCGAGCGGGGTGAGGATGCGGATCAAGGTGTTGAACATGGGTTTACTCCCAAATTTTTGCGTCAAGGAGAGTGCGCGATAACGGAGGTGATTTCTAGCGAAACGGCGGGCCGCCGATCCAGCCGACCAGGGAGCGGCGGCGGCCTTCGGTGACCGCGCGCACCCGGTGCAGCATGTAGGCGGGAAAGGCGATCATGGTGCCCTGGCCGCGCGGCGCGGTGAGCGGCTCGCGCGCGCAATACAGGTCGATGCCCCCGCCCTGGTAGTCGGCCGGGTCGGTCAGCTGGACGATGAAGCTGAGCTTGCGGATCGAGAGGCGCCCGTTGCCGAAATCCAGATGCCAGTCGTAGTACTGGCCCGGGCCATACTCGGCGACCTGAAGCGGCTCGGTGAAGCCGGCCAACTCGAGCTGGAAGCTCGAGCGGTTGGCGTGCTCGACGAAGCCCATGGTGCGCTCGAAGACCCAGTTGGTATCTGGCCCGGGCCTGAGGAAGCAGACATCGCTGTCCCGGTAGCGGCCCACACCGACCGCGCTCTGCACCTCGGCGGGCTTCAGGGTCTCGGCCAGGCCGACGATGCGCAGGCATTCCTGGGGCGTGAAGACACCCTCGGCATGAACCATGGGCGACCAGTTCTCCAAGCGCGGCAGGCGCGGCTTGGGGCCGCCCGCGGTGGCCTCGGGCGCGCTCACCTCAGGCGGCCTGCTCGAAGGCGGTCAGCACGTTGACCGCGTTGATACCTATCTCCTCGACCGCGTAGCCGCCCTCCATCACGAAGAGGGTCGGCCGGCCAAGCTTGGCGATCGTCTCCCCGTAGCGGGAGAAATCCTCGCTGGTCAGCTTGAAGAAGCTGATCGGGTCGCGTTCGAAGGTATCGACGCCGAGCGATACGACGACGGCGTCGGGCCCGAAATCGGCGATCTTGGCGCAGGCCGCCTGGAGCGCCGCGCCCCACTGATCGTAGGCCGCGCCGGGCAAGAGCGGGAAATTGGCGGTGAAACCCTCGCCGGCTGCGGCCCCGGTCTCGTCGCCATAGCCGAGAAAATGCGGGAAGGCGTGGCGCGGGTCGCCGTGCAAAGAGCAGAAAAGCACGTCGTCCCGGTCGTAGAAGATCGACTGGGTGCCGTTGCCGTGGTGGAAGTCCACATCGAGGATCGCGACTCGGCCAGCGCCGCCGTCGAGAAAGGCCTGGGCCGCGATCGCCGCGTTGTTCAAAAAGCAGTAGCCGCCGAACAGGTCCGCCGCGGCATGGTGGCCCGGCGGCCGACAGAGCGCGAAGGCGCTTCGGGCGCCTTCTTGAACCGCGGCCTGCCCGGTCAACGCCACGTCGGCGCTGGCCCGGACCGCCTGCCAGGTGCCCGAGCAGATCGCCGTCTCCGCCGCCATGGCGTAGTAGCCGAGCTTGCCCTCGATGTGCTCGGGGATGCGCTGGCGCATGGTGCGGCCGGCCCAAACCGTGGCGATCGCATCACCCTCGAAGCCCTCGGCCTGCCATTCCTGCCAGCAGCTCTCCAGAAAGCTTAAGAAACCCTCGTCGTGGATCCGCTTTAGGGGCGCCAGACCGAAACTGCGGGGGCCCTCGACCGGGCCGAGCGCGACCTCGTTGACCCGAGACAGCACGTGGTCGGCGCGTTCAGGCTTCTCGAAGGCGGGCCCCAGCTTGCCGCCATAGAGCTCGCCCTTCAGGTCGTGCAGACGGTGGTCGTCGCTGTAGATCGTCTTCATTGCGGGGGCTCCACGGCGCTTCAGGGGCGCCCATCCTGCCGTCCGGAGGGACCAGGGGCAAGCGCCGCTTTTTGCAAAGTCCGCCGGCTCTGCTAGCGTGTCGCGCCGCCCGCCGCCGAAGGACGCCAAAGATGGATGCACCCGAGCCGCCCGCCGATACGACACTGCCGATGACCGGCTTTCCGCCGCCGCCCGAGCTCAGGGTCACCCTGGACAATTGGGACAGTCCGCCGTTCAACACCTGGGCCTTCCAGAACATGCGCCAGGTCTTTCCGACCGCCGAGGTGTGGCGCGGCAGCGGCCATGCAGCCAAGCTACCGGCCAGCCCCGAGGCACTTGGCGAGGTCGCCTTCACGGCACGGGACGGGGCCGAGCGCACGCTCGAGCAGATGCTGGCGGCGACCCACACCCACGGCTTTCTGATGCTGCACCGGGGCCGCGTGGTTTACGAACGCTACCTCAACGGCATGACCGAGCGATCGCTGCACCTCTCCCAGTCGGTCGCCAAGTCGGTCGTGGCGGCAGCCGCCGGCGTCCTGTGGGGCGAGGGGCTGCTCGACCTGGAGGCACCGGTGCGGACCTATGTGCCGGAGACCGCGGGCCTGGGTTACGGCGATGCCTTGATCCGCCATCTGCTCGACATGACCAGCGGCGTCGGTTTCAACGAGGACTACGCTGACCCAGACTCAGACATCAGCCGCTTCGACCGAGCCGCCGGCTGGAAGCCTTGGCGCGAGGGCGACGCAAGCTGCGCTTACGACTTCCTGCTGACCCTGCAACAGAGCTGGGCCCACGGCGAGCACCACGTCTACCGCTCGAGCGAGACCGACATGCTGGGCTGGGTGCTGGAGCAGATTAGCGGCACGAGCCTCTCGGAGCTGGTCAGCCGCACCGTCTGGTCGAATCTGGGCTGCGAGCGCGACGCCTGCTTCGTGATCGACCGGGCGGGCGCCGCGACCGCCAACGGCGGTTTCAACGCAACGCTCAGGGACTACGCCCGCTTCGGCCAAATGCAGCTTCAGCGGGGTCACTTCAACCGCAAGCAGATCGTGCCCCAAGACTGGTCCGAGGCCGCCTTCACCGGTGACCGTCAGCTGTTCGAGGCCTCGCCCTACGCCGAGGTCTTCCCCAAAGGCGCCTATAGCCGCAAGTGGTGGGTGCTCGACCGGGAGTCCGGCCAGCACTGTGCGCGCGGCATCTTCGGCCAGCTGATCTACGTGGACCCGGAACGCGAGGTGGTCGCGGTCAAGCTCTCCGCATGGCCGACCGCGCTCAACCTGGACTTCCTGCTCGATACCCTGACCGCGATCGAGACGGCGTCAAAGGAGCTGTCGGAGGGCTAAGCCCTCACCACCGCCCGCTTGCCGCACTCATCGCCTCGACCGGCAGGCGGATCGGAAAGCGATCTCGGATCTTGGCGTCGGTCGCCGGATTCATGTGGGTCGGGTAGTTGGTCGAGAGGATCTCGACGGCCCGTTGGTGAGCACGCTCCAGCATGTCCTTGGAGCCCTCTTGGACCCAGGCGCCTTGGGCGGTGCGGTCGCCGACGTCGGGATAGAGGTACTCGCTTTCCATTAGCTCCAGGGTCTGGGGATGGCCCAGATAGTGACCCGGGTCGAGCGCGACCTGCTTGATCGCGTCGAGCGACAGGGTCTGGTCGTTGACTTCGATGCCGCGCACCGTACGCAGCACCATGCCGAGCAGGTCGTTGTCGATCACCAGCTGCTCGAAGGCGCAGCCCATCAGGCTGCCCAGCATGCCGGCGGATTCGCAGACCCGGTTGCAACCGGCGTGGGCGGCCAGCGTGGTGGTCACGCCCTTCTCGTAGCCGGCCTGGGCGTCGGGGATCTTGGAATCGCTCATGGACGCGCCGACCGAGTTGGGCAGGTCGTAAAAGCGCCCGATCTGGACCGCGGCGGCGGCCAGGATCGCCTCCTCGCCGCTGCCGCCGGAAAAGGCCCCGGTGCGCAAGTCCGAGACCAAGGGCCACATGGCGAAGGTCATGGGGCAGCCCGGCTTGATCAGGTTGACAACGCACAGGCAGGCCAGCGTCTCGGCGGCCAACTGCACCAGGGTGCCGGCGAGCGGCGCGGGCGCGGTCGCGCCGGCCTGGGGCGCCACCGCGATGTCGCTGACCAGGCCGAGCTGGCTGGTCTCGATCAGGATTTCCAGATTGTCCTCGCCGAAGCGCAAAGGCGAGACGATCGGGCAGCCGCCGAACACCACGAAGGGCTTCTTGAGGAACTCCCCTTCGCCGCCGAGCACCATGTCGAACATCTCGATGCCCCGCTTGATGTGGTCGCGGTGAGCGAAGGACATAGAGAGCGGCTTCTCGGTGGCGCAAATCTGGGCGTAGAGCACGCCGATGTCGTGCTCGAAGAGGTCGTCGATGTCGGTCGCGATGATCGGCTGGCCCACCAGATGGATGTTGTCGAGCTGGTCGATCAGGCGCACGAAGTCGTAGACGTCGACCAGGGTCGAGGGCCTGTAGTCCTTGGTGTCGTACTGATAGGTGGTGACCGCCGAGCCGGCCGTGCAGAAGTGCACCCGCTTGCCGCCGGCCCGGATGTCGTAATCCGGCGCGCGGCTGCCTCGGGCATGGACCACGTACTCGCGGCAAGCCTTGGCAACGATGTCCTCGACCAGGCTCCTGGGAAAGCACAGCCGGCCGTGCTCGTTCAGGGTGCAGCCCTTGTCCAGGGTCAGGTCCAGCAGCTCCTGGGTCGGATCGCCGATGCCGAGCGTCTCCAGGAGGTCGAGCGCGGCCTCGTGGATGCGCTGCATGTCCCCTTGGCTGAGCGGGCTAAAGGCGCCGCCCTCGACACCGGGCCAAACCACCCGGCCGGCCTTGCTCTCTTGGCGCAGGGCAACTCGCGCGGCGCGGCCACCGCCCCGGCGCCCGCCGGGCCGACCGCCCATCTCGACGTTGCCGATCACCGGCCCACTGGTATCGCGCGCCATGGCACTCTCCCTTTTTTGTATTCTGATTGTTCTGTCACGTTGGCGCGAACCCGCCTGAGTCGGCGAAGCGCTCGAGTTGCGCCAGGTAGGGTTGGATGTCGATCCCTTGTTCCTCGAGCCAAGCCTCGTCGTAGTAGCTGTGCAGGTAGCGTTCCCCCGGATCGCAGATCATCGAGACTACACTGCCGGCACGGCCTTCGGCTAACATCTCAGCGACGATCTGGAGCGTGCCGTAGACATTCGTCCCGGTCGAAGCGCCGCACTTACGCCCGAGCACGCCCTCGAGCCACCGGATGGTGGCGAGCGAGGCAGCGTCCGGGATCTTGAGCATGCGGTCGATCACCGCCGGCTGGAATGAGGGCTCGACCCGGGGCCGCCCAATGCCTTCGATGCGCGAGCCGCGCGGGGCGGTCAGCGTCCGGTCGCCGCTCGTGTAGCTGTCATAAAACACCGAGAACTCCGGATCGACCACACAAAGGCGGGCCTTGCCGTAGAGCTCGGGCTTGTAGCGCAGGAAGCGGCCGATGGTCGCCGATGTGCCACCGGTTCCGGCGCTGACCACGATCCAATCGGGCACCGAATGCCGCTCCCGCGCAAGCTGGGCGAAGATGCTCTCGGCAATGTTGTTGTTGCCGCGCCAGTCGGTCGCCCGCTCGGCATAGGTGAACTGGTCCATGTAGTGACCGCTCAAGCGCTCGGCCAAGTCTTCAGCCTCTCGGTAGATCTCTTGAGGCTCGACCAGGTGGCACTCGCCGCCATAGAACTCAATCTTATCCAGCTTCTCCTGGGCCGTCGTCTTGGGCACCACGGCGATGAAGCGCAGGCCGAGGAGGCGCGCGAAATAGGCTTCCGAGATCGCCGTGCTGCCGGAAGAGGACTCGATGATCGGCGTGCCGTCACGCACCAGGCCATTGCACAGCGCGTAGAGGAATAGAGAGCGTGCCAGGCGGTGCTTGAGGCTGCCCGAGGGATGGGTCGATTCGTCCTTCAGATAGATATCCACATCGGCCAAGCAGGGCAGGTCCAGCCTGATCAGATGGGTATCGGACGAGCGATTGTAGTCGGCCATGATCCGATCGATCGCCTGGCACACCCAGGCCCGATCCTGCCCCTCGAGAGCATGGTCGCACACCGGCAGCGCGCCCAGGTCCATCTCCCAGCCTCCCTAGAACCCCTAGAGGCGAATTATGCTGGACGGCCATCCCACGTGACAAGCCTTCCCGGCTCGCGATATGGTGCCGGCCCATTTTGAGCAGGGAGAGAGCTGTCATGCCCGATATCACGATCAACGGTCCGGATGGCGCGTTTGGCGCCTATCTGGCCCTGCCCGAGAGCACGCCGGCGCCCGGCATCGTCGTCGCCCAGGAGATATTCGGCGTCAACCAGGTCATGCGCGACGTCTGCGACTGGCTGGCCGGTCAGGGCTTCGTGGCCTGCTGCCCGGACCTCTTCTGGCGCATCGAGCCGGGCATTCAGATCACCGACAAGACCGAGGCGGAATGGGCCCGGGCCTTCGAGCTCTTTGGCCTGTTCGATGTGGACAAGGGCATCAACGACATGAAGTCGACCCTGGCCCATCTGCGCGGCCACGAGGCCTGCAACGGCAAGGCCGGATCGGTCGGTTACTGCTTGGGCGGCAAGATCGCCTATCTGATGGCAACCCGCTCGGACGCCGACTGCAGCGTCAGCTACTACGGCGTCGGCCTGGCGGAGATGCTGGACGAGGCGGGCAACATCTCCAAGCCCCTGATCCTGCACGTCGCTTCCAAGGACGAGTTCGTGCCGCCCGAGGCCCAGCAGGTGGTCAATGACGGGCTGAAGGACAATTCCCACGTCACGATCCATGTCTACGAGGGCCAGGATCACGCCTTCGCGCGCGAGGGCGGCAAGCACTACGATCAGGCCTCGGCCGATCTCGCCAACGGCCGCACAATCGCCTTCTTCAAGGACCATCTCTCGTCATGACTCACGCCATTCGTATCCACCAGCAAGGCGGCCCCGAGGAGTTGGTTTGGGAAGAGGTCGCGCTCGGCCAGCCGGGTCCCGGCGAGGCGCTCCTGCGCCACAGCGCGGTCGGCCTCAATTTCATCGACGTCTATCACCGCACCGGACTCTATCCCCTGACCGAGATGCCTTCTGGCATAGGCCTCGAAGCCGCCGGCGTGGTCGAGGCGGTCGGCGAAGGGGTCACCGACCTCGCAGCCGGCGACCGGGTCGCCTATGCCGCGGGGCCGATCGGCGCCTATTCCGAGGCACGGCTCATGCCGGCCGACCGCCTGATCAAGCTGCCCGAGGCGATCAGCGACCAGCAGGCGGCCGCCCTGATGCTTCAGGGCATGACCGTGCAGTACCTGATCCGCCGCACCTACCGGGTGGAGAAAGGCGACACGGTGCTGTTCCACGCGGCGGCCGGCGGAGTCGGCGTAATCGCCTGCCAGTGGCTCAAGGACCTGGGCGTCACGGTGATCGGCACGGTCAGCTCCGAAGAAAAGGCGGCCTTCGCCAAGGCCCACGGCTGCGCCCACACGATCAACTACCTGACCGAGAACTTCGTCGAGCGGGTGCGCGAAATCACCAATGGCGCCGGTGTACCGGTGGTTTACGACTCGGTCGGCAAGGATACCTTCGAGGGCTCCCTGGATTGCCTGGCCCCGCTCGGCATGATGGTTAGTTTCGGCAACGCCTCGGGCAAGGTGCCGCCCTTCGATACCGGAATTCTGGCGCAAAAGGGCTCGCTCTTCTTCACACGGCCGACCTTGATGACCTATACCGCCAAGCGCGCGGATCTGGTCAAGAGCGCGGCCGAGCTGTTCGAGGTGGTCGGCTCTGGCGCGATCGAGGTCAAGATCAACCAGACCTATCCGCTTTCCGAGGCGGCCCAGGCCCACCGCGATCTGGAGGCGCGCAAGACCACCGGGTCGACCGTGCTGCTGCCCTGAACGCCAAACCGCCGGTCGCCAAGCGCGACGAGGCCACGGCCGATCCCTATGGCTGGCTGCGCGACAACAACTGGCAGGCGGTGCTGCGCGAGCCCGACCTGCTGGACCCGGAGATCCGTGCCTATCTGGAAGCCGAAAACGCCTACACAAAGGCGGCCATGGCACCGCAGGACGCGCTCAAGGAGGAAATCTTCGAGGAGCTGAAGGCGCGGATCAAGCCGGACGACGCCAGCGTGCCGAAGCCCGACGGCGCCTATGCCTACTACCTGCGTTTCGAGACCGGTGGCCAGCATCCGATCTTCTGCCGCAAGGCAACCGGCGAGGCGGGCGAAGAAGAGGTGCTGTTCAACGGCGATGCGGAAAGCCAAGGCCATCCTTTCTTCGACATCGCCGCCTGCAGCCACAGTCCGGACCATCGCTACCTGGCCACCGCGGTCGATACCACGGGCTCGGAGTATTACAGCCTTCGGGTCAAGGACTTGGCGAGCGGCGCGCTGCTGGAAGAGCAGATCGAGCGGGCCCACGGCAGCCTGGCCTGGGCCAACGACAGCCAAAGCTTCTTCTACACAGTGCTCGACGACAATCATCGGCCCTACAAGGTGCTGCATCACCGACTGCGTACCGATCCGGACCACGACCCGGTGGTTTACCAGGAGGCCGACCCGGGCTTCTTCCTGGGACTCGACAGCAGCGAGAGCCGGCGCTTCGTCATCGTCCAGGCGAACGACCACACGACCTCAGAGTTGCGCCTGATCGACGCCGATCGGCCGGACCAGCCGGCCCGACTCGTGGCACCACGGGAGCCTGGCGTCGAGTATGACGTCAGCCACCACGGCGAGACCTTGTACATCCGCAGCAATGCCGACGGCGCGCTCGACTTCAAGATCGCCCAAGCGCCTGTGGAGAACCCGGGCCGGGAGAGCTGGCGCGACCTGCTGGACCATCGGCCGGGCCGCTATCTGCTTCATCTTCTGCTGTTCCAGGACTACATGGTGCGCCTGGAACGGGTCGCCGGGCTGCCGCGCATCGTGGTGCGCCGCCTGGCCGACGGCGAAGAGCATGAGATCGCCTTCGAGGAGGAGGCCTACGACCTTACCATCGACCCGGGCTACGAGTTCGACACCGCGATCTTGCGCTTTGTCTACAGCTCCATGACCACGCCGCGCCGGGTCTACGACTACGACATGGGCGCGCGCACGCGGACCCTGCGCAAGGAGCAGGAGGTGCCGAGCGGCCACGATCCGGCGGCTTACGTGACCCGGCGCATCATGGCCCCGGCCCAGGACGGCGCCCAGGTGCCGGTCACCCTGCTGCATCGCAAGGATCTCCAGATCGACGGCACGGCGCCCCTGCTGCTTTACGGTTACGGCGCCTACGGCATGGCCATGCCGGCATCCTTCTCGACCAACCGCCTCAGCCTGGTAAACCGGGGCTTCATCTATGCCATCGCCCATATTCGCGGCGGCACCGATCAGGGCTACGGCTGGTACCTGGACGGCCGCGGACCGGCCAAGATGAACTCCTTCACCGACTTCATCGCCGCCGGAGAGGCCCTGATCGCGGCTGGGTTTGCCAAGAAAGGTTGGATCGCCGCCCACGGTGGAAGCGCCGGCGGCATGCTGATGGGCGTGGTCGCCAACCTGCGGCCCGACCTTTTCAAGGCAATCGTCGCCGAGGTGCCCTTTGTCGACGTGCTCAACACCATGTCCGATGGCGAGCTGCCGCTGACCCCGCCGGAGTGGCCGGAATGGGGCAATCCTCTAGAGGACCCCGAAGCGCGCGCCCGAATTGCGGCCTATTCGCCCTACGACAACATCTCGACCCAAGACTATCCGCACATCCTGGCGACCGCCGGCATTAGCGACCCCCGGGTGACCTATTGGGAGCCGGCCAAGTGGGTCGCCCGGCTGCGTCGCCTCAAGACTGACCAGAACCTGCTGTTGCTCAAGACCAACATGTCGGCCGGCCACGGCGGCGCATCGGGCCGCTTCGATAAGCTGGAAGAGGTCGCCTTGGTCTACGCTTTTCTGCTCAAGGTGTTCGGCCGCTGAAACGCCAAAAGGCGGCCCCGATTTTCACCGGGACCGCCTTCGAATGACTACGGTCAATCGTCGTCGTCTTCGTCGTCATCATCGTCATCGTTGTCGTTCTGGCCGTTACGTCTCTGTACGAGCTCCAGCTGGCCACGTAGTTCGCCAGCGGGAAACTCAGCGGTGTGCAGGTTGACGTAGATGTTGCCGGCCGCCAGCTCATTGAGCAGGGCCACCAGGTCCTGGCCCGCCAAGGGGCCGGTCAGATCGCCGGCGGTCACCGTGAAGTTGACCGAGCGGTTTCGAATGGCGCTGCCCATATCGACCACGACCGGGCCGTTGGTGCCGGCCGCGCCCAAGTGCAGGTGGGCCATCGTCAAGGGGCCGCTCAGGCGGTTGAAGCTGATCCGAACCCGAACTTCCTCGCCATTGCGGGCGGTCGTTCGGGCGTTGCCCCTACCCTCGGAGTCGACCGGATCGGGCTGGACCTCCTGGTCAGGCGAGAGCGCCGATCTGAAGCGAACGTTGTCGCCGCCCAGGTCGACGAAGCGAAAGGAGACCTTCAGCACGCGGTCATCCGCGTCGTTGAAGTCGCCGTTCCCAAAGACCGGGTGGTTGAGCACGCCGTTGGGGTAGGCAAGCGTACCCGGCGCGGCGAAGCCCGGCGCCGGGGTCACCACCGGCGCGCCCTCGTCCGGCCCGGTGTTGGGCGCGGCCTGATTGAGAAAGGCGACGTCGCTGGCGATCTCGTTGTTGACCTCGGTGCCGGCATCGTTGGTCTCGTCGCCCGAAACGATGAAGCTCTCCCCCACGAAGGTGCCGTTGGCGTCGAACAGCTCGTGGGCCAGCGGATTGCCGTTGGCGATGAAGAAGTCGTTCGACGGGATGATCATCGAGGCATAGCTGAAGTAGCGGTCGATCGCCGGGTCCACGTTCAGGGTAACGCTGGCCCGGTCGCCCGGGGCAAGCGGCCCGCCTGGCCCCGCAACGCCGGAGGCCTGGGGCGCGCCCGCGGTCAGCGTGTCGAAGGTTTCGGTGATCGGGCCGTTGTTGCCATCCTCGGCCAGGCTCTCGATCTCGTTGCCGCCCAGTGGCACGCTGGCCGGGCTGCCGCCATCGTAGGAATCGAAGGTGCCGTCGTGTATGCCGATCCAGATCGGCGTCAGGAAAGTGCCGCGTGACGGCTGGACGTTTTCCAGGGTCACAACGACCGAAGGGATGGACTCGGCGGAAGCAACCGCCGGCAGAGCCATCGCTGCCGCGAGCAGGGATGTTGCCAAAAGAAACGATTTTCGCGTCATGATTATCCGACCTCCAGGTTCGAGTCCTCTCCCTGCCGGACGGTCTGGAGGCGACATTTCGCGCCTCCGGGCCCCCCGATTGCGAGGACAACACTGGAGCTGTCGAATTTATTCCCGGCTCTAGCAGATTTTTTTGAGGCGCCGGGCCGGGCCTACTGGTTCATCGCATCGAAGAAGTCGGCGTTGTTCTTGGAGTGCTTGAGCTTGTCGACCAAGAACTCGACCGAGTCGGTGACTCCCATGGGCATCAGGATGCGGCGCAGGACCCACATCTTGGAGAGCGTCGCCTTGTCGACCAGTAGCTCCTCCTTGCGGGTGCCGGACTTGCCGATGTCCATGGCCGGCCAGGTGCGCTTGTCGGCCAGCTTGCGGTCGAGCACGATTTCCGAATTGCCGGTGCCCTTGAACTCCTCGAAGATCACCTCGTCCATGCGGCTGCCGGTGTCGATCAGCGCGGTCGAGATGATGGTCAGGCTTCCGCCCTCCTCGATATTGCGCGCCGCGCCGAAGAAGCGCTTGGGCCGCTGCAGGGCGTTGGCGTCGACGCCGCCGGTCAGAACCTTGCCGGACGACGGCACCACGGTGTTGTAGGCGCGCGCCAGGCGGGTGATGGAGTCCAGCAGGATGACCACGTCCTTCTTGTGCTCGACCAGGCGCTTGGCTTTTTCGATCACCATCTCGGCGACCTGGACGTGGCGGGTCGCCGGCTCGTCGAAGGTCGAGGAGACCACCTCGCCCTTGACCGAGCGGTCCATGTCGGTGACTTCCTCGGGCCGCTCGTCGATCAGGAGCACCAGGAGGTAGACCTCCGGGTGGTTGGCGGCGATCGAATGGGCCAGATTCTGGAGAATCATGGTCTTGCCCGTGCGCGGGGGCGCCACGATCAGCGCGCGCTGGCCCTTGCCGAGCGGGGCAGTCAGGTCGATCACCCGCGCGGTGTAGTCCTTCTTTGTCGGGTCATCGATCTCGAGGGTCAGTTTCTCGTCCGGATAGAGCGGCGTCAGGTTGTCGAAATTGATCCTGTGGCGCGCCTTTTCCGGTGGATCGAAGTTGATCTCGTTGACCTTGAGCAGGGCGAAATAGCGCTCGCCGTCCTTGGGCGAGCGGATTTCGCCGGCCACCGTGTCGCCGGTGCGAAGGCCGAAGCGGCGCACCTGGCTCGGGCTGACGTAGATGTCGTCGGGCCCGGGCAAGTAGTTCGCCTCGGGCGAGCGCAGGAAGCCGAAGCCGTCCTGCAGTACTTCCAGCACACCGGCGCCGTAGATCGCGACGTCGTTCTCGGCAAGCTGCTTGAGGATCGCGAACATCATGTCCTGCTTGCGCAGGGTGCTGGCGTTCTCGATCTCCAGCTCCTCGGCATAGGCCAGAAGGTCTGCGGGACTCTTGGTCTTTAGTTCTTGAAGGTTCATGGGCCTGGACGCTTGTATCGGGCGCCGTCCGTCGGTGACCTAGACTGGTGGGAGGGTCGGTATGGCCGCGTAGCCTGAGCGGGATCGGGATCCTCGGCCGCGGATTACCAGGACGGACGCACTAGGGAAGGGGGTAGGACTCGGGTGGTCTGGTACTTTAGGTAGGAATGGCGATCCGCAACAGCAAGACCATATGTTTCTGAAATTTTCGTTATCCCATAGCGGGATGGCTGTCAAGCAGTCTGTGATAAGAGGCCTAAAACGGCTTAACCACGACCAGGATGACGATCGCGATCATCAGGAGGGTCGGCACCTCGTTCATGATCCGGTAGAATCGCGCGGCGTGCTGGTTGCGGTCATTGGCGAACTGGCGCCGCCAGCGGGAAAAAGCGCCGTGCACCGCGGACATGACCAGCACCAGAGCGAGTTTAGCGTGGAACCAGGGCTCGCCCCAGAGGTTCTGGTCGAAGGCAAGCAGCAGGCCGAACACCCAAGTCGCGATCATCGCCGGGTTGATGATCGCGCGCATCAGGCGGCGTTCCATCACCTTGAAGGTCTCGGATTGGACCGAGCCGCGCTCGGCATCGCAGTGATAGACGTAGAGCCGCGGTAGATACAGCATGCCGGCCATCCAGGAGATCAATGAGATGATGTGCAGGGCCTTGACCCACAGATAGCCTTCGCCGAGGAATCCCGCCATAAATCAGCTCCCGCCCGCCAGTGCGCAACACCTTCGGTCGGCCGGACAGATCCTGCCCTTTTCGCCCGAACGGAGCGGCTCCGGCCCGCTCGCCGCCTCGCGCACGAGCCCGGCGAGACCCGCGATGAACGCTTCGGCCGCGTCCACCGTCGGCACCCGCAGATAGGCCGGCACGCCGCTTTCCTCGGCCAGCTTGCGATACTCGATATCGAGCTCGACCAGGGTCTCGGAGTGCTCTGAGACGAAGGCAACCGGAAAGAGCACCAGCGGCACCTGGTCCCGGCCGGCACGCTGGATCTCCTCGTCCGTCGCCGGGCCAATCCACTCCAGTGGCCCAACACGGCTTTGGTAGCAAACCCGCCAATCCAATCCTGGGCGGCTCAGCCCGGCCACAATCGCGTCAGCGGTTTGCTCGACTTGCCACTGATAGGGATCGCCCCGCTCGATCACCTTCTTCGGCAGGCCGTGCGCTGAGAACAGCAGTCGAGGCACGCCCTGTTCAGCCGCTTGATCGAGCCGCGGCCCGATCAAGGCCGCGGCTGCCTCGGTGAAGCCAGGCAGACGCGGATAGCAGCAGAGTGTATGGGTCGGCGCGTCCAGTCCGGCCTGTCGGGCAGCCTTGTTCCAGGCCTTGATCGAGGACCCGCTGGTGGTTGTCGAGTACTGGGGATAGAGCGGCAGAAGGACCACCTGGTCGGGCCCGTATTCCTTAACCGCACGCACGGTCTCTTCGGTTAAGGGGTGCCAGTAGCGCATCGCGATGAAGACCTGGACTTCGCTCAGATCGGCCAAGCCGTCGGCCAAGGGGTCGGCCTGCGCTTGGGTATTCGGCAAGAGCGGCGATCCGCCGCCCAGATGGGCGTAGATCTCCCGGGCGACCGGTGCCCGGCGGCTCGAGATAAAGCGCGCCAAGGCCCAACGGATAGGCCCCGGCGCGCCAATGATGGCCGGGTCGTTGAATAGATTGAAGAGAAACGGCTGAACCGCCTCGGGCCGGTCCGGGCCGCCCAGATTAAACAGCACGACCGCGAGCCGCTTGCCTCCGGTCATGGCGTCCAGGACCGCACAGTCTCGATTAGGCAGGCAACCTTGTCCGGTGCAGTCGCCGGGACCACGCCGTGGCCCAGGTTAAACACGAAGGGCCCACGGCCCAGCGTGTCGAGAATTTTCCTTACCCGCGCCTCGAGCACCTGTTCCCGGGCCAGCAGCAGCGCCGGATCCAGATTGCCCTGCACGACGATGTGTGGCTGCAAGCTTTGGCGCGCCCAGTCGAGCGGAACCATGGAGTCGAGGGAGAGGCCATCAGCGCCACTCTCTTCAGCAAAGGCCTGATAGCCCAGGCCGGCAGCCCGGGGAAAGAGGATCACCGGCACCTCCGGGTGAGCCGCCTTGAGCCGGCGAGTGATCTCCCGAAGGGGCTCGAGGCTCCAGCGGCGCAGTTCCTCGGCGGGCAGCACGCCGGCCCAGGAGTCGAAAACCTGTACCACCTCGGCGCCGGCTTCGATCTGTGCGGAAAGGTGGCGTACGGTTGCCTCGACCAGAAGGTCGCTCAGCTTGCCGAAAGACTCCGGTGCATCGAAGGCCCAGCGCTTTGCCTTCGAGAAATCCTTCGAGGCGCCGCCTTCAATCATGTAGCAGGCCAAGGTCCAAGGTGCCCCGGCGAAACCGATCAACGCGACCTCGTCCGGCAAGGCGGCGCGAATCTGCGGCAGCACTTGGTAGACCGGCGCGAGTGCCGCTGGCAGGCTTTCCAACGTCAAGCCGGCAAGGTCCCGTTCGCTCTCCAAAGCACTCAAGCGCGGACCCTCACCCTCGGCGAACCAGACCTTCTGACCCAGGCCATAGGGCACCACCATAATGTCCGAAAAGAGGATCGCGGCATCGAGCCCATAGCGACGGATCGGCTGCAGCGTTGCCTCGAGGGCGAGGTCGGGTGTGAAGCAGAAATCGAGAAAATTGGCGGCTTGGGCGCGCAGCTTCTGATACTCAGGCAGATAGCGCCCGGCTTGGCGCATCAGCCAGACCGGCGGCGGCGTCAGGCAATCACCGGAGAGTGCACGGACCAGGCGCCGCTTCTCTTGCTTTACCGTCCCGAGGCTCGAGGTTTGAGAATCTGTCAAGGCAGCCAACAATCCTTTCTATAAGAGTCTTATAAGAGTCTTTTTTAGATGTGGTGGTTGGACCTGTGTTAGCCGGGGATTAGCGAGATATCCGCAAAGTTTTCCGCATCCTCTGCTTGGCACCTAGGGGTCCCCGGCGCGATGTGCAAGGGTCATAGCATAAATCGAATTCCAAAGGAGTCCCGCCGTCTTGCACTGGAGGTCAATCGAGGGGATAAGGTGGATAACCGGGCGGCACCGGGCTGGCTATTGCGTCTTGTCCCGCTTGTCCGACCGTCCTGGGTTAGCTGTTGATCTCTTCGCGCGAGCCGGGGGGCTAGTGGGGAGGATCGAAATTGCGGCCGCTTGCGACGGTGACTTATCCCCTCTATCACGAAATTGTTTTTGAGTTTTCCAGCGAGCTGACAAGATGGCCCATCACCTTCACCTGGTATCCGACGCAACCGGCGAGACCATCAATTCCGTGGCCCGTGCCTGCGTCGTGCACTGTGCGGGCATCGATCCGGTTGAACACCCCTGGACCCTAATCCGCACCAAGGGCCAAATGGAGAAGGTCTTGAGGGGGGTCGAGCGCAACCCGGGACCGGTGCTCTATACCATGGTTGACGGCGAGCTGCGCGATGCCTTGGTCGAAGGCTGTCATCGCCTGGGCGTGCCCTGCCTTCCGGTGCTCGAACCGGTGATTCACGCGCTAGCCAACTACTACGACGTCGAGGTCAGCGTCGGCCGACCGGGCCAGCAGCATGCCTTGGATGCGGAGTACTTCGCGCGCATCGACGCGATGAACTATGCGCTGAGCCACGATGATGGCCAGATGAGCGCCGGCTTGGGCCAGGCCGATGTGGTTCTGATCGGCGTGTCGCGAACCTCCAAAACCCCGACCTGCATTTACCTGGCCAACAAGGGCATCAAGGCGGCCAACATCCCGGTGGTGCCCGGCCTACCCTTGCCGGATGAGCTGGCGACGTTGGAGCGGCCCTTGGTGGTCGGCTTGACCAAGGATCCGGCCCGGCTCGTCCAGCTGCGCCGCAACCGCTTGCGCATGATCTCCGATGACGGTGAGGAAACCGACTACACCGACATCGAAAGCGTCCGTGCCGAAGTCGCCTTGGCGCGCAAGCTGTGCAGCAAGCACGGCTGGCCGGTGATCGACGTCACCAAGCGATCGATTGAGGAAACGGCGGCGGCGATCATGAACCACTACGCGCGCCACGCCTCGCAGATGGTGTAGGCGTGACGCCGCACAACGAGACAGCCGGCCCGCCCCTGGTGCTGGCCTCGAGCAGCGCCCCGCGCCGCATGATCCTGGAAAACGCCGGCTTGACCTTCGTGACCGAACCGGCGCGGGTCGACGAGGAGCAGGTTCGCGACAGCCTCGAGGCGGAGGGCGCGAGCACGCCTCAGATGGCGGAGACCTTGGCCGAGCTCAAGGCTCAGAAGGTCTCTCGGCGCCATCCCGGCGCGCTCGTGATCGGCGCCGATCAGATGCTCGACTGCGAAGGCCGGCGCTTCGACAAGCCGCGCGATATGGCCGAAGCCAAGCGTCATCTACAGGCACTCTCCGGCAAGCGTCATAGCCTGATCTCGGCGGCCTGCGTGGTGCGCGACGGTGGCCGCATATGGCACTCGACGACCCGGGCCGAGCTTACCGTGCGGCCGCTCGGCGATGCCTTCATCGAAGCCTATCTGGCGGCAATCGGCCAAAAGGCCCTGGATTCGGTCGGCGTCTATCAGCTCGAGGGTCTGGGCGCTCAGCTGTTCAGCCGGATTGAGGGCGACTACTTCACGATCCTCGGCCTGCCGCTCCTGCCCTTGCTGGACCTGCTTAGGGCCCATAGGGTGATCGGGACATGACCTTGACCGGCAAAGCACGGCTGGCCGGCGTCTTGGGTTGGCCGGTCGCCCATTCCCGCTCACCTCGCCTGCACGGCCATTGGTTGGCGCAATACCGCATTGATGGCGCCTATCTTCCGCTTTCCGTGGCGCCCGAAGCTTTCGATGAGGCGCTTCGCGGACTTATCGCTCTGGGCTTTCGCGGCGCCAACGTCACGATCCCTCACAAGGAAGCAGCTTTCCGCGCCTGCGATCGCCTAAGCCCCTTTGCCGAGCGGGTCGGGGCGGTCAATACCCTGGTTGTCGAAGACGGCGTCCTGGTCGGCTCCAACAGCGACGGCTACGGATTCTTGGAGAATCTGCGCGACGGTCACCGGGATTGGGACGCAGGCAGCGGCCCGGCGGTGGTGATTGGCGCCGGGGGTGCGGCCCGGGCGGTTGTCGCCGCCCTGCTCGAAGCTGGCGCGCCCAGCCTTACCCTGGTCAACCGAACCCGCGCGCGGGCCGAGACCTTGGCAAGCGATCTGGGCGGCTCGATTACCGTGGCCGACTGGCAGGACCGCGCGACGGCGCTGGAGGGCGCAGCGCTCTTGGTCAACTGCACCAGCCAGGGGATGAGCGGCCAGGCGCCGCTTGATCTCGACCTGGCGGCCCTGCCGGCCGCTGCGTTGGTCAACGATTTGGTCTACACACCGCTGGAGACGCCCCTTTTGGCCGCTGCCAGGGCGCGCGGCAATCCCGTGGTCGACGGGCTCGGCATGTTGCTTCATCAGGCGCGGCCTGGATTCGAGGCTTGGTTCGGCGTTGCGCCCGAAGTCACCGCCGAGCTGCGCGCCGCCGTTCTGGCGGACTAGTCCACCATGTACGTGCTTGGCCTGACCGGCTCGATCGGCATGGGAAAGTCGACCGCGGCAGGCTTCTTCCGGCGCCTCGGCGTGCCGGTGCACGATGCCGACGCCGCGGTCCACCGCCTGACCGGCCATGGCGGCGCCGCGGTTGCGGCGGTCGAGGCGGCCTTTCCAGGTGTCGTGCGCGACGGCGCGGTCGACCGCCAGCGCCTGGGTGCCGCGGTCTTCGCCGACCAAGCCGCGCTAAAGCGACTGGAGGCAATCTTGCATCCCCTGGTGCGACGCTCGGCAAGGGCCTTTCTGGCGGCACAAGCGCGTCAGCGCCGGCCCTTGGCAATGCTCGACATCCCTCTGCTTTACGAGACCGGAGGAGATGTCCTGTGCGACGCGGTGGTCGTGGTCAGTGCCCCGGCCCGGGTGCAGGCGGCCCGGGTTCTTGGCCGCCCCGGCATGACCCAGGAGAAGTTCCAAGCGATACTGGCCAAGCAGATGAGCGACGAAGAAAAACGCCGGCGCGCCGACTTCGTCGTCTCGACCGGAGGCAGCAAGCGCAACACCTTGCATCAGATCGCCGAGATCGTCAGACTCGTGCGGACGAGGAATGGACGGAGCTGGCATGCGTGAAGTGGTGCTCGATACGGAAACCACCGGTCTCGATCCGGCGGCCGGCCACCGGTTGGTCGAAATCGCCTGTTTGGAGCTGCACAATCGGGTTCCCACCGGCGAGCACTTTCAGGCCTATCTCAATCCCGAGCGGGACATGCCCGAGGAGGCCTTCAAGATCCACGGCCTGAGCAGCGAGTTCCTGGCCGATAAGCCGCGCTTCGCCCAAGTGGTCGAGGAGTTCATCGCCTTCGTCGGCGAGGCGCCCCTGGTGATCCACAATGCCGAGTTCGATCTCAGGTTCATCAACGCCGAGCTGAAACGTATGGAGCGCCCGTCAATCGGGCCAGGCCACAAGGTGATCGATACCATCGCGATCGCCCGGCGCCGCTTTCCCGGCTCGCCAGCCAGCTTGGACGCACTCTGCCGGCGTTTCGAGATCGACAACTCGGCCCGCACCCTGCATGGCGCCCTGCTCGATTGCGAGCTGCTCGCCGAGGTCTATCTGGAGCTAAGCGGCGGCCGCCAACCGGGGTTTGACCTGGCCCAGCAGACTCAAGCGGCCCTGCAAGCAGAATCTAACGCGCCCAAGGCCAAGCGGGAACCGAGGCCCCACGCGCCCAGCGATGCGGAACTCAAGGCTCACGCCGCCATGACGGCGCGGCTCAAGGATCCACTCTGGGGTAAAGAGACTTAGTTGGCGCCGGCGTCGGCCAGCTTGCGGTCGGTCTCCTGGCGGTGCCGGAAGAGCTCCTCGAAATCGATCGGATTGATCAGGAGGGGCGGGAAGCCGCCGTCTCGGGTGACATCGCCGATGATCGCCCGGGCAAAGGGAAAGAGATGACGCGGCACTTCGGTCAGCATGAGGTGCTCGACCTCCTCGTCTGGCACCCTTTGAGCCGGCGTCGCCAGTCCGGCAAACTCCAGCTCGATCACGAAGGCGGCCCGCTCCTTGGCGTTCGCCTTGACCGAGATAGACAGCACCACCTCGTAGAGCCGGTCCTGCATGTGGGTCAGATCCACATTGATCGTTACGTCGATGCCGGACTCGGCGGTCAGCTCGCTGTAGATCTGCGGCGCGTTCGGGTTTTCGAAGGATAGATCCTTGATGTACTGGCTAGAGAGCTTGAGGCGCGGCTCGGCGCGGGCTGGCTGGTTGCCGGCCGTCGCGGTCTCTTGGGCGCTGTCCGTCGTGTCGGCCATGCTTTGAGGGCTCCTGAGAATGAGGCGGCCCGTGGCTAACACGGGGGAGCCGGGTGGATCAAGGCGCTTTGGCCAAGACCATGAGTCGCGAGAAGTAGGCGAGCTCGCTCGCCACCAGCTCGAGGCCGGCGGCGGCGAAGGTGCCCTCTAGGTCGTCGCGCTGATAGTCCGCGTAGAAGGGCTCGTGGAAAGCCTCGGGGAAGTACTGCAGCAGGCCGTCATAGTCGGGCATGTCGCCGAGCTGAATGGAATCGAGGAAAATCAGCCGGCCGCCCGGCTTGAGCAGACGTTTGGCTTCCCGGGCGATCTGGCCGCGCACCTTGCGTGGCAGCTCGTGAAACAGGTAGATGCAGGTGATTACGTCCTGGCTTTCGTCGGAAAAGCCGCTGGCCTCCGCCGGCGCGCATTGGAAATCAACCCCGCGCCAGGGCGCCAGCAG
Source organism: Pseudomonadota bacterium (assembly GCA_039029395.1). Lineage (GTDB taxonomy): Bacteria > Pseudomonadota > Alphaproteobacteria > Kiloniellales > JAKSDN01 > JBCCGG01. Next base: position 1,272 of record JBCCGG010000067.1, on the reverse strand, counting down.
GGCGCGCGCCTTGTCCAGGTAAGCTGGGCTGAGATCCAGCGCGGTAACTTGCAGCCGCGGGTAGTTGTCCTTGACGAAAGTCAGGAAGCGACCTGTACCGCAGGCCAAATCGAGCAACGAGGTCTCGGCGCTGCGGCGCTCTGCCAAGAACGCGGCGAGCGGCACCAAGGCTTGGCGGCGCATGGCATCGGCCGCGCCGGTGAACAGCACCTCGACCTGGTGGTCGTAGAGGTCGGCCGAGCGGCGGCTCAGGTAGCCATCGGTCTGATAGTGGAAATTCTGGAGGTAGTAGGCCGGGAAGTCCTCCTTGAGGTCTTCCAGCTTCTCATCGGAACGCAGCTCGGCGCCATCTCGGGCGTGGCGCCGCCGCTCGACACCGCGCAGGTCGGCGAAATAGGGCGCGGCCTTGGCAAGCGCTTGGATTGGCGATGCGATCAGATCGTGGGGCACCCGGTAGTGGCCGGCTTCAATGTTGCGCCAGTCTTGGGCGAAGAGCTTCGCCATATCCCTGCGCAGGCGGGCCGTGCTCGGGAAGGGGCCGGTGATCGGCCGGGCGGCCTTTACCGGCTTGGTCAGGCGCCCGGAGAGCCAGGACTGGCCCATGAAAAGCCCGACCCGGGCCCCTTGGCCGATGACGTAGGCGGCGCGGTCGAGGGCGCTGGTCATTGGGCCGCCGCCTCGCGCCGCTTGCGCCGCTTGGACCACTCGACGCCGACCCGCATCATCAGGGGCTGCGGCACCAGGCGGGTCGTCATGGCGGCCAGGCGGTTGCGCCCGCCGACTACCTGGACCGTGCGTTTGCCGAGCGCCGCCATGCCCTCGCGCACCACCTGCTCCGGGCTGTGGCGCGCCAGCATACCCATGTCGCTCAAGCCGGCGCGGCGGAAGAAAGCAGTGCGGGTCGGCCCGGGACAAAGCGCCAGCACATTGATCGGCCGGTCGGCGAGCTCGCCGGCCAAGCCTTGGGCGAAGTGCAGATCGAAGGCCTTGCTGGCCGAATAGGTGGTCAGGCGCGGCAGCGTGAAGAATGCGGCGGTGCTGGCCAAGAGGATGACGGCGCCGCGCCGGCGCTCGGCCTCGCATCTCGTCAGCATGCCCGGCAAGAGGGCCCGGGTCAGCAGCACCGGGGCCAGGCAGTTGACCTCGACCATGGCACGCTCGTGCTCCAGGGGATTGTCCTGCAGGTCGCCGAAGTGGGCCAGGCCGGCGTTGTTGATCAACAGGTCGACCGGCAGCTCAGCGACCGCCTCGAGCAGCCGGGCCCGGTCCTCT
>JBCCGG010000066.1:0-24849 GCA_039029395.1 Pseudomonadota bacterium | reverse complement strand
TACCGAAGTTTCTATGCGCTTAAGAATCATAGACTAAGACACACATTCAAATACACGCACTCAGTCCATTCACACGGGAAATACACTAAGAATTAGGATAAGCATTCAAATAATAAATCGATTCTGACAAATACAAGAGACCAAAGAGAAAGAAAGAGGACATGTGATATGTAACACATAATTAACACAATCCAAGGCAAATCTGTGAATTTTACAATGGCAACAATTTGACTGCAAACTACAAAGGCAAATACTTAGAGAATAAATAGGTCTTAAGGCGTTTCTTGAATACTGCAACGCTGCCTGCAAGCCTGACTGAAAGTGGAAGAGAGTTCCAGATTACTGGACCTGTTTTCGAGAAAGACCTATCGCCGAAACGTTTGAGGTTGGTGCGGGGAACTTTCAGTGTCAATGACTCGGAAGATCTTAGTTGCCGACAGGGGGTATGAGGGAGAAGCAATTCTTGGAGATAGAGGGGTGCCAGAGAATTTTGCGTGTTATAACACATCACAGCAACCTTGAACTCGATTCTGGCACGAACAGGCAACCAATGAAGGGTTTTAAGTAAACTGGTTGAACTGATCAGACTTGTACCATAGCTTAAAAATCCAAGAACTAGACGGGCTGCTCTGTTTTGAACCCTCTGAAGCTTATTGATTCGCACGTCAGGCAGGCCGACAAGCAGCGAGTTGCAGTAGTCGAGGCGAGAAAGTATCAAAGTAGCTACGACAGTCAACAGGGATGATTGTGGAAGATATTTTTTCATTTTCGAAAGTCCTCTAAGTTCGAAATTGATAGTTTTGACAGTAGAGTTTATTTGTTGCTCCATGCTCAGAGAGCTGTCCAGGACAACGCCCAGGTTTTTAGCCGTTTGTGCGCACGTTATTTCGTTACCTGCAATCTCTAGAGTATGTATGTTAGTGTTTTTTAATTTAGATTCAGTGCCACATGTGAGGATTTCCGTTTTGTCGTCATTTAGCTTTAGTTTGTGTTGTTGCATCCATGATTTTATAGAGGAGCAGCAATCTGTGATGATTTCGATGGTGTCAGAGTGGTTTGAGGGTGTACAAGAAGTGTATAGTTGAGTGTCGTCAGCATACATATGATATTGCATGTCGAAAGAAGAAATGAGTTTTCCTAGAGGCATGGTGTACATAGTATAAAGAACAGGGCAGACTTCGTCAAGCTTCAGGGCGATATCGGCGTAATGGTCAATGGCGCCGGCCTGGCGCTCGCGACCATCGACCTGATGAAGGACAACGGCCTCGAGCCGGCCGACTTCATGGACATTCGGCCGGTCGCGACACGGGAGCAAATTGCCACCGGCTGCGCCCTGCTGTTCGCCAACCCCGAGGTCAAGGCGATCCTGGTCAATATCTACGGCGGCGGCATCCTGCGTTGCGACACCATCGCCGAGGGCATCGCGTTGACCTGTAAGCGTCAAGGCCTGACCATTCCCCTGGTCGTGCGCGCCGCCGGCACCAATCACGAGCTGGCCCGCAAGATCATCCTGGATCAGGGGATCAAGGCGACCTTTGTCGGCTCAATGGGCGAGGCGGTCGAGACACTGAAGAAGACGGTCAAGCGGGAGGCGGCGTGATGGCGATCCTGATCGACAACGACACCAGAGTGATCTTCCAGGGCTTCACCGGCGCCCAGGCGACCTTCCACGCCGAGCGGGCGATCGCCTACGGCACCAAGGTGGTCGGCGGCGTGGTGCCTGGCAAGGGCGGGCGCAAGCACCTTGGCTTGCCGGTGTTCGACAGCGTCGCCGAGGCGATGGCCGAGACCGGCGCCACGGCGAGCGCGATTTTCGTGCCGCCGGCAAATGCGGCGGGCGCCATGGGCGAGGCGATCGAGGCCGAGCTGCCGCTCGCGGTCTGCGTCACCGAGCGCATCCCGGTGCTCGACATGGTGCGGGTCAAGCGCAAGCTCGAGGGCTCGAAGACCCGGCTGATCGGGCCGAACTCCCAAGGCCTGATCTCGCCCGGCGCCTGCAAGATCGGCGTCATGCCGGCCCACCTGGACAGCCCTGGGACGATCGGCATCGTCTCGCGATCGGCCAGCCTGACGTCCGAGGTGGTCGAGCAGACCCACACCGCGCGCTTCGGCCAGTCGACCACGATCGGCATCGGCGGCGATCCGGTCGCCGGCATGAACTTCGTCGATTGCCTGGAGCTGTTCTTCGAGGACCCCGGGACCGACGGCGTGATCTTGATCGGCGAGATCGGCGGCACCGCCGAGGAGGAGGCCGCGGTCTGGCTGGCCAAGGCCGGCGCCAAGAAGCCGGTCGTCGCCTATGTCGCCGGGCGCCACGCGCCGGCTGAGCGGCGCATGGGCCATGCCGGCACGGTCAATGTCTTCGGACGGGGCGGCGCCGACGACAAGATCAAGGTGCTCGGGAACGCCGGCGCCCTGATCGCGCCCTCGGCCGCCGAGATCGGCGCCACCATGCGTGGGGCGCTCAGGCGTTGGCACTGAGCCCGATGGGCACGACGTCTTTCTTGCATTCTAAGGGGTTAGGCCTTAGATAGCTCCGTTCCATCGGGGGAAGGGGAGCAGCGGGCGATGAAAATCTGCATCTATGGCGCGGGCGCGATCGGCGGCTATCTGGGGGGCCAGATGGCCTTGGCCGGCAGCGACGTCACCTTGATCGCGCGCGGGCCACACCTGGCGGCCATGCGTGAAAACGGCCTGCGGTTGATCGTCGGCGGCGAGGAGAAGGTCGCCCAGGTGAGCTGCACCAACGACCCCGCCGAGGCCGGCCCTCAGGACTACGTGATCGTCGCCCTCAAGGCCCATCAGGCTCTGGAATCGGCGGAGAAGCTTGTGCCTTTGCTGGGCCCCGAGACGGCGGTGGTGACCGCCATGAACGGCGTGCCCTGGTGGTACTTCTATCAGCTCGAAGGCCCGCACCGGGACCGCTATGTGGAGAGCGTCGATCCCGGCGGGCACCAGTGGCGCACCATCGGGGCCGAGCGGGCGATCGGCTGCGTGGTCTATCCGGCGACCGAGATCACCGCACCCGGCGTAATCAAGCACACCTACGGCGACAAGTTCACCCTGGGCGAGCCCGATGGCAATCTTTCCGAGCGCTGCCTCAAGCTGAGCGAAGCGATCCGCGCATCCGGCCTGCAGGCGCCGGTGCGCGACAACATCCGCGACGAGATCTGGAAAAAGCTCTGGGGCAACCTCTGCTTCAACCCGATCAGCGCGCTGACCCGCTCGACCCTCGACGTGGTCGCGACCGACCCGGGCACCCGGGCGCTCGCCCGCCAGATGATGCTGGAGGCCAAGGAGATCGGCGAGCGCCTCGGCGTGACCTTCCGCATCGACGTGGAAAAGCGCATGGACGGCGCCGCTTCGGTCGGCGCCCACCGCACCTCCATGCTGCAGGATCTGGAGCGCGGCCGGGCCATGGAGATCGATGCCCTTGTGACCGCCGTGCAGGAGCTCGGCCGCCTGGCCGGCGTCGCGACGCCGGCGCTCGACGGCGTGCTCGCCCTGGTCCAACAACTGGGCCGCACGGCTGGGCTTTATCAGCCCTCAGCAGAGCTGGTGCCGTCGGCGGCGACGGCTGAAAGTGTCGCTGGATAAAAAAGTGCCCGGTTCGACGGGGATTGCCGAACCGGGCCAGGTGTCAATCTGAGGGGCTGTGATAATGCCGCTGCGCGCTACTTCAGCTTGGCGATGCCGAGCGGCACGCTGAACTTCTCGCACCAGATGTAGAACTCGTTGTACTTCGAGGGGTCGACCGAGGCCGGGATCGCGTAGATCTGCAGGCCGTTGTTGCTGGCCAGCTTGGAGAAGGTGGTCGAGGTGTCGTAGCCGTCTTTGCCGAAGCCGAGCTTGGGGTCGGGCGCGCCGTCCAGGCTGAAGTCCGACTCCAAAACCGCGATCTTGCCACTTGCCGTCTCGAGGATTGTCACGCCGCCGGTTGTGATGTGGTCCGAGGCGCCGGTGAAGGTGCCGCTGGCGACCACCTTGGAGCCGGCATCGGCGGTCGCCGGCAGGGTGAAAGCGACGAAGCCGAGCGCCGCGGCGAAAAGACTGGCAAAGAGGACTCTTGAGATCATCGAAACTCTCCCGATCTGGCCGGCGCGCACGCCGTTGTGTTCTCGTGTCTGTCTTTGGAATAGTTGTTTTTGATTGATCGATCAAGAATTTCCGGTATCACATCTCTGTGACGCCTGCGTGCGACCCTGGCGTCCGTAAGAGTTTTTGACCTAACGGTCAATAAATTCTAGAGTCTGACCGGCTATTCGGGATTGTTCGATGGCACGTCCGAGAGAGTTTGACAGCGAAGAGGTTCTGGCCCGCGCCATGCGCCAGTTCTGGGTCAAGGGTTACGGCGGCACCTCTCTCGACGACCTGGACCGGGCGACCGGGCTCAACCGGGGCAGCCTCTACAACGCCTTCGGCGACAAGCGCCAGCTCTACCTGGCGGCGCTCGACCACTATGGCCGCAACGAGATTGCCGGCGGCGTTCGCATTCTCATGTCCGGCGGCCCGGCGACCAAGGCGCTCGCCAAGCTGTTCGGCGGCGTTGCCAAGGCGGTCGAGGCGGGCGAGGGGCGCCAGGGTTGCCTTCTGTGCAATGCCGCGGTTGAGCGCGCGCCCCACGATCCTGAGGTCGAGGCCCGGGTGATCGCCAACTACGCACCCCTGCGCGAGGCCTTTGCGGCGCTGCTTGCCCGGGACGGCACGCCCGGCGACCGGCGTCAAAATGCGCGCCTGGTGGACGGCCTTTTCGCGAGCTATTTGGGGCTCTACGTGATGGCCAAGGCCGGCTATTCTGCGCGCCATCTGCGCATCGCGGCCAAGCAGGCGTTGGCCATGCTCGACTGACAAGGGGTAGCGTTCGTGAACACGCTCTATTGGGACCGGTCGACGGCGGCTTTCGCGGTCCGGGCAATGTTGGAGGAGGCCGGCGAGCCCTACCAGATTCACCGCGTAGATCTGGAGAAGAACGAGCACCGCACCGCCGAATACCTGGCGCTCAACCCTGGCGGCTATGTGCCGACGCTGATCACCGGCGAAGGTCAGGTACTGACCGAATCGGCCGCCATCCTGCTGACCCTAGCCGACCGTCACCCGGACCTCGAGCTCGTGCCTGATATCGGCGATCCGGCGCGCAGCATCCTGCTGCGCTGGTTGTTTTACCTCACCAACAACATTCAATCGACCTACAAGCGTTTCTACTACGCCTGGCGCTTTTCCACCGATCCGGAAGATGCGCCGGCTATCAAGGCCAAGGCCACGGATGACCTGATCGATCGCTGGGGTGTGGTCGAAGCCCACCTGACCGGCGCCGGGCCCTATGTCCTTGGAGATCGCTACAGCGCGGTGGACATCTACCTGCTCATGCTCGCCAGCTGGTTCGATCCGCCCGCAGTGCTGTTCGGGCGCTATCCGTCGATCAAGCGCTGTTTTAATTTGGTCGCCAGCCGACCGGCGATTGCCCGTGCGATCACGGCCGGCGGCGAGGAGTGGATGCTCGCAGGTCTTTCCGAAGGGTCCACGCCTTGACGCCCCAGGCCGTGCTCGCCTTTTGGTTTGCCGAGGGCATGGAGGCCCGTTGGTTCGTCAAGGACGAAACCTTCGATGCCGAAGTCCGCGCGGTGCTCGGCGCGGCCCACGGGCAAGCCGTGGCAGGGGTGTACAGCAAGTGGCAGGACAGCGCCGAGGGCTGCCTTTCCTTGGTGCTGTTGCTCGACCAAGTGTCGCGCAACCTCTATCGCGACGACCCGCGCGCCTTTGCCAACGATCCCCATGCGCGCGCTGTTGCCTGCCGGGCGATCGACTGCGGCTTTGACCTAGCCTTCAACCAGCAGCAGCGCTGCTTTCTCTATCTGCCGTTCGAGCACAGCGAGGATCTGGCGGATCAGGAGCGCTGCGTCGACCTGATGGGGGCGCTCGACGCGGACCCGAGCTGGCGCGACTACGCGGTCCAGCACCGGGATATCATCGCGCGCTTCGGCCGCTTTCCGCACCGCAACCGCTGCCTGGGCCGGGACTCGAGCCCGGAGGAGATCGCCTTCCTGGAGACCCCGAACTCTTCCTTTTGAGGGTTCTTCTGGTTTAGGGTCTGGGCCTGGGATAAGCTTCAGGCTCGGCTGCATGGGGAGGCCATTTCGATGAAACTTGGGTGTGCGTGCGGGGTCTTGATCGGGGCGCTGCTGCTGGCCGCGGCGCCGGCCGTCGCTCAGCTGGACGAGAGCGAGGAGGAGGCGATCTACAGCCGCTATCACAAGGCCATGGAGGTCGCCAAACAGTGCCGTAATCTGACCTACGACGAGCAAGACCACGCCAACATGGCCGACGTCATCAACGAGAAGATCAACAACGCGATCGGCGCCAAGCGCCTGCGGCTGCTGACCGCGGCCCAGCGAGAAGGCCGTGCCCTGGTCGAAGACGAGGGCTGCGACAGTCCGGAGGCCCAGGACCTGCTCGCCCTGTTCGACCGAGACCTCGATCCCGTGCTGGCGAACTGAAGTGAGCCCGCTCTGAGCGCCAGGCGCGCCCCGGTGGCGCGGTCGTGAGCCTGCGCTTCTATGCTCTGGCGATCACGGTGCCGCTGGTCTGGGGCATGGGGATCGTGTTCGCCAAGGCGGCGCTCGAGTTCTTTCCGCCGATTCTGCTGATGGCCTTCCGCTTCACGGTGGCCGCCTTGGTGCTGGTCTGGTTCGTCAAGCCACCCTGGCATTTGATGGGCAAGATCTTCTTGATCGCCCTGATCTCCGCGGCCATGCAGTACGGCTTCACCTTCACCGGGCTGAAGTATCTGGACGCCTCGACCACCGTGCTGGTGGTCCAGCTGGAGGTGCCGGTCCTGGTTCTCCTGAGCGCGCTGATCCTCAAGGAGCCGCTCAGCCTGCGCAAGGTCTTGGGCATTCTGCTCGCTTTCGGCGGGGTCGCTTTGATCGCAGGCGAGCCCCGGCTGCACGGCGCCTATTGGCCGTTCGCCATGGTGATCATCGGGGTGCTCTTCTGGGCGTTCGGCCAGATCATGGTGCGCCGCCTGGGTGAGGTCGGCGGCTTCACCCTGACCGCATGGGTCGCGGTCTTTGCAACACCCCAGCTCTTCGTCGCCTCTTGGCTGGTCGAGAGCGACCAGATCCGACTGATCCTCGAGGCCAGTTGGCTGATCTGGACCACGGTGGTCTACCTGGGTCTGGTCATGACCGTGATCGGCTACGGAATCTGGTATCACCTTCTGGGCAAGTATCCTGTTAACCGCTCGGCCCCCTTTCTGCTGCTGATCCCGGTGTTCTCGATTCTCGGCAGTGTCCTATTCCTGGGCGAGAGCCTGACCGCGACCTTGATCGCCGGAGGGCTGGTGATCGTCGCCGGGGTCGCGATCATCACCCTGGAGCGCTAGCCCAGGATCGGTTTAATCGGACTCGCTTCGGCGACACCGACTAGGCCGTGAATCCCGCTCTAGTGAAGGGTCGCCTCGCCGGCATCGTCAAGTTCCAGACCGGCGGCCGAAAGCGCCTCGGCCAGATTGTCCGCGGCCTCAAGCAGGCTGGGAAGCCCGGACGGCCGGACCAGGACCTGGGCGTTCGCCTCGGCGGCGGCGCGACGGCCGCGCTGCAGACTGGTAAGGAGATTCAGGACCCTAAGCTCGTCGGCCGCGGTCACACCGCAGCAAGGCGGATGATAGCAGATCCGGCGCCGGGCGTGATCGCTCAAGGTGCCGAGCAGGACTTCGAGCGCGCTCAGGACCCGGCGGGCCGGCGCAGGCCCGCTGGTGGTAGCGATTTCCGACCAGGCGAACTCCAAGTGCCGAGCGTCGCTGGTCGCCAGGCCGGTGATCCAATGACGATAGACATAAAGCAGTAGCCACTGGCGGCCGTTCAGGCTTTTGGTCTCGCCCACGGCACTCACGCGCTCCACCGCTCTAGAGACGGGGCGGCGATCTCGATATGGGCCGCTAGAAGTCTTACTCATCTGTCTCCTCTCGAAAGGTCGCGATCCGGGGCAGCCCCCCATCGCCTGACAGACAAGTTGTAGCGTTTTCGCAAATGCGAATCAATCGCATTCGCAATAAAGAACATTTGTATCTCGCCTCGAGAATCGAAAGAGAGACGATCGCAGTGCCGTTTCTCGCGAAGACATTTGACACCCATCCTCCCTGCCCCTTGACCAGGAGCGACACCGCTGCCGAGGCGCACCCAAGGCAGGGCTTCGGGGCACCGGCGAATCGCGCTAGACTCAGCCTTTGGGTCATCACCAAGGGGCGCCCATGGACCAGAGCGGAGCCGCGCCGAGCGAACGACGCTGCGTGCATTGCTGGGAGGTGATCCACCCCAAGGCGCGCACCTGCCCCCACTGCCACTCGCCTCAGAAGCCGCGTAAGTTGCACGCGGTCGCGGTCAGTTTAAAGTGGATCGCCGGCATTACGGCGGTGATCTCCCTGGTCATCGGCATGGACCGGGTCAACGACATCTACAGCACCTGGCGCGACCGGCAGAACGCAATCTCGGACCTGGTCGCCGCCGCCCGCCTGCAAGCCGAGGCCCGGGACTATGCGGGCGGCTGGCGCCTGCTGCAAAGTGCCCTGGCGCTCGATGCCGGCGCCCGCGCGGCGCGGGATTATCAAGGCCCCTTCGCCATGGCTTGGCTGCGCGACATGCGGCGGGGTGAGGGCCAAACCTTCTCCGACCTGGTCGATCCCTTGCTGCCAGTACTCTACATGGGCTCGGCCAATCGGGACAAAGAGCTAGCGGCGGACATGCTGGCCCATATCGGCTGGGCCAACTACCTCAAGCGCATCGACGGTCGCCTGGAGGTCAAGATCGAAGACTCCTACGCCCGCGCCCTGGAACTAGATCCCGACAACCCCTATGCCCACGTCCACTGGGCCTTCTGGGTCTTGCACAACAGCAACGATCGCGACTACGGCGAGCCCAATATCCGAAAGGCACGCCGCCACATCGACGCGGCCCTGGCCAGCGGCCGCGACCGGGCTTACGTGACAGACCTGGCGATCTACGCGCTCGACGGCTCGACCCACAGAGGCAGCGAAGAGGAAATGCTGCGCTTGGCCTATGAGCTCGCCCAGGCCAACGAGACCCTGCCGTCTGACCACATGCGCGCGCTCCATTCTCTCTTCGAGCCGATCACCCGGGGTCTCGACCCTCGGGGCCTAGAGCGCCTGCAGGCCTTGAGCGAGGTCCTGCCGCCGGAGAAGCTGCTCGCCACTTTCAACTGGATCCTAAACGGCATGGACGTCGGCAAGCCTCTGGCGGCCAAGGACCTTTCGGGCAACCGCTACATCGTCGGCCGTCTTCAGGAAGCCGCTGGCAACGAGGCCCGGGCGCTGGCGATCTACAAAGATCTGCTCGGTCACCCGCGGATGAACAGGGGCTTTCGAGACAGGGTCCTGCTGCCGACCGTCGAGCGCTTGGAACAGGGCGGCGGTCAATAGGCGGGCAGATCCGCGAGCAACAGCTCGCTGTCCTGAAGCGCTTCGATCGTGATCTCGCGCTCGCCCGAAATCGTGACGCCGTCGCGTGCCGCGGCATCCAGTTCGCCAACTCTAAGCCGACCCTTGGCGGCCACCAGATAGCCCTGACGTCCGTGCCCAAAGTCGTGGGTGACGCTTTGGCCGGCCGCCAGGGTGGCGCCAAGCAGGCTGGCATCCTGATGGATCGGCAGGGCCCCAGGGTCGCCCCGGCCCGAGGCGAGCGCGACCAGCCGGCTTGCCCGCTCGGCCTTGGGAAAGCGTGCGCTTGCCCAGCGGGGCGTGTGGCCGGTCTGGTTCGGCGCGATCCAGATTTGGAACAGGGTGGTCGGCTCGGCCTCCAGATTGTACTCCGCGTGGCGGATCCCGCGGCCGGCCGACATGATCTGGACGTCGCCGGCTTCGGTGCGGCCCTCGTTGCCCAGGTGGTCCCGGTGGCTGATCGCGCCGCTGCGCACGTAAGTGATGATCTCCATGTCCCGATGGCCGTGGAGATCGAAGCCGCGTCCCGGCTGGACCGTGTCGTCGTTCCAAACCAAGAGCGGCCCGACCCCCCGGCGTGCCGGGTCGTGATAGCCGGCAAAGCTGAAGTGGTAGCGCGCCGCGAGCCAGTCGTTGTCAAAGCGGCCGAGCTGATCGAACGGCTGTACCTGGATCATGGCGATTGCGCTCCTCAGGCCGTGTCGGCGCCCAGCTTAGCGGCGATCTCGGCGACATGCTTGCCCTGGAAGCGGGCGACCTCAAGCTCATTGGCGCTCGGCTGACGGCTGCCGTCGGACCCGGCCAGGGTCGAGGCGCCGTAGGGCGATCCGCCCGAGACCTCGGCCATCTCGGTCAAGCCGGCGCAGGAGTAGGGCACGCCGACGATGACCATGCCGTGGTGCAGCAGGGTGGTGTGGAACGAGGTGATGGTGGTCTCCTGGCCGCCGTGCTGGGTCGAGGTCGAGGCAAAGACGCTGCCGACCTTGCCGATCAGGGCGCCGGCCGCCCAGAGGCCACCGGTCTGGTCCAGGAAGTTGCGCATTTGGGCCGCCATATTGCCGAAGCGGGTCGGCGTGCCGAAGATCACCGCGTCGTAGTCGGCCAGCTCCTTGGGGTCGGCGATTGGCGCCGCCTGCTCGAGCTTCATGCCGGACTTGCGGGCAACCTCCTCGGGCACAAGCTCAGGGACCCGCTTGACCGTGACCTCGACACCCTCGACCTGGCGCACGCCCTCTGCGATCGCGCCGGCCAGGGTCTCCACGTGTCCGTAACCGCTGTAGTAGACAACCAAAACCTTGCTCATGGGACTCCCCCTTCGGGTCAAAGTGTGTCTCTGAGCCTGAAGATGGGGCGTTGCTGGTGGCGGCACAATAATCCTATTCTGCAACTGACTGTTTCTGAAAAGGATACACTGGAAATGCTCGATCTGGAGGCCGTGAGGTTCTTTACGGAGGTCGCCGAGCGCGAGAGCTTCTCCGGCGCGGCGCGCGCTTTGGGCACTTCGAAGTCGGCGGTCTCCAAGCAAGTGGGGCGCCTCGAGGAGGAGCTTGGCGCGCGGCTGCTCAACCGCACGACCCGGCGTGTCTCCCTGACCGAGGCCGGCCAGGCTTTCTACCAGGGCGCCCTGGACGCCCTGGCGGCAGCGGAGGCGGCGCGCGGCGTGGTCACCCATCTCTCAGAGGCGCCGCGCGGCCGGCTCAGGATCAGCGCGCCGGTCAGCTTCTCCCTCAAACACCTGAGCCCGCTTCTGGCCGACTTCATGGCACGCTATCCGGAGATCGCCCTGGAGCTGACCTTGAACGACCGGCGGGTCGATTTGGTTGAGGAAGGATTCGATCTGGCGATCCGCATCGGCGTGCTCGACGATTCCAGCCTGATCGCCCGCAAGCTGGCGCCCGTTGAAATGCTGCTCTGCGCCGCGCCGGCCTACCTTAAGCGCCGGGGTATGCCGGCCGGTCCCAAGGCGCTGGCAGACCATGATTGCCTGATCTACACCTACGGATCGAGCCCCGGGCACTGGCGCTTCGAGGGTCCGGGCGGTGCCAGCGCGGTCAAGGTCACAGGCCGCCTCGAGGTCAACAATGGCGACTTGCTGCGGTCCGCCGCGCTGGCGGGCGCGGGGATCGTTCTCCTGCCCGATTTCATCGTCGGCGCCGACGTGGCCTCCGGCGCGCTGCAGCGGGTGCTTGGGGAGTGGACCTGCCCGTCCCAATCGGCGGTCTATGCGCTTTACCCCTCGAGCCGCCAGCTCTCGCCCAAGGTGCGGGTCTGCATCGACTATCTGGCTGAGCGCCTAGGGGCGGCGTGAAAGCCTTTGCACGGCACCCGGCTCTATGATAAGCGGGAAGCCTCGGTGAGCCCGCCTAGGGCCCAAGCGACGAAAAAGAACCGGTTCATGTTGAACGTCAAGATGATCGCGCGACGACGACGTACCAGCCCAGCGGCCCCGGCCGCTCGTGGGATCGCGCGCTAGCGTTCGATTTCGTCGGAACCGGAATGACCGGCTCCAAGGATCAAGAGAACGACAGGGCGCGCGCCGCCCCGATCCGCTTGTTAAGAGCGCTTCTTGATCCTCGCCGCAGCCCGATGCGGCCAATTGGACCGGACCCATGATCACCTTCGAGATACAGCCTCAAGGCCCCGACCACGCAGCCCTGCTCGACGACCTCTTGGATCGGACCTTCGGTGCCGACCGCCAGGCCAGGACCGTCTATCGCCTGCGCGAAGGGCTGGCCGACCTGCCGGACCTTGCCTTCGTCGCGCTCGACCCCGAGGGCGCTTTGCTGGCCTCCTTGCGCTTTTGGCCGATCCAAATTGAAGAGGCCCCGGCGATTCTGCTCGGCCCACTGGCGGTCGAGCCAAGGCTCCAGGGCGGCGGCATCGGCAAGTCCCTGGTCCACCACGGACTGACCGAGGCCAGGCGCAATGGCCACCGGCTCTGCGTCGTGGTCGGCGCGCCTAGCTACTACGGCCCCTATGGCTTCGTGAACGCGGTCGGCGCGGGACTCATCTTGCCCGGCCCAGTCGACCCCCAGCGCTTTCAAGTTCTGGAGCTAGAGCCTGGTGCCCTGGACGGTGTAAGGGGCCTGATCGGCCGCGTGGAGGGCGTGCCGGACCTCGGCGCGGAGCGGGCCTAGCGGCCCTCGAGCCACCAGCCCATCAGGGCGCCGCCGAGCGCGAGCAGCAGCACCAGGGCGGCCGACAGCAGCGGGGTTTGGGACACGCCGGAGACCACGTAGCCGCCGTTGTCCTGGACGCCGATCCAGCCGCGGCCGTGGCGGTCGCGCCCGGGCTTGACCTTGCGCAGGCGCGGAAGCTCGTCCTTGGCCAAGCGGATCGTGGCGCCGCCGCTCGCCTCGAGCAGGGGCGCCAGGTGCTCGTCGGTCGCCCGCAGGTCCTCGAACTCCAGGGGATTGAGCGGGCCGGCCGCGGCGAGCGCGGTCAGCGTCCCGTCGGTGATGCGGTAAAGCCCGGACTCGCTCGCTTGCATGGCGGCGCTGCTGCGCCCGCTGGGGCCCGGCTCTAGGGCCAGGGTGGAGATCGCGCCGGACGGTAGGGTGACCTCCAGTTCCGGCAGCTCGGTGTCGAGCGAGCGGCGCTCGATCTCGAGCATGCCGCCGATCACCTGGGCGCGCAGATCTTCTTCCTCCAGGTCCGGCTCCTGCATCAGCCAGTGGGCGACCCGGCGCAGCAGCTCCGCCTGAGGCCCGCCGCCCTCGAAGCCGCGCGCCCAAAGCCACATGTGGTCGGAGAGCAGCTGGGCGACCCGGCCCTCGCCGACCCGATCGAGGATCAGCAGGGGACGATCGTTGGCGCCGGTCATGGTGATCACGCCGCTGGTCGGGTCGGCGTCGATCTGGCGGAACCAACGGCCCCCAGCTCGGCGCACCCTCTGGGCCGTCCTCGGCGCCCGGCAGCTCGGCGGTGACCGGGTGACGCCGGCCCAGATCGGTCAGGGTCGGTTTGAAGCCCTGTTCGAAGACATTGCCGCTGGGCTCGGCCGGCAGCACCCGCCCGAGCGGCGTGCGATAGAGCGAGAGTGGCGTGGCGAAAGTCGGGCCGACCGCCTCTAAGAGCGCGCCGCCCTGGTCCACGTAGCGCGCGATGTTGTCCAGGTAGAGCGACGGCAGCACGCCACGCCGGCGGTAGCGGTCAAAGATGATCAGGTCGAACTCGTCAAGCTTGACCTCGAACAGCTCGCGGGTCGGGAAGGCGATCAGGGAGAGCTCGCGGATCGGCGTGCCGTCCTGCTTTTCCGGCGGGCGCAAAATGGTGAAGTGCACTAGGTCGACCGAAGGATCGGACTTCAGGATATTGCGCCAGGCCCGCTCGCCGGCGTGGGGCTCGCCCGAGACCAGCAGCACGCGCAGGCGGTCGCGCACGCCGTTGACCACCACGGCCGTGCGGTTGTTGGCCAGGGTCAGCTCCTCGGCGCCCGGTTCGACCGAAAGCTCCAATACGCTCGGGCCCCGTCGGGTCAGCTCGAATTCGACCTCCTGCTCCTCGCCGACCGGCACCGTCAGGACGCGAGGCTCGCCGCCGTCTTGGCGAATCTCCACCTGAGCCGCCGCGGCGCTCGGCCGCTCTGGCAAATCCTCGACGCGAAACTTCAGGGTTTGGGTCTTGCCGACGATGCCGTAGCTCGGCACCTGGGTCACCACGATCCGGCGGTCGCCTTCCTCTTCAAGGCCGGTCAGATAGAGGTGCAGTGGCGCGTCCAGGCCGAGCGCCTCGAGGCTCTCGGGCACGTCGTGAATCTGGCCGTCGCTGATCAGCACGACGGCGCCGATGCGTTGGCGCGGCACCTTGGCGAGGCCCTCGCGCAGGGCGTCGAATAGGCGGGTGCCCTGGTCCTCCTTGCCGAAGGTCGCGGCGCCGCCGCGCACCACCTCGACCTCGGTGTTGTCGAGCTCCGCCAGGGCCTCGGTTAGATTGGCGAGCGCCTGGGCGCTCTGGTCCTGGCGCGGTTCGATCGATTGGCTCGGGCTGTCGTCGACTACGACCAGTGCCACGTCGGTGAGGCCCGAGCGCAGCTCTTCCACCAGGGAAGGATTGGCCAAGGTGACCAGCAAGGCGCCGATCGCCAGGGTTCGCCACCAGGCGCCCGGCGCCCGGCGGAACAGGGCGAACAGCAGGATCAAGGCGGCAAGCCCGGCGACCGGTGCCAAGAGCTCCCACGGCAGGAGCGGCGCCCAGGTGACGGTCATCTGCTCCTTCATTGGCCAAGCCGCTCCAGGATGAAGGGGACGTGCACCTGATCGGCCTTGTAGTTGCCGGTCAACGCGTACATCACCAGGTTCACGCCGACCCGGTAGGCCAGCTCGCGCTGACGCTCGCCACCGGGCACCACCGCATAGGCCGGACGGCCCAGCTCGTTGACCGCCCAGGCACTGGCCCAGTCGTTGGATCCGATCAGCACCGAGGTGACGCCGTCGTTGACCCGGCCCTCGGTCGCGCCGATCCACAAGGGACCGCCGGAGTAGCGGCCGGGGAAGTCCTGCATCAGGTAGAACGACTTGGTGATCACGTGGTCGGGTGGGACCGGCGTCAAGGGTGGGATGTCAATGCCTTCAGCCAGGCGCTGGAGCGCTTGGCTTTGGTCGCTGGTCTGGCCAAGGAACTGGATGCCGGCGCCTGGCTGGCGCTGATCGAACAGGATCGTGCCGCCGTGGCTGAGGTAGCGGTTGACCCGGTCGCGGGCCGACTGGCTCAGGCTCGGCTGGGTGGTCGTAACCGGCCAGTAGAGCAGGGGGAAAAAGGCCAGCTCATCGCGCTCCAGATCGACTGCCATGGGCGGACCGGCCTCGACCGAGGTGCGGCGCTGGAGCACGCGGCTCAACCCGGTCAGCCCCTCCTTACTCGCCCGGTCGACCGACGGATCGCCGGTCAGTACGTAAGCCAGGCGGGTTTGCAGGGTCGCGTCCATGGCGAAGGCGTCGTCGCTCGCCAGTGTGGTCTGGGCCCAGGGCTCGGCGAAGGGCACCAAGGCGACGATCAGCAGGGCCGCCGTGCCGTGGCCCAGGGAGCGCCTAATCAGGCCCCGGTAACCGAGCGCGATCACCAGATCGAGCAGCAACAGTAAGGTGGCCGCCAAGAGCAGCCACGGCTTCAGATCGGACTCGGCGCTCTTGGAGTAGGAGGCGATCGTGGCGCTTGCCGGCACCTTGGTGAGCGGCTCGAGCGGCGGGTTCAGGTCGACCAAGTTGAGCGCCCGGCGCTGACCCACTCCGCCGTAGTATCCGGGTGGGTGCTGCGGGCCGATCAGCGCCTCGTCGAAGACCGCCGGCTCGGCCGCCAGAACGGTCGGCGGCGGCGCGCGCAGGCGCCCGAAGCCGTCCAGGATCTGTAGGGGCGGCAACGCCAGCTCGCCGCCGGACTCGCCCTGAATGCCCTGACTGACCGCGACCATGCGCCGCAGCAGATCCACATAGAGCCCCGAGAGGGCGAGGTCGGACCACAGGGTGTTGGCCGTGGTGTGCACCAGCACGACCCAACCCTCGCCGCGCGGGTCGGCGGTCACCAACGGCGTGCCGTCGCTCAAGCGGGCCCAGGTCTTATCGGCCAGCTCCAGGCTCGGTTCGGCCAGGACCTGGCTTCGGATGCTCACGTCGTTCGGCAAGGTCAGGCCCTCGAAGGGGCTGTTGCGCTCGAAGGGCGCGAGCTGGGCCGGGCTGTCCCAGGTCATCACGCCGCCAAGGATCCGGCCGCCGCCACGCAGCATGACCGGCAAGAGGTCGTCGCCGCCGGCCTCGGCCAGTTGCGGCCCGGCGAAGCGCAGCAGCAGACCGCCGCGCTCGACCCAATCTTCGATCGCCGTCTTGTCCTGATCGGAGATCTGGCTGCTGTCGGGCTGGATCAGCACCGCTAGGTCGCGCTTCAGCAGCTCGCCGACCTCGCCGCGCCGGAGCTCCGTGAAGGGGTGCAAGGCACGGTCCAGGTAGTGCACTTCGCTGAGCAGGGGCTGGCGCTGCTCTTGCGCTGCGCTGGTAATGATTCCGACCGGGCGGCGGCGCCAGCGCTCGTCGAGCAGCAGGACCGCGCCGACCTGGCTTTCGCCCTCGAGGGTCAGGCGGGCGATGCGGTTGCGCAGCTCGATTGGCAGCTCAATCAGGGTCTCCGCGACCCGCTCCCCCTCGGCGAAGGTAACCAGGCCGCGGCCGATCAAGGCGCCGTCGTCGCCCAGGGCGGTCACCGTGGCCAGGCTTTCGGACCGCGGACTGGCGCGCTTGACCGCGACGGTCAGGCCCTTGGCCTCGTTGTTCGGCGGTAGCACCAGGCGTGCCAAAGCATCGCTGCCATCGCGCAGCACGGTTAAGCGTCCGAGCTCGGCAAGAGTCTCGGCGAGTGCCTCGCCCGGCCCGTCCTGCAGGCCGTCAGAGAGCCACACCACCTCCGCAGTGGCCGGCACATCGATGCTTTCGACCGCGGCGCGGGCAGCCAGGCGGTCGGCCGGCCAGGGCTTTGGCGCCAGGCCCTGCAACCGACGCCGCGCCTCGTTCGCGGTCAGGTGGCCGGACGACGCCATGGGCTCGTCCAACTCGCTCGGCGCCGTGGTCAGCAGGATCACCGGCCGGTTGGCCCGCTCGGCCTGGTCGAGCAGATCCTGGGCCGCCGAGATTCGTTGGCTCCAGTTGCGCGCGGCCCCCCAGCTGTCGTCGATCACCAGCACCAGGGGTCCCGAGCCGCCAAGCCGCGCCGAGGGGTTGAGCAAGGGCTGGGCCAGGCCAATGATGATCAAGGACAAAGCCAGCAGCCGGAGCAGCAGCAGCCACCAGGGGGTGCGTGCCGGGGTCTCCTCCGGCGGCGTGAGGCCGAGCAGCAGGCGCAGCGCCGGAAAACTCTGGCGCCGGGGTGCCGGCGGGGTCACCCGCAGCAGCCACCACAGCAGCGGCAGCCCCACCAAGGCGGCGAGAATCCAGGGGTTGAGGAAAGCGATCGGGCCGAGGTGCAGCATGACCTACTTCCCTACGACCCGGGATAGCGTCGTGTAAAGCGCCAAAAGCGCGCTTTGCGGTGACCTATCGGTGTGATGGCAACCGAAGGTCCAGCCGGCCGTGCGGGTCATCGCGGCGAGCGCGTCCCTTTGGGCCTTTAGCCGGCTCTTGTAGTCGCCGCGCACCGCCTCGACTTTGGAGAGCAGCCAGGACTCCTCGCCCTCCAGACTCTCGAAGCGTACGCGCCCGTCGTATGGCAGGGACTCCTCGGCCGGGTCGAGCACCTGTAGCAGGTGGCCGCGGATATCGCGCTCCGCATAGGCGGAGATCAAGCCATGGATCTCGTCCAGCGGTGCCAGAAAGTCGCCCATGAAGACCACCTGGGCGCTGCGCGGCAAAGGGTGGACCGGCGGCAGGTCGCTGGCCGACTCTTCGGTTTTGGTGCCGAGCGCATGAGCGAGATGGGTGAGCGCGCCTCTCCCGCTGACCGGCCGTCGGTTGCTGCCGAGCAGGGCCACGTGCTCGCCGCCGCGCAGCAGCAGGGAGGCGAGGGACAGGGTCAGCAGCTCGGCGCGCGACCGCTTTTCCGGCAGGTTTGGATTGGAGTGCCAGTCCATCGAGGGCGAGCGGTCGCACCAGAGCCAGACCGACTGTGCGGCCTCCCACTCCAGCTCGCGCACGAAAACATGGTCCGACTTGGCTGACTGGCGCCAGTCGATCAGCTGGGGCGTGTCGCCGGGCTCGTAGTGGCGGTACTGCCAGAAGGTCTCGCCCTGGCCGACCCGGCGCCGACCGTGGACCCCTTGCACGATGGTCGTGGCGACCCGTTCGGCGGCGACCAAAAGCGGCGGAAGGCTGGCGGCGAGCTGCTCGGCCCGTTGCCGCAGTGGAAGCGCCTCTATCGCCATATCGCCGCCATTCGCCGCTTGCGTCCCGCGACCGGCTAGCCGATCGGCGCGGACAGGCGGCCGATCACGTCGTCGATCGTGATCCCGTCGGCGCGCGCGGCGAAGCTGAGCGCCATGCGGTGACGCAGGACCGGACCCATGAGCTCGAGAACATCGTCGACCGAGGGTGCATAGCGGCCGTCCAGCAAGGCGCGCGCCCTGACCGCCAGCATGAGGGCTTGGCTGGCGCGCGGGCCGGGGCCCCAGGCGACCTGGTCGCGGACGTCCTCGAGCGAGCTGCTCTCCGGACGGCCATTGCGCACCAGCTCGAGGATCGCCTCGACCACGCTCTCGCCGACCGGCACCCGGCGCACCAGCCGCTGGGCCGCCATCAGCTCCTCGCCGTCCATCACTGGGCTGGCCTCGCGCTCCTCCGAGCCGGTGGTCGCGAAGAGCATGCGGCGCTCGGCCTCCAGGTCCGGGTAACCGACGTCGACCTCCATCAGGAAGCGGTCGAGCTGGGCCTCGGGTAGGGGATAGGTGCCTTCCTGCTCCAGAGGATTTTGGGTTGCCAGAACGTGGAACGGGCGGGGCAGGTCGTGGCTGCGGCCGGCGATCGTCACCCGATGCTCCTGCATCGCTTGCAGAAGGGCCGATTGGGTGCGCGGACTGGCCCGGTTGATCTCGTCGGCCATCAACAGCTGGCAGAACACCGGGCCGGCGATGAAGCGGAAGCCTCGGCGGCCGTCCTCGTGCTCCTCCAGCACTTCCGAGCCCAGGATGTCGGCCGGCATCAGGTCGGGGGTGCACTGGACCCGCTTATCCTCCAGGCCGACCACGGTGCCCAGGGTCTCGACCAGTCGGGTCTTGGCCAGGCCCGGAACGCCGATCAGCAGGGCGTGACCGCCGGATAAAAGGGTGATAAGGGTTTGATCGACGACTTGCTCCTGGCCGAAGATGACCTGGCCGATGCTGGCGCGAACGCTTTGCAGCTTCTGCACTAAGGCTTCGATTTCTTGGGCCAGGTGGCTGCCGGAAGCTTCCTCCAGAGGTGCGGTGGGGGTCACGGTCACGAAGTTTCACTCCCGACTCGAAGGTGGTGGTGCAAGAGCACGATGACGGACGAGACCGATTCGCCGGTCCCAAGTGGATCAAACATAAGCCTTTCCGCAGGCTCTTACCAGTCGCCGGGCGTATCCGAGGCTGCTCAATTGGAGAGTTGCGGCGATTTCGACATGCGCATCGCGCGCGACGGAACCTGGTTCTACCGGGGCACCCCGATCGGGCGTAAACCCTTGGTAAAGCTGTTTTCTACCGTGCTCAAGCGGGACGAAGCCGGTGACTACTGGCTGGTCACCCCGGTGGAGCGAGGCCGTATCATCGTCGACGATGCGCCTTTCACTGCCGTTGAACTTGATGTGAAGGGCGAGGGGCGCGAGCAGATTTTGCACTTCCGCACCAATGTGGACGACTGGGTCGAGGCCGGCAAGGACCATCCGATCCGGGTCGCCGAGGACCCCGAGACCGGCGAGCCGAGCCCCTACGTCCTGGTGCGCGCGGGCCTGGAAGCTTTGATCGGGCGGTCGGTATACTATCAATTGGTCGAGGGTGCCGAGGAGCGTGTTCTCGACGGCACCACCACTCTGGGCGTATGGAGCAACGGCCAATACTTCCCCCTGGGCAGCCTGCGGTGAATGAAGCCGAGCTGCGCCGGGCCCTGGCGCGCCGGGGACCGCCGGGCCGCCGCCATTCGCCCAAAAGCCGCGAGGAGCTCGTCTGGCCGCGCGGTGACCACGATCTCAATCCTGACTTCTACGACCCGGCCATGGCGCTGACGCAGGCCGCGGTTCTGGTGCCGATCGTGCTGCGCGCTTCGGCGCCGACCATGCTGCTGACCCAGCGTACCGACCATTTGCACGACCACGCCGGGCAGGTCAGCTTTCCAGGGGGTCGGGTCGACCCGGGCGACAAGGACGCCGCCGACGCGGCCCTGCGCGAGACCGAGGAGGAGGTCGGCCTGCCGCGCGCCCACGTGGAGTTGATCGGCGCGCTGGACACCTACGTGACCCGCACCGGCTTCGAGGTGACCCCCCTGGTTGGCCTGGTCACCCCGCCCTTTCCGGTCGCGCCGGACGAGTTCGAGGTGGCCGAGGTGTTCGAGGTGCCGCTGTCACTTTTCCTCGATCCGGGGAACCGGGAGACCCGAAGCCGCGTATATGAAGGCAAGGAGCGGCACTTCTACGCCTACCACACCGAGCGCCACCTGGTGTGGGGCGCGACCGCCGGCATGATCGTCAATCTGGTCGAGGTCTTGATGCCATGAGGAAGGCTATCCTTGCCGTTGCGCTGTTCGGCACGCTGGCGGCGGGCTGCAGTGGGCCGACCACCGTCTCGGGCGTGATCGATTCCGCCTACACCCCGGAATTGATCAACTACGCCGCGGGGAGCGGCGGCATGCCGGTCACCGTAGTCGGCAATCCCTTTCCGGTGCCCAAGGCGGAGCTCGACAAGATCATCACCTCGACCATGGAGGTCTCCTATTTCGGCCAGCGCATGCCGTTCTTTACCGAGCGGCCCCCGGAGTTTCGCTCGCCCTACTACATCGTTCTGATCTTCAACCCGCAGCTCGGCGTCAACAATCAGGCGCTGTGTGTCAATCCGAACCAGCCGACCGCCGTTGAGCCTGGGAGGTTGCGCATGATGGGCGTGCTGTGCAGCTCGGATCGGCGTTTGACCTCGACAACGGGCGGCGTCGCGGCGCTCGACGACCCGAGCGCGCCGGCCTTTCGCCAGCTGATCGCCCAGATGACCTACGAGCTGCTGCCGCCCTACACCGAGCGCAACGACCGCCGGGTGCGTGCGCCCTTCGTCGGGCCGATTGGCTTCAGATGACCGCGCCGGACGGGGCGCTCGCGTCCTTGCCCTGGATGACCTCATCCGCGACCCGTGCCGTTGTCGCGGCGCTGACCGCCGAGGGCGCGGAGGTGCGCTTCGTCGGCGGCTGCGTGCGCGACAGCCTGGCTGGCCGGCCGGTCAAGGACGTGGACATCGCGACCGTCGACCCGCCGGACAAGGTGCTCGCCCTGCTCGCGGCGGCGGGCCTCAAGGGGGTGCCGACCGGTCTCGCCCACGGTACGGTGACCGCGGTGGCCGAGTACCAGCCCTTCGAGGTGACCACCTTGCGGCGCGATGTGGAAACGCACGGCCGCCACGCCACGGTCGCCTTTACCGACGACTGGCAGGCCGACGCGGCGCGCCGGGATTTCACCATGAACGCCATGACTCTGAGCCCCGAGGGCGCGCTCCAAGACCCTTTCGGCGGGCGTGCCGATCTGGCGGACGGGCGGGTGCGTTTCGTCGGCCGGGCGCGCGACCGGATCGAGGAGGATTACCTTCGGCTGCTGCGCTTCTTCCGCTTCCATGCGACCTATGGGAAGGGCACGCCCGATCCCGAGGGCCTGGCCGCGGCTCGTGACCTGGCGCCCAAGCTCACGCGCCTGTCGGGCGAGCGGATCCGCGCCGAACTGCTGCGCCTCTTGGGGGCAGAGGACCCGGTGCCGGTACTGGAAGTCATGGACGAGAGCAGGATCTGGTCCGCAGTGCTGCCGGATCTAACGCCGCCTGCCGTTCTGAAGACGCTGATCGCCCAGGGCCATGGCGCCGACGAGATCCTGCGCCTGGCAGCATTGTTGCCCGATGGCGAAGCTGGAGAGCGGGTCGCCGAGCGCCTGCGCCTGTCGCGCCGGGAACGGGAGCGTCTGGTGGCGGCCTTGACGGGCGACGTCCCGCTTGCACCAAAGGCCCTGCGCCGGGCGCTCTACCATCACGGTCGGGAGACGGTCGGTGACCGCTTGGCGCTGGCCCATGCGCGCGGGGCATGCGACGCTGGCCAGGCCGAAACCGCCTGGGGCGAGATCGAGCGCTGGCAACCCATTAGCTTTCCGCTCAAAGGGCGAGATGCCCTGGCGATCGGCCTGGTCCCGGGCGCCGAGCTGGGGCGTCTGCTGGGCGAGCTAGAGGCTTGGTGGATCGACGAGGACTTTCAGCCGGACCGGGAGGCTTGCCTGGCGCGGCTCAAGGAAAGGGCGGGTGCGCCATGAAGCAGATGCTGGGAAGTCTGACATTGCCGGCCGAGGGGCGGGGTCTGCACGATGTTACCGCCAAGATCACGGCCTGGCTGTCGGACCAAGAGATCACGGACGGTCTGCTGACCCTCTATCTGCGCCACACCTCGGCTTCCTTGATCATTCAGGAGAACGCCGATACAGACGTGCGGCTCGACATTCAAGATTTCATGGACAAGCTGGTGCCTGACGATCCGAGCCTCTATCGCCACACCACCGAGGGACCGGACGACATGCCGGCCCATATCAAGGCGGCCCTGACCCAGACCCATCTCTCGATCCCCCTGATCGACGGCCTCCTGGCGCTCGGCACCTGGCAGGGTATCTACCTGTTCGAGCACCGGGACCAGCCGCACCGCCGGGAGCTGTCGCTCCACCTGATCGGCACGGCTGGTTGAGGAACCGGGGCGTCCTAGGCAGCCCGGGCGCGCAGGGCCTTGGCGGCCCGCAGCAGGCTCGCGGCACGGGCCTTCAGGGCCTTGGCGGCGGCGGAGATCCTGACCCTCCGAGGTGGTACCTCGGCTTTGGGGCGCCGTGCCTGACTCGCGCCGGCGGCCTTGACGGCGTTGCAGTAAGCCCCGACCGGGGTGATGTCTAAGAGCCTGAATGAGGTCATGGTCTTGTCCTTCGCTTGGTTGCCGGCAATCGCGCCGTCGTCGTTCGATCGAGAACAGGCTACCTGGCAGCCGTGATTCCACCGTCCGGCGGCTGCGAAAAGCGGCAGGGCCAGCGTGAATTGCTGTTGCGGCCGGCGTGAATTCGCCGTGAAATGTGTCCGGTGATAGGAAATCAACCTAATCTCGGATACCGGAGGCCCAAAGCGCCTGATGGCGGATAAGCTGCGGATCACGCTGTTGGGCGGCTTTCAGGCGCGCTTGGGCGATGGCCCGGCGTTGGCGCTCAAGGGCCGCAAGGCCCAAGCTTTGCTGGCATTGCTGGCGCTCTCGGGCGGCACGCCGCTCACCAGGGAGAAGCTAACCGGCTTGCTGTGGAGCGAGCGCGGCGAGGAGCAGGCCCGGGGCAGCCTGCGCCAGGCGCTGGCTGAGCTGCGCCGGGCCTTGGGCGAAGGGGACACCCACTATCTAGGGGCGGATCGGGATAGCCTGTCACTGAATGGCGCCAACTTTCGGTGCGATGCCCTGGACTTGGAAGCCCTGGTGGCGTCCGGGGAGCTGGAGCGGGCCTGCGCTCTTTATGGTGGCCCCCTGCTTGACGGGATTTCGGTCGCCGATCCGGCGTTCGAGGACTGGCTGGCGGCTGAGCGCGCCCGCTTTGCCGAACTTGCCCAAGGCGCATTGAACCGGCTGTTGGCGCGCCAAACCGGGGCCGGCGATAGCGCGGCGGCCGTAGCCACGGCGCGCAAACTGCTGGATCTTGACCCCCTGCAGGAGCCGGTTCACCGCGCCCTCATGAGCCTCTATGCCGACCAGGGCGAGCGGGCCATGGCTTTGAAGCAATACCGGACCTGCCGTGACCTGCTGGCCAACGAGCTCGGCGTCGAACCGGAGGCAGAGACCACAGCGCTGTTCGAAGCACTAAAGTCCGGCACAGCTGCGCCAACGGCGCCGGCACCTGGGCCGGTGTCGGACGATGTTTCGATCGCCGTTCTGCCCTTCGCCAATCTGTCGGGCGATCCGGAACAGGAGTACTTCTCCGACGGTATCACCGAGGACATCATCACCGAATTGAGCCGCTTCCGGGAGCTCATGGTGATCGCCCGCAACTCCTCCTTCGCCTACAAGGACAAGGCGATCAAGGTGCAGGACATCGGCCGCGACTTGGGCGCCTGCTATCTGCTCGAGGGCAGCGTTCGCAAGGCCGGTAAGCGCGTGCGGGTCTCCGCCCAACTGGTCGAGACGGCAAGCGGCAATCACCTCTGGGCCGAGCGCTACGACCGGGAGCTCGAGGATATTTTCGCGGTGCAGGACGAGATAACCCAGGCCATCGTGACGGTTCTGCCGACACGGCTGCAAAGTGCACTTCACGAGACCGCACGGCGGAAACCGACGGAGAATCTCTCGGCCTACGACTGCGTGCTGCGTGGGCGCTGGCTTCATGGTCAAACCAGTGGGCAGGACCGCACGGCTCTGACTTGGTTCGAGAGGGCAATTGAGCTCGATCCGTGTTGCGCGAAAGCTTATGTCGGGCTTGCGAACTCCTATGCCTATAGCCTGTTCTCGCTCAACCCGATCGGACCCGATCCGGCGCTATCGGCTCGCGAGAAGATCGAGCAGGCGCTCGCGATAACCGACGACGACTACGACCTTCATACGGTTGCCAGCGAGGTCTATCTCATGTGCGGCGAGCACCATCTTGCCATGCGCCACTCCGATCGGGCGCTCGCGCTCAATCCCAATTTTGTCAACGCCATGGTGAGCCGCGGCTTTCTGGAGGCTTACACGGGCAAACCGGCTCTGGGCGCCGACATCCTGGTCAAGGCATTCGCGCTCGAC
>JBCCGG010000065.1:0-25716 GCA_039029395.1 Pseudomonadota bacterium | reverse complement strand
GCCGCAGAAGGTGATCGAGCCGACCGAAAAGACCGCACCGCCACCGCCCGTCTCGTAGAAGATCATGTCCGCGCGGATCAGATCCTTGGCCGGCTCGCCGGTCGAGGTCAGGTTGTGGGTTAGCTGCTCCTCGGGCACCAGCACGAAGAAGTCGCCCTCTTCCCGGTCGTGGCCGCGCGAGCTGGCCAGCACCACGGCGTTTTCCGGCGTGCCCAAGCGCCGGTCCACCCGGTCCAGCTCGAAGCCGGCCGCGCCGCCGCCGCACAGGCCGAAGTCGCCCAGGCGCTCGTCTTCGATGCCGTCGAACATCCAGGCAAAGCGCGGGTCGCGCGAGGCCGGCTGGCGCTCGTAGTAGGAGCCGTAGAAAGTGCCTTGCGCGGTAAAGCCGAGCCCGGCGATGGTCTGGGGCGGCCGGCCGCTGCGCCGCCAAAGCCCGCCGTACGCGCCGTCGAAGGCGTTGTAGTACTCGCCCGGCTCGGCGGCCCAGGCGCGGATCCCGCCTTCGCCCCGGCGGACCTCGATCAGGCTATCGTCTTCCGGGTGCAGCGCCACCCGCCAATAGAAGCCGTTGCCGCCCAGGTAGCAGAATCGCCCACCGCCGTCCCGGTAGCCTTCGATGGCATCGAGCGTCTCTGTCGTGTGGTACTCCGGATGGCTTGCGGTCAAGACCACACGGTAGGGCGCCAGAAGGGCCGCGCCTTCGGCGTGCAGCTCGTGGTCGGTCACCAGATCGTAGGCGAAGCCGCTTTCCTCTAGCCAGTGGATCAGATGGGTGTCGGCCTGCAGGTGGCGCAGGCCCGAGCCGCGCCGCTCGAAGAAGTGAAAGTAGCCAGAGCGCAGGGTGAGCAGGGGCCGCTTGGCCGAGGCGTGGCAGATGCCGCTGCCGTCGGCATGAAAGTTGTAGGTCGAGAGCCCATACTCCGGATGCTTGGCCGGGTTCCAGGGATAGGCGCCCCAGGCCTTGGCCCTTTCGTCCCAGGCCGAGGTCTGATCCCGGCGCGCATGGTTGCCGTAGATCACGTAGGTGAAGGTCGGCACGATCAAGCAAATCTCGGCCTGGGTCTGGCCACGGGGCGGGCAGACCACGAAGGGCACGGTGTCCGCATTCTCGCCGCAGACCAGACGCACGCCATAGAGCCCGGAGCGCAGATCGTCCGGGACCGTGACGGTAAAGTCAGTCTGCCAGGCGCAGTCGTGGATGTCGTCCTCGTGAAAGTGGATTGCGCCGTAGTGCTCGAGCGCGTGGCGCCAGCACATCTCCTGGGCGCGCCAGCTGGCGCCGGTCATGGCCCTGGCCGGCATATTGACCAGGCGGCCGTGCAGGCCGTGAGGCCCGGCGTCGACGATCCGAGTCGACGAGGTATCCTGTGCGAAGTCCCAATCGGCGACGCAGGAGGCCTCGTCGCCATCGGCCAGCGCCCGGTCGTGTATGCGCGGGCGCTCGATCTTGCCGTTGAAGTGGTCGCACAGGCCTTGCCCGGCGGCGAACAGCAAGGGACCCGAAATTCCGCCGCTTGCCGCCGTGGTCTCGGCCACGACCGCATTGTCCAGCCCCAGGCTGAGGCGGCCGGTTTCGCCGTCGAAGCTCAGCCAGATCCGAACCCAGCGGCGTTCTTGCAGCGGCCCATCGTAGCGCAGCAAAGTATTCCCCAGCTCACCCGTCAGGTGGCCTTGGTCGTCGAGGCCCAGTCGCCCGCCGGCCCAGGAGATCACCGCCTGGCGCCTGGCCGGCAGGGTCGGCCAAATCGTCGCGGCGATCGTAAAGCTGGCGAGCGACTGTAAGGGTCCGGTTTCATCGACTACGGCATAGGACCCGAGCTTGGCCTCTTGACGGCGCGAGGGGTAGCTGCCGGCGAAGGCGGCCTCGACCGGCGCCTCGCGGATGCCTGGGCCCTCGGGGTTGGGGTCGGCCGAGCGGATGCGCACCAAGCTCGCTTGATAGGGCGCATCGGACTGGGAGCTCACTTTAATCTCAAGGGTCTCGCCGGGCCGGGCCGACAGCCGGTCGGCGTAGCCGATCAATGGAATCATGTGCCGCCCCTTTTCCCTTTTGCCGTGACCCTGCACCGGGCGGCCCTATTCAAGGGCCAAGCCCAGCCCGGCGCAAGATCGCGGTGGCACGCAAGTTTAACATAATAAACGCTCATTCAGCCTCACTCCGGCGCGCGAATCATGTTAGCCTCAACATCATGGACCCGTGATCCTGCTGATTGCGTCGTCGAGGAGACGAAAAAACGAAGAGCTTCAAAAGCCTGTAAATCGCTTTGGTTCCTGCCTGTTTCGCCTGTTCCTTGATCATGATAGGCACCGCCGCCGCACCGGCGCTGGCCCAGAACGAACCGCTCTTCACGACGATCGCGATCAACCAGCAGAACGACAGCTGCGTGCCGATTTCGCCGACCTTCCCGACCTGCGCCGAGGCCTGCGAGGCCAACGCCGAGGGCTGCGCGCTCGACATCTGGGCCCACATCAACGGCCCGGGCTTCACCAACCGCCGCATGCTTCAGCTCGACATCACGCCCGGCACCCGCGTGCCGGCCTTGAAGCCGAACATTCAAACGGGCTCTTTGTCACGATCTATGTCAACGAGGTGGCCGACCAAGCGATTCAAGACGCCTTCGACAACCCCTTCGACACGCCCGATCTGCCGCCCTGGTCGATCGTCGCGAAATACAACGAGAACACCACCCAAGATCCCGAGATGCCCCTCGAGACCTGGGAAACCCACATGTACAAGATACCCGGGTACTGTCCCCAGCGGGCGGTGGCCGCGGTCGACGGCGCCTGTGTCGGCGGCGAGTGGTTCTACCTGCTCTACCGCGACGGCCTGCCATCCTTCCAGTTTAATCCGACCTATGGCAGCGTGCCGGCCTACGGCAAAGCGCCGGGTTTCTGCATCGAATGCCATTCGCCGGTCGAGAACACCGACTGGCTGTGGGTCACCCACGACATCCTCAGCCGGGAGCGCCAGCTGGGCGACCCCTTCCGCTTTGATGGCGAGGCGCCCGGCCAGGCCGGCTCGGGCCAGTGCTACGACGTGACTGAACTGAGCCCGGTGCTGCCGCCCGACGTGGCGGTCGATCCCAACAAGGTGCCGGCGCCCGGCTCGCCCCAGCGCATGTTCGACTGTTTCGCCTGGGAAAGCTTCATCGCCTTGAACTGGCCGGAGAGCGAGACCCAGCGCGGCCAGGCAGACCTTTCGGCGCCCTTCGGCAGGGCAGAGGGCAACCGGGTTTGGGAGACCTGGCCCCAGGTCTACGAGACCTTCCAGGCGAACGATCCCCAGTGGACCCTCGACGGGCGCTCCTTCAACGACCCGCAGCCTCTGCCCGACGTCTGCCAGGCGGCGCTCGACGCCCATCCCTTGGCCGACGGCCCCATGCCGATCGCCCACCGGGTGCTCAACGAGCGCCACCAGGCCTACGGCAACCAGTTCAACACAATCGTCGACCAGAACGGCAATCGGCTGCGCTTCAACATCCGCTTCAACGAGCCGGAGTGGAACTTCATCAAGGAGAACGGCTACGCGGATACCGGCAGCTACGACTACAACGGCCCCGCCAACAGCGACACGCTGGTCTTCCCGGACAACCAGACGCCGGGCTTCGACATCGGCGCGATCGAGATCAAGGCGGCCTGGAAGGAGCTTTGCACCGACCCGATCACCTGCAACCCGATCGACGATCCGGCACGCTACTGTTCCAGGGACATCTTCATCTACGAAGCGGCAGTCGAAAAGACCCTGGGCACACAGCCGGCGACCTGCCCCATCGTTCAGGCCGGATTGGTCGGTTTCCATTTGGTAAGCAAGACCTTCTGGGCGCCCCAATGGACCTGGACCACCTTCGAGCATGTCGACAACGTGCCCGACGTGGGCGAAGAGGTCGATCCAACCATCTTCCCCAACCCCTACACGCTGTTTACTCCCCAGTGCCTCTTGCCCGAGAACCAGCCGAGCCCGGAGTTCTGCCTGTCCCAGCGGCCCGGCCTGTTCGGCATCGACCAGCGGACCCTGTGCTGCGAGAACCTGCAGGTGATTCACAACTCGGCCCCGGACCCGCTCAACGGCGCGCCGTTCCTGAGCCTTCAGCCGCCCAATGAGTTCAAAGTGTTTCCGGCACAGATCACCCGGCTCGATCCGATCGAGCAGCACGCGGCCGAGCTCAACCCAGTCTTCCAGCACCTGCTGCAGGACGCAGGCTCGCCGTTCCAGTACTACCAGCTGATCACCTCCCAGTGGGCGCGGAACGGCCGCTTGAGCGGCGATTCCTTCGAGCCTTTCGCGGTCTCCAACCAGCTCTGCCGGGAGGGCGACGCCGAGCCCTGCTTCACGCTCGAGCCGACCGACGTGCAAGGCCCGGCCGGGCGGCGCCTGCGCAACACCACCATGGAGACCTTCCAAGTCAGCTACTGCGCGCCGGACGATCAGGACATCAGCAACGATCCGGCCAACTGCACGCCGGAGGACGTGGTCCACGACCCCATGCAGTCGAGCAGCGCCGGCTGCATCAACTGCCACTTCAGCGCCGGCACGGATTCCTCCTTCGTCTGGCTCGACGCGGTGCTGGCCCAAGTGCCCCTGACCAGCGGCGCCGAGCCGGGCAGCGGTCTGGTGTTTCGCTTCTTGAACGTGCCCATGGGCACTCACTTCTACACCGCCTCCGCGGAGGAGCGGGACGTGATCCTGGAGACTTGGCCGGACATGGTCCTCGAGGGGGTCGCCTACTTCGTCAACGATGAAAGCTCATAAGGGCCACTGGCGGGGGCCGGCCACTGCTGATAGGGTCCGCCGCGGTAACATCCAAGCCGACGGAGCGCCTACGCCATGTCCCAAGCCGACTGCGTGTCTGTAGCCGACCGCATCACCTCGCTGGAAGAGCTCGAGGCGCTCTACGGCACGCCGGTCAAGAGCTCCCTGGTCAAGGAGATCGAACATATCTCCGAGCACTACCGGGCCTTCATCGAGAAGGCGCCATTCGTGGTGGTCGCGACCAGCGGGCCCGAGGGCCTGGACTGCTCGCCACGGGGCGATCCGCCGGGCTTTGTGAAGGTGCTCGACGACAAGACCCTGGCCCTGCCAGACCGGCGCGGCAACAACCGTCTGGACACCCTGCGCAACGTGCTCAGAGATCCGCGAGTCTCGCTTCTGTTTCTTATCCCCGGCGTGGGCGAGACCTTGCGCATCAACGGGCGCGCCGAGATCGCGACCACGCCCGCGCTGCTGGCCGAATTCGAGATGCAAGGCAAGCCGCCCAGGAGCGTCCTGCTGATCACCGTCGATCGCATTTACTTTCAGTGCCAAAAGGCGCTCGCCAGGTCCCGCCTGTGGCAAGCCGACGCCCAGATCTCGCGCCGCGATCTACCCTCGACCGGAGAGATCCTTCAAGCGCTGAGCCGCGACGACTTCGACGGTAAGGCCTACGACGATGCCTACCCGGAGCGCATGAAGAAGACGATCTACTGAGCGCTCACCCCGGTGTTGCCGCCACGTAGGCGCCGTCCTCGTCGTGCACCTCGCCGCCCGTCAGCGCCGGGGTGAAGACGCAGACCAAGCGCATGTCGGTGATTGCCTTGAAGCGGTGGCGCTCATGCTGGTCCAGGGCGTAGCAGGTGCTCGGCAGAATCTGGTAGAGCGCGCCGGTCGCCAGGTCCTCGACCTCGCCCTCGCCATCAATGCAATAGCAGGCCTCCAAGTGGTGCTTGTACCACAACACGTGATCGGTGCCGGCCGTGATCGTGGTCTCGGTGAGCGTAAAGCCCATACCGTCCTCGGCCAGCAGAAACCGCTGGCTCGACCAGCCGGCCCCCCGGGTATCGCCTTTGGTGCCGGCCAGATCTTGAAGCGTCTTGACGATCATCCTACGGTCTCCTTGCGGTAAGCGTAGTTGGCGTCGATCCGCTCCATCAGGTAGTCGCCGTAGCGCAGCGCCTCGAAACGCGGTGCCTGGCCCGGGTCGAGCGGGGCGACAACGGTGTCCATGTCGGGGTCGAAGAAGAACGGCACGGAGTAGCGGTCGCGCCCGGCGCTGTTGATCACCCGGTGCCGTGTCGAGCGCCAGTGGCCGTTGCTCCAACGCATGGCCATATCACCGATGTTGACCACGAAGCAGCCGGGCCGCGGCGGCGCGTCGATCCACTGTTCCTCCTCGTTTAGCACCTGAAGGCCACCGGTCTCGTCTTGCAGCAGGATGGTCAGAAAGCCGTAATCCGTGTGGGGCGCCGAGCCGTAGAGGCCAGGCTCCAGGGGATCTTCCGGCGGCGGGTAGTGCAGCAGGCGCAGGAACGTGGTCGGCTTTTCGAAATGGCGCGTCAAGTCGGCCCCGAAGGCCACCCCAACTGCCCCCATGAGGCGGCGGGCGAGCGCCTCCAAGGCATCGTTGTAGGCGACCACGGCGGCGCGGAAGCCGGGCAGGGCCTCGGGCCAGCGGTTGGGACCCTGCAGGGGCCGGCCGGCCCGCAGCTCAGGGTCGTCGGGCGCCAGCTCGTGCATCATCATGAAGGATTCGCTCTGGTTCGGCTTGCGCGCCCGCTCGACCGAGGAGGTCACGATCAGCGAGGAGGCGAATCCCATGTAGCCCCGATGGGCGGCATTGATCGCCACGGCTTCTTTCGCGGCCAGCGGCTGAGCGTGGAAGCGCCGGTTGGCCGCCAGCACGCCGTCGATCAGCGCGCGCGGCACACCGTGGCCGGCCAGGTAGCAAAAGCCCGAACGGTGAAAGGTGCGCTTCAGCAGCGCCGCCAGGGCCGCTTGGTCGCGGACGGTCGAAAGATCGACGAGCGGAAGCTCCTTTAACGGATCCAAAGGCCCCTCCTGGAGCAAGAATTGACCCAACGCCATGCCGGAACATGGAATTTTACCATTTATCCGACATTAAGCACTTCTCCACTAGCTTTCGACAGCCACTTCGTTTCGGCGAAGATTTGTTCGAGATTCTAAACGACGGATAGCAGATGAATCACGCAAGCCAGAAGCTGCGTGCCTTGGCCTGGGACACGCTGGCGGCCTTTCTGGTGTTCGCCGCACCCTTCGCCAACTTTCTGGCGGTCCGCGACTACGGCTTTCTCCATTTCGAAGTCCTGGCCGCCTTCGGCGCGCTGCTGCTGCTCGCCGGCGCGCTCGCTTTGGTGGTCGCCTTGCGTCCGGACAGCCTACGTCCGATCGTCTTCGCGCTCTTGGTCGTCGTCGTGTTCTTCGGCGAAGTGGTTATGCCCCGCACGCTGGCTGCGCAGCTGTCGCCGGTCATGGAGGAAGCCGCCAAGTTTCTTGCGCTCTTCTTGCCGGTGACGGCCGTCATGTGGTGTCTGCGCGCCCATATCAGCAAGGTCGTCGCCGTCGCCTTCGGCGCCATGGTGCTCTCATCGCTGGTCCTGCCGAAGCCCCCGGTCGAGTCCATCGCGGTCGTCGAGACAGAACAGAGTCCGGCCAACGATCGCGGACCGGTGGTCCATCTTATCCTCGACCAGCAGATTGGCCTGAACGGCCTGGTCGACCAGATCCCCGGCGCCCGAGTCATGCGCGGCGAGCTTCTCCGGCTCTATCAGTCTGCCGGCTTCCGGGTCTACGGCAGCGCCTTCACCCACTTTCCCGCGACACTGGAGTCCTTGCCCAATATGGTGAACGCCTCGGTCGAGCCGAACGCCCACCGCTGGGTCGATTTCCAGGCGGGCCATGGCAAGCTGAAGGAAAACCGTTGGTTCCGGCACCTGCGCGCTCAGGGCTATGCGATCGATGTCCTGCAGTCGGGCTATGTGGACTTCTGCGCCGATCCATTGGCGCCCGTGGCGCGCTGCGAGACCTTTAACCGCAAGGATATCCGCATCCTACATGAGGTCGACGCCGGCGCGCTCGACAAGGCGCACTATCTGCTGCTCTATTCCTTCTCTGTCGACTATGAAAAGCTGTTTCGCGCGGCCCGCCTGGGGTGGCACCTGGTGCGCAAGGCCGGCGCGGCGGTGGGTCTCGAGGTGCCTGCGTGGGAAGCTCAGGGACTCAGCCCCTCGACCGTGGTCTCCTTGAACCTGATGGACCATGTTGCCGCCCGGCTTGAGACCATCGGGCCGGGCGAAGCCTACATCGCCCATCTCTTCCTGCCGCACCATCCTTACGTGTTGGAAGAGAGCTGCCGGGTCAAAACCCGTCTGGGCGACTGGATCGAGCGCAAGTCCCCCCTATGGTGGGCATCTATGCCCTCCGACCCCGAGCGCCAGCGCTTGCGCTATCGGGAGTACTTCAAGCAAATGCGCTGCTTGAACCGGCGCCTGGCCGAGCTCTTCGGGATCCTGGAGCGCCGCGGCCTGGCCGAAGACGCCACGATCATCATTCACGGCGATCACGGCTCGCTCATCACCCGCCTGGAGCCCTTGGCTGGAAACGAAGCTTCGCTCTCGCCCCTGGATATCGTGAGCGGCTATTCGACCTTCTTCGCGCTCAAGGCGCCGGGCGTCCAGCCGGGCGTCGATCCCGGCTTCGCTTCGATCCAGTGGCTCTTTGCGCGCCATGTCATGGGCCGAGCGGACGTGGCCGAGCACCAGGACATCTACCTCATGCCGGACGGCGGCGTAATCGGCCCGGGCCAGCGCCGCCGGCCTATGGTCCCCTTGACCCCGCTTGCCGACGATCGCCCAGTTCAAGCGAGCCGACGCTAGACTCCTCGAGGTCATCGATCAAATCCGCGGCCTAAGCGGCCGGCCGCGCACGACCTTGCGGCCGCGCAGGGTCTCCCGGTGGATGATGTAGAGGCCGCTACCGGCGACCAGCAGGATGCCCAGGAGGGTTGCCTGCTCGGGCAGGTCTTCCCAGATCAGGAAGCCCCAGAGGATCGCCCAGGGCAGGGAGGAGTACTCGAAGGGCGCGACCGTGCTGGGCGCGGCCAGGCGGTAGGCCTGGGACAGCAGGTAGAAACCGACCCCGGCGATCAAGCCGCAGACCGAGATCAGCCCCAGGTCGACCCAGCTCGGCCAGACCCAGGCGCGCAGCAGGAACTGGACCGAGGGATGGCCCTGGCTCTCGTAGGCGCCGCCGCCGACCACAAGGCCGACCAAGCCGCTAGCCGCGATGAAGACCAGCATGGAATGGAACGACATGGTCGAGCCGGCCTGGCTCTTGCCCAGTGTGCGGGTCAGCAGAATCTGGAAGGCGTAGGTCAGCGCGGCGACCACGCCGAAGGCCATGGCCGGATCGAAGGACCCGGCGCCCGGCTGCATGACCACGACCACGCCCAAGAAGCCAACCCCGACCGCGAGCCAGCGGCGTAGGCCCACGGCCTCTTTCAGAAAGGGCACGGAAAGCGCGGTGACGAACAGCGGGCTGGCATAGAACAGGGTGACCGCGTCGGCCAGCGGCAACACGGTCAGTGCCATGTAGTAGGTGGTGTAGCAGGTGAATCCGATCAGGCCGCGCAGAATGTTGAGGCCCGGCGTCGCGGTCTTGAGCCGCTCCAGACCGCCTTCCCAATAGACGATCGCGAGAATCGGAAAGAGCGCCACCAGGCCGCGAATGAAGACGATCTGGTGGACCGCGTAGGCACCGCTCAGGGACTTGATGATGACGTCCTGCAGGGAGAACAGGGTGAGCCCGATGACCAGATAGGCGATCGCCCTGAGCGGCGAGTCCGCCCGCTCGGCTGAAACCGCCCCCTCGCTCATGGTGCTCGGCTCCTCAAGGCCTGACGTGCATGGCCCTTCTTGACTAAAGCCAAAGCGCGCCGGGATAAAACGACATTTTTCGAAGGGGGCGATCGGGTTTTGTGGATTGAGCGCCGATGCGCGGGACACGATAGCGAAACTAGGAGAGAAGTTTTATCATGTCCCCATTTTATGACGCTTGGGCGATGCTCAAATTCGGTTCAAGAGACTCTTTTAGCGAACCCTCATGGGATTCCTCAGTGCAAGGATTGGTGAGCGCATTCGTTCTCGGCTGAACGCAACCAACTACAATACATAGAATGCAAACGGACTGTAGGCACTGCACTTAGCTTGACGGGGTTAGGTCCTTCATGTGAAAATTATCCCCGATCTGCGGGAAGCGGCCCTCATTCTAGGGCGCAGAGGGGCAACGCAGATAGCGTAATGAGGGGGTTTGTCATGAAGACGATGCGCACATCCGTCTTTCTCGCTACGGTCGTCTTGTCACTCTCAGCCTTTGCACCGGATCACGCAAAGGCCGATGCGATTTTAGCCTTCACGAAGCTGGCCAACGGCCTCGATGCCAACGATGCCAACGACGCGCCGGCCGTCCCGGCGGGCAGCACGGTCGTTTGGACCTATAGGGTAGAGAATATTGGCGGGGTCTTGGACGAAAGCTTCGCCTTCGGCGACATAACGATCATCGACGACAACGGCACGCTGGACCTGTTCGATGACTTCAGCCCGATGTTCGGTGTGGTCGAAAGCGGCAACAGTGATGACATCCTCGAGCCTGGCGAGATCTGGATCTACGAGGCGTCCGGTACCGCGCTCGCCGGCGGTCTCTTGAACACCGCCTCCTTGACCGCGATCTCGCAAATGACCCAAACCACCGTTCAACTGAGCGATATCGCGATTTACCAGGACCCGAACGACCTCACCGTGCCCGAGCCGGCGAGCCTCGCGCTCTTCCTGGCCGGCCTCGGCGGCCTGGGCGTTGCGATGCGGCGGCGGATAAGATCGATCGCACCCTAACGCCCGCGCCGCACGGCTTGGACGGTGATCTCCAGCTGCTCCAGGAAGCGCGAGCGGTCGCGCTTGGAAAAGCCCGGCCCGCCACCGCGGATCTCGCCGCTGTCGCGCAGCTGAGAGGTTAGATCGCGGAGAGACTGGGCCATGCCGATGTTGGCCTCGGTGAAGGGCTTTCCGGTCGGCCCGAGCGGCCGGGCGCCCGCCTTCAGGCAGCGCGCGGCCAGGCCTATGTCGGCGGTGACCGCGATGTCGCCAGGTCCGATATGCTCGGCGATCCAGTCGTCGGCGGCGTCCAGGCCCTCGCCGACCACGACCTGACGCACTCGGGGATCGGCATTGGGACGCAAGCCCCGGTTGGAGACTATATGGACCACCAGATCGTGCCGCTGGGCGACCTTAAAAACCTCCGGCTTGACCGGGCAGGCATCGCCGTCGACATAGATCTCAAGCACCTGAGTCCGCTCCTCTTTCGTGTTCTTCGCCTCACGATTTCGTCAGTCTTGACAGTGCCGTTGCATGGGGTCGTTCCAATCGAAATCGGACAAGGACCCACCATACCCCGGCAATCTGCCGAGTTCCCGGAAAAATAACCAAATGATAACAATAGCTTGACAACGCCTTCTGGGGGCCGCCTCGAAATCTTTGTGCCAGCGCCCTGCCGCCGTGGGCAAAAGGCGGTCCGGCGGATGAGCGCTTCTCTTGGCCGGTGCTTTTGGCTAGGTAGGGGCCCTCTGGCACCGCGACTCCGCGCCGCACAGCGAAACGGGAGAGTGTTCCGTGTTCCGTTCCTTCTTCATGAGCCGCCGTTGGCTCCATTGGTCGCTTCTTGGCTCCATCGTGATTCTCTTCGTCACCTGGTACAAGGTCCAGCTCGACGTCGAGATCAACGAGTGGTTCGGCGAGTTCTACGACCTGATCCAACAGGCCTTGGGCGAGCCGGGCTCGGTTAGCCAGGGCGAGTATTACCGGACGCTCCTGACCTTCAGCAAGATCGCCGGGCTCTATGTGGCGATCGCCGTGGTGCTCGACTTCTACATCAAGCACTTTATCTTCCGCTGGCGCACCGCGATGAACGACTACTACATGTCCCACTGGCACCAGCTGCGTCACATCGAAGGCGCAGCGCAACGGGTCCAGGAGGACACCATGCGCTTCGCCCGGATCATGGAGGGTTTGGGCATCAACTTCATGCGCAGCGTCATGACCCTGGTCGCCTTTCTGCCGATCCTCTGGACCCTGTCGGAGAAGGTCACCGAGCTGCCGTGGATCGGCCCGGTCGACCAGTCCCTGGTCTATGTGGCGATTCTCTTTGCACTGGCCGGCACGGTGCTGCTGGCGGTCGTCGGCATCAAGCTGCCGGGGCTTGAGTTCAACAACCAAAAGGTCGAGGCCGCCTACCGAAAGGAGTTGGTGTTCGGCGAGGACCACGCCGAGCGGGCCGATCCGATCACCGCGCGCCAGCTTTTCGGCAATGTCCGCAAGAACTACTTCCGCCTGTTCTTCCACTACGCCTACTTCGATGTGGCCAAGTGGTCCTACCTGCAGTTCGGCGCGGTCGTCGCCTATGTGGCGCTCGGCCCGACCATCGTGACCGGCGCCTTCACGTTGGGCGTCATGCAGCAGATCGTGCGCGCCTTCGGCAAGGTCGAGTCCTCGTTCCAGTTCCTGGTCTACAGCTGGACCACGATCGTCGAGCTGATCTCGGTCTACAAGCGCCTGCGCGCCTTCGAGCGCCAGATCAGGCACGGCGAGAGCGGCGAGACCGGACCCCTGGCGCCGCGGCCCGCGTGAGGTTCAAGCTTGAACACGGGGCGGTGAGGAAGCCTGTCGAGGAGCACCCCATGACCCCACGTGAGGGGAATCTTCAACGCACCCGGAGTCCGAGCTCAGCCATGGTCCTTTCCCGATTCGGCGCTCTCGCCCTCTTCGTCCTTCTGATTACCGGCACACATGTCCAGGCCGCGGAGATCTCCGACCGGGAGGTCGCCGCGCTCAGCCGGGCGGCCATCTTCGACCGTGGGCCGGAGCGCATTTGGGCGCTTGACGCGCTTGCCGCGCGCGGCAAGCCGGACGTGGCCGCGGCACTCATTCTGGCCCTGCGCTATGGCGCCCGGCGCGGCGACCCGGCCGCGGCCAAGGCCTTTCAGGCGGTCACCGGCAGCGACGCCGCCAACTGGTTCGACGCCATGCTGTGGCAGGAGGCCCATCCGGAGGTCGTGCCCCACGCCAGCTATCCGGAGATCAAGAACGAGCTCCTGGAGCAGATCGATCCGGAATTCCTGCGCTTTCTGGGCGACGGCAGCAACGATCGCGAGGCCATGAAGATCCGCCTGGAGGAGATCACCTGGGGCGGCGTCCATGTGGACGGCATTCCCTCGCTCGACAACCCCGATCTGATCCCGGCGGCCGAGGCCGACTACCTGCTCGACAGCGACCTGGTGTTCGGCGTCGAGATCAACGGCGACGCACGCGCCTACCCGTTGCGCATCATGGGCTGGCACGAGATGTTCAACGACGTGATCGGCGGCGTGCCGGTCGCGCTTGCCTACTGCACCCTGTGCGGCGCCGGCATCCTGTTCGAGACCGCCGTCGAGGGTCGCGACGAGCCCTTCGTGTTCGGCTCTTCGGGATTCCTCTATCGCTCGAACAAGCTGATGTTCGACCGCCAGACCGACAGCCTGTGGAACCAGTTCACCGGTGAGCCGGTGACCGGCCCGCTGGTGGATAGCGGCATCGCGCTGAAGATCCGCCCGGTCGCGATCACCAGCTGGCAGCGCTGGCGCGAGAAGAACCCGCAGACCCGCGTGCTGTCGCTCGAGACCGGCCACCGCCGGGACTACGGCTCGGGCGTGGTCTACAACGACTACTTCGCCAGTCCCAACCTGATGTTCCCGGCCCAGGTGCGCGACGGCGAGCTGCCGCGCCAGAAGGACTACGTCTTCGGAATCCGCGCGCGCGGCGCTGCAAAGGCTTGGCCGCTCGACGCCTTTGCGGGCGGCGCGGTGATCAACGACCGGGTCGGCAACCTCGAGGTGGTTCTGGTCGGCGACGCCGAGACCCGCACCGTGCGCGCCTACGAGCGAGGCGGCCGCAGCTTCGCCCCGGGCGAG
The DNA here is from genome assembly GCA_039029395.1 of Pseudomonadota bacterium. Taxonomy (GTDB): domain Bacteria; phylum Pseudomonadota; class Alphaproteobacteria; order Kiloniellales; family JAKSDN01; genus JBCCGG01. The sequence goes on along the minus strand of JBCCGG010000065.1, from coordinate 11,950 downwards.
GGAGAAAGCCTGGCCGGGCCCGGCGGCATTTGGCGGGTCGAGGAGGGCGAGCTGGTTGGGCCCGACGGCGCGCGCCTGGCCCGGGTGCCGGGCCACGTCTCCTACTGGTTCGCCTGGGACGGCTATCTGGGCGTCGGCAGCGAGCTTTACCAAGCCGCCAACTAGGCCAAGCCGCACATCCCTCACAAGGTCTCTTGACCGCCGCGTCAAAACCGTCGAGCGTGCGCGCGATCGGGATTCAAAAAGGACAAGCGGCTTTGACAGCTCACGCGCAAACTCTCGAGCGGCCGGTCGGCGGCGCCCTGGTCCAGCTGCTCAAGGACTACGGGGTCGATACGGTGTTCGGCATTCCCGGCGTGCACAACAACGAGCTCTACCGGGGCCTCTTGAACTCCGGCCTGCGCCACGTGCTGCCGCGCCACGAACAGGGCGCCGGCTTCATGGCCGACGGCTATGCCCGGGCGACGGGCCGGCCGGCGGTCTGCTTCACCATCACCGGGCCGGGCCTGGCCAATATCATGACGCCGCTGGGTCAGGCCTACAGCGATTCCGTACCGCTCTTGACGATCTCCAGCGCGCTCGACCTCAAGGACCTGGGCCAGGGATTCGGGCGCCTGCACGAGATCACCGACCAGCGGGCCGCGGCCTGCACGGTGACCGGCTTCGCCGCGACCGCGACCTCGCCGGCCGCCGTGCCCCAGCTGGTTGCCCGCGCCTTCAATTCCTTCCACAGCGCGCGCCCGCGCCCGGCCTACGTGGAGATCCCGATCGACGTGCTGGCGGCGCCGGCCAGCGGCGACTGGCGGGCCCGGGCGCTGGGCGCCCTGCCCGATCCGGAGGCGGCGGCGGTCGAGGAGGCAGCCCGTCTGCTGAGCGAAGCCGAGCGGCCCATGGTCGTGGTTGGCGGCGGCGCGATCGGCGCGTCCGCGCCCTTGCGCAAACTGGTCAAGCGACTGGGCGCCGCGAGCCTGCCGACCATCGCCGGCAAGGGCGTGATCCCCGACAGCGATCCCTTATGCACCGGCGCCAACTTGGTGGCGCCCGAGGCCCGGGACTTCCTGGCCAGCGCCGACGTGGTGCTGGCGATCGGCACGGAGCTGGCCGAGACCGACCACTACTCGGCGGGACTGACCTTCGGCGGCGCCCTGATCCGGGTCGATCTGGACCCCCACAAGCTGGCCGACCGCTACCCCGCCGATGTGGCGATCCTGGCCGATGCCAAGGCGGTTGCCTGCGCGATCCTGGACGCCCTGCCCAAGGGCGGCGCGGTTCGCAGCAAGATCACCGCCGATGAGGTCGCCGATCTCGCACGCGCCATCACCGCCTCGGAAGACCCTGCCTGGGCCTTCCGGCGCGGCGTGCTGAAGGAGATCCGGTCGGCCTTGCCGGACGACGCCATCGTCGCGACCGACATGACCCAGCTGGCCTACGGCGGGAACCAGGCCTTCCCGGTCGAGCAGCCGCGCAGCTGGCTGCACCCGGTCGGCTTTGGCACGCTCGGCTACGGCCTGCCGGTCGCGATCGGCGCCAAGATCGGCCGGCCCGACCGGCCGGTGGTCGCGATTGCCGGCGACTACGGCTTCCAATACACCCTCAACGAGCTGGCCGTCGCCGCCGAGCTCGAGCTGCCGCTGGTGGTGATCCTGTGGAACAGCCAGTCGCTTGGCGCGATCATCGACGACATGGACCGCAAGGGCATCGGCCACATCGCGACCCACCCGCGCAACCCGGACTTCCAGATGCTCGCCAAGGCCTACGGCTGCCGCCCCTTCCAGGTCACCACCATGGCCGGCATCGGCGAGAGCCTCGCGGCGGCGCTGACGCACCAAGGCCCGAGCCTGGTGGAGATCGACGCGGGGTCGCTTTAGACCCCTAAAGGCCTTAAGCTTGCCCGGCTGATCACCGGTGGGAGGCGAGGCATGAAGCCGTTGGTAGGGCTGATCCTTGGAATGCTGGTTGCGGGGCCGGCGCTGGCGGCCGAGGTTACGCTGGCGCCCGATGCCAAGGCGCTGATCGAAAAGCACCTGGGCAAGGGCGTGCTCGACAAGCCGGTCGCGGGCAATCCGATCGCAAACGCCGAAACCTTCTTCCCCTTCGAGGAGGGCAACTGGACCTTCCGCTACATAAGCGGCGACGGCAAGGGCGAGACCGAGACCCACAGCTTCACCAAGATCGTCAAGGACGGCAGCGAGGAAACCGGGCGCTACGCCATCGGCCCCGACGACTTCTGGTTCGTGCGTCGAGACCAGGACGGCAACATCAATGTTGTCACCGAGCAGGACGCGAAGGAAGGCGTGGTGATTCACTATTCCCCGCCCCAGCCGCTCTACGTCGCCGGGCTCGAGCCGGGCCAGGTGGAGACGCGAAAGATCCAGGTCAAGGTCTACGACCTGAGCCACCCGGACCACCTGAAGTACGAGGGCGAGCTGGACCTTACCTTGAGCTACATCGGCGCCTACGAGATCACCGTGCCGGCCGGCACCTACGAGGCGGCTCTGATCAATTGGAACTTCGAGGGCGAGATCGGCCCGGCCAGCATCAAGGAGGACCAATTCCGCTTCCTGGTCGAGGGCGTCGGCCCGATCGCGGCGGTCGAGAAGAAGGCGATCTCCGCCTTCCTGCTCTATCACGACGATTCCAAGTACGGCAAAGTGCTGGTTGATGGCGCAAAATGAGCCGCCCTATCCCCGGGACCTGACGGGCTATCAGGGGCGGTCGCCCCAAGTGCGCTGGCCGGGTGGCGCCCGGGTCGCCGTGCAGTTCGTGCTGAATGTGGAGGAAGGTGCGGAAAACTGCGTGCTTCATGGCGATGCGGCCTCGGAGATCTTTCTGTCGGAGATCATCGGCGCGGCGCCCTTCCAAGGCGCGCGGCACATGTCCATGGAGTCGATCTACGAATACGGCAGTCGGGCCGGCGCCTGGCGGCTGCTCGATCTCTTCAAGAGCCGGGGTCTGCCGATCACTCTCTTCGCGGTCGCCATGGCGGCCAAGCGCACGCCCCAGATCATTGAGCGGGCGCTTACCGACGGACACGAGATCGCCAGCCACGGTCTACGCTGGATCAACTATCACGGTGTGCCCGAGGCCGAGGAGCGGGCCCACATGGAAGAGGCCATGGAGATCCTAACCGGGCTCTGCGGCGAGCGGCCCTTGGGCTGGTACACCGGCCGGACCTCAGAGAACACCCGGCGCTTGGTCGCGGAGTACGGCGGCTTTCTCTACGACGCCGACGACTACTCCGACGACCTGCCGTTCTGGAGCCGGGTCCAGCCGGGCCAGCTGGTCGTGCCTTATACCCTGGACACCAACGACATGCGCTTTGCCACGGCGCAAGGCTTCAATTCGGGCGATCAGTTCTTCGCCTATCTGCGCGACGCCTTCGACACGCTCTACGAGGAGGGCGCGACGCACCCGAAGATGATGTCGGTCGGCATGCACGCAAGGCTGCTCGGCCGCCCGGCCCGCTTCCGAGCGATCCAGCGCTTCCTCGACCATGTGGACTCCCACGACCAGGTCTGGGTCGCCCGGCGAGTCGACATCGCCCGCCACTGGCGGGAGCATCATCCGGAAGAGGGATAGTTGAGTTCGGCGCCGGCCCGGTGCCGCAGATCCAATCACCCTCAGGCGTTAACGTCGACGACGACCCGGCCCTTGACCTGGCCCTTGAGAATCGCCGTGCCCAGATCGGGCAGATCGGCCAGGCTCGCCGGCTGGATCATGTCTTCCAGCTTTTCCAGCGGCAGGTCGCTGGCGATGCGCTGCCAGGCGGCGACCCGGTCGTCGTAGGGCCGCATCACCGAGTCGATGCCGACCAGCTTGACCGCGCGCAAGAGGAAGGGGATCACCGTGGCCGGCAGACCGGCGCCGCCGGCAAGACCAACCGCGGCGACCGAGGCGCCATACTTCATCTGGCCCAGAACCCGCGCCAACATGGCCCCGCCGACCGCATCCACGCAGCCGGCCCAGCTCTCCGACTCCAGCGGTCGCTTGACGGTCTCGTTGATGTCTTCCCGGGGCACGATGCGGCTGGCGCCCAGGCCGGTCAGGTAGTCGGCGGTCTCCGGCCGCCCGGTCACCGCGGCGACCTGATAGCCGGCCTTGGCCAAAATCGCGGTCGCGATCGAGCCCACGCCGCCGGCCGCCCCGGTCACCAGCACCTCGCCCTGGCCGGGCTTGAGTCCCTCGCGCTCAAGCTCCAAGACCGCGAGCATGGCGGTGAAACCCGCGGTGCCGACCGCCATGGCCTGGCGGCCGGTCAAGCCATCGGGCAGGGGCACTAGCCAGTCGGCCTTGACCCGGGCCTTCTGGGCGTAGCCGCCCCACCAGACCTCGCCGACCCGCCAGCCGGTCAAAACCACATTGTCGCCGGGCTTGTAGCGGGCGTCGTCGGACGCCTCGACGGTGCCGGCGAAGTCAATGCCCGGCACGTGAGGGTAGTTGCGCACCAAGCCGCCCAGGCCGCCGAGGCAAAGCCCGTCCTTGTAGTTGACCGTGGTGTGCTCGACCGCGACGGTCACGTCGCCCTCGGCCGGCAGGCGGTCTTCGCCGATCTCCTCGATCGCCTGGGAGATCGTGCCGTCCTCGGCCTTGTCGACGATCAGTGCCTTGAAGCTCATCTTTTCCTCTTACCCTCCGGTTACAGCTCACGCGCCTTTTGGCGCAGCTTATACTTCTCGATCTTGCCCGTCGAAGTCTTCGGCAGCTCGCCGAAACAGACCCGCTTGGGGGACTTGAAGCCGGCCAGGCTGGACCGGCAGAAATCGATGATCTCCTGCTCGCCGACCTCGGCCCCGTCCTTCAGCTCGACGAAGGCGCAAGGGGTTTCGCCCCACTTCTCGTCGGGCTTGGCGACCACGGCGGCCAGGGCGACAGCAGGGTGCTTGTAGATCGCGCCTTCCACCTCGATCGAGGAGATGTTCTCGCCGCCCGAGATGATGATGTCCTTCAGGCGGTCCTTGACCTCCATGTAGCCGTCCGGGTGGACCACGGCCAGGTCGCCGGAATGGAACCAGCCGTCGGCGAAGACTTCGGCGGTCGCCTCGGGTGCCTTGTGATAGCCCTTCATCACCGTGTTGCCGCGGATCACGATCTCGCCGATGGTCGCGCCGTCGGCCGGCACCGGCTGGCCGCTCTCCAGATCGATCACCGCGGCTTCCTCGATCATGGGAAAGCGCACGCCCTGGCGCGCGGCGATCTCGGCCTGCTCGGAGAAGGGCAGATCGTCCCACTTGTCCTGCCAGGCGCATTGCACCACGTGGCCGAAGGTCTCAGTCAGGCCGTAGACCTGCATGACGTCGAAGCCGAGCGCCCGGGTCTTTTCGAGCACGGCGGCCGGCGGCGGCGCGCCGGCGGTCATGACCCGCACCGGATGGTCGATCGCTCGGCGCTCTTCCTCCGGCGCGTTGATCAGCATGGAGAGCACGACCGGTGCGCCGCCGAAGTGACTGACCTTATGCTCGGCGATCGCCTCGAAGATGTTGCGCGCGGTGATGTAGCGGCAGCAGATCACCGTGCCGGCGAGCGCCGCCATGGTCCAGGCGTGGCCCCAGCCGTTGCAGTGGAACATGGGCACCGTGTAGAGGTAGGTCGGGTGAGGCGGCAGGCCCCAACCGGCGATCGTGCCCATGGTCATGAGGTAGGCGCCCCGGTGATGGTAGAGCACCCCCTTGGGCCGTCCGCTGGTGCCCGAGGTGTAACTGAGGGTGATGGTGTCCCACTCGTTGGCCGGCAGGGGCGCCGGCACCTGCTCGGGATCGCCCAGGGCCAAAAGTCCTTCGTAGTCGAGCGCGCCCAGGCGCTCGCCCTCGCCCGGCTTGAAGACCGCGTCGCCGTCAACGATGTCGACGACCGGCGGCGCCTTCCCGCCGAGCCGCGCCAAGGCATCCTTGATGACCGGCGAGTACTGGGTATCCGCGAGCAGCAGCTTGGCCTCGCCGTGTTCCAGGATGTAGGCGATGGTCTCGGCGTCCAGGCGGGTGTTGATGGTGTTGAGGACGGCGCCGGCCATGGGCACGCCGAAGTGGGCCTCGAACAGCTCCGGCGTGTTGGCGGCGATGATCGCGACCGTCTCGCCGCGCCCGACCCCTTGGCCCGCCAGGGCCGAGGCCAGGCGCGCCGCGCGCTCGTGGACATCAGCCCAGCTGTAGCGCCGGGCGCCGTAGATCAGGGCCGGGCGTTCCGGATAGACGTCCCGGCAGCGGCGCAGGAAGGACAGCGGCGACAGGGCCGTGAAGTTCGCGCTTTGACGCTCCATCTCAACTTCCCCCAAAAAGCCTCAAGGGTCGGCGAAGGGCAGCTCGCCGACCAGCCCGGGCAGGCCCGTGCCGTCGGGCAGCTCGACCGTGACCTCCGTGCCGCTCTGCCAATGGGCCCGCTCGACCATGGCGAGCCCCACGTTGGTCTTAAGGCGCGGCGACCAGGCCGCCGAGGTGACCTGCCCGGCGAAAGCGCCGGCGACGCTCAAGCGCCAAGGCGCGCGCGGCCCGGTCATCGCCTCGCGCCCGAAGGAGAGGCCGCGGATCTGCCGCGCCGGCCCCTCGGCATGGATCCGCCTGAGCGCCGCTTTGCCAATGGAATAGGGTCCCTGATCGACCGCGCAATAGCGCTCCAGGCCGCATTCCAGCGGGTTATTGGCCCGGGTCATGTCGGATCCGTAAGACAGCAACCCGCCTTCGATGCGCTCGATCAGGTTGGGGCAGCCGGGCCCGACCTGAAGATCGGCACCGGCCTGCCACAGGGCATCCCACAGGGGTTCGGCCAGTTCCGCCCGGTCCAGGTAGATTTCGAAGCCGCCCTGCTTGCTCCAGCCCGAGCGCGCGACCACCAGGCGGTGGTCCTGGAAGGACAGCCGCGCGAAGCGGAAAAAGCGGATCTTGCGCACCGCCTCGCCGAACACGCGGGCCATGAGCGCGTCGGCCTTGGGGCCTTGAACGGCCAGGGGAAAGACATCGGGCTCGTTGATCGCGACCTCGAGGCCCAGGCCATGGGCCAGGCCTTTGGCCCACAGCAGCACGTCGGAATCGGCAATCGAGACCCAGTAGCGGTCCTCCGCCAGCTTGAGCGCGACGGGATCGTTGAGCATGGCGCCCTCGGCATCGACCAGGGGGGCGTAGACGCATTGGCCCTCGACGATCTTGGAAAGGTCGCGCGGCGTCATGAGCTGGAGCAGACGGGCCGCGTCCGGCCCCTCCAGAGCGACTTGGCGCTCGCAGCTCACGTCCCACAGCTGCACGTGCTCGCGCAGGTGCCAGTAGTCGTCCTGAAGCGAGCGGAAGGCGGTCGCCAGGAGGGTGTGGTTATAGACCGTATAGGCCTTGACGCCGAGCGCCTCGATGCGCGCCGAAAAGGGCGTCGAGCGTGTGCGCGGGTTCAAGGAGAGGATCGGCGAGGACATTGCGGCGGTCTCGTAGAAGGGAGCCTGATTAAGCATGGCCGAGGCCGCCGGCTCAAGGGCCTGCCCAGGAGATTTGGCAGATCTCGGCGCTGCGCCCGGCGAAGTCCCAGACCCGGCCGAAGGCGCGGACCCGGGATTGGGTCGCCTTGGCGACAGTGATGTCCGGGCCCATCCAATATTGGGTGTTGCGCACCGTCACCTCCTCGCCGGCCGTGGCGCCCTCGATCGGCTCGACCTCGCCGATGATCTTCTTGGGCACGGTCAGGCGCCGGCGCTTGCCGTCGGTCTCGAAGGTCACTTGCGTGCGCTCGGCGCCGAGGAAAGTGCCGACCAGCACGGAGAACAGCCCGGTCGTGCCGCGCGCCTTGCCGCTGAAGATCTCGATCAGCTTGTCGTAGGCCGCGTCGCTGGCCCGCTCGTCGATATAGGCGGCGACGGTCCAGTTGCCGCGCCCCATCCAGCCCGGGATGTCGAGCATCAGGGCCACGTTGAGGCCGCTCAGGTCGGTTTCGCCGGCGGCCCCCTGGTCGATGCGAACGCCGGCCCAGGCTTGGCAGTAGCCCTCGGTCGGCGGATGCTTGCCGAGCGACACCACACAAGGGCAGAAGACCGTGCAGTTGCAGTTGAGGATCAGCTCCCCTTGGATGCGCCAAGGCTCGATCATGGGCTTAAGTCCTTCTTGATCAGGCGGTCAGGGTCGTGGCCGCGAGCAGCGCGGCCGCGGCGATCAGCATCCCGCCGAGCGGCGCGCTCACGCGGCGGCCGATCGTGGGCAGCTTCTCCAGGGTCATCAGCACCATGGCGATGCCCATCCACAGCAAGTTCATGGTGCCGCCGACGAAGGCCAGCGCCATCAAGGCCCAGCAGCAGCCAAGGCAATAGGCGCCCTGGCGCAGGCCCATCCAAAAGGCGCCGGACGGGCCGTCGCGCCAGTGGGCGAAGAAGAACGCCAGGGGCGAGCGGCAGCGCGACAGGCACGCCGCCTTGAGCGCGCTGAACTGATAGGCGCCGGCGACCAGCAGCAGGACGATGGCCAGCCAGACCGAGCTGAGCTGCCCGCCGAAGGTCATCAGCTCGGCGCGCGCCAGGCCCCACTGGGCCAGACCGCCGGCACCGGCGAAGCCGAGCCAGACCAGGCAGAAGCCGGCCAGCAGCGAGAAGAAACCCGACGCCGGCACCCGGGCCGGGTTGCCGGCGACGAAGTCGCCGTAGGTGGCGAGCAGGGGCACCGCGGTGGGCGCCATCATGGCGAGCGCCATCAGTGCCCACATGGCGAAGAGCGCGAGCGGCGCGCTTTCGCCTGGCGCCGCGCCGGCCAAGCAGAGCGATTCGAGCAAGCCGGGCAACAGCAGGAGGCCCGAGGTATCGGGGAAGAGCGGGGCGAAGAGCCCCATGCCCGGGCCCAAGAGGGCGATCGGCGCGCGCGCGGCGAAATCCGCGCTCATGGCGAAGAGCGCTGCCCAGGCGGCCAGCACCAGGGCGAAGAACGCGAGCCAGCAGGCTGCCCCCCAGCGCGGCGAGAGCCTCGCACCAGCCACCAGCATCGCCCCATTCCTCCCTTTGGTGCCGGCCATTCGGATATCGAAGGAATAAATGAATACGCCCTTTTCAGCGTTTGAAAATGGGTTTAAGTTTCATGGTAATATCGAAATAATCGATGAGTTATGAAAGACCTGCCGTCCCTGCGCGCGGTCCGCGCCTTCGAGGCCTGTTACCGCCTCGGCAGCTACACCCGGGCCGCTTCCGCGCTCAACGTGCGCCAGCCCGCGGTGAGCCACCAGATCCGCCTGCTGGAGACCGATCTGGGCGTGAAGCTGTTCCAGAAGCAAGGCACGGCCATGGTGCCGACCGAGCCGGCCCACGACTTCTACCGCACGGTTTCAGCCGCGCTCGGCGACATCGAGCGGGCCAGCGCCCGGCTCCGGCGCCGGACCGAGGACGAGGGCGTGGTGCTGGCGACCTATCCGGGTCTGGCCAGCTTCTGGGTCCTGCCGCGCCTGGCCGTGCTCAGGACACAGGCGCCCGAGCTGGCGGTGCGGGTGACCACCGCGGAGCTTGATTCCCACATCCCGCTCGCCGAGGTCGACTGCGCGATCCTGTTCGGGGCCGGCCACTGGCCGGGCTTCGAGAGCCGGCTGCTAATTCCCGAACGGGTCGTGCCGGTCGCCGCGCCCAAGCTGAGCGCGCGCCTGGCGGGTCTCAAGCCGGGCGAGCTACTGGGGGCCGGGCCACTGATTCACCTGGAGGATCCGGAGCGGCGCTGGTTCACCTGGGACGACTGGCAAGCGGCTTTCGCACCGGGGGCGGAGCGCATCGACAAGAGCCTTTCCGTGACCAACCACGGCATCGCGATCCATCAAGCGATTCAGGGCAACGGTGTCGCGCTTGGCTGGTCCGAGATGATCGCCGAGCTGCTCGAGAGCCAAGTCCTGATGCCGCTGCACGAAGCGCCGCTGGCCTCGGCGCGGGGCTACCACTTCCTGGTCTCGCCGCCGTTTCGCGACACGGAGGCCTGCCGGCAAATCTCCCAGGCGCTCGGCGTTGAGTGAGACCTGGCCTTACATCTCTTCCTGGGTCTCCTCGCGCATCATGCGCAGGATGTGGCGCTCCATCTCGCCGTAGCCGGGCAAGGCGATCAGATCCTCCTTGTCGCGAATCTGCCGGCCGCCCTTGAAGTCCATGGGGATGATCTCGCGGATGCGCCCGGGATTGCGCGCCATGAAGACGATTCGGTCGGCCAGGAACAGGGCCTCGGCGATGTCGTGGGTCACCAGCACGACGGTCATATGGCTTTCCTGGATGATCTCCAGCAGCAGCTCCTGCATGTGCCAGCGGGTCTCGGCATCGAGCGCGCCGAAGGGCTCGTCCATCAGCGAGACCTCGGGATCGTTGGCCAGCATGCGGGCGATTGCGACCCGCTGCTTCATGCCGCCCGACAGCTCCTTTGGGTAGGATTGGGCGAAGCGGGAGAGGTGGACCCGGGTGATGTAGGCCTCGGCGCGCGTCCGGCGCTCGGCCGCCGGCACGCCGTTGAGCCGCATGCCGTACTCGACGTTCCGCTGGACCGTAAGCCAGGGAAAGGAGGTGTAGGTCTGGAACACCATGCCGAGCTTGCGGGACGGGCCCTCGACCTCGGCGCCGTCCAAGAACACCCGTCCCTCGCTCGGCTCGTCGAGCCCGGCCATCATGCGCAGCAAGGTCGACTTGCCGCAGCCCGACGGCCCGAGGATGACCAAGACCTCGTTGCGCACCACCTCGAGGCTGACGTCGCTGACCGCCACGAAGGCGCCCCCGTCGCGAGTCAGGTAGTGCTTGGACAGCCGCCTGGCCTCCAGCTTGCATCCAGACTCGAGGCTGGTCTCGGCAACCATTGCGGGGGCGCCTTTAGCGCGCGTCAGCCGCGATAGCCGGCGTCATAGAGCTCCTTGTGCAGCTCGCACTCGACGCCGTCCTTGTAGGGCACCTCGCCCTCAAGATAGCCGAACTTGATCCACCATTCGTTCATCAGCTTGTAGTGCTCGGTCATCTGGCCGTTGGTCTGCTCGAACGGCGGGTTGCCGGGCGCCGCCCCGCAGAACTGCGCGGCTTCCATGAAGTCGTAGATGTAGAGCCCGCCGTCCAGGCCGGTGCCGTCCTTGCCGATCACCAGCTCGACGTCGGCGATGCTCATCTTCATGCCGTCGGCGATGATCTCGTTGCCCTCCTTGGGATTGGCCTTCCACCAGGCGATCGCGTCGTAGAGCGCCTTGAGGGTCGAGCGGGCGGTGTCCCGGCGCGCGGTGACGAAGTCGTCGCTCATGTAAAGGCCGTCGGCGATCACCGCGTTCTTGAGCCAGAAAGGCTCGCGCGACTGGGCCGCGACCGAGGAGCCCTCCAAGGACTTGAGGACATTGCTGCCATAGGGCTCCCAAAACTCTGAGGCCGCCACGTCGCCGCCGATCATCGCGGCGAAGGCATCGTCGGCGATGATGTTCTTGTAGTTCACGGAATCGAAGGCGAAGCCGTTGCGCTCGAGCCACATGGCGACGAAGATCTGCGCCAGGCCGCCCTCGACCACGGCGACGTTCTTGCCCTGCAGGTCGGCCGGCCCCTCGATGCCGGGCGCGACGACGATCTTGTCGGTGCCGTAGGAAAGGTTCGCGAAGGCGACCAGCTTTAAGGGCATGCCGCGCGCCACGCCGATCGGCGTGAACTCGACCGTGCTGGAGACCACATCCATCTGGCCGGCGGTCAGCAGGTTGAAGCTCTCGAAGGGATCCTCGATGGTCTGGTAGTTGATCTCCAAATCGGGTGCCAGGTTCTTCTCCTTGGCGATGAACCAGAAGCCGTAGCCGGGCCAGGTAAAGCCGGAGATCTTGACCTCCTCAGCGCTGTGGGCCGCGGAAAGGGGCGCGGCCAAAAGCGTGGCGGCCAGAAGGGCGTTTCTGAAAAGTTTCATATGATCCTCCTCCTGTTTCGTCGGCGCGGGCGGCGGCCCGCGCAAAGAGTTTTCAGGTCTGTTCGTCTTCCAGGTAGGTAAAGAGCCTCTTGTGCAGCCAGCGTAGGGCCATATCGAAG
>JBCCGG010000064.1:0-27286 GCA_039029395.1 Pseudomonadota bacterium | reverse complement strand
CGAGCGGCCGCTGGACCTGCCCAGGGCCTGCGAGGAGGTCTGCCCGACCGGCGCCATCAAGTCCGGCTCGCTCGCCCAGTTGGCCCAGGCCAACCGCGAAAAGGTCGCCCGCAAGCTCGGCGCCAACAAGGGCATGCAGGGCTTCCCGGGCATGGTCGTCAGCGCACACAACACATTCGGCCCGGGCAAGTGAGCTGAGGGCGCGAGGAGCCGGAACCTTGAGTAACTACGGCCCGCGCGCGGCGCTCTACGTGGATTGGACCGGTTCGAGAAAGTCGGACCCGCCCTATGCGCTCTACTTCTTTCGCGATCGCCAGTACATCCGATGGGACGTGGATCGGGAGACGCTTTTCGAAGGCTATCCCCAGGACATCGCGGTCGGCTGGCCGGGCCTGATGGAGGTCTTTCCCGGCAAGCCGCTGGCCGGTGCCATGTGCGTGCCCGGATGGGGCAATAAGATCTACTTCTTCTTCAAGGGCGAGGAGGCCGCGGTTTCCTGGGACGTGGGCACCCACAAGATCGATTCCGACACCGTGCCGGTCGCGCGGCTGATGCCGAGCCACCTAACCGCCGGAGGACCCTTCGCGCCGGTTCACGTGGACCGGGGCGAACAGCAGATGGTCTACGCCTTTCGCGGCGATGCCTACACGCGCTTTACGGTCGAGCCGGGCAAGCTGCCTGAGCAGGAGGACGACGGCTATCCCCGCAAGATCGGCGACGGCTGGACCGGCGGCTTGACGGTGATGCCAAGCTGCGCGGTCAGCGTGCGCTGGACCCACAGAAGCGCCAGCGTGTTCGCCCACAAGCTCTATTTCTTCCTGGGCGACCTCTACACCCGCTGGGACGTGGACAGCCATTCCAACAACTACCGGCTCGACATCCCGTCGGGCTGGAAGGGCTGGCCGACCTTCGACTGATATCCAGTCTTAGCGCGGCCAATCGTCTTGACCACTCTGGGATTTCTCTATAACTTTGGAGATATGGAGAAGTCACGCGTTATCGAAGGGCTGGGCGCCCTGGCCCAGGAGACCCGGTTGGATATCGTGCGCTTTCTGGTCCGCAAGGGGCCGGTCGGCGCCCCGGCCGGACGTATCGGGCAACAGTTCGGCCTGCCCTCGGCAACGCTGGCCTTCCACCTGAATACCTTGACCGCGGCCGGCCTGCTGACCCGCGAGCGCGCCGGACGCCAGAACATCTACCGCGCCGACTTCGGTGCGGTTCACGCGCTCACCGCCTACTTGCTGCAGAACTGCTGCTCGGAGACCGAGCCGGCGGAAGCTGGGCAAGACACCGCCGCTTGACCCCTTAAGAGGATACCCACATGCCCCATATCAAGGTTTACGACTCCGCCCTGTGTTGCGCCACCGGCGTTTGCGGCCCCGATGCCGATGACGAGCTAGCCCAGTTCGCCGCCGCGCTCGAGTGGGCGAAGAAGAACGGCGCCAATGTGGACCGCTTCAACCTGAGCCACCAGCCGGGCGCCTTCGCCGAGGACACGAAGGTCAAGGGGCTGCTGGAATCGGACGGCATGGAGTGCCTGCCGCTGATCTACGTCGACGAGGACCTGCTCGCCAAAGGTGCCTATCCCTCGCGCACGGTGATCGCGGAGAAGCTGGGCCTCGAGGCGCCGGCGGAAGTGGCGGAATCGTCCGGCTGCTGCGGTCCGAAGGAAGAGGAAAAGGCCGCCGCGTCCAGCGGCTGCTGTTCCTAAAGGAGGCGGCGGCATGAGCTTTCTGGATCGACCGACCGCGACCATGTTCTTCACCGGCAAGGGCGGGGTCGGCAAGACCTCGACCTCTTGCGCGGCCGCGGTGCGCTTTGCGCGCGCCGGCAAGCAGGTGCTGTTGGTGAGCACCGATCCGGCCTCCAACCTCGAGGAGGTGTTCTGGACCAAGATCGGGTCCGAGCCCACGGCGATCGCCGCGGTGCCCGGGCTCTTCGCGCTCAACGTCGATCCGGAGGCGGCCGCCGAGGCCTATCGCGAGAAGCTGATCGGACCCTATCGCGGCGTGCTGCCCGAGGTCGCCCTGGCGGCGATGGAAGAGCAGATGGCCGGCGCCTGCACGGTCGAGATTGCCGCCTTCAACGAGTTCGCCCGCCTGATCGGCGATCCCACGTCGGTCGAGGCTTTCGACCACGTGGTCTTCGACACCGCGCCGACCGGCCACACCTTGCGCTTGCTCAGCCTGCCGACCGCCTGGACCGGCTTCATCGGCGATGCAAGCGCTGGCACCTCGTGCATCGGCCCGCTGCAGGGGCTGGTCGAGCAGCGCGATCTCTATGCCGCGGCGATGGCCGCCTTGTCGGACCCCGCGCGCACCACCGTCGTCCTGGTCAGCCGACCGGAGCGCTCGGCGCTCGACGAGGCCGAGCGGACCGCGAACGAGTTCAACGAGCTGGAAATCGACAATCAGGAGCTCGTGCTAAACGGCCTGTTCCAGGCGCGTGACCGGTCGGACCGTCTGGCGGTCGCGCTGGAGACCCGTGGGCGCGAGGCGTTGGATCAGATTCCGGCCGGTTTGGCGAAGCTTGACCGGATCGAGGTGCCGTTGCGCGCCCGCGAGGTGGTCGGTCTGGAGGCGCTCGAGGGATTCTTCGAGGCGGATGACGGGCTTGACGGCGGCGCGGCCGCCGGGGCGCCCGACGTGAGCGGTTGGGGCGACCTTGGCGCCCTGATCGACAGCTTCGAGCGTTCGGACGGCGTGGTCATGACCATGGGCAAGGGCGGCGTCGGTAAGACGAGCGTCGCCGCGGAGATTGCCCGGCGCCTCGCCAACCGCGGCCATAAGGTGCTCTTGACCACGACCGACCCGGCGGCCCACGTGGCCCAGGCGGTCGGCGAGGCGCCGCCCAACCTAACCGTCGAGCGGATCGACCCGGAGGCCGAAGTCGAGCGCTACCGCGCCGAGGTGCTGGAGACCACGGGCAAGAACCTGGACGCCGACGGCCTTGCCCTGCTCAAGGAGGACCTCGCCTCGCCCTGCACGGAGGAGATCGCGGTCTTTCAGGCCTTTGCCGCGACGGTCGACCGGGCTCAGAATCAGATCGTCGTGATGGACACGGCCCCGACCGGCCACACGATACTGCTGCTCGACGCGGCGCAGTCCTTCCATCGCGAGGTCAGCCGCCAGGCCAAGGCGGTGCCCGAGGCGGTGCTCAATCTTCTGCCCCGCCTGCGCGATCCAGCCTTCACGCGCATTCTGCTCTGCACCCTGCCGGAGGCGACTCCGGTGCATGAAGCCGGGCAGCTTCAGGACGACCTGCGCCGCGCTGGCATCGAGCCCTTTGCCTGGGTGGTCAACCAGTCCTTGGCGCCGATCGAGGTCACCGACCCGGTCTTGGTCGCGCGCCGAGCCCAGGAGAGCCGCTACCTCACAGAGGTCCGCGACGACCTGGCGGGCCGCGTCGCGATCGTCGAGCTGCAGCTCGAAGCCGACGAAGACCTAGAGACCGTTCAGCTCACGGCCTAAAGTCAATGCTCGACCGAGAAAAACCTCTCGGCGCCCCAATCCCCCTACTTGAAATGCGGGTATGGGTTGGGGGGCATGACTGTAGCGCATGGCTGCGGGTAGCTTTTAACCTGCATAGATCGTGCTCAACGCACATACTAGGGTGAAAGAAGGAACGAACGACACCGGCAAGCTCCGCGACGGCCTTGGGACCACAGGAGGCCACGTGATAAGTATATTTGAGTAAACTTTGTCGGACGCAAGCAAGAACCAATCGGTCAACGAGCCGAACAGAGGGGGAAAAGGTGCTTGGTCAACAAATACTCAGCGGATTGGCAACCGGTAGCCTCTATGCCCTGACGGCGATCGCCGTCGTCATCGTGTTTCGCAACACGCGCACGATCAATCTGGCCCAGGGCGACTTTGCCATGATCGGCGCCTACCTCGGGATCGTCTTTCTCAAGGACTGGGGCCTCAACTACTACGCCACGATCTTTCTGGTGGTGATCTGCTGCACTCTGCTCGGCGCCGGTGTCGAACGCCTGATCATGCGGCCGATCGCGAACTCCGACTGGCTGACCCTCTTCACCACGACGATCGGCATCTACTACATCCTCCATGGGCTGGCCGGCTGGATCTGGGGCCGGGACACCAAGGCCTTTCCGGTCACCTTCGACCCGACGCCGATAGACATCGGCGGCGCGCTGATCAGTCAAGGGCACCTCTACAACATGCTCTGGGCGCTCGCGATCGGCGGCGCGCTCTATTGCTTCTTCAACTTCACCAAGCAGGGCGTGGCCATGCGCGCGGTCACGGACGACCGGGACGCGGCCTTCCTGATGGGCATTCCAGTGCGCTTCATCGTGCTGCTGACCTGGGGCATGGCGGGTTTCATCGCCGGTTTCGTCGGCATCCTGATCGCGCCGATCATCTATGTCTCGCCAGAGATGATGGACGAGGTTCTGGTCAAGGGCTACGTCGCCGCTGTGTTCGGCGGGCTCTATTCGATCCGCGGCGCGGTGATCGGCGCGCTTCTGATCGGCGTTGCCGAGAACCTGGCCGGCGGCTACCTGGGCTCTCACTTCAAGACCGCGACCGCCTTCGCGATGATCGTCGCGTTGCTGGCGGTCCGGCCGCAGGGTCTGATCGGCATCCAGAAACGCCGCGAGGTGTGAGGCCTCGTCATGGCGCAAGAAACCCATACCCCCGGTTTGATGGATCTCGATGCCGCCTCGCGCAAGAAGCGGGACATCATCAATACCTACAAGCGCCGCTTCCGCCGGCACGACGCGATTGCCGCGGCGATCTTCTTCGCGCTCCTGTTCCTGACCCCGGCTCTGCCTGGGGTGAAGGGCTGGATGGTGTCGGAGGCCTCGCTGGTGGTGATCTATGTCATCGCCGCCATGGGCATCTCGATTCTGGTCGGCTACATCGGCCTGGTTTCGGTCGGTCATGGCGGCTTTCTCGCTATCGGCGCCTACACCTCGGCGCTCCTGACCAAGTACTACGCGGTCGACCTGGTGGTTGGGATCATCGCCGGCATGCTTGTCTCGGCCTTTATAGGCGCGATCCTCGCCTTGGTGTTCTTGAGACTTTCCGGCGCCTTCATGGCGATCGGCACGCTGGGCTTCGCCTTTTTTGTCGGCACCGTGGTCAACAACGTGCCGATCTTCGAAGGCCGCGACGGCATCCTGCTGCCGGACAACGTGGCCCTCGGCATGGAGATCGGCGATTTCGGGTTCTACTACGTCTCGATCGTGTCGCTCGCCCTGGTGACGATCTTCGTCTTTTGCATCGTCAACTCGGGCACCGGCCGCGCCTTCATGGCCTTGCGGGATTCCGAGAACGCCGCCATGGCAAGCGGCGTCAACAGGCTGTTCTATCGCACGCTTGCGTTCTCGATCAGCGCCGGGATCACCGGCATTGCCGGCGCGCTCAACGCGCATATCGTCAACTACGTGTCGGCCGAGGTCTACGCGGACATCTGGTTCTCAGTCGACATTCTGATGGCCGTGGTGGTTGGCGGGCCGGCGATTCTCTTCGGGCCCTATCTCGGCGGCCTCTTTGTCGTCATGCTGCCGTTCTTCCTCGAGGAGCTGGCGGACTTCGCCTTTATCCTGAAGGGCGTCGTGCTGATCCTGGTGCTGCGTTTCGCTCAGGCCGGAGTGGCCGAGGTGCTGCTGCGTCCGATTCAGAATCTGCGCCGGCGCAAGTTGCTCGAGGTGGCGAGGGGCGCGAAATGACCGACCCGGCAACCACAGACGGCAACGATCACCTTCGCTGCGAGAACATCCAGGTCAACTTCGGCGGCGTGGTCGCCTGCGACGAGCTGAGCCTGAGCGTGCCGAAAGGCCGGATCGTCGGTCTAATCGGCCCGAACGGCGCGGGCAAGACCACTCTGTTCAACGTGCTGACCCGTTTCCAGAGCTACGACTCCGGACATGTCTACTACGAGGGCCGGGCGATTGACGACTGCAAGCCCCACCACATGGTGCACATGGGCATGTCGCGAACCTTCCAGAACATCAATCTGTTCGGCAATCAAACCACCTTGAACAACATCATGACCGGCGCGCACAGCCTCATGGGCGATCCCTTCTCGGCGATGTGCTGGCTGCCCGGCGCACGCCGGCGCGAGCGCGAGATCGAGGAGCGCGCCCTTGAGATCGCCGAGATGCTGAACCTGACCGAAGAGCTGGAGAGCGTGGTCGGGACCCTGCCCTATGGCTACCAGAAGCGCGTCGAGCTGGCCCGGGCGCTTGCCTCGAAACCCTCGATCCTTTTGCTCGACGAGCCGGTCGCCGGCTGCAACGAGGAGGAGACCGCCGAGCTGAAGGATCTGGTCCTGCAGGTCAACCGGCAGCTGGGATCCAGCGTCCTGCTGGTCGAGCACGACATGAGCATGGTCATGCAGGTCTGCGACTACATCTACGTGATCAACTTCGGTGCCAATCTGGCCGCCGGCACGCCCGAGGAGGTGCGCCGCAATCCGGAGGTGATCGCGGCCTATTTGGGCGACGAGGAGGGCGAGCTGTGAGCCTTCTCAAGGTCGACGACCTGCAGGCCAACTATGGCCCAGTGACCGCCCTGCACGGTATCTCCATCGAAGTGCCGGAAAGCGGCATAGTGACGCTGCTGGGCGCCAACGGGGCCGGCAAATCGACCACGCTGAAGTGCATCTCCGGCGTGGTCCGGCCGCAGCGCGGCACCATCGAGTGGAAGGGCCAGAGCATCGGCGGCCGCTCGCCCAATTGGATCACCCGCTCGGGCATCGCGCAGGTGCCAGAAGGCCGGCGGATCTTCAAGGACCTCACGGTCGCGGAGAACCTCCTCATGGGGGCTTACACCCGCTCCGACCGGGCCAAGATCGCCCAGGACCAGGACTACGTCTTCGACCTCTTCCCGCGGTTGAAGGAACGGGCTAAGCAGCTCGGCGGATCGCTTTCGGGCGGCGAGCAGCAAATGCTGGCGATCGGCCGCGGCCTAATGGCGCGGCCCAGCCTGCTCATGCTCGACGAGCCTTCGTTGGGACTGGCGCCGATCCTCGTGCGGGACATCTTCGAAGCGCTGTTGCGGCTCAACGAGGAATGGGGCCTGGCGCTTCTGATCGTCGAGCAGAACATGACCATCGCGTTGAAGGTCTCGCAGTTCGGCTACGTCATGCAGCTTGGCCAGGTCATGGTCTCGGGTACTGCCGAGACACTACGAAACGACAAGAAGGTTTTTGAGAGCTATTTGGGCGTCACTCATTGAGGGTCCTCGAATGGCATGTTTGGGAGGCTAACCAAGAGCGCGAAAATCGCGTTAGCGCAAAGGAGGAAGCTATGAAGTATGGATCTAGGGCATTGATGTCCATGGCGGTCGTTGCCGCGATCGGCATCCTCGGAAGTACGGCGCAAGCTCAGGACGGACCTGGAGTCTCGGACGATTCCATTTTGATCTGTTCCTATCAGCCCATGACCGGCAAGGTCTCAAGCTATTTCCGCATGGGCAAGGGCGCCGACGCCTGGTTCCAGCACGTCAACGAGAACGGCGGTATCGGCGGCCGCATGGTCGATTACAAGATGGTCGACGACAAGTACGAGCCGGCGCGCACCAAGAACATCGTCAAGCGCTTTATCGAGCGTGACGAATGCTTCGCCATCGTCGCCCCGCTCGGCTCGGCCCCGACATCGGCCGTGATCGACTACATCGTCGACCAATCGGTTCCGCTGATCGGCGCCGGGACTGGCGCGGAGAAGAACCTTACGATCCCGAGCGAATGGGTCTTCCCGCTCTATCCGAGCTACTACACCG
The DNA here is from genome assembly GCA_039029395.1 of Pseudomonadota bacterium. Taxonomy (GTDB): domain Bacteria; phylum Pseudomonadota; class Alphaproteobacteria; order Kiloniellales; family JAKSDN01; genus JBCCGG01. Next base: position 19,541 of record JBCCGG010000064.1, on the reverse strand, counting down.
AAGGCCAGCAGCTGGTGAAGTTCGTCAAGGAGGTGTTCGGCGCGGACAAGGTCGGCGTATTGTTCCAGAACGACCCCTCCGGCAAGACCCACATGGCCGGCATCGAGTCGGCGCTCGAAGAAAACGGCGTCCAAATTACCGCCGCGGAAGGCTACGAGCCCAAGGAGGTCGACGTCTCCTCCCAGGTCATCTCCTTGAAGGAGTCGGGTGCACAGGCCATCATTTGCTCCTGCGCGCCGGAACCGGCGGCCAAGTTCTACACCGAGCGGGCCAAGCTGGGCTGGGACGTGCCGGTGGTGAACGTGTTCTTCGGCAAGAGCCCGAAGGTGCCGGAGCTGGCCGGTGACGCCGCGGTGGACGGAGTCTACTTTGCGACGATCTTCCGCGACTTCGATTCCCCGGCGCCGCAGATCCAGGAGGCCAAGACGATCCTGGCCAAGTACTACCCGGAAGAGCAGCCCGACGCGATCCATCTCTGGGGCTTCGCCGGAGCGCAGGTCTTCACCGAAGCCATGCGGCGCATGGGCGACGGTCCGATCACCCGCGAGCGCCTGGTCGAGACCCTCGAGGGCATCGACGACTGGGAAGGCAGCGTGGTGCCCAAGGTGACGATCGGCGAGGGTAACGCGCCCGAGCACTTCATCATCAAGGACATGTCCTTCGTGGTGTTCAAGGACGGCAAGTTCCAAGAGTACACGCCGCCCTGGCAATAGCGGTATCTTGAGACTCGGAGGGGCCCGGCGGGCCTCTCCGCTCTCTCGCCCCCTATGCGCCCGGCGCATGGGTGGCGTAGCGCTTGAGGCGTTACACTGGCCTGGCTTCGCAGAAGCTTGACGGCTTGGTGTGGTGTGGAGCGACGAAGGAGGCGAGCATGACGGCGATCATCGGGAAGGCCATCCCGCCCCAGCGCCAGCGCACGCTGGACGCGCTTTCCTTGCGGGAGCCGGATAAGGTGCCGATTGGGCTGTGGGGCACGGTCGAAGGCTACCAGAACCTGCGCAGTGGCCTGGGCATGGGCTACAACGAGTATGCGCGGAACTACCGCACGGGCTCGACCACCTGGACCACGGATGTCGCCTTCGAAGTGGATCTGGCGGAAAAGCTCGACGTGGACTTCGTGCGCGTCTCGATCGGCCCGCCCGGCGGCTCGCCAGGCTTTCGCGAGCTCGATCTCGACGAGATCCCGGTGCCGTTGCAGGTGCCGACGCCGCCCGACGATGCCGAGGTCAATGTCGACGAGTGGGGCGTGATCCGCAAATGGACGCCTCACGAAAACGGCGGCTATTACGAGATGATCGGCTATCCCTTGTTCGAGGCGACCAGCGCGCCGCTCGAGGAGGGCTTGAAGATTCTCGACGAGTACCCCTGGCCCGATCCTTGGGACGAGTCGGGCTGGCAGGACTCGCCGATCCCCGGCATGGGGCTGCGGGAATACTGTAAGTACGTCAAGGAAGAGACGCCCTTCGCGCTGATGGGCCAGGGCGGGCGCGGCGGCCTCTTCGAGCAGGCCAAGTACATGGTCGGCTACGCCAAGATCTTCTCCGATTTCATCGAGAGCCCGGAGTTTCTCGATGCCATGCTGGTCAAGCTGACCGACCTGGAAATCGAGTTCAACAAGGCCTTCCTGGAGCAGTGCGGCGAGTACGTCGACTGGCTGCGCCTGAGCCCGGAGGATCTGGCCTCCGAGAAGACCGCCTTTCTCTCCCTCGACATGTTCGAGCGCCAGCTGGTGCCCCACTACAAGCGCTGCATCGAGGAGGTCAAGAAGTTCTATCACACCAAGAATCCGGACGGGAAAATCCAGTTCCACAGCTGCGGCGCGATTCCCGAACCCTTCATGCGCCATCTGCTCGAGTGCGGGGTCGACGGCTACGACAGCCTGCCGCCGAAGGTCGCGCGCCACTCCAACCCCTCGGCCAAGAAGCGCCAGCTCGGCAACGAGATGTTCTTCTACGGCGGCATCGACGTGCAGGAGACTCTGCCCTGGGGCTCGACGGACGACGTGCGCAAGGAAGTGCGCCAGCGAATTTGGGAGATGGGCCACGGCGGCGGCTTTCTGCTGAGCTCATCCCACCGGCTAGAGCACGACGTGCCGGTCGAGAACACGATGGCCATGATCGAAGAGGCGCGCGAGTACGGCGTCTATCCGCTGCCTGATCAGCCGCCGGAGGGGGCCGATACGGGCGAAGGCTATGAGCCTTGGGACCCCAGGCCGAAGAAGAAGAAGCGCCGCAAGCCCAAACCCGCGGCGCAGTAACGGAGTCGACCATGCCACTGATCATTGACACCGAAAAAGATTTCGACCTCGAAGATCTGCAATACGACTTCGATGATTCGATGGAAACTGACCGGTGGTCCGAGGCGCCCGCTGAGATAAAGGAGCTGTTTCACTATATCGAATGGAACATCATCGACGGCGAGCACACCGAGACCGTCGGCTTCATCAACGAGGCGCTGGGGGGCCAGGTCACCGCGCGCACGCTGATCGCCGGGCCCATGGCGACCGGCATCGCGGAGGTTGGCCGGCGCTTTAAGATGGACGAGTACTTCCTGCCCGAGGTCATGATGTCGGCCAAATGCATGCACGAGGCGCTCGGCGTTCTGAAGCCGCTGATCATCGCGGAGAAGAGCGAAGAGGTGGGCACCGTGGTGGTCGGCACGGTCCAGGGCGACCTGCACGACATCGGCAAGAAGATCGTTGCCATGATGTTGGAGGCGGCCGGGTTCACGGTGCACGACCTGGGCGTCACCGTGCCGCCTGAGAAGTTCATTGAGGCGATCCGCGAACACAAGCCGCAGATCGTCGGCTTCTCGGCCCTGCTGACAACGACCATGAACATGCAGTGGGAGACCCTCAAGGTGATCGCCTCCGAGGGCTTGCGCGAGGAGCTTAAGGTCTTCGTCGGCGGTGCGCCGATCAGCCAGGCCTGGTGCGATAAGATCGGCGCCGACGCCTATGGCATGGACGCCCTAGTCGCCGTAGAAAAGGCCAAGGCGTGCGTGACCAACCTGTCCAACATGAAGGGCGGCGCGCCCGAGCTCCATGCCGCCATGCTCGAGATCGACCGCGCCAGGGAAGAGGCCAAGGCCGAAGCAGCCGCAGTGGGTTGACATGATCGATGGGATTCCGTCGGCAGGAGGCTTAGGGGGCGTCAAGCAGCCGCGCACCAAGGTACTCCTTGGCTTGGCCTGCGGTTTCCTGCTGTTGGGGCTGGTCGGCGCATCGAGTGCCGCCGTGGGCTACGGGCTCTTTCTGATCGCAACGCTCCTGATCTTCTCCGGCTGCGGCCTTCTGGCGGTCTTCGCACTCACTCGATACCTCGAAACAGAGCCGCTGCGCAGGGCCTACGTCGGCGCCTTTTGGATGGGCGCCTGGTGCTACGTGCTTTCGGTCGCCGCGCTTTCCGGCTATTTCGTTTTCGAGACCTTCGCCGGGCGCATCGAGTGGAAGTATATCGTCTTCGGGCCTGCGGCTCTTGCCGCGATCGTCGTTCTGGATATCGGCGTTTGGCGCGTGATCGTGCAGCGCAACCTTGCCACGGTCGGGCGTTTTGGCGACCTCTGGTCCCGGGCGTCCCTGAATCAAGCCGCGCTCCGCAAGACCTTGGTCGATGAAGTGGTCCTCCATCGCACGCTGTTCAGCGTGAGCCCCTTTCGGTGGGTCCGCCATCAGCTGATGTTTTGGGGTTTCGGGCTGATGTTCCTGGTCGAGCTTGCGGCGGTCGCCTTCCGCGAGGCCTTTCCCGCCTTCGGCTGGACCGACCTTTGGTATGAGCCGGGCAACCCGATTCGGCTGGCTTTCGACTTCGCCTACGATGTCACCGGTCTGATGCTCGTGGTCGGTTGCCTTTTGGCCCTGGTGTTCCGCTTCGTGGCCGGTCAAGGCGTCGAGCGCAAGTACGCCGACACGCCGACCGTCCTGTTTCTCCTGTTCGTCGGCCTCTCGGGATTCTTGACCGAGGGCGCGCGCATGGCGCTGGAGCCCGGCGCGCCGGGCGAGGCCGCGTCTTTCGTGGGGCTTGCTTTCGCTGCCCTTTTCCAAGGGGCCTCGCCGGTTTGGCATGAAGTGCTCTGGGTCCTCCACGCGCTCGCAGCCTGCGCCTTTATCGCCTATATCCCGTTCTATCGCATGGTCCATGCCGGCGCGACGCCGGTCGGCCGCCTGGTCAACTCCCAGGCCGGTCTGCTGGCCGCCAAGAAGGCGCGCTCGCTGCGTGGCTTGTTCCGGCGCGGTGGCAGCTGAGGACGGCGTCCGGCGCCAGCTTGACGGTCCCAGCCAATTGGTGTCTCCTTCCGATTCTGTCCTTTCTCAGAGGACCTTAGGACGACCCAAGCGAAAGGCGCCCCCGTGCCCAAGTTGCGTCAGGTTCTGGAGCATGAGCTGGCGGGCCTGGCCCCCGTTGGGTCCCTGCCCGAGCACCAGCTCGAGAGCGATGTCCTAGAGGTCCTGCTCGCGACCGGCAGCCCCTGCGACTCCCACGGTGGCGCCTTCGCCCCCTGGCCCGGAGCCGAGCAGGACGTGACCCGCTGGTTCCGCTTGGCCTCCGGCTCCGCCGCGGGGATCCGCAGCCGGGACGGCGCGCCCTATGACGTGGCGCTATGGGAGCAAGCGGCCCATGAGTGACGTCGACTGGAACCGCCTGCGCACCTTTCGCATCGTGACCGAGATCGGCAGCTTCACCCGGGCCGCGCTCGAGCTCGGTCTGACCCAATCGGCGGTCAGCCGGCAAATCGCGGCCCTTGAGCGGGAGCTCGGCACCGCGCTCTTCATCCGCAGCCGCCACGGCCTGGTCTTGACCGAGGCTGGCGAGTACTTCCTCAAGACGGTCAACGAGATGACCCGGCAGCTCAATCTCGGCGTGGCTTGCCTCAACGAGCTCAAGGCCGAGCCCACGGGGCCGCTCAGGGTAACCACGACGGTCGGTTTCGGGTCGGCCTGGCTGACTTCCCGGATCAACCGCTTTCACGTGCTCTACCCGGATATTCAGATCTCCTTGCTGTTGGTCGACAATGTGGATCTGGATCTCTTGGACCGGGAAGCGGACTGCGCGATCCGATTTCAGCCGCCGACCGATCTCAACCTGATCCAGCGCTACATCGCCTCTTTCTCCTACCGGATCTACGGCTCGCGCAGCTACTTGGAACAGCACGGCACGCCGACCAGCCTCGAGGAGCTTACCCAGCACGATCTGATCGTCTACGGCGAGGAGGTCGGCGCGCCGCCGGTCGAGCGCATCAACTGGTTGCTCACCGAAGGCATGCCAGAAGGCGAGCTCCGCACCCCGGCGCTCAGGGTGAACAGCGTTTACGGGATCTATCGCGCGGTTGAGAGCGGCATGGGCATCGCCGCCCTACCGTTCTACATGAGCGAGCGTTCGGAGGAGATCGTCGAACTCTTTCCGGAGATCGAGGGTCCCAGCATCCCGGTCTACTTCGTCTATCCCGAAGAGCTGCGACCGTCGCGCCGGATCGACGCGATCCGGGATTTCCTGTTGGACGAGATCCGCGAGAGCTGGAAGCAACAAAACAAGAAAACGACCAAGGCTAAGCCAAAGCGCTGAAGGATCGGGGGGCATGCATTCATTTCATGCTCGAACCGCGCCGCGGGCACTATCATTGTACCACGACATTGGCGACCACGAGAGTTGGACTCTGGGATGGCGGACGGCGATCAGGGCACCGTAAAGACCGCACGCGTGGTCTTCATGCCGTCCGGCCGGCGCGGCGATTTTCCATTGGATACCAATATCTTGGTTGCGGCCCGCGCGCTTGGCGTCGATCTCGATTCGGTGTGCGGCGGGCGCGCGGTCTGCGGCCGCTGTCAGGTCCTCCTCAGCCTTGGGGAGTTCGCCAAGCTTCAGATCGAATCCTCGAGCGACCACCTGTCCGAGCCCGGCCAGACCGAGGAGCGCTACCGCCGCGTCAAGGGGCTGAAAGACGGCCGGCGGCTCGGATGCCAAGCCCTGCTGCGTGGCGACGTGGTGATCGACGTACCGGTCGAAAGCCAGATTCACCGTCAGGTCGTGCGCAAGAGCGCCGACGAGATCCGCAATCTCGAAATCGATCCGGTGACCAAACTCTACTATCTCGAGCTGCCCAGGCCGAGCATGGACGACCAGCGTAGCGACCTGGAGCGGGTCGCCGCCCAGCTGGAGTCCGAATGGGATCTCTCGGGCCTGTCCTGGAACATCGGGTTTCTCGCCAAGCTGTCGCCCGCCCTGCGCGCCGGCGAGACCTACGGCGGGGAGTTCAAGGCGACGGTCGCGGTGCGCGAGGGTCGCGAGGCGACGGCGGTCTGGCCCGGCTTCAAGGAACGGGTCTACGGCATCGCCGTCGATGTCGGCACGACAACGGTCGCCGGCCACCTTTGTGCGCTCGACAGCGGCGAGGTTTTGGCCAGCGCCGGCTTGATGAATCCACAGATCCGGTTCGGCGAGGACCTGATGAGCCGGATCTCCTATCTGCAGCAGAACGAGGGCTCCGCGCCGGAGCTGACCGCGGCGATACGCGGGTCACTTGCCGAGCTGGTGGGCGAGCTCTGCGCCCAAGGCGAGATCGCGTCGGACGACATCGTCGAGATGACCATGGTCGGAAATCCGACCATGCATCACCTGGTCCTGGGCATCGATCCGACCCAGCTCGGCGTCGAGCCCTTTCCCTTGGTCCTCGACGAGGGCCTCAGCGTGCTGGCCCGCGATCTGGATCTCCAGATCAATCCGGGCGGCTATGCCTTCTTCCTGCCCTGCATCGCCGGCCACGTGGGCGCCGATACGGCGGCGGTGATCCTGGCGCAAGCGCCCCACGCCTCTGAAGAGATGACCTTGGTGATCGATGTCGGCACCAACGCCGAGATCGTGCTCGGCCATCGGGATCGGTTGATCTCCTGCTCGAGCCCGACCGGGCCGGCCTTCGAGGGTGCCCAGATCACCTGCGGCCAGCGCGCCGCGCCCGGCGCGATCGAGCGGGTGCGCGTCGATCGCGAGACCTTGATGCCGCGCTTCAGGGTGATCGGCGCGGACATGTGGTCGGACGAGCCGGGCTTCGAAGAGGCGATCGCGGACGTCGGGGTCGCCGGCATCTGCGGCTCCGGCATCATCGAGGCGGTGGCCGAGCTTCACCTGGCCGGCATCGTCGATCCCTCCGGCCGCATGCAGGCGAAGGGCCTGGAGGTCAAGGAGCATCCCAACTTCATCGCCAAGGGGCGGAACTTCGAGTATGTGCTCTATCGGGACGGCGAGCGGGTCATTCGGGTCACCCCGAGCGATATCCGGGCGATCCAGCTCGCCAAGTCGGCCTGCTACTCGGGCACCAAGCTGCTGATGGACCGCATGGGGACCGCCCATGTGGACCGCATCTTTTTGGCCGGCGCCTTCGGCAGCCACATCGACGTGGCCTACGCCATGGCGATCGGGCTGATCCCGGATTGCGATCTGGCCAAGGTCGCCTCGGCCGGCAACGCCGCCGGCACGGGCGCGCGCATCGCCTTGCTGTCCCTGGCGGCGCGGCGGGAGATCGACCGGGTGGCGCGCACGGTCGAGAAAGTCGAGACCGCGATCGCCACCGACTTCCAGGAGTACTTCGTGGCGGCGATCAACCTGCCCCACGCCAGCGACCCCTTTCCGAAGCTCGAGGCCTGGCTCGCCGAAAACGGCCTGGGCCGGACATGAGCGACGGCGACCAGCACGCACGCCGGCCCCTCCTGGTGCCCAGAGAGGGCCCATATGTGGTGCAGGTCGAGGCCGGCCGCCGTTACCGCTGGTGCAGCTGCGGCTTGTCGGAAAGTCAGCCCTGGTGCGATGATGCCCACGAGGGCACGGAGTTCGAGCCGATCGAGTTCGAAGCCCCAATCTCCGGCGAGTTTCACATGTGCGGCTGCAAGCGCTCGGAAAACAAGCCCTATTGCTTTGGCACTTGCCGTGGCCACACGCCCGACAACACCAAATGGGATCTGTTCTGATCGTGGCGCCGGTCGAGCCGCATTTCTACCGGGTTGTGGTCCGACGAAATCTGGTGAGCGAGATCCGCCCGATCACCGCGGCCGAGGCGACCTGTCGCGAAGACGATCCGCTTGCCGTATCGAGCCAGCTGGCGCAAAACAACCGGGAGAACGGTTGCCTGGACGGGGACTACGACTTCGCCAGCTTCGACGCGGCCCGCCACTTCGCCACGCTCTGCGCCGACTATCTGAAAAGCTTTTGCGAAAAGTCGAACGAGACCCTGAACCGTCTCGGACGCCTGGACGCGCCCTGGCACAACCCCTTTATTCCGAAACCGCCGGGCGGCGGGAACTCAAGCTGATCGCACCGGTGCCGCCGCTGGTTTCATGATTGCCAAACCCCATGGGGCGGCCGGCTGAGTGGCCCTGCGCTAGGCGGGTCCCCTAGCGCTGCAGCACGGCGCGGGACAGGGCCTCGCGCGGCTGCCAGCCGTGGCGCGCGAGCTCGGGGTCCAGGTGCTCCTCCTGGGGGTAGCCAAGGCAAAGATAGGCCACCAAGGACCAGCCCTCGGGCGTCTCCAAGGCGCGCGCCACCTCGAGCGGATCGATGATCGACACCCAGCCGACGCCGAGCCCCTGGGCGCGCGCCGCGAGCCACAGGGTGTGCACCGCCAGCACCGCCGAATAGCGCAGGGTCTCCGGCATGGTGCGGCGGCCGAGGCCGTGACCGGCCGACGGGTCCTCGTCTACGAAGACCGCCAGCTGCACCGGTGCCTCGGACAGCCCCTCCAGCTTGAGCCGGGCATAGAGCGCCGCCCGCTCGCCCTTCTGTTCCGCAAGCGCCTCGGCGTTGCAGCGCGCGAAGTTGGCCCGGATCTCGGACCGCCGCGCCGGATCGTCGACCCGCACGAAACGCCACGGCTGGCTGTTGCCGACCGATGGCGAGAGACAGGCCACGTCCAGCAGCTCGTCGAGCAGAGCCTCGGCAACCCCATCGCCCCGAAAGCGCCGCACGTCCCGACGCCAAGCCACAAGCTCGCGCAATCGCGCCCGAAACGCGGCGTCGAAGTCAGGCACCTTGGCGCTGACCTCAGCGCTCATGTTCGGGCCGCGCCTGCCCGGGTGCCGCGTTCTCAGGCGCGGCCTCTTGGGGCGCCGCGACCTCGGGTTCGGCCTCCTGAGGCGCCGCGATCTCCGGCGCGACCTCCTCGGAGGCCGGCGTCTCGGCGAGCGGCTTGGGCGCCGGGCCGAGGATCAGCAGCAGGAAGCCGATGACGCCCGAGACAAGCGAACCGGCGATCACGCCGAGCCGGATGTTGGCCTCGAAATCGGCATGCTCGAAGGCCAGCGAGCCGATGAAGAGGCTCATGGTGAAGCCGACGCCGCACAACAGGGAGACCGCGTAAAGCTGGCGCCAATTGGTGCCCGGCGGCATGGCCGCCAAGCCGAAGTGGATGGTCGCCCAGAGCAGGCCGAAGACCCCGATCTGCTTGCCGACGAAAAGCCCAAGGGAGATACCCAAGGTGACCGGCTCCAGTAGGGATTTGAGGCCCATGCCCTCGAAGGAGACGCCGGCGTTGGCGAAGGCGAAGAGCGGGAGGATCAGAAAGGCGACCCAGGGATGGAGTGTGTGCTCCAGATGCTTGAGCAAGGAATGACCGGCGGCATCCCGCGTCTTGAGCGGCACGAAGAACGCGGTCACAACGCCGGCCAGGGTGGCGTGCACGCCAGACTTCAGCACGCAGACCCAGAGCACCACGCCGATCAAGATGTAGCCGGCCACATGGGTGAAGCCGGCCCGGTTGATGATGAAGAGGCCGGCGATCGCGACCGCGCCAACGTAAAGCGCGGTCACCGAGAGATCGTCGGTGTAGAACAGCGCGATGATAACGATCGCCCCCAGGTCATCGATCACCGCGATCGCGGTCAGCAGCACCTTGAGGGCGAGCGGCGCCCGGCTGCCGACCAGAGCCAAGATGCCGAGCGCAAAGGCGATGTCGGTCGCCGCCGGAATTGCCCAGCCGTTCAGGTTCTCCGGCGTGCCCAGGTTGCACAGAACGTAGATCGCCGCAGGCGCGGCCATGCCGCCGACCGCCGCCATCGCCGGCAGGGTGACCTGAGCCAGGCTCGAGAGCTCGCCTTCCAGGAACTCGCGCTTGATCTCGAGCCCGACTAGAAAGAAGAAGACCGCCATAAGACCGTCGTTAATCCACAACAGCAGCGGCTTGGCGATCTCCAAAGCACCGAACTGGATCGCCACGGGGATATCCAAGAAACTGAGGTAGATCCCGCCCAGAGGGGAGTTGGCCAACACGATGGCGAGGGCGGCGGCGATCACCAGGACGATACCACCGGCCGCCTCGAACTTGAGAAATTCCCGAATCGTGGATATCGCCATTGCGCCCTCTCCGCACGATCAACACACCGCAGCACCTTCGGGTATCATAGGACCCTAAGCGCTTGGGAGACCAGAGCGGAGTGGTATTCGGCGCAGCCCTAGGCTTCGGCCAACAAGAAGCTCACTTTGACCGTATGTTTGAAATGAAAAAAGTCCATTTTCTTAAACAATCCATCTGTTATTGCTTGACTGTTTTCAATATTCATACCAGATATCAAAATACAGAACCGCATTGACATATTGTACTCTATGTAATCTGGTTACTTTTCTTGTTAAGGTTAACTGAGTGGAAAATTTTTGCTTGTGATTTGCGCAAATTGTATATAAAATGTAAAAATGTCGTGTGGGCAATGGCCTAGGGGGTCCATAGGCCACATGCTTTCGGTCGTGAGTGGGTTCCAGGCTGGGGAACAGACCAATGGCAAAAGTCATTGATTTCATTAAGGTATTTGTGCGCGACCACTCTGGCATCTCTAGCGTTGAGTATGCCTTGCTCCTCGCACTGGTCGCCAGCGGGATTGTGATTGCAGCGCTCGCCCTGGGTACATCCATTGCCAGCGAGTTCAACGAGGCGGCCGACTGCGTCAGTCAGGACCTTTGCACCTAAGCCATAGGTCCCTTCGGACTCCGAAAACGGCTGCAGTTTTCCCCACGCGCTCTTATCTGCTAGAAGGTCACTCAGGCAGGACGCTGGAGTCTAGAAAGCAGAACATGAAAAGTACCCCACCAAGCTGGCTGAGGCCGACCGTCGACTATGGCCCCTTGGCCGTCTTTCTCGTGGTCTATCTCACCTCCGGGATCATCCCGGCGACCATCGCGGTGATGGCGGCGACGGGCGTCGCCCTCGTGCTGTCGCTTGCCATCGAACGCCGGGTGCCCTTGATGGCGGTGGTCACGGCGGTGGTGATCGGGATTTTCGGCGGGCTCACCCTGTGGTTCAACGATGAGACCTTCATCAAGATGAAGCCGACCATCGTGCAGGCGCTCTTTGCCGCAATCCTGTTCGGTGGCCTGCTGTTCGGCCGCGCCCTCTTGGCGCCCCTGCTCGGCAAGAGCTGGCCCATGGACGACGAGGGCTATCGGATCCTGACCTTTCGCTTCGCCCTGTTCTTTGCCGCCATGGCAGGGCTCAACGAGTTGGTCTGGCGCACCCAGTCGACCGATTTCTGGGTTTATTTCAAGGTCTTCGGCATTCTTGCCCTGACCTTGCTGTTCGCCCTGTCCCAGGCCCCCTTCATGCTGCGCCACCACATCCCCGACGAGGAAGAGGCGGGCCAGGCGCCGGAAAGCGAGGAAAAGGCCTCGGCCGGCGACCAGATGACCAAGAGTTAACCTCCCCGCCCGATTCCCGCCTTAGTGCGACCCCATTTGGTGAGTTGGCCCCGGTTGGGCCCTTCCGGACCCCCCTGCCCAGCCGGTGAGCCATAACAAAACGGCCCTCGCTGAACTGGCCCTCTCTCGCTTGTCGCCAAGGCAAATGGGAGGGGGCCTCTTTTACTGAGGGGAAGTGGTGATTTGTTCTGAGAACGGCGCGGGCCGGCGCCGAACTAATCGAAAAGCCTCATGTCCGTTCGCCGCCTTGAAGGGGCGAGAAGCGCACCGGCAGCACCCGCTTCTTGGTGACCCGGCCGTCCTCGGACTTTCGAATCACGGTCAGATATTGGGTGTCCAGGGCGGCGCCCAAGGGGATCACCATGCGCCCGCCAGGCTTGAGCTGGTTGAGCAAGGGGGTCGGCACGTGATCGACCGCCTCCTTGACGATAATGGCGTCGAAGGGCCCCTCGCCGACCCAGCCGAAGTAGCCGTCACCGGGCTTGATCCGGACATTGGCGGTGCCCATCTCCTCGAGCCGCCGGGCCGCCTGGTGGGCCAAGGGCTCGACCACCTCGACGCTGTAGACCTCAGCCGCCAGCTGGGCCAGCACGGCGGCGTGGTAACCGGCCCCGGTGCCGGTCTCGAACACCACGTCGTCGGCCTCGAGCTCGGCCAGATGTGTCATCAGCGCGACCAGGAAGGGCGCGGCGATGTTCTGCTCGTAGCCCAGCGGCAGAGGGTGGTTGTTGTAGGCGTAGGCCTGAAAGGGCTCGGGCACGAAGCGGTGGCGCGGCACCTCGGCCAGCACCGCCATAATCTTGGGGTCGATCGTCGCGACTCCGGTAAAGGCGCTGGTCGCCGCGGTGTCGGCCGCGATCAGGCGCAGCATGGCCTGACGCAGGCGCTCGGGGTCGAAGTCCTCGGCGCTCCGCGCCCAACCGACTGTGGCGACGATCAAGAAGATCGCGATCGCCAGGCGTGCCGCCATAGCCCCGTTTCTCCTGAAAGAGGTGCGACGAAGCGGCTAGTGTAGCACGATCAGGCGACGGCTGCCTGGGGCTTCTTGGTGTAGAGATGCTCGGCCGCCGCCAGCACGATGTCGCGCTCGAGCCTCGGCGGCTCCCCGGTGTAGCGGCAGTGGGCGATCACGTGATCCAGGATGAAGTTCGGGTGATAGCGCGCGAGCGGCAGGCCGTTGACCCCGTAGAACTCGCTCATCAGAGAGACCACCACGTCGGGGCTGTACTCCAGGCCGAAGCGCTGGCAGGTGGTCTCGAAGATCCGGTCGTACTCGTCCGGCATCGGCCGATCGAGCAGGAAGTTGTAGGGGATGCGCCGCAGCATCGCCGGATCCATCAGCTCGTTGGGGCTCATGTTGGTCGAGAAGATCACCAGGCCGTCGAACGGCACCTTGAACTTCCGGCCCGACTGCAGGGTGAGGAAATCGAAGCCCTTCTCCAGCGGCACGATCCAACGGTTGAGCACCTGCTCGGGCTGGACCCGCTGACGGCCGAAATCGTCGATCACGACGAGCCCGCCGCTCGCTTTCATTTGAAGCGGCGCCTCGTAGGTCTTGGCGGCATCGTTGAAGGCCAAATCCAGCATGTCGAGCGTCAGCTCGCCGCCGGTGATCGCGACCGGACGCCGGCAGCGCAGCCAACGGCGGTCGGTGTCGTCGCGCAGCACCTTCGATCGCCGCGGATCCTCGAGCTCGATCTCGTCGACCGCGAGCGCCTCGCTGTGGACCATCGGGTCGTAGACCTTGATGATCTGACCGTCGACCTCGATACAATAGGGCACGTAGACGCACTGTCTAAAACAGTGGGCAAGGGCGAAGGCGATCGAAGTCTTGCCGTTGCCCGGCGGGCCGTAGAGCAGCATGGCGCGGCCCGAGTTGATCGCCGGCCCGATGCGCTCGAGAAAGCCGTCGGGCAGTACAAGGTGGGAAAAGCAGTCCTCAAGCCCGGTCAGGTCGACCCGGTCGTTGGTGATGCGCTGGCGCCCGACCTGGAGCTGGTAGGCGGCGAGCGAGATCGGCGCCGGCCCCACGTATTGGGAGAGCGCCAAGGCCTCCGAGACCCACTGGCGGCCCTTGTTGGTGATTGTGTAGCGGTGCTCGCCCAGCGCATCCTGGCGCCCGATGCCCTGATCTTCGAGCAGCCCCCGCTCCAATGCGTCCTCGATCACGCTGGCGACCACGGTCGCCGGCAGCTTGATCTCCTCGGCAACCCGGCTCGCGGTGTCCAGGTTGAAGACGTTCATGATCTTCAAGGCCAAGGTCATGAGAAAGGTCGGGTCGAGCCCGGTGTCGGCGACCGAACGGACCGGCGGCGGCATCATGTTGAAGAAATGGTCGAGCTGCTCGGGCGTGATCAGCCCCAAGGCCACCAGGTTCTGGCCGAGCGGCCCGCCGAGCTGCTGCTGGCGCTCTAGGGCGAGGTGAATGTCCCGGTCCTCGACCAGCCCGGCTTCGATCAAGCTTTCGCCCAGAATCATGGGGTCTGTCGCACTCCTTGGGCTCGGCCCCGGCGCCACGGCCGAGGGCCCGCGAGACAAGCTTCGCGGCAGGCGATCTTGGCCTGACTGTGCTTAAGGAGTGGTTAGCGGCAAACCGTGACGGGCGCGGCCCCTAGCTCGTCGGCTTGGCGCCGGCACCGCTGTTGGAGCTGGTCGCAGAGGGCGGCGCCTTGGCTGGCGCGGCCGCCGGCTTGGCGGCAGTCGGCTGAGCGGCGCTCTTCGGCACCTCGGCTTCCAGGCGCTTGACCTGGCCTTCCAGGAAGGCGCCGGCCTCGATCGACAGGGTCTTGTGGATGATGTCGCCGGTCGCCTTGGCGGTCTTTGCAATGGTGACCGAGGAAGCCCGCACCTGGCCGCTCAGAGTGCCGCACACCCGGGCGTTGTCGGCGATGATCGCGCCCTTGACGTCGGCGCCCTCGCCGACCGTCACGCTGCGGCCGTGGATATCGCCCTCGACCTGGCCGTCGATCTGGATGTCGCCGGCGCTCTCTAGGTTGCCGGTGATCTTCAAGTCGGCGCCGATCACCGAGGGCGAGGCCGCCGTGCTGGCGGCCGTGCTGGGTGTGCGTGGCGGCTCAGACGGGCTCGACATGGCCTCGCCTGGGGCTCTCTCGGACTTTGAAAACATCTCCCGCTTCTCCCATCATAAGTTCGTTCTCACTCGGTCTTGAGCGGTCTTGGCCGCCAGGGCCGCCGCCCTTCCAGGTATGCGCCGGGCTCGACGGTCAGGGCGCTGTGGGTGATGTTGCCAACCACGCTCGCCGACCTTTCGATCGACACGTCGGCCGCCTGGATCGCGCCATTGACCGAGCCGCAAATGTGCACGTGCTGGCCGATCACCTGGCCTTCCACGTGGCCCTCGTACTCGACGATCACCGTGCGCCCGCGCACGTCGCCTTCGACGCTGCCGAAGATCTGCACATCGCCCTCGCACTCGACATCGCCGACCACGGCGAGATCGGTCCCAATGACTGAGGTGTCAGCAGCGACCACGGCCCCGCGCAGAGCCGTAACGTGCTCGGCCATCACGGCCTGACTCTTATCCGCCTTTGCGAACATCCCTCAAGCCCCCGATCGCCGGTCCAAAGATACGCCCATGATTAACCTCCTTGCAAAGAGTTTTGCGGGCAGCGCACGGCGCCGCGCCCGGCCGGCGCGACGGCACTCCAGATGAGTGGCGCGATCATGGTTAATGAAGCGTTAAGGCCAAACGGGCGGGTGAGCGCGCGACTCGGCGGCGTGCACGCTTTGTTCCATGCAATGGGCGCATGTCGCGCTTGCGGAGCAGCGACTTGCATTCGCCCCGTGATTTGCCATCTAGTCGGGGTCGGGGCCGATCGTGGCGAGCCATGATTTGGCCATGTTTGGTGGTTAATTGAATGTTAACCACTGGGGGATTAACCAGGATTTAACCACGTCATCCCACGCCAGGAGGTCCGGTCTTGCCTTTTCTCGAAAAATGGAAAGCCGCAGCGGCCGACCGCAACTCGAACCAGCAAGCCCAGTGCGCCAAGGACTTGCTCTTGGCGGCGAGTTTCGTGCGGTCCCTGGAATGCGCCGACCATCAGGCAAACCACGAGATCCGGCAGATCGCCGAGCGGCTCGACCGCCTGGCCCGCCGGATCGACCCGCCGAGCGACAAGAAGGCGGCTTAGGCGAGCCCAGAGCCTAATCGCCGGCTTTAGGGCGCTTGAACTCCCCTTAGCGCTCCACTAAAGCTGAGGTCGGGCCGCTACGGCCCGACGACTTGGGATTCCCAACAGAGGCGGCGGGACGCTTGAGCCCAACACCACGCGAGCGCAGCGGCGGGCGTATTCTGGTCGACCAGCTGCTGATCCACGGCGCCGACCGGGCCTTCGCGGTGCCCGGCGAGAGCTTTTTGGCGGCGCTCGACGCGCTTCACGACAGCCCCGAGATCGACCTGGTGGTGGCCCGTCAGGAAGGCGGCGCGGCCATGATGGCGGCGGCCAACGGCAAGCTGACCGGCCGGCCGGGCCTTTGCTTCGTGACCCGCGGGCCGGGCGCGACCAACGCCAGCGCCGGGGTCCACATCGCCTTCCAGGACTCGATCCCGATGATCCTTTTCATCGGTCAGGTGGCGCGCGGGGCCTTCGCCCGCGAAGCCTTCCAAGAGGTCGAGTACCGCCAGATGTTCCAGCCGCTCGCCAAGTGGGTGGCGCAAATCGAGGAGGCCGCGCGGATTCCCGAGTTTGTCGCGCGCGCCTATCAGACGGCGACCTCGGGCCGGCCCGGGCCGGTCGTCCTGGCCCTGCCCGAGGATATGCTGCGCGAGCACGCGGCGGTCCCCGATGCCGGGCCCTACCAGCCGGTCCAGGCCCACCCGGGCCCGGCGGAGATGGCCCGGCTTCAAGCGCTGCTCGCCAAGGCCGAGCGCCCCTTCGTGATGATCGGCGGCGGCGGCTGGGACCAGGCCACCTGCGATGCCATGGCGCGCTTTGCCGAGCGCAACGCCCTACCGGTCTGCGTGACCTTCCGCTGCCAGGACTATCTGGACAACCGCCATCCCAACTACGTCGGCCATCTGGGCCTGGGCATCGACCCGCGCCTGCGCCAGCGCATCCAGTCGAGTGACCTGATCCTGGTCGCCGGCGCGCGCCTGGGCGAGATCACCACCGAGGGCTACAGCCTGATCGCGCCGCCGGTGCCTGACCAGCCCCTGGTCCACGTCCACGCCGACGCCACGGAGCTCGGCCGGGTCTACCAGCCCAAGCTGGCAATCAACGCCGGCCCCCGGGCCTTAGCAGAGGCGCTCGGCGACCTGCCGGCCAGCGGCGGCGCCCTGCGGCAAGCTTGGCTTGAGGAGGCGCGCACGATCTACCTGGAGCAGCTGGCCCCGCCCACGGTCCCGGGGCCGCTTCAGCTTGGCGAGATCATGGTCGCCCTGCGCGAGCGCCTGCCGGCCGAGACCATCGTCACCAACGGTGCCGGCAACTACACGGTCTGGGCCAACCGCTTCTACCAGTATCGCGGCTACGGCAGCCAGGTGGCGACGACCGCCGGCTCCATGGGATATGGACTGCCGGCCGCGGTTGGCGCCAATGCGACCCATCCGGAGCGCCCTGTGGTCTGCTTCGCCGGCGACGGCTGCTTCCTGATGCACGGCCAGGAGCTGGCGACCGCCGTGCAGTATGGCCTCAAGATCATCGTGCTGGTGATCAACAACGCCATGTACGGCACGATCCGCATGCACCAGGAGCGCGCCTATCCGGGCCGGGTCACCGGCACCGACCTGGTCAATCCGGACTTCGCCGCCTATGCCCGGGCCTTCGGCGCCCAGGGCGAGCTGGTCGAGCGCACGGAAGACTTCGCACCCGCCCTCGAGCGGGCGCTCGCCGCCGAGACCTCGGCGCTGATCGAGCTGCGCCTGGACCCCGAGGCGATCACCCCGGCCGCGACCCTGAGCGAGATCCGGGCGCGGGCCCTGGAGCAGTCGGACCCCTAGGATCTGAATCCGCCTTAATCCTTTGGCAAGCCCCTGCCGGCACTCTAGAGCGTTCGGAGACCACAGAACCGGAGGGGCGCCGCCGGTGAGCGACGAGCGCGCGGATATCGAGATCGACCGGAGCCTGGCCGCCGCCAGGGGCGCCGTCACGCCCGAGCGCCGCCCGGGCCAGCAGCCGGCCCCGGGCACCAAGCCCATGCCGGTCTCCCACGACCTCTTCCTGGACCACTACCTGAAGCGCATCGACCCCCAGGTCGCCGCCTCCTTTAGCGAGGCGCAGATCGCGGCCCTGAAAGACATGCTGGGCTACCGGGTCGCCGAGCACCATGCCGTCGACTTCCGCCCGACCCTGACGCTGGGCCGCCGGCGCTACTACATGGTGCTATTGATGGGCCGCGACCGCCGGGTGCTCACCCGCGCCGACGGCGGCTGGGGCGCCAGGCTGCGCAGCTTCTTCGGCTAGGAGGCCCGGCGGCCCCCGCCGCCCACAGCGACAAGCTCCAGACACACCAGGGCTTTGGCACAAAGCGCTCGGCCACGCCCGGTAAGCCGCGCCGCAGTCTGTTGAAATGGCGTAACCTTTTTCGCCGGACGCGGACCAAAAGGCGAGGTATGGTAGGTTCCACTCCGATTTGCGTTGGAACGACCCCATGCACCAGGTTGTCAATGGCCCGAGAATCGCGGCGGACAATGGAATGAAAGTGTTTCAAGGCAAGGAGTTAATACTCTTCGGCCAACTCCGGACAAGCAATTCAGAAGTGCAAGAATTCGGGCCAACTGGTGCGCAAATTCGGTGGGCGGGGTCCGGCCCCTGATCGAAGGGGGGCTTTCGAGTGGGCCTCACAGAAGGTCACGGATTTCGTTGACAGAAGCCGAACGCGGCGAACTCGCACCTGTCATGGAACCGTTCGGCCCATTTGCGTTGGGCTCACGAGTGATGGAATGTATCCAGCATGTCCAAGATCACTCAACGCGTCTTTCACATCAATGCCTTTGCGACGCAGTCGTTCGCGGGTAACCCCGCTTCCGTGTTCCCGCTTGAACACTGGCTCGACGATAGCCTGATGCAGATGATGGCGGCCGAAACCGGCATGACTTGCGCGTTCTTTGTCGGCCAGGAGGGACACTATGAAATTCGCTGGTTTACACCGGCGACCGAGATTAAGGGCCTGTGTGGGCATGGCACATTGGCCGCGGCTTTTGTGATCGCATACGAACTTGAAGACAGCTCTCAGGAACTGACGTTTCACGTAGACACGGGAGAGCTCAAAGTGCGCCGTCAGCCAGGCGGCGGCTTCACTATGGATTTGCCGGCGCTCAATCCGAGGACGATAGCGGCACCAGCAAACATCAAGGACGTTTTAGGGTGCCAACCGGAGGAGGTCCTGGGCGATCTGGATATGATGTTCATCCTCTCTTGCGAAAAAGCGGTCCGCGAGTTCGTTCCTAAGCTAGAACGGCTTCTTCAGCTTCCCCTTCGGGCAGTGATCATCACAGCCCCCGGAGACAGTGTCGATTTCGTGTCACGTTGGTTTGGGCCCAAGCATGGCGATGGAGAGGACATCGGATTCACAGGATCCGCTCATTGTTCACTGGTTCCCTATTGGTCTTCTCGACTGGGAAAAACTGAGTTGAGGGCCACGCAGCTCTCACCTCGAGGGGCGACACTCGACTGTCAGCTGCACAAAGATCGTGTTTTGGTGTCATGCTTTGCGACAAAGTACATGGAGGGTCATGTGTACCTGTGACGTGTGAATACTGCCCGCGATCGAGTTGAAGAGGGGGCGCGAATCCACCTCACTCCTAGAATTGCATAGGCTTCTCGGGTTCCCGCCACGACGACGAAGCTGCCTCTGGCGAGTGTGGCTGGTGTCGAAAAACCCTTATCCTCTGGGATCATTTGCATCTTTTGG
>JBCCGG010000063.1:0-27356 GCA_039029395.1 Pseudomonadota bacterium | reverse complement strand
GCCGCAGATCATCCGAAAGAGGTTTCGTCATAGGGGCTGGCCTCCTTCACCAGCCCAAATCTTGAATCAGAAATCAGCCAACTTGGGAATCCCTAAAGATTCAAAACGCTCAGAAAATGCTCTAGCGCTCGCTGGCTTCCAGATAGCGCTGGCGGGCACTGCGCGGCGTGTGGTGGAAGAGGTCCCGGTAACGCTTGGCGAAGTGGGAGGCCGAGATGAAGCCGCAGGCAACGCCCACCTCGAGCACCGAGAGCGACGTGCTATTGAGCAGCATGTGGGCCTGCTGCAGGCGCAGCTCCATATAGTACTGCATGGGCGGACGCCCCAGATAGCCGCGGAACAGACGCTCGAGCTGGCGCTTGGACACGTTGCAGCGGTCGGCCAGCTCGCCGGCGGTGAGCGGCTGCTCCAGGTTCTCCTCCATCAGGCTGATCGCCTTCAGGAGCTTGGGGTGGCTGACCCCGATGCGCAGGCGCAGGGAGATTCGCTGGCGGTCGTCGTCGGTGCGGATGCGGTCGTGCATGAACTGCTCGGCGACCTGGATCGCCAGCGCCCGGCCGTGGTGGCGCTCGATCATGTTGAGCATCATGTCGCAAGATGCCGTGCCGCCGGCGCATGTGAAGCGGTTGCGGTCGACCTGGAACAGGTCGGGCTGGACCGGGATCTCCGGAAAGCTTTCGGCGAAGCCCGGCAGACAGGTCCAGTGGATCGTGCAGTTGTAGCCGTTGAGCAGGCCGGCGCGCGCCAGGATGAAGGCGCCGTCCGAGAGCGCGCCGATGTGGGTGCCCTTCTGGGCCTCGCGCCTTAGCCAAGCGAAGACCTGGCGGTCCTCGAAAAGGTGGGCGTCCAGGCCGCTGCAGACCACTAGGTCGTCGACCTTGGGCGCATCGGCCATGGCCATCTCGGCGACCAGCTCGGTGCCGTTGGACGAGGTCACCGGCGCACCGTCGCGGGAGATCACGTGCCACTCGTAAAGCTTGCGTCCGCTCAAGAGGTTGGCGGCGCGCAGGGGCTCGATCGCCGCGGTGAAGGCCAGCATGGCGAAGCGCGGCACCAGGAAGAAGCCAAATTTGGTCGGTCCCTGATCGCTCGCCATGGCGTGATCCCCCCTAGCTCTTAGTCGGCGCGCCGACCGACATGAAGGGGCTGGCCGGCCAGCTGGAATCCCAGTCCTCCTGGGCTAGAATAACACGGGCCCGGCGGACGTCCTCGGCCATTTGCTGCTTGAGCTCATCGACATCGGCGAAGCTCATCTCCGGGCGCAGGTAATCGACCAGGGCGACCCGCAGGTGCGCGCCGTAGAGATCCTGGTTGAAATCGAAAAGGTGGACTTCGAGCAGCGGCCGATCGCTCTTGAACATGGGCCGAATGCCAAGATTTGCCGCGCCGTCGTGCCAGGTGGTTTTCTCGTCGCGCTCGACGCCGGCGCGCACCGCATAGACCCCGAAGGCCGGATGGGTGGTCTCGCCCAGGTCCACGTTGGCGGTCGGGTAGCCCAGGTTGCGGCCGCGTTGCTCGCCCGGCTGGACCCGGCCCTCGATCTCGAAGTAGCGCCCCAGGACCCGCGCGGCGCGGGTCGGGTTGCCGGCCTTGAGGTATTCGCGCACCCGGGTCGAGGAGTAGATCTCGGCCGCCGGCCCGCCGACCCGAGTCACCACGGTGAGCCCGAAGCCGAGCGAGCGGCCCATGCGCTCGAGCATCCCGGTATCGCCCTGACGGTCGGCGCCGAAGGCGAAGTCGTCGCCGACCACCACATGACGCACCCCCAGGCCGCCGACCAGCACCTCGCGCACGAAGCGTTCGGCACTCAAGGAAGAGAGCTTCGTGTCGAAGGACAGCACGTAGAGCAGGTCCACGCCGAGCGCCTCGATAAGGCGCGCCTTGATGCGAAAGGGGGTCAAGCGAAAGGGCTCGATGTCCGGCCGGAAAAACCGGCGCGGGTGAGGTTCGAAGGTCAGCACCCCGTGCGGCGCCTCAAGCTCCGCGGCCAGCCGGGCCGCTTTGGAAATCACCGCTTGGTGTCCCTTATGAATGTCGTCGAAGTTGCCGATCGCGAGCACCGATCCGCGGGCCTCTTCCGGCAAGTCGCTATGGTGGCGAAAGACCAGCATGATGGATCTAGCATTAGCACCCGCCAGGCGATCCGACACGGGGAAAGTTGGTGGCCGATCCCATTGAGGCGACAAGAGCGCTGGGCTATGATCACTTGACCGTGGCCGGTAGAATCGTGATTTTGCGGGGAATATTGATCTCGGGGCCTGGCCAGGATTACAACAGCTCAAGTAGTAGAGGTGGCTTTGTTGCCGCTCGGATCAGTTGATCTGGACAGAATTGGCGAAGCAGGGATACTAGACTTGGGAATTTGTGACCGGTCCTAGACGAATACATCCAATTCCGCGGGCGACGGTACGTCCCGCGGTCGATTTGCACTTGTCCGACGCGCGCGCACGTGCTCGGCTTTACCTGCGAGGGGCCCGTGGTCGCGGGCTGGAAAATCGAGGAGAACTCGAACGATGAAAAAGCTCTTTATCGGCCTTCTGGTGGTCATCGTCCTGTTGGTGGTGATCGTGGTCGCGATCCCCTTCTTCCTGCCGCTCGACACCATCAAGCAGCAGATCGCCACCCAGGCGCGCGAGGCGACCGGACGGGATCTGGCGATCAACGGTGACTTCAACGTCTCGATCTTTCCGTCGATCGGCCTCAAGGCCAGCGACGTCACCTTCTCCAACCCGCCCGGCGCGGCCGAGCCCCAGATGGCGACCCTGAAGGATCTGGTGGTCGAACTCCAGCTCGTGCCCCTGTTGTCGGGCCAGGTTAAGGTCGACAGCTTCGTGCTGGTCGAGCCGGTGATCCACCTGGAGGTCGACAAGGACGGCAAGGCCAACTGGGACTTCGGCGGCGCCGGCGCGGCGAGCGGCACGAGCGACACCTCGGGCGGCGGCGGCGGATCCTCGGGCGGCGGCGATACCATGGGCTTGGAGGACATCACCCTCGGCGACGTGCGCCTGGAAAACGGCCTGGTGACCTATAACGACGCGGTCAGCGGCCAGGCGCTTGAGCTTTCCAACATCAACATGACAGTCTCCATGCCGGGTCTCGACAGCCCCTTCACGGCCGACGGCTCGGTCGACTGGAACGGCGAGACCCTAAACCTCAAGCTCGAGAGCGATCAGGTGCGCGGGCTGATGACCGGCGCAGGCGCTGCCATGAAGGTGGCGCTCACCTCCAATCCGGTCAATCTGAGCTACGACGGCCAGGTCAAGCCCCTGCCGGTCGTCTCCGTCGACGGCACCGTGAATTTGGACGTGCCTTCGGTGCGCGAACTGGCCAGTTGGGCCGGCAATCCGATCGATGCGCCGGGCGACGGCCTGGGCCCGCTCAAGATCGACGGCAAGGTCAAGGTCGACGACAAGGTCTATGCCTTCAACGAGGCGACCATCGCGCTAGACCAGACAACCGGCAAGGGGAATTTCTCAGCCGACCTAAGCGGCGCCAAACCCTATGTGAAGGGCAAGCTCGACCTGGACCGCCTGGACCTCAACGCCTATCTGCCGGCCGGTGACGGCACGGCGGCGAGCGGCGGCGGCGAGTCCTCGGGCGATAGCACCGCTCAGGCGCCGGCCCAATCTTCCGGCTGGAGCGACGATCCGATCGACCTCTCCGGCCTCCATGCCGCGAATGCCGACTTCGATCTCTCGGTCGGCGAGATCTTGGTCCAGGCCATGAAGGTCGGCAAAAGCGCGCTGACCGTCGCCCTCAAGGACGGTCTGCTCCAGGCCGACCTCACCGAGCTCAACCTTTATGACGGTGCCGGCAAGGGCGCGGTCACCCTGGACGGCCGGGGCGATGTCCCGGCGGTCAAGAAGTCTTTCAACTTGACCGGAATCCAGGCCAAGCCGCTCTTGACCGACGCCGCCGGCTTCGAGCGCCTGGAAGGCACCGGCGAAATGGGCTTCGACATCGCCGCCCAAGGAAAGAGCCAGAAAGGCATGGTTGAGAACCTAGGCGGCAAGGGCGCGATCAAGTTCGCCGACGGCGCGATCGTCGGCATCAATTTGGCGGCCATGGTGCGCAACACCGCCTCGGCCTTTCTGGATCCGGGCGGAAGCACTCAGAAGACCGACTTCACCGAGCTCTCCGGTACCTTCACGATCGACAAGGGCATCCTGACCAACAAGGACCTCTCCATGTTCAGCCCGCTGATCCGGGTTGCCGGCGAAGGCACTGCGGACCTGCCCCAGCGCACACTGGACTACCGCATCACACCCAAGGCGGTGGCCTCGATCGAAGGCCAGGGCGGCAGCGACGATCAGGGCATTGCCGTGCCGGTCAACATCACCGGCCCGTGGGACAATCTGACCTACGCGCCGGACCTCTCGGCGGTCATCTCGAACATCGCCAAGGACCCGAGCAAGCTGATCGAGGCTGGCAGCTCGGGCGACGTGAACAAGGTGCTCGAGGGCCTGACCGGCGGCGGCGCCGCGGCCGGCGGCTCCGACGAAGAAGGCGGCGAAAAGAAGAAGGATCCGGTCAAGGACATCGAAGAGACCGGCAAGCAGCTGCTGAAAGGCATCCTCGATTAACGAAAAGCGGCGGCCCCACTCTTTAGCCCCAGGTCAGGGTCCCTCGATCGGGGGAAAGACCGGGGCCGCCAATGCAAATTTCCCAATTAGACGCTCGTTGATTTGACGAGACCCGGGCGCCGCGGGTTGCACCCGGGGTCCGCCAGACCCGGCTCGTTGTTCACTGGCAGGGCTGATGGTGACGCGCACGCCCTCGTAGCCGCGGGGCGAACGGGAGATGAAGCGGGGGATGCAGGTCCTCAACATGAAATCCCCCGTGATAACAAAAAAGTATGCTTTCTTGCTGCTTCCGGCCTGAGCGAAGCCGGCCGGTTGAGGGCCGAACGCTAAGGCAAAAGCGCGGCGCCACGCCAATAAACTGCGCCAACATCTTCGTGAGTGTCCGTGAAGTGGGGCACTTTCGAGCGGCGCGAGGCGATCCCCGCAGCGCCGAAGCAAGCCGCTCACAGCGGGATCACGAAGCCATGAGGCGCCGCGCGGGCCTTTCCATTGCAGGTGCATTTCGCGGAGCCGGGAAAGGTGGCCAGCGCAAGGCAGAGCGAGGCGTAGGTCATCGCAACTGGCCTGGCCATTTGGGCGCGCTCGCCGGTATCATTCGCCTTTCTCAGGCGATCGATGAAACCCGATGGAGAGATGAATTGGCGCTCGACCCCGAACAAGAAAGGCTGAAAGAGGATTACGTCCACGACTACAAGGGCGCGCTGACCGAGCACATCATTGCGGGACGAACCGCGGACACCCACGGTGCGTTCTTTCTGCCGCATCTACGGGCCGGGATGACCGTATTGGACTGCGGCTGCGGCCCCGGCACGATCACGGTCGGCCTGGCTCGAGCCGCCGCCCCTGGGGCCGTGACAGGCATCGATCTAGCGGCCAGCCAAGTCGAGCTGGCCCGCGAGAACGCCGCCAAGCATGACTTCGACAACATCGCGTTCGAGCGCGGCGACGTTTATCAGCTTCCCTATCCGGACGACACCTTCGATGCGGTCTTTAGCCATGCCATGTTGGAGCACTTGAACGACCCTCTGGCCGTCTTAAGGGAAATGCGGCGGGTCCTGAAACCCGGTGGGGTTGTCGGCATTCGCTGTATCGACTTGGGCGGAACCCTGATTGCACCGGCAGATGCCGCGCTCGAAAGGGCCCACGATATCTGGGGCAAGTATAGGGAGCATTGCGGCGGGGACCCCTTCATGGGCCGGCGCCTGCGCGCCGTGTTGAGCCAGGCGGGCTTTGCCAGAGCGGTCGGCTCGGCATCGAGCGAAACCTGGGGCACGCCTCAGTTGGCCCAATCGATGATGCTGGTTCTGATCGATGAGTTCACCGGTCCGAAAATCGCTCAAGCGGCAATCCAAATGGGCTGGGCGGATCAGTCACAAATGGATCGAGCCGCGAGCGAGCTGAAGGCCTGGGGTCAGCATCCGGATGCTTTCATGGCGATCGTTTGGTGTGAAGCCGTTGGGTGGAAGGAATGAACGATCTGACCTCGGACGTCGATCAAAGGTCATTTTCGTTCGACGAAGAGATTGACCGGCGCGAGGTTCCGGCGCTGAAGGTTCACCCGAGAGTGCTCGGCCGCGGTGGAGAGGAGCTGTTCGCCGCCGGCGTGGCGGACATGGATTTCAAAGCGCCGCCGCCGGTCCTTGACGCGCTGAAGAAGCGCCTCGACCATGGTGTCTTCGGCTATGAGACGGTGCCCGATGGCCTGATGCCGGCCCTGACGCGCTGGCTTGAAGTTCGCCATGGTTGGCAGGTCGATGAAGGTCATATCCTCCGCGCGCCGAACATCCTCAATGCTTTGGCCATCGCCGCTTCTCTTTTCACGGAGGACGGCGATGGCGTGATTGTCCAGCCGCCCGTTTTTTTCGACTTCTTCGACATCCTGCGGGAGAACAAGCGCTCTTTGGTCTCGAATCCTTTGATCCTGGAAGATGGCCGATACCGCATGGATTTCGATGACCTGGAGCAAAAGGCATCGTCCCCGCGCACCAAAATGATCTACGTGTGCAATCCCCATAACCCCATTGGGCGGGTTTGGCGCGAGGACGAGTTGCGAACTTTGGGCGCCATTTGCGCCCGCCACGATGTCTTGGTCGTCGCGGATGAGATGCATGGCGATTTGGCGTTCTCCGGCAGCAGGTATGTGCCATTCGCCTCCCTCGGCCCGGACTATGGGGCCGACTGCATCACCTGTTTATCGCCGGCCAAAAGCTTCAACATCGCTTCCTGCTGCTCCGCCTTCACGGTGATCGCGGACGATGCCCGGCGCCAGGCTTTTCAAGCCGAGAACAGCCGCTTGACCGTCAACAAGAACAACGCCTTCGCAAATGTCGCCATGGAAGCCGCATACACAAACGGGGCGCCATGGTTGGATGCCGTGCTTGCCTACTTGGAGGGTAACCTCGACTTGGTCAGGACTCGCCTTGAGGCTGTTCCGGGCGTCACCTTGATCGAACCAGAAGGAACCTTTCTGCTCTGGCTGGATTTCCGGGCGCTGGGTCTGTCGCCTGACGAGCTAACCAGGTTTCTGAGAGAGCGGGCGAAATGGGCGGTCACGCGGGGACAGGCCTTCGGGACCGAAGGCGCGGGCTTTGCCCGTCTGAACATCGCCTGCACAAGGGCCAATCTGGTCGCGGCGCTCGACAGCCTCGAGCGGGCTGTCGCCGGGCTGAAAGGTCAAGACCAGACCTGATACGCGGGTCGGGTGATTTGCCGTTCGACCCCTACAGCGCGTTCAGCTTGGCGAGATTGGTTTCTTTAAGCTCGGCCTCGGTCAAGCCGATGTCGTAGGCCGGCGAGAGAATCAGCTCGGCGGCGCTCACCTCGATCACCACGAAAGCCGACATGTGGGGCACATAGGGCGCCCACAGCGGCTCGAAGGCGGCCAGCAGTTCGGGATTCGCCGCGGCTTTGGGGTGGATCGTCGCCTGACCGGTCACCCGCACCGCCTTGCGCAGCACCACGTCGATGAAACAGACCTCAACCGCCGGGCGCTTCTTCAGGTTGGCCAGGGTGCCCGGCGAGCGGATGTTGCCGAAGGCGATGCGCCCTTCGTCGAGCACCACGAAGGTCGCCTTGGGCGAGACCGCGGGCGTGCCGTCGTCCCGTGTGGTCGCGACCATGCCGGCGCTGTAGTCGCGGATCAGCTTTTGCATTTCGCTCGTAAGCACGGCCTGCCTCCGGTGGTTCGGCCAGTCCAAAGACTGGGTGTTCGCATCAGTCTCCCGCAAGGCTGGCCCCCGTGAAAGAGCCACTTTCGGGTGATTGCAGGAACCACTCACGCGCCCCGTTGCATGGGGTCGTTCCAACGGAAACAGGAAGAGGACATACCACCTTCCGAGATTCCCGTGATTGTCAGCCCCCGAAAGAGCGCTATTTCAATGCGTTGAGACTGATTCGAAGATCTTCTGACGAGCACTTTGTGCCAAAACTCTCGCCGACAGCGTAAATCGCCTGCTCAACCGGGCAGGCAGGCGCTCAACGCCCGGGCGATCGCGCCCAGGATCGAGGCGATCAGCTCGACCAGGAACAGGGTGATCTGGGCGCTGTTGAAGACCACGTCCAGGAGGAACAGGAAAATTAGCCCGAGGTAGGCCGGATAGCCGTAGCCGACGTAGTCGTCGAATAGTATGGTGTAGAACCAGTTCTGGCCGAAGAGGTAGACCCCGCAGGCGATGGCGGTCGAGGCGAACAGCAGCCAGGCCGGCAAGGCGAGCGCCCCGCCATAGTCCCGGCGCAGGTAACTGGCGGCCAGCAGCACGGCGAAGACCGCGGCGGTGCTGCCGGTGAAGATGGTGAGCTCCCGCAGCAGTTTGTCCAGGGTCTTGTCGTACTTCGCCTGGGCCAGGTCCTTGACCTTGAGGGTGACCGTCTGGAGCTTGGCGAGCTGAGCCTTGAAGCCCTCTTGGATCGCCTGGGCGAGCCGGTTCGAGGCCTCGCAATCGAGCTTGCAGAGCTTGGCGATCATGGCCGCGATCTTCTCGGCGAATCGCGCTTCCAAAGCGGCCCGGGTCGCGGCGCTTTGGGCGGCCAGCTTCTCCTGGAGGCTTTGGTAGATCGCCTTGGCGCTCGCGGTCTTGGGTGACTCAAGGGCGTCCTTAACCTCGGCCTTAACCTCGGCGACCAGGAACGCCTTGGCCGCCCGCTCGACCTGGGCCGGCGCTAATAGAATCACCAGCAATGCGCCGCCAAAGAGCGCGAGGCCGACCAGCGAGAAGATCCGCAAAACTCGGAGCGAGGACATGGCTCGCCCAATCTAGCGCCTGAGGCGTTACTTGATCCAGACCTTCTGGAATTGGTGATAGAGCGTCGGGTGGGTGCGGTAGCCGCGGACCTTGTTGTCGGTCGCCGAGTAGATCGACTGGAAGAAAGGCTGGATCATGATGTGGTCGTCTCGCAGGATCTGCTCGACATCTTTCATGGCCGCGGTGCGCTCGCCCACGTCGAGCAGGGATTCCGCCTTGTCCAGCGCGGCATCGAACTTCGGATTGGCGTAGTTGGTTTCGTTCCAGGGCACGCCCGTGCGGTAGGCCAGGCTGAGCGCCATGGTGCCGAGCGGGCGATGGGTCCAGGCGGTCAGGCCAAGCGGC
This sequence comes from Pseudomonadota bacterium, assembly GCA_039029395.1. GTDB lineage: Bacteria > Pseudomonadota > Alphaproteobacteria > Kiloniellales > JAKSDN01 > JBCCGG01. Next base: position 18,187 of record JBCCGG010000063.1, on the reverse strand, counting down.
GCTTGCTTCCAGGTCTGCCAATACTCGGCCGCCGACATGACGTTAAGCTCAAGCGTGATACCGGCCCCGGCGAGCTGCCCGGCCAGCACCCGCAAGGTCGCCTCCTGCCAGGGCCCGTTGGTGTTGCCCACATTGCAGGTGACCCGCAGCCCGTCGCCATGGCCGGCCTCGGCGAGCAGCTCCCTGGCCTTGCCGAGGTCGCGGCGCAGGCGCGGCAGGGCGTAGTACTCCGGATGGATCGGCGCCACGTGGTGATTGCCGCCCTCGACGCCCCGGTCGGCGTAGCCCTGCTCGAGCAATACCGCGTTGTCGCTGGCCGCGACGATGGCGGCGCGCACCTTGGGGTCGTTGAACGGCTTTTGGGTCACCTGCATGCGGATCGCGCCGGTCTGGGCGGTCTGGGCCTCGGAGACCAAGGCGCCCGAGATCTGCTCGGCGGCGGCCAGGGATTCCTGATAGACCTCGTAGATGCCGTCGACCTCGCCGGCGGCCAGGGCCGCCAGGCTGGCCTCGGATTCCAGGCCCTTGTCGATGTAGGTGATCTGGTCCAGATAGACCTCGCCGCCGAAATAGGGGTCGTCGGTTACCCGGCTGCCCCAATAGGGCGCGTCCCGGCGCTTAAGGACGGCCTTCTTGCCGATCTCGAACTCGGCCAGCTCGTAGGGGCCGGTACCGATCGGGTTCTTGGAAAGATCGCCGCCCTCCTCGGCGAAGCGCCGATGGACGATCGCGGTCGGGTAGTTATAGAGATTCTCGGGGACAGAGAGCACCGGCGCGTTGAGCCGGAACCGGAGCGTGTGGTTGTCGACCTTCTCGATCGCCCGGCTGGTCATGCGCTTCTCGACGACGCGGTTGCCCTGCTCGTCGCGCCGGTCGGTCGAGACCTCCTCGAGCATGGCGTCGAACAGACCCGCGTTGGAGGAGCCGACCGCCGGGTCGAGCCAGCGGGTGAAGTTGTAGATCACGTCGTCGGCGGTGAAGGGATCGCCGTTCGACCAGAACACCTCCTTGCGCAGATGGAAGGTCCAGCTGGTCAGGTCGTCCGAGGCCTCCCATCCCTCGGCAAGATAGGGCCGGGTGATGTTGTCCGGCCCGGTCATGGTCAGGTACTCGACGATGTGGCGCGCCACGTTGGATTTGGGCACCCAATCGAAGGTCGCCGGGTCGACCATCTCTTGGACCGGCATGGCGACCCGGAAGTTGCCGCCGCGCTTGGGCTCACTCTGGGCTTGAGCCCTGGGCAAGAGGCCGTCGCCGGTGAGCATGCCGACGAAGCCGTAGGCGGCGCCGGCCGAGAGGCCCAGCAAGGTCGCCGTGCGCAGAAACTCTCGGCGCTCGATGCGGCCCTTGAGGAGCTGCTCCTTGAGGACCGGGATGTACCAATGGTCACGCTTTTCCATCGCGCCTGATCTCTTCGCTTGTCCGATGCCGTGCCTGGCCAGCGGTCGCCAGCGCGGCCGCCATCTTAATGGTATTTAGGTCTCTGGCTAGCGATGCCAGGTAAATTTCCGGTAAGTGTCACATGGATTGCCGGGAATTGGACCAGAGGGCGCCCGACCCGCCCCGGCAATTGTCCGCGGCCGCCGAAGCTGGCATGCTCGGCCCCGTACCTTGATGCCGCCTTCCCGTAAGGACTCTTCCCCTTGTCGAGCGCCCGCTATTCCATCACCACGCTGCTGATCGGCACCGGGCTCCTGTTCCTGGGCAACGGGCTTTTCATGACCATCGTGCCGGTGCGCGCCCAGCTGGGCGAGTTCTCGACCGCGGTGATCGGCCTTATGGGCGCGGCCTACTTCTCGGGCTTCGCGCTCGGCTGCGTCGTGGGGCCTCTGGCGATCAAGTGGGTCGGGCACATTCGCTGCTTCGCCGGCTTCGCGGCCCTGACCGCCGCCTTGGCGCTGGCCTATCCGCTCGCCTTCGACCCGATCGTCTGGTGCGTCCTGCGGGGTCTCAGCGGGCTGTGTCTCGCGGTCTGCTTCATGATCGTCGAGAGCTGGTTGAACGACCAGTCGAGCAACGAGATCCGCGGCCGGGTGCTGTCGATCTACATCATCGTAACCAACCTGGTGACGATCGGCGGCCAGCTCGCGGTCAACCTCTATGTCGCCGACAACCCGGCACTGTTCTCTCTCGTGGCCATGCTGATCGGCCTCTCCCTGGTGCCCCTGGCGCTGACTCCGACCGCGGCGCCCAAGCCGATCGTCGAGGCGCGCCTGCGCATCCTCAGGCTGTTCCGCCTGTCGCCGACCGCCTGTCTGGGCTGTCTTGCGATCGGCACGGTGGAGGGCGCTTTCTGGTCGCTCGGGCCGGTCTTCGCCCAGGGCCACGATCTGCCGATCAGCCAGGTCACCTTGTTCATGGGCGCCTTCGTCATGGGCGGCACGCTTTCCCAGTGGCCGCTCGGGCGTTTCTCCGACAAGGTCGACCGGCGCCTGGTGATCGTGTTCTGCGCGGTCGGCACGGTCTGCACCGCGCTGGCGCTTACCTTCGCCGAATGGCCCCACCCCTTGATAGGCTTCGGCCTGGCGATCCTGCACGGCGCCTTCATGGTGCCGATCTATCCCCTGCTCCTGGCCCACGCCAACGACTACGCGCCCAACGACGCCCTGGTCGAGGTCAGCGGCGGGCTGCTGCTGATCTACGCTTCGGGCGCCGCGTTGGGCCCACTTTTGGTCGGCCCAGCCATGGAGCACTTCGGCATCGGCGCCCTGTTCTTCGCCATGGTCGTGGTGCTCGGGCTCTTCGCGATCTTCGTCGGCGTGCGCATCACCCTGCGCGCCGCGGTCGAGGTCGAGCGCCCGGAACGGGCCGAGTTCGTGCCGGTGCCCAAGACCACGCCCTCGGTTTACAGCCTGGAGACCGACGACTAGGAACCTACCCTATGACCGCCTACGTGATCTTCCAGGAGGACGTCTTGGACCAGGCAGCCTTCGAGACCTACAAGCAGCTCTCGCCCCAATCGATTGCCAAGTTCGGCGGCGCCTTCGTGGTGCGGGGCGGCCCGATCGAGGTCTTGGAAGGCGACTTCGCGCGGACCCGCGTGGTGGTCATCGCCTTTCCCTCGGCCGACGACGCCCGGGCCTGGCATGCCTCGGCCGACTACGCCGAAGCCAAGGCTCTACGCCTCCAGATCTCCGAGGGCGCGGCGATCCTGGTTGAAGGCGTGGATTAGACTTCACGCGCGGCCTGACGCACGACATTTTCCAGCGCGACGCCGACGCCGGTCGAGGCGACCAGGTAGCCGAAGGGGCCGAGCGCGAGCCAGGCGGCCGAAGCCCATCGGTTGATCTGTGCGCTCTCGGGCGTGGCGGCTGCGAACAGCAAGCAGAGGATCACGCTGATGACGATTAGCTCGGTGAAGCGCAGGCTGTAGGTCACCTCCAGGCCATCCGCCGTTTCGGCCACGGCGACCCGGCCCGAACCGACCGTCATCAGGGGGTTCCAACCTACGGCCAGGCGCTTGCTGGTCCTCTTGCTCCAGTCAGTCAAGAGCGGCACGAAGCCGGCGCGAAAGGCGAGCACGTTGCCCGAGCGCTGGATCCGCGCGGCGCCGCGCGCCGCGAGCCATTCCTCGATCGCCGCCATCGCAGGCTCGGCCGCCGCCGAAGGATCGCCGGCGGACTCCACTTGGAACGTTCTCGTGCGGCTGATCGGAAAGGCCATGGCGTGACGCGCTCCCCCTTCTTGCGGTCAGCCTTCTTGCCCCTCGCCGCGCCGAAGCGCAAGAGGCGGTCGGCCCCTTGCCCCGATCCACGGCTTCGCTAGACTGCCACCTCTGATATCCATTCGGGCTGAAGCATGGACCTGCCGTCATGACCGGTCGACCGCGCTTCCGGCGCGCGGCGGCGTGGATCGGATTCCTTGCCTGTCTCGGCCTGTCCGGCACCGGGGCGGCCGAGGTTCAGCCCGCCTACGAAACCAAACTCGAATGGAAAGCCTGCTGGTTCCAGGGCGAATTCGACTGGCCGGAGATGGAATGCGGCGTGCTGGAGGTTCCGGAGAACCGGGCCAAGCCGGCGGGGCGCAAGGTTCGCTTGCCCTTCGTGATTTTCAAGGCGTTCGAGCCGGACGACCGCAAGTTGCCCGTCCTGGTCACCGGCGGCGGTGGCCCCGGCAATCCCGTGGGTATCCCGACCAGCACGTCCGATAAAATGTACGAGACCGCATGGTCCAACACTTCGGCGATGAGCGTCTATAACGGGCGCGATCTCATCGTCGTGGACAACCGAGGCGTCGGCAGCGCGCAGCCGCGATTGGACTGCCCTGAAATCAGTGCAATGGCAATCCGCGAACTCGAGGCGCCGTCAGCGCTTGCCGAGGGGGTGAAGAAGTCGGCCCGCGCCTATGCCGCTTGCCGCGAGAGACTGCTCAAGGCCGGGATCGACATCAACGCCTATAACAATGTCACGGCGGCCCAGGATATCGAAGACCTCCGTGTAGCGCTCGGCTTGCCGGTGCTGAATTTGTATGGCGTGTCTTACGGCACGCGGATTGCGCTCACCTACTTGCGGGACTTTCCCAGAACCATCAACGCCGTGGTCCTGGACGGCGTTGATGCGCCGGAGGTGAGGCTCTTCGAGTACATTCCGAAACTAAGTTACGAATCGATCAAACGGGTTTTCGACCTGTGTCGCGATGACGCAAGCTGTCGCACGCGTTACGGCGCAGATCTCTATGCGCGCTTCCTTGCGTTCCTGCCGCAGCTCGAGGAGGCGCCGATTGCTCTGCGCGTCACAGATCCGAAGAGCATGATGCCCCTGGAAATCGTGCTCACACCCGAATTGCTTGTCCACACGCTCTACGCCACGATCTACTTCAACGACAACATCGGGCTCGTCCCTAGAGCCGTCGCGGCCTTGATGAACGGCAGCTTGGATTACATCGCCGAGCTGGTTCGCGACCAGGTCGTGTCATTCATCACCGTTGGTCCACTCGACTACGGCGCCTACGCCTCCTATCAGTGTCATGGGATCGTGCCCTACAACGACCTGTCCCACGCCTTGGAGGAAGCATCCAAGTACCCGGTGCAAAGCTACATGAACCACGGTTGGATTCACTACGAGAAGGCCATGTGCGAGGCATGGCAGGCGGCTGACGGCGGCCCGATCGAGGCCGAGGCTGTGGCATCCAACGTCCCCGTGCTGCTCTATTCCGGGGAGTACGATCCGATCACGCCCCACAGCGCGGCGCTCAGCGCCGCTAGGACCCTGCGCAACGCGAGGGTCAAGGAGTGGCCGGGCATCGCCCACAACGTCCTCTCGATGTCCTATTGCGCCGACAGGATCGCTGGAGCTTTCTACGACAACCCCTTCCGAAACCCCCTTGGGGACAGCTGCCTTCAAGACGAGGCGCCGCCAAAGCTGGAATTCTACTGAAGAGTCTAGCTCGAACGGGCCAGGTGCCGGTCCCTAGTCCTCGGCCTCCCTGGGCGGCACGCCGTAGTCCACCTGCAGCTCGGCGAGCGGCCGTTCGATCAAGGCCCAAAAATTCCAGTCGGGCGCGAAGGCGTCGCCCTTGGTCGCCTGGCCTCGGCTCCAGGCTTCCCAGAAGTGGCTCGGGTCAAGGCCGCCACGGTGGGACCCGGCGTGCTCGATCAATTCGATGCCCAGATGCCAGCTGAAGATCACCGGCAGGATGTGGCCTGCCATGGGCTCCTCCGGGTGCATGCCGGCGGTGAAGGTGGAGACCAGGATCTCGCCCCGGTAGGTGGTGCTGTAGCCGCTCAAGAGATGGGTCGTGTCGTGGGGCACGGCAAAGCGCGCGTTGAGCGCGTCCGGCTGGCCGGGAAAGGTGAAGCCGTGGTGCCTGTAGTGGTGCCAGAAGGTGTGCCCCAAACTCTCCTCGGGCAGATTTTGGAGCGCCTCGAAGCGCGCCGTCAGCGCCGGGTCGGCCTGGTCGCCTTGGTAGGGCAGCAGCCAGGGCATGACATCGGCCTCGGCCCAGGGCTGACCGGTGATCGACAGCATGTTGTGGCGCACCATGTCCATGCCGGCCCAGCGCAGATGGCCTTGGGCCGCCTCGGTCATGGTCTTGATGAAGTCGTCGTGAATATCCAGCGCGGCGGCGAAGCGGGTGACACTGGCGATCTTGTCGCCGTCAACCGCGCCGTCGACCAGGGCCATGACCGCGAGCGACTGGGCCGCCTCTCGGCGCAAGCCCGCGTCCGTGACCGCGGCGGCAAGCGCGGCGGGCGTGATCGGTTCGAGGGAGTCCGGATCAGCCGACAAGCGAAAAACGTAGTGACCGGCCGCGATCAGGGCGGCTTGGTCGGCGGTGGAAAGCGCCGCCGCGCCGCCCAAGCTTGCAACAACCTTCATGGCCCGGAGGATCGCATGGGCTTGGACTGGGGTGGCGCCGGCGAACATGGTGGACAGGCCCTTTGAAGCTGCAGCCTACAAGGTTCAAGAAAGCCACGAAAGCGCAATGAGCGTCAATTCGCGTGGCGATGAGGCGGAGTTCTTATCAAGGTTCTTGGACCGGCGGAGCAGGTGCCCGTCGGGCGATCTTGACAAGGTGCCCGCCTCATGCGTCTTGACCAACATGTCAGGAAAGAGCGTAACCCCCGGTTCTTCGGTCCCTGAACGGCAGATCAGGGCGGCCTTCGACGCGCAGAGCATCACAGTCTATCAGGCCTACGGCAATGCCATCGCCGATACCGCACTCGCGGCCCAAAGTTTCGTCGCGCCTTTCAAGTTATCTCGCATGACTTGGATCAAGCCTTCGTTCCTCTGGATGATGTACCGCTCAGGCTGGGCTGAGAAACCTGGACAGGAGCGAGTTCTCGCAATCACTATCACCAAGGAAGGCTTTCACTGGGCGCTCGCCAACGCCTGCCTCAGCCATTTCGATCCGTCCATCCACGCGGACCGTGAGACTTGGCTGGCGCAGAAAGCCGACTCGCCCGTGCGCATCCAATGGGACCCTGAACGCTCGCTCGCCTTGGACCGGCTTGATCATCGCTCCCTGCAGGTCGGCCTCTCCGGTGACGCCGTCACGCGCTATGTCGAAGACTGGATCGTCTCGATCGAAGACCGCACCGATCTAGCCGAGGAGCTTCACCGGCTGATCCAGAACGGGCAGCAGGGTCTAGCCAGCGAGAGGCTGCCACGGGAGCGCACCTATCCGCTCCCACCTGAGCTTGCCGCGAGAATTGGCGCCAGCTAGCAGCCGCGTCTCTCACGTCCCCACTTGCAGCGGCGAGACCAGGCGGCGCAGAGTGGCGATCACGCTCAAGGGGGTGATGCGGCCGGTCGCCGGGTGGTCTGGGCTGGGCGCGTTCTCGATCTGCATGGAAAAGCGCGCCTCCTCGGCCTCGACCCGCACCGACTGCATATTGCGGGTCACCCCCGGGTCCGCCCAGATCTCGATCATGGTGCGGTCCGGCCCAATGCCGGCGAGCGAGAGCGCGGCCGAGACGTTGACGTTGGCGGGGAACCCCTTGACCGCCTCGCGCGCCGTGCCCTCGAAGACCTTGAGGGGCTCGCTCAAATTCTCCAAGTCTATGCCGTGCTCGGCCAGATAGGGCGCGCCCATCAGGCCGCGGGGCGGCTTGCGGGTCTCGAGCCTAACCTCGTGAATGGTGCCTTCGGCGGCTGCCTTGAGGGCGTCCAGGCCGATGATCGCGCCGGTCGGCACGACGATCCGCGCCCCGGTCTCGCGCGCCCGGTCGATCAACTCCATGTGAGACAGCAGCGCGCCGACGCTGATCGGCATGAAGATCCGGCCTTGCTCGACCGCCGGGCCGGCGACCGCCATGAAGGCGGCGGCGGGGGCGCATTCGACCACCACATCGGCCGCCTCGGCCAGGTCCTCGAGCGGAAGTATCAAGGCGGGCTTGCGGAAATCCGCCATCTTGGCCGCCGCCTTCTCCTGGTCTCGGGCCGAGACCGCGGCTAGGCTGAGGCCCGCCACACCGCCGTCGAGCCAGCGCGCAACCGGCTGGCCGATCGTCCCGAAGCCGCCGACCGCGACCCGAAGCTCGCTCTTTTGCATTCCCGCCTCCCTGGTCTAAGATCGCCCCAACCGGCCCGCTCGAGGCCTGGGGGCAGCCCATAAGACACCAGGGAGAAACAGAATGAAACGCGGAATCCTTACCATCCTTGCCGCCGGCGGCCTGGCGCTCGCCGCCACCAGCACGCCGGCCTTAGCCGAGGTCGACCTGCCGTGCCGCACGGTCAAGCTGATCGTGCCCTGGGGCGCGGGTGGCGGCACGGACGTGATCTTCCGGGTCTTCGCCGACGCGGTGAACAAGCAGGGCGCCGACCCCGAGATCCAGGTGGTCAACATCTCCGGCCAAGGCGGCAACAAGGGTGCCAAGGAAGCCCGCCGCGCCAAGCCCGACGGCTGCACCCTCTTCGCGATTCACCAGAGCGCGCTGACCTCCTTCCTGAGCGGCCGGGTCGACTTTACCTGGGATGCTTTCGAGCCGGTCGCGCTTCTGACCCGCACCCCGGCGATCTACGGCGCCAACCCGGACGTGACCTACAACGACGTCACCGAGCTGGTCGCCGGCATCAAGGACAAGCCCGGCGAGATGACCGCCGGCGGTACCTTGGGCTCGACCAGCCAGTTCGTCTTCCTGCTGCTCGAAGACAAGACCGGCACCAAGTTCAAGCACGTCTCATACGACGGCACGCGCCAGCGCATGACCGCGCTTCTGGCCAAGAACATTGAGCTCGGCGAGATCAACCTGGCGGCCGCCAAGAAATACATCCAGACCGGTGAGCTGAAGGCGCTCGGCATCACGACGGAAGAGCGCAACCCGGAGATCCCCGACGTGCCGACCCTGAAAGAACAGGGCATCGACCTGGTCTACGGCACCGACCGGGGCATCGTCGTGCCCAAGGGCACCTCTCCGGAGATCATCGACTACTACGCCGCGCTGTTCGAGAAGGCGGCCAAGGACCCGGAGGTGGTCAAGCAGATGAACGCCAAGGGCACCTCGGTCGAGTACAAAGACCCGACCGACTATCGGCTATATTTCGAGGACACCTTCCGGGATTGGAAGCGCATCGCCACGGAAGTGGGCATGTACAAGGGCCAGTAGCCGAACTGCCGCGCGAGCAGCGGCGCGACGCCGTCGTCATCTACGATGAGCCGTCTCAATAGAGATGCGGTGGTGGCGCTCGTGCTGCTGCTCGGCTGCGGGGTGTTTTTCTGGGCGACCTTCCAAATCCAAGAGACCAATTACGGCACCCTCTCCTCCCGGGTCTGGCCGCGCTTGCTGCTCGGCCTGCTGACGGTCTTCTCGCTTGGCCTGCTGGCCCAGGCGGTCGCCCGCGGCCGGGACGAGACGGCAAAGCCCACCGGCAGTTGGCTTTCCCGCTACCGCAATGCCCTTTGGTGCTATGGGCTCTTCGCGCTCTTTCTCTTGAGCCTGCCCTATCTGGGCATGCTGGTGGGCGGCGCGCTTTTCGTGTTCGCTTGCCTCACCGCGCTGGGCGAACCCGGTTGGCGCCGGGTGCCGCTGCACGCCGCCATCGCGCTCGTCTCGGTTGGCGCCATGTGGGCGATCTTCACCTTCGCGCTTAGGGTCTTCCTGCCCGAGGGCGAGTGGATTCCGAGGATCTGACATGATTCTCGAAAACGTCTTTTCCGCCTTCGGCGCGGTGCTCAACTTCGAGACCTTGGCGCTTATGACCGTGGGTGTGACAGCCGGGCTGATCGCCGGCTCGATCCCCGGCTTCACGATCACCATGGCGGTGGTACTGACCCTGCCCTTTACCTTCGGACTCTCGGCGGTCGACGGCCTGGCAACCATGATCGGAGTCTTCGTCGGCGGGCTCTCGGGCGGGCTCATGTCGGGCATGCTGACCGGCATCCCGGGCACGCCGTCGTCGGTCGCCACCACCTTCGACGGCTTTCCCTTGGCCAGAAGCGGCAAGCCCGGCTTGGCGCTGGGCCTGGGCGTCTGGTCGTCCTTTTTCGGCGGCATCATCAGCGCCGTGTTGCTGGTCACCCTGGCGCCTCAGCTGGCCCGGGTCGGCCTGGAATTCGGGCCCTGGGACTACTTCTCCCTGGTGCTCTTCGCGCTCACCATCACCGCCAGTCTGGCCGGCGAGAACCTGCTCAAAGGCATCATCGCCGGCATACTGGGGCTTTTGGTCGCAACCATCGGCGAGGACGAGATCAACGGCGTGGCGCGCTTTTCCTTCGGCATCGAAGACCTGAAGCAGGGTTTCGCCTTCCTGCCGGTGTTGGTCGGGCTCTTTGCCTTCAGCCAGCTCTTGAGCGACGTGCAGGATTCCGCCAAGGCCCGCCTGCCCTTAATGGACGCCGGCCGCGCCAAGGCGGTCAAGGTGGAGCACCTGACGGCGATTAAGACCGTGCTCGGACGCTGGGCTAACCTGGTGCGCTCGGCCCTGATCGGCGTCTTCACCGGGCTCTTGCCGGCGGCCGGCGGCTCGATCTCCAACATTCTGGCCTACGACCAGGCCAAGAAGGCCTCCAAGACGCCGGAAGACTTCGGCAAAGGCACGGCCGACGGCATCATCGCGCCCGAGGCCTCCAACAACGCGACCGCCGGCGGCGCGCTCATCACCATGATGGCGCTCGGCATTCCGGGCGACGTGGTAACTGCGATCATGCTGGGCGCGCTCTTGATCCACAACGTGCAGCCCAGCCCGTCCTTCATCGGCGACAATCCGGAGCTGGCCTACGCCATCTTCATCGCGTTCTTCCTGGCGCACTTCATCATGATCGCCATGCAGGCCTTTTGCCTGCGCGCCTTCCTCTTGGTGGTGCGCATTCCCATGTATCGCTTGGCCGCGGTGATCCTGATCTACTGTGCGATCGGCGTCTTCGCGCTGAACAACGTAACCTTCGACATCTGGACGCTCTTCGTCTTCGGCATCCTGGGCTATGTCCTGAAGACGTTGGGATTTCCGCTGGCGCCGATGATTCTGGGCGTGGTGCTGGGCCACATCGCCGAGCTGAATCTCTCGCGAGCGCTGGCAATCAGCGACGACGTCTTTCTGTTCGTCACCCGGCCCTGGTCGCTGTTCTTCCTGATCGTCGCCGCCTTCTCCCTGGTCTTCCCCTGGTATCAGGCCAAGCGTGGCCGGGAAAAGTGGACACTGGCCTACATCCCGCTGCTAATGATCGCGGTGGCGCTTCCGATCTTCCTCATGGAAGGCTGGCTGCGCCCGATCCTGGCCGGCGCGCTCTTGGCAGGCGGCGCCGCGCTCTTGGTCAAGCGGGCGCGTGGCGGCTGGGCGGTGGAGGGGTAGGCTTTCATGTTTGCCGTCAAACACTGCAGGAGTATAGACGAGTGCACTGGCCTGATGATGCCGACGGCGATGTGTTGCGTAGGCTACAAGACGCTGGATTCAATTTCAGCCGTGAAGTGGAGATCGACTTTAACATTGACTTTGAGGATTGGCCGCCCAGCCACGAGTTTACTGAAGGTCTGAAGCTGGCCTGTCCCGGCGCAAAGATTGTATTTGAAGAAGATCACATCCAGCTGCGCCTACGCGCTCCTGTGACCTACGAGTACGTTGTTCATATGCAGACGGACTTAACGGAGATCGCGCGGCCCTTTGGGGGATGGTGCGAATCCTGGGGCGTCCTTTGGGATCCAAAAACACACGCCAACTGAGTCTCAATGTTGGTTGCGCGGCGGTAGATCAATCTAGTGCGCAGAATTCGAAACACCCACAATTGGGGTACCTATGTTCGCGATAGCTGGAGCTAGTCCCGCCCTTACTTATCATGATCGCCCAACCGCATGACAGAAAGGGCTGATTGCGGGCGCACCCCTCCCCTTGTCCCCCTATGCGGCCTCCGATAGAACCGGACGGTGGGTGGACGGACCTGGGGAGACTTTGGGATGAGCGGCACGAAGATGTGGGGCGGCGAGGCGTTCTGGGGCCTGGGCTACGAGTTCGATCCCCGCTGGGTGCTCACCCCGGCCCAGAAAGAGCTCGAGGCCAGGCTGATCGAGCTCTGCCAGACCACCCTGCGCGAGAACGCGGTGGAGAGCGACAAGGAGCTGCTCTTCCCGCGCAAGAACTTCGAGGCCTTGGCCGAGCTGGGCCTGCTCGGCCTGATCGTGCCGAAAGAGCTGGGCGGCATGGGCGAGAACCACCTGGCGGCCGCCATGGTGGTCGAGACCATCGCCCGCTACGGCTGCGCCAGCACCGCCATGTGCTACACCATGCACACCGGCGCGGTCGCCGCCGCGCTCCTGCGCCATCACGACAATCCGGTGATCCGCGACATCATGGCGCGCATCGACCGGGACTGCCTGGTCGGGACCCTGTCCTACTCGGACCCGGAAACCGGCTCCCACTTCTGGTACCCGATCTCCTCAGGCGCCGAGCGGGTGGAGGGCGGCTGGAAGGTGCTCAAGAAAGCCTCCTGGACCACCTCGGGCGGCTTTGCCGATTGGTACATCGTGCAGACCACCAGCCCCGACTTCGCAGGCGACTATTCGGACCTCTCCTGCTTTCTGATCCTGGGCGAGGAGGTCGAGTCGGACCCGGGCGACTGGGACGGCCTGGGCCTGCGCGGCAACCAGTCGGGGCCCATGAAGGTCGACAACGTGGTGATCCCCCAAGAGCGCCTGGTCGGCGCCGTCGGCGACGGGGCAGCCTCCAACGACGAGACCGTGGATCCCTACTTCCTGCTCTGCTCCTCGGCCTGCTGGAACGGCATCTCCCTCGGCCTGATCGATATCGCCAAGCAGCACACGACTCAAAAGAAGCACGTGGACGTGGGTTTGCGGGTCTGCGACTACCCGACCATCCAAGACTACGTGGGCGAGGCGATCATCGACACCAACGGCGCGCGCGCCTTCGTCTTTCAAATGGCCCAAGCGCTCGACCAGGCAACTGACCATAACGACTGGTCGATCCACGCCGACCCGGCCCATCTGCCGCGCGCCGACTATCTGCCCTGGATGTGGCAGGTCAAGTTCGCCGCCGCCAAGAACGTAGCCAATGTCTCGGACAAAATGCTGCACGCCTGCGGCGGCACCGGCTACAAGCCGGCGCTCGGCATCGAGCGCTACCTGCGCGACGGCAAGGCCGGCTGGGTCATGGGCCCGACCAACGAGGTGCTGCGCCAGTTCGTCGGCAAATACGCCCTGCTCGGCTTCGAGTCCCTTGATTACTGGAACCAGGCAATCAATCAGCGGGCGATCGACAACGAAGTCAAGAAGATGGGCCCGGACGAAAAACGCGCGCTGGCCGAGAAGCTGCTCGCCGAGGTGGCCGGCCAGGCCGCCGAGTAGTCCGCTCAGCCTGCGGCCAGGCGCCACTGCAGGGCACCGAAAGTCGCCACCATAAGCCCGACCACGCCAGCCGTCACGATGCCGGCCGGGGTCGTGATCCAAGTCCCGCTGGCGATCAAGACCACGGTCAGGACCACCCACATGAAGTCCCCAAGGGCGAAGTAGCGCAGCTCCATCACCGGCGCGTGCCGAAGGGAGGCCCAGACCAAGTGCGCCCCGTTGAGCAGCAAAACCAGGCCGATCCCGAGAACAAGCCAATGGGGCGCCGTGCCGAGGAAGGCCGCGACCTGCGCCGGCAGAACGGTGAAAAGCGCGCCGAACACCAAGCAAGAGAGGGCGTTCGCCCGTAAGATTATTGCGTGCATAGAGCGTCTCGTTGTATAAGTTGTCAACTAAATTGACATATAAGGCTGAGTCTCAATTTGTCAACCAAATTGACAACATCCGATGGGCCGCAGATGGTGGACAGCTTCACCTTGCGGCTCTACCACGCCAGCCGGGCCTTTCAGTCGCGGGTCGGCGCGGCTCTGCTCGCCCGTTTGAAGGCGCGGGGCTACGGGCACCTGACCTCAAGCCAGCTGACCTTCCTGGCGGAGCTCGATTGCGGCCCCAATCACGGCGCGGAGATTGCCCGGCGGACCGGCGTGTCACGCCAGGCCGTGCACAAGCTGGCGAAAGATTTGGAGGCCCAAGGCATCCTCGCGCTCGCGCCCGACCCGATCCGCAAGAATCAGAACGTCATCACCTTCACCGCAGCCGGAACCGCGCTGATGGCCGAGTGCCGGGGCTTGCTTGCGGAGCTGGACCAGGCCTTGACCCGAGGCATGAGCGACCAGCAGCTGCGCGAGACGATCGAGTTGCTGTCCGGCCAGCCCCCCGAGTAGTCAGCGCGGTGGCGTGAAGACACCGTCGATCGCCGGCGCGCCGTCGCAGTCTGCGCGCCTGGTCTCGACCATGTGGATCAGGTGGGCCAGCACGGTGCGGCCGGCCGCCGGATGCAGGTGCACGGGCACCTCCCGGTAGATTCGCGCGACCATCTCGGGAATCGCCCTCAGGCCGTCGGCCAGTGCCGCGGCGATCGCCGCTTCGCGCTTTTGCCGGTGGGCAATTAAAGCGGCGACGTGGCGCTTGGGCTGGGTGATCGCGGGGCCGTGGGTCGGCCGGTAGAGCGCGTCGTCGCGCCCAAGCAGACTCTCGAGTGCGCGCAAGTAGGCCTGCATGTCGCCGTCCGGCGGCGAGATCACCGAGGTCGACCAGCCCATCACATGGTCGCCGGAAAAAAGCGTCGCCTCCTCGGCCAAGGCGAAGCAAAGGTGGTTGGAGGTGTGGCCCGGCGTGTGCAGGGCCTCCAGGCACCAGCCCGCGCCCTCGATCACCGCGCCGTTGCGAATCGCGTGGTCCGGCGTGAAGCTTCGATCGCCGTCCTCCTCGACCCGCACGGCCGGCTCGGGCCGGCCAGAGCCGTGAGGGCCGAAGCCGAAGGTCGGCGCGCCGGTCGCCGCTTTGAGCGGCGCGGCCGCTGGCGAGTGATCGGCATGGGTGTGGGTGATCAGAATGTGGCTGACTCGCTCGCCTTCCAGGGCGGCCAGCAGCGCCGCAACGTGGTCGTCGAGCAGCGGGCCTGGGTCGATCACGGCGACCGCGCCCTGGCCGACGATGAAGGTGCCCGTACCGGTGTAGGTAAAGGGGCTAGGGTTGGGCGCGACGACCCGCCGGACCAGGGGGCTGATACGCTCGACCCGGCCATAGGCGACGTCCGGGTCGCGCACAAAGGGGATGTCAGGCGCCATTGTCTCCGGTCGCCGCCAAGGGGCCGCTGGAGCCACGCTGGTAGCGGGGCAGGTCGTCGCTGGTCGCGGCCCAGGCCAGGTGCTCGCCGTAGTGCACGTGGAACTGGGGCGCGAAGTCCTGGGGCTGCTCCAGGCCAGCGGCATAGAAATGAATCTCGTCGGGAAACATGTCGGCGTCGTAGGCGATCGGCGAGCCGCAGGCGCGGCAGAACAGCCGCCGAACCCCGGGCGAGGAGTGGTAGACCGCCGGTTCCTGCCCGGTAAAGCGATAGGCCTCGTTGGGCACGCCCAAGAAGGTCGTGAAGGGTGAGGCAGTGTTGCGCCGGCAGGATTCGCAGTGACAGTGGCCGCGCCAGTTCTCCGGGCCGCTGTATTCGTAGGTGACCGCGCCGCAGAGACAGCGGCCGCGCGTGGTTTCGCTCATGGGGCAGTGCTCCCTGTCGCTTCAAGGCGGCCTAGCCTACCCCAAGTGCCCGACCCTGCGGAGCGGCTTTCGAATCGGTTTCAAATGCACGCCAGCAGTCCTAAAATGTGACTGAGAGGCAGAGCCACGCCCAGGACAGGCACGACAAAGGGTCTCGCGGTCAAAAGCCATGGAACGCACGGACGCCGTTCGCCCGTCAGACTCCGACTACGCGGTCCCGCGCAGCGGGAACGGCCTGCCCTTCGGCTTTCTGGCCTATCTGGGCACGGCGGTCTCCGTGCTGTTTTGCTATGCCCAGATCCTGGTCGACCTGATCGCCCCGGTGTTCGCCAGCGCCCCCTTCCAGGTCAACATCCACGTTCAAAGTGTGCTTATGTGGGTTTCCGCCCTGGTGGCGGTGCTCGGGCTCTATCGGGACCGCCGGGCCCATCACAGCAAGGCGCCTTTCCTGCTCGGACTGATCGCCTTCGTCGTGATCGCCGCCACGCTCTACACATACTACGACGTGCTGATCCTGATCCTGGGCTATCTTCTGCTGGTGGTCGCCAGCCTGCTCAACCCGGCCATGCTGTTGATCAGCCTTAACCGTTCGGTCAGCCGCCAGGCGAGCGAGCTGGCGGCGCTCAACGGCTCGCTCGAGGACCGGGTCGAGACCCAGGTTCAGGAGATCGAGCGCCTGGCGCGCCTAAAGCGCTTCCTGCCCTCGGAGGTGACCGACCTGATCCTGGCCGAGGGCAAGGAGTCCCTGCTCGACAGCCACCGCCGGGTGATCGCCTGCCTGTTCTGCGACGTACGCAACTTCACCTCCTTTTCCGAGTCGGTCGAGCCCGAGGAGGTCATGGACGTGCTGCAGAGCGTGCACAAGCAGATGGGCCAGATGGTCGCCTCCAAGGGCGGCACGATCGGCTATCGCTCGGGCGACGGGCTGATGGTGATCTTCAACGACCCCCTGCCCTGCGACCAGCCGGTCAGGGTCGCGACCGAGCTGGCGCTCGACATGAAGGCGGCCTTCGAGGAGGTGCGCGGCCACTGGGCCAAGCTGGGCCAAGAGCTGGGCTTCGGCATCGGCATCGCCTATGGCTATGCCACGCTGGGCCTGATCGGCTCCGAGGGGCGCTACGACTACACGGCGATCGGCAACGTGGTCAACGTGGCCGCCCGCCTGTGCGACCGGGCCGAGAACGGCGAGATCTTGATCGACCAGCGCGCCCGGGTCGAGATAGAGGCCGCAGCCGAGCTCGAGCCGGCCGGCGCGCAGGAGCTAAAAGGCATCGAAAAGCCGGTCGAGACCTTTCGGGTGGTTGGGCTGCTAAACACCACCCGCTAGGCATCGGCCGCCTCACCCCTTAAGCTCGCATTCCGACACGTTGGATTCGGCAGAGCAAGGAGGCGGCGGCCATGGGCTTAGGCGCGTTCGACAATCTGGATCTCTATGACTACCTGACCTTCCTCACCCTGATCATTCTGGCGATCGCCTTCTTCTCGATCGCCATGTTCATCCTGGGCCTGCCCGGCAAGATCGCGATCGAGCGCCGGCATCCCCATGCCGAGGCGGTCAAAACCATGGGCTGGATGGGCTTCCTGGCGGTCGTGCCCTGGATCCATGCCTTCATCTGGGCGCTCCACGACGGCCTCACGGTCGACGTGCGGCGCGGCCCCAAGGCCCAGGAGAAGCACACCGACGAGGTGATCCGCAAACTCTCCGGCGAGGACCCGCCTGCGGCCGAGGCGGCGCCCGAGACCCAGCCCGACGAAAACGGCAAGGCCTAGGGGCCGCCCGCCATGTTTCTCGCCGTCTCGATCACCGTCCTCTACGTCATCTTCGTGTGGCTGGTGTTCTTCAAGTTCAAGTGGCTGAAGTTCAACATCGCCTGGGGCATCGTTTCCTTTTGGATCGGCGTGCACATTCTGCTGCTGTTCGTCATCTCCCTGCGCTTCTTCCAGCCCTATTCGACCGACGGCCACATCGTCCACCACACGATCCAATTGGTGCCGCGCCTGACCGAGCCGACCTTGCTGACCGAGGTGCTGGTCGAGGCCAACACACCGGTCAAGGCTGGCCAGCCCCTGTTCCAGTTCGACAAAACGATCTACCAAGCCCGGGTCGATCAGCAGGCAGCGCAACTGGCCGCCGCCAAGCAGAACGTGCTGGTGCTCCAGGCCGATGTCGCCGCGGCCCAGGAAAACGTCAAGCTGGCCCAGGCCAACGAGGCCTTCGCCGCCGCCCAAAAGAAGCGCTACCAAGATCTCGTCAAGCAAGGCGCCGGACGCGCCGAGCAGCTCGACCGCTGGACCGACGAACTGGAAAAAAGCCAGGCCCAGGTCGCCGAAGCCAAGGCCAACCTGCAGAAGGCCCAGCTGACCTTTGAGTCCCAGATCAACGGGGTCAACACCAACGTCGCCGAGGCCGAGGCCCAGCTTGCCCAAGCCCAGTACTATCTGGAACAGACCACCCTCAAGGCGCCCGAGGACGGCTTCATCACGAACCTCCAGGCGCGCCCCGGGCTGGTGGTCGGCAACCGACGGATCGGTGCGATCGCCGCCCTGGTGGCCGACGAGAATCCCTACCTGCTGGCCTCGTTCTATCAGGAGCACCTGAAGTTCGTCGAGCCGGGCCAGCCGACCGAGATCGCGCTCGACATCTATCCGGGTCAGATTCTCACCGGCAAGGTGGAGGCCATTTGGTGGGCGACCGGCCAGGGCCAGTATCGGCCCTCCGGCCGGATACCCAACTTCCTGGTG
>JBCCGG010000062.1:0-27866 GCA_039029395.1 Pseudomonadota bacterium | reverse complement strand
TCCTCAAGGCCGTCGCAGCACGCACCGTCGATGATCTCTGGGACGCCATCGCTCAAGCCGTCGATATCTTCACACCACAAGAATGCCGAAACTATTTCGTCGCTGCAGGATATGATCCCAAGTGATCAGAAAATGCTCTAGTGCACCGGCCGCGCAGTCGCGTGTCCCTAACGGTCTGTTGTTCCTTATACTTTCCGGGCTAGACTGAGCCATGTCCGATTCGGGGGCCATCAGCGGCATTGATCACGTGCTGGTCGGGGTGCGCGATCTGGAGGGTGCGCACGAGACCTGGCAGCGGCTCGGCTTCACCCTGTCGCCGCGCGGCCGGCATATCGGCTGGGGCACGGCCAACTACTGCATCATGTTCCCAGAGGATTACATCGAGCTGCTCGGTATCTTGGATCCGAGCCAATTCACCAACAATCTGGACAGGTTCCTAGAGACCCGCGAGGGCCTGATGGGCCTCGCCTTCGCGACCGGCGACGCCGAGGCCGCGGCCGCGCGCCTGGCCGAGGCCGGCATCGCGGCGGACGGGCCGAAGGACTTGGCGCGCCTTCTGGACCTGCCCGAGGGCGAGGCCAAGCCGGCCTTTCGCCTGGTCTATCCCGCCGCGGAGGCGACGCCGGACCTCTCCGCCTTCATCTGCCATCACCTGACGCCGGAGCTGGTGCGCCGCCCAGCCTGGTTGGAGCACGCCAACGGCGCGCTTTCGATCGCCGCGATGACCGTCGCGGTGGAGGATCCCAGCGCGCTCGCGCTCGCCTACGGCAAGCTATTCGGCTACGACCGGGTGCGCGTGGCCGACGGCGTGGTTGCGGTACAGAGCGGTGGCGCCGAGATCCGCTTCGCCGATGCCCGCCATTTGCAGCGCCTGCAGCCGGGCGCCTTGGATATGCCCGACTACGACTGCCCTTGGCCAATCGCCCTGCGACTCAGGGTCAGCAACATCGCCAAGACCGGCGACGCGCTGGAGCTCGGCCGCGTGCGCTTCCGCTACGGCGGCGACGAGATCGTTCGCGTGCCGGCCAGCGAGGCCTGCGGGGTCATCCTGGAGTTCGCGGAGAGTTAACGGTTTGCCCGGCGAGCGCGACGCCGTCGCTCTGCAAATGAGTGATATGGGCCGCCAGATCCGGATCGCCGCGGGTCCTGGAGGGTGCGGGCGACCAGTCGGTGCTTTCAAGACCTTCCTCAAATCCTCTGCGCAGCGTCTCGCCGAAGTGGAACTCATAGGGTGGCGGGTAGCACCAGGTCTGAAGCGCTGCTGCGGCCAGGACGGAGACCTCGACCGGGCACGGGTGGCCCGAGCGTGCGCAGACGCAGGCTGCCAAGCGCCGGCGCGTCGCCTCGTCGAGAGGGCGCCTCGCGACCACCAAGATGTCGATGTCGCTGCGCGCCGGGTCAAATCCCCCAGAGGCCAGGGAGCCATGTAGGTAGACGCCGACCAGATCGCCGCCAAGCGCCTGGCCTAGGTTCATTACCAAGCCATCGACTTGCCGTCTAACGCTGGCTGTACATCGGGGCCAACGGGAGCAGCTCAACCTTCTCATGATGCAACGTTTCGTCCGCTATCCGCTCGGGCTCGGCCGAATGATCTTGCGGCCAATGGTCTGGAGAATCGCCCGGGCATCGTAGGCGGGGCCCAGGCCCTCGGGGGCGATCTCCTTGAACAGGCGGATCTTGGCGAAGCCGGTGTAGCTGTTGATCGGCGTCAGGTCGGTATAGCCGAAGCTGGGACCATAACCGAAGCCGTAGCCGTAAAAGGGCCGCCGATAGCCGCCGTAAGCGAAGCCGCCATAGTAGAACGGCGAATAGGGATAGGTGGTGGTGCCCCGATAGGCGGTGTTGGTCTCGACCGTGTCCTGCAACACGACGAATCCGTCGGCACCCGATTCGACGGCGATTTCGGCCGAACGATAGAGCAGATAGTCCTCCACCGTGAAGCGGCTGGTCACGGAGTTTCCGGCGAAGCTGACCCGCCAGGTGGTGTTGTCGATCTGGTCCTGGCTGTAGCCATAGGTGTTGATCGGCGGGCCCGGCTGATAGGGCGTCGGCGGGGTCGCGCAGGCGCCCAGCAGCAGGAGCGCGAGGCCAAGCCAGGCCAATGTGGGAAATCGCTTCATGTGACAGGCGTCCTTGCTCTTGTACGGCCCTTGCCTGGGACGTCATAGAGGATATCATCCCGGCGCGCCATTAGGCGACTCGACATTCTATGAACGGCTTTGGAGGGGGATTGCAGATGAGCGAGCGAATCGTGTTGCGCGTGGGCGAAGCCTTGGTGGCCGGTGGCCCGCCGGGCACCGCCGCCGAGCCGGAGGTCGTGATCGGCGAGCTGGACGGGCCGGTCGGCACCGCCTTCGCAACGCTCATGGGCGATCAGGTCAAGGGCCACACCAAGGTCCTGGCGATCATGAACACCGACATCATGGTGCGCCCGGCGACCCTCATGGTCAGCAAGGTGACGGTCAACAACAACCGCTACACCAACATCCTGATGGGCACGGTCCAGGGCGCGATCGCCAACGGGGTGCTCGACGCGGTGCGCGCCGGCGACATTCCGAAAGAGCGGGCCAACGACCTCGGCATCATCGTCTCGGTGTGGCTCAATCCCGGCGTCAGCGAGGATGACGGCCTCGATCACAAGGCGCTGTTCGACATCCACCGCAAGGCGACCGCGCTTGCGATTCACAAGGCCATGGCGAACGAGCCCTCGATCGACTGGCTGTTAGAGCACCAGGAGGAGATCGTTCACAAGTACTACCAGATGGGCCTCGACGGAAAGATCTGAGACGGGGCCTAACGGTCGGGATCAGTCGCCTTCGAACTTGAAGGAGACCTTGACCTTGGCCCGGTAGGCTTCGACCTTGCCGTTCTTGATCGCCATATCCAGGGTGGAGACTTCGGCCACCCGCAAATCCCGCAGGCTCTTGCTCGCGCGCTTGACCGCGGCGGCTGCCGCTTTTTCCCAGGATTCCGTGCTGGTGCCGACCAGCTCGATCACTTTATAGACGCTTTCGCCCATGGTTTGCTCCCCCAAGTTCAACCGTTGCAGAATGATAGGTGCGCTCTTGCCGCACCCACCACGGGCAGTCTAGACCCGCTCTTGCAAAACGCCAAATTGCGGCCTTAAGGGCGCGCCTCGAGTGCGGGGAGAAAGGCCGGCGCGTGGACCGCCAGGCCTTCGGGCCGGGAGGCCGCGTTGATCACACCCACATGCAGCCCGACCAGGGCAAAGCCATCTGGCGTCTTGACCAACAGAGGCGCGCCCGACCCGCCGCGCGCCGCATCGCAGGTATGGGTAAAGAGTGGCAGCCCCGCCGCCCGGGTTTGGACGGCGCAGCCTTCATGAAGGGAGAGTAGGTGAGGGCGGTCTTGGGCATATCCGGCCAGCAGCAAGGCCGCGTCGGCAGGGCCTTTCACAGGTCGAACCCCGATCGGCTCGATGTCCATGGGCCGCTCGAGCACCAGCAGAGCCCAGTCGTTGGCCAGCTTGCCGGCATCTGCCGGCGCTTCAACGTCGTAGGCAACCGGCTGTCGGATGTCCCGGGCGACCGAGTGCGCCAGGAACTCGCCTCGGCGATAGCCGGCCACGAAGTGAAGCCGGTCCGGCGAAAGGCGCCGGCCGCTGCGCCTGTCGTAGAGACAGTGCCCGGCGGTCAGCACCAGGTCTGGGGCGACCAGCGTGCCGGTGCAAAAGCCGCCGCCCTCCCGGTTGACCCGGCCGAGCGCTGTCCAGGGCCACGCAGTCGGGTCGAGCAGAACTCGGTCGTCGCTGCCGATGATGCCTGGCAAGCTGTCGCGCTCCTGCGCGGCGGCTTGGGGCGTGGCGAGCAGACAAACCAGGAGCAGGAGCCGCGTGAGCCGAATCAGCCGATGTGCTCCAGGAGGAAATTGTTGGTTCGGTCGGCGGCCAAGGTCGCGCTGTCCTGATCGTAGCTGCCGCGCAAATCGCAGTTGAAGCCGTGGCCGGCCGGATAGGTGAAGATCTGCGCTCCGGTATGAAGCTCCCGGATGGCCGCCACCTGATCCATGGGAATGGCTTGATCGATCTCGCCGAAATGCATCAGAACCGGACAGTTCGGCGTCTCTGCCCGGTGCTCGAAAATGTGGCCGCCGTAGTAGCAGACCGCCGCGTCGATACCGAGCCGGCAGGCGGCGAGCCACGCCAGGCTGCCACCCCAGCAATGGCCGATCACACCAGTCTTGCCGGCGCCGGCCACGTGCTCGACCGCTGCCTGGATGTCCTCGACCGCATCGTCCCAGGCAACCTGGGGGCGCAGCCGGCGGCCCTCGGCGACATCCTCTTCGTCGTAGCCAAGCTCGACGTCCGGCTTAACTCGGTCGAAAAGGGCCGGCGCGATCGCCAGATAACCTTCGTTCGCAAAGCCGTCGGTGATCGCCCGAATGTGCCGGTTGACCCCAAAGATCTCCTGGCAGACAACGAGGGCACCGCGCGGCGCCCCTTCGTCGGGAGTGGCCAAATAGGCTGAAAGGCTGTGACCACCCGAGGTGGTCAGGCTGACCCGTTCGCTCATGGCTTGGCTCCCCCGTTGCTCCTTATCCCCGCGTCGACAGTCTTTCACACATTGAAGCGAAAGTGAAAGACATCGCCGTCTTGAGCCACGTAATCCCGTCCTTCAGCGCGCATCTTGCCGGTGTCGCGGGCTCCGGTCTCGCCGCCGCAAGCGACAAAGTCCTCGTAGGTGATGGTCTCCGCGCGAATGAAGCCGCGCTCGAAATCGCTGTGGATGACACCGGCCGCCCCCGGCGCCTTGGTGCCCCGCCTGCAGGTCCAAGCGTGAGCCTCCTTGGGCCCGACGGTGAAGAATGTGATCAGGTCCAAGAGCTGGTAGCCGGCATGAATCGTACGGTCGAGCCCGGCCTCCTCAAGCCCTAAGGATTCCAGGAAGTCCTTTTTCTCCGCGCGGTCGCCAAGCTGGGCCACCTCGGCCTCGATCGCTGCCGAGACCATCACGAAACCGGCGCCCTCCGCGGCGGCGCGCCAACGCACCCGCTCGGCATGGCTGTTGCCGGTCGCCGCCGTGCCTTCGTCGACGTTGGCGACGTAGAGCACCGGCTTGGCGGTCAGAAGCTGGAGCTGGCGGAACAGCGGCTTCTGCTCAGGGGTCAGGGCGGCGGTTCGCGCCGGTTTGCCGTCACGCAGCACCTCGGCAGCGGCGTAAAGCACGTCGAGGCGCTGCTTGGCCTCCTTGTCGCCGCCCCGCGCGCGCTTGATCGCGCTGTCGATCTGGCGCTCGACGCTTTCCAGATCGGCCAGCATGAGCTCGGTCTCCACGGTCTCCGCGTCGCGGATCGGGTCGACCCGGTCGGCCACGTGGGTAACCTCGCCTTCGAAGCAGCGAAGCAGGTGGAGGATCGCATCGACCTCGCGGATATTGGCCAGGAACTTGTTGCCCAAGCCCTCGCCGCGGGCGGCGCCTGCGACCAGTCCGGCGATGTCGACGAACTCCAGGACCGTGGGCACAACCTTGGCCGACTTGGCGATCGCGGCCAGACGCTCGAGCCGGGGATCCGGCACCGGCACCCGGCCGACGTTGGGCTCTATCGTGCAAAAGGGATAGTTCGCCGCCTCGGCCGCCGCGGTCTCGGTCAAGGCGTTGAAGAGGGTGGACTTGCCGACGTTCGGCAGGCCCACGATGCCACAGTTGAATCCCATTTCTAGTCGTCCGCTTGAGCCGCGTCGGGCGGCGCTTCGCCTTGGGGTTTCGGCTTCGGTTTAGGCCGTGGCGGTTTTAAGGCCTGGGCCACGTGAGACATAAAGGCAAGCGAATCCCCTTCCAGTAAGGTCGGCAGCTCGCGCGTCACCTCATCGATCACCTTATCGCGCATGGGCTGCTCGGCCTTGGCGAAATCGCTCAACACGTAGCCGTGCACCAAGTCCTTGTGGCCCGGGTGCCCGACGCCGATGCGCACCCGCCAGTACTCCGGCCCGATCGCCGCGTCGATCGAGCGGATGCCATTGTGGCCGCCGGCGCCGCCGCCCTTCTTGACCTTTATCTTGCCGGGCACCAGGTCGATCTCGTCATAGAGCACGAAGACCTGGTCGCCGCTCAGTTTGAAGAAGCGCACGACCTCGCCGACCGATTGGCCCGAAAGATTCATGAAGGTTTGGGGCTTGAGCACCAAGAGCTTGTCTCCGGCCAAGCGGCCTTCGGACATCAGGCCCTGAAAGCGGGTACGCCAAGGACCAAAGGAATGGCGGCGGACGAAGTCGTCCACCGCCATGAAGCCGATATTGTGCCGGGTCTGGGCGTAGCGCGGGCCCGGGTTGCCCAGGCCGACCAAAAGTCGCATCGCCGCCTCCGGAGCATGCCTCTAGATGAGAGGCTACTCCTCCTTGCTGTCGTCCGAGGACTCCTCGGCGCCCTCGGCGCCCTCCTCGCCCTCGGCGCCCTCGACACCCTCTTCGCCCTCGAGGCCCTCTTCGCCCTCGCCTTCCTCTTCTTCGTCGTCGGCGATCACGCTGGGCGCGGCCACCGAGACGATGGTGAAGTCACGGTCGGTGATGGTCGGCTCCACTCCTTCGGGCAGGGTGATGTCGGAGATGTGCACTGAATCGCCGATGTCATAGCCGGTCAGGTCGACGTCGATCTGCTGGGGAATGGCATCCGCCCGGCAGCTCAATTCGATCACGTAGCGCACCACGTTGAGCACGCCGCCACGTTTCAGGCCAGGCGACTCCTCTTCGTTGATGAAGTTCACGGGCACTTCAACGTTGAGCTGAGTGTCGGCCTTGACCCGAAGGAAATCCACGTGGATCGGCTGATCATTGACCGGATCCTGCTGCACGTCGCGGGGCAGCACGCGCTCCTTACCCTTGCCGCTGATCTCCAGGTCGAGCAGGCTCGCGAAGAAACTGCCGCTGTTGATCTCGCGCATCAGGTCGCGCGGCTCCAGGGAAATCATAATCGGGTCTTTCTTGGCGCCGTAGATCACCGCAGGTACGCGCCCTGCACGGCGTACGGCGCGGGTGGCCCCCTTTCCAGCCCGCTCTCGCGGCTCGACCGCGAGCTTATTGACATCGGCCATAACTGTCTCCTCGTCTCGTGTTGCGCGGACCGGCCTCCAGGGGTGCCGGACCTCGGTGTCTATAACAAGGGTGCCGAAGCACCTAATCGAATAGGCTGGAAACCGAGCGCTCGTCGCTGATCCGGCTCATCGCCTCGCCCAGCAGCGGGGCGATGGTGATCTGGCGCATGTTCTGCGCCACCCTGACCGCCTCGGTCGCCTGGATGGAGTCGGTCATAACCAGCTCCTGAAGCGGCGAGGAGGTGACCCGCGCCACCGCGCCCCCCGACAGAACGCCGTGGGTCACGTAGGCCGAGACCGACTTGGCGCCCGATTCCATGAGCGCCACGGCGGCATTGCACAGGGTGCCGGCGGAATCGACGATATCGTCGACCAGCAAGCAGCATTGGTTCTTGACGTCGCCGATGATGTTCATGACCTCGGAGACGCCAGCCCGTTCGCGGCGCTTATCGACGATCGCAAGGTCGGCGTCAAGCGACTTGGCGATCGCTCGGGCGCGCAGCACGCCACCCACATCGGGCGAGACGATGGTGAGCGCCTCACCATTGTAGCGCTCCTCGATGTCCTTGATGAACACCGGAGCGGCGTAGAGATTATCGGTCGGGATGTCGAAAAAGCCCTGAATCTGCCCCGCGTGGAGGTCGATCGTGAGCACCCGGTCCGCGCCGGCCGAGGTGGTCAGGTTGGCCACCAACTTGGCTGAGATCGGCGTGCGCGGGCTCGATTTGCGGTCCTGCCGGGCATAGCCGTAGTAGGGGATCACCGCGGTGACTCGTCGCGCCGAGGCACGCTTGAGCGCGTCCAGGGCGACCAGCAGCTCCATCAGGTTGTCGTTCGCCGGATAGGAGGTCGATTGGATGACGAAGACGTCCTCGCCGCGCACGTTCTCCTGGATCTCGACGAAGACCTCCATGTCGGAAAAACGCCGGACGCTGGCCTTGGTCAAAGCCAAGTTAAGGTATGCGGAGATGGCTTCGGCGAGCGGCCGATTGCTGTTGCCCGTCAGGATCTTCATGCGAACTGCGCGGCTGCCGCTGCGCCCCCAATAGCCGCTTTGCTTGTCCTTGCCAAACCCCCGTAGCGGGTCGCGCGGACTTTATCAATGGGATTTGGCTCTGTAAACGCAAATTGCCGGTGGACTCGGGGGCAAAATTTTTAAGCCCCATTCAACTGGCCGATCAGCTGGAGAATGCCGACCGTGGCGCCGTCGGCGATCGCGCCCGCGGTCGGACCCCAGGGGCCATCCAGGCTGCCCTTGGGGACCTGGTTGGCCTGCTGGATCTCGCCGAGCACCTCGCCGTTGCTGGCGCGCAGCACCCGCCAGGTGACGACTACCGGCTGCACGCTGCGGTCCGGCACGCCGACCAGCACGTCGCAGGCGATCAGCAGGTCGTCGTCCTCGATGTAGTCGACCACTGGCAGACTGTGCGCCTGCAGTCGCTTGTGAAGGGCGCGGCTCAGGCTGGTCTCACCGTCACCCGGCATGTTCTCGAACGGCAGGATCACAAGGCGTGCGCCGGGAAAACCGGGGATCGGGGCAGCGATATGCTCCGGTCCGAACACCAGCTCGGAGACCGAGGCCGCGGTCTTGTCCATCAGCTTGCCGACCACCGCCTCATCGCCGAGCCGCCAGGCGCCGGCCGGCAGTTCGCTACGCTGGGTGAACACGGCCAGGCGCTTGCCGGCCGGGTCGCTTAGCTCCCAGTGCACCATGACCTCGTCCCGCTCGGGCGAAAGCTTTAGCACCGCGGCGTGCCCCAGGAGCACGCGGCTCGCGTCGTGGCCATTTTGGGTCGAGGCCGGCAAGTCCCGGTCGCGCAGCGCCTCCGCCAGGTGCTCGGCGGCCTGCTCCGGCTGGCCCGGTCCGTCGCCTTGCAGCGGCAGAACCAGTACGCCGGCGCGGTCCTCCAGATCGAGCAGCTTGTTTGCGGCCTTGTCGTCGGGTTGGAAGGGGCGGGGCAGCTGGCCACAGGCGGCCACCGTCGCCAAAAGGACGAGTGCGAGCGCCAGCCGTGTTCCGCACATCAGATCATGACGCATGTGACCAGCAGACCGATCAAGCAGAAGAAGCCAAGCATGATGATGTAAGGCATGCCCCCCGTTTCCCGAACTCTAGCCTAGGCCCGCTCAGCCGGCAACGAGGTCGAGCGGCCGCGCGGACAGCGGCTCCGACCCGACCTCGGTGACCAGGCTGGTGCGCGCCAGGGTCATGGCCAGGCCCCGGTCGCTGTCGAAGATGAGCATGTGGCAGAAGAACACCATGCCGGGCGCGAGCTCCACCGGATTGCCGTGGTACAGCATGGGCCAGTCCATCCAGTTTGGTGAGAAGGTGGTGCCTAGCGAGTAGCCGCAGGCGTTCATTCGATGGGCGTGGTAGCCGGCCGCGTCAAGGACCCTGGCGTGGGCATCGAATACGTCGCCGACCAGATTTCCGGGCTTGAGCGTGGCCTCGACCTCGAGCAGGGCGTCCTTCGCCACCTTGTGCATCTCGACCTGTCGCGCCGGCACCGGGCCGACTCGGAAGGTGCGCATCATGGCGGCGTGGTAGTGACGATAGGCGCCGGCCCACTCCAGGGTCAGCTGATCCTCGTCATCCAGTACACGGCGCCCCGTGTAGTAGCGGCACAGCAGGGCGCCCGGACCGGAGCCGATGATGAACTCGTTGCCAGGATAGTCGCCGCCGCCACGAAACACCGCGCCCTGCATGGCGGCCAAGATCTCAGCCTCGTCGCCACCGGCATGGGTCAGGCGTACGGCCTCGTCGTAGGCGTCGTCGGCCAGTTCGGCGGCCCGGCGAACGTACTCGATTTCGGCCGGGCTCTTGATCACCCGCTGTCGGTTGACCAGGTCCGAGGCGTCGGCCAGCTCGGCGGTGCCGGCGAGCGCCGCCTCCAGGCGCTTGCCGTTGCGCGCGGTCAGACCATAGGCCTCGTATTCGACGCCCAGCCGCGTCCCCTTAAGGCCGAGCTCGATCAGGATCTCCTTGAGCTCCACGGCCGGCGCTGCCTCGGGGCCGTCGACCCAAACCCGGATGTCCTCGACCACCGAAGTTTCCTGGGCCTGGCGCAAGTCGGGCGCCCGGGTCAGCAGCATCATCCGGCCGTCGGCGGTCAGCACCAGGCATTGAAAGAAGACGTAGCCGAAGGTGTCGTAGCCGGTCAGATAGAACATGGACTCCTGGCGGAACATGAGGAGGCCGTCGAGGCCCGCTTCGGTCAAGGCCCGGCAGGTTTCGGCCCGGCGGCCGGCCAGCTCCTCGGCCGGAAAGTGAATCGCCATGTAACTCAAGCCTCCAGTGTTATGGCCGAGAGCCCCCGGCCGTAGTCGGTCTCGCCGGTCTTGCAGGCGCGCCGATAGCTGAAGAAGCGCGCCTCGTCGGCACAGGTGTCACAGGCCGCCGCCTCGACCGAGCCGATGCCGGCGGCGCTCAGGCGCCGAGCTACGTAACCCTCGAGATCAAACATGAAGTGGCCGGACCGTTCGGCGGTCGCGAAGAAATCCGAGTTTTCGGCGCTTTGGGCCAGGAACGGGTCCGGAAACTCCGGGCCGACCTCGTAGGAGGCTTTCGCGATGCAGGGCCCGATACCGGCTGAGATGCTCTGACGATTGGCGCCCAGCCGCTCCATGGCGGTGACCACCGCCTCCAAGATGCCGTCGAGCGCGCCGCGCCAGCCGGCATGGGCGCCGCCGATCACGCCGGCCTCGGGCTCGGCGAAAAGCACTGGCACGCAGTCCGCGGTCAGGATGCCCAGGGTGACGCCCGGCCTCTTCGTGGCCAGACCGTCGGCCTTGGGGGCCTGGTCCCGAGCCCACGGTGACTCGACCACCGCGACCTGGTCCGAGTGGATCTGATAGACCGTGACCAAGGAGTTCGGCGCCGCCGCGAGCTGGGCCATGGCGCGGGCCCGGTTTTCTTCTACATGCTCGGCACGGTCGCCTGAACCGAAGCCGCAGTTGAGCGAGCTGTAGAGCCCTCCGCTGACGCCGCCTTGGCGGGTGAAGAAGCCGTGGCGCACCCGCGGCAGCGCCTCCAAAGATGGAATCCTTAGCATCGCGACTCCTGAAACATGGGACGGTGCAGACTTTTCCGGCGCGAGCAGGCCCTGTCAATGGAAACCGGCCGGCATCTCCATGCGCGTGTCATGGATCGACAATACTTGGAACAGCTCGCCCATCGCCTCGGGATCGCAAAGTCGCTTCTTGGCCGCCTCGATGTCCTGGGCCTGATCGGCCGTGGCGTTCCGGGCGAGCGCGGCCGCCCGCGCGCCGATGCCGAGACGCTCGAGGAAGGCGCCTTGAGGGAGCGGGCCCGCGGTGGCGGCGCCGGCCTGGCGTGCGACCTCGGCAAGCCTTGTGAGATCGACCGCGGCGCTCAAATCCGCGGTGCCCGGCTCGGCCAGCACCGGGTGGGAGGCATGGTCGCGGACCGCCTGCAGGGTCAGGCCGGGATTGTGGCTTTGGTCTCGGGCGTAGTCGATCACCAGGGCGGCGCCGGGCGCGCCGGCGACGCGGCGGCCGATTTCGTCGGCCAGACCGATCGCAAAGGGCGAGGTCTCGATGCGGGTACCGGGCGCAGCGGTCGCCATCGCCTCGGGCAATAGCATTTGGTTGGCTGGGCTGGGCGGTGTCAGCACAAAGTTCAATTGATCGGCTTCGTCCAGTCCGATTCGGCGCTCGCACCAGCCACCGTCGCTGCGCTCGAATTGGCGCACCGGCAGGGCGTCAAAGAATTCGTTCGCGATCAGGATTATCGGCCCTTCCGGCAGGTCGCCAAGGGAATCGTGCCAGGTTGGCCCGAAGGCCCCCAGTGCCTCGGCCTGCTGGGCACGCAGCTTGGCGCTTGCCTCGACCAAGTGCAGGCGCTGTGCGGCCAGGAAGCCGGGTACCAGGCGCGCTGCGCGCAGGGCGTCGGCCATCAAGGTGCCACGGCCCGGGCCGAGATCGACCAACAGCAGCGATTCGGGCGCGCCCAGTCGCTGCCAGCTGTCGGCGCACCAGAGGCCGATCAGCTCGCCGAACATCTGGCTGATCTCGGGTGCCGTGATGAAATCCCCGGCCCGGCCGAAGGGCGTCCCCGTGGTGTAGTAACCGTAATCCGGGTCGGTCAGGGCCTGAAGCATGTAGTCGGCCACGGAGATCGGCCCTTGCAGCGCAATACGCCGGGCCAATCTTGCCTTAAGACTGCTTGGGCGCGGCACTGTGCCGGAACGACCATACGATCAGCCCGACGCCGAGCATGATCATTGGCAAGGAAAGCAGCTGACCCATGGTGGCGCCGGCCAGCAGGGTGCCCAGATGGGCATCCGGTTCCCGGGCGAATTCGACAATCAGGCGCGACAGGCCGTAGCCGACCAGAAAGGCGCCGGAGATCAGGCCGAGCCGCAGCAAGGCGCCAAAGCGCACCATGGCCAGAAGCACCACAAACAGTGCGATGCCCTCCAGCCCAGCCTCGTAGAGCTGGCTCGGGTGGCGCGGCTCGGGACCGCCGCTTGGGAACACCATGGCCCAGGGCACGTCGCTCGGTCGGCCATAGAGCTCGCCATTGATGAAGTTGGCCAGGCGCCCCAAAAACAGCCCGATTGGCGTCGCGCAGGCGCAGATGTCCATGAGGCCTACGTAAGTGATACCCCGGCGCCGGGCGAAAATCAGGCCGGCCAGCAAGACCCCGAGCAGGCCGCCGTGAAAACTCATGCCGCCCTGCCACAGCATTAGGGCTTCGCCCGGGTTGTGCAGGTAGAATCCCGGCTTGTAGAACAGCACGTAGCCGAGACGTCCGCCTAGAATCACACCTCCGGTCGCCCACAGCAGGAAATCATCGAAGGCCTCGGGCGTCATGCGCTGGGGCGGTCGAGCGGCGAGCCAGCGGCAATAGCGCCAGGCGACCAGCAGGCCGACGATGTAAGCAAGCGAGTACCAGCGGATCACGATCGGCCCAAGTTCCAAGGCCACCGGATCGATCGTCGGATAGGTGATCGAGAGGATCATCGGTAAGGATCCTCTCGGCTCAGGTGGTGGTTCACGTAACTGGCCACGCCCTCTTCCAAGCTGGTGAAGGGGGCTTCGTAACCGGCCGCGCGAAGCCGTTCCATCTTGGCTTCGGTGAAGTACTGGTACTTGTCGCGGATTGCCTCCGGGGTCGGCACGTAGTCGATCTCGAGTGGTTTGCCGAGCGCCGCGAAGAGCGCCGCCGCCAAGTCCGCGAAGGAGCGCGCTTGACCCGTGCCCAGGTTGAAAAGGCCGTTGACCTGGCGGTTCTCGAGCAGCCACAGCATGACCGCAACGCAGTCGCCGACCCAGACGAAGTCGCGCAGCTGGCCGCCGTCGGCGTAGTCCGGATGATGCGACTTGAAAAGCCGGGGCGTCTCACCGGCCTGCTGCTGGCAGAACAGGTGGTAGACGACGCTGGCTTGGCCGCCTTTGTGATACTCGTTGGGGCCGTAAACGTTGAAGAACTTGAGGCCGACCCATTGGTTCGGGCGCGGGCCGCCGTCGGCCAGGCGCCGGGCGACCCAACGGTCGAAGAGTTGCTTGGTCCAGCCATAGCCGTTGAGCGGCTGGAGGCGCGCCAGGTGCTCGATGGAAGCGTCGTCGTCGAAACCGGCCGTGCCGTCGCCATAGGTCGCTGCCGAGGAGGCGTAGATCAGCACCCGCTTAGCTTCGGCGCACCAGCTCCAAAGCATTTGGGAGAGCTTGAAGTTATTGGCGACCAGGGCATCCCCGTCCCGCTCCGTGGTCGATGAGATGGCGCCCATGTGGACCACCGCCCGCAATCCGTCGCCGGCGCGCTTCAAGTAGCCTTCCAGCTCCTCCGGAGCGACCAAGTCCTCCAATTCGTGTTTGGCCAGATTGCGCCACTTGTCGCCGGTGCCCAAGCGGTCGCAGACCACGACCCTTTCGCCGCGCGCCGAGAGGGCCGCTACCAGGTTCGAGCCAATGAAGCCGGCGCCGCCGGTGACCAGGATCATGAAGCACCTTATAGGGGGTGGCTCGCGGCCGGGGCAAGCGCCGCCGGTCGCGCCCCCCTGTATTTCCAAGGTCTGCGCGCCATATTATAGGGATCTGTGAAGGAGGACCCGTGATGCAGACTCAAAACCGTGTGCTCGACGATCTGGCCCGGGTCGCCAGCGGCGCCCTGGGAGTCGCCTCCGGCCTGCGCGAGGAGGTCGAGGCCCGCCTGCGCGAGCAATTCGAACGAGTCCTCCGCCAAGGGGACCTGGTGACCCGTGAGGAGTTCGAGGCGGTCAAAACGATGGCCGCCAAGGCACGCGACGAGCAGGAGGATCTGCTCAAGCGAGTGGCCGCGCTGGAAGCGGCGCTGGCCGCAAAGCCCGCCAAGCCGCGCGCCAAGAAGGCCGCCAAGCCGAAAGCCACTGACTAGGGCAGCTATCCTCGAAGGGCACAGCCTGGGGATAACTGGGACCTTGCATCGGCCATCGGAGTTTGGCACGCTAGATCTAGTAGAAGTTCGGCGTTGAGGGGCTACATGTCGAAGGCTCCTCAGTTCAGCCACTCAAACGGGGGGCCATGACGTGTCGCTCGATATCTTTCCCGCGGAATCTTTCAATCCCTTGGATGTCTTGGAGGAGTTGGTCAGCGCCAACGACTGGCCCTTCGAGCGCACCAGCGAGAGCGAGCTACTGATGCAAGTCGAGGGCCGCTGGTGCGGCTATCGCATGTGCTTTGTGTGGCAGGCGGACCTGAGCGCGGTTTTCTTTTCCTGCCATTTCGAAACCAAGGTGCCGTCCGACAAGCGGCGCCAGGTCCAAGAGCTGATGGGCGCCGTCAACGAGCGCTTGTGGCTCGGCCACTTCGAGCTGGCCTCCGAGACCGCCATGCCCCTGTTTCGTCACACTCTGCCTTTGCGCGGATCGCCGGGCGCCAGCGTCGAGCAGCTCGAAGACCTGGTGGATACCGCGGCCGAGGAGTGCGAGCGGCTCTTTCCCGCCCTTCAGCTCGTGGTCTGGGGCGGCCAGAGCGTTGAGAACGCGCTCTCCAGCGCGCTCATGGAAACGGTCGGCGAGGCATGAGCCCGGGCGATGGGGCGGGCGGCGAGCGGCTGCTTCTGGTCGGTTGTGGCAAGATGGGCGGCGCGCTGCTGACCAGCTGGCTCGCCGAGGGTGTTGCTCCGGAGACAATCACCATCGTCGAGCCCAACGTCGAGGCCATGGCCGGTTTCTCGGAGAGTAGCGTGCGTCATCTGACCCACTCGGACTCGCTTGCCTCGGACTACCGGCCGGATCTGGTGCTGCTGGCCATCAAGCCGCAGACGATGACCCAGGTGCTGCCAATCTACCGGGGGTTCGCCAGCGCCGGCGCGGTGTTCCTCTCGATCGCCGCGGGCACGACGATCGCCAACCTGGAGGCCCACCTAGGGGCGGAGACGGCGGTCGTGCGCGCCATGCCGAACACGCCCGCCGCGGTCGGTCGCGGCATGTCGGTGCTGAGCGCCAATGCGCACGCCAGCGAGCATCAGCGCACCCTTTGCGAGCGCCTGCTCTGGGCAGTCGGCCAGGTCGCTTGGGTCGATGACGAGGCTTTGCTCGACGCGGTCACAGGAGTCTCGGGCAGCGGGCCAGCCTATGTCTTTTACATGGTCGAGGCCTTGGCCCAGGCCGGGGTTAAAGCGGGGCTGCCGGACAGCATGGCGATGGCTTTGGCGCGCCAGACAGTGACCGGCGCCGGCGAGCTGCTGCACCGGGCGGCCGAACCGGCCGGCCAGCTGCGCAAGAACGTGACCAGCCCGAACGGCACGACTCAGGCCGCGCTTGAGGTGCTGATGGCCGACGATGGGCTGGCCCCGCTTATGGAACAGGCGGTCGAGGCGGCGGCCAGGCGCAGCCGTGAGCTCGCCTCTTGAGCGCTGGCCCGGCAAAGGCCAGCGCCCGCCGGGTTCAGGCGGCACTAGACGATTTCGGGCTCGGCTTCGAGGTTCGTGAGTTTTCCGAGAGCACCCGAAGCGCCGCCGACGCTGCCGCCGCCATCGGCTGTCAGGTTGGCCAAATCGCTAAGTCTCTGGTGTTTCGCGGTGGCGACTCGGACCGCCCGCTCCTGGTCATCGCCAGCGGGCCGAATCGGGTCGACCTGGCCAAGGTGGCGGCCTTGGTGGGCGAGCCGGCCGGCCGCGCCGATGCCGACTTCGTGCGGGCGCGCACCGGATTCTCGATCGGCGGCGTGCCGCCACTCGGCCACGACGAGTCGCCGGTCACCTTGATCGACCGGGATCTGACGGATTTCGAGGAGATCTGGGCCGCCGCCGGTACGCCGAACGCCGTCTTCCGCCTGGCGCCAGGCGACCTGGCGCGCATCACCGGGGGCCAGGTGGTCGACGTCAAGCAGGACTAGGGCCGATTGCGCTGCTGCGCGAGTGGACTTACATAGGTAGGTCATGGCAAGAAAAGTCGACGTTTCCGAGAAGATCATCGGGGCCGCCTTCAAACTGGCGGCGGAGCGCGGCTGGCGCGACCTCTCGCTCGCCGAGATTGCCGAGGCGGCCAAGCTCCCCTTGTCCCAGGTCTATCCGCTGTTCCAGACCAAGGAGGCGATCCTGCGGGCCTTCTCCCGGCGAATCGATGCCGAGGTGCTGGGCGACGACAGCTTGAGCGAAGACTGGGATGACGCCGAAGGTTCGGCCCGCGACCGTCTGTTCGATGTCATGATGCGGCGCTTTGACGCGCTCGCGCCCTACAAGCCCGGAATCGGACATTTGCTGCACGAGCGAACACGGGACCCCATTGGCGCCCTGTGCAGCCTTTGTCAGCTGCGCCGCTCCATGGCGGCGATGCTCGAGATGGCCCGCCTGCCAAGCCAGGGGCCCTGCGGCGCGGTCCGGCTCAAGGGCCTGTCGGCGATTTACCTGGCTACGTTAAGGGTTTGGTTGCGCGACGAGACTCCCGATATGGCCAAGACCATGGCCACCCTCGACGGCTACCTGCGCCGGGCCGAAGGCCTGCTCCGCCGACTACCGAGAGGTGCCCGGAAGCGGTAATACGGGCGGTAAGAGACCGCTTGAAAGAATTTTTTGTTGCAGTGCAAAAAAATCCCTTGACCCTTCGGAACCAGAGGCTATATCTCCGTCATTGTGCAGTGCAGCATAGCGGAGCCAAGGCGGCGCCGAATGCGAGCCCCCAAAGGAGATCTAAAGTCATGCCCAGCACCCAGAAGTCCCAGTTTTCCAAGGTGGAGTTCGCGCCGTTCGTCGACTTCACCCAGTTCGCCGATCAGTTCAAGCTGCCGGCCGTCGACACCACCGCGGTGATTGACGCCCAGCGCAAGAACATCGAGGCCTTCAGCGCCGCCAACAAGGTTGCCTTCGAGGGCTTCCAGGCTGTCGCCCAGCGCCAGGCCGAGATCGTCCGCAAGTCGTTCGAGGACGCCGCCAGCGCCGTCAACGAGCTGACCACCGCCGGCAAGCCCGAGGTGGCCTTCGCCAAGCAGGCCGAGCTCGTCAAGCAGGGCTATGCCCAGGCTGTCGCCAACGGCCGCGAGCTGCTCGAGATGAGCGCCAAGTCGAATGGCGAAGCGGTCGAGGTGATCAACAAGCGCGTGACCGAGGGCCTCGACGAGCTCACGGTTGCCGTCAAGAAGCTCACCAACGGCAAGTAAGCCAAGCGCGGCTGCGCTAGAGCTTACCCTAGAGTTTGGAGAAGCCGCCCTTAACTGGGCGGCTTTTCTTTTTCGTCTGGGCACGGGATGCTCTTCCCTCGAGAGCCAAAACCATTGGGGGGAGGAATGTCCGACGCCAGCCCAGAGATCAGTTTCGATGATTTCCTCAAGGTCGATATTCGGGTCGGCACGATCGTGCGCACCGAGCCCTATCCCGAGGCCCGGCGCCCGGCCTTCAAGCTGTGGGTCGACTTTGGCGCGGAGATCGGCGTCAAGCGCTCCTCGGCCCAGGTTACTAAGCTTTACGATCTAGAGGGTCTGGTCGGCCGCCAGGTTGCCGCGGTGGTCAACTTTCCGCCCAAGCAGATCGGCAAGATGATGTCCGAGATCCTGGTGCTCGGCTTTCCCGACGGCGCCGGCGAGGTGGTGCTGATAAGCCCCGAACGCGGGGTGCCGAACGGCGGCCGGCTCTATTGATGCGGAAATGCCCCGTGCGAGATCCTTGCGAACGCTTGCGCACGGCTGGGCTGCCTGACTAGACTGCCGCTATGGCAGCTATCGCAAGAGTAGTGCTGATTTTTCTAACCTTGGCGGCGGTCGCCGACACCGCCCTGGCCGATTCGGCCGTCGAGCGCCCGCAGGTGATCGCCTCGGAGAAATGCCAAAGGATCTTCACCCGCTACAAGCAGGAGTTCAGGCCGCTGTTCTTCGTGGTTTCCGAGGATGGCGAGCTGTGCCTCTTCAACTATTGCCGCAATGCCTGCCGTCAGAACAATCAGCGCAACCGGGCGCTGCTGCGATGCGAGCGCATGAGCGAGAAAAAATGCTTTGTCTATGCCGCCTACGGCCAAATCATTGCGCCTGACTTGATTGATCTGCAGTGAGTCCGGGCGATTGCATGGCGGTCACGAGGAGTTGACCTGGCTGCGGACCTAAACCATGGGATAGTCAGAGCGCGACCCGTTCCTCGCAGCCGAGCGGAGGATCCCATGCGATACATCTCTGGTCTCGTGACCGTGATCGTGGCGTCTCTCATTCTGAGTAGCGTGGCGCGGGCCGGCGATCTGGGAATCGAGCGGCCTCAGTTCGCCTCGTCGACGCACTGTAAATCCGCCTTCGAAACCTATGCCGGCGAGCTCAAGCCGATGTACTTCGTGGTCGCGGAGCAAGGCAACTTCTGCCTCTACAGCTTTTGCCGAGACGCCTGCAGCAAGGCCAATGCCAAGAACAACGCGGTCGTGCGCTGTGAGCAGACCAGCGGCCAAAACTGCCGGGTCTACGCCGCCTACGGTCAGATCGTCGCACCGGGTCTGATTTGACCTAGAACGGTACCCAAAGCCGTGCGCGCAAGCCGCCAGTGGGCGCGGTTTCCAGGTAGAGATCGCCGCCGTGGCTGCGCACCACGTCGCGGGCGATGGTGAGGCCCAGGCCGGTACCCCCGGTGTCGGGGCTGCGTGCCTGGTCCAGACGGTAGAAGGCCTTGAAAACGTCCTCCCGCCGGTCTTCCGGGATACCCGGGCCATCGTCGTCGATTGTCACCTCTGCGACGCTGCGCCGGTTGCCGGCGTTGATCCAGACGTGATTGGCATAGCGCTGGGCATTGCCGATCAAGTTGGCCAAACAGCGCCGCATGGCCTCGCGACGGAGCGGCACGGTCAGCGCCTGCTCCATGTGGAGGTCGATCGGCCGGGCGTCGCTTGTCATCTGCTCGACCACGTCGTGCAGCAGCTCCGAGAGGTCGGCCGGTTCGGCCTGCTCGGCGCCCTCGCCACGGGCAAAGGCCAAGTAACCCTCGACCATGGACTCCATTTCGGCCGCGTCCGAGGCCAGGTTCTTGACCTCAGGGCTTTCGCCCAGCATGGCGAGCTGCAGCTTCATGCGGGTGAGCGGTGTGCGCAGGTCGTGGCTGACGCCGGCCAGCATCTCCGTGCGCTGGCTGATCTGGCGCTTGATGCGCCCGCGCATTTGCAGGAAGGCGGCGGCCGCCTGGCGCACCTCGGTTGCGCCTTCTGGCTTGAAGCCGGGCACGTCGCGGCCCTTGCCGAAGCTCTCTGCGGCCTGGGCCAGGCGGCGGATCGGGCGAACCTGATTGCGCATGAAGAGGGTCGCCACGGCGAACAGCACGATCGAGCTACCGACCATCCACATGATGAAAATGTATGTGGTCGAGCTGAACAGACGGTCGCGCGGCACAAGTACCTCGAGCACGCCCTCGGGCAGCTGGACCTCGATCAGTACCTTTTTGTCCAGGGAGTCCGTGTCGACGCGGTAGGCATAGGGAACCTGGCCGCGCAGGGCGGCGGTCATCTT
Source organism: Pseudomonadota bacterium (assembly GCA_039029395.1). Lineage (GTDB taxonomy): Bacteria > Pseudomonadota > Alphaproteobacteria > Kiloniellales > JAKSDN01 > JBCCGG01. Next base: position 7,907 of record JBCCGG010000062.1, on the reverse strand, counting down.
GCGGTCGATCACGCTCCAGCCGGGCGGCGGAATGTTGTCGGGCAAGGTCTCGCCCGGCTGCAGGGTCATGTCGAGCCAGAAGGCGACCTTGGCGAGGCGAAAGGCCTCCTGGCGCTGCTCCTCTGTCGGGTTTGGTCCCATGATTCTGAGGGTCGCGTCGATGTCGCCGGCGATGCTCTGGGCCAAGCGCCGAGTGATGGTGTCGTAGTGGCGATCGTAGAACACCCAGGTCGCGATCACCTGAACCAGCACCAGGGGCGTGACGATGATTAGGAGCGAGCGGCCGAGCAGGGTGCGCGGCAGGACACGCTTGATGAGCGATGGCTTGCCTTTCGCTTGTCCGAGTACCGCGACCATGACGGGTCAGCCCGTGACCAGCACGTAGCCGGTGCCCCGAACGGTCTGCAAGTAGCGTGGATAGCGGGGATCGGGCTCGATCTTGCGGCGCAGCCGGGTCATCTGAACGTCGATCGTGCGTGCGTTGCCAATGATCGGGCTTTCCTCGGTGAGCGTGTCGCGTGACACCGGCACGCCGGGCTGCCGGGCCAAGGTCTTGAGCAAGGAGGCCTCGGCGCTGGTCAGGCGAACCAAGTCATCGCCGCGCCGCAGCTGCTCGCGCTCCAAATCGAAGTGATAATCGCCGAACTCGACCGTGGCGACCAAGGGCGCAACTGGCTGACGGGCGCGGCGCAAGATGGCGTTGATCCGCAGCACCAGTTCCCGGGGCTCGAAGGGCTTGGGCAGATAGTCATCGGCGCCGCTCTCGAAGCCCTCGATGCGATTGGTTGTCTCTGACATGGCGGTCAGAAGCAGGATCGGCACGGCGCTGGTCTCACGCAGAGCGCGGGTCAGGTCCAGGCCCGACTCGCCCGGCATCATGATATCGAGCACCAGAAGATCGAACTCCATGGCGGCGAGCTTGGCGCGGGCGTCGGCGGCGTCGTGTGCCGCGGTGATACGGAAGCCTTGCTCGCTGAGGAAGCGTTGGAGCAGCTGGCGCAGCCGGGTATCGTCGTCGACCACCAAGATGTGCGGGGCATCGCGATCCAAGCTCTCGTCCATGCCGGTCCTCCGCTCACCCTCGTCTAGCGGTTCATCGCCGTGCCGATAGCGGTAAGGCGGGCTCGCCCGACATAAAGCGCCGGCGGTCCCGGTCGTCGATCAGATTGTGCAACACTCGCCGAAAACCTTCGACCGACTCCGCACCGGCGGTCTTGTAGGCGCGTGCCACCAGCCGCAGCTGGGTTTCGCTGAGCTGGCGTTCCAAGGCGCGGCCTTTGTCCGTCAGCTCGAGCAGGCGCTGACGGCGGTCGCGCTCGCCCTTGCGCTGGACGATGAAGCCCTCGCGCACAAGCTGGCCCAGCACGCGGGACAGGCTCTGCTTGGTGATGCTCAAAATGTCGAGCAGCTCGCTTACCGTCATGCCCGGATTGCGTCCGACAAAATAGATCACTCGGTGGTGGGCGCGGCCAAATCCGTACTGGGCGAGGATCCGGTCGGGCTCCGCGATGAAATCCCGGTAAGCGAAGAACAGCAGCTCCATGCCTTGGCGCAAGTCCTCCTCGCGCAGAAACAGAGGATTGGCGCCACCTTTTAAGTCAGTCATGTTGACATATATGACTCATAAGTGTTACATCGCGCAACCTTGTTCCGGTCCCGCAGGGGCCGACAGGGCAGGATGGGGCAGGGCCCGTGGCGCGAATTGGACGCACCAGGGGGATTTCAGCCCGAGGCTCACCTGGCACCTTATAGACGCCCGGAAGAGGGGTGAATAGAGCGATGTCCATGATTCCTTTCGACGACCGCGACGGCGTGATCTGGTTCGACGGCAAGATGATTCCTTGGCGCGATGCCAAAGTCCACACACTCAGCCACGCGTTGCACTACGCCAGCGCCGTTTTCGAGGGCGAGCGGGTCTATGGCGGCCAGATCTTCAAGATGACCGAGCACCACGAGCGGCTCGAGAAGTCGGCGCGGATCATGGGCTTCGAGCTGCCCTACAGCATCGCAGAGATCGACGAGGCGGCTGAGGCGGTGGTCCAGGCCAACGGAATCGTCGACGGCTACGTTCGGCCGGTTGCCTGGCGCGGCAGCGAAATGATGGGAGTCTCGGCCCAGGCGACGAAAATCCACGTTGCGATCGCGGCTTGGGAGTGGCCGAACTACTTCTCGGCCGAGGCACGCATGAAGGGCATCCGCATGGCCATCTCCAAGTGGCGGCGGCCGGCCCCGGACACGGCGCCGACCGACTCCAAGGCGGCCGGTCTCTACATGATCTGCACCCTCTCCAAGCACGACGCCGAGGCGGCCGGTTACGCCGACGCCCTGATGCTCGACTACCGGGGCCAAATCGCCGAGGCGACCGGCGCAAACATCTTCTTAGTCCAGGACGGTGTGCTGCACACCCCGACGCCAGATTGCTTTCTCGATGGCATCACCCGGCGCACGGTGATGAAACTGGCAGAGGACCGGGGCTACGAGGTGGTCGAGCGGGCGATCCTGCCCGAAGAGCTGGCCAAAACGTCCGAGGTCTTCTTGACGGGCACCGCGGTCGAGGTGACGCCGGTCGCCGAGATCGGCGACTACAGCTTCACGCCCGGAAAGATCACTCAGGAGCTGATGTCCGACTACGAAGCCCTGGTCAAAGCGCCTGCCCTGGCCGCGGTCGACTAGGGATCATGTAACGGGGAGACGGCCATGAGCCGCGCTTTCGTCAAAGAGCCGGACGGCGACGAGACCGCGGGCGAGCTGCCGGATCTACCCCTCAGTCCCCATCCCAACTATGTGACGCCCGAAGGTTTGGCGGCGCTGGAGGCGCGTCGCGCGACACTGGAGGCTGAGCGCCGCACGTTCGCGGGCGACGAGCTGTCGCGGCGTCCGGCTTTGACCCGCTTGGCCCGGGAGCAGCGCTACATTGAAGCCAGGCTGGCCTCGGCGATCTTGGTCGAGGCCGGGGCGGAAGCGCCCGAGGCGGTGGGCTTCGGCTGCTGGGTGACTGTCGCTGACGAGGACGATGTCGAGTTTCGCGTGCGCATCGTCAGCGAGGACGAGGCCGACCCGGCCCATGGCAAGGTGAGCTGGGTCTCGCCGCTCGCCCGGGCGCTCGAAGGTGCCGAGGTCGGCGACCTGGTCACCTGGCCCAAGCCGAGCGGCCCGGTTGAGCTGGAGGTGCTGGCGATCGGAACCTAGCCTTCCCTTGGTGGCGGCCCGGAGGAGGCGCGCACCACCAGCTCGAAGTCAAGCGGCCGGCCAGCGGCGATCTCCTTTCCGCTCAGGCGTGACAGCAGGTAACGCCCCGCCTCGGCGCCCATCTGGCGCTGGGGCGTGCGTACGGTGGTCAGGCTGGGCGTGATTTGTGCGGCCAGCCACATGTCGTCGAAGCCGGTGACCGAGACCTCGCCGGGAATGGCCACGCCCATTGCCTGGCTCTCGAAGATCGCGCCGTAGGCAAAAGGCTCGGAACCGCAGACGATTGCGGTTGGCCGTGGTTGGCGGCTCATCAGCAGACGAAAGGCCTCGCGTCCGCCCGCAACGCCGAAGGGCCGTTCGATCAGGTGATCGGCGGGCAGGCTCAAGCCCCGTTCGGCCAGCGCCGTGCGAACCCCCGCCAGGCGGCTCTTGGCCCGGTCGTTTTCGGCCAGCGGTCCCGAGACCATCGCGATGTGGCGATGGCCCATGTCCAACAGATGGCGGGCGACAGCCTGGCCGGCGCCGTGGTTGTCGAAGCCGATGCAGGGATGGGCGCCTTCGGTTCGATCGATCCAGATCAGAACGTACGGGATGCCCTTGCGCTCGATCATGCGGTAGACCTCGGGCGGACGCTCGGCGCCGACCAACACCAGCGCGTCGATGCCGCTGGCCAGCAAGTTCTGGACGTGCGACCGCTCACGCGCCGCGCTGTAGCTCGTGGCCGCGACCACAAGGGTATAGCCCTCGGTGGAGATTTCGCCCTGAAGGGCCTCGAGCGCGCCACCGAACAGGGTACTGTCGAGCGAGGGGAAAACCGCGCCGATCATGCGAGAGCGCTGGGAGGCGAGTGCCCGCGCGGCGCCGTTGGGCAGATACTCGAGGCGCTCGATTGCCTCCTGAACCTTGGCCTTGAGTGCCGGCCGGACCAGGCTCGGCGTGTTCAGACAGCGCGAGACCGTGGCCGGAGACACGCCGGCGCTGCGTGCGACATCCTCCAGTGTCACCCGCGCGTAACCGGGATCTCTGAAAGCGCCTTCAGAATCAAATGCCACTATGACCTCGACATGCTACAACATCTTGACCGAAGCAAACTAGCATTCTCCAGACAAATTGGAAGATCGAACCCAATAAATCTTGACTCCCACATCCGAAAGGCATTAGTTAATTCTGAAAGCGCTTTCAGTATTAATCCAAGAAAGCGGCGACATACAAACTTCGGAAAGGGCAAAGGGTCCATGGCGATCAGCTATTTGAAGAAGGCGGACAAGGTGCCGCAGTCGAGCGATTCCGAGACACGACCCATCGTCATGGAGATGCTGGCCAAGATCGAGGCCGAGGGCGAGGCAGCAACGCGTGGCTATGCCGTCCAGCTGGACAAGTGGGACGGCGATATTGTGGTTCCGGAAGAGACTTTCCAAGACGCAGATCGGCGACTTCCAGAAACGACCAAGGACGATATCCGTTACGCGCACGCCCGGGTGCGCGACTTTGCCCAGCATCAAAGGGACTCCCAGCAGGAGTTCGAGGTGCCTTTGGTCGACGGCTTGGTCACTGGCCAGCGCCTGGTGCCGGTGACCACGGCCGGTTGCTACGTGCCGGGCGGCCGCTATGCCCATGCTGCCTCGGCGATCATGAGCTGCTGCACCGCCAAGGTTGCTGGCGTCGAGAACGTCATCGCCGCCTCGCCGGCCAGCCCGGCGCGTGGCGGCATTCACCCGGCGATCCTCTTCGCCATGAAGCTGTCCGGTGCCGACCAGGTCCTGGCGCTTGGCGGCGTGCAGGCGATCGCGGCGCTCGCCTATGGCCATTTCACCGGTCATGCGGCGGACATCGTGGTGGGGCCCGGCAACCGCTTCGTCGCCGAGGCCAAGCGCGTGCTGTTTGGGCGCATCGGTATCGACGTAATCGCCGGCCCAACCGAATCCATGGTTGCCGCCGACGATACCGCCGATCCGGCGATCGTCGCCGCCGATTTGGCGGGCCAAGCCGAGCACGGCCCGGATTCCCCAGTTTGGCTGGTTACAACGAGCCGGGATTTGGGCGAGCAGGTCCTTGCGCTGATGCCCGAGGTGATCGCCAAACTACCGGAGATCGCCCGCGCGGCGGCCGAGCCGGCGTGGCGCGACTATGGCGAGATCGTCGTGACCGAGACCCGCGAGGAAGCCTGCCAGGTGTGTGACCAATACGCGCCGGAGCATCTTCAGGTGCAGGCCCGCGATCTGGATTGGTGGCTCGCGAAGCTCAGGAACTACGGCTCGCTGTTCCTCGGCGAAGAGACCACGGTGGCCTTCGGCGATAAGTGTTCCGGTCCCAATCACATTCTGCCGACCCGCGGCGCCGGGCGCTACTCGGGCGGCCTCAACGTACAGAAGTTCATCAAGGTGTTGACTTATCAGCGCATGACCCGCAGCGCGGCGCGGGATGTGGCACAGGTGGCGGCGCGGATTTCGCGGCTTGAAGGCATGGAGGGCCACGCGCTGACTGGCGACGTGCGCCTCGCCAAGTACTTCCCGAACGAGCAGTTTGACCTGCAGGCCTGGAGCCCCGACTGATGGTGGCGCTCACGGCGGCCCAGGCGACAGCCGAACGGGCGGTCTTCCGCAAGGACTTGAGCGCCCCCGACCCGATCCCAGAGGCCGGCATCGAGGCGGCGGTGCGTCTGATGCGCGATGGCCGGCTGTTCCGCTACGGCGAAGACCGCGGCTCGATCGCCGAAGCGGCCTTGTTGGAGGAAGAGTTCGCCGCCTACATGGGGCTGAAGTACGCCGTCGGTCTGAACTCCGGCGGCTGCGCGCTGTTCGTCGCGCTCAAGTCGGTCGGTGTTCAGCCGGGCGACAAGGTGCTGGTCAACGCCTTCACTCTGGCACCGGTGCCCGGCGCTATCGCCCACGCCGGCGCCCAAGCCGTGCTGGTCGACATTACCCAGTCCTATCTCATCGATCTGGACGACTTGGATCGGAAGGCCCAGGCCAGCGGCGCCCGGGTCTTGCTGCTGTCCTACATGCGCGGCCACATCCCCGACATGGACCGGGTTATGGAGATTTGCCGGCGCCACGACCTGATCCTGATAGAAGACTGCGCCCACACCATGGGGGCGACCTGGGACGGCCGCTTGACGGGCACCTTCGGTCAGGTCGGCTGCTTCAGCAGCCAGACCTTCAAGCACATCAATTCGGGCGAGGGCGGTCTCTTGGTGACCGACGATGAGGATGTTGCCGCCAAGGCGATTCTAACCTCGGGCAGCTACATGCTTTACGCCCAGCATCGCGCCCGGCCGGACAAGGCGGTGTTCGAGCGCCACCGCTACGTGACGCCGAACTGCTCCATGCGCATGTCTGGTTTGGTGGCGGCGATTCTGCGCCCGCAGATTCCCCTGATCGACCCGCGTGCGGCGACCTGGCGCACGATCTACAACCGGCTTGCCGTCCTTCTGGGTGACATCGACCACATCTCGCTGCCCGTGCGTCCGCAAAAGGAGGGCTTCGTGCCCTCGTCCCTACAGTTCTCGCTTCAGGGCCTAAGTGGCGACGAGATTAGGGCCTTCATCGAGGACTGCGACCGGCACGGAGTGCACATCAAATGGTTCGGCAACCAAGAGCCGGTCGGCTTCACCAGCCGCCACAGCCATTGGCGCTACCTGACCGGCGATCTAGTACTGAGCGAGGCCGACCACGTGCTCGACGGTCTGTGTGATTTCCGCTTGCCGCTTTGGCTCGACCAAGAGGACTGCGCGACCATCGCGGCGGTTCTCAAACAGGCCATGGCCGAGGTCGTGGCGGCGCGCACTTAGTGCAGAGGGGAGGGGGAAGGCGATCCTTGAACCCGGCCATTTGAGTAAACAGCGAGCCAGAAGGCGGTCAAGGCGCGGCGTCGAGCAGCTTGTCGAGAAAGGTTTCCAGGGCGAGCGACCTGTGCCGCTTGCGCCGGGTGACCGCGGTCATTTGGATCTCGTAGGCGAAATCGCCGTTGGCAAGCGCGCGCATTTCGCCACGCTCGACCCAGGCTTGGGCGTAGTGGGTCGGCAAATGGCCGATGAAATGGCCGCTCTGGATCAAGATCGCCGTGCCTTCAATCTGGTAGGCCGTGGCCGCTTTGCGACCGGCCAGATCCATCGTGACCGCGCCTTCCTCGCCCGGCTGGAAGGTGTAGCCGCGGCCGGCGTAGGCACAGGACATGATGCGTTTCCGAGAGATGCCTCTCGCCGGCTCGCCAAAAAGCGGGTGGTCCCGACCGCAGTACAGCAGCAGTCGCTCACTGTAGAGCGGTTCGTAGTCCAGGCTCGCCAGGGTCCGATGGCGGGGCAGGATACCCAAATCCAAGCGACCCTCTTCGAGCAGGCGCTCGATCTCGTTGGGGGCCGCGACCTGAAGTGTAATGTGGACTTGGTCCGAGGTCTGGCGCAGGTGGGCCAGGGCCGGTTTGATTCGACACTTGGGATCGGAGATCACGTTGTCGACCATGCCGATCTTAAGGTCGCCGACGATCTTCTGGCGGATCCGGCCCAGATCGGCGTGGAAGCCATCGAGCGAGGTGAGCATTGCGACCGCGGCGTCGTGAGTCAGCCGGCCGCGCTCGGTCAAGGAAAACCCGCCGCGGCCTCGCTCGCACAAACGAAAGCCCAAACGGGCCTCCAGCTCGGCCATGTGGCGGCTGATTGCCGGCCGGCTCACGCCCAGCTCCCGCTCCGCCGCGGCAAAACCGCCATTGCGGACAACGCT
>JBCCGG010000061.1:0-30772 GCA_039029395.1 Pseudomonadota bacterium | reverse complement strand
TGCTCCGCAAGGCCGCCGCTCGAACCGTCGAGGCCCTATGGAACACAATCGGAGAGATCATCACAGAATTCACACCACAGGAATGCCAAAACCACTTCGCCGCTGCCGGATACGATACAGACTGGTACGATTCCGCTCTAGGCTAGACATTTTTCCGATCCGGCGCTAGGCCAAGAGGCTATAGAAGAAGCGCAGGGCGACCAGGGTGAGGAAGGTGGCGAAGGCGAGCTCCAGCTTGCGCCGGGAGATGCCGTGGGCGATGCGCACGCCGAGCGGCGCGGCGAGCACGCTAGCCGGGACGATCATCGCGGTGCCCACCAGGTTGACGTAGCCGAGCGATCCAGGCGGAAGCCCCGCGACGTGCCAGCCGGCCCAGGCGAAGCCGAGCGCGCCGGGCACGGCGATGATCGGCCCGAAGCCCGACGCGGTCGCGATCGCCTGATGGATCGGCCGGCCGTAGAGGGTCATAAAGGCGGTGATAAAGGCGCCGCCGCCGATGCTCATCAAGGTCGAGACCAGGCCCACGAAGGTGCCATAGAGGGCCCGGCCGGGGTTGCCCGGGATGGCCGCGCCGAGGCGCCAGCTTTCTCGGCCGAAGAACAGCTTGGCCGCCATCAGCGCGCCGCAGGCGGCCCACACCGCCTTTAGAAGCGTGTCGTCCGAAAAGCGTGCCAGCAAGACACCGAGCCCGACGCCCAGGATGACCGGCACTGCCATGGCGCGCAGCAAGGTCCCGTCGACCGCGCCTTTGGCCCGGTGCGACAGGTAAGAGCGCAGCGACGTAGGGATGATCACGCTGAGCGAGGTGCCGACCGCCAAGTGGATACAGATCGCCGGATCGACCCCGATGGAGCGGAACACCTCGAACAGCACCGGGACCATGATCCCGCCGCCGCCGATACCCAGCAGGCCCGAGACCAGTCCCGTCGCCAAGCCGGTGGCGAGCAGGACGCCGGCCAGCAAGAGCCAATCGCCGGTCGCTATTCCAGGATCCATTGCCGCGCCAAATCCAACTCACCCAAGGCCTTGGGTCGCCCGACGCCTAGGCGCTTTGCGCTTGCAGCTCGGCAAAGATCTCTTCTTGTATGGCAAATCCGCTGCCCCAACCCTTGTCCATACCGGCCATGGCTTCGGCGAAGCGGGCGACCTCGGTTTCGCTGGCGTCAAGCGGCACCATGGTCAAGCGCACTTTGGTTTGGGCGCCGTGGTCCTCGAAGGTCACGGTCGCCAGAAGCACGCGCGGCCAGCCCGCCATCATGGGGTTGGATATGACGTTCCAGTCGGCGTCCGTGGAGGAATGGTGCCAGACCAGCTTTTCCAACGGCACCACCTCCTGGAACGCCATCTTGCTGCGATCGGATTTCTCGCCCCACTTCATCTCATTGAGCCACAGCCCGCCGGGCTTCAGATCGAACTTGTGGATGATCGTCTCGACGCCAGGGCCGTACCAGCGGGCCAGCAGCTCCGGATCGGTCCAGGCACGCCAAACCATTTCGCGCGGCGCGTCGAACAAGCGGTCGATCTCGTACTGGGGCAGGTCACTCATGGTCCTTATCGCTTTCCTTGGCTCGTTTCAGGGAGGTCAGGACGTCGTCGAGCTGATCGAAGCTGACATCCCAAAAGGCTTTGAACTCGGTCAACCAGTCGACCGCCGCCGCCATCTTCTGTGCTTTGAGGCGCGCCGGGCGCCGTTGCTCGTCGACCTCGCGCTCGATCAGGCCGGCCCGCTCCAGCACCTTCAGGTGCCGCGAGACCGCCGGCTGGCTGATCGCAAAGGGCGCGGCGATCTCGTTGACCGAGGCCTCGCCCTCGGCCAGCCGAGTCAGGATCGCCCGCCGGGTCGGATCGGCCAGCGCCGCGAAAACGGCGTCTAGGCTAGCTTCGCTTTGTGTATAACCAAATTGTTCCATAACAAGATAGTTATTTAAAAACACAAGCCTGTCAACTTCTTTGACTACGTTCTGCGTTCAGGGAGGGATAGAGCCTGCGTGAACCCGATGCGCCAAGGGCCTACGTCCTCGAATGAGGTTGATGGAGCGCTTCGATCACTCGACTCTAGTCTGTGGGTTACTGGCGTTGCCCAATCTGCAATGAGCACAAAATGCGCTGATGCAAGCGGGCAAGCCAACCCCTGGATTTCGCGCAATTCGGCTTGGGCGGCAATGGCGCGATCGGCTCGCCCCAGCGGTCCCGAATGATACGCTGCCCGACCCGCGGATCGATGGCCATCTCGGCTCCCAACAGAGTGCGGTTTCCGTGAAAAACACTCATGTGCTGGTCGATAATTTCGCGAGGTTTTCAAGGGAATTCAAAAGAATTGTCATCATGAACAACATGAGGTATCATTCATGTTATTCATGGCCGATCATCTCCCACCGCTTGCGGCGCTGCGCGCGCTTGAAGCCGCTGCCCGACATGGCAGCTTTACCCGCGCCGCGACCGAGCTGAACGTCACCCAGAGCGCGATCAGCCATCAGATTCGCCATCTGGAGGCGCTTTGGGGCTTCGAGCTCTTCTCACGAGACGCGCGGCCCCTTGCTGCGACCAAAAACGGCGCGGCCCTGGCGCCGGTTGCCCGAGATTTCTTCGCGCGGCTGTCGGCGACCCTGGAGAGCTTGCGCGTCGAGGACGCGAAGGGCGCCCTCAAGATCAGCACCCTGGAATCCTTCGCCTTGACCTGGCTGGTGCCACGGCTCAGCGATTTCCGCGAGCGCCACCCAGAGATCGATGTCTGGATCTCGACCAAAGAGCGTTTGGTCGATTTCGCGGCCGAGGATGTGGACTTGGGGGTCCGGCTTGGCCGTGGCGTCTATCCCGGCTTGCACAGCAGTCGATTGCTGCGTGAGCATGTCTTCCCAGTTTGCAGCCTGCAGCTGATCAAACGCCTCGGCATGCCGGCAGGTCCGGCCGACCTTGCGCGCTTTCCCCTGCTGCTGCGGCGCGACGAGATGTGGGATGCCTGGCTTGCTGCCGCCGGTGTGCCGGATTTGCCCCTCGACCATGGCCCGCGCTTTCCCAACTCGAACATGGCCCTGCAAGCGGCGATCGCGGGCCAGGGTGTGGCGCTGGTCCGTAGCGCCCATGTGGACGGCGGCCTGAGCGCGGGCGGCCTGGTGCGCCTGTTCGACGTCCATTGCCCGGCCGACTCGGCCTACTACCTGGTTTGTCCGGAAGGGGCGCAAGAGCGCCCACGGATCGTCGCTTTTCGCGACTGGATTCAAGGCGAGGCGGCCCGGTCGCAAGCGCGTTACGACCGGGACATGGAGTCCATGGCAGGCCCGTCACCGGGCGGGTGATCCCGTCGGGATCCGAGCGGTCGATCAGAGGTTTCTTACGTGCTTGCCGCCACCAAGGCCTGCAACTCCTCGACCAGGACGGCGGCCAGATGGTCCCGCTGGCTCTTGGCGCGCTGGATGAGCACGACCCGGCGCTCTACCGGCGGGTCGCCGAACGGCAGCACGGCAAGGTGAGCTTGATGGGCCTGGGTCTCGCGCCCGAGGGGCACCACGCCGGCGCCCAGCCCGGCGGCGGCCATCTGAAGAATTGTCTCGCTGGAATCCAGCTCCATGGCGTCCTCTGGCGCCAAGCCGGCGGCGCGTATCGTGTGGTCGATCAGGATGCCCATGCCGCTCTGCCGGTTGATGCGCAGGAAGGGCTGGCTTGCGATCACGGCGCGCCAGTCTTCATCCGGTGCCGCCTGGGCCGTGACCACGACCATAGGCTCGCTGAGGATCGGCAAGCTGGCCAGCGCCGGCTCGGGCAGGGGGCCCTGGGTGACGATCGCCGCGTCCAATTCCCGGCGCAACACCCGCTGAGAGAGCGGCGCCGACTGGCCTTCCTCGAGCCGGATCACCAGACGCGGGTGGCGCCGGCGCAAATTGGCCAGCGCCTGGGGCAGAAGATCGCTCGTCACCCCGGAGATCGAGCCAATGACCAGACGCCCACTCAGCTCGCCCAGCGCACCGGCCGCCTCTCGGAACGCCTCGGCACTATCCAGCACGTCGCGCGCCTTGTCGATCAAGGCCAGGCCCTGGGCATTGAGCCGTGGCGGCCGGGTCGTGCGGTCGAACAGCGCCACCTGAAGCTCCGCTTCCAGGGTCTTCATCTGCATGGAGACCGCCGCCGGCGTGACGAACAAGCGCTCGGCGGCGGCCAAGAAAGACTCGCTCTCGGCGATCGCGACCAAGCTGCGAAGATGGCGAAGGTTCATGAGGTATCATAAGAAAAATTGAACTTATAAGTAAATTTATATCGTTTGCCTTAACTTAAGGCAAGGCCTAAGTCTCACTCAACGCCAACGCACTCGTCACAGAAGGAAGAGACCCATGAGCACGTTCGTCGGCTGGTCCATCATCGTCGTCACCTTCCTGGCCGCCAATTTTCAGTATTTGACCTTCTGAGCTGTCGATCCCGCGCGAATCCGCTAGATTCGCGCCGATGCATGACTTTATGACCACCAAGGAGGTCGCCGAGCACCTTCGGATCAAGGAGCGCCGGGTTTACGAGCTGGTGCGCCAGCAGGCGATCCCCTGCACCCGGGTGACCGGCAAGTGGCTCTTTCCCCGCCGCCTGGTTGACCTCTGGCTGGCCCAGAACGCGGCCGGCGAGGGACCGCTCCATGAGACTCCGCCGGCGGTTGTGGTCGGCAGTCACGATCCCCTGCTCGACTGGGCGGTACGGGAATCGGGCTGTGGCCTGGCGCTTCTGGCCGGCGGCAGCATGGACGGCCTGGAGCGCTTCCAGCGGGGCGAGGCCCAGCTCGCCGGCTTGCACCTCTATGACCCCGAACGCGAGGAGTTCAACCTGCCGGCCCTCGCGACCACCTTGGACCAGCGCGGCCTCGTGGTGCTCGAATGGGCCTGGCGCCGCCAGGGCCTTGTCTTGCCGGCCGACAACCCGCGCGGTGTGCGCGGGTTCGCGGACCTGGCCGAGGGGCGCCTGCGCATGATCGGCCGTCAGGCCGCGGCCGGCTCTCACCTGCTGCTGATTCACCTGCTCGAACAAGCGGGTCTCGCCCTAGACGACCTTACCTGGGCCGACGAGACCGCCCGCAGCGAGGGCGATCTGGCGCAAGCGGTGCTCGAGGGCCGGGCCGACGCCGGCCTCGCGGTCGAGGCGGCGGCGCGCGCCCGGCGGCTCGATTTCATGCCCCTGATGCGCGAGCGCTTCGATCTTGTGACCCGCCGCCGCCCGTACTTTGAAGCGCCGCTTCAGATGCTCTTTGGCTTCGCGCGCTCAGAGGCATTTCGGGCGCGCGCCGCGGCCATGGGCGGCTACGACATCGCCGGGCTCGGGCGGGTGCGCTTCAACGGACCTTGACCTCTTAGGCCGGGCGGGTGAGACAGGGGCCCATGTTCAAGGACTCGACGATTGCCAACGTCTTTCCCGTGCCGGTCTGGATTCAGATGCTGGAGGAGGCCGATCGGGCGCGTCTCGACCAGGCGCTGATCGGCTTATTGGAGCGCGAGCGCCAGGCCGCCGAGAGCTACAAGCCTGGCGGCCACTGGCAATCGCGCAACGACCTGCAGAGCGATCCTCTGCTCGGCCCCTTTTGCGACGTTGCCAAGGCGGCGGCCGCGATCGCCCTAGACTCGCTTTCCGCCAAGCCGGGCGAGGTCCAAGTTACCGGCTGTTGGTTCAACCTTCAGCCGCCCGGCGGCGTGCCGCACGACGCCCACACGCACCCCAACAACTTTCTAAGCGGCGTCTACTATCTGCGCGCCGGGCCGGGCGCGGACGCGATCGTGTTTCACGATCCGCGGCCCCAGACCAACATCATCATGCCGCGCTACGACGCGCCCAACGCCTACAACTCCAGGCGCGCGACCGTGACGATCCGGCCCGGCACCCTGATCCTCTTCCCGGCTTATCTGAGCCACTCGGTGCCGCCAAACGGCAGCGACGAGGAGCGTGTCAGCCTGAGCTTCAACCTCATGTTCGCCAACTTCACCGAGACCGTCAGTCCGCCCAAGTGGCACTTCGCCGGGCCGGACGATCCGCGCTGAAGGGGCTCGGCCGTCCGCATCGACCGTCGATCGCTCCGGCGCCTGGGCAGGTAATCTGGATATGCGGTGGGCTGCGGACCAGAGCGGTGCGCGGTTACTCGCGGCGCGCCAGCGCCAAGAAGCTCTCGCCGACGCCAGGCAGCTGGTCGGCGCGGTGCACGCCGTAGAGCGCGACGGAAAGCGGAAACTTCGGGAAGGGCATGACCCTTACGCTGGTTGGACAAATGCGGGACAGCTTGGATTGTAGGAGGCCTACGCCAAGGCCGCTCTCGATCAAACCGATCAGCGACGGAATGTCCTCGGATTGATGTTGGATGTTAGGTTCGAAGCCGAGCTGCCGGCAGGCTTGCAGAAAATCCTGACGAAAGGTCGGCGAGTAGCCCTCGGCGAGCGTGATCCAGCTTTGCTTGGCCAGGTCCCTTGCCGAGGGAATTCTTGTGAGCGGGCTGTTGCGGGGGACCACCAGGGCGAAAGGGTCCCGCTCCAACAGCAGGACCCTAAGGCCGTCCGCCGATTCGGGAGGACGATGGACCAGGGCCAGATCGATGGCACCGCGGTGCAGGGCGTTGATCTGCTCGCGCGAGCGCATCGCATGGAGGCGGAACTGCACCTCGCGATGGCTCTTCCTCAAAGCGGAGATCGTCTCGGGCAGCAAGCCACCGGACATTGCGCCTGGCACATAGCCTATGTGCAACGATTGACCGATGCCGCTTCTCAGATCCGATGCGCGACGCTGCAACTCCTCGGCCTGCTGGAGAAAGCTGCGCACCTCCCGGGCGAATGCCCGCCCCGCGGAGGTTAGTTTCACGCGCTTCTTCTCGTGTTGGAACAGCTGGAGGTCGAGCCTCGCCTCGAGCTCCCGGATTCTTCGGCTCAAGGGCGAGGCGGTGACGTTCAAGCGCGCCGCCGCGCGTCCCAGGTTCTCCTCCTCCGCGACGACGAGGAAGAAACGAAGCTCACGAAGCTCGAACGAGAGGTACATCGGGTCGTCACGGCGTTTCAGTCATTTTAGGTCCTAATTATGCCAATAAATGTCCTGTACAGCAATAGAGCGGGGGCTCAGAACCGGTCACAAGGCGCCAAGACAAGAACGGAACAATCCATCCACAGTTCGCGAGGATCCAGACCCATGAAGGTAATCGTCATAGGGGCACAGGGCGACATCGGCCAGGCCGTCTGTGCCGAGTTGTCGGCCCGCCACGAGATCATCCAGGTAGGGCGCAGCGGCGGCGACATCCAGGCCGACATCTCCGATAGGGCCTCTCTTGAGGCGATGTACCGAAAGACCGGCAAGGTCGACGGCGTCGTCTCGACGGCCGGGTCCGTCCACTTCGGCCCGCTGGGCGCGATGACCGAAGAGCAGTTCATGCTCGGCTTGGCCAACAAGGTCATGGGTCAGGTCAATGTGGTGCTGGCCGGATTGGATCATGTCAGCGAGGGCGGCTCCTTTACCCTGACCAGCGGCGTTCTCGATCGCGACCCGGTCAGGCAGGGCAGCGCCGCGGCGACGGCGAACGGGGCGCTTGGCGGTTTCGTGGCCGGCGCGGCGATCGAACTGCCCAGGAGCTTGCGAATCAATGTAGTCAGCCCGGGTCTTCTGGACGTCTCGGAGCAGCGCTACGGATACCTCTTTCCCGGCCACGAACGTGTTCCCTCCGGACGCGTCGGCCGCGCCTTCGCCAAGAGCGTCGAGGGCGCCGTGACGGGACAGGTCATCATCGTTCAGTGATCACGGCGGCGCGAACCAGTAGGTGTCCGGTCGGGTGATGCCGAAGTAGGCGCCAGGCTGGTAGAGATAGGGCGCGCTGTCGGGCAGGTTGCGCAGGCCCGGGTTGCTGACCACGGGTTGGGGCAGGGCGCCGACCAGGCCGATCGAGAAGACCTCTTGTGCGTTGATCTCGAGCATCTCCTCCCAGGCGTCGGCTTGCTTCTCCACATCGCTGCTTTCGGACCAGGCCTCGTAGAGCGCGACCAGGCGCTCCGCCGCCGGCAGGTCGGGCGGCGCCCCAGCCTGGCCCGCGCTCGCCGCGTAAAGCCCCCATTGGGGCCAATTGGGCTGGCGCTCGCCCGAGGGCGCCAGCTCGCGCGGATTCATGGAAGGCCGTGCCAGGCCGTTGGCGAGGCCGTAGAAGATGCTGAGCGGTGCCTCGCCCCGGGCGATGCGCCGGCGAAAGGTCTGGCGGTTGCTCGAGCGGATTACCAGCTCCAGGCCGACCTCGGCCCAGGTCTCGGTGATCAGCTCCAGGGCGTCGATCTCGCGCGGGTCGCTGTCGCCGGCCTCGACCAGCAGGGCCAGGCGCCGGCCGTCGGGCAGCCGGCGAAAGCTGGCGCCGTCCCGCGCGACGAGACCCAGACCGTCGAGCATGCGATTGGCCATGGCCGGATCGTAGTCCGACCAGGCGGCGCGCAGGGCCGGCCGGTAAAGCGGGCTCTGCGGCAGAACCGTGTTGGCGCCGGGCAGGCCGAGGCCCTGATAGAGCACGCCCGCGAGCTCCTCCCGGTCGATCGCGAGCGACAGGGCGCGCCGGAAGTCGGCCTCGCGCAAGAGCGCGCGCAGATCCCCATCGGCGGCATTGAGGTTTGGGTAGAGCGCGAGCTGACTGCCCCGGCCGATCGGCCAGAGCCGTAGCGCGATCTTGCCCTCGGCTTCGGCCGCCTTGAGCAGCGGCACGTCAGCCAGGGCCAGGCCCCGGGCTTGCAGGTCGCTGGCCCCGGCCGCCGCTTGGGCCGGGATCAGCTTGGCCTGGGTGCGCGCAATGATCACTTCGTCGATGTAAGGCAGCTGGCGGCCTTGGCTGTCGACTCGGTGGAAAAAGGGATTGCGCCGGCCGATGTAGCGCTCGGCCGGCGGCTTGGTGGTGTTGATCCAGGGCTGCAGGCTGGGGCGTGCCGGGTTGGCCTGAGTGAAGGGCCGGTCCAAGCGCCGAAATCGTTCGGCCCAGCCCTCGGCCGCCAGGCTGCCGGCCGGGGCGTGCGCCAGGTGGAAGGGCTTCAGATAGTGGGCCGGGGCATAGACAGTAAGCGGGCTCGTAGCCGCGAGCGCCGGCAGGAAGCGCGGGTTGGGCGCCGGCCAGCTGTAGCGTACGGTGGTCTCGTCGATCACCTGAAAGCGGGGCGCCTGGCCGGCGACCAGCATCTCAGCCGGTGGGCCGTTGGGCGAGAGTGCCGGGTTGGTCGCGATGTCCTGCCACCAGAAACGGAAGTCCTCGGACGTGAAGGGCCGGCCGCCGGACCACTTGTGACCGGGCCGGAGGCGCAAGGTGAATTGGCGCCCGGCCTCGACATCGACGGCCGCCAGGATATCGGGCCGCAGCGCGAAGCTCTCGTCCCAGACCACCAGGCGGGCGTAGCCCAGTAAGCTCAGGTCGCGCGGGTCCCGGCCGGTGCGGGTCAGGGTGCGCAGGCTGCCGCCGTAGCGCCCCATACGCCAATCGGCGCGCTGGGGCAGATCGCTGCGCGGCAAATCCGGCAGACGCTCGGCCAAGGGCGGCAGGCGGCCGGCCGCCACCTCCGCCGCCAGGCCGGGCGGCTCCTCGGCGGCCCTGGCGGTGGTGAGCACCATGAAGAGAGCGGCGATCGCAAGCAGGTACCTCATGGCCGCAGTCTATGCCATTTCCCCCCAAGGGCAGCTCTGCTTTCGCTCGTGGCGCTCTCTCGTGCCCATCCGACCGATCTGCCTCGGCAGTCCGGCGCCTGCAGCGTCTGTGCATTGCCCGGCTCTCACCTTGGGACTAGGCTTCGCTTGAACAGGATCACTTAAGGGAGGCCGCGCCATGTCCGAGCCACAGCCGTCATTCTGTCTCTCCAAGGCCGAGGACGCCCATTTCGAGCCCATGGCTGGGTTCCGCGACTGGCTGAAGACCCGCGATCTGGGTCTGAGCGCCGCGACCCACTGCAAGTACGATGCTTGGGTCACCCGGGCCAACGACATGGGCGGCTCGACCGGGCGGCACTACCACAATTACGACGTCCAGGTCATGTTCGTGATCAAGGGCTGGGTGAAGATGTACTACGAAGGGGAGGGTGAGATGGTGCTCAGGGCCGGCGACTTCGTCTACCACCCGCCGCGCCATGTGCACGACTTCATGGACTATTCCGCGGACATCGAGATCTTCGAGCTGGCGGCCCCCGCGCACCACCACGCCGTTGATGTGTGACATCCCATGGGTTTGAAGTACAAGGCGGCGATCGTCGTCGGCGCCGGCCAGTCCCCAGGCAAGACCATTGGCAACGGCCGGGCGACGGCGGCCAGCTCCTGCAGCGCTAGATTAGGGGGCAGGAGGCGTGGCTTGATGGCCGCGAGATTGCGCGCCAGGCGGCCTCACTGCAGATGCTCGATCGAGAAGACATGCTGTAGGTCGCCGAGCGGGGCGTGGCAGGCGCGGCACTCGTCCAGGTCCTTCTTCGCGATGCTGCCGTCGGGCTTAAAGGCGGCGAAGTCCCAGTCGCCGTTGCGCAGATCCTCGGAAAAGGCGTCGCCCCAGCCCGCGCGCTTTTCCATCACCGCCACCAGGGCCAATTTGCCCCTGATCCTGTGACCGAGAATGCTCTCGATGACCTCGCCGGCCTCGTCCTTCTTGGCCTTGTAAACCTCGCCGATCAGCACCGAGCCATCGGGGAACGTGCCGCTGTCGCGCAGGCCGTCGATGGCAAGCTGGTTGGCGTAGAGATGGATGATCTGATCGTCGTTCTGGGTGCGGTCCAGGTTGAGGTAGTTGGTAAAGGTCGAGCGATAGTCCTCGGGGAACTGGATCCGCTGCTCCTCGGCCACGGCCGGGCGGGCGAGCAACAGGACGCAAAGAGTGAAGATCGCAAGCGCGCGCATAAACAGGTTCCTCCCGGTTGGATCTCGATGGAAGAGATCTTGCGCCAAGGATGTTAATAATGTCAATCACAATTGTTATATTTGGCCTATTGGCAAATACCCTGCGCAGTGGTGAACTGTATCGTCGAGTCGGCAAGGATCAGGAAGAATGCCTCTCAAGGACGAGATCTTCGAGGTTTTAAGCAAGCAGGGACAAACGGTCGCTCAGCTGGCCGAGCGATTCGGGGTGACCCGAAACAGCATCGTGGTGCAGCTGGGTCGGCTCGAGTCCGCTGGGCTGGTCACCCGTTCGACGCTTCACCGGGAGGGGCAGGTCGGCAAGCCGGCGATTCTTTACGAAGCCGCGGCCGGGCACGAGGACCGCAATTCGAGCGCCTATCGGGCTTGGTCGGAGATGCAGGCCCGGGCCTTAGGCAGCTTTCTCCGGCCCGACCGGCGGCGCAAACTCTACCGCCAAATGGGCGAGGCGGAGGGGCGGGCGATCGACTTCTCCGGGCTAAAGAGCCTCGAGGAGCGCCTGGCCGCGACCCAGGCCTTCGCGGACGATCTGGGCGCGGCGACCTCTTTGGAAGAGGGCGCGGACAGCTACATGCTGCGCAGCTTTACCTGCCCGATCGCGGCGGTCGTGCGCATCGAACCCTGCGCCTGCGCCTCGCTGGCCGCGCTGTTCGAGCAGCTGACCGGCCGCCCGACCCGCGACCGCTGTCTGCGGGGCGACAAACTGGTGTGTCAGTTCGAGATCGAGAAGTAGGCGCGCACAGGCCAGATCGCGGCTCAGAGAAGAGGAGAATTTTCTGCAAGGATATGGCCTGGAGGATCAAACATCATAAGAAATGCTTCTTATCACCCTGTAATTTGCGCAACATCATGTGCCATGATGTAAGGCCAGTTTCGCTACATCATGGTCCATGATGTCGAATTCATTCGACATGATCCATCCCTCATCCATACCTCCAAAAACACCGATTCGCGTGTTTAGACCCGTTGCATGGGGTCGTTCCTCACGGGTTTGAGTTGGGAGGGGTATACCTCACCGATAAAGGACAATTAGCTTATTTTTCTGGAAACTGTTCTTATTTCCGACACCGCCTCGGCGGCCGGCTCGCGGCACACCAATGCGCCGTAGTCGGGTAGCTTGTCGGCCAGGAAGGAGTAGCGCTTGCGGGTGCTGACGGTCTTGGCCGGGTCGACGGTCAGGCGCTCGAAGGCCTCGGCCCTATCGGGGAAGGCATGGGGCGGCTGATCGCCGTCGACCCAGGGCTGACAGAACAGAGATCGGCCGAAGTCCGCGCCGGCCCGGTTGAGGCTCAGCACGAAGGCCTGGTTCTCCATGGCCCGGGTCACCACGAAGTCATGCCAGCTGTAAAAAGACTCGTCCCGGCAATAGGCACCGCAGTGCAAAAGCAGCTGAACCCCTTGTTCGAGGACCAGAGCGCGCGCCAGCTCAGGCACGCGAATATCGTAGCAAATGATTGGGGAAATACGCACGCCCTTGATCTCGAAGCAGAACAGATGGCCGCCGCGGGCGAAGTACTCCTTCTCCATGGAGCCGCCGAACTGGGCGATGTGCAACTTGTCGAAATGGCCGATCAAGTGCCCGTCCGGGCCGACCGCGAGCTGGGCGATGTGGAAGCCGTCCGCGCCGCGCCGGGGAATGCCGAAGACCACGACGGTCTCAAAACGCTGCGCGACCTGACGCCAGGCTTGGAACGACGGGCCGTCGAGCGCCTCGGCGAAGCCATCCAGGCGGTCGAACACTTGGCGGGAGTAAGCGACGCTGGAGAGCTCAGGTAGCACCACCAGGTCGGCGCCCCGCTGCTCCAGGCGCCGGCTCACCTCGGCCACCGTGCGCACCAGGTGACGGTCCCGCTCGGCGGGGGTTGCCATCTCGGGAATGGCGATCTGGCAGGCCAGAAGCTCCAGCATGTTCATCTCTCCTCCCAGTACTCGCCCAGGTCCCGGCGGCTCAGCTCCAGCCGTTCGATGTTGTCCAGCACCTCCCGGTCGCTCTTGGCGACCACGAAGCCGATCAGCGCCTCGAGCAGGGCTGTGGTCGAGACGTAGGACTCGAAGAACTGGGGCGTGGCGGCCGGCACGGGCAACACGATGCTCGAGCGGGCGGCGAGCGCGGTGGTGCGGCTGTTGGTGATGCCGACCACGGTAGCGCCGCGCTCCTGGGCCATCTGGGCCAGGCGGATCGTGTCTCGGGCGCAGGGCTCGATCGCGATCGCCACCAGGGCGTCCTCGGCGCCCAATCCGAAGGCATGGTCGGCCAAGACGCCGTTGCGGTTGCTCAAGAGCACCCAATTGGGACGAGCCATGAAGCCCACGTACTGGAAGTAGTTGGCGAAGGAGAAAGAGGCCTGCATGCCGGTGACATAGACCCGGCGCGCGGCGATCAGGCGCTCGGCCACCTCGGCGATCAGCTCGCCGTCCAGAGCGGCGAAAAGCTGCTCCATATTACTGAGACTTGCCTGCTTGAAAGCCGACCAGAGGCTCGCCATATCGTCTCCCTCGGGCCGCTCCTGGAGCCGGCCAGCCTCTTGGGAATAGGCAACTGTGCGTTGTGACAGATCGCGCTGATAGACCTCTCGAAAGGCGTTGTAGGACTCGAAGCCGACGACTTTTGCCAAACGGGGCATGGTCGGCGGCGGCACTTCCGCGGCGGCGGCCACTTGGCGCATGGAGAGGGTGGCCACATCGCCCGGATTCTCGAGGACATAGGCCGCCACCTTGCGCAGTTGCGGGCTCAGGCTCGGTTGGGCCCGGGTCAGCCGGTCGAGCACCTCGCGGTAGCTTTGCATGGTCCCCTCTTCGCCAAGATCGATCGCCTCTTGGATCATTTGATCAAGCCTCAAGCCTAGCCCGTTTCGCGGCCGCAAGCCACGCGCCTCTGGGACGGGAGTGTATCATATTTTGGATCGAATGAACCATCTTATATTTTATAGTGGATCATATAGTCCGAAAGTGCTATAGAAAGCGCCTCATATGAACAACAGACCGCCGAACCGGCGACACTGACGCGATCGGTTCGAGAACGATGGGGAGCAGCGAAATGTCTGAAATCACAAAGCATCAGACCACCAAGACGCTCACGGCGGAGCAGCCGAGCCGCCGGGCCTTCATGGAGCGTGCCCTCGCGCTCGGTCTGACCGTAAGCGCGGCCAGCGCGCTCTGGAGCAAGGCGGCGCTCGCCAGCCCGCAGCAGGGCGGCACGCTGAGGGTCGGCATGGCCGACGGCGCGACCAGCGACAGCTGGGATCCGGCGGTCACCAACACCCGCTACATGATCCATATGAACCACGTGAACCGGAACATGCTGACCGAGATCACGCCGGACAACAAGCTCGGGCCCGAGCTCGCCAAGTCCTGGGAGGCCTCGGACGATGCCGCCACCTGGACCTTCGAGCTGCAGGAGGGGGTCGAGTTTCACAACGGCAAATCCTTCGGCGCCGACGACGTGGTCGCGACCTTGAACTACCACCGCAATCCGGACACCGGCTCGGCGGTCGCCTCGCTGCTGGCGCCGGTCGAGGAGGTCAAGGCCGACGGCAAGCAGCGAGTCACGGTCAAGCTGAAGTCCGGCAACGCCGATCTGCCCTATGTGATGACCGACTATCACCTCTGCATCCTGCCCAACGACGGCGAGGGCAACGCGATCGTCAGCCCAATCGGCACCGGCGGCTACATGGTCGAGAAGCACGAGCCCGGCGTGCGCACCTACCTCAAGCGCAATCCGAACTTCTGGAAGGCGGACGCCGCCTATTTCGACGATATCCAGTTCACCTCGGTGAGCGACGCCACGGCGCGCCAGACCGCACTCTCCACTGGCGACATCGACGCGGTTGACGAGGTCGACCTCAAGACTGTCGAGTTTCTGAAACGCATGGACGGGGTCGAGATCGACGAGGCGGCGAGCGCCTCCTACGCCTCCTTGCCCATGCGCATGGACACCGCGCCCTTCGACAACCACGATGTGCGCATGGCGCTTAAGTACGCCATGAACCGCGAGGAATGGATCCAAAAGATCCGCCGGGGCTACGCGACCATCGGCAACGACCACCCGATCGGACCGGCCATGCCGTTTCACGCGGGCGATATCGAGCAGCGCCCCTACGATCCCGACAAGTCGCGCTTTCATCTTAAGAAGGCTGGCTTGGACAGCCTGAAGGTCGACTTCCACGTTTCCGATGCGCCCTTCGCCGGCGGCGTGGACGCAGCGATCCTTTATCAGGAAGCGGCCCGCAAGTCGGGGATCGAGATCAACGTGATCCGCGAGCCGAACGACGGCTACTGGTCCAATGTGTGGAACGTGAAGCCCTTCTGCCTGGCCCAGTGGGGCGCCCGGCCGGTGCCCGACATGATCTTGTCCCTGGTTTACGAAACGGGTGTGGCCTGGAACGAATCGGCCTTCTCCAACGAGCGCTTCGACCAGATTCTGGTCCAGGCCCGGGCCGAATTGGATGAGGCCAAGCGGGCCGAGCTGTATCGGGAAATGCAGATGATCATCCGCGACGACTGCGGCGTCGTGGTGCCCTTCTTCAAGAACTACGTCTATGCCCGGCGCGCGAACGTTCAGCACCAGCCAGGCCTGACCGGCACCTGGCCGCTCGACGGCTACAAGGCGGCCGAGCGCTGGTGGTTCACGTAAAGGCGCGCGAACATCATGTGCCTCCCTTGAAACTGAAAGAGGGCGGACCGGGGGGCCGCCCTCTGATCTTTTGGGGGAGAGCGACGTTGCGGCCGGATCGAGTCGCAATGAAGGAAGGCCGCACAAGTCGAGAGTGCGGTACAAGCCAAGCGTTGGTCCTCGCGGACTATAGCGACGGACTATCGGTAAGGCGCCTGGGAAAAAGTAGGGACGTTCTTCCGCAAACAGCTGTCAACAAGACTTCACCTAACGGCAAAACGACCATTGATTGACAGTGCAAGCGGTATTCTTCATGGCATGATTTGATCAGATAGAAATTGGGGTTTTGAACGAAACGACAGCCAAGCACTGCGTCCAATCGAAACCGTCCGAGCAACCGAAACAGCGATGAGGTCAACTGCCGTTCGTACCGCTCATTCTCGCTGTTGACCAAACTTTCGTACCAGTGCAACCAAGTGATGGACATCCTCTTCGCAGTTTTCATAGTGCAGGAAGCAGGCACGCAGAGAAACGGCGCCCTTGACCTTGGTTGTCGGTAAATGAGCTTCGCCGCTCTTTGCAATGTCATCAGATATGCGCCGGTTCAGGTCATCCAACGATGCATCGGCGTTCTGCGGCACATAGCGGAAGTTGACCACCGAGACCGAAACAGGTGCCAGCAATTCCAGATCATCTGCCTGTTCAACGATCTTCCCCAGCAAACGCGCCATGTCGTTGCAGTTGACGACCATGTCGCGCACGCCATCGCGTCCCAGCCGGGCGATCGCGGCCCAGGTCTTCAACGCGCGATCACCAAATGTCAGTTCAAACATGAACTCGCAAGGCCAGGGAACGCTGCCCTCTCCGGTGTCGGCGGCACGCAGATAGTCAGGCACGAGGGAGTAGTTCTCGCGATTTAGGTTCCGGTCACGAACCAACAGGGCGCCGCAATCCAAAGGAACCTGGAGCCACTTGTGGGGATCGAGGGTCAATGAATTGACCCTCGCCATGCCTAGGGTCATATCCTCGTAGGCGGGGTCGAGCCCAACGATGCCGCCGTACGCGCCATCCACATGCAGCCACAGATCGTAGGTCTGACAGATGTCGGCGATCTCATCCAGCGGGTCGATGGCAGCCACGTTGGTGCTGCCAACCGCCGCCACGACGCAAGCCGGGCTCAGGCCCGCTCTGCGATCCCTTTCAATCGCCTCACGCAAGGCATCGGGCCGCATTCGGAAGTCCGCGTCTGTCGCGATCGTACGCAGATTGGCGGTGCCGATGCCCAACTGTTCTACGCATTTCTGCACCGAACTGTGGGCCTCCGCGGAGGTGTAGTAGATCAGTGCCGGATGACTGTTTTGCAGTCCTTCTTCCCGGATGTTCCAACCATCCCGTTTCGCCGCCCAGTAGCGCGCCGTCGTCAGCCCATTCAGATTGGCGGCCGAGCCACCAGCCAACAAGATGGCCATACCGTCCGGTGTGCCCTCAGCATCGACAAATCCGCTGAGTTCCATCAGCCACCGGCCCAGGCTTTGCATGAGATGCGTCCCGGAATGATCGTAGTCGGCCAGGCCATTGTTCAGGGTGGTGGCTAAGGCGTCGCTCAAGATCGAAATGGGTGCCGGTGATGTATTTACCCAACCGTACGAACGTGGGTGATTGGTGGGCATGGACCAGGGCATGACCTTGTCTTCGATGAAAGACAGTATGTCGTCTGCCGTCATGCCGTCCTTTGGCAGGGGAAGGCCGGCAAGCTCCTGGCGCAGTTTCAGCGGGGGAAGTGAGGAGTCCACCGGCAGATTGGGACGCTCTGCCAGGTGCTTGACCATCACCTCGCCAGTTCGATCAATCAACCGCCCAAAGTCGAGTCGATCATCCAAATGTGGCGACTTGAAACCACTGCTCATCTTGACAATTCCTTTGATTGGACAACGGCATCCCCGCTGAACTGTCTCAAGCAGCGACAATGAAGATAGAGCCTTTTAAAGCCAACAGCTTTGTTCTCGCCCGACCTGTCGTCAGAGGCGCGCGGATCGATCCGGTCGCCCTATGCTGGCCGCTAGCCGTCAGGCCACGAGATCGCGTCTTTGACCCAGGGGTGGGTGAGCAGGCTCGCCTTGCGCCAGGCCAAGTGCAGGGAGCGGCTGAACTCGGGCGCGCCTTCGACCGGGTGCAGGCGGCCGGCGGCCACCAAGGCCTCGGTCATGCGCCAGGGCAGGTAGGCCGAGCCGCCCTTGTCCAGCAGGTAATCGAGCGCCCAGCGGCTCGCCCCGAAGGTCATGTGGGCGGTCTCCTCGCCGGGCCAGGCGAGCGAATGCTGGCGGCGGAACTCGGGGCCCAGGTCGACGTAGACGTAGGCCTCGTCCCAGGCCTTCACGGCCCGGCGCACGGTGGAGATCTGGACCAGCCGGTCCTGGGCGGCCCGTTGACTCACCAGGCCGTCACCGCTCAAAGGCTCGGGCACCAAGGCGGCGTCGACCAGTCCACTGGCCAGCCAACGCTTGATGTCGCCAATGTCGCCAGACCAGGCTTCGAGCGCCAAGCCCGGTTGACGTTTGCGCACCTGCTCCAGCCAATCTTCGCCGGCGCCCTGCCACAGGTCGAAGTGGCAGGCGAAGCTGAACAGGCCCGAGAAGCCCTTGGGCAGGCCGACCGCCTTGCGGGCCTGTTCCCAGGCCTGGACCGTCAGCTCGGCGTGGCGCTGAAAGGCGAAGCCGGCCTTGGTAAGCTCGGCGCCCCGGCGCGCGCGCACCAGCAGCCTTTGGCCAAGCGTCTCCTCCAGGCTGTCTAGGCGGGCGGTCACGGTGGACTGGGTCACGTTGAGCTGCTCGGCCGCCTTGTTGAGGTTGCCGCTCTGTACCACGGCCAGGAAGGTTTGCAGCGCCGCGACGTTCATGCGAGGCCTCTTCTTAATTCGAGAATATCGAATTATTACATCAAAAAAATTCGTTATCCAAATACATAGGTATGGGGCAAACTTCACCGCGCAGCAGCTTTGGCGGCGTTCTTCTCGAGGGTTACGACCATGGACTTCAGCATTCAGCTTTCCGCCTACTTTCCCGACAAGAGCTACGGCGGCGACCGGCTCTACGCCGACATGTTGGAGCAGGCGGTGCTGGCCGACAGGCTCGGCTACGAATCGGTCTCGATCACCGAGCATCACCTGATCAACATCCTTTTGATGCCCGCGCCCCTGCAGTTCGCGGTCAAGATCGCCGACGCGACCAAGCGGGTGAAGATCATGACCGCGGTCGGGGTGCTGCCCTTGCACGACATGCGGATCTATGCGGGAGAGGTGATCGCCGCCGACATCTTCACCGAGGGCCGCCTGATGCTGGGCGTCGGGCGCGGCGCCTTCGCCTTCGAAATGGACCGGCTCGGCGTGCCCCTGGAGATCACTCGGGAGAAGTTCAACGAATCCCTCGAGGTGCTGACGGCGCTTTTACGCGAGGAGGAGGTCTCCTGGGACGGCAGGTATTACAAGTTTGATCCCTTGACCGTGATGCCCCGCCCGGTGCGCCCGGGCGGCCCGCCGATCATGATGGCGGTGATGGTGCCCGAGGGCATCTATCACTGCGCCAAGCGGGGCTTTCACATCCAGACCACGCCGCTTTCGGGCGACCACCAGATGATGCTCGACCAGGTCGCGGCCTTTCAGCGCGGCAAGGCGGAGCTCGGCGCCGCCGGCAAGGACCTCACTCTTTCACTCTCGCGGGTTGCCTTCATCGCCAAGGACGCCAACGACCGGCAGGTCAAGGTCCAAACGGCCCACGACTATTACAGCCGCTTCGACAACGTTTTCACCGGGCCCGGCGTGGTCGAGGCGGGCATGATCAAGCCCCTGCCGCGCAAGCAGAGCGCGCAAGAGCTGAGAGAAAGCCTCTTGATCTGCACGCCGCAAGAAATGATCGACAAGCTCGGCCCCTATGATGAGGCTGGGGTCAACCGGGTCATTCTCAACATCAACTTCGGTGCCAGCCAAGCCGAGACCCTGGAGACGATCCAAAGCTTTGCCGAGGAGGTCATGCCCCACTTCGCGCAAACCGCCGTCGCCGAGGCTGCGGAATAATCATGGCTGCGATCGACTGCGAGTTCACGGCGGAGGGGGCTGGGCCGCCGCTCTTCCTGATCCACGGTATCGGCGCCGGGCGGGACGCCTGGCGCTTCGTCACGCCGAAGCTGAGAGAGCACTTTACCGTCCTCACTTACGATTTGCGCGGTCATGGAACCTCGCCGATGCCCGATGGAGCGTTCGGCCTCGAGGAGCTGGTGGAAGACCTGGAGCGGGTACGCCAGCGCAGCGGCTTCGAGCAAGCGCACTTCGCCGGCCATTCCTTAGGCGGCATGATCGGCCCGGCCTACGCCCGAAAACATCCCGAACGGGTGCTGTCGCTTGGCCTGCTGTCGACCGCCGCCGGGCGCACGGAAGACGACAGCGCCAAGGTCTGGGCGGTGGTCAGCGCCATGGAGGAGAAGGGCATCGAACCGGTGCTGGGGACCTTGGTGGATCGTTGGTTCACCGACGACTTCATTGCAGCCGAGCCGGACATCGTCCAGCGCCGCCTGCGCCAGGTGGTCGAAACGGATCCCGAGGTCTTTCTCAACGTCTTCAGAATCTATGCCGGCACCGAGATGCTTCCCTGGCTGCATGAGGTGAATGCGCCGGCTTTAGTCTTGACAGGCGAGAACGACGGCGGCTGCAACCCCCGGCTCAACCACCTGATCGCCGAGGCTTTGCCCAACGCCGAGCTGGTGATTTTGCCCGGCTACAAGCACGCCATATTGCTCGAGGCGGGTGAGGAGGTCGCCGGTCATCTGCAGCGCTTCATTGCTGGCCTGTGACGGGCGGGTGAGGGCCTTTGCCGTTCGAACGGCGCTGGCCCGAGGTCGAGTTTAATCGAATGGTAGACACTCTAGGCCGCACATCTAAGCATGCGCCCCAATGATCCCTGTGCGGACCATGTCCGGTCAGCACCCGACTACAGACCTTGCAAAGGTAAGCGGGGCAAGGGGAGGATCAGCCAATAACATACTTTTTTGTTTGTACTTCCAGCGCGCGTCGCTCGTGGATAGACTGCCTGATTGTGGAGGACGATTATGGCAGATTTGGTTGGGTGGCTAGAGAAGTTGGGACTGGGCAAATTCGCCTCGAATTTCTCTGACAACGCAGTCGAACTGTCCGATCTGCCTGAGTTGACCGACGAAGACCTGAAGGACATCGGGCTGCCCCTAGGACCGCGGCGCCGGATACTGAAGGCACTCCGGGTAGAGGCAACTGACGAACCTGAAACGGTCGCACAGGGCGATAGTGCTGACCAATCTGCCGATCATCATCCGACCGCCGAGCGGCGCCAACTTACCGTTATGTTCTGTGACCTTGCGGGATCCATGGCGCTCTCAACCCGTCTCGATCCAGAAGACTATCGCGAAACGATCCGGGCATATCAGGATGTCTGCGCAGGCGTCATTGCCCGCTATGATGGTTATGTTGCTAAATTCATGGGTGATGGGGTCCTGGCCTACTTTGGCTGGCCGCGCGGTCATGAAAATGATGCAGAACGAGCGCTTAGTGCCGGGCTTGGCCTGGCCGACGCAGTACCCGACATCAAACTTCCAGACGGCGAGATAGAGCCACTGAAAGTTCGCATAGGTGTCGCAACGGGTCCTGTAGTGGTCGGCGATATCGTTGGCGAGGGTGCCGCGCAGGAGGCTGCCGTGACGGGTGAGACACCGAACCTGGCTGCCCGGCTGCAAGAACTGGCGGAACCAAACTCTGTCGTCATTTCAAGGGCTACCCATTTATTGGCGGGAGGTTTGTTCGACTACACCCCTCTTGGTGACAAGAAGCTCAAAGGCATTGCCCACCCGGTCGCGGCATTCAGAGTCATCGGGCAGCGCACAGTCGAAAGCCGCTTTGAGGCAAGAAGCGCCGAGGTATTGCCCATGGTTGGGCGAGACCAGGAGTTGGCACTGCTTCTGGAACGCTGGGCTCAAGTGCAAGGCGGTGAAGGCCAAGGTGTGCTTCTTGTAGGTGAGGCTGGCATCGGCAAATCCCGCATAGTTCGTGGCTTGATTGATAGCCTGGCAGGTCAATCACATACGCGCATTCATTATCAATGTTCTCCGTTTCATGCGGGCAGCGCCTTTTGGCCCGCCATCCAGCAGTTGCGCCATGCTGCCGGCCTTTCGTCCTCGGATGATCCAAACACACAGCTGCAAAAACTGGAGCAGCTCTTATTGATTGCGGACGCTTCCAGGCAAGATGTTGCACTCTTGGCGGAGCTGGTTGGATTGAATGAGACGCCCCAATACAGCCGTCTCGATCTAGCGCCCCAGGTGCGGCGGGCCAAGACATTGGAGACGCTCATTAGACAACTCACTGGGCTGGCCGCGCGCCAACCAGTATTGGTGGTTCTCGAAGATGCGCATTGGATAGACCCCACGACTTTGGAGATGATCGAACAGAGCCTCGATGTGGTCATGGATGCTTCCGTAATGTTGCTGTTGACCAGCCGACCGGATAACCAGCCCGAACTGGCAGCACACCCCCATGTCACGCGGCTTACGCTTAATCGTCTTGGACGCCTCGGGTTGCGGGAAATCATCTCCCAGCTAGGCGGTGAAGAGCTTCCCCAGGACACGATCAACACGATAATTGCTCGCACTGATGGGGTTCCTCTTTTTGTCGAGGAACTGACGAAGGCGGTTCTTGAGACAGGTGAAACCAATATTCCTGCGTCCTTGCATGATTCCCTCATGTCACGTCTGGATAGGTCCCCTGATGTAAAGGAAATTGCGCAGGCCGCCGCTTGCATCGGTCGGGAGTTTGACTTTTCTTTGCTTGCCCAAATTGTCGAGAGGACGGAAGCGGAATTGACATCTGCCTTGGGTCGGCTCGTCGCAGCCGAGCTCGTCTTCCGACGCGGATCAACGACCACAGGCGGGTTCATCTTCAAGCATGCATTGGTGCGAGATGCTGCCTATGAAAGTCTGTTGAAGCGTCGCCGACAAGAACTCCACAGCAAGCTGGTCGGTCTTTTGGAGCGGCAAGAAGGTGTCACACCGGAAGTTCTTGCCCGACACGCGGAGGCCGCCGGCATGTTGGAGAAAGCCATCGATCACTGGGCAATCGCAGGCGTGCAGGCCATGAACCGACCCGCCTACAAGGAAGCGATCGCGGGTTATAATTCGGCGATCAACCTAATTCAGAGTTTCGGTGATGATCTGGATTGGAAGCGCCGTGAACTTGAGCTTCAGGTCGAGCTTGGCCAAGCCCTTATCGCGAATCTTGGCTACCAGGCACCGGCGACGTTGAATACATTCGAGCGCGCCCTGAAGCTTGCCGAAACCATCGGCGAGGCTAAATTGCTGGTACCTTCCTTGTTTGGCCTGTGGGCGAGTCGCTATATTGGCAACCAGCCGTCTGCAAGCCTGGCTGATCGACTTGCCGACATTGTCGCCTCCGGACACGACGATGGTGCCAAGTGCGTGTCCGCGCGAGTGCTTGCGCTCGAACGCTTCCATGTGGCGGAATTTCATCAATCCCTAGAATTGGTTGAGAAGGCGTTGGGGATTTACGACGACAAACGCCATCGCAATCTCGCTCTGCGATATGGACATGATCCCCGAGCCGCTGCGACGAACTACAAGGCCTGGAACCTGTGGCATTTGGGTCTTCCAGAGCAAGCTCAATCCGCGGCGGAAGACTCCCTGAGCTGGGCACGTGAAATCGATCATCCCAATACGATCGGCCTTTCGCTTTGCTACGGCATTTCTTTGACGAACATTTGGCTGGGCAATGTGAAGCGAGTTAAGGAAGCCTCGCAGGAAACCCTACGGCTTGCC
Source organism: Pseudomonadota bacterium (assembly GCA_039029395.1). GTDB lineage: Bacteria > Pseudomonadota > Alphaproteobacteria > Kiloniellales > JAKSDN01 > JBCCGG01. Next base: position 7,467 of record JBCCGG010000061.1, on the reverse strand, counting down.
GAGGAAAAGTCGCTGGCTCTTTGGGATGCCTGGGGCCAAATATATCTAGGCTGGGCGTTGTTTCAGGAAGATCCACGTACGGGGATTGACGAACTGACGACTGGCCTGGAGGCAGCACGACGCATCGGCGCGGGACGGCTGGAAGCATTTCATTTGGGTCTGGCGGCCGATATTCGGTCAAGATCGGGTCAACACGAAGATGCGGATCGGCTATTCTCTAAGGCATTTGCCGTCCTGGCAGAAAGCGGCGACATGCCATTTGCGGCTGATCTTCATCGCCTGCGTGCGTTGGCGTGTCTACGAACCGGATCAGATTTGGCTAACGAAGCCCAGCGCGACCTCCTTCAGGCATTGCAGATTGCCCGTGGCCAGAAGGCCTTGTCACTCGAGCTGCGCGCCATGTGTGATCTAGCGGTGCTGTGGGCCGATGCAGGAGAGCGTACTAAAGCCTGCGAATGGCTCGCGCCGTTACGCGCTAGATTCAAGGAGGGAGAAGGGATGCCGGACCTTCAAAGAGCCGATGATCTGCTAGTTGAATTACGGTGATGGCAGGATAGGTTGAATGTCGCATATGGGTCAGGACTCCCCGTCTTGAGTGCGGCGACAATGATTCCAGTTCACGCTCAAAACCGGGAACCCGGCCCCGCATGGCCACCCACTGGGCAGTCGTGACTCAAGCGCGCGGCAATCAGATTGCGGCTGGGTGTTTCTGTGCCCACGTCCTCGCACTCGCGGAACTCCGGGATATCGACGGGCTGGCAGCCCAGCGAAATGTCAATCGCATCGGCGCGGTCGGCCTCGCGCACCGAAAGGTCTAGCACCATGCTGCCGACCGCCACGGCCAACTCGGCCAGCTTCATCTCGCGTTGAGCCAGGACCAGGTCCAGATGCTGAGCGCTCAGGAGAAGCCCGCCTGGCGCAGGCCTTCCACGTAGTGGTCCTCGTCCTCCTGGCGGCGGTAGGGGTTTAAGGCCAGCAGCCACTCGATGCAGCCGGTGTTGGCCGGGAACCAACCGCGCCGGAGCTGGTTGTCGTAGTGACGATAGACTGTGTCCCGGTAGAGCGCTGCCTCCTGCTTTCGGCCCATATAGGCGTGACAGGCGGCAAGACAAGCCGGCGTGTCGCAGATCGCCTCGGGCGCGGTGCTGGCGATCGCGATTGCATCTTCGTAGCGGCGCGCGGCGAAATAGGCGTGGGCGACGAAGGAGGCGTACCATTCGGGATGATGGGGCGCCAGGCGCAAGGCCTTCTCGCCAAGCGCGACGGCGCGCTCCAGCTCGCCCAGGATGGCCAGCGCGATCGCGCTGTTGGCTAGCACGTCGGCGTCGTTTGGGTTGATCTCGAGCGCCCGCTCCAAATGGCGATGGGCCCGTTCGTAGTCCTTGGTGAAAATCTGCACCAGGCCAAGCATGCAGTGGGCCCGGTGGTCGGTTTCGTCCAGGGCTAGCGCGTCGCGCGCGTGCTGGAGCACTTGGTCGGGCGGGAAGTACCAGTGGTTCCAGCTATAACAGGCCCACTCCCGCAGGTGGCTCATGGCTAGGCCCATGTGGGCGCGCCCGTAGCGCGGGTCCTTCTCCAAGGCACGTTCAAACAGGCTGCGTGCGTCGCGGATCGTCGAGAGCCCGCTTTGCCGAAGGCAGCGCCAACCTTGCAGGGTCAGGTCATAGGCTTGCCAATGGGCCGGCAGGACCCGTGCGATGCGCTGCTGCTCGGCCGCCTCGATACGGCCGACCAGCAGGCCGACGATGGACTCCAGGATGCGGCTTTCCACAGCGGCGATGTTGCGTGGCGCGGCCTCGAAGCGCTCGGCCCAGAGCTGGCGGCCCGACGCGACTTCGACCAGGCGTACGGTCAGCGCGAGACCGTCGGCGCGCGTCATCAGGCTGCCCACCAAGAGGTAGCGGACGCCTAGCGCCCGGGCGATGCCTTCTGCTTCGGCGGCGCTCTTGTTGTAGGCGAAGACCGAGGGCGGCGCGATCACGCTGAGGTCGGAAAAGCGGCCGAGCTCGACGATCAGGCTCTCGGCGAGGCCCTCGCAAAGATAGCCCCAATCGTCGGGGTTAGCCCGATTGGCGAAGGGCAGCACGGCGATCGATGGGCAGGCCGCCAGCTCCGCCTTGAGCCGCGCGCGGGTGGCTGCCGCCAGACTCACGACCCGGGGTTTCTCCGGAAGATCGTCGGTTTCCCGTCCCCGCGGCGTTTGGTCGGGCAGAAGCTGCAGCAGCTCATCGCGCAGGCGCTCGGTCTCGGGCCCTGGCGAGACACCGAGCTCCGTTTGCAAAAGGTCTCGGCACTGCTCGTACTGGCGCAAGGCCGCGCCGACCCGGTCCTGGTAGAGATAGAGGCGGATCAGGTTGCGATGGCTAGCCTCGTCGAGTGGATCGAGGCGCAGCAGCTTGAGGGCGACGAAAATGCCCCGCTCGATCGCGCCGGTCGCCAGATAATGGTCGAGAAGGTGCCCCATGGCCTCCCGGGCGAGCTCGCTCAGTCGCCGGCGCTCGGCCGCGAGCCAATCCTCGAAAGCCTCGCCGCAATCGGCAATGCCGATTAGGAACTCACCCTGATAGAGCGCCATGGCCTGCTCGAGGCTTTCCGGGGTGGCGAGACGAGCGGCCGCCTCGAAGGCCGTGACGTCGGCCGCCACCTGCTCGGCCGAAAGCGCGATACGAGCGCCATTAGCCTCTAGGCATTGTCCGAGAGAACCGGCGCGCAGGCGCGATAGGGTCTTGCGCAGATTGGCCATCGCCCGGCTCTGTGGTGCCTCGCACCACAGCAAGGACGCGAGCTCGTCCCGGGGTTGGGGAGCGCCGCCCTTGACGGCCAGGTAGGCGATCAGGGCGGTCGCGCGGCGGCTCGGCGGTGTGAGCGGCGCACCTTCGGGGTTCGCCAGGGCGAAGCTGCCCAGGAGCGTCAATTGGAGAGGTGAACCCACGCGCCTTGCGCTCCTTTTGGCAAGAAATAGGAATAATGTACCAGGACCGCACTGGCGCGTCACGCCGCCGTCACGCGCGCGGTCACGGGGTGCAGTCTATTTGCAAACGCACAAATGCAACAGCCACCGAGGAGAGCGACATGTTGGACCAGCCCCTTGCAAGCCGCGACGGCGGCCAAGTGACCTTGACGGCTGAGATAGTCGAGGTCTTCGAGAGCCGCCTGCGGGGCGCCCTGATCCGGCCGAGCGACAGCGCCTACGACGAGGCCCGCCAGGTCTACAACGCCATGCACGACCGCCGGCCGGCATTGATCGTTCAGGCCCGGGACGCAGCCGACGTGACCGCCGCGGTCGGATTCGCCCGAGACGAAGGCTTGGCCCTGGCGGTGCGCGGTGGCGGCCACAGCGTGCCTGGCTTCGGCACCTGCGACGGCGGCCTGGTGCTCGATCTGGGCGCCATGACCGGTGTTCGGGTCGACCCGGTGAAAGGCCGGGTGCGTGCCGAGGGTGGTTGCACCTGGGCCGATGTGGACCACGCAACCCACGGCTTCGGCCTGGCCACGCCGGGCGGTGTGGTCTCTTCGACCGGTATCGGCGGGCTCTCCTTGGGCGGCGGCATGGGCCACCTAAGCCGGCGCTGCGGGCTCTCTTGCGACAACCTCCTCTCGGCCGATGTGGTCACCGCTGCCGGCGATCTGGTGACCTGCGATGCCGAGACCCACCCGGAGCTCTTTTGGGCGCTGCGGGGTGGCGGCGGCAACTTCGGTGTGGTCACGTCGTTTCAGTACCGGACCCACCCCGTGGCCGAGGTCTTGGGCGGCCCGACCTTCTTCCATATGGACGGCGATGTGATGCGCAGTTACCAAGCCTTCATCGAACAGGCGCCGGAAGAGCTCAATGCGGTCTTCGCGATCGTGCTGGCGCCGGCGCTGCCCTTCGTTCCGGAAGAGTGGCACGGCAAGCCGGTGATGGGCGTGGTGACCTGCTGGAGCGGCAATGAGGAGCAAGACGACTGGGTGCGCGGCGAGATTGCCGGCTTCGGCCAGGTGGTCGGCCAGATGCTCTGGCGCATGCCCTATCCGGTGATCAACACCCTGTTCGACGAGCTGCTACCGGCCGGCCTGAAACACTATTGGAAGGCCAATGTCCTGAAGCGCTTCACTGAGGAGGCGATCGCGGTGCATCTCGAGCATGGACCCAAGGTGCCGAGCCTGGAGTCCGGGCCCTTCATCTTCCCGATCAACGGCGCCTGCCACCGTGTCGGCGTCGGGGATAGCGCCTTCGCTCACCGGGCGGCCAACTTCTCCCTGGTGATCGCCGGCAGCTGGCAGGACGCGGCAGACAACGAGGCCAACATCCGCTGGGTGCGAGACTACCACGCGGCCATCGCGCCTCACTGCGAGGCCGGCGGCTACATCAACTTCATGTCCGGCGATGATCAGGCCCGCGCGCCCGCCAACTACGGCGCCAACCATCGGCGCCTGCGGGAGATCAAGGCGGTCTACGATCCGGAAAACCTGTTTCGCCTCAATCAGAATGTAGAGCCGGCGGAGTAAAGGGGCCCTAGCCCGCGTCGGGCACCACGGGCAAGGTCAGGAACAAGGGGTTGCCGGCGCGCTCGACCAGCACCAGGACGGAGTCTTCACCGGCATCCTCGGCGGTGGCCAGGGCGGCCGCGATGTCGGCCAGGTTTTCAACGTCGCGCTCGCCGAGCTGGCTAATCAAATCGCCGCTGCGCAGGCCGCGCTCGGCGGCTTGGCTGCCCGGCTCGATGCCTTGCACCAGAACGCCCTCGGCGTCCTCGGCGAGACCGTGGCGCCGGCGTAGATCGGGCGTCAGCTCGCTGAGCGACATGCCGAACAGTTCGCCTTGGCCTTTGGGCGCGGGCTTGACGCTGGGCGCCGGGGCGGCGCGCGCGGCCTGGTCGCTGCCCAGTACACCGACTTGAACCTCGACCACCAGGGCGGCGCGGTTGCGCCACAGCTCGACTTCGACGGCCTTGCCGGCTGGGGTGTCGGCGACCGTGCGGGCCAGGCCTCGTGGGTCCTCGATCTCTTTGTCGTCGAAGCTCAGAATCACATCTCCGGTCTGGATACCGGCTGCTTTGGCGGGGCTTTCCTCGTCGACCGAGGCGACCAGGGCGCCGCGCTCGACAGGCAAGGCGAGCGCCTCGGCCAACTCGCCGGTGATCGGCTGGATCGAGACGCCGAGCCATCCGCGCTTGACGTCGCCGTTCTGGCGCAGTTGATCGATGACCGGTTGGGCCAGCTTGGCGGGGATCGCGAAGCCGATGCCGATGGAGCCGCCCGAGGGCGAGAAGATCGCGGTGTTGACACCGACCACCTCGCCGTCGCCGTTGAACAGCGGGCCGCCCGAGTTGCCCCGGTTGATCGCCGCATCGGTTTGAATGAAGTCGTCGTAGGGCCCGGAGTTGATGTCGCGCGACCGCTGGGAGACGATGCCCGCGGTCACGGTGCCACCCAGGCCGAAGGGATTGCCGATCGCGACCACCCACTCGCCGATTTGCAGATCGTCGGAGTCGCCCCATTCCACGAAGGGCAGGGGCCGCTCGCTCTCGACCTTGATCAGCGCCAGGTCGGTCTTTGGGTCGCGCCCGACCACGGTGGCCTCAAGCTCGGTCTCGTCGTGCAGGATGACGGTGATCTCGTCGGCGCCCTCGACCACGTGGTTGTTGGTCACCACGTAGCCCTCGGGATCGACCACGAAGCCCGAGCCGAGCGAGGCTCGGCGCGGCTGGCGGCCATTGCTTTGGGGTGGCCGGCCAAAGAAGCGCTCGAAGAAGTCGTTGCCGAAGAATTCCTCGAAGCCGGGCGGCAGCTCTGGCAACTGTAGATCGGCCTCCGGGCTGCGCGCCCGGCTGCTGGTCGAGATGTTGACCACGGCGGGCAGGGCCTGACGGGTCAGCTTGATGAAATCGTCCGGATGGGCGCGGCCCGGCGCCGGCAGGACAACCGTCAGCAAAAGCGCCGCGGCGGCCGCGTGCAGGCCTAGGCCATGGGGGACCAGCATCTCTCGCCTCCTCGTCGTTGCTATGGGTAGATTGGGGGCGAGACCTTTGGGGTCAATAGCTTGGGCTCAGGCCGCGGCGGCTATGCGGCGGTGCCCGCCTTGGCGAGCATGGCGTGGATCAACACATCACAGCCGGCCTTGAGGTCTTCGGGCGTGGCGCTTTCCGCCTCGTTGTGGCTGAGTCCGCCGGCGCAGGGTACGAAGATCATCGCGGTCGGCGCGACCCGGCAAACCTGACAGGCATCGTGGCCGGCGCCCGAGACGATGTCCTGGTGTTTGAGCCCAAGCCCCTCGGCGGCCTGGCGCACGGCCGAAACGCAGCTCGCATCGAAAACGACCGGCGGATTGTGCCAGATCTCGTCGATGTCCAGCGCCACACCTTCGGTCTCCGCCGCCTCCTGGCAGCCAGCGCGAAAGGCCTCGCCCATCTGGGTCAGCACGCCATCGTCGGGGTGGCGCAGGTCGACGGTAAAGCGGACCTCGCCGGGGATCGTGTTGCGAGAATCCGGATGAACCGAGAGGCTGCCCACCGTGGCCACGGCGTGGGGCGGGTGAGCCTCCGCGACCCGGCGCACCACCAGGGTCATGGCGGCGGCCGCCACCAGGGCGTCGCGCCGCCCGGCCATGGGTGTCGAGCCGGAATGGGCGTCCTGGCCGAGCACGACCAGGTCGTACCAGCGCTGGCCCTGGCCGCCTTGCACCACGCCGATGGTGGTTTCATTGCGCTCCAGGATCGGGCCCTGCTCGATGTGCGCCTCGAACAGCGCGCCCAAAGTGTGGCTGCCGCAGATTTCGCTGCCCAGGTAGCCGATGCGCGCCAGCTCCGCGCCTAGCGTCAGGCCCTCGGAATCGGTCCGGCTGAGCGCGTAGTCCCGGGTGAAGAGCCCGGCGTAGACGCCTGAGGAGACCATCGCCGGCGCGAAGCGCGATCCCTCCTCGTTGGTCCAGACCACCACCTCGATCGGTGCCTCGGTCTCGATGCCCTGGTCGTTCAAGGCGCGCACCACCTCGAGCCCGGCCAGGACCCCATAGACCCCGTCGAACTTTCCGCCGTGGGGCTGGGTGTCCAGGTGGGAGCCGGTTGCGATCGGCGGCAAATCGTCTCGCCGGCCCGGGCGCCTGGCGAAGATGTTGCCCATATCGTCGACCAGAATCGAGCAGCCGGCCGCCTCGCACCAACCGACGAAAAGGTCCCGGCCGGCCTTGTCTTCGTCGGTCAGCGCCAGGCGGCAGGAGCCGCCGGCCGACGTCGCGCCGATCTTGGCCATGGCCATCAGGCTGTCCCACAGTCGCCGGCCGTCGCTCCTCAGGCTTTCCACTTCAATGCTCCGATCGTGGCAAGCGGTTAGGTGAACCACCATCTCTCGGCGCATTTGACGCCGTCCAGGTCCCATGCGGCGGACATGGCTGGGTCGTGTCCGATCTTGTCGGAGGTGGCGAAGACGTAGTTGGAGAAGACCGGCACCACGACGCCGCCGTCGTCCGAGCAGAGCTGCTGCATCTCG
>JBCCGG010000060.1:0-33640 GCA_039029395.1 Pseudomonadota bacterium | reverse complement strand
GAAGGAGCGCGCCTGGGCGTCGAGCTCGATGAAGGGGCTGCGCGGCAGCTCGTTCAGCTCCGAGATCTCCAGCTCGGCGACCTGCGCCGCGCCGCTGCTGGCGGCCTGAATCGGGCGCGCGATCTTGCGTCCCAGGAAGACCGCGAGCGCTATGCCGAGCGCCAGGATGACCAGGCCGACGAGCGCGGATTCGTGCAGGGAATGAAACGCGCTCTCCAGGTTTTCCGCGTTCAGGTGGTAACCGACGATCCAAGGGCTGTCGCCGTAGTCGTCGAGAGTCACGTGTGCCAGAATATAGCGCTCGCCGCCGATCTCGATCTGCCGGGTCTCCAGGTTCTCGACCTCGCCGGTCAGCTTGAGAGGCTCTGTCTCGGGCGACCAGAACTGGGCCAGCACCAGGTCGCCGACCCGGCCGATGCCGACCGTCGGGCTTGCCTTGGAGAGCTCCGGATGGGGCGAGGTCAGGTTTGGGTGGGCGATCACCCGGTCCCGCTCGACCAGAATGAAGACCGTGCCCTCGAGCTGGTTGCTGACGTCGCTCACCAGATCGGACAGCTCGTTCAAGGAGACCAGGGCCACCACGACGCCCAGGAAAGCCCCGTCCCGCCGGACCGGCCGGACGTAGTTGACGTAGGCCCTTTGGGTGCGCTCGCTGTAGAGGATCTCGTTCCAGAAGCCATCGTCCCGCGCCCGGGCGCTGGCCTGCATGCGATCGGCGAACTCAGGGTCGCGGGGCGGGCCGATGCGCACCTCCCGGCCCTCGCCCGCTTCGCCCCGAATGCCGCGCACTACCGTCATCTCCGGGTCGACGAAGGCCAGCATGGCGACCTGGGGGGTCGCCGCCAGGGCGCCCAGCAGGACCTGGCCAAGGACGGCCTCGTCGGCCGGGTCGACGACGTCGTCCGTCATCAACCCGGCGACCCAGTCGCTCTGCTCGACCACCGAATCCAGATGATCGCGCAGCTCGTCGGTGACGAAGCCGCTCGAGCGTTGGGCCAACTCGGCGACCAGGGTGGTGGTGTTGCGCAGGCCGGAAAGATAGTTGACCGCCATGACCGCGCCGAGCAGCACCACCACCAAGGCGACGAAGATCACCACGATGGTCAGCGAGATCGAGATCCAGCCTTTGCGCGAAAAGAACATCCGCGGCGCTCCCCCTCCCCCGGCCGTTCGGCGGATTCTTGCCCATCATACCAGGCCGCTTGGCTTCCGGTCGCTTTTTTGGCACAAGGGCGCCTTCCCTCACCTCTTGTTCGCGCCAGGAGCGACACCGCCCGTGACCGACCCCGCAGAAAGCCTGCCCGAAGAGGGCGCCCGGGACTTCATCCACCAGATCATTCGCGACGACGTCGCGGCCGGCCGGGTCCAGGAAGTGGTGACCCGCTTTCCGCCGGAGCCCAACGGCTATCTGCACATCGGCCACGCCAAGTCGATCTGCCTCAACTTCGGCGTGGCCCAGGAGTTCGGCGGCCACTGCACCCTGCGCTTCGACGACACCAATCCGACCAAGGAGGAGGAGGAGTACATCGAGGCGATCCAGGAAGACGTGCGCTGGCTCGGCTTCGACTGGGGCGATCATCTGCAGTTCGCCTCCAACTACTTCGACCAGCTCTATGCTTGGGCCGAGCACCTGATCGAAAGCGGCCAGGCCTATGTGGACGATCTCAGCCCCGAGGAGATGCGCGACTACCGGGGCACGCTGACCGAGCCGGGCCGGGACAGCCCCTATCGGGAGCGCTCGGCCGAGGAAAGCCTGGACCTCTTCCGGCGCATGAAGGCCGGCGAGTTTCCGAACGGGGCCCGGGTGCTCAGGGCCAAGATCGACATGGCGGCCGGCAACATCAATCTGCGCGATCCCGTCCTCTACCGCATTCTGCACGCCCATCACCCGCGCACCGGCGAGGCCTGGTGCATCTATCCGACCTATGATTTCGCCCACGGCCAGTCGGACGCCATCGAGGGCGTGACCCACTCGATCTGCACACTGGAGTTCGAGGACCACCGGCCGCTTTACGATTGGCTGATCGAGCACCTGCCGGTGCCCGCGCGGCCGCGCCAGTATGAGTTCAACCGGCTCAACCTGGACCACACGGTGCTCTCCAAGCGCCGGCTGATTCAGCTGGTGACCGACGGCCACGTGGCCGGCTGGGACGACCCGCGCATGCCGACCTTGCGGGGCTTCCGGCGCCGGGGCGTGCCGCCCGCGGCGATCCGCGCCTTCGTCGGCGCCATGGGGGTCGGCAAGACCTCCCAGACCGCCGAGATGGCCCAGCTGGACCATGCCCTGCGCGAGGAGCTGAACGCCCATGCCGAGCGCCGCATGGCGGTGCTGCGCCCGCTTCGTGTGGTGATCGAGAACTATCCGGAAGGCGAGAGCGAAGAGCTGGAGGCGGTCAACAACCCGAACGATCCGGCGGCCGGCACCCGCCAGGTGCCCTTTGGCCGGGAGCTTTTTATCGAGCGGGACGACTTCATGGAGGACCCGCCGAAAAAGTTCTTCCGCCTGGCGCCCGGCCGGGAGGTGCGCCTGCGCTACGCCTACTTCCTGACCTGCCGGGAGGCGATCAAGGATGCTTCGGGCGAGATCGTCGAGCTGCGCTGCACCTACGATCCCGAGACCCGGGGCGGCAACGCGCCAGACGGCCGCAAGGTGAAAGCGACGATGCACTGGGTTTCGGCCGCCCACGCCGTTCAAGCCGAAGTGCGGCTCTACGACACCCTCTTCACCGCAGCCGATCCGGGCGCCGATGGCGACTACCTGGCCGACCTCAACCCGAACTCCCTAGAGGTCATCGACGAGGTTTACTTGGAGCCGGCGCTCGCGGAAGCCGACGAAACCGTCCAATTCGAGCGTCTGGGCTACTTCGCCCCGGACCCCGACGGCACGGCCTCACGCCCGGTCTTCAACCGCACGGTGGGCCTGCGCGACACCTGGGCCAAGGTGAAGGGGAAGACGTAGGCCCAGGCGCCGCGCAGTTATCAGGTCACCGGATCGGCTTCTGGAACGAAGACTGTCGAATTGCCAACGGTGGCCCGCCCAAGGGTGCGCCCGGCGCAGCTCCGCGGCTCGGGGCGGGCCGCCGTGTCCGCTGCTCGGGGGCGCCGATGACGGTGGTGAGGAAGTCGTAATAGGGTCCCATGGATTCTGGTCCTTTCCGTTCGCGGTTACGCTTGCCACGAGATATGGGCCCCCTCCCCTGACAGCATGCTGTCAGGAGGGCTGGGCTAGGCTCTTCGCAGCTGACAGCGTAGAGTCAGCAGCACGGGAGAAGGCCCCTGTTATCCCTTGAACCAAAGACCGAGCCGCCATGCGCCGCGCCGACCGCCTGTTCGAGATCATTCAGTTCCTGCGCCGCAAGAAGCTGGTGCGCGCCCGAGATTTGGCCGAGCAGCTGGAGGTTTCCGAGCGCACCATCTACCGGGACATCCAGGACCTCATGGCGAGCGGCGTGCCGATCGAGGGCGAGGCCGGCGTCGGCTACATGCTGCGCGGCGGCTTCGACCTGCCGCCCCTGATGTTCGACGAGCAGGAGATCGAGGCCCTGGTCCTGGGCGCGCGCATCGTCGAGAGCTGGGCCGACCCCAAGCTGGCCGAGGCGGCCGCCAACGTGATCGCCAAGGTCGAGACCGTGATCCCCGAGCGCCTGCGCGCCCACATGGCCGAGACCGCCCTGATCGCGCCCACAAACCACTGGACCGAGCCGCTCACCATCGAGCCGAGCCGCCTGCGCGAGGCTCTGCGCCGGCGCCACAAGGTGCATTTCACCTACCGGGACGGCGAGGACAAGGGCAGCCAGCGCACGGTGCGGCCCCTTGGCCTCGCCTTCTACGGCCCGGTCTGGCTGTTGGTCTCCTGGTGCGAGCTGAGGGACGACTTCCGCTCCTTCCGCCTGGACCGTATGGCCGAGCTCGAGGTCTTGGCCGAGCGCTACCACCCGGAGCCCGGCAAGACCCTGCAGGATTTTCTGAAACGCGACAGCGAGTGAGTGTCGTTCAGCTCGATGGACCGTCATCCGGGTCTTGGGTCCGCCGCGCGGTCTCCAAGGCGATCTCGGTTGCGAGCGGGCCGGCCAGGCTGGTCACTGCGGTCGCCGGCTGACGGCGCCCGGTACCGATGGCGCCGCCCGCCATCAAGGCGAGCGCGTAGACGACGATCATCAGGTGGGCCGCGGCGAGAAAGAGGAAGAAGGACGCGGGCTGCCATTCTTCCATGATCTCGGTCGCGATAATCGGCCCGAGAATCGTCCCGACGCCGTAACAGATGAACAAGGTTGCGCCGGCACCGACCATCTCCCGCGGCTCCAACTGGTCATTCGCCACCGCCAGGCAAAGGCCGTAGTGGGCCAGGGTGAGGCCGGCGAAGAGCGCGGTGAGCCCGTAGAGGAGCGGCTCAAGATCCGGCGGCGTGAGTGCCACCAGGACGGCGACCAGGGCGGCCGCGAGGGATATTGCCACCAGAAAGCGGGGCCGGTTGAGACGGTCCGAGAGGTAGCCGAGCGGCCACATGAAGATCAGGCTGCCCAAACAGATCACGGCCATGAAAACGGCGATCTCCGAGGTGGTCAGGCCGGACTTGTCGGCATAAATCGGCCCGGCGCCGAACAACGCGCCGTCGACCATGCCCCAAATCGCGATCGCGCCGATACCGATCGGCGCCCGACGGATGAGCGCGGCAAAGCCCATTCGCTTTGGGGCCTCGTAGCTCGGTGCCGGCTTGGCGGTAAGCAAGAGCGGTACGACCCCAAAGGAGATCAGCACCGAGGCAAGAATGAACAACTGGGGTCCATTAGGATCAGCCAGATTCAACAGAAGCGAGCCGAGACCGATGCCCGAAACCACGGTCATGTAATAGAGGTTCAAGACCTTGCCTCGGGTTTCGTTGGTGCAGCGGTCGTTGAGCCAGGTCTCGGCGACGATATAGATCGCGCTGATCGCCACACCGGTCACGGCCCGGAGCAGAAACCAGACGATCGGCTCGGGAAAAATCCCATAGATCAGCGGTGCGCCCGATGCGATCGATGCAAGGGCGGCAAAGACCTTTGTGTGGCCGACGTGGTTGATCAAGCGAGGCGCAATGAGCGCGCCTAAGAGAAATCCAACATAGTGGCCCGCCATGATGAGGCCGGTCACCGAGGTGTCGAACCCCTCGTCGAAAGCGCGTACCGGCACGAGCGGGACCTGCAACCCGTAACTCATCAAGGCGCAGGCGATCCCGACAAATAAGGCCCAGGTCGACTTCAAGACAGATATCATGAGGCGCCAATCCTGTACGGCCGAGGACCGCAAGCATTCGCCCGCGACCTTAGCACATCGGATTAGGCCCCGGCGGGTTTGTCGTCCTGGCCTCGATCGGCCTCGCGCGCGCTTTCCAAGGCGCTCTCGGTCGCCAGCTGTCCGGCCAAGCTCGGCACGGCCACCGCCGGCTGGCGCCGGGCGCCGCCGACCGCGCCCAGCAGCATAAGCGCGAGCCCATAGAGCACGACCAGGAGATGGACCCCGGCCAGGAACGCGAAGAAGCCCGCCGCCCGCCAGGCTTCCATCAGCTCGGTGGCGAGGATCGGGCCGATCACCGTGCCGACGCCGTAGCAGAGGAACAGGGTGGCACCCGCGCCGACCATCTCCTTGGGCTCGAGCTGGTCGTTGGCGACCGCCAGGCAGAGCCCGTAATGGGCCAGGCTGAGGCCGGCCAAGAGCGCGGTCAGGCCATAGAGCAGCGGCACGAACTGGGGTGGGGTGAGCGCGCAAACCACCGCGACCGCGGCGGCGGCCAGGGAGACCGCTAAGAGGAAGCGCGGCCGGTTGAGGCGGTCGGAAAGCTGGCCGATCGGCCACATGAAGATCAGGCAGCCCAGATAGATCACCGCCATGAAGGTGGCGATCTCGGCATTGCTGAGCCCCGCCTTGTCGGCATAGATCGGGCCCGAGGCCATGAGCGTGCCGTCGGCCATGCCCCAGATCGCGAAAGCGCCGAGACCGAGCGGCGCTTTGCGGGCGAGCGCGACGACACCGAGCCGCTTGGGGGCCCGGTAGCTCGGCGCCGGTTTGGCGGTCAGCAGGATCGGCACGATGCCGAAGGAGACCAGCACCGAGGAGAGGATGAAAAGCTCCACGCCCCGTGGGTCGGCCAGGTTGAGCATGAGCGCGCCCAGGCCGGCGGAGCACAGCATGATCATGAAATAGAGATTGAGGACCTTGCCCCGGGTTTGGTTGGTGCAGCGGTCGTTGAGCCATGTCTCGGCGACGATGAAAAGCGCCCCCATGCAGAGGCCGGTAACCACGCGCAGCAGGATCCAGAAAGTGGGGTCGGTATGGACCGTGTAGAGCAGCGGCGTGCCCGAGGCGATCGAGGCGAGCGCGGCGAAGACCTTGGTGTGGCCCACGTGCTGGATCAGGCGTGGCGTGACGATCGCGCCCAGTAGGACGCCAAAAAAGTAGCCGGCCATGATCAGGCCGGTGATCGAGGTGTCGAAGCCCTCGTCGAAGGCCCGCACCGGCACCAGGGGCACTTGAAGCCCGTAGCTGAGCGTCGAAAAGGCGATGCCGACGAAAAGCGGCCAGGTCGATCTCAAGACCTCGATCACGGTACTTCGCTCGCCTCCCCGCGCACGCTCTCCAGGGCGCTTTCGGTTGCCAGGGGGCCGGCCAGGCTGGTGACCACGGCCGTCGGCTGGCGCCGCTCGCCGCCGCCAGCACCAAGCGCCATGAGCGCAAGCCCGTAGAGCACGACCGCGACATGCACCCCGGCGAGGAAGACGAAGAAGGCCGTGGGCCGCCAAAGCTCCATCAGCTCGGTCGAGAGGACCGGTCCGAGAATCGAGCCGACGCTGTAGCAAATGGTCAAGGTCGCGCCGGCACTGACCATTTCCGACGGCTCCAGCCGATCGTTGGCGACCGCCAGGCAAAGGCCGTAGTGGGCCAGGGTAAGACCGGCGAAGAGCGCGGTCAGGCCATAGAGCAGCGGCTCGCTATCGCTTGGCGTGATCGCGCAGAGGCCGGCCGCCAAAGCGGCCAAGAGGGACAGCGCGACCAGAAAGCGCGCCCGATCGAAGCGGTCGGACAGCATCCCAATCGGCCACATGAAGAGCAGGCAGCCAAGCGAGATCACCGCCATGAAGGTGGCGACCTCATCGGTCGTTAGGCCCACTTTGTCGGCGTAGATCGGGCCCGCGCCCATGAGCGCGCCGTCGGCCAGGCCCCAGATGGCGATCGCCCCGGCGCCGAGCGGCGCCTTGCGGGCGAGCGCCAGGAGACCGAGCCGTCGCGGCGCCTCATAGCTCGGCGCCGGCCGGGCGCTCAGCAGGATCGGCACCAGGCCGAAGGAGATCAGCAGGGAGGCCAGGATGAAGAGCGTCGCTTCGCTCGGCTCGGCCAGGCTCAGCAAGAGCGCGCCCACCCCCGTGCCGGCCACCACGATCATGAAATAGAGGCTCAAGACCCGGCCCCGGATTTCGTTGGCGCAGCGGTCGTTGAGCCAGGTCTCGGCGACAATGTAGAGCCCGCCGAGACAAAGCCCGGTCGCCGTGTGCAAGACGAACCACAGCAGCGGCTGATCGAAGATCACATAGAGCACCGGCGTGCCCGAGGCGACCGAGGCCAAGGCGGCGAAGACTTTGATGTGGCCGACATGTTGGATCAGGCGCGGCGCGATGAAGGCGCTCAGCAGGCCGCCCAGAAAGTAGCCGGCCGCGATCAGGCCGGTGACCGAGGTGTCGAAGCCCAGATCGAAGGCCCGCAAAGGGATCAGCGGCACTTGGAGCCCGTAGCTCATGACCGTGCAGACGATGCCGACGAAAAGCGGCCAGGTCGATCTCAGGACGGACCCCATGACATCGACGATAGCAAGTGCGCCTGGGCCTTGCCAGGGTGCGCGTGCGTCTAACCTTGCCGGTCACTCCGTCTGCGTCGCGCCACGCAGCTTGCGATCCCGACGCGCCGTCTCGAGCGCCATTTCGGTGGCGAGTTGTCCGGTCAGGGGGGACACGACCGCCGCCGGCTGGCGACGCGGCGGGAGGATCGCGCGGCTGCCGATCACCGCGACGGCGTAGAGTGCGATCACCAAATGGATAGCACCCATGAACCAGAAGAAGGCCGCGGCCCGCCAGGCCTCCATCAGCTCCGTCACCAGGATAGGCCCGAACAAAGTGCCGATGCCGTAGGCCACGAAGAGCGTCGCGCCGGCGGCGACCATCTCGTTCGGCTCGAGTTGGTCGTTCGCCACCGCCAGGCAGAGACCGTAGTGCGCCACGGTGAGACCGGCAAAGCAGGCGGTCAGGGGGTAGAGCACCAACTCCAGATCCGCAGGCGTCACCGCCGCCAGCACGGCGACCAGGGCGCTCAAGAGGGAGACCGCGACCAAAAACCGCGGTCGGTTCAGCCGGTCTGACAGGTAGCCAATCGGCCACATGAAGATCAAGGCGCCGAAGTAGATCACGACCATCAAAATCGAAATCTCGGCCGTCGTCAGGCCGATCTTGTCGGCATAGATCGCGGCGGTGCCGAACAGGGCGCTATCGGCCAGGCCCCAAATCGCAAACGCCCCCATGCCCAAAGGCGCCTTGCGATAAAGCGCGACGAGTCCCAGGCGCTTTGGCGCCTGGTAGCTCGGCACCGGCTTCGCGCTGAGCAAGAGCGGCACGATGCCGATGGAGATCAGCACGGAGCCTATGACGAAGAGCTGATAGCCTTGGGGATCGGCCAGATTGAGCAGAAGAGCGCCGCCGCCGGCGCTCACCATCATGATCATGACGTAGAGGTTCAGGACCCGGCCGCGTGTCTCGTTCGTGCACCTGTCGTTGAGCCAAGTCTCGGAGATCACGTAGATCCCGCCAAAGCACAAGCCGGTGACGGTGCGGATCACCAGCCACGCCACAGGGTCGATCACCAAGAGATAGAGCAGCGGCGCCCCTGATCCGATCGAGGCGAGCGCGGCAAAAACTTTGGTATGCCCAACGTGTTGGATCAGGCGCGGTGTCAGGGAGGCGCCAAGCAAGATGCCGGCGTAGAAACCCGCCATGATGACGCCGGTGAAGGAGGTGTCGAAGCCCTCGTCGAAGGCGCGCAAGGGCACCAGCGGCACCTGAAGCCCGTGGCTCAGCAGGGCGAAGGTGATGCCGACGAAGAGCGGCCAGGTCGATCTTAGGACGGACCCCATGGCATCGACGATAGCAAGCGCGCCTTGGCCTTGCCAGGGCGCGCCGGCGCCTTACCCTAGCTTTCGCCAAGACCACAGCAGGAGCATGCCAACCATGTCCGATCTCCTCGTCACGATTCCCGCCGGCCACGGCAAGGCGGTGCGCTTGTCCGCCGGGCAGAGCGTCAAGTTGATCAACACGCCGGGCAGCCAGGTGGTCGACATGTGGGCGCTCAATCCCTATGAGCTGCGCGAGCATGTTTGCATGGCTTCGACCCGGATCTGGAACCGGCGCATCAACCCGCTGGTCGGCGATGTGCTGGTGACCAATCAGCGGCGGGTCATGCTGACCGTGACCGAAGACACCACGCCCGGCATTCACGACACCCTGATGGCCGCCTGCGACCGCCACCGCTACGGCCTGCTCGGGGTCGAGGGCTATCACCGCAACTGCCAGGACAACATGATGGAGGGCCTGGCCGAGCTGGGCGTGACGCCGCCGGCACCAATCTCCGCCTCCTTCAACGTCTTCATGAACATCCCGGTCGGCGAGGACCGTAACGGACTGGACTTCTTGCCGACCGATTGCCAGCCGGGCCAGTACATCACCTTCCGGGCCGAGCTCGACTGCCTTGCGGTGTTCTCCGCCTGCCCCCAGGACATCCTGCCGATCCTGGGCGAAGGTGGCCAACCGCCCAAGGACGCCCACTTCCAAGTGCTGGGCTGAGCCATGAGCGACCTGTTCGAAGACTTGCGCGCACGCTACGGCCAAACGATCGATCGGCCGGAAGGCCTGAACGTCCCCGACGCCTGGCACAGTTTGGCGGCCAGACGCTCCCACCGGCGCTTTCTCGACAAACCGGTGGCGCCGGCGCTGATCGAGACCCTGGCCGCGCTCGCGTTCTCGGCGCCCAGCAAGAGCGACCTGCAGCAGCGCGACATCCTGTTGGTCGAGGACACGGCGCTGCGCCGGGCGCTGGACGGCCTGGTGGCCGACCAGCCCTGGGTCGCTGAGGCCCCGACTCTTCTGGTCGTGCTGGCCAACAACCGACGCCAGCGGCTCGTTCACCAGTGGCGCGGCCGGCCCTTCGCCAACGACCATCTGGACGCCTTTTTCAACGCCGCGGTCGACGGCGGCATCGCGCTGGCCGCACTGGTGCTGGCGGCCGAGGCGATCGGACTCGGCTGCTGCCCTGTGAGCGCCATCCGCAATCAGCCCGAGGCGGTCAGCCGCCTGCTAGCCCTGCCCGACCACGTTTTCCCGGTCGCCGGCCTGGCGCTCGGCTGGCCGGCCGAGCCGGGCGCGATCGTCCCGCGCCTACCGCTCGCGGTGACCCTGCACAAGGACCGCTACCAGGAGCGCGACCTGGAAGCCAGGATCGCCGCCTATGACACGCGTCGCCCATACGAGACCCAGCGGGACGAGGCCGCCTTCGGCCACGACCCGGCCTATGGTTGGTCCGAGGACAAGGCCCGGCAATACGCCAAGCCCGAGCGCGTCGGCTTCGGCGCCTTCATCCGCGCCAAGGGCTTCGATCTGTCGTGAGTCCTCGGGGACGGAGCGGCTGCACCCTTCGTACCACTATGACCATGCTCCGGAGACTGCCCCTTATTGTGCTCTTGAGCGCCCTCGCCGTTCTCCTTGCCCAGCCGGTTTCGGCCGACCGGGGCGAGCGCGCAATGGTGCAGGCCGACGGCTCGCTCAAGATTCGCGGCAAGACCGTGCACCTCTTCGGCATTTGGATTCCGCCCACCAACCGGATCTGCCGCACCACCTTCGACCCGCCGCTCTGCGGCAGCCGGGCGGTCACCGCGCTGGAGCTCAAGATCCAAAGCTTCGTCTTTTGCGAGCCGGTCAGCCGCAACCGGGACCGCAGCGTCAACGCCCTCTGCGCCATACGCTGCACGGTCGGCAGCGGGCGCTGCCGGGAGGACCTCTCCACCTGGATGCTCCAGCAAGGCTGGGCGATCGCCACGCCGGACGCCCCCTTCCAGTTCCACGCCCTGGAGCGCATCGCCCGCACAAGGGGCCTGGGCGTTTGGGGCTTTCAGGTGGACTCGATCACCAGGCGTTAAGCCCTTTCCCCGCCCTCACCTCGCCGCTATAAGGATCGGCCTTGTTTCACGCCTGCTAGCTGGGGAGAGCAAAGACCATGGCCGGTCAGATTGATGCGCGTTTGTCGGAGTTGGGGATCGAGCTGCCGGAGGCGGCGCCGTCGGTGGCGAACTACGTGCCCTATGTGGTGTCCGGGAACCTGGTCTTCGTCTCGGGCCAGGTGACGATCGTCAACGGCGAGTTCAAGTACATCGGCAAGGTCGGCTCGGACCTTTCCACCGAGCAGGGCCAAGAGGCCGCCCGGGTCTGCGCGCTCAACATCATCGCCCAGGTCAAGGCGGCCTGCGGCGGCGATCTGGACCGGGTCGTGCGCATCGTCAAGCTGGGCGGCTTCGTCAACTCGACACCCGACTTCAAGGACCAGCCCAAGGTGATCAACGGCGCCTCGGACGTCATGGTCGAGGTGTTCGGCGACAAGGGCAAGCACGCCCGGGCCGCGGTCTCGGCGGGCTCCCTGCCGCTCGGCGTCGCGGTCGAAGTGGACGCGGTGGTCGAGATCGCCTGAGCCGGCGACATGCCCGACACTGCCAAGGTCCCGGCGGGCGAGCTGGCGGACTTTCTGGAAAGCCATCCCCGGGTCAAGACCATCGACGCCCTGTTCGAGGACCTCTCGGGCATCGTGCGGGGCAAGCGCCTGCCGGTCGCCCAGGCGGCCAAGCTGTTCGGCCCCGGCGCCGCCATGCCTCGCTCGGTCTTCCTGCTCTCGGTCACCGGCGATTCCTTCGACCCCGAAGGCCGGGGCTTTTCCGACGGCGACCCGGACGGCATCGTCAAGGCGCTGCCCGGCAGCTTGGTCGAGGTGCCCTGGAGCGAGCGGCCGCTCGGCCAGGTCTTGATCACCTTCGAGGAGGACGGCCGGCCCAATCCTATCGAGCCGCGCAACGTGCTGGCCCGGACGCTGGCGCGCTTCGATGAGCTGGGCCTGCGGCCCGTGGTTGCCTTCGAGCTAGAGTTCTACCTGATCGACATCGAGCGCGCCGAGGGCGAGGCGCCCCAGCCGCCGCGCTCGCCGGTGACCGGCCAGCGGGACCGCAGCACCCAGGTCTACGGCATGGCCACGGTCGACGACTTCGGCGGCTTTTTGGACGACGTGGTCGCCGCCTGCACAGCGCAAGGTGTGGAGACCGGCGCGGTCACCTCGGAGTACGCGCCGGGCCAGTTCGAGATCAACCTGCAGCACCAGGACGATCCCTTGCGCGCCGCTGACCACTGCGTGGTCTTCAAGCGGGCGGTCAAGGGGGTCGCCCGGAACCACGGGGTGCAGGCAACCTTCATGGCCAAGCCCTATCCCGAGGCCTCGGGCAGCGGGCTGCACCTGCACATCTCCCTGCTTGATAAAGACGGGCGCAACGTCTTCGACGGCGGCGATCAGCCGGCCAGCCCCCGGCTGCGCCAGGCGATCGCCGGCATTCTGGATCTCATGCCCGACGCCATGGGCATCCTGGCGCCCAACCCGAACTCCTACCGGCGTTACCAGCCCAACATCTACGTGCCGGTCAACCGCTCCTGGGGCTTCGAGAACCGCTCGGTGGCCCTGCGCATCCCGATCGGCGACGGCGCGTCCCGGCGCATCGAGCACCGTATCGCCGGCGCCGACGCCAACCCTTACCTGACCCTCGCCACGGCCCTGGCCGGGATCCATCACGGGCTCACCAATCAGCTCGACCCGGGCCCACCCTGGGAAGGCAACGCCGGCGAGAAGCTCGATCCTGAGGTGCCCTTCCGGCCCTGGCGGGCGCTCGACCGCCTGGCCGAGTCCCAGGTGATGGCGGACTACTTGGGCGAGGAGTTCCGGCGCTGCTACGTCGCCTGCAAGCGCCTCGACCTGGAGCAGTTCGAGGCCGAGATCAGTCCGGCCGAGTACCGCTGGTATCTGCTGGCGGAGTGAGCCGGTGGCGGCCGCTTAGGGCCCTTCCGATGGCGTAGACATCTTGCCAATTTGTTGACTAATCTCACGGTCGAAGAAGACAGGTGGTGCCAACGAAATTCTGATCGTCGAGTAGAGAGATGACACCAAGCCCGAAGATCACGGCCGCTGCTGTTCAGGGGAGCGCCGTCAAGGTCGGGTTTTCCGACCAACCGGACTTCGCGTTTCATAGTCTCTGGCTACGGGACCGCTGCGAATGTCCCAGCTGCGTCCATGAGGCGAGCAAGCAAAAGACCCTGAGGGCTGACGGATTTCCCGCCGACATTCGACCCGCCGATGCGCGGCTTACGGAGAGCGGTCTGGAGGTTGTCTGGCCGGACGGTCATGTCTCCTGCTTTTCCGCAAAGCTCCTGGCGGCAAGCACGCCGGACGGGCGTGCGCAGCGTAAGCACCAGCCGGTCTTCTGGGACGGAACGCTTGCTGAGCGGTTCCCGACCGTGTCCTTCGGTCGGGTTTCGCGCTCGGAGGCTGACCGCTTTGAGATGCTGAGGTTCCTGGTCGACTATGGCGTGGTGCGGGTCAGCGGGGTTTCGACGGACGACGCGCAAACCGAGCGGCTGGCCGCACTGATCAGTATTATCCGCGAGACGCCCCACGGCCGCATCTACGATGTGCAGACCCTGCCGAACGTTCATAACCTCGCCTATAGTTCAGATGAGCTGAGCGTTCACGTTGATGGGTCCTATCACTACTATTCGCCCGGCCCAATCCTGTTTCACTTCATCCAGACGTCGCCCAAAGGCGGCAAAACGGTGCTCGCCGATGGGTTCAGCGTGGCACGGCGCCTTCAATCCGAATGCCCGGAGGCCTACGCGCTGCTCTGTCGCTTGCCGTGGCGGAATGCCTATTGGAATGCCGGCATGGATTTTCGCTCGGCGGCGCCTCCAATCGGTGTCGACAGGGACGGTGATCTAACGCACGTGATCCTCAATCAGTACACCTCGTTTCCCGATCACTTCGACGTCGAGGAGGTCGAGGCCGCCTATGGCGCATGGCGCCGGATCCACGAGATCGCCGGACGGGCAGACATGCAGGTGCGCCTCCAGATGCCGGCCGGCGATGCGATCATCTTTGACAACCGACGAGTCTTGCACGCACGAACCGGCTTCGACCCAAAGGATGGACCGCGCCGCCTGAGGAGCTGCTACATGGAACGAGACACGCTTCATAGCAACCTGCGGATGCTTGCCCAGAAACTCGGGGATCCTTTGCAGAACGCCATTTTCAGCGCAACCTAGTCCTGCCCCTTCTGCTCGCCCTATCGCCTACCCGGGCCTTCACATGTTTCGCAACAGGGCCCCGACGATCGCTTCCGGCGCGTCTTCCTGCACGATGTGGGCCGCGTTCGGTAGGGGCGTGAAGCTCGCGGCGGACAGAAGACCCTTCAACTCTTTTCCTTGTTCGAGCGGTATGAAGCTATCGCGTGCACCCCAAACCAGATGGACGTCGAAGTTGGGCTTTCCATAACGGTCTTGGGCCTCCGCGATGTGCCGGTTATCCGCCTGGGCGATCTGGCGATAGAACGCCGGCTGTCCCACACCGCCCCGCCAGGGCTCGGCGTAGATCTCGATCGCCTCTTCCTTAAGCGGATAGTACGCCGCCTGCTGGACGTAGGCTCTGAACAGCGCCTCATGGGCATAGGGCGGCAGACCGGCAAAGGCCGCTTCATGGTGCGCCACATGGGCATAGAACGGGGAGCCAGAGGGCAGAACCGCGACGGCGTTGATCAGATGAAGTTTTCCGTACTGGATCCCATTCACGAAGTGGCCCCGCAGGGCCGCAAGGCCGCCGAAGTCGTGCCCCACGACCTGCGGCCTTTCCAGGCCCCAGTGCGCCACTAAAGCTTCCAACAAGTCGCTTTGGACGCTCTCGGTGACCTCTTGGTCTTCGCCTTTTTCCGACAAGCCACAGCCCACCGTGTCGAAGAAATAGACCTTGTAGCTCGTCGCCAACCAGGGCGCGATGTTGCGCCAGGCCTGCGCGGACCAGGGAAATCCGTGAATCAGGATCACGGGGTCCCCATCGCCCATGGCGCCCCAAGCAACCGACTGTCCGCGGAACGAGAAGCGTTGATCGAGAGTCAGCATTTCTACACCCTTTCTATTGATATATTGCAATATTGCTATATATCAAAATACATGGTGGAACGAGTTGATCAGATCAAGGCGCTATCGAACGAAAGCCGAATTGAAATCCTCCGGCTGCTCGACGACCCGGCCAGAAACTTCGGGCATCAGGAGTCGGCGGACCCGGCGCGGGTGGGTGTCTGCGTGAACCTCATCGCCGAGCGCCTGGGACTGAGCCAACCCACGACCAGCCGTCACATCGAGCTGCTGCGGCGTGCAGGATTCTTAAGGATTCGGCGGCAACAGAAGTGGTCCTACTGTTCTCGCGACGAGACGGCCCTCGCCAACTACTATGATTGGCTGCGCAAAGAGCTGAGCATCAGATCAGCGTAGTCATCAATGGACCCTGCTGGATCGACAGCCTTCGGACCAAGCGGAAAATGAAGACCAATGAAAACGATCAGCGATGGCCGAGCTGATCTTCGCCGACACTGCTAATGCAAGATCTGCCTTAATCCGATGCCAGCTTCTTTTGGGGATGACCGGGCCGGTCAAGTTGCTGAATTGCCCAGCGGACGACGCCTGCCACCCATAGGAACCCGATGGCGCCACCAAGATAGACGTTCATGGCGCCGCCCGGTGCGATGAAACCCGTCGATCCAAAGACGGTGACCGTTTCGATCGCTTGTTCGACAAAGAAGATCACGCTCAGCCAGGTGAGCCACCGTGGAATGATCGGGGAGGCTGTGAACCCGAGGGCGGCGACCGCCGCCGCCATGGCCGTTGTCGAGCCGTTGACCAGTGGGCCCCAATAGGCCGCAATCGCGAAGACCGTGCGGGCGGCGGCCGGATCGAGGTCTTGCGGATGAAATGCCAGGCCCGCCCAGATCCAGGCCTGAACTTGCGCCGTAAGGGCAAACCCGAGCACACCGGCGAAGAAGATGTAACGATTGGGCTTCGGAAGCAGGGCAGAGACTTGTCCGCCAAAGATCGCCAGGCCAAGCGAGAAAAACGCCGCCGTCCAAGCGTAAACCCGGGCCTCGATGCCATTTTCCGAGAACCAAGCAACGATCTCTTGTCCACTCGAGTCAATGGTTGGAAAAGACCCGCCCAATACGGCGAAGCTGGCAATGTAGAAAGCTGCCGTCGCAAGGATGTTGAACAGCAGAACGCGTGAAGGTCTCATTTGCTCCCAATTCTCCTTGCCAAGCTTGCCATTGCGCGCCAAGTCCGCGAGGGGATCTTGCAACAGGGGCTTCGGCTTCACCAGCGGGGACTTGCCGAGTGAGAGAGAAATCCGGTCAGGCACCGTCATTGGGCGATCCGATCAGCGCGACCTGTGCTATGGAGGTTTGGCGCAGCGGGTGCCGGCCGCAGCATGCGCACGATGATCGTCACTTGACGGGAGAAAACGCGCGATGAACCAAGGAAGCTGCCTCTGCGGCGCCGTCACCTGGGAACTGACCGCCGAGCCCTTCTTTGCCTACAACTGCCATTGCAAGATGTGCCGCAAGGCCCACGGCACGGCCTTCGCCACCTACTATCTGGTGCGCCCCGACCAGATCCGATGGACCGGCGGGACCGACACCATCGTCGACTATAAATCGTCCGAGACCTTCCGCCGCTCCTTCTGCGGTAAGTGCGGCGCCGTGGTGCCCTTCGCCGGGCGCAACGGCGAGCGCTGGGCGGCGCCCGCCGGCGGCCACGACCGCGGCAAGACGCCCGAGTGCCACATCTTCGTGGCCGACGCCGCGCCCTGGCACGATGTGACCGGCGACCTGCCCCGGCACGATGCCTATCCCGCCGAGAGCGGCTTTCCGAGCGAGCCTGAGACGCCGCTCGCCCCCGCGCCGGACGGCGTGGTGCGCGGCGGCTGCCTGTGCGGCGCCGTCGCCTTCCACGTCACCGAGCCTATCAAGGTGGCGCACAACTGCCACTGCTCGCGCTGCCGTCACGCCCGCGCGGCGGCCCACGCCAGCAACGGCTTCACAGCCTTCGACGGAGTCCGCTTCCCCAAGGGCGAGGAACGCCTGAAGAGCTACAAGCCGGCCGAGGCGCGCTTCTTCACCCAGGTGTTCTGCGACACCTGCGGCTCGGCCATGCCGCGGCGCGATCCCGATCGCAAGATCGCGGTCATCCCCTTGGGCGCGCTCGACGACGACCCCGGCATCAAGCCGGTCGACCACATTTTCGTCGCCTACAAAGCCGGATGGCACGACATCACCGACGATCTGCCTAGGTTCGAGGAGGCACCGCCGAGCTAACGCCTAGCGGCTCGGCAGGGCGTGCGCGATGCCCCAGTCGCGCAGGGCCAGAAGGACCGGAACCAGCGCCGCGCCCTTTTTGGTCAGCGCATATTCCACCTTAGGCGGCACCACGGGATAGACGGTTCGGCTGACCAAGCCGTCCGCTTCGAGCTCGCGCAGCTGCTTGGTCAGCGTACGCTGGGTGACCGTGCCGGCCAGGCGTTTCAGCTCGTTGAAGCGTTTCGTGCCGTCGGCCAAGTGATAGAGCGCCAACCCCTTCCACTTGCCGCCGATTAGCTCCAAGGCCGCTTCCACGGGGCAGCCGTCCGAACAGTCGTAAGCGGCAAAGCGCGGCGGGCGGCCGGTCTCGGCGGCCATGGCCACCTCCAGGTTCCATAGTATCAATTATGTACCTATATGCTCAAAATGTGCGTACTTGTCAAAAGTGACGCCATTGGCCATCTCTTGGCGAATGCCCAAAGGTTACCGGGAGACCCAACGATGACGCTCACCATTGTCGCCAACATAGAGGCCGTGCCGGGCAAGGAGGATTTGGTCCGCGCCGAGCTGGAGAAGCTGGTGGCGCCGACCCGCGCCGAGCCAGGCTGCCAGCAATACGATCTGCACCGGAACAACGACGACCCGGCCCATTTCCTGTTCTACGAGAACTGGGAGTCACGGGAGCTCTGGCAAGACCACATGAATTCGCCGCACATCGCCGCCTACGTGGCGGCGACCGAGGGCGCGGTCGAGAAATTCACCCTCTACGAGATGACCAAGATCGCCTAGGGTGCCCCCTGGCCCGCAGTCGAGGAGACCGGCACCATGCCAAAGACAATTCTAATCACCGGTGCGACCGATGGCATCGGGCTGGAAACGGCGAGGATGCTGGTTTCCGACGGACACCAGGTGCTGCTGCACGGACGCAACCCGGCGAAGCTGGCGGAGGTGAAAAAGGCGCTCTCCGCGCTGCCCGACGGCGGGCCCGTCGCGAGCTATGTCGCCGATCTGTCGCGCCTGGACGATGTGGTGTCCCTTGCGGAGGTGGTGGCCAAAAACCATTCCAGCCTCGACGTGCTGATCAACAACGCCGGTGTCTACAAGGCAGCCGATCCCATCACGGGGGACGGGCTCGATGTGCGCTTTGCCGTCAACACCATCGCGCCCTATCTGTTGACGCAGCGCCTGCTGGCCTTGATGGGTACGTCCGGGCGCGTGATCAACTTGTCTTCGGCCGCGCAGTCTCCGGTCCATCCCAAGGCGGTGGCCGGCGGCGTCAAGCTGTCCGACGGGTCCGCCTACGCGCAAAGCAAGCTGGCGATCACCATGTGGTCCCGCGCAATGGCGCATTCGCTTAAGGAGGACGGTCCGGTCATCGTCGCGGTCAATCCCGGATCGCTGCTTGGCAGCAAGATGGTGAAGGACGCCTTTGGCGTGGCCGGCGGCGATCTCAGCATCGGTGCGGAGATCCTGTCCCGGGCTGCCCTGCACGACGACTTCGCCAGCGCGTCGGGTCAGTACTTCGACAACGATTCAGGCCGCTTCGCCGCGCCCCACTCCGATGCCTTGGACGCCAGCAAGGTGGAGGTCGTGGTCAGCGCGATCGAGGCGGTCTTAAGGGATAAAGCCGTCTAGAGGGTTTCGGGCATCATTGCTCCACTCTGCAGCGTCTTGCTTGAACAAAGCTCTTCAGCAACTCAGGGCGCGGCGACGGGTTCGCCGTCGACGCGGACCTCGTTCCGCTCGTTGTCCAGCAGCACGGGGTTGTCGAACAGGCGCAAGGTCGGGCGCACGCCGAAGCGGCCTTCCATCCAATCGGCCCAGCCGTCGTTGAACCAGGCCAGGGCGTCCCGGCGCGTGGCGAACTCATAGATACCGCCGCCGCCCGCCTCGCTGTTCAGGAAGTACTTGCGACGCAAGCCCTTGACGTCCCGGAAGATCTTGGTCGCCTCGAGTGACTCGGCGATGACCGCTTCGTGGGGCCTTTTCGGCCCGGCGAGCGGGATTTCCACCAGTGCGATGATCATGACCGTCGCTTCCATTGCCCTATCTCGGGTTTCCTCGGCATTGATCGAGCCCCTTTCAAGAGGGACCGTCCTGGCGCGCCATGTACTGCGCGCGGGTGATGCGGAAGGCGGGACACTGCCCCGCGTAGGCGCGGCGCATCCCCTCGCGGAGCAAGCCGCTTTTCAAGAGAACCTTTTCGGAGCCGACGTTACCCTCCTCGACGACGGCGACGATCTCCTCCAGCGCCGCTTCCTCGAAAGCGAAGCGCAGGAGCCGTTGGCAGGCCTCCGTCGCCAGCCCCCTGCCCCATACGGATCGCTTGAGCATGAAGCCAACCTCGATGTCGCCGTCGGGGATATCGTCCCCTGAGATCAGCTCCCACTGGGTGTCCTCGGCATCGACCGGCAAGGGCGTGAGAAAGACTTCGCCGAGCCTTTCGTGGGTGCCTTTGTCAAGGACCGTCCAAACGCCGATGCAGCCCCCGCCGCAGCGCCGTGTATAATTATCCGATTCCACGCGGGCTTGGGCTTCGCTAACCACGCCACCGAAATACTTCATGACCTCGGGATCGGTCGCCAACTCGATATCGAGATCGACATCGGAGGGATCATAAGGGCGAAGCCAGAGGCGCTCGGTGTAAAGCTCGAGATCCATGGCGAACCAATCTCATGACGACGGGCAGAGGTCAAATTTCCACGGGCGCTAGGACGGCTTGCGGCCCCAGGTCTGAACGATCCTCGGCGTGCCCATCACGACGGTCGGGTCATTTGCCGCTTTGGTCAGCTCTTTGGCGATGCGGCGCACCTCCTCGGCCGTGGCCAGGCCCGCCTCGATCACCCGTTGGCCGATGCTCTCCATGGTGATCGGCGTGATCAGCTTGGCGTCGCCCGACAAAGCCGCCGGTTGGCTGACCTGCATGCCCACCTCGGCGAGCCCGCTCGCCTTGAGCAGGCCTGGCAGGCGCGGTCCGATGTTGGCATCGCCGCCGGTCGTGGCGACCGCCGCGGAGTAGAGCCTGACGTAATCCCACAGGGCCGGAAAATCCGGAAAGGCGAAGTGGCCGCTGAAGTCGATGTCCTCTAGGACGAGACGGCCGCCCGGCCGCAAGGCGCCCAGCATGGCCTCGATGGCCCCTGCGGGATCGGCCAGATGGGTCAGCAGAAACCTCGAATAGACAATGTCGAAGCTTTCGTCGGGCGCCAGGTCGAACACGCTCGCCGTGCGGTAGGAGACCTGGCCCAGTCCCGCCTCCCCTGCCTCCTGTCGTGCGCTCTCGAGCTTGGCCTCATCAAGATCGACGCCGACGACAGAGCCGTCTGCTCCGACGTGACGGGCCAGCAGGAGAGAGACATCGCCGCCGCCGCAGCCCACGTCGAGGCAGGCCGCCCCCGCTTCGATCCCGACCCTTTTCAGGAGGCTCTCCGTGCCCGCCTCCATGACCCTGGCCAAAACGTTCAGCCGTGCCCGGCCGGCGCTGCCATGGGCCAGCACGTAGTGGTCGAGCGCGTTCTCCTCCTTCGTCACGGCTGCTCTCCGGAAAGGCCCAGACGCCAGTGCAGCTGGTCGAAGCGGTCCTGGCCGAAGAAGGGCTCGCCGTCGTGAACGAAGGTCGGCACGCCCCAATGCCCAGACGCCAGCAGGGCTTCGTGGTTGGCGGCGAATTCCCGCTCAAAGTCGTCGGCTTCCGTCTCGGCGATCCGGGACAGGTCCCGATAGTCCAAGCCGGCGCGCGCCGTTGCGTCGGCGAGTGCATCGCCCTCGTGCCAATCGCGGGACCTTCCGTCCCAAATCAGGCGGGTCACCTGGTCGAGAAAGGCCCAGCCTCGCCCCTGCGCGTTCGCCGCGGCGCTCAGCCGGTAGAGCGGCATGACGCGTGGCTGCTCCGATGCCGCGCGAAACAGCGTGCCCGGCTGGAAGGCCACCGGAGTGGGCCGCGCCTCGCCGTAGGGCAGACCCAGGAAGGCCGCGGTGCGCTGGACGTCCAGATGGAAGTAGCGCTCGACGATCTCGGTGGCGCCGGAAAAGACCTCCGGGTTGCGCAAGACGCCGGGCAGCACGAGGCGCAGCTCGACCGTTACACCGTCTCGCCGATCGAGTTCGAGGATGCGGTCGAGCGCGAAGTAGCAGTAGGGGCTCTGGTGGGACCAATAGACCTCGACCCGTTTAGCCATCCGACCTACCCTCGCGACCCCTGCTTGTTTCGGACCAAGTCAAGGCCCGGAGTCTAGCGATTTGGCATTGGGCGATCCAGCGTATCGGTAGATCCGCCGAGGGTGCTGCACCGTAGTGATCCCGATGGGCTTGGGATCGAGAGGAGATCGAGAATGTTGCGCGCCGCAATCGTGGGCTTGGGGAGCTGGGGTCAGGTTCTGGTTGACGCGGTTCAAGCGAACGGCCACCCGAAGGGCGAGCTCATTCGCTTTGACCGCGCCGTCACCCGTACGCCGGACAATGCGAAGGCGTTCGCGAAGCGCCAGGGTCTCATTCTGACCGACCGGTTGGAGGACGCTCTCGGCGACGATATCGATGCCGTGGTCCTGGCCTCGATCAACAGCGTGCATGTGGACCAGATCGTCGCCGTGGCGAAGGCCGGAAAGCCTGTTTTCGTCGAAAAGCCGCTTGCCTTTTCCTTGAGCGAGGCACGGCGCGCGGCCCAGGCCTGCGCCCAAGCGGGCGTGACCTTGGCGCTGGGCCACAATCGCCGCTTTCTGGCCGCCACCCGCGCGATAAAGCAGCTCCTAAGCGAAGAGACGATTGGCAAGGTCGTGCACGTGGAGGGCAACTACTCGAGCGACTACGGCCTCGAGTGCGAGCCCGGCGAGTATTGGGTGATGCGCGACGAACATCCCATAGGCGGCATGACGACCATGGGTGTCCACATTCTAGACATGATGATCAACTTGGTCGGCCCGGTAGACGCCGTGCGCGCCATTAGCCGGCGCCAGATCGTCACGACAGAGGCCGACGACACAACAACCATCTTGCTGGACTTCGGCAATGGTGCATCCGGCACATTGTCGACGCTGACGATCACACCGCGCCATTGGCGCGTGAGCTTGTTCGGCACAAGCGGACGAATAGAGATGAACGGCTACCACAAGGTGGAGATCACGCGCGCCGGCGGCGAACCTGAATGTTTGGCATTTCCAGACGAAGACATGGAACGCGCCGAGCTCGAGGCCTTTGCACTTGCCGCCATGGGACGGGAGCGGTTCCCACTGCCGGTCGAACAAGCCGTGCACAACGCCGCGGTCTTTGAAGCCGTTTGCAGCTCCGCAGGCCTCCAAGGCGCGGTTCAAAAGGTCCAGCCCTAAGGGTGAGACGGATCTCTCTCGATAAACTGTGGCAGATCAGCTTCTAGGCGTTCTCAGACTTGCTCATTCCATTTGTGGTCAACAGTTTAGTTTTCCTGGTTGCCACGGATAAAGGCGCGGCAGGATGATTGCGAGGCCCGTTGCGACCGCCAGGGCGATGTCGATACCAACAATGGCCTGTTGTCCAGGTATCTGGCTTGAATACACCAAGCGAAACATTCACCAGGAGCAATGGAATGTCCAGAAAATGGGTCAATGTCGGTACGAGCTCCTTCTGACGCGCGTCGGTTAGCTCCGGCGTAACTTCGCCCTTTTCGACCCTCTCGTCGCGGATCTAGAGCGGCTTACGGCGAAGCCGGCCTTTCATCTTTAGTCCGTCCCGCATGTTCAGTCCGAGCAAGGTGAGGTTTGCTGCGCCTGCCAGGAGTTCGAGGCCCTGTACCACGTAGAAGCTGGCGTCGAATGCACCTGCTTGCGCTTTATAGGCGAGGAAGACTGCAGACGGGATAAGCACCAGAATGCCATTGAGGGCGATAAGGGGCATGCGCTTGGCTTTGGCGCCAATCAGGCCAGTACGGCGTCCGCGAGCCAGCTTGAAGCCCATACCGCCGGCAGCGGCCAGGGCCGGAATCAACACCCAAAAGCCCCAAGGAATGGCCGTCTTGACGGTGACGACAAGCGCCTCGGAACCGAACAGTTCGCTGAGTACGGTCGAAAGCCAAAATGTGGCGATCGTGACCATCGCGCATGCACCGGCGATAGGGTGGATGACATTGACCATGACTTACTCCCCGCGCCGTTGACCCCCTTAAGCCACGCAGAAACCAGGCACGGCGATCTTTTCGAACAGGTGGGGTTTAGCGACCACGGATGATGGATAGTCGGCGAATTTGGCTTGAAACTCCGGCTTGCCGAACGCGCTCCTGAATGCCGCGGTGGACTCCCAAATGGCGTAATTGAGGTAGGTGCAGCCATCGCCGATAGCCCGGTGCAGTTGGGTCGAGATGTACCCGGGCTGGCGCTTCATGATCTGCGCGTCGTCCGTCCAGGCCTGAAGCATCGCCGTTTCGTCGGCCTTGGCGAGAGTGAACAGATTGACGAGAACGACCGGTCCGGTCTCAAGCTCCAATTGGCGGTCAATTGGGAAGGCCGGGTCCATGGCATGGAGTTGAAGCATGACATTTCTCCAATTTGGATGTATGATGTCGAAATGACATGATGATACATATTATTATGACATCATGATGTCAATACAGTTTTATGGTGACATATGAAAAAGAAGACGCGAACGGCTGCCGGCGAGGCTTTGACGAACCTGATGTTGGATCTTTTCCGGCTCAACAGCCTGATTCTGACAGCAGGCGATCGTCTGGTGGAGCCTCTTGGGTTAACGAGCGCAAGGTGGCAGATCCTCGGCGCCATCGTTGCGGCCGAACATCCACAGCCCGTGGCCTGGCTTGCGCGTGATCTGGGTGCGAACCGGCAGAATGTTCAGAGGATAGTCAACGACCTGCGAAGAGAGGGGCTCGTCAACCTCGAACCCAACCCCCATCACCGCAGAGCACAATTGGTGGTGCTGACCGAAAAGGGGCGCGATGCCTATAGCGCCGCTATGGGATTGCAGGCGCCCTGGGTCAACCAACTTTCGAAAGGGATGAAAGCCCAAGACCTGGAGGTAATGCACCGCACGATCACCGCGTTGCGAGAAAGACTGGAAGGCGATGAAGGCAAGGACCGCGCCTAGCGGAATGGGGTAGGACTCCTCACTTGGTCTGCCCTGCCCCGCGCACCATCAGGCCGAGCGCGGAGACCACGAGAGTCAGCGCCGCCGTGACGGCGAAGATGATCCAGTAGGTGGAGGTCGCGTTGAGCAGGGCGCTGGCCACGGCAACGCCGGTCGTGGCGCCCAGCAATTGGGTGGCGAGCGAGATGCCGCTGGCCTCGCCGCGCTGGTCTCGCCCGGCGATCGCCATGATGATTCGGCGCGGCGGCGCCATGATCAAGGTCATGACCGCGCCCCACAGCACCAGCGCCGGCAGCATGACGAGATAGTTGCGGAGCGCGACGGCGAGCGCGACCCACGCCAGGCATAGGCCGGTGGCGGCCATGCCCGCTCTGGTGATGGCGACCGGGTCCAAGCGGTCCGACAGACGGCCGCCATAGGTGGCGAGCAGCGCGACGGGTATCATGGCGGGCAGCAGTGCAAGCCCCGCATCGATCGGGTCGTATCCCAGCACGTCTTGCAAAAAGAGCGCCCCGAAAACCGCCACCACCATGCGCTGGAACATGCCTAAGTAGACCGCCGCGTTGGCAAAGGCGAAGGCGCCACCGGCAAAGAGGGCGACCCGGATCAGCGGTTGCGTCATACGCAGCTCGACCACCGCGAACATGGCCAAAGCGATCACGCCAATCGCCAAGGAGAACACGGTGCCCGCGGACGACCAGCCCCAATCGGAGCCCTGCATGGTGCCGATCACCAGGGCGCCGAGGCCGACGATCAGAAGCACCAGACCGGCAAAATCGAAGCGTGGCTTGGCATCTTTGCGTGCCTCCGCGAAGTGACACAAAAGCACGACCGGGATGGCAATCGCGGCGGCCGGAAGATTGATCCAGAAGATCCAGCGCCAGGACAGGCCCTGGGTCAGTAGGCCGCCGGCCAGCGGGCCGAGGACTAGGAACGCTGCTCCGATCACGCTAAAGATGCCCAGCGCATGGCCCTCGCGCTCGGGCGGAAAGATCAGGGAACTGATCGCCAGCGCGGCCGGATAGATCGCGGCGGCGCCGAGGCCCTGAATCGCGCGCGCGGCGATGATGTAATCGGCGGATGCCGCCCATCCGCAGGCCGCCGATCCCAGGGCAAAGACAACCACGCCCATCAAGTACAGGGGTTTGAGACCGACCACATCTCCCAACTTGCCGGCGCCGGCGATGCAGGCGGCAAAAACCAGCAGATAGGCGTTGACCGCCCAATGGGATTGCGGCGCCGACATCGCGAGATCCTGGCGCATCGCCGGCAGCGCAAGACCAATGGCTGTCTCGTTCAGCGCGATGAGGCCAACGGTCAGCGCGACCATGACCAGCAACAGCCAATCGCGCGTCGTGATCTCGCTCCGCGCCATCGCGGGTCCTCTCTTGCTCAGTGCCGTGCCGAGCGACGCGCCGGCTCGACCGGGCGCGGTTCGAGTCCGAGATCAGCCCGGTGGGGCACCGCTGCTATCCACCGGCGGCGCAAGCCCACCCGGCGGCCCGTAAAGCTCATTCGCGCGGGTCTCAAAGGCGCCCACCATGCAACGCACGGCCTCGTGAAAGAGCGCCTGCATCATCTTCTGCAGCATGCGCGAGCGTAACTCGAAATCCACGTAGAAGTCGATCTCGCAGCCTTCTGCGTGGGGCAGAAAGCCGCGGTGCGTGCCATGTCTTGTGGGTATCAGCGCTCGACGATCTCGGTGGCGCTGGAAAAGACCTCCGGGTTGCGCAAGACGCCGGGCAGCACCAGGCGCAGCTGGACCGCCACATCGTCCCGCCGGTCAAGCGCGAGAATGCGGTCGAGCGCGAAGTAGCAGTAGGGGCTCTGGTGCGACCAATAGACCTCAACGCGCCTCGCCATCCGCCCCACGACCCCCGCTTAACTCGGACCCAATCGATGTTCAGAGTCTAGCGATTTCGTGTTGTGCGATCCAGCGGGTACGGCCGGCGGGCTCCTGCTTGTGGCGCGCTCTCGATGGGGCGAGCAACTGTTTTGCAGCTCACATTCCGCCGCCGCCACCGCCGCCACCTCCTCCTCCGCCTTCGCGTTCGATTGAGTCGGTCGATCGGGCCACATGTTGCTGGGCCACCCGCGAGAAGTCTTCGTTGCTGCACTGCTCTACACCGCAACGATGGAAGGTATTGGACGGATCGAGGATTCCGAAGTCTGGCTGGCGGTCGCTCGCCGGCTGGCCATCTGCGTCCAGCGGCGTGCGTTGTACCATTTCCAGTGGTACGCCTTGAACTGTCTTGCTGGAGATCACCTCGTAGTGATCACGGTTCGTCGGGGCGCAGGAAATTAAGGCAATGCCCAATAGCGGAACTAGAACTGTACCGATAATCTTGAGTCTCATTTCGACATTCTCCTCAACCAATTTCCTCTGACTCGAGCTGTGTCGCGGAACTCATTGGAGTCATGATGAACTGGGTGCCAGGCTAGGATAGGTCGGTCAAAGGAACGCTCCTGAAACGTCAGAGGAGCGTCAAAATTGTTCGATTCTTATGTATGTGCTATAGAATTTGTGCCTACGAATGACAGGAGTATAGGAAGTGGGGCCGCAGGGATCCCTGGAGATCAGCCTCTTGGGCGGATTCGAAGCCCGCTTGCCCGATGGCAGCTCTTTGGACATTCCCACCAAGAAGGCGCAATGCCTGCTGGCCTATCTTGCACTCCAGTCGGGCAAGGCTCAGCCGCGTGAGAGGCTAGTCGCGCTGTTTTGGGGTGAGATGGAGGAAAAGCGTGCGCAGCAGAGTCTGCGCCAGGCGCTGACCTATCTGCGCAAAAGTCTGAGTCCCCTCGATCCTTCGCCTCTGTCGGTCGACCGAAACACCGTCCGGTTGTTAACGGACTCACTCAAGGTTGACGTTGTTGAGTTTCTCAAACTGACGGCGACCGGCACATCCGATGAACTAGCGGCCGCGGTTGCGCTCTACAAGGGCGATTTGCTCGAAGGCGTGAGAATCAAGGAAGCCGAATTCGAAAGGTGGTTGGACGCCGAGCGCCACCATCTGCACGCGGCGTACTGTCACGGATTGTTAGCTCTCGTCGTTATGAAACGTCAATCTGGTGACCTTGCAGAAGCACTGCAGTTGGCACAGCGGCTGCTCGACATAGACCCCTTGCAAGAGCGTGTGCATCGAATGCTCATGGGCTTGTACGCAGATATGGGGATGAGGGAAGCGGCCCTGAAGCAGTTTGAACGTTGCCGTAGCATTCTCGCCGAAGAACTTGGTGTCGAGCCAGAGAGCGAAACACTTAGCCTCTACGATTTTCTGCGCAGCAGCGTACGGATGCACTCGAACGACCAACGGGGCTCAGAACCAGAACAAGACGAAAATAATGAGCCGCCGACACCGCCAACGCCAGATCTTGGGAGGAGCCGCCAGACTTGGGGTCTTTCTGCAATAGGACTGAGTTTGCTTGTCGCGATTGCACTCCTGGCTTGGTTTCGGCCCTGGTCGCCGGAAGTCGAACCAGCCTCCCTGGATCGCATGGCCTTCCCGCTGCCGGACTCGCCCTCGATCGCCGTGCTGCCGTTCGACAACATCAACGACGACCCCGAACAGGACTACTTTGCCGATGGCATAACCGATGATCTCATCACCGATCTTTCCAAGATCCCCGGCCTTTTCGTCATCGCTCGCAACTCGACCTTCTACTACAAGGGCGAAGGCGTTCCGATCCGTCAGGTGGCTGAGGAACTGGGCGTGCGCTATATCCTCGAAGGCAGCGTGCGCCGCTCCGGCGAGGAGATCCGCATCAACGCCCAGCTCATCGATGCGACGACCGGGGGTCACCTTTGGGCCGAGCGTTATGACGGGACTCTGACTGACGTGCTGGGGTTTCAGGACCAGGTCACGCGGCAGGTGGTGAGCGCCTTAGAGATCGAGCTCAAGACCGCCGAAGATGCGCAGTTTGACGGGCAGGAAACCGACAGCCCGGAGGCCTACGACGCTTTGCTCCACGCCCGCGAGCATATTCGAAACTATACGAAGGAGGATTTTGCGATCGCGATCTCCTTTCTGGAAAAGGCCATCCGCCTGGATCGCGAATATGCGCTGGCCCATACCCTATTGGGCGGAACTTGGTGGGAAATCGCGAATGATGGTTGGGTGCGAAACTTCGGCCTGACCTATGAAGAAGCACTAGAAAAGGCCCGTCATCACCTACGGCTGGGCATGAAGGCACCCTCTTCGGAGGTGCACTTTTTTCGGTCCAAGATGCACAGCAACGAAGGACGCTACGATGAGGCCATTACCGAGGCTAGAATCGTGGTTGCCCTGAATCCCAACAATGTTAATGGGTATGAGGCGCTGGGCCGGGCTTTGAACAAGGCGGGCCGCGCTGCCGAAGCGATCGAGCCCCTGCAGAATGCGGCCCGACTCAATCCTCGGGGCGACGAGAAGGGTTGGCTGCTCTACAGGCTCGGAGAATCTTTCTATCTCTCGGAACGTTACGATGAGGCTGCGGAGGCTTTTGAGGCCTCCGTAGCCAGGAATCACAGCGAGTGGACCTACCTCTTCCTGGCCGCGTCCCTGGCGCAGCTCGACATGCGAGAGGCGGCGGCGGCTGCCCTTGCCAATTTTGATCGAATTTACGCGGAATCCGGCGAAGATCCCTTTACTGTATCGCGTGTGGAGCACTGGGCCTTCAAAGAGCAGGCGGATCGTCAGCGTGTTCAGGAAGGGCTGCGCAAGGCTGGTGTGCCGGAAGGGGCGAAGACGGAACAGAACCTCAACTACGCGCAGGATGTTACGCCCATGAATGTCGACGGTGCTACCACAGTCGATGCCGAACAGGCCAAGACACTGCTCGAGCAGGGTATCAAGCTGGTCGACGTACGGGACCTAGCGGACTGGCGACATGGCTACATTCCCGGCACTTTGCATTTGTCACTCTTTCGGGACTTCACCGATGCCAAGCTGTCGGCCGTGGCGGAAAGGGATGAGGCGGTTTTGGTCTTCGGCTCGGGGATCGGCGCCAACAAGATGGCGGCGATCGCTGCGGCCAGAGCGATCTCCTGGGGATTCGAGAAGGTTTACTATTTCCGCGACGGCATCCCAGGTTGGAAGGCGGCCGGCTACCCGATCCAGGTGCCGCCCAAATAGGAACTCACCTAGGGCCAATTTTCATCCGCATCGGGTCGAACTTTCCCGTCAGCCACGGTGCTCGCCTGCCTCCGCACCCTAGGGTGAAGCTGACGCCAGCCGCGAGACGAGCGATTCTCGGGCCCGGCGACGAGATCAGCGCGGCGGCGCAAGCCCACCCGGCGGCCCGTAAAGCTCATTCGCGCGAGTCTCGAAGGCGCCGACCATGCGGCGCACGGCCTCGTGAAAGAGCGCCTGCATCATCTTTTGCAGCATGCGCGAGCGGAACTCGAAGTCCACGTAGAACTCGATCTCGCAGCCTTCGGGGTGGGGCAGAAAACGCCAGTGGTTGTTGAGGTACTTGAAGGGCCCTTCGGCGTAGGTCACGTGGATCTCCTTGCCCGCCGGGTCGAGCTCGACCCGGCTGGTGAAGCGCTCGCGGATCATGCGAAAGCCGATGATCAGATCGGCGACCAGCAGGTTGGGCTCGCGCTTTCGGATGCGCGCGGCGATGCACCAGGGCAGAAAATCCGGATAGTGCTCCACGTCGGCGACCAGGTCGTAGAGCTGGGCCGGGGAATAGCCCAGCACCCGCCGTTCGTCGTGGGTCGGCACCGTCGGTGCCGCTACTCGGCGGCCGCCAGCTTGGCGTCGCGCGCCGCCTTGAGCCGCTGGTAGTCGTTGCCGGCATGATAGGACGAGCGGGTCAGCGGCGTCGCCGAGACCATCAAGAAGCCCTTGCCATAGGCCTGGGTCTCGAGCTGCTTGAACTCATCGGGCGGCACGAAGCGCTCGATCCCGTGGTGCTTCGGAGTTGGCTGGAGATACTGACCGATGGTCAGAAAATCCACCTCGGCGGCGCGCAGGTCGTCCATCACCTGGAGCACCTCCTCCCGGCCCTCGCCCAGGCCGACCATCAGGCCGGACTTGGTGAAGATCGAAGGATCGTGCCGCTTGACCTGATCGAGCAGGCGCAGGGAATGGAAGTAGCGGGCGCCGGGCCTGACCTCGCCGTAGAGCCGGGGCACTGTCTCCAGGTTGTGGTTGAAGACGTCGGGTCGGGCCTCGACCACCACCTCGAGCGCGCCGTCCTTACGCAGGAAGTCGGGCGTCAGCACCTCGATCGTGGTGGCCGGCGCGGCTTGGCGCAGGGCTCGGATGGTCTCGGCGAAATGCTGTGCGCCGCCGTCGTCCAGATCGTCCCTGTCGACCGAGGTGATCACCACGTGGGAGAGGCCGAGCTTGGCCACCGCCGTCGCCACGTTGGTCGGCTCGAAGGGGTCGAGCCGTCCCGGCTTGCCAGTCGCCACGTTGCAAAAGGTGCAGGCCCGGGTGCAGATCTCGCCCATGATCATCATGGTCGCGTGACCTTGGGCCCAACATTCGCCGATGTTGGGGCAGCCCGCCTCCTCGCAGACCGTGTTCAGCTTGTTGTCGCGCACGATGCGCCGGGTCTCGTGGTAGGCCGGGCTGGTCGGCGCCTTGACCCGGATCCACGGCGGCTTGCGCTTGATCGGGTTGTCCGGCTTGTGCGCCTTCTCCGGATGGCGGGGGCGCGCCTTTTCGGTCACATCGGCCATGGGATTACATGTGGATGACCCGCCCGTAGGCGTCAAGCACGGACTCGTGCATCATCTCGCTGAGGGTCGGGTGCGGGAAGACCGTGTGCATGAGCTCGGCCTCGGTGGTCTCCAGGTTCATGGCCACCACGTAGCCCTGGATCAGCTCGGTCACCTCGGCGCCGACCATGTGGGCACCCAACAGCTGGCCGGTCTTGGCGTCGAACACGGTCTTGATCATGCCGTCGGGCTCGCCGAGCGCGATCGCTTTGCCGTTGCCGATGAAGGGGAAGTGCCCGACCTTGACCTCGTGGCCCGCCGCCTTGGCCTTGGCCTCGGAAAGCCCGACGCTGGCGATCTGGGGCTGGCAGTAGGTGCAGCCCGGGATCATGCCCTTGTTCATGGGATGCACGTCGTTCAGGCCCGCGATCTTCTCGACGCAGATCACCCCCTCGTGCTCGGCCTTGTGGGCCAGCATGGGCGGGCCGGCGACGTCGCCGATGGCGTAGATGCCGGGCTCGTCAGTGCGCGAGTACTCGTCGGCGACGATGGTGCCCCGGTCGGTCTTGACCTTCGTGGTCTCCAGGCCCAGGCCCTCGATGTTGCCTTGGACGCCGACCGCCGAGATCACCCGGTCCGTCGTGATCTCGCTCGTCTTGCCCTTGGAATCCTCGATCGTCGCGGTGACGCTATCGGCGGCCTTCTTGATGGCGGTCACCTTGGCGCCGCTCATGATTTTGAGGCCCTGCTTCTCGAACTGCTTGCGGGCCAGCTTGGCGATCTCCTCGTCCTCGGCCGGCAGGATCTGGGGCAGCACCTCGACCACGGTGGTGTCGGCGCCCAGGGTATGGAAGAAGCTGGCGAACTCGATGCCGATCGCGCCCGAGCCGATCACCAAGAGGGACTTGGGCATGGTCTCGGGCACCAGGGCCTCGAAGTAGGTCCAGATCAGCTTGCCGTCGGGCTCGATGCCGGGCAGCACCCGGGGCCGGGCGCCGGTCGCCAGAACGATGTGCTTGGCGGTGAAATCGCCGACCGCCTTGCCGTCCTTGGTTACATTGAGCTTGCCCGGGCCGTTCAGCTTCGCCTCGCCGTCAATCACGGTCACCTTGTTCTTCTTGAGCAGGTGGCCGACGCCCTGGTTCAAGCGCTTGGAGACCCCGCGCGAGCGGGCCACCACCTTGGCCAGATCGAAGCCGACTTTCTCGGCGGAAAGACCGTAGTCGCCCGGGTGCTGCATGTAGTGGAAGATCTCGGAGGTGCGCAACAGCGCCTTGGTCGGGATGCAGCCCCAGTTGAGGCAGATACCGCCCAGGTGTTGCTTCTCGACGATCGCCACCTTCATCTTGAGCTGGGCGGCGCGGATCGCGGTGACGTAGCCGCCGGGTCCGGCGCCCACGACGATGATGTCGAAGCTCGTGTCGGCCATGGTCCGGCCCTCCTACAGCAGCATGGTGAGCGGATCTTCGATTAGCTTCTTGAAGGCGGCCAGGAACTGGGCGCCGACCGCGCCGTCGACCACCCGGTGGTCGACCGACAGCGTGCAGCTCATGACCGTGGCGATGGCGAGCGCGCCGTCTTTCACGACCGGGCGTTGCTCGCCGGCGCCGACCGCCAGGATGCAGCCCTGGGGCGGGTTTATGATGGCGGCGAAGTCCTTGATGCCGAACATGCCCAGGTTGGAGACCGAGAAGGTGCCGCCTTGGTACTCCTCGGGCTGTAGCTTGCCGTCGCGGGCTCGGGTTGCCAGGTCCTTCATCTGACCCGAGATCTCGGCCAGGCCCTTGCCTTCGGCCGCCTTGATGATCGGCGTGATCAGGCCGCTTGGCGTGGCGACCGCGACCGAGACGTCGGCGTGATCGTAATAGAGGATGCCGGCGTCGTCCCAGGAGGCATTGGCCGCCGGCACCTTCTTGAGCGCGATCGCAACCGCCCGGATGACGAAGTCGTTGACCGAGATCTTGTAGGCGTCTGATCGGCTGTTGAGCTCCTTGCGCACCTTAAGCAGCTCGTCCACCTGGCAGTCGACTGTCAGGTAGAAATGCGGCACGGTCTGCTTGGCCTCGGTCAGGCGCCGGGCGATGGTCTTGCGCATGTTGGTGTTGGACTCTTGGCGGTAGGTCATGCCCAGCATGTCCGCCATGTCCTTGGCCGAGGGTCCGCCGGCCGCCTTGGGCGCGGCGGCAGCAGCCGGGGTCGGCGCCGCGGCGGGCGCAGGCGCAGCGGCTGGTGCGGCCGCGGGCGGGCCGCCGGCGGCAATCGCCGCCTCCACGTCGGCCTTGACGATGCGGCCGTGAGGGCCGCTGCCCTTGATCGCGGCAATGTCGAATCCGGACTGCTTGGCCATGCGCTTGGCGAGCGGCGACGCGAAAATCCGGTTGCCCGAGGGGGCTGGGGCGGGTGCCGCTGCTGGCGCCGCGGCCGCTGGGGCTGGCGCCGGG
>JBCCGG010000059.1:0-34122 GCA_039029395.1 Pseudomonadota bacterium | reverse complement strand
TGGCACTTGCTCCAACACGGTCTTTCATCTTTTTCCTGCAAAGCTGCTTCATAATTGTTAGCTGAGGAATGTTGTTTTTGGGAAAGAGGCATCGAAGTTGGTCGCCGCATCGAACGGGGTGTTGGAGCGGCCTTCGGAGACGCCGCTGTCCACATAGTGGTCAAGCGCCGTACGGACCGTGCCGGCCTGGATCGCGGCCGCCACGTCCGGGTTGACCGCCAGATAGTCGGCGTTATTGAACAGCACCGTGGTGGCGCCGGTCACCGGGTCGACCGCGCCGGTCGGGTTACGGTTCTCCGCGTCACCGAACTGGATGTAGTGGTCAACGCCGCTGGCGAAGACGCCGGCGTTGACCGCCGCAAAGACATCCGGATTGGTGAGGAGGTAAAATTCCTCGTTGAAACCCAAGATCGACGACATTTGTTCCTCCCGAAAGTGTGTGAGCCTCTCGACCACAGTTCGCCTATACGGCCTTTGGGGACTCAGGACGAGCTAGGGGCAATACCATGCGCCATAGCGCGCGCCCCGCAGGTCAGCCGATAGTGTTCAAGTCAATGTACAAAAACGTCACTGGAAATTAAACCACTGGTTTACGCGACCACCGGCGGACAATCAGGGTAAGGCAACCACCAGATGCTCGACCGAAAGCGCCAGACGCGCCGTCAATGCGGCGGCCACTTGGCTGCGGTGGCAGCGTTCTGGCTCCCGCTCCAGACAGAAGAGGCAGGCACCGCCGTCTCGGGCGTAGGCTTCCACGCGGGCCAGATCCGATTGGGCCTCGGGGCTTTCCATGTGGCGGGCGAAGATCTCGAGGAAACCCGCCCGGTCGCCCGCCTTGGCCGCCTCGCGCCCCGGCTTGGGTGTGCCCAGGCCGCGTAAGTGAACGTAGTCGATGCCGCGCGCCGCGAGGGCGGAAGCAAGTGCGGTCTTGGCAAAGCCCTTGCGCCGGGAGATCGGCACCTCGCGCACGTCGATCAGCCGGGTGACGCCGGCCGCCAGGAGGGTTGCCAGAAGCTGCTCGGGCGCGATGCGCTCGTAGCCGATCGTGTAGAGAACCGGCGGTTCCGGGCTCACAGGCCCAGGCGGTTCATGAAGCTGGTGTCGTGAGAGATCCCGCCCTTCACCTTGAAGGTCGCCTCGGGCAGATCGTGGACGTGAACGTCCTCGCCGCCGTTCTTCTTGAGAATGTCGCAGGCCCGTGTCTCGTGGTCGCCATCCTTGGTGCGCACCCAAAGAAGCAGGCCGCCCTTCTCCAGATGGTCCTTCAGATTGCCGGCGTGGTGGTCGCCGATCACCTTGGCCAACGCGACGCCGATCGCAGAGCCGATGCCGCCGGCGATCACTGCGCCGACGATGGCCGCCGCCACCGTGCCGCCCGAGGCGACGATCACGCCGACCGTGCTGACCGCGCCCACATAGGCCAAGCCGCCAACCACAGCGCCCTCCGCCTCGGGCCGGGAATCGCTGCCGGAATAGGCCACGCTCGGCACCTCGGCGTCGTCCTCGAGCTCCTCAACCTTTGTATAGGCGTGGCCGAGCTTTTGCTCGACCGCGTGATCGCCGGCCAGGAGGCTCAGATCCGAGCGATCGAAACCCGCGGTCATCAGCTCGTCGGCGGCATCCCGCAGCGCCTTTTCGTCGTGGAACACACCTACCGCTTCTCGAACCGTCTTGTCGCCCATCTCGAACCCCCTCGTTTCACGTGGCCTAAAATTCAGTCTAGCCGCAGCGCTTCACAGCGGCAAATTGTCGTGCTTCTTCCATGGATTTTCCAGCTGCTTGTCGCGCAGCATTGCGAGCGCCCGGCACAGCCGCCGGCGCGTGCCCTGGGGCGAGATGACATCGTCGATGAAGCCGCGCGAGGCGGCGACGAAGGGATTGGCGAACTTCTCCCGGTATTCGTCGGTGCGCTGAGCGATCTTCTCGGCGTCGCCGATGTCGCCGCGGAAGATGATCTCCACCGCACCCTTGGGGCCCATCACCGCGATCTCCGCCGAGGGCCAAGCGAAGTTGAGGTCGCCACGCAGATGCTTGGAGGACATCACGTCGTAGGCCCCGCCGTAGGCCTTGCGGGTGATCAGCGTCACCTTTGGCACGGTCGCCTCCGCGAAGGCGAACAGCAGCTTGGCGCCGTGCTTGATGATGCCGCCGTACTCCTGGGCCGTGCCCGGCAGGAAGCCCGGCACGTCGACGAAGGTGACGATCGGAATGTTGAAGCAGTCACAGAAACGCACGAAGCGCGCCGCCTTGATCGAGGAGGCGATGTCGAGACAGCCGGCCAGCACCAGGGGCTGGTTGGCGACGATGCCGATGGTCGACCCCTCCATGCGGGCAAAGCCGACGATGATATTGCGGGCGTAGTCCGGCTGGATCTCGAAGAAGTCGCCTTCGTCGACCACCTTCTCGATCAGCTCGCGCATGTCGTACGGCTTGGCGGGATCGGCCGGCACCAGAGTGTTGAGCGAG
Source organism: Pseudomonadota bacterium (assembly GCA_039029395.1). Classification (GTDB taxonomy): domain Bacteria; phylum Pseudomonadota; class Alphaproteobacteria; order Kiloniellales; family JAKSDN01; genus JBCCGG01. The sequence continues at coordinate 31,656 of JBCCGG010000059.1, read as the reverse complement.
GGCTCTTCGCGCTCGGCCGGGTCGTCGGTCGGACGGAACGGCGCCTCGGCGCGGTTCGAGCTCGGCAGGAAGTCGACGAAGCGGCGCAGCTCGAGCAAGGCTTCCACATCGTTTTCGAAGGCCAGGTCGGCAACGCCCGAGCGGCTGGTGTGGGTCACCGCGCCGCCCAGCTCCTCGTGGGTCACGGTCTCGTGGGTCACGGTCTTGACCACATCCGGGCCGGTCACGAACATGTAGGAGGAGTCTTTGACCATGAAGATGTAGTCGGTCATGGCTGGCGAGTAGACCGCGCCGCCGGCGCAGGGGCCCATGATCATGGAAATCTGGGGCACCACGCCCGAGGCGATGACGTTGCGCTGGAAGACCTCGGCGTAGCCCGCCAAGGAAGCGACGCCTTCCTGGATGCGCGCGCCGCCGGAATCGTTGATGCCGATGACCGGCGCGCCGACCTGCAGGGCCTTGTCCATGATCTTGCAGATCTTTTCCGCATGGGCCTCGGAAAGCGAGCCGCCGAACACCGTGAAGTCCTGGCTGAAGGCGAAGACCAGGCGGCCGTTGACCGTGCCGTAGCCGGTCACCACCCCGTCGCCGGGCACCCGGTTGCCGGTCATGCCAAAATCGGCGCAACGGTGCTCGACGAACATGTCCCACTCCTCGAAGGAGCCCTCGTCGAGCAGAATCTCCAGGCGCTCACGCGCCGAGAGCTTGCCCTTGCGGTGCTGCGCCGCAATGCGCCGCTCGCCGCCGCCGGCCCGCGCCGCCGCGCGCTTTTCCTGTAGTTGCTGAATAATGTGCTGCATGGCCGGCTCCCCCAAGGCTTGACCTCGGCCCTGCTGATAGCATGGCTCGCCCGGCCAAGCCAGACGCTCGCGCTTGACACCGGACAGTTCGATCTCTATATTTAACCTTATGGTTAAATATGAATCAGCCTCCCTGGACCACACCTTCGCGGCGCTGGCCGACCCGACCCGGCGCGCGATCTTGGCCCGCCTGACCAGCGGCGAGGCGACCGTCGGCGAGCTGGCGGCGCCTTTCGAGATGTCGTGGCCGGCGGTCACCAAGCACTTGAAGAGCCTGGAACGCGCCGGCCTGATCGAGCGCCGGCGCGACGGCCGCAGCCACCTCTGCCGCCTCCAGCCGGCGCCCTTGGTCGATGCCGCCCAGTGGATCAGCGACACCAAGAAATTCTGGGAGTCGAACCTCGATTCCCTGGAACGTTATCTGAAAGAGCAAACGCAAAAAGGAGAGCCTAAGCCATGACCGCCCAGCCCCAGTCCAAGGCCGAGACACACGTCTTGCAGCTAACCCGCCAGATCAAGGCGGCGCCGGCCGCGGTGTTTGCCGCGCTTACCGAGGCCGAGGCCCTGGCCACCTGGTTCGGGCCGGAAGGGGTTAGCGCGAAGAACGTCAAGGTCGACCTGACCCTGGGCGGCGCTTACAGCCTTGAGATGCACCACAAGGACGAGCTGGTGACCACCCTCAGCGGCGCCTACCAGGAGATCTCGCCGCCCAATCGTCTGGTCTTTACCTGGATTTGGGGCATGGGCGACATGGCCGGGGTCGAGACCTTGGTGACCATCGAGCTGGAGGAAAACGCCGAGGGCTGCCAGCTCTCCCTGACTCACGAAGGCCTGCCTTCGGCCGAATCGGTGGAGAAGCATTCCTTCGGCTGGACCGGCTGCTTCAATTGCCTAGAAAGCCATCTGGCCGCCTGAGGGAGCAAGACACCATGGACGATATTGTCATTTACGGCTTCCCGGTCAGCACCTATGTGCGTAGCGCCCGGCTGATCTTCGAGGAAAAGTCCATTGCCTATCGCAACGAGCCGGTCGACTTCACCCTACCGGACTACCGCGCCCTGCATCCTTGGGCCAAGATCCCGAGCCTGCGCCACGGCGCGCTTGTACTCTACGAAACCAGCGCGATCCTACGCTACGGCGCGGAGGCCTTCGAGGGGCCCTCTTTCGTGCCGGAGACGGTGCTCGGGCGGGCGCGCATGGAGCAGTGGATCAGCGCGATCAACGCCTACATGGACAAGACCATGACCCGCGCCTACATCATCGAGCGCCTGGCCCCGAAGGTGCTCGGGCGGCCAAGCGACGAGGCCGCGATCGCCGCCGCCCTGCCCGAGATCGACCGCCAGCTCGGCATCATCGATGAGTCGCTCGCGCGACAGGCATACCTAGCGGACGAGGCGATCAGCCTGGCCGACCTGCTGCTGGCGCCGATCCTAGCCTACCTGAGGAAACTGCCGGACGCGGCGCCCCTGGTCGCCAAACACGCATCGGTGGCGCGCTGGATCGAGGCCATGGAAGCCCGGCCTGCAATGGCGGCGACCGACCCGGAGCCGCCGGTTGAGACGGCCGCCTAAAGCAGCCCAACCAGCGCCGCCACGGCCGCCAGGTCACGGCGTACGCCTTCGCGGCGCTTGGTCTCCTCGGGATCTTCGCCCCAGGTGTCGATCTGATAGGTCTCGTGCAGCTCGCCGGCCTGAAAGGCGCCCTCGTGGTCGAGCCGGCCCTCGACCAGGGCGAGGCCGACCACAAGCGAACCCGACGCCTTGACCGCGGTCGCGAGCGCCGCCAGGGGCAAATCCCCGTGGCCGGCGACCGCGCCCTTAAGAGCCTCGAGGGTGTCCTCGGGCTGAGCGGCCGCCAGGATCGACGTGGTGATCTCCAGGCGCGCGTCGTAACGATCCGCTGCCCAATGGACCAATGGCTGCCACACCGCGTCCTGGCGTGCGACCAGCTCAGGCGGCCGGTCGGCCCGGTAGCAGATCGCGTCGGTCGCGCCGTAGTCGGCGAGCTCTTCGATTACCGCCGCTCGGCGCGCGGCGACCAGGTCGAGCGCCGTGCAGGCCAGACCAGTGAGCGGCATCGCGTGGGGCGCGATGGTCTCCTCCTGGGCCGCCCACTCCTCGGCGATGGCCCGGGCAAGGCCTTGGCTCGGCACCAGCAGATGGGCGCCCGCCGGCGTGCGCAAGGGCCGGTCGTCCAGGTGAACGGCGAAGTGTTCGCCGGCATCGACCGCCCGGGCCTCTTTGTAGAGGCGCTTGACTGGCTTGAGGCTCATGGCGGTCAGTTGCCGAGGAGGTCGTCAAGACCCTCGGAGATGCCCTCGCCGAGATCCTTCAAGGTGTCGCCAACCTCATCGGCCGCCTCCTCGACCACCGACTTGTCCGCTTTCCCGCCGGCTTCTTGGTCAGCTTCCTCTAGCGCCTTGACGCAGCGCACCTTGTTGTCGAGGCCGGTCAGTCGATCCTCGGTTAAGAGCGCGGCCACCGTATGAAGCGGCATGATCACCGAGCCGGCGATCGAGGCCGCGCCCTTGACGATGCCAAGCGGGTCGGGCGAGGCGGTCGGCTCGGCCAGGGTGCCCCTGACGTGGAAGTCGGCGGCGAAGCTGGCCAGGCTGACGTCCTTGGAATCGGTCTCGAAGACCAGATCGAGCTTTTCGGTCTTGAGATCGACCGTGCCGCTGCCAACCAGCACCAGGGTCGGCGTGTCCATCAAGAGCGCCGTGCTGGTCGCCAGGCCCTGCTTTACGTCGAAACGGGAGACCGCGCAGTTGACCGGGATGTAATCGGTCTTCTTGGAAAAGGGCGAGAGGATCTGCCACAAGCCGGTCGCCATGACACCAGCCAGCTCGTCGCTGATTTGACCGTTGTAGCTGATCATCTCGGTCCTGCCATTGAGGCCGGCGGCGAGTTCCCGTGGCGAACGGCCGGAACCGTTAAACAAAATCGAGGCGTCCAGGTTGCCGCTGACACCGTCGACGACGTCCAACTGAGTCAGCATGAGCCCGTAGTCCACGTCTTTGGCCTCGATCTGCAGGGCGAGCTGTGGCGGCTCTTGGCTGGCGTCGAAGCTAAGATCGAGATCGAGCGCGCCCTTGGCGAGCACCGACTTGAAGGGCTTGACCTTCAGATGACCCCGGTCGAGCGCGGCCTTGAGGTTGACCGCCTGGAGCTCGAGCCCGGTCGCCAGCTTGACCTTTGCCGCCGTGAGGGAAATCTCGGCGTCGGCCAGCTTAAGCGTCTCGATCGGCAAGGGAGTCTCGCCGAACACATAAGCCGAGTCCTCCGCCGACGCAGCGTCGCCCTGGGCGGCGGCATCGGCGATCTGGGCCAAATCGAGCTGGCTGGAGCGAAGCTCGGCGGTGATCTTGGGGCGTGCCGCGCCCGGTGCGAAAGTCGCGTTGCCAGCCAAGTCGCTGTCGGCCAGCTTGGCGGAAAGTCCTTTGATCTCGTAGGACTCGCCGGACTGGACGACGTTGGCGCTCAGCTCGTAAGGCCCGAGCGCGGGCAAGCCCCCGCCGGCCGCCGGGTCGAGGTCCGCCAGGCTCTGGCCCTTGGCGCTAACCTGGACGTCGAGCCCCTTGGCCTTGGCCGGTTGGGCGATTTGGCCCTTGGCCGCAATCTTGGCGCCGAGAGCCTCGGCCGTGGCGTCGAAACGGAACGGCCCGCTGCCCAGAGCAGCCAGCGGCGTCATCTTGCCGTCAAGCGTGAAGGGCACATCATTGAGCGCGCCGCGGGTTGCGATCTGAACCAGGCCGTCGACACGGTCCGGTGGCTCGGCGGTGACCTCCTCGAAGCTCACGCTGTATCGCGCGCCGCTGGCAAGGCTGTGAAACACCAACTGACCGGATTCCCCGCGTATGGTCTCGATGTTGGGCAGGGGATACTTGCCCGCGCCGCTGCCGCTCTGTTCGGCGGGCGCATCGCCCATCTGCCAGTTGCCCTTGCCTTGCTCGTCGATCTCCAGCAGCACCTTCGGCTCGACCAGCACCAGATTGCGCACGTCGATCTGGCCTGAGATCAAGGGAAGCAGTGCGACCTCGACCTCGAAATGCTTGACTCGGATCATCGGTGTCTCGCTGGCCCACGGCGCGTTTGCGAGGGTGACATCGTCAAGGGCGATCGAAGGCTGCAGGGAAACCTGGATATCGATCGGCCCGGCGACCGTGAAATCACGGCCGGTCGCCGCCTTGACCTGCTCCTGAATGGTCGCCCGCAGATCCTCCACGTCGAGGCTATTGATCACCGCGTAGACCGCGACGACCAGCGCCACCAAGAGCGCGAAGCCGCCGACCAGGATGCGTTTAAGCCATTTCATGGCGCCTGCTCCAGGACCGCGAGCGCCGGGTGCAGCTCGTCGAAAGACGTCAGCACGTTGAAGGCGCCGGCCGCGGTCAGCTCCTCGGGCGGATGGTAGCCCCAGGAGACGCCGAGCGCCCAGGCTTGGGCGTTGCGGGCCATGATCATATCATAGGTGGTGTCGCCGACGACCATTGTGTCGCGCGGGCCGACACCGATCTCCGCCATGGCCTGGCGCAGGATCTCCGGATGCGGCTTGGAGGGCCCGTCGTCGGCGGTCTTAAGCAAGGTGAAGTAACCGGCCAAGCCATGACGCTCCATGCTGGCCAAAAGTCCTCGGCGATTCTTGCCGGTGGCGATCCCAAGCAAAGACTCGCCTTGCTGGAGCGCCCCGAGGATTTCGTGCACACCGGGAAAGAGCGGTTCGTGAAAGTCTTCCGCCGTGCGCATTTTGAAGAAAGTCTCTCGATAGCGCGCGGCAAGCGTGTCGACCGCGCTCCTGGCCTCGCGGGGCACCAGGGCGTCGATCGCGCTCTCCAGGTTGAGCCCGACCACCCGCCGCACTTTTTCGTGCCCGGGTGCCGCCAGCCCCTCGCCCTCGAAGGCCGCGCCCATGGCGGCGACGATCGAGTGCTGGCTGTCGACCAGCGTGCCGTCGAAGTCGAACATGATCAGTTTGAGAGCAGCCTCGGCCACGGCGCGAAGTCGTCCTTGTTTTCCTAAGGTCTCGGGCCGGCTGAATGACTCGCCAGCGCGTCCTTAAGAAGCGGTCAGGACGTCCGCTTTGTCAATGGCAAGGGTTCAGGCGTGGCCCCAGCCGGTGCGGCAGAACTCCGCCTTAACCAGACGGTCGAGACGCACTGCGGCGACCACGCCGTTGTCCAGTTGCGCCAGCACCAGCTCTAGATCGCCGTAGGACACGGGTTGGGGATCGATTATCTCCACCGGGCCGTCATAGTCCGAGGCGCAGAGGTGCCAGATCTCGCCGATCTTCATCAAGTCCTCACTTTCCCCGAAGGAAAGACATCGGAACCCGATCAGTGTGCGCCCGACCTGTTGAGGACCGGTTACGAAATATTACCCGGCGATTAACCTTACCGGATCTAAATTCGAAGTTTACCACACGGTAATCGATCTTTGGCACGATTGCCCCATCGCGACACGCGATAGGCCCCGTGCATCTATTTTTGCTGTGGTTGCCCCCGCAGTGGCCCGGATGCGCGGGGCCGCTTTTCTTGCTCAGCGCGGCAGTGTCATCTCGGCAACCCAATCGGCCAAGGCGCGCTCGCACCGCTCGCCAACCCGCTCATCGAACGTCAGCGTCTGCCACATGGCCGTCATGTGGTCCGGTAGAGGCGCCGTTACCCGCAGCGTGGTACCGTCATCGGGGTGAGGCACGGCGATCTCCCGGGCGTGCAGCTGGAGCTGAGCCGGCGCCGCAACGCCTTTGGGCCGCTTGGGCAAAAAGGCGGGCCGGCCGCCGTATTTGCCGTCGCCCAGGATCGGATGGCCGAGCGCCGCGCAGTGGACGCGGATTTGATGGGTGCGCCCGGTGATCGGCCGCAAAACGAGCCAGGACGCCAGCGCCCGGCAGCGGGCGGCGACCTGATAGAACGTGACCGCCGGTGGGCCGTCCTCGGGATCGGCGCCAACCAGCTCCCGGCCTTGGGCGCCCTTGGCCTTGGTGAGCGCCTGATCGATCTTGCCGCGCGTCGGATTGGGCACGCCGGCAACCGCCGCCCAATAGGTCTTCTGCGCCAGGTTGTCGCGAAAGACCTTGCTCAAGGCCCGCGCCGCCCCGGCGCTGCGTGCCAGCAAGAGCACGCCGCTGGTGTCCTTGTCCAGGCGGTGCACCAGCTTGGGCGGCTCGGCCGCTTCGAAGCGCAGGGCCTCGAGCATGGCGTCCAAATGGCGCCGCTGGCCACTGCCTCCCTGTACCGCCAGACCGGCCGGCTTGTCGATCGCGAGCAGCATCTCGTCTCGGTAGAGCACCCGGTCCCGCAGGGCCTCGGCCTCCTCGGCGGAGATCTCGAGCGGGACGCGCCTCGGCGCCGGCGCCTCTTGGGCGAGCGGCGGCAGGCGCACGCTCTGGCCTGCTTCCAGCCGCGTATCGGGCTTGGCGCGCCGCCCCTCGACCCGCACTTGACCGGTGCGCAAGAGCTTCTGCAAGCCGCCGTAGCCGACTTGAGGCAACTGCTGCTTGAGCCAGCGGTCGAGGCGCTGGCCGGCCTCCGCCTCGCTCACCTCCACGGTGCGCACGCCGCTCATGTCAGGATCAGGCGCGTCAGGCGCAAGCCGGCAAAGAGGCCGCCGACCGAAAGGCAGACCGAGGCGATGACGTAGAGGAACGACGCCCAGGTCTGGTGCCGCTCGACCAGCAGCATGACGTCCAGCGAGAAGGTCGAGAAGGTGGTGAAGGCGCCCAGCACGCCGACCACCAGGAAGGCGCGCAGCTCCGGCGAGGGCGACCAGGCAATCGCCATGACCTCGATCAGCGCGCCCATGACGAAGGAGCCGACCACGTTCACGGTCAGCGTGCCATAGGGAAAACCGGTGCCCAGCCAGTGGCCAATCTGGGAAGCGACCAGATAGCGCCCGACGGCGCCGAGGGCGCCGCCTGCGGCTACGGCGAGCAAGAGCTTCATGGTCCCGGGCTCCAAAGGGGGCTGAGGGTGCGCCCCGAGGGCGAGATAGCAAAGGGCCGGGGGGAAAGCAAATCCGCACCGCTGTTCCGTTGTCGACGAGGTCCAGCGTGGACAAGGACAGAAGGGCGCCATATGACCTGGCGACGGCATCCAAAGGATCGGAGCATCCTCTCCCGTGCCGTCCTACGCCGGTTCTCCCTCGGACACCGAAGCCTGAATGGAGCCGTCGGCCGGCTTTGTTCCTGGCCTGGAGCGGAAGCCTAGAGAGCCTCTTTTCCGGCTGTTCTCTGGTACGTCATGGTGGGATACTGGCGTTGTGCCCGGCATTCCCTTGGCCAATAGGCGCACGGGGGAAAACGAGCAATAGAGTCTCTGGTGGAGTGCTTTGAACGAATCCAGGACTGTCAAAGCATATCGCCAAGCCTGAGGTGAACAGGGTTGTTGAATGGACCAGCGCGCGGAAAATGCCCAACTTGGATTGCCTTGGCCCGAGGCGTATAAGGACCTGCGCGGTCTGATCGGTGAGCGGTGGGGCATCGGCGACGACATCTATCTCACCCGCCAACTCAGCGGCGGCAAATCCGGCGCCATGGTCTATCTGGCTGACGTGACCAGCAAGGGTTTTACCGGCCAGGCGGTCCTCAAGCTTGACCAAACGCCGGACCCCGCCGAGCAGGAGAAATCCGAAGCCGAGCGCCACATCCAGGCCTTGGAGGCGGATCCAAACTTTGCAGAGAGGCACCTGCCGCGAATTCTCCACACGACGCACGACGGCAAGAGCCTTGCCATCCTGTCCACCATTGCAGGGCGCGGCCTAGAGTTTGCGATGCCCTGGTCCCTGTGCGATCACAACCGACAGGTGAATATCGTGCAGAGGCTCTCGCGAGCGCTGTTGGAAGATTGGAACGGGAACGCCGAGCTTGCCCCGGGACTGCAATCGCCGCAAACGCTGCTACGCAGCTGGCTGGGTTATCGGCTCGATCCCGAACTCGGCCGCATGTACCGCGTTTTCCACGAAGTCTGTGGATTTGCGCCGGAGGAGCCGAGCTTCACATGCGAGGGTCGGTGGTTTCCCAACCCGCTCGCCTTTGCCGTTGCGAGATCTGATAACGTCAACAAGCTCAAGCTGCGAGCCATGCTGGGACACATTCACGGTGACTTGCACGGGCTCAATGTCTTGGTCAGCAAGACCGGCGAGAAAAAGGATCAGTTCTATTTGATCGATCTGGCATTCTACGAGGACAGGCAGTTTCTCCTTTACGATCATGGTTACTTCGCCCTGAGCTATCTACTCGCGACCCGCAGCGAAACAAGCATAAGCCAGTGGTTAGCGATCCTGGATGGGCTATGCCCCTTCGATCACATTAGGCCAGAACAGGGACTTCATGGCGACGACGTCGGCCACGTTAATCTGTTGAAGCTGTTCCGACAGGAGGTGTTCGACTGGGTCGATAGGCATCAACCCCACCGGCTGTCCTATATGGAAAGCCAGTTCCAGCTTGCGCAAGTGGCGGTGGGACTGAACTTCTTCAACAAAAGGATCGACAATAATCTGCGCCGACGAGCAATCCTCTACGCCGCATCGGTGCTGAAGGACTATCTGAAGCTGCATCAGGTGGATTGGCCCAAGCACGGACCGCCTCTCCTACTCGAAGGGATCGCGCCGGCATTGTCGCAAAAGATTGCACCTGCGCAGGCATTCGAACCAACAAAAGAATCGGTTGAGGGATCGCCCGCGCTTCCCGAAAAGCCAGCCATTGCCGTGCTCGCATTCGAGAATCAAAGCGGCGATCCGGAGCAGGAGTACTTCGTCGATGGAATCGCGGACGAAATCATCACGGAGCTGTCGCGAGTCGATTGGCTAATGGTGATCTCGCGCGGCTCAAGCTTCTCCTACAAAGGCCATGCGATCGACGCGAAGCAGGTCGGACGGGAACTGGGCGTACACTATGTTGTGGAGGGCATCGTACGCAGGTCGGCCGACCGCGTTCGGGTGACGGCGAAACTCGTGGATGCACAAGCTGGTAACCAGCTCTGGGCCGACCGGTTCGACTGCGAGGTCGACGATGTATTCACGCTCCAGGAAGACATTGCCGCCGCAATCGTTGCCAACATCGACGCCAGGCTGAAGGAGACCACGCGCGAACTGGCTAAGCGGAAGGTGGGTCAAGTTACCCTGTGGGAATCCTTCCAGAAGGCTATGTGGCACTTCTTCAAATACACTGAACCCGATGCCGAGATCGCGAAAGGCATACTCGGCAGTCTTGAAGGGGAGATACCTGGTTTTGCTGGCGGCCACGCGGCCCTCGCGTTGCTACAGACGCGCAGGGTTTTTCGGGGCGACCCGGAGGATCTTGACGATCTTCTGGAAGGTGCGCTGCATCATGCCACCAAGGCCGTGGAACTTGACGAGGGCAACAGCTTGGCGCGGATCGCATTGAGCCGCGTCTATGCATTCCAAGGCAAGTATGACCAAGCGATCCTGGAAGCCGAGATGTCGGTTGCGCTCAATCCCAGCTCCACGGTCGGCTATCTCAACCTTGCCGGCACCTTGCTGTGGGGCGAACGGGCCGAGGAGGCGATGGAAGCGGTCGACAAGTCGATTCGCCTTAGCCCCAAGGGGCCTCTTCTTCCCCTGAAGTTGCTTGTGAAGGGTGTGCTGTCCTACTTCCTTGACGACTATGCCCAAGCGGAGCGACTACTGCGCCAGGCCGATTCTTCCCCTAATTTGGTTCCATTCCCCTGCCTTTTGTTGACTGCGGTTTTCATTCGTCAGGGGCGCTCGGAAGAAGCCCGCAGCCTCATGACCGAGGTTCACGCCCTGCGGCCGCAGTTGTCCATAACCCGGCTCAAGACGGCTTGGCGTACTTTGTCGCCGCGGTATCGCGACAAGCTATTGGGCGATCTAGGGCGCGCGGGTTTGCCCGATTAGGCTGCACAACGCCCAAGGGCCGTCATCGTGCGTCTTCGATCAAGCCGACGTACTCGATCGCGAAGCGGCTGACTGTCCCCGTTTCAAGATCGAACTGCCTGCGGTCCTTTTGCAGGTGAAACCCCAAACCATAGAGATGGAGATGCAAAAGCGGCTCCTCCTTCGTCATCTCAATCGCGTGGATGCCATCGGGCATCATCGAGACCGCGGTGCCCGGCTTGACGACGCGCTCACCCACCTGGTGGAGCGCGCCATCATCATCGGCCACGTAGAAGCGGTGGGCTTCCTCGCCCGCGACCGCAGCGATAATGGCCCAGGAGCCGCCGTGATCGTGAGGGCATGACGTCTGACCAGGCAGGCTGGAATTGACGTAGAGCGCATTGCCCCCGTCTTCGTCTTGGTGAATCAGAAAGGTGCGGTAAACCGGCTCGCCGTCGGGCAAAGGAAAATCATCGCGGGGAAACAGCTCCTTCTTGGCACAAAGCGCCACCAGCAGCGACTTGGCTTCATTCAACAAGGGAACGCTGACACCATCGCGGAACAGCTCCTTGATCTGCTCGACGGTTTCTCTTACCGCGATATCTCTTTTCTGCTTCACGGACATTCTGAAGCACCTTGGCTCGTTGTCGATCGCGGCAAAGCCTAGCGGTCTCCTTGTAATCATTGAAACGAATAGTTAGTATCGCTATCATGAGAAAAATCGATGATACGCTGATCAGTAGCGACCTGCTACGAACCTTCCTTGCGGTTGCTGCGGTTGGCAACGTTACGCAGGCAGCGTCAACAATCGGGCGAACCCAGTCGGCCACCAGTCTGCAAATCCAGAAGCTTGAAGCTGCTCTTTCCGTGCAGCTGTTTGAGCGGGGCTCTCGCGGGGTCCTTTTGACCGAGCACGGCAAGAAGCTTCTACCGGCAGCCCGAAGGGCGCTGGAGGAGATCGACCGCGTGGGCGCCCTATTCTCGGATCCGCTGGCTGGGCGGGTCCGTGTTGGAATCCCGGACGACTACAATGAGACAATTTTGGAAAAGGCGCTCGCTAGCTTTTCGGCGCGGCACAGGGATGTGGAGGTCTTCGTGCGCTCTGGCTGCACCGCCGGTTTTCCCGACGCTATCCGGAGGCAGGAGCTGGACCTGGCGATCTATTCCGCCGGCACGATGGATCGAGACAAGACGTTCTTTTCCGAGCCGACCGTCTGGGCGGCCAGCGCTGAGTTCACTCTTTCCCGAAACGAGCCGGTCCCGCTCGCCCTGTTTGATCGCGATTGCCGCTGGCGGGAGGTTCCCACCGAGGCCTTGGACCGCGCGGACCGCGCTTGGAGGCTTGCCTATCTGAGCGAAAATTTCACCAGCGTGAAGGCGGCGATTGCCGCGGGTCTCGCCGTTGGCATCCTGGCCAAGAGCGCCCTGGAAGGCTCGATGCGGGTTCTCGGGCAGCGCAGTGGTTTCCCGGCCCTACCCAACACTTGCCTCTCGCTCCTCAAGCGTGAAGATCGATCCGACCAAGTCGTGGATGAAATGGAGAAGGCGATCAGGGAGGCGATTCCTCGGGCGGCCGAGCTTGGTGCGCCGTGACCAAGGACAGATCCTTCGTTTGTCGAAGGCTCATTCCATAAGAGTGATTGGACGATCCGCCAAAGCGCGTTTTCTGAGTGGACTTTCGACGCACCAGGTTGAAGAGTGCGTAGCTCGAAAGTCGCGCCCTCCCCTTTACAGGCGAACCGGTGAAAATCAGAGAGATTCAAATCTGCAGGCATGACCTGCCTGTCAAGAACGGCCCCTACACCATGGCAAACGCCGAGGTTTGGGCGCTGGACGCGGTGCTCGTGAAGATCACCACGGACACTGGGGCTATCGGCTGGGGTGAGACCTGTCCCGTGGGCCCGACCTATGCGGAGTCCCACAGCGGCGGGGCCTGCGCAGCTCTCATGGAGATGGCGCCCGGTCTGATTGGGACCGAGGCTCTGCCCCTGACCGCGCACCGCAATATGAACGGCTTGCTCAACGGGCACAATTACGCGAAGGCGGCAATCGACATCGCCTTGCACGATGCCCTCGGCAAGCACTTGGGACTTCGCGTTGCAGATCTTTTGGGCGGTGCGGCTGCAGAGAAGATTCCTTCCTACTACGCCACCGGTGTTGGCCTGCCAGATGAGATCGCCCGCATTGCCCGCGAGAAGCGGGATGAAGGATACACGCGCCTGCAAGTCAAGATTGGAGGCCGCCCGGTCGAGATCGACATCGCCGTTATCCGGAAGGTTTGGGAAGCCGTGAGTGATGGCGACATGCGCCTTGCCGTCGATGGCAACCGTGGCTTGACGACCCGTGACGCGCTGCGCATCAGTCGCGAATGCCCTGACATCCCATTCGTTTTGGAGCAGCCTTGCAACACTTTGGAGGAGCTACGACAGATCCGTCCGCAGTTGAGTCATGCTCTCTACATGGACGAGAACGCGACCAGCCTCGCCACCGTCGTTGGTGCGATCGGCTCAGGGCTTGTGGACGGTTTCGGAATGAAGCTTACACGCATTGGCGGACTCCAGCCGATGACGACCTTCCGAGACATCTGCGACGCCCGAAGCCTTCCACACACCTGCGACGATAGTTGGGGCGGGGACATTGTCGCAGCCGCATGCATCCATATGGCGGCTACGGTGCGGCCGCGGCTTCTCGAAGGCGTGTGGTTAGCTCAGCCCTATATCGAGGGTCACTACGACCCCACCAATGGGATAAGAATCGACCGTGGCTACATCAACTTGCCGAAGGGTCCGGGCCTCGGCGTAACACCAGACGAAAGCAAGCTCGGCGCGCCAATAGCCTCCTTCTGATGCCGTCGGTAGCCAGCCATCGCCGCGCTATCGAACCCTCACGCCGCGCAGGCCGGATCACCGCCGAGCCAGGAAAGACAGCATTCGGTGCTCATCAAATAGATGCCGATACGCCCGAGCTCGCAGAGCGCCTCCTCGCTTGCGCCGGAGACCGCGTCGGACGCCAGGATCACCCGAAAGTCCCGGGCGCCGGCCTCGTAGATCGTTGCCCGCCCGGTGGTCGCAAAGTTGCAGCCGCAGATCACCAGGGTGGAGATCTCCTGCTCTTTCAGCCGCTGCTCTAGGGTGGTGCCGTAGAAAGCGCCCCAGCGGGGCTTGTAGAAGGCCCATTCGGCCGGGCCGATCTCCTGCATCTCGCCTTGCATGAGGTGCGCCGGGTCGAGCCGCGCGTCGACACGCGGACGCACTCCCTCGAGCAACTCGGCCCCCAGACTGCCGGGCATGAGGATCCGCAAGCCCTCCTCCACCGCGTTGCGGCGGAAGTTGTCCACGTTGGTGCCGTCCGGGCGATAGAGGCGCACGGCGTGAAACAGCGGCCTTTGCTGGTCCCGAAAGCCTTGCACGAGCCGGCTGATGGCGGGGAGCGCCTTTTTGACCCCACAAGCGCGCAGCGGCGAGGTCGATTGAGCGAAGTCGCTCTGGGCGTTCAGCGTCAGGAGGCCCACGTGCCCCCGTTCCGGCGTCGTGTAGTCAGGCATGCATGTGTCCCTGTGCGGCCTCGGCGAGTGACTCTTCGATGGCGGCAATCTGGTCGCAAACGCGCGAGCTGACAATCGCCAAGCCGGCATGGCTGCTGCCCCGACTCTGCAATGCTGGTGCGGCCGTTTCAGCCGGTTGCATCGGCCCGCTCGGCGCGCAAGCGTGCCCAATAGTCCAGGCGCTTCTTGATATCCCGCTCGAAGCCACGCTCGACCGGGCGGTAGAAGGCCTGGCGGGCCAGCTCGTCGGGGAAATAGTTTTGACCCGAGAAGGCGTCGGGGCTGTCGTGGTCGTAGGCGTAGTCGGCGCCGTAGCCGAGCTCCTTCATCAGATTGGTCGGCGCGTTCAAGATGTGCAGCGGCGGGCTCAAGGAAGCGCTCTTACCGGCCGCGGCCTTGGCCGCGCCGTAGGCCTTATAGGCGGCGTTCGACTTGGGCGCGGTCGCCAGATAGATCACCGCCTGGGCCAGCGCCAGCTCGCCCTCGGGCGAGCCGATGCGCTCGAAGGCCTGCCAGGCCGCGATCGCCTGAGTTAGCGCAGCGGGATCGGCGAGCCCGATGTCCTCGACCGCGAAGCGCACCAGGCGCCGGGCGACGTAGTGCGGGTCCTCGCCAGCGCTCAACATGCGGGCCAGCCAGTAAAGCGCCGCGTCGGTGTCGGAGCCACGCAAGGATTTATGCAAGGCGCTGATCAGGTTGTAGTGGGCGTCCTGGGCCTTGTCGTAGAGCGGCGCGCGCTTCTGGACCACCTGGGTCAGGGCCGCGGTGTCGAGCGGCGCTTGCGACGGCAAGGCAAAGAGCGCTTCGCAAAGGTTGAGCAGATAGCGGCCGTCGCCGTCGGCCATGGCGATCAGTGCCGCGCGCGCTGCCTCGTCCAAAGGCACGGCACGCCCCTCGCTCGCCTCGGCGCGGGCCAGCAGCTCTTCCAAGGCCTGATCGCCAAGGCGTTTTAGGACCAGGACCTGACAGCGCGACAGCAGGGCTGCGTTCAGCTCGAAGGACGGGTTTTCCGTGGTCGCGCCGACCAGCACCACGGTGCCGTTCTCCACATAGGGCAGGAAGCCGTCCTGCTGGGCCCGGTTGAATCGGTGGATCTCGTCGACGAATAGCAGTGTGCCCTGCCCCATGGTCCGACGCTCGCCGGCGCGCTGAAACACCTTGCGCAGATCGGCGACACCGGAAAAAACCGCCGAGAGCGGCTCGAAGGCGAGGTCGCTGGCATCGGCCAAAAGGCGCGCGATCGTGGTCTTGCCGCAGCCGGGCGGTCCCCATAGCACCATGGAGGCAAGCCGCCCGCCGGCCACCATGCGCCCAATCGGCGCGGCCTCGGCGAGCAAATGATCCTGACCGACCACATCGCCCAAGCGCTCGGGCCTGAGCCGGTCGGCCAGGGGCCTAGGGGCTTGATCCTCGAACAGTCCGGCCATTCATCGGGCCCGTCAGCGGTTGAACTGCAGCTCGCGAATGCGGCCGTTGCGGTTGATCGTGATCGCCCACCCATCGCCGCCGCCGACCAGCAAAGTCTTGAGCTGCGCGACTTCGATGACCTGGGTTTCGTTGACCCGGACGATGATGTCGCCGGCCTTGAAGCGCAGACGGTGAGCCGGGCTACCGCGCTCGATCTTGGTCACCACGACGCCCTCCCAGGCACCGGGGCGATCGAGCTCGAGCGCCAAGGCAGGCGAGAGGTTGGCGACCGTGGCCCCCGCCATGGGATGGCGCTCGCGCAGCAAGGTGGTGTCGGGCGCCGGCTCAACCGGGGCCTTGGCGAGCGGCAGGCTGAGCGCGACCTCAGTCTCCTCGCGCCACACGGTGAGCGCGGTCTCGCCGCCGATTTGGGCGGTCGCGATGCGAAAACGGAAGGCGTTGACATCGTGCACTTTGCGGCCGGCGACCGAGAGCACGATGTCGCCCTTCTTCAGGCCGGCCCGATCGGCTGGACCGCCATCGTAGATGCGCGTCACGATTACTCCCGTTGGGCGATCGAGGCCGATCGCCTCGGCCAGCTCGGCGCTCACGTTGTGGCCGGTAATGCCGACCCAGGGCCGCATGATCTCGCCGCCGCCCACAGCCGTGGCGACCACCGTGCGCACCATGTTCGACGGCACCGCGAAGCCGATTCCGTTTGAGCCGCCCGAGCGCGAAAAGATCGCCGTGTTGATGCCGATCAGCATGCCGTCCATGGTGACCAAGGCGCCGCCGGAGTTGCCCGGGTTGATCGCCGCGTCGGTCTGGATGAAGAAGTTGAAGTCGTTGATGCCGATCTGGGTGCGCGCCAAGGCTGATACGATGCCGCTGGTCACGGTTTGGCCGACGCCGAAGGGGTTGCCGATCGCCAGCACCAGATCGCCGACCTCGGCGTCGTCGGAGTTCTTGAGCTCGACCGAGGGCAGCGCCTCGCCTTCAGGGTCGATGCGCAGGATCGTCAGGTCCGTGCGCTCGTCGTCGAGCACGATCTCGGCCGGGAATTCGCGCCGGTCGGCAAGCACCACGGTGACCTCGCTGGCGCCGTCGATGACGTGGTGATTGGTCACCACCAGACCGTCCGGGGTGACGATGACTCCGGAGCCGAGCGAGCGCGCCAGACGCTCCTTGGGCGCGTTTGACCCGCCGAAGCGATTGCCGAAAAAGCGTTTGAAGAAGGGATCGTCGAACAGCGGCACGGCGCTGCGTTGAGCGACCACCCGCTGGGCGTGGATGTTGACCACGGCCGGCGCGACCTTGCGCACGACCGGCGCGAAGGACAGCAGAACCTCCTCGCGGGTGTCCGGCACCTGGCGTTCCTGGGCGCCCAACCCGGCCGGCTGCGCGATCATAGCGAGCGTCAGCACGAGAATCGCAAGGTGACGAGACTTAAGGGGCACCAGGTACCCTCCCATCCTAGACCCGGCTACCAATTTAGGCGGCCCCGGGGCGACTTGCCAGTCTCGAGATGGGTCGGCCGAAAGTCACCAGCAAGCCGCGGTCACCCAGAGTTGACGAAATGGGAGTTGGGTCGGAGATAGAACGTAGGGCCTTGAACGGCGACCTACTCCTCCTCCTCTTCCTCGTCCTCCTGGTCCTGGGTCGGGCCGGAATCTTGTCCCTTGGCGTCCGGATCGCGGTCGACCAGCTCGATGATCCCCATGGGCGCCATGTCGCCGTAGCGGAAGCCGGCCTTGAGGACCCGGGTGTAGCCGCCGGGGCGCTCCTTGTAGCGCTCGGCCAGCTCGTCGAACAGCTTGGCGGTGATCGTGGTGTCCTTGAGGACCGCCAGGGCCTGGCGCCGGGCGTGTAGGTCGCCGCGCTTGCCCAGGGTGACCAACCGGTCGACCACCCGGCGCAGGTCCTTGGCCTTCGGCAGCGTGGTCTTGATCTGCTCGTGCTTGATCAGCGCGACCGCCATATTGGCGAACATCGCCTTGCGATGGGAACTGGTGCGGTTAAACCGGCGACCGCTCAAACGATGACGCATCTTGCTTACGCTCCTCTTGCCAGGGCCTCGCGCACGAGACGGATTTCACAAGACCCGCGCGCCGCGACCGGCCCAAGCTATCTAGGGCCGGCATCGTGAACGGCGGGGTCGGGCCAACCGCGGCCCGTTCAAATACTTACCCTAGAAGGGCTCTTCCAACTTCTTGGCGAGCTCCTCGATGTTCTCCGGCGGCCAGGTCGGAATCTCCATGCCGAGATGGAGGCCCATCTGGGAGAGCACTTCCTTGATCTCGTTGAGCGACTTGCGGCCGAAGTTCGGCGTGCGCAGCATCTCGGCTTCCGACTTCTGCACCAGATCGCCGATGTAGACGATGTTGTCGTTCTTCAAGCAGTTCGCCGAGCGCACCGAGAGCTCCAGCTCGTCGACCTTGCGCAGCAAATTCCGGTTGAAGGGCGACTCGCGCACGTGCTCGTCTGCCGACTTGCTGCGCGGCTCCTCGAAGTTGATGAAGAGGTCGAGCTGGTCCTGCAGGATGCGCGCCGCCAGCGCCACCGCGTCCTCTGGCGTGATGGCGCCGTTGGTCTCGACGTCCATGCTCATCTTGTCGTAGTCCGTGACCTGGCCGACGCGAGTGTTTTCCACCTTGTAGGCCACCTTGCGCACCGGCGAGAACACGGCATCCACCGGGATCAGGCCGATCGGGGCGTCGTCGGGCCGGTTCTGGGTGCTCGGGATGTAGCCCTTGCCGGTCTCGACGGTCAGCTCCATGTCAATATGCGCGCCGTCATCCAGCGTGCAGATCGTCAAGCCGGGGTTCATGACCTCGATGTCATGGCCGGTCTCGATCTGGCCGGCGGTCACTTCGCCCGGACCATCGGCCCGCAAGCGCATGCGCTTGGGTCCGTCGCCGTGCAGACGCAGACCGATGGTCTTGATGTTCAAGACCATGTCGGTGACGTCCTCGCGCACGCCCGGGATCGAGGAGAACTCGTGCAGAACGCCGTCGATCTGGATGGAGGTTACCGCCGCGCCCTGAAGCGACGACAGCAAGATCCGGCGCAAGGCATTGCCCAATGTCAAGCCGAAGCCGCGCTCCAATGGCTCGGCCACCACCTTGGCGAAACGCTGGGCGTCAGCGCCAGGTTGAATATCCAGCTTGTTGGGCTTTATAAGCTCGGTCCAATTCTTTTGCAGCACGACCGCACCTTCTGATTGTAACGGTGAGTAAACGTTCATTTGAGCCGCTATCCTCACAAAAAGACCCTAGAACGTCGGTGTCTTGACTATTGTGTTCCGCGCCCGCTCATGGGCCCGGTTGATCTTGTGCCGAGCCTGCAGGCTCGATGGCCCGGCCCACTGGGGCCAAGGCAGGTCACGTAAGGCCTACACCCGGCGCCGCTTCGGTGGCCGGCAGCCGTTGTGTGGTATGGGCGTGACGTCGCGAATCGCCGTGATCGTGAAGCCGATCGACTGAAGCGCGCGCAGGGCCGATTCGCGGCCCGAGCCCGGTCCCTTGACGTTGACCTCGAGCGTCTTCATGCCGTGCTCTTGGGCCTTCTTGCCGGCGTCTTCGGCCGCGATCTGGGCGGCATAAGGGGTCGACTTGCGCGATCCCTTGAAGCCCTGGCTGCCCGAAGACGACCATGCGATGGCGTTGCCCTGGACGTCGGTGATGGTGATCTTGGTGTTGTTGAAGGTCGCGCTGACGTGGGCGATTCCGGAAGTGATGTTCTTCCGTTCCCGGCGACGCAGGCGGGCTTGAGGCTTAGCCATCGACTTGCCGTGCTCCTAAGGTCCGAGTTACTTCTTCTTGCCGGCGATCGGCCGCGCCGGGCCCTTACGGGTCCGCGCGTTGGTGTGTGTGCGCTGGCCGTGCACCGGCAGGCCCTTGCGATGACGCAAGCCCCGGTAACAGCCCAGGTCCATCAGCCGCTTGATGTTCATGGCGGTTTCGCGCCGCAGGTCGCCTTCGACGGCGTAGTCCCGATCGATGCACTCGCGGATCCGCACAACCTCGTCGTCGGTCAGCTCGTTGACCCGGCGCTCCGCCGGAATGCCAACCTTGGTGCAGATCTCTGCCGCCTTGCAGCGGCCGATCCCAAAAATGTAAGTCAAGCCAATCTCGACCCGCTTTTGAGTCGGGATGTTGACGCCAGCAATTCGTGCCACGCCATGGTCTCCTTTTGAGTCTTACCTCGGAGTTACGTCGAACCTCGGAGATTTTGGGACAACAGTAAACGCCCGATCGCTGCGGCCGCGTCGGGGAGGCTGGATTATAGGAGCCCAAGTCCTCGAGTCAACCGCCATTCCCGTCCAGAATCTCCTGAATCTGCTTGGTTACCTCATCAATATCGGCCATGCCGTCGACCCCGACCAAGATGCCCTTCTCTTGGTAGTAGGGCAGGATCGGCGCGGTCTGGGCATGGTAGGCCTCGAGCCGGCGGCGAACCGTCGCCTCGTTGTCGTCATCCCGGCGGATAAACTCGGTGCTGCCGCATTGGTCGCACACGCCGTCCACCTTGGGGCGTTGAAACTTGTCGTGGTATCCGGCGCCGCACTTGGCGCAGGAAAAGCGCCCGGTGATGCGCTCCACCAGGGCTTCTTCGTCGACCCGCATCTCGATTACGTGGTCGAGCTTCAGGCCTTTGTTCGAGAACAGCTGGTCGAGCGACTCGGCCTGGGGGGTGGTGCGCGGAAAACCATCCAGAATGAAGCCGTTGGCGCAGTCGGGCTGGTCGATTCGCTCGCCAATCATCTGCACCATCAAGTCGTCCGGCATGAGCTGCCCGGCATCCATGATGTCCTTGGCCTGGCGGCCGAGATCGCTGCCCGAGGCGACCACCGCGCGCAGCATGTCACCGGTCGAGAGCTGGACCATGCTGTGGCTTTCCTCGATGCGCTTTGCTTGGGTGCCTTTACCGGCACCTGGAGGTCCAAGCAGGATGATGTTCGTCATCTTCGTCGCGCTCCCTTCAGCTTGGCCTTTTTAATTAGGCCCTCGTACTGTTGTGCGAGTAGATGGGAGTGGATTTGGCCGACCGTATCCATGGTCACCGAGACCACGATCAAGAGACTGGTGCCGCCGAAGTAGAAGGGCACCGGCGAGTTCGCGATCAAGAATTCGGGCAGCAGGCAGACCAAGGTCAGGTAAGCGGCGCCGACCACGGTCAGGCGGGTCAGCACGTAGTTGAGGTACTCCGCCGTGTTCTTGCCCGGACGGATGCCTTGGATGATGCCGCCGTGCTTCTTCAGGTTATCGGCCGTGTCCGCGGGGTTGAACACCACCGCGGTGTAGAAGAACGCGAAGAATATGATCATCGCGGCATAGATCGCGTAGTAGGCCACCTGGCCGCGGCCCAAGCTCGCGGTGATCGTGGTCAGCCAGTCCGGACCGGCGCCACCGGAGAAGCCGGCGACGGTGAGCGGCATGAGCAGCAGCGAGGATGCGAAGATCGGCGGGATCACGCCGGCCGTGTTCAGCTTCAAAGGCAGGTGCGAGGCCTCGCCGCCGAACATCTTGTTGCCGACCTGGCGCTTGGGATACTGCACCACGATCCGCCGCTGGGCGCGCTCCACGAAGACGATGCCGGCGATCACGACAACGCTCATGATCAGCAGGAACACGATGAAGCCGGCCGACAGCACGCCGGTTCGCCCGAGTTCCAGGGTCGAGGCCAGCGCGACCGGCAGGTTGGCCACGATGCCCGCGAAGATGATCAGCGAGATGCCATTGCCGACGCCGCGCTGGGTGATCTGCTCGCCGAGCCACATCAGGAAGATCGTTCCGCCGGTCAAGGTGACCACCGTGGTGAAGCGGAAGAACAGGCCGGGATCGATCACCGTGCCGCCGCCGGTGCTCTCGAGTCCCACGGATATTCCGTAGGATTGCACAATACAAAGCGCGACCGTGCCGTAGCGGGTGTACTGGTTGATCTTCTTGCGACCGGACTCGCCCTCCTTCTTGAGCGCGTCCAGGGTCGGCGAGACGGCGGTCAAAAGCTGCATGATGATCGCCGCCGAAATGTAGGGCATGACGTTGAGCGCGAAGATCGTCATGCGCCCCAGCGCGCCGCCGGCGAACATGTCGAACATGCCCAGGATACCGCCGGCGTTCTGTTCGAACAGCTGGCTGAGCGCGACCGGATCGATGCCGGGGATCGGGATGTAGGTACCCAGGCGGTAGACGATCAAGGCGCCCAGGGTGAACCAAATGCGCTTCTTAAGCTCCGTCGCCTTGGCGAGGGCGCCAAAGTTCAGGTTTTGTGCCAGTTGCTCGGCGGCTGAAGCCATATGCCTGTTCCTCGGGCGGCGGCGGAGCGCTTAGGGCCGGCGCTTAGGCCGAGGCCTCATTGTCTTGGTCCGCCTTGGGCGCCGGCTTGGCGGCCAGGATGGTGACGCTTCCACCGGCTTTCTCAACGGCCTCGACAGCCGCCTTGGAGGCGCCTGCGACCGACATATTCAC
Source organism: Pseudomonadota bacterium (assembly GCA_039029395.1). Lineage (GTDB taxonomy): Bacteria > Pseudomonadota > Alphaproteobacteria > Kiloniellales > JAKSDN01 > JBCCGG01. Next base: position 9,584 of record JBCCGG010000059.1, on the reverse strand, counting down.
TTTGGCCTTGATCTCGCCTTTTGCAAGGAGGCGGATGCCATCGCGCGAAGACTTGATCACGCCGGCCGCCTTGAGCGCGGCGCCGTCGATCGTCTCCTCGGCCGACAGCTTCCCAGCATCGATCGCCTGCTGCAGGCGGCCGGTGTTCACCACCACGAAGTTCTTGGCGAAGATGTTGGTGAAGCCGCGCTTGGGCAGGCGCCGGTAGAGCGGCATCTGTCCGCCCTCGAAGCCCTTGATCGCCACGCCGCTCCGCGACTTCTGGCCCTTGTTGCCCTTGCCGGCGGTCTTGCCGGTGCCCGAGCCGGTGCCCCGCCCTATTCTCTTGCGCGGCCGGCGGGCCCCTGGATTATCCGACAACTCGTTGAGTTTCATCGTCTTACGGTCCTTGCGAAAAAATCTTTCGGGCGCTTACTCAAGCGCTCTCCTCGACTCTGATCAGATGGTGCACCTTGTCGATCATGCCGCGCACGGCGGGCGTGTCCTCGAGCTCGCGGGTGCGGTGCATCTTGTTCAGTCCAAGCCCGATCAAGGTCGCCCGCTGGTCGGCCGGCCGGCCGATCGGGCTGCCGATCTGGGTCACCTTGACGGTCTTCTTCTCGGCCTTGGCCATGATTCTTTACTCCTGCGCCGCCTCGGCACCGGCGACCTCGCGCCGGCCGAGAATATCGGACACCTTCTTGCTGCGCCGCTGGGCCACCATGCGCGGGCTAGCGCAGCGGGAAAGGCCGTCGAAGGTCGCCTTGATCATGTTGTGGGGGTTGGAGCTGCCAACCGACTTGGCGACCACGTCCTGCACGCCCAAGGCCTCGAATATCGCGCGCATCGGGCCGCCGGCGATGATACCGGTGCCGGGATCGGCGGCGCGCAGCACCACCTTGCCAGCGCCGAAGCGGCCCTTGACGTCGTGATGCAGGGTGCGCCCCTCGCGCAAGGGAATGCGCACCATGTTCCGTTTGGCCGCCTCGGTCGCCTTGCGAATCGCCTCGGGCACCTCGCGGGCCTTGCCGTGGCCCTGTCCGACGCGCCCACGGCCATCGCCGACCACGACCAAGGCGGCGAAGCCGAAGCGCCGGCCGCCCTTTACCACTTTGGCGACGCGGTTGATGCTGACCAGCTTGTCGATCAGCTCGGCATCTTCTCCGCGATCGTCGCGAGGCGCGCGCGAATCCCGGCGCGAGCGTGAGTCCCTCTGGGGTCGTGCCATTGTCTACGCTCCTCTAGAACGAAAGGCCGGCTTCGCGCGCCGCGTCGGCCAAGGCCTTGATCCGGCCGTGATAGATGTAGCCGCCGCGGTCGAAGACGACCTGCTCGACGCCTGACGCCTTGGCGCGCTCGGCGATCAGCTTGCCAACGCTCTCGGCGGCAGCCTTGTCGGTGCCCTTGGCCAGCGTTTGGCGCAGCTCCTTGTCGATCGAAGAGGCCGCGGCCAGGGTGACGCCGCGCTCGTCGTCGATCACCTGGGCATAGATGTGCTTCGAAGAGCGGAACACGGACAAGCGGATTCGGCCACGGCTCTTGCGGGCGATGCGGCTTCTGGTCCGCTGCTTGCGGCGGTCGCGCAACTGCTTGGTGGTCAGCATGGTGCTTACTTCTTCTTACCTTCTTTGCGCCGAATGATTTCGTCGCTGTAGCGAATACCCTTGCCTTTGTAGGGTTCCGGCGGCCGGTAGGCGCGAATCTCGGCGGCCGTCTGGCCGACTCGCTGCTTGTCAGCGCCGGTGATCGCGATCGAGGTCGGCTTCTCGCACTTGATCTCGATGCCCTCGGGGATCGGGTGGTTGACCTCGTGGCTATAGCCGACCTGCAGGTTCAAGACCTGGCCCTGCACGGCGGCCCGGTAGCCGACGCCGGTGATCTCCAGGTTCTTGGTGAAGCCCTGGGAGACCCCGGTCACGAGGTTCTGAATGCGCGCACGAGTCGTGCCCCACAGAGCCCGCGCCTGCTTGCTCTCATTTGCCGGCTCGACGGTCACCTTACCGTCGTCCAGCGAGGCCGAGACCAGGTCCGTGAACTCGTAGGAGAGCTCGCCCAGCTTGCCCTTGGCGGTGATCACCCGGTCGTTGATCGCGACCTCGACACCGCTTGGGACCTCGACCGGATTCTTGCCTACCCGAGACATCCTCTAATCCTCTAGAATACGCGGCACAGAACTTCGCCGCCGACGTTGGCGGCCCGCGCTTCGTGGTCCGACATGACGCCGCGCGGCGTCGACAGGATCGCGATACCCAAGCCGTTGTAGTACTTCGGCAGCTCCTTGATCTTGGAGTAAACCCGACGGCCCGGCCGCGAGACGCGGTCGATCTCTTTGATCACCGGCGCGCCCTCGGCGTACTTCAGCTCGATCTCGAGCTCCGGGAAGCCCGTGTCCATCTGGAACTCGCTGTAGGCGCGGATATAACCTTCGCGCTTGAGCACGTCCAGCACGTTGGAACGCAGCTTCGAGGCCGGCGCCCGCACCTTGGAAAAGCCCGCCCGCTGACCATTGCGGATCCGGGTCAGCATGTCCCCGAGGGGATCGCTCATCGCCATGGCGACGCTCCTTTCCTACCAGCTGGACTTGGACAGGCCGGGCACTTGCCCAACCGACCCAAGCTCACGCAACGCAATACGAGACAGCCGGAACTTACGATAGTAACCGCGCGGCCTGCCGGTCAGTTGACAACGGTTGCGCACGCGACTGGGCGCGCCGTTGCGCGGCAGCTTGGCCAGCTTCAGATAGGCCTGAAAACGCTCCTCGGCCGGAAGCTCCCGGTCGCGGGCGATCGCCTTGAGACGCGCGCGTTTGTTCGCGTGGCTCTTGACCATCTTCTGCCGTTTCAAATTCTTCTCGACAGCGCTCTTCTTTGCCATCGCTCTGCGGTCCTTTCCTTCTGCCGCTTAATTCACAAAGGGCATGTCGAAGCCCTTGAGGAGCGCCTTGGCCTCCTCGTTCGTCTTCGCGGTCGTGCAGACCACGATGTTCAAGCCCCGAATATCGTCGACCTTGTCGTAATCGATCTCCGGGAACACCAGCTGCTCCTTGAGACCCATGGCGAAGTTGCCCCGCCCGTCGAAGCTCTTGCCCGGGATGCCCCGGAAGTCACGCACCCGCGGCAACGCGATCGTGACCAGGCGGTCGAGGAACTCGTACATCCGGTCGCGACGCAGGGTCACCTTGCAGCCGATCGGCATACCCTCGCGCAGCTTGAAGGTCGCGACCGACTTCTTGGCCCGGGTGACGATCGGGCGCTGGCCGGTGATCATGGCCAGCTCCTCGGCCGCCGCCTTGACCTTCTTGGAATCCTGGACGGCTTCGCCGACGCCCATGTTGACCACGATCTTCTCGAGGCGCGGCACGGACATATGGTTGTTGTAGCCGAACTGCTCGATCATTTGCGGCTTGATCGTGCTCTCGTACTGTTCTTGCAGCCTGGTCTTCATCACGTCATCTCACTTTAGGCATCGAGAACTTCGCCGGAACGCCTTGCAAAGCGCACCTTGCGGCCATCCTCGAGCACCTTGTAGCCAACCCGGGTCGGCTGGTCGGTGCTGGGGTCGATATGGGCGACGTTCGAGATGTGCAGGGGGCTCTCCCGCTCGACTATACCGCCGCTCGAGGTCTGGCTCGGCCGCGTGTGGCGCTTGATCATGTTGACGCCCTGGACCAACACCCGATCCTTGTCGCGCAGCACCCGTAAGACCTCGCCGCTCTTGCCCTTGTCCTTGCCGGTGGTCACGACCACCCGATCGCCCTTCTTGATCTTGAACTTCTTGGCCATCACAGCACCTCCGGCGCCAGCGAGACGATCTTCATGAACTTGCGGGCCCGAAGCTCGCGCGTCACCGGACCGAAAATACGCGTGCCGATCGGCTCGTTCTGCTTGTTGATCAAGACCGCGGCGTTGTTGTCGAAACGGATCGCGGAGCCGTCCTGACGGCGGATCTCCTTGGCCGTGCGCACGATCACCGCCCGGTGTACGTCGCCCTTCTTGACCCGGCCGCGGGGGATCGCCTCCTTGACCGAAACGACAATCACATCGCCGATCCCGGCGGTCATGCGCTTGGAGCCGCCCAAGACCTTGATGCACTGCACCCGTCTCGCTCCGGAATTGTCCGCAACATCGAGGGACGTCTGCATTTGGATCATGTTGAACCCTCCTAGGACGCCTTGGCGTTCGCGTCCGCGGTGTCTTCGCCCAGGACCTCCCAAGACTTGGTCTTGGAGATCGGCCGGCATTCACGGATGCGCACGAGATCGCCCACCTTGTGATCGTTGGCCTGGTCGTGGGCGTGATAGCGCTTCGAGCGCTTGACGATCTTCTTGTAGACGGGATGGGTGACGCGACGCTCGACCAAGACGGTCACCGTCTTGTCGGTTTTGTCGCTAACGACCACCCCTTGCAGTACACGACGCGGCATGACCTGTTGATCTCCTAGGAAGCGTCCGGCTTGTTGACGCGCATAAGTGTCTTGATGCGCGCGATGTCGCGCCGCACTTGGCGGACCCGCGCGGTGTTTTCCAGTTGCCCGCTGGCCTTCTGGAAGCGCAGGTTGAACTGCTCCTTCCTCAGGCCCAACAGGGTGTCCTTCAGCTCGTCGGCGCTCTTGGTGCGCAGCTCGCTGGCATCCATCTCTTAGCCCTCCTCGCCCAGCCGGCCGACAAAGCGCGTGCCGATCGGCAGCTTCGCGGAGGCCCGCTTGAAGGCCTGCTCGGCGACCTCGCGGGACACGCCGTCCAGCTCGAACATGATGCGGCCCGGCTTGACCCGCGCCGCCCACCACTCCGGCGCGCCCTTGCCTTTGCCTTGCCTGACCTCGGCCGGCTTGGAGGACACGGGAACGTCGGGGAAGACTCGGATCCATAGCTTGCCGACGCGCCGCATGTGGCGGGTGATGGCCCGCCGCGCGGCTTCGATCTGGCGCGCCGAGACCCGGCCCGGCTCGACCGCCTTGAGGCCGTAGGAACCGAAGTTCACGGTCGTCGCCCCTTTGGACTTACCGTGAATGCGGCCCTTATGCGCCTTGCGGTATTTGGTTCTCTTTGGCTGCAACATGGCAGGTGTTCCTCTTCTCGCGCCCCGCTGTTATCGGCCGGTCTGGGCTTCGGCGAGCCGCTTGTCCTGGGCCATGGGGTCGTGCGCCAGGATCTCGCCCTTGAAGATCCAGACCTTGACCCCGCAGGTGCCGTAGGTGGTGCGCGCTGTCGCCTCGGCAAAGTCGACATCGGCACGCAACGTGTGCAGCGGCACCCGGCCCTCGTGATAACGCTCGGCGCGGGCGATCTCGGCGCCGCCCAGGCGGCCGGCGCAGATTATCTTGATGCCCTCGGCGCCCAGACGCATGGCCGACTGCACCGAGCGCTTCATGGCGCGCCGGAACGCGACCCGGCGCTCGAGCTGCTGGGCGATGTTCTCGGCGACCAACTGAGCGTCGATCTCGGGCTTGCGGATCTCGACGATGTTAAGGTGCACCTCGTTGCCGGTCATGGCTTGAAGGTCGCGCCGCAGCTTCTCGATATCAGCGCCTTTCTTGCCGATAACGACGCCGGGGCGCGCGGTGTGGATCGTGATGCGGGCCTTCTTGGCCGGCCGCTCGATGACGATGCGCGACACGCCGGCCTGCTGCAGGCGCTCGCGCAGCATCTTGCGGACCGCCAGGTCCTCGTGCAGCTGATCGCCGTAGCCGCTGTCGGCATACCAGCGGGAATCCCAGGTCCGGTTGATGCCGAGGCGCAGTCCAATCGGATTGACCTTTTGACCCATTACTCTTGCTCCTCGCGCTCGCGCACCACCACTCTCAAGCGGCTCCAGGGTTTCAGAATGCGCGCCGCGCGGCCCTTGGCCCGGGGGCGGAAGCGCTTCATGACCAAAGACTTGCCGACCGTCGCCTCGGACACATAGAGCCGGTCGACGTCGAGCTGGTGATTGTTTTCGGCATTGGCGATGGCCGATTCCAGAACCTTCTTGACGTCGCGCGCGATGCGCCGCTTGGAGAAGGTCAGCTCGGCCAAGGCCTGCTCGGCGCGCTTGCCGCGGATCGACTGGCACACCAGGTTCAGCTTCTGAGGGCTGATTCGCAGGCTCTGGGCGCTCGCCAAGGCCTCGTTTTCCGCCAGCAGGCGCGAGAATTGCGGCTTGCTCATGGCCTAGCCCCTCCGTGCCTTCTTGTCGGCCGCATGGCCGTGGAAGGTGCGGGTCGGCGCGAACTCGCCAAACTTGTGGCCGACCATGTTCTCGGTGACCAGCACCGGCAGGAACTTGTGGCCGTTGTAGACGCCGAAGGTCAGGCCGACGAACTGCGGCATGATGGTCGAGCGCCGGGACCAGGTCTTGATGATCTCGTTGCGACCCGACGCGCGCGTGCGATCTGCCTTGTTGAGCAGATAGCCGTCGACGAAAGGTCCTTTCCATACAGAGCGAGGCACGGGAGGCGCTCCTTTACTTTTTCTTGTGCCGACGGCGCACGATCAACCGGTCGGTCTTTTTGTTCGACCGGGTACGCGCACCCTTGGTGGGTTTGCCCCAAGGCGTGACCGGATGGCGGCCACCGGAGGTCCGGCCCTCGCCGCCGCCGTGGGGATGATCGATCGGGTTCATGGCGACGCCGCGCACCGCGGGGCGCTTGCCGAGCCAGCGCTTGCGGCCGGCCTTGCCGAGCTTGATGTTGGCCTGGTCCGGGTTGGAGACCGCGCCGATCGTGGCCATGCACTCGGCGCGCACCATGCGTACCTCGCCCGAGGAGAGCCGCATCAGGGCGTAGCCGGCATCGCGCCCGACCAGCTGGACGTAGTTGCCCGCCGATCGCGCGATCTGGCCGCCCTTGCCCGGCTTCATCTCGACGTTATGCACGATCGTGCCGACCGGGATCGAGGCCAGCGGCATGGCGTTGCCCGGCTTGATGTCGACCCGCTCGCCCGAGATCACGGTATCGCCGACCGCGACCCGCTGGGGCGCCAGGATGTAGCTCTGCTCACCGTCCTCGTACTCGATCAGCGCGATGAAGGCGGTCCGGTTCGGGTCATGCTCCAGGCGAACGACCTTGGCCGGCACGTCGAACTTGCGCCGCTTGAAGTCGACGATGCGGTAGCGCCGCTTGTGGCCGCCGCCGCGCCGCCGCGCGGTGATGCGCCCGGCGTTGTTGCGCCCGCCCTTGGACGAGAGGCCTTCGGTCAAAGACTTGACCGGGTCGCCCTTCCAGAGGTCGTTGCGCTTGATCAGCACCAGGCCGCGGCGGCCCGGAGTGGTGGGATTGAAGGTCTTCAGCGCCATGGCTTAGATCCCCGTGGTCACGTCGATGCTGTGGCCCTCGTCGAGGGTCACGTAAGCCTTCTTGAAATCCGGCCGCTTGCCGATGCGACCGCGAAACCGCTTGGTCTTGCCTTTGATCTTGAGCGTGTTCACCGCCTTGACCTTGACCTTGAAGAGGGTCTCGATCGCGCTCTTGATCTCCGGCTTGCTGGCGTCGATGGCGACCTTGAAGGCGACCTGGTTGTGCTCCGAGGCCAAGGTCGACTTCTCGGTCACGAGCGGCCCGCGGATCACCTCGTAGAGCCGCTCCTGGGACACCGTGGTCTTGGTGCTTTCGATCTGACGTGCCCGGCTGCTCATTTGAGTCGCGCCTCCAATGCCGCGACCGCGTCCTTTGTGAGAACCAAGGTATCGCGGCGCAAGATGTCGTAAACGTTGGCGCCCTGCTGGGGCAGCAGGTCGATGCCGGGCAGGTTGCGCACCGCGCGCAAGACGCCCTGATTGACCTCGACGCCGTCGATCAGCAGAGCCGAGGACCAGCCGAGCCCGGCGAAGGTCTTGGCCATCTGATTGGTCTTGGCGTTCTCGACCGCCAGATCGTCGACCACCACCAGGTTGCCCTCGGCGGCCTTGGCGGAAAGCGCCGCCTTGAGTGCCAGGCGACGCACCTTCTTGGGCAGCTTGTGGCTGTGGTCGCGCACGACCGGCCCAAAGGCAACGCCGCCGCCACGGAACTGCGAGACCTTGCCGTCGCCGATACGCGCCCGGCCCGTGCCCTTCTGACGGAAGAGCTTGCGGGTGGTCCCCGCAACTTCGCCGCGCGTCTTCACCTTATGGGTGCCGGCCCGTCGCTTGGCCAGCTGCCAATTGACCATGCGCGCCAGGATGTCCTTGCGCACGGGCGCCGCGAAGATCGAGTCGTCGAGTTCGATCTCGCCGCTGGTCTGATTGTCCAAAGTGGTCACCGGGCACTTCATGGCCTAGTCGTCCTTCTTCTCGGCTTCCTCGGCGGGCGCTTCGTCCTCGGCCGGGGTTTCTTCCGTGACGCTTTCCTCCGCCGGGGCCTCATCTGCAGCCGCTTCATCGACGGGAGTCTCCTCGACCGCGGGCGCCTCGGCGGGAGTCTCCTCCTCCGGCGTCGCGGCGGCCTCCTTGACGGCCGCCGGATAGGGCGCCTCTTCGGGGCGCGCGCGCTTGACCGCGTCGCGCAGCATGACCCAGCTTCCCTTTGCGCCAGGCACGGCGCCCTCGACTAGGATCAGGCCGCGCTCGTCATCGGTCGAGACGATCTTGAGGTTCTGGGTGGTGACCCGCTTGTCGCCCATCTGCCCCGGCATGCCCTTGTTCTTGAAGACCTTGCCCGGATCCTGGGAGTTACCTGTCGAACCGCCGCTGCGGTGCTTGATCGAGACGCCGTGGCTGGCACGCAGGCCAGCGTAGTTGTGGCGCTTCATGGTGCCGGCGAAGCCCTTGCCGATCGAGGTCCCGGTCGCGTCGACCCGCTGGCCGGCCACGAAGTGGCTGGCGGAGAGCTCTGTGCCGACCTCGAGCAGAGCATCTTCGGCCACCTGAAACTCGGCCAGCTTGCGCTTGGGCTCGACCTTGGCCTTGGCGAAGTGCCCACGGTCGGCCTTGGAAAGGCGCTTGACCTTGGCCTGGCCGGCGCCGAGCTGAACTGCGCTGTAGCCGTCCTTCTCGCGCGTCCGCTGGGCGACCACCTGGCAGCGATCGAGCTTGAGCACCGTGCACGGCACGTGCATGCCCGCCTCGTCGAAGATCCGGGTCATGCCGAGCTTTTGGACAATCAAACCGGTACGCATGTCTTCAACCCTTCAGCTTGATCTCGACGTCGACGCCCGACGCCAGATCGAGCTTCATCAGCGCGTCGACCGTCTGGGGCGTCGGATCGACGATATCCAAGAGCCGCTTGTGGGTGCGGATCTCGAACTGCTCCCGGCTCTTCTTGTCGATGTGCGGTGAGCGCAGCACCGTAAACTTCTCGAGACGGGTCGGCAGGGGAATCGGTCCACGCACCCGCGCACCGGTGCGCTTGGCCGTGTTGACGATCTCCGATGTCGACTGGTCGAGCACCCGGTGATCGAACGCCTTGAGGCGGATGCGTATGTCTTGGCTCTCCATCAGGAAGCCCCTTGATAAGCTTCGGCGCGCCGGCTCTTGAAGGACCGGCGCGCCTGGTTCACACGATAAAGCTCTACTTAATGATCTTAGCGACGACGCCGGCGCCGACGGTGCGGCCGCCTTCGCGGATCGCAAAGCGCAGACCCTCGTCCATGGCAATCGGCGAGATCAGCTCGATCGACATCGAGGTGTTGTCGCCAGGCATCACCATCTCCG
>JBCCGG010000058.1:0-36081 GCA_039029395.1 Pseudomonadota bacterium | reverse complement strand
TGTTTTTCCCCCCCCTTCCCCCGCGGGGGCCCGCCCGGCGCGCTCGGCGGGGGGGGGGCGGTGGGCCCACCCCCCCGCGACGGGGCGCGCGGGCCGGCCCGCGCGGCCTTCGGTGGGGTCTAGCAGCCCTCCGGAGGGCGTCGCGGCGCTTGCCCGATGCTTCGGCATCGCGCCGCGCACCGCTCCAACCCGGAGGGCCGCTAGACCCCATGAGATGGGTGTCTAACATCAAGACTTGGTCTTCGCCTTCCTGTTTGACATTTTAGAGCGCCGCCGTATAGTCCGGCCGCTCGATTCCTGGGAACGTGGATCCGGCCTTGGCGCCGGCTCCCGCCCGCGCCCCAAAAGGGGCAAGGGACTACCGGGACAACAAGGTAACCAACGAGGACCATCACGGCATGTCAAAACGTGCGGAGTCGAAGTACAAGATTAACCGCCGCCTCGGAGTGAATCTCTGGGGCCGGCCCAAGAGCCCGGTCAACAAGCGGGACTACCCCCCCGGGGAGCACGGCCAGCGCCGGCGCAAGCCGGCGGACTTCGGCACCCAGCTGGCCGCCAAGCAGAAGCTCAAGGGCTACTACGGCAACATCGGTGAGAAGCAGTTCCGCCGCTATTACCAGGAAGCCACCCGGCGCCGGGGCGACACCGGCGAAAATCTGATCGAGCTTCTGGAGCGGCGCCTGGACGCGGTCGTCTACCGGGCCAAGTTCGTGCCCACGGTGTTCTCCGCCCGGCAGTTCGTCAACCACGGCCACATCCTGGTCAACGGCAAGCGGGTCAACATCCCGTCCTATCAGGTCAAGGACGAGGACGTGGTGCAGATCAAGGCCAAAAGCCGGGAGCTGCCCCTGGTGCTGGACGCCATCGAAAGCGTCGAGCGCGAGCTGCCCGACTACATCGAGGTCGAGCTCAAGGACATGAAGGCCCGCTACCTGCGCGGCCCAAAACTGGCCGACGTGCCCTACCCGGTGCAGATGGAGCCCAACCTGGTGATCGAGTTCTACTCGCGCTAAAGCGAGCAGACTTAACATTGCCATCGAAAAAGCCTGCTAGACTCGCCCCGATCTGATTGAGAGGGGCGAGATGGCGCTGATCGCCGCCAACCATCGCAAATGGTGGATCCTGGGCGCCATGGGCGGCGTCCTGGGGCTGATCGTTCTCGACGAGACGGTGGTCGGCGTCGCCCTGCCGACCATGCGCCGGGACCTCGGCCTTAGCGAGACCGGCGCCCACTGGATCGTCAACGCCTACCTGCTGGTGCTGACCGGCTGCGCGGTGGCGGGCGGGCGCCTGGGCGACCGCTTCGGCCATCGGGGCTTCTTCGCCGCCGGCATGGCGCTTTTCGGCCTGGCCTCCTGCGCCGCTGGCTTCGCTCAGGACGGCACCTGGATCATCACGGCGCGGGCCCTACAGGGGCTCGGCGCGGCGGTCATCTTTCCCGCCACGATCACCATGATCACGGGCGTCTTTCCGCCCGAGCAGCGTGGCCTCGCGTTCGGCGTTCAGGTCGCCATGGGCGGCTTCTTCATTTCGCTCGGCCCGCTGGTCGGCGGTCTCTTCACCGATCTTCTGTCCTGGCGCTGGATCTTCTGGATCAACCTACCGGTGGTCGCGGCGATCGCGCTGATCGTGCTGGCCGCCTGGCCGAGCCCGCACCGGGACAAGCCGCCGCCCGGCTTCGACCTGCCCGGCCTGGTGGCCTTCGTCGCCGGCTTGAGCGCGCTGGTCGCCGGGCTCATGCAGGCCGCCGAGTGGGGCTGGGGCGCGCTTGCGACCATTGCGTTGCTGGCCGGCGGCGCGTTGGCCTTGGCCGCCTTCGTGGCGCTCGAGCGGCGGGCGGCCGAGCCTTTGATCCGGATCGATCTCTTCGAACGGGGCGTCCTGAACGCCGCCAACCTGGTGATCGCGACCGGCAACTTCAGCAAGATCGCGGTCATCGTGTTCGGCGCCCTATACCTTCAGAAAGAGCTCTCCATGAACCCCTTGGACGCCGGTCTGGCGCTCTTGCCGGCGGTCGTGCCGACGCTCTTCTGCGCGCTCCTGGCCGGCCGCCTGACCGACCGTTTCGGGGCCCGGGGCCCGGCGCTCATCGGCGTCTTGCTCCATGGCGTGGCGCTGCTCGCCCTGGCCGGTGCGGTCGCGGCCAAGAGCTACGGCCTGATCGTGGCGCCTCTGGTGCTCTGGGGCTGCACCCTGCCATTCCTCGCGGCCCCGACCCGGCGCGCAGTGATGAATGCGGTCGAGCCCGCGATGCGCGGCCAGGCCGGCGGTATCAACCTGACAGCCCAGCTGCTTGGTGGCACCATCGGCATGGCGGTCTTGAGCCTGCTCTTCGTGAGCACTCAGAGCTTTCCCATCGTCTTCCTGGCCTCGGCCGCCGTCGCCCTAGCCGGCCTGGCCATTGCCTGGCGGTACCTAAAATGAGGCCGCCGCACTTCTCATTCCGCTTCGCAGGCACCGCGGATCGCGGCATGATAGGGGCCATGTCACGGGGCGGTATCAGCGATCCTTCGAACGAGCTCGCGGCCTTGGCCGGGGCCCGGCGCGCGGCGGTACGGGTCCTGGCGGCCACCAAGATCGGCGGCCCGACCTACCGGGCGGCCGAGCGCCTGCTGGACGCCATCGACGACGTGGCCGGGGCGCTTACCGGCGACCGGGAGGTCCTGTGGTCCCGCGCGCCAAGCACCTTCGGGCCGGGTCCGGAAAGCTAAGCGAAGTCGACGCCGGCCAATTTGGTGCTGTAGAGCAAAAAGACCGTGATCGCGTTGAACAGGCCATGAGTCACGATGGCCGGCCAGATCGAGCCGCTGCGCTCGGTCAGCCAGGCTAGGATCATGCCGAGCAGAGTGAGCGCCGGGATCAGCAGCACGATGTTGTGAAGCGCGGCGAAGCAAACCCCGCTGATCAGGGCCGAGGCGAAGACGCCCCAGCGGTTGCGCAGCCAGCGATAGAGCAGGCCGCGAAACACCAGCTCCTCGGTGAAGGGCACGACGAAGGCGACCATGATGATCATGGCGACCATCTCGCCCGTGGTGATACCGCTCGGTGCGATCAGATCGAGCTGCGGGTTCTCGTCCGGGATCTCCAGGAGCTTCTGGGTGCCGAGCTTAAGCAGCACGGTGGCCGGGTGGGCCAGAATCGCGATCGGGATCGCCCGGCGGACCCACTGCCCCGTGGTCGGCACCAGGCCCAAGTCGTGCCACTCGAGGCCGCGCCAGCGCACGGCGATGAGGTAAAGTGCGCTCAGCAGGGCGGCCGAATGAAGCGCCAGCAGGACGACCACGACCATCGCCCGGCCGGCGCCGGGCGTCACCAGGTAGGGTGCGGCGAGGATCGAAAGTATGCGCGCCGTGCCCAGGCCGAGAATCGCGATCAGCAGCAGATCGCCGAACGAAAGCGGCACGCCGCGGGCCGGCGGCAGGGGTGAGATGTTGGTCAAGTCCGGCTAGTCCACGGCACGGGCCAGAAGTGTCAGCGCGGCGGCGATGGCCGCCTGGCGCACGGCCGATCGGTCGCCGGGGAAGACGTGACGCTCGTGGCTGGGCGGCTGCTTGCGCCGGCAAAGCCCCAGATAGACCAGGCCGACCGGCTTGTCGGCGGTCGCCCCGCCCGGACCGGCGATGCCCGTGGCCGAGACCGCGACGTCGGCCCGGCCATGGAGGATGGCGCCGACCGCCATGGCTTCGGCGACCTCGGCGCTGACAGCGCCAAGCCGTTCGATCAGGCTGGGCGAGACCCCGAGCAGCTCGATCTTGGCTTCGTTGGAGTAGGTGACGAAGCCGCGCTCGACCACGTCGGAAGATCCGGCGATTTCGGTCAATGTCCCGGCGATCAGGCCGCCGGTGCAGCTCTCGGCGGTGGCCAAGGTCAAGCCGGCCTTCCGGTAGCGCGCCAAAAGCGCGCTGCTTTGCGCCAAGAGATCCATTAGAACGTGGCCTCCAGACCCCAGACTTGGCTGGCGATAAAGCACAGGGTGCCGGCATAGGCGCCGGCCACGATGTCGTCGATCATGATGCCCGGCGCGCCCTCCACATTGCGGTCGAGCCAACCGATCGGCCAGGGCTTCCAGATATCGAACAGACGAAACAGCAGGAAGCCCAGCAGGTAGTAGCGCAGATCCAGCGCCACCGGGATCAGGGTCAACCACTGGCCGGCGACCTCGTCGATCACCACCGCGCCCGGGTCCTTGGCGTCGCCGGCCGCGGTGTAGCGGGCGCTGGCCCAAAGCCCGGCCAGAAAGGCGGCGACCACGGCGATCGCAAGTGCCCAAGACCCGCCCAGCCAGACCAAGACGACCGCGCAGGGCAGGGCGGCCACCGAGCCCCAGGTGCCCGGCGCCTTGGCGGCGAGACCACTGCCGAACCAGGTGGCGATCAAACAGGCCGGGTGAGAGAGGGGCAGGGCGGGCCGCCGAAACATCACGGCCCCTCGGGCAGACACAGGGTCGCGGCGGCTTGCGCCGCGATGCCCTCGCGTCGTCCGGTGAAGCCGAGGCCCTCGGTGGTCGTCGCCTTGACGCTGATGCGTTCGGGCGCCAGCTCCAAGAGCTCGGCCAGGCTGGCGATCATGGCCTCCCGGTGGGGCGCCAGCTTGGGCGCCTCGCAAATGATCGTCAAATCCAGATTGACCAGCCGGCCGCCGCGCGCGCGCACCAAATCTCTTGCGTGGCGCAGGAAGATCGCCGACTTGGCGCCGCGCCATTGGGGATCGGAGGGCGGAAAGTGAATGCCGATGTCACCCTCGCCGAGCGCCCCCAGGATCGCGTCGGTCAGGGCGTGCAGCGCCACGTCGGCGTCGGAATGGCCGAGCAGCCCTTGGGGATGGGGAATCTTCAGGCCGCACAGCACCACGTGGTCGCCCGGACCGAAGCGGTGCACGTCGAATCCGCTGCCGCTGCGGTATTCCATGGGCTGGCTCTCCTCTCTGGCGCGCAGCAGGCTCTCCGCCTGGGCCAGGTTCTCCGGCGTGGTCACCTTAAGACTGGCCTCGGCGCCCTCGACCAGCAAGACCTCGAGTCCGGCCTGTTCGGCGACGGCCGCGTCGTCGGTCCAGGCGCCCGCGGTCAGATCCCGGTAGGCGGTCAGAATCTCGGCGAAGCGAAAGCCTTGGGGGGTTTGGGCGCGCCACAGGCCGGCCCGGGGCACGGTCGCGCCAATCGCTTCGCCTTCGGCCCGCTTCAGAGTGTCGGCGACCGGCAGGGCGGCGATCGCCCCGGGCGCCCTGTCCAGCGCCGCGATCACCCGATCGACCACTTCGGGCGGCAGCAAAGGCCGGGCGCCGTCGTGGATCAGCACCAGGTCAGGCGCCTGGTCGGCCAGGCTCTCCAAGCCCTGGCGCACCGAGTCATGACGCTCGGCACCGCCGGCGACCGGGTCCAGAAGCTCTAGGCCGTCCGCCGCCTCGTCGTAAAACGCCCAGTGGGCCGGATCGACTACCGCGCGCACGGCCGCCACTGCCGGATGCCCGGCGAGCATCGAGAGGCTGTGGCGCAGCAAGGGCTGGCCGCCCAGCCCCTGGTACTGCTTGGGCCGCTCGCCGCCGAAGCGTTCGCCCCGGCCGGCCGCGACCACCAATGCGGCGACCCGCGCCATATCAGCTCCGCGCTCAATTGCTGGCGCGCGAGCGTAGTGCCCTCTATCGTCCGGGCCAAGAGGGGATTATATAGAGCCCATGGCGACTAACCTGATGCTCAACCTGACCGCGCTGCTGGCCCTCGTGCCGGCCTCGATCGCGTCCTTCCGGCGCGCGCCCCACGGGCCGGACCTGGTCTTTTGGGCGGTGCTGGCGGCCGCACTGGCCGGACCGCTCGCTTTCGGCCTGTCCCGGGTCGGCAGCACCTGGCAGACCGATCTCAGCACCGCCTTGTGGATCTCGATCGCGGTCAGCCTGGCGATCTTCGCGGGCCTGGCCGCCTTGACCCGGGCGGCCTGGCGTTTGGCGCCCCTTCTTTTGCCTTATCTGCTTCTGCTCGCGCTGTTGGCAACGGTATGGAGCAACGTGCCGGGCAGCGAGAGCGTCGGCCAAAGCCAGAGCAGCTGGTTGGCGGTGCACATCGCGGTCTCGGTGGTAACCTACGCGCTGGCCACCCTGGCGGCGGTCTCGGGCGCCGCGGTGTTCCTCCAGGAAATGGCCCTGAAGCGCAAATGGACGAGCAGCCTGCCGCGCCTCTTGCCAGCGATTGCCGACGGCGAGCGCCTGGAGCTACGGTTGCTGGCCGCGGCCGAGACCGTGCTCGGCATCGGGATCGTGTCAGGCATGGCCCTGCAGTACTTCGCCGCGGGGCAGGTCTTCGCCTTCGACCACAAGACGCTTTTGTCCCTGACCGCCTTCGCGGTGATCGGCGCGCTGCTGATCTGGCGTCAGGTGACCGGCCTGCGCGGCCGCCGGGCCGCCCGTCTGGTGCTCTTGGCCTACCTGCTGCTGACCCTGGCCTATCCGGGGGTCAAGTTCGTGTCCGACGTGCTGATCGGCTAGCGACCTCTTGTTATAAAATGCTTTTCATGCGATAAGCCTAGAAATTAGGCAAACGAAGGGAGTGCCTATTTCGTGGGCATTCAAATTGGCACGCTGGAGCTGACCGACCCGGTGATCCTGGCGCCCATGTCGGGGGTCACGGACCGGCCGTTCCGCCGCCGTGTGCGGCGCTTCGGGGTCGGCCTGGTGGTCACCGAAATGATCGCCAGCGAGGCGGTGATTCGCGATGCCCGGCAACGGCTCAAGGAATGCCGCAAGCTGGGCGACGACCCGGCCGAGGAGGCGCCGCTTTCCGTCCAGCTGGCCGGCTGCGATCCGGCGGCCGTGGCCGAGGCGGCAAAGCTTTGCGCCGATCGGGGGGCGGCGATCATCGACATCAACTTCGGCTGCCCGGTCAAGAAGGTGGTCGGCAAGGCGGCCGGCTCGGCGATCATGCGCGACGAGCCTCTGGCCGCGGCGCTGCTGGAGGCCACGGTCAAAGCAGTCGACCTGCCGGTCACCCTGAAGATGCGCACTGGTTGGGACGAGTCCAGCCGCAATGCCCCGCGCCTGGCCAGGATCGCCGAGGAAAGCGGCATTCGGATGATCACGGTGCACGGCCGGACCCGCTGCCAAATGTTCGCCGGCCAGGCCGATTGGGCCTTCGTGCGCCAGGTCAAGCAGGCGGTCGGCCTGCCGGTCGTCGTCAACGGCGATCTGACCAGCGTGGACAGCGTTGGCGCCGCCTTAAAGGCCTCGGGCGCCGACGGCGTGATGATCGGGCGCGGTGCCTATGGCCGGCCCTGGTTCCCGGCCCAGGTGATGAGCTACCTGCGGAGCGGTGCGAGGCTGGCCGATCCCACGCCTGAGGAGCAACAGGCCGCTGTGCTCGAGCATTACGACGCCATGCTGGCGCACCACGGGGTCCACGGCGGTGTCCGAATTGCCCGCAAGCACCTGGGTTGGTACTTGAAGGGACTGCCCGGCGCGGCCGCCCTGCGCAACGAGATCAACCGACAGGAGGCGCCGGGGCCGGTCAAAGCGCTGATCGCCGAGGCCTACGACAGGAGCGCAGCGTGTCAGGCGGCATGAACCTGGAGCCGGGCGCGATCCTGAGCGCGCTGGCCGAGCCAGTCTTCGTGGTCGATCGGGACGACCGCCTGCGCTACACCAACCCGGCGACCGAGCAGTTCTTCAAGTCGAGCGCGCAGGCGCTCGTTGGCCGCGCCCTGGTCGAGCTGCTGCCGGCCGACAGCCCGGTCTTCACCTTGATCCGCCAGGTCAGGAACGGCGGCCACAGCGTCACGGAGTACGGCGTCACGGTCGACACGCCGCGCACCGGCAGTCACCATCTGGCAATCGACGCGGCGCCGGTCGCCGAGCAGCCGGACAACATCGTGCTCGGCTTTCACCTGCGCTCGATCGCCGGCAAGCTCGACCGGCAGCTGAGCCACCGGGATGCCGCCCGCTCGGTCAGCGCCATGGCGGCCATGCTGGCCCACGAGCTCAAGAATCCGCTGTCCGGCATCCGTGGCGCGGCACAGCTGCTCGAGCACGGCGCCGCGCCGGAGGCTCGCGAGCTGACCCGCCTGATCTGCGAGGAGACCGACCGCATCGTCAATCTGGTCGACCGCATGGAGATGTTCTCCGATGAGCAGCCGATCGCCCGCCAGGCGCTCAACATCCACGAGGTGCTGGAGCACCTGCGTAAGCTCGCTCAGTCCGGCTTCGCCCAACACTTACGGTTTGTCGAGCGCTACGATCCCTCTCTGCCGCCGGTGCTCGGCAACCGGGACCTGCTGCTTCAGGCGCTGCTCAACCTGATCAAGAACGCCGCCGAGGCGGCGCCCGAGCAGGGCGGCGAAATCCGCCTCTCGACCGCCTACCGGCAAGGGGTGCGGCTCGCCTTACCGGGCGCCGAGCGCCGGGTCGAGCTGCCCTTGGTGATCGGGGTCGCCGACAACGGCACTGGCATCGCGCCCGACATTCTGCCCCATCTGTTCGACCCCTTCGTCACCAGCAAGCACGACGGCAAGGGCCTGGGCCTGGCCCTGGTCGCCAAGATCGTCGCCTCCCACGGCGGCGTCATCGAGGTCGACAGCGAGCCTCGGCGCACCGAGTTCCGCATTCTGCTGCCGGCCGCGCCCGGAGACGCGCCGTGAAGCCGGCGACCATCCTGATCGCGGACGACGACAAGGCGATCCGCACGGTGCTGAGCCAGGCCTTGGGCCGGGAAGGCCACGAGGTGCGGACGGCCAGCAACGCGTCGACCTTGTGGCAGTGGATCGAGAACGGCGAGGGAGACCTGGTGATCACCGACGTGATCATGCCCGACGAGAACGGCCTCGACCTGATTCCGCGCATCGGCAAGCTGCGACCCAACCTGCGGGTCATCGTCATGAGCGCTCGCAACACCCTGCTGACCGCGGTCAAGGCGACCGAGCGGGGCGCTTTCGAGTACCTGCCCAAGCCCTTCGACCTGCGCGAGCTGATCGTTCTGGTCGAGCGGGCGCTCTCGGAGCCGGAGAGCGGCGCGGGCGGCCAGACCGCCGGCGCCGACGAGGAGGAGCAGGAGCGTCTGCCCCTGATCGGCCGGTCAAGCGCCATGCAGGACATCTACCGCAAGCTGGCCCGGCTCATGGGCACCGACCTGGGCGTGGTGATTTACGGCGAATCCGGCACCGGCAAGGAGCTCGCCGCCCGGGCCCTGCACGACTACGGCAAGCGGCGCCACGGCCCCTTCGTCGCGATCAACATGGCCGCGGTGCCGCGCGAGCTGATCGAAAGCGAGCTGTTCGGCCACGAGAAGGGCGCCTTCACCGGCGCGCTGGCACGCAGCTCCGGTCGCTTCGAGCAGGCCGCCGGCGGCACCCTGTTCCTCGACGAGATCGGTGACATGCCCCTGGAGGCCCAGACCCGGCTGCTGCGGGTCCTGCAGGAGGGCGAGTTCACCACGGTCGGCGGCCTGCGGCCGGTGCGGGTCGACTGCCGGATCATCGCGGCAACCCACCGGGACCTGCGCGCCATGGTGCGCCAGGGCCTGTTCCGCGAGGATCTCTACTACCGCCTGGAGGTGGTCTCCCTGCGCCTGCCGCCCCTGCGCGAACGCAGCCAGGACATTCCCGAGCTGGTGCGCCACTTCTTCGCCCAGGGCGAAGCCGAGGGCCTCCCGACCAAATCCCTCGACCGCGAAGCGACCGGCTATCTGGAGAGCCACGCCTGGCCCGGCAACGTGCGCGAGCTGGAGAACCTGGTGCGCCGCCTGGCCGCGCTCTACAGCCAGGAGGTGATCGGCCTGGAGATCGTGAAGAGCGAGCTCGCCGAACGGCAAGACGGCGCCGCGCGCCCGGCGGCGGAGGACGAATCCCTGGGCGAGGCGGTCGACCGGCACCTCAAGGGCTACTTCGCCGCCCATGGCCAGGGTCTGCCAGCGCCGGGTCTCTACGAGCGGGTCTTGCACGAGATCGAGCGGCCATTGATCGCCCGGGCGCTCGACGCCACCAACGGCAATCAGATCCAAGCGGCCGGCCTGCTCGGCATCAACCGCAACACGCTCAGAAAAAAGATTCGCGAACTGGACATTCAGGTGCTACGAGGCCTTAAATAGCCCTGTGGCAAATATACAACAGACCCACGGGGCCGGGGAGCGACCTGGCAACGAGCGTGGCATGACAGTCGGACCGACCCTGCAGGAAGACGAGGCCTCGAGGCGGCGATTTGCGCGTTTTCTCGAGTGGACGCGACGGGTCGGCCTGGAGCGCAAGCTGGCGATCGGCCTGCTGATCGCGGCAGTGGCTTCGGTCGTCGCCACTTTGGGTGCCCTGACCGGCAATCTGCCGGTCGAAGCCGATGCTTGGGACATCCTGTGGCTGCTCAACCTCAACCTGATCCTTCTGCTGTGCCTGGCGCCCCTGGTGATTCGCCGCCTGGCGATCATCTGGATGGCCCGGCGACGCGGGATCGCCGGTGCGCGCCTGCACATCCGCCTGGTCGCCCTCTTCAGCCTGGTCGCCGTGACCCCGACGATCATCGTCGCATTGGTCTCGGTGGTGATGTTCGATTTCGTGCTCGAAGGTTGGTTCAGCAAAGAGGTCAGCACCGCGATCGAGGAGTCTCAGGCGGTCACCCAGGCCTACTTGAAGGAGCACCAGGACACCATCGCGGTCGACCTGGATTACATCGCGCGCAACCTCAACAACGAGGGCGCCATCCTCTTAACCCGCCCGCAGGGCTTCAATCGCTTCCTTTCCAAGCTGGCTTGGGACCGCTCGGTCACCGAGGCGCTGGTTTTCGAAGCGCCATTTAGAATTCTGGCGCGCACCGCCTTAACCATGTCCATGGAGCTCGATCCGGAGATCCCCGATTGGGCCTACGAGACGGCGCGCAGCGGTCAGATCGTCGTCCTCGTGCCGGAGGCCGAGGATCGGGTCAGGGCGCTGGTCCGCCTGGACACCTTTCCGTCGGAGACATTCCTCTACGTGGGGCGCCTGATCGACCCGACCGTTCTGGCCCATGTGGACGAGACCGAGGAGGCCGCCCAGGTTTACGCCAACCTGCAAAACAAGAGCGACGATCTGCAGATCTCCTTCGCCATGGTGTTCGCGGTGGTCGCGCTTTTGCTGCTGCTCGCCGCGGTCTGGGTCGGGCTGGCCTTCGCCAATCAGCTGAGCGTGCCGATCCGCAGTTTGATCGGGGCGGCCGACCGGGTCACCTCGGGCGACCTCTCGGCGCGCGCGGCCTATGCCGACGAGCAGGACGAAATGGGCTCCTTGGCAACCTCCTTCAATCGCATGACCGACGAGCTGTCTCGTCAGCAGAACGAGCTTATCGAGGCCAACCAACAGCTCGATGTGCGCCGCCGCTTTATCGAGGCGGTGCTAGCGGGTGTCTCTTCGGGCATCCTGGGCCTCGACCGGCGCGGCAAGATCACCTTGCCCAACCGACGGGTTTGCGACCTCTTGGGTGCCACGCCGGAGGATCTGCAGGATAAGTCGCTCGCCAAAGTGCTGCCCGAGCTCGCCGAGCTGCTCCAGGCGGCGCGCAAGCGGCCGCGCCGGATCATCGAAGGGCAGGTGCAGCGGCTCGACGGCGACGGCCGGCCGATGACCTTGTTCGTGCGCATCGCGCCCGAGGTCGGCGAACGCGGGCTGATCGGCTTCGTGGTGACCATCGATGACATCACCGAGCTGCTGTCGGCTCAACGCAAGGCGGCCTGGTCCGACGTGGCGCGGCGCATTGCCCACGAGATCAAGAACCCCCTGACGCCGATCCAGCTTTCGGCCGAGCGCCTGAAACGCAAGTACCTGAGCCAGATCGATAGCGACTCCGAAACCTTCCAAACCTGCACCGACACGATCATCCGTCACGTCGGAGATATCGGCCGCATGGTCGACGAATTCTCTTCCTTCGCACGGATGCCGGCACCGGAGATGAAGGACGAAGACTTGGGCAAGCTGGTCGAAGAGGCGGTGTTCCTGCAGAGCGGCGCCCATCCGACGATCGACTTCACAATCGATCGGGCCGCCGTGCCGGTCGTGGTCTCCTGCGATGCCCAGCAGATCAGGCGGGTGTTGACGAACCTGCTGCAGAACTCGGTGGATTCGATCGAAGGGCGGCTATCCGAGGCGGGCGGCGACAAGTCATCCGGCAAGATCTCCGTCGTCCTGCGCGAGGACGAGGCCAAGAGCGAGATCGTCGTCGAGGACAACGGCCGCGGCCTGCCCGAGCAGGAGCGCCACCGCCTGACCGAGCCCTACATCACGACCAGGGAGAAGGGCACCGGTTTGGGCTTGGCGATCGTCAAGAAGATCATGGAAGACCACGAGGGCCATCTGATCTTGGAGGACGCGCCGGGCGGCGGGGCCAGGGTTACCGTTGTGTTCCCACGCCAGGACGAGAGTGCGACCGGCGACGCGAAAACTACCCCACAGAAAGACAAGGCGGTCACGCTACATGGCGCATGAGATTTTGATCGTCGATGACGAAGCCGACATCCGGATGCTGATTGGCGGCATCTTGAGCGACGAGGGTTACCAGGTGCGCGAGGCCGGCAACGACGAGCAGGCCCTGGACGCGATCCGCTCGCGTCGGCCCAATCTGGTCGTGCTCGACATTTGGCTCAAGAACAGCCAGCTGGACGGCATGGAGCTGCTTGGCCAGATCAAGCGCGAGCAGCCGACCCTGCCGGTCGTGATGATCAGCGGCCACGGCACCATCGAGCTGGCGGTCAAGGCGATCCGGCTGGGCGCCTACGATTTTATCGAGAAGCCCTTCGAGGCCGACCGGCTGCTCTTGATCATGCAGCGCTCGCTGGAGGCTGCGCGGCTGCGCAGCGAGGTCGAGGAGCTGCGCGTGCGGGCCGGGCCGGAGGCCCAGCTGCTCGGCGAATCTCTAGCGGTCGCGCATCTTCGCCAGGAGATCCAGAAGGTCGCGCCGACCGGCAGCCGGGTGCTGATCACCGGGCCCGCCGGTGCCGGCAAGGAGGTCGTCGCGCGCCATCTGCACGACCAGTCCCGGCGCGCCGCCAACCCCTTCGTCGTGCTCAACTGCGCCGCCATGCATCCCGATCGTCTGGAAAGCGAGCTGTTCGGTATGGAAGCCGGCGTCGAGAGCGCCGACGCGCCGGCCAAGGACGGCACCCTGGAGCGGGCCCACGGCGGCACGCTGTTGCTCGACGAGGTCGCCGACATGCCGCTCGAGACCCAGGGCAAGATCCTGCGGGTCCTGCAGGAGCAAAGCTTCGAGCGGGTCGGCGGCCAGCGTCGGATCGAGGTCGATGTCCGGGTCATCGCCTCGACCAACCGCAACCTGGGCGAGCTGATTCGCGAGGGCCGCTTTCGTGAGGACCTGTTCTATCGGCTCAACGTTGTGCCGCTCGCGGTGCCGCCCTTGCGCGACCGCCGGGAGGACATTCCGCAGCTGATTCATCATTTCATGGAGCGTTCGGCGAGCCTGGCAGGTCTGCCGCCGCGCCACATGTCGGACGACGCCCTGGCCGCCCTGCAGGCTCACGAGTGGCCGGGCAACGTGCGCCAGCTCCGCAACGTGGTCGATTGGATTCTGATCATGGGTCAGGGCCATCACAGCGAGCCGGTGGTCGCCGAGATGCTGCCGCCCGAGTTTGGCGATATGGCACCGGCCCTGTCTGGTGCGCGCGACGGGCATGAGGTCATGGGCCTGCCCCTGCGCGAAGCGCGCGAACGCTTCGAGCGTCAGTATCTGGAGGCGCAGGTCACGCGTTTTGGCGGCAACATCTCGCGCACCGCGTCTTTCGTCGGCATGGAACGCTCGGCGCTGCACCGCAAGCTGCGCTCGCTCGGCATCGCCTCCGGCGAGCGTCATTGACCTCTCATCGAGACATTCGGGAAGCTAGATTATGCAGGTGATTATCTGCGGCGCGGGGCAGGTCGGTTTCAATATCGCGCGCTATCTTTCGGCCGAGGACGCCGACATCACCGTGATCGATCGCTCGCCGGAGCTGATCCACAAGATCACCGAATCGCTCGACGTTAAAGGGTTGGTGGGATACGCCTCCCATCCGGACGTGCTCGAGAGCGCCGGCGCGCCCGACGCCGACGTGGTGATCGCGGTGACCTACGCCGACGAGGTCAACATGGTGGCCTGCCAGGTGTGCCACTCGCTGTTCGACGTGCCCACCAAGATCGCCCGGGTGCGCCACCAGACCTATCTCAATCCGCTTTGGTCCGACCTCTTTACCCGAGACCACATGCCGATCGACGTGATCATCTCGCCCGAGGTCGAGGTCGCCCGGGCAATCAACTGGCGCCTCCACGTGCCGGGCGCCTTCGACGTGATACCTCTGGCCGACGGCAAAATCAGCCTGATCGGCGTGCTCTGCACCGACGAATGCCCGATCCTGGAAACCCCCTTGCGCGAGCTGACCGGCCTTTTTCCGGACCTGCAGATCTTCGTCGTCGGCATCACCCGCAAGGGCAAGGGCTTCGTCGCCAAGCCGGACGACGAGCTGCAGGCCGGTGACCACGTCTACTTCGTGGCCGACAACAACCACGTGAACCGGGCGATGAGCGCCTTCGGCCACGAGGAGAAGGAAGCCAGGCGGGTGATCATCGTGGGCGGCGGCAACATCGGCCTGTCGCTCGCCGAGACGATCGAGCAGGAGTACCCCCAGGTCCGCCTCAAGTTGATCGAGCTGGAGCGCAAGCGCGCCGAGCTGGTCGCCAGCCGCCTGGAGCGTGCCGTTGTGATCCAAGGCGACGCCCTGGACACGGAGATTTTGGAGGAGGCCAACATCTCCCAGGCCGAGACCTTCATCGCGGTCTCGAACGACGATGAGGTCAACATTTTGACCTCCATGTTGGCCAAGCGTTTCGGCTGTCAGCGCGCGGTCACCTTGATCAACAAATCGTCCTACGGGCCGCTGATCGATTCCCTCGGTTTGGACACGGTGGTCAATCCGCGGGTGATCACGGTCTCGGGCATCCTGCAACATGTCCGCCGGGGCAAGATCCGCTCGGTCCACACCTTCTCCGAGGGGTTCGGCGAGCTGATCGAGGCCGAGGCCCTGGAGACGTCGAGCCTGGTCGGCCAGCCGATCCGCGACGCCCGCCTGCCGCGCGGTGTGATCGTCGCCGCCTTGGTGCGGGGCGAAGACGTCATCATTCCCCGGGGCGACACGGTGATCCGGGCGAACGACCTGGTGATCATCTTCGCCGACAGCGGGGCGGTGAAAAAGGTCGAGAAGATCTTCTCGGTGCGCTTGGAGTTCTTTTAGAGGGAAAACGGAGAGGGGGGTCCATGCCAAGGCAGGCATATGTCAATGGCCGCTATGTGCCGCACGGCGAGGCGGTGGTCCACATCGAGGACCGGGGCTATCAGTTCGCCGACGGCGTCTACGAGGTGGTGCCGGTTTCCAAGGGGATTCTGATCGACGAGGACCCGCACCTAGACCGTCTGGAGCGCTCCTTGCGCGAGCTGCGCATCGCCATGCCCATGGGGCGCCAGGCGATCAAGCTGATTTGCCGGGAGCTGATGCGCCGCAACAAGCTGACCAACGGTTTCCTCTATATGCAGGTGACCCGTGGCACCGCGCCGCGCGAGCACAAGTTTCCCAATGGCGCGCGCCCGGCATTGGTTATGACCACCCGGCAATCCAAGGGACCGAGCGCCGCACAACTGACCCAAGGCGTCGCGGTGATCACCCTGCCGGACCAAAGGTGGCAGCGCTGCGACATTAAATCGACCTCCTTGCTGCCCAACGTCCTAGGCAAGCAACAGGCGTTCGAAGCCGGCGCCTACGAGGCCTGGATGCTGGATAGCGAGGGCCAGGTCACCGAGGGAACCTCGACCAACGCCTGGATCGTCACCAAGGAGGGCCAGCTTGTGACCCGCCACGCGACCAACGCGATCCTCGGCGGAATCACCCGCTGGCGCCTGCTGAAGCTGGCCCACGACATGGGGGTCGAGTTCGAGGAGCGGCCCTTCAGCCTGGCGGAGGCCAAGGAAGCGCGCGAGGCCTTCATCACCTCGAGCAGCAACTTCGTGCTGCCGGTCACCCAGATCGACGGCCAGCCGGTCGGCAACGGCCACCCCGGCATGCTGACCAGCAAGCTGCGCGAGGACTACGTCTCCTTCGCTCATGGCGCAGAGGGCCAGGCGTGCGCCTAAGCCGGCCCCAAGCGATCCTGTTCGATTGGGACAACACCCTGGTCGACACCTGGGAGATCATCCACCACGCCTACAGCGTGACCCTGACGGCCATGGAGCTGGAGCCCTGGACCTTGGCGCAGATCAAGACCCGGGTGCGAAAATCGGCCCGGGACAGCTTCTCTCAGATGTTCGGTCCGCGCGCCGAGGAGGCGACGCGGATCTTCTACCAGGCCTTCGAAGAGGTCCATCTGGAGATGCTGCGCGCCTTGCCCGGCACCGAGACAATGCTGGACCGGCTGAGCGATGCCGGCCTGCCGCTGGCCGTGGTCAGCAACAAGCACGGCCCCCTGCTGCGGCGCGAGGCAGATCATTTGGGCTGGACACCGCGCTTTCACCGGCTGGTCGGCGCCCTAGACGCGGTCGAGGACAAGCCGGCCGTGGCGCCGGTCGAGCTGGCTCTGGAGGGCACCGGCATTGGGCGCGGCGCGCAGGTCTGGTTCGTCGGCGATACCGACATCGACATGCGCTGCGCGGCCTTGAGCGGCTGCCAGCCGGTGCTGCTGAGGGCCGAGGCACCGGCTGAGAACGAATTCCCGGAGGCCGATGGCCTGCACCACGTCGAAAGCACGGTTGGGCTGGTCGAGCTGATTCTTACACAATGAGTTTTCAATTCCGTGCAAAACGGTGATACTGGTGTCCTGCGACAGGTCTGGGAGCCCGTGACATCCTTGGCACGACGGGTTTCAGGGAACTTTCGCGGCGTGACGGCGCGCCCAGGGCGAGCTATCGTGGCTTTGCGACAACGACAACAAAAAAGCGGGGGTTATTGATGGCCGTTGAAAAATCTCACAATGTTCAGGACGTATTTCTGAACCACATCCGCAAGAACAAGGTTCCGGTCACCGTGTTTCTCGTCAACGGCGTGAAACTGCAAGGCATCATCACTTGGTTCGACAACTTTTCCGTGTTGCTTCGTAGGGATGCGCATTCCCAGCTTGTTTACAAGCACGCGATTTCGACCGTGATGCCGGCGACGCCGGTCCAGCTCTTCGATCCGGCAAGGGAGGAGGCGGAAAACGTCCAGGCCTAGCGGTCCAGGAACAAAGTCACGCGGGCGCAACGGCGCGAACTCACCTCATTCAGATCGGCACGGCGAAACGTCCGGCACCGGCCGGGCGCTTGTGCTGTTGCCGATCTTGGAGAGCGAGAGCCAGCGGCGCGGGGAGGCCGGCCGGCTTGCCGAAGCGATCGGCTTGGCGGCGGCGATCGACCTGGAGGTGGTCCACGGCGAAGCTGTTCGCCTGCGCAAAGCCCGGCCATCGACCCTGTTCGGCAGCGGCGTGATCGAGGCCTTCGGCCAGACCATCGAGACCCAGGAAATCGACCTCTGCGTGGTCGACGCGGCGCTCAGCCCGGTCCAGCAGCGCAATCTGGAGCGCGCCTGGAAGTGCAAGGTGATCGACCGTACCGGCCTGATTCTAGAGATCTTCGGCGCCCGAGCACGCACCAAGGAGGGTAAGCTGCAGGTCGAGCTGGCGGCCCTGACCTATCAACGCTCCCGTCTGGTGCGTTCCTGGACCCATCTGGAGCGCCAGCGCGGCGGTTTCGGCTTCCTGGGCGGGCCGGGCGAGAGCCAGCTCGAGATCGACCGCCGCCTGATCTCGGACCGCATCGCGCGCCTCAAGCTTGAGCTTGAACAGGTCAAGCGCACCCGGGAGCTGCACCGCGGCGCGCGACGGCGTGTGCCCTATCCGATCGTCGCCCTGGTCGGCTACACCAATGCGGGCAAGTCGACCCTGTTCAACCGTTTGACCAAGGCCCGGGTGCGCGCCGAGGACCGGCTCTTCGCCACGCTCGACCCGACCATGCGCAAGGTCACCCTGCCGGGCGGACGGGACATAATCTTGTCGGACACGGTGGGCTTCATCTCGGATCTTCCGACCGGCCTGATCGCGGCCTTTCGGGCGACCCTGGAGGAGGTCACAGAAGCCGATCTGATCCTGCACGTGCGCGACGTCGCCCACGAGGACAGCGAGGCCCAGGCCGAGGATGTCCGCCAGGTGCTGATCGAGCTGGGCCTCGAGGAGCGCCTGGGCAGCGGCGCGATCGAGGTGCTCAACAAGACCGATCTCCTCTCGCCGGACGACCACGCCGCGCTCCAGGCGCAGCTTCTGCGGGCGCCAGACAAGGTCGCGGTCTCGGCCCTGAGCGGCGACGGCATGGAGCAGCTGCTCGGCCTGATCGACCAGAAGCTTCAGCCGATCGACGGCATTTCCATGCTCTCCGTGCCGATCGACAACGGCGCCGCCATGGCCTGGCTCTACGACCATGGCCAAGTGCTGTCCCGGGAAGACGACGAGCGCTTCGCCCATCTGCAGGTACGCTTGAGCGACGATATCCTGGCCCGTTTCGAGCACCGCTACGGCATTCACCGCCAGGATCAGGGCTGATTGGAAGGTCGCGATGAGCTTGTCCGATCCAGCGCGCGTGACGGAGATCCTCGAGCAGGTGGCCAAGGACGAGATCCTGCCGAAGTTCAAGGCACTGCAGGACGCCGAGGTACAGCGCAAGAATTCTGGCGAGCTGGTGACCGTTGCCGACGTTGCGGCCGAGCGAGCAATCAGCCGGGAGTTGACCGCGCTGCTGCCGGGCAGCCAAGTGGTCGGCGAGGAGGGTGTCGAGGCGGACCCGCGAATGCTCGAGGCCTTGCGGGAGGACGCGCCGGTTTGGCTGATCGACCCGATTGACGGCACCGGCAACTTCGCCAACGGCCGCCCAGTCTTCGCTGTCATGGTCGCCTTGGTGCGCGCCGGCGAGACCCAAGCCGCTTGGATCCTCGACCCAATCTCGGGCGATACGGCGATCGCCGAGCGGGGCGCCGGCGCCTTCATGGCCGGCCGCCGGCTTAAGGTCCAGCCGGCCAGCACGCCGGAGGCGATGCAGGGCACCCTGCACGCCGGCCAGTTCGCCAGCCCCTCGATGCACCGTCACATCAAGACCCGGCGCGACCGGCTCAACACCCTACGCACCATGAGCTGCGCGGGCGCGGAGTACATTCGCTTGGTCACCGGCGAGATGCAGTTCTCTTTCTTCACCAAGATGAAGCCCTGGGACCATGCGCCGGGCGGTCTGATCCACTGGGAAGCCGGCGGTGTGGGTATGACTCTCGACCGCCAGCCCTATGCCCCGGCCAAGACCCACCGTCCGGGCCTGCTGCTGGCGCCCGATCAGGCGAGCTGGGATTATCTTTTCCAGACCCTGTTCGGCGATACCGAGCTGGGCAGCTTGGCGGAGTGACACGTTAGACCTGTCCCAATTTGCGCCGAAAATTGGCTCTTGCGGGCAATTTTCGGATGAGCCATTAGGGTTGATTGGGTCGTTTTGCGAAACCGATGACAAGAGGGAAGGGCTTCGATGGCCAAATCTCTACCCAAGGAAGCGCGCGTCGTGATCATCGGGGGCGGCGTGATCGGCTGCTCCCTGGCCTATCACCTGACCAAGCACGGCGAACGCGACGTGGTACTGCTCGAGCGCAAGCAGCTGACCTGCGGCACCACTTGGCACGCCGCCGGCCTGGTCGGCCAGCTGCGGGCGACCCAGAACATGACCCGCCTGGCCCAATACACGACCGACCTCTACACCACGCTGGAAGAGGAGACCGGGCAGGCGACCGGCTTCAAGCAGAACGGCAGCATTTCGCTAGCCACCAATGACGAGCGTTTCGAGGAGTGGAAACGCGGCGCCTCCATGGCCCGCACCTTCGGCCTCGAGGTCGAGGTCGTCGGCACCGACGAGATCAAACGCCTCTGGCCCTTCGTCAACGTCGACGACCTGGTCGGCGGCGTGTTCCTGCCTAAGGACGGCCAGACCAATCCGATCGACACCACGATTGCGCTCGCCAAGGGTGCGCGCTCGCGCGGCGCCCAGATCTTCGAGGGCACCAAGGTCACCGGCATTCTAAGCGACGGTAAACGGGTCACCGGGGTGACCACGACCGACGGCGACATCAAGGCCGAGTTCGTGGTCAACTGCGCCGGCATGTGGGGCCGCGAGGTCGGCCGCATGGCGGGCGTCACCGTGCCGCTGCACGCCTGCGAGCATTTCTACATCCTGACCGAGGAGATCCCCGATCTGCCGGCCGACCTGCCGGTGCTGCGCGATCAGGACGGCTGCGCCTACTACAAGGAGGACGCCGGCAAGATCCTCTTGGGCGCCTTCGAGAAGGAGGCCAAGCCCTGGGGCATGGCGGGCATCCCCGAGGACTTCAGCTTCGACGAGCTGCCCGAGGACTTCGACCACTTCATGCCGGTCCTGGAGGGCGCCATGCATCGGGTGCCAGCGCTCAACGAGGTCGGCATTCGCAAGTTCTTCTGCGGGCCCGAGAGCTTTACGCCGGACGACCGCTATCTCATGGGCGAGGCGCCGGAGCTGCGGAACTTCTTCGTCGCCTGCGGCTTCAACTCGATCGGCATTCAGTCGGCCGGCGGCGCCGGCAAGGTCCTGGCCGAGTGGATCCTCGAGGGCCATCCGCCGATCGATCTGTGGGACGTCGACATCCAGCGGGTCATGCCGTTCCAGAGCAACGGCCGCTACCTGCACGACCGGGTCAGCGAGTCCCTTGGCCTGCTCTACGACATGCACTGGCCCTATCACCAGAACAAGACCTCGCGCGGTATCCGCCGCTCGCCCCTGCACGAACGGCTAAAGGATCTAGGCGCTTGCTTCGGCGAAGTCGCCGGTTGGGAGCGGCCCAACTGGTTCGCGCCTGCGGGCGTCGAGCCACGCTATGAGTACAGCTACAAGCGCCAGAACTGGTTCCCCTACGCCGCGGAAGAGCACAAGGCCGCGCGTGAGTCGGTCGCCCTGTTCGACCAGACCTCCTTTGCCAAGTTCCTGGTCCAGGGCCGCGATGCCGAGGCGGTGATCCAGCGCATTTGCTCGGCCGACGTGGCGGTGCCGGCCGGTAAGGTGGTCTACACCACCTGGCTCAACGAGCGTGGCGGCATCGAAGCGGACCTAACAGTGACCCGCCTGTCGGAGACCGAGTACATGGTGGTGACCGGCGCCGCGGTCGGCGTGCGTCACTTCACTTGGCTCAAGCGCCACATTCCGGACGACGCTCATTGCTTCGCCACGGACGTCACCTCGGGCCAGGCGGTGATCGGCATCATGGGGCCGAACAGCCGGGCACTCTTGTCAAAGCTGACCGACAGCGATCTCTCCAACGAGGCGTTCCCGTTCGGCACCTCCCAGGAGATCGACCTGGGCATGGCCCGGGTGCGCGCGCTTCGGATCACCTACGTGGGCGAGCTGGGTTGGGAGATCTACGCACCCAGCGAGTTCGCCGCCGGCGTGCTCGAGACGATCTTGGCCGAGGGCGAAGACCACGGCCTGCGACCGGCCGGCATGCACGTGCTCGATTCCTGCCGGATCGAAAAGGCCTTCCGCCACTGGGGCCACGACATCAGCGACGAGGACACGCCGCTCGAGGCCGGGCTCGGCTTTACCTGCCGCTTCGACAAGAACGTTCCCTTCATCGGTCGCGACGCGTTGCTCAAGCAAAAGGAGAACGGCCTGAGCCGGCGCCTGGTTCAGTTTGCCCTGGAAGACCCGGAGCCGCTGCTCTATCACAACGAGCCGATCTATCGGGATGGTGAGATCGTCGGCTACCTGACTTCGGGCAACTACGGCCACGCGCTCGGCCGGGCGATCGGCTTGGGCTATGTCAATGGCCCGGACGGCGTAGGCAAGGATTATATCGAGGCCGGTCGCTACGAGATCGAGGTCGCCTGCGAGCGCTTTCCGGCCCAGGCCAGTCTGCGCCCGCTCTACGATCCCAAGTCCGAGCGAGTCAGGCTTTAAGTTCGACAGCCCCGCAAGGGCGCCGGTCGCGCGAAACAAGAGGAGAGCAAGAGATGTTGGTTGGGGTTCCCAAGGAGGTCAAGAACCACGAGTACCGGGTTGGCCTGGTGCCGGCCTCGGTGCGCGAGCTCAAGGTTCACGGTCATGACGTGATCATCGAGAGCACCGCCGGCGAGGGTTGCGGCTTCGACGACGAGAGCTACCGCAAGGCCGGCGCGGAGATCGTCGGCGGCGCCGACGATGTCTTTCAGCGCGCCGATATGGTGGTCAAGGTCAAGGAGCCCCAGCCCGAGGAGTATGCCCGGCTGCGCGAGGGCCAGGTGCTCTTCACCTACCTTCACCTGGCGCCCGACGCGCCCCAGACCCACGGCTTGGTCAACTCCGGTTGCGTCGCCGTCGCCTATGAGACGGTGACCGGCGTGCGCGGCGGCTTGCCGTTGCTGGCGCCCATGAGCGTGGTCGCCGGGCGCATGTCGGTCCAGGTCGGCGCCCACTGTCTGGAGAAGGAGCAGGGCGGCTCGGGTGTGCTGATGGGTGGTGTGCCCGGCGTCGCGGCGGCCCGTGTCGTGATCATCGGTGGCGGCGTTTCGGGCACCAACGCGGCGCGCATGGCCATGGGCATGGAGGCCCACGTCACGGTGATCGACCGCTCGCTCGACCGGCTCAATGAGCTCGACATGCAGTTCGGCCCGACCCTAAACTCGATTTACTCGACGGTTGATTCAATCGAGCGCTACGTTGCCGGCGCCGACCTGGTGATCGGCGCCGTTCTGGTGCCCGGCGCCGCGGCGCCCAAGCTGGTCACCCGGGACATGATGCGCCAGATGCGTCCGGGATCGGTCTTCGTCGATATCGCGATCGACCAAGGCGGCTGCGCCGAGACCTCGCGGGGGACGACCCATGCCGACCCGACCTATGTCGAGGAGGGGGTGGTGCACTACTGCGTCACCAACATGCCCGGCGCGGTCGCGCGGACGTCGACCTTCGCGCTCAACAATGCAACTCTGCCCTTCACCCTGGCGCTCGCCGACAAGGGCTACAAGAAGGCGCTGGCCGACGACCCGCACCTGATGAACGGCCTCAATGTGGCCTATGGCAAGGTCACCTACCAGGCGGTCGCCGAAGCCCACGGCCTCGATTTCATCGAGCCGCAAAAGGTGCTCGACGCCGCCTAACCGGCGCCACAGCCACCGGCCAGATCCCTGAGCGGCTGGACCGCCAGGCGCCAAGCCGCCTGATCCTCGGCCAGCGCGGCCGAGGGCGGTGCGAGAGACCGGCAGATCTCTGTGGCTTGGACGCCAGGTAGGCGTTTCAGCTCGGCGATGACGCGCCCGGTGAGCGCGATGATTGCCGGCCTCAGGTCACTGTTCAAATCCCGTACCTGGGCGAACTTGCCTTGGCCGTTCGCCGCCCAGCGGTCGAAGTTCCGCTGTTGGATCTCCTTCGCGGCGGCAATCTGGGCCTGGAAGAAGGACCGCGCGAAGTCCACATCCACCCCCGCCGCGCCAGCGCTCTCGACCACCTTGTCGAGCACCACTTGCTCGCGCGCCAGGTCCTCGATCGGCCGGCCGGCGTTCCACTTGTATCGGGCAACCGGTTCCATCAAGGCAAGACGCTCGGTCATCGCGTCGACGAGCGCCTGTGGCGCCGGCGTCTGTGCCGTGGCGGACGCGGCCAGTATCAGCAGGACCGCCAGGGCCCGCCAAACGTATCCAACCATGGCGCTCACCCCTCGGTCGTGTCGGCGATCAGGGCGGAAAGCCGGTCCGCCGCGTGGCGCAGGGCCGGCAAATGGCCGCGCGCCTGCCTGAGGGTCATGCGCTGGATCGGCGCGTGGGTTGCCAGGGTGCCGATCAGCTGCCCGTCCGGAGCCTTGATCGGAACCGCCACGGCGACCATCCCGTCGACGAACTCCTGATCGTCGGTGCCGACCTCTTCGTCGCGGATCTTCGCCAAGGCGCTCAGCAGGGATTCGGGATCGCTGAGCGTGTTGTTGGTGCGCTTCTCCAGATTGAGGCAGCCGACCAGCCGCTTGCGTCGCTGGGCCGGCAGGCTGCTCAAGAACAGCTTGCCGCTCGAAGTGCAGTGCAGGGGCACGTGGGTGCCGATCTGAAACTGCAGGCGCAAAGGCCAATGGGTCTCGACCCGGTCGACGTAGACCATGCGGTCGCCGTCAGGCATGGTCAGGTTGCAGGTCTCGCCGATTGCCTCGGAAACGGCCCGCAGGATGGCGTGGCGCTCGACCTGGTCCGCGGCCGTCGCCATCACACCGAGGGCGAGGCCCCGCAGCCGCGGGCCGGGACGCAGGCGTTTGCCTAAGAGATCGCGCTGGAGATAGCCGTCGCGCTCCAGCTGAGCGCAAATGCGGTGCAGCGTCGCCTTGGGCAGGCCGAGCGCCTCGTTGAGCTCGGTCGCGCTCATCGGCCGCTGGGCCAAGGCCACGCCCTGAAGCACGGCCAAGGCCCGATCGACCGCGGAACCCTTGTCCCGGTGTTTGCCGCCCTCGCTATCGTTAAGCGTCAGCATCGCCCCCTAACCTATTGATATACACCGGCTCCCTCGTGAAACAGGAGCATGGTCGAAAGCTCCGGCACGAGGGCGATGATGAACCAGGCGATCATCAGGGCGAGGAGATACGGCATGGCGAAGCGTAATATTCGGAAGTAGGGGATGCCGGTGACTCCGCTGGCCACATAGAGGTTGAGGCCATAGGGCGGGGTGATGAAACCGATCGCGTCGCCGACCAGGAAGACCACGGCGAAGTGGATCGGGTCGACCCCGATACCGGCCGCGATCGGCGCCAGGATCGGCGCCAGGATGATGGTGTTTGGCAGGCTCTCCAGTACCGTGCCGGCGACCAGCACCATGGCCATGCAGGCAAAGAGGATCGGATAGTAGCCGCCCAGATTGGCCAAGAGTTCGGTGACGAAATCCTTGGCGCCGAGCAGGGAGAGAATTTGCTGCATGACCACGGAGATCGCGATCAGCGGCACCAGCATGCCGGTGATGTAGCCCGAGCGCAGCACGATGTTGGGCACCTCGCGCAGGCTGAAGCCGGGCACGAAGAGCGATGCGCCGATGCTCAAGCCCTCGACGCTGCCGTCCCGGCGCACGCCGATTATGCGGGCGATGGGGTACATGACCACGCCGACGATGAGACAGAATCCGGCGGTCACGCCGGCCGCCTCGGTCGGCGAGAACTTGCCGGTGTAGATGCCCCAGATGACCAGGCCAATCGCGAAAAAGCCAAGCCAGGCGCCCAGGCTGGCGCGCAGGATGCGGTTCAGCTGGAGCTTCTGGATCTCGCCCCAGCCGTACTTGCGGGACATGTACCAGCAGGCGCCCTGCATGGCGATCACCATGATGATGCCGGGGATCATGCCACCCAGGAAGAGATCGCTGATCGAGAGGTTCATCAAGAAGCCGTAGACGATGAAGATGATCGACGGCGGGATGATGATGCCGACCGTGCCGCCCGAAGCGGCGGTCGCCGCGGCGAAGTTCTCGTCATACCCGGTTTTGGTCATCTCCGGATGCATGATCGAGCCGATCGTCGCCGTGGTCGCCGAGTTGGAGCCGGAGATCGCGGCAAAGAGCCCGCAGGCGCCCAAGGCCGACATGGCCATGCCGCCGCGGATCCAGCCGAGGATCGAGTACGCGAAATCGACCAGGCGCTTGGCGATGCCGGCGTTGTTGATCAGATCGCCGGTCAAGATGAACAGCGGCAGCGCCAGCAGGCCGAAGAAGTTGAGCCCCTCGTAGAGGGTGACGCCGATGTTGGCCAAGGTGAAGTCAATCACCAAGCTGACGCCGATGACCCACAGGCCGATGATGAGGAAGATCGGCACGCCCAGCACGAACAGCAGGGTGACGCCGATGGAGATCAGGGTGATTAGTAGACCGTCGCTCATGATGCCCTCCTAATCCCCCTTGACGTCGGCTTTGATGAGGAAAGGTTCGCCGCGTCGGTATCGCCCGACGTCCTCTATCAAATTCTGTGTGACCCGATAGATGATCATCAGGAAGGCGACCGGCGTTGCCAGATAAAACCACCATTGCATGACGTCATCGGTGCCCTGGACGATCGCGAAGTTGTCGTAAGACAGCATGACCTGCTCGGACGCGAAGTAGATGATCACGATCGAGAAGCCGATCCAGATCAAGTGGTCGAGCATCATGGCGCAGAACTGCCAGAAGTAGGGCAGCCGGGCTCGCACCTCCTCGAAGCGCAGATGGCTGCGCTGCTTGGCGGTGTAGGAGCAGCCGATCCAAGTGACCCACAAGAAGAGGTAGATCGGGATCGTCGAGCTCCAAGGCGCTTGCTGATTGAAGGCGAAGCGGCGGATCACCTCGACGAAGATGATTCCCGTCATGGACAGGTAGCAGATCAGAATGATCGATTTTTCTATGTTCGCATCGAGCCACTTAAAGACAAACATGCCTCGCCCCCCGTTCGCGAAATCGTCGTTGCGTAAAGTCTACAGGACACACCTCGCGTGACCGAGCGCTAATTCCCAGCGCCGTCCCCGTTGCAATCGTGTTGTTTTAGGAAGAGGCGAGGGCGGTCGTTGCCGCCCTCGCATGCTCGACCAGAACCGATTAGCTGCTCTTCCACCAGCGCCGCGGCTCGACGTTCTCGGCCTTGGTGTCGGCCGGGATCTCGCGCGCGACGTCGGAGATGAACTGGAATGTGTCGAGGCCGCCGGACCAGCCGTCCAGGCGCTCGCGCCAGCCGGCCCAAGCGTCGGGATGGAACTGTGGCGAGCACATCTCCTCGGCTTCCTTCCGGGCTTCGGGCGTCAACATGGAAACCCGCGTGCCGTTCTCGACGAACACGGTGCCGGGAATCTGCGGATCCGAGAAGCCGACGGTCTTGACCAAGGCAGCCTCGTTGGCCGCTTGGACGTGGACCTGGGTCAGGTAGGCCGACTCCATGACCGCGTCCTGGAGCTCGCCGCCCAGCTTGTCGAACACGTTGCCGTTCATGGCAGTCGCTTCCGTGCCGCAGAAGAACTCCAGATTGACGCACTGAGAGACGACCGGCGACATGTTGGCGTAGGCCACCGCGGAGGCCCAGGTCTCGGCGCCGTCGATCAGGCCTTGCTTGAGGCCGTCCAAAGTCTCGGCCCAGGCGATCGGTGTCGGATTGAGATTCATGAGCTCCATGGCGATGCGGCCCAGCTGGGTACCGGTCACCCGGTTCTTGGTGCCGGCCAACTGGGTCACGCTGGTGACCAGGTCCTTGCCCTTCCACTTGTTGCCGAGCTGGATGCCGCGCAGCTCGGCGTGGCTGAACAGGAACTCCAGATTATGGCGTTTGCGCAAGGGATCGCGCAGCACCTGCTGGCTTTTCGGGTGATAGAGGAAATAGTACTGGGATGCCCGGCTGGGGAACATATAGGCGTAGTCGAGCACATTGTAGTAGGGCGCGCCGCCGGCCGAATTCTGGGTCGAGGCGGCGTATAGGTCGACGATGCCCTGCTGGGTTTTCTTGACGCAGTCGAGCTGGCCGCAGATCTGGTTGTTGCCGATGAACTCGATGCGGATCTCGCCGTCGGTGCGCTCCTCCAAATCGTTGACGAACTGCAGGCAGCCTGCGCGCTCGATCAAAAGGTTGCGCTCATTGAATCCGGCGGCGCCGTATTTCAGCGAGAACTTGGGCTCCTTGCTAAAACGCTTTTCATAGGTCGAGTTCGCCGCCGCCGCGAGTCGCGGCAGGGTGATGGCGCCGGTCAAGGCGCCCGCCGCCAGCAGCGTCGAGGAGATGCCATAGCGCTTGGTCAGCTGCAGCAAATCCCGGCGCGAAATTCCTTCTAGTTTCTTGTCGAGCATCAGAGTGCCTCCCGTTTTTCGTCTCACTAAATGAGACTATCAGTCTCATTATTGACGAACTTGTTTCCACATGCAAGAACCTTATGGACTCAGCCATCGGCGGAACAGTTACAAATTCTTAGAGGGGGAGGGACCATGGCCTGCTGTCACTACTATGCGCCCGCCGAAGGCGGCGACGAGGCCTTCTCGGTCGACAGCTCGGCGATCACTTTCGGGCCCGGGGTCCTGGCCGAGGCGGGCGATCACGCCAAAGCGCTCGGCATCACGCGCATCGCGCTCATGACCGATCGGGGCCTTGCCGCCACGCCCCATGTGGAGACGGTGCGCGCCTCCTTGGTCGCGGCAGGCCTGGATGTCGTGGTCTACGACGAGACCCGGGTCGAGCCGACCGACGAATCGTTCAAGGCCGCGACCCGCTTCGCCGTGGAGGGCGCCTTCGACGGCTACATCTCGGTCGGCGGCGGCTCGGTGATCGACACCTGCAAGGCGGCCAATCTCTATGCATCCTACCCGGCGGAGTTCCTGACCTACGTCAACGCGCCAATCGGCGGCGGCCAGCCGGTGCCGGGGCCCTTGAAGCCTCACATTGCCTGTCCGACCACCTCGGGCACCGGCAGCGAGTGCACCGGCATCGCGATCTTTGATCTGCTCGCCATGAAGGCCAAGACCGGCATCGTGTCGCGCCACCTGCGGGCCAGTCAGGCGTTGGTCGACCCAAACACCACGCTGACCCTGCCCGACCGGGTGGTCGCCGCCAGCGCCTTCGACGTGTTGAGCCACGCGCTGGAATCCTACACCGCCGTGCCCTTCAGCCGGCGGGAGCCCGCGGAGCGGCCAAGTCTCCGGCCCATGAGCCAGGGCGCCAACCCCTGGAGCGACATCGGCTGCCGGGAGGCCCTGCGCCTGCTCGGCCTCTACCTGGTGCGCGCGGTCGCCGACGCGGGCGACCGGGAGGCGCGCAGCCAGCTCATGTGGGCCTCGACCCTTGCCGGAATCGCCTTCGGCAACGCCGGCTGCCACGCGCCCCACGGCATGTCCTACTCGGTCTCGGGCCTGGTGCGCGACTTTTGCCCGGCTGGCTACCCCCAAGGCGAGCCGATCGTGCCCCACGGCATGTCGGTGATCGTCAACGCGCCCTCAGTCTTTCGCTACACCGCGCCGGCCTGCCCGGAGCGCCACATCGAGGGCGCCGGTTGCCTGGGCGCCGATACCCGCGATGCCGCGCCGGAGGATGCCGGCGAGGTGCTCTCGGGCGAGATCATCTCGCTCATGAAGGCGACCGCTATCCCCAACGGCCTGAACGATGTTGGCTACGGGGAGTCCGACATCCCGGCGCTGACCGAAGGCGCCTATCCCCAGCGCCGCTTGCTCGAGAACGCGCCCCGAGAGATCTCCCGGGAGCAACTCTCCGGCCTTTTCGAGGGCGCCATGCGTTATTGGTAGAGCTATGTCGGTCATCGAAGAGCTCAAGGGGATTGTCGGCCCCAAGGGGTGGCTCGAGGCCCCCGACGAGACCGCGCCTTACTTGGTCGACGAGCGGGCGCTCTATCGCGGCGCCACGCCGCTGGTGGTCCGCCCGGCCAGCGCGGAGCAAGTGGCCGCTGTGCTCGCGCTCTGCAGCCGGGAGGGCGTCGGCGTGGTGCCCCAGGGCGGCAATACCGGCTACGTGGGCGGCGCCGTACCGGACGGAAGCGGCCAACAGATCCTGCTCTCCTTGTCGCGCCTCAAGCGGATCCGCGAGGTCGACCCGCTCGATTACACGATCACGGCGGAAGCGGGCTGCGTCTTGCAAGAGGTGCAGCAGGCAGCCGCCGAAGTCGACCGGCTGTTTCCGCTGAGCCTGGCCGCCGAGGGCTCTTGCGAGATCGGCGGCAACCTCTCGACGAATGCCGGCGGCATCGCGGTCCTGCGCTACGGCAACGCCCGGGACCTGGTGCTCGGCCTCGAGGTGGCGCTGCCCGACGGCACCATCTGGAACGGCCTCAGGCGCCTGCGCAAGGACAACCGGGGCTATGACCTGAAGCAGCTGTTCCTGGGCGCGGAAGGCACCCTGGGCGTGATCACCGCGGCCGTGCTGAAGCTCTTTCCCCGGCCGCGCGGCCGGGTTACGGCCCTGGTCCCGGTGCCTGACCGGGCGGCCACGACCCGCCTCTTGGCCCGCTGCCGCCAGGAAAGCGGCGATCTGATCACCTCCTTCGAGTACATCCACCGGGTCTGCCTGGACCTGGTATTCCGGCACATCGCCGGCACCAGCGATCCCTTCGCACGGCCCTACGCGCACTACGTTCTGCTCGAGCTCGCCTCGGGCCGGCCCCAGGCCGAGGTGCAGGCGGTGGTCGAGAGCGTGCTGGGCGAAGCGCTCGAGGCCGGCGAGGCGCTCGATGGGGTGATCGCCGCAAGCGAAGAGCAAGCCGCCCAGCTCTGGCGCCTGCGCGAGACCATCCCCGAGGCCCAGAAGCATGCCGGCGGCTGCATTAAGCACGACATTTCCGTACCGGTCTCCCGGGTGCCCGCCTTTCTGGAAGAGGCGACCGAGATCGCCGAAGGTCTGGTGCCCGGGGTCCGGGTCGCGCCCTTCGGCCACCTGGGCGACGGCAACATCCACTTCAACCTGACCCAGCCGGAGGGCGCCGACGCGGAGGCCTTCGTGGCGCTCACCGACCAGGTCTCCGGCCAGATCCACGACCTGGCGGCCGCCATGGACGGCAGCTTCAGCGCCGAGCACGGTATCGGCCAGCTGAAACGCGCCGAGCTGCGCCGCTACATGAGCGAGGCGGAGGTTGAGTTGATGGCCAAGCTAAAGGCGTTGCTCGACCCCAACGGCATCATGAATCCGGGCAAGGTGCTTTGAGGCGAGCCTTGCCTTATCATTTGACGAGAGCGTCCGGCGCCAGTGCGCCTTATCCGGGCCAGAGCACCGTTTGGGGATAGAACTGCGACCAGGCAAACCAGAACGCCTGGTGGCTGCCAAGATCGGAGCCATCCGCATCGACCGCTTTGATGCCACCGGCCTCGAGTTTGAGACGAACGTTCTCAAAAGCAATCTCATCGCCATTTTTCAACGCCACGAAGGCCTTGCTCCGTTGGAACGCCACCGGCTTGCCGGAGGCAGTAATGGCGCCAATGATGTCCTCATGGACTGGCAGACGTGGATCCACGTCCCCAATCGGGAAAATCGGACCATTGGCGTCCCGCCCATTGCGGAAATCAAAATCGCGCCCTAGCGCGAGGGATTCGACCAGCACCGTGGTCTCCGGATGGGCTTTCTTCCAGGTGCCCCAATCGGTCGTGACGACGGTGGCTTGCTTTAGGTGCAGGTCCTTCTCGGCAAGTGGTCCAGTCACCGCGTTGCCCCGAAAAGTGTCGAACACCGAAAAGGTGTTCACGTCATACATCACTTTGTTGGAGCGTATGAGCAGGCCCGAAGTGCGCAGGATTGGTCGCTCGACGCCTTCAGGCAGTTGATCCGTGAAATAGGCTTGTGCCGCGCCGCATAGGGTGCAGTAGGGAATTCCAAGATCTCGTCCGCCTAGGGTGTCGTTGACCATCTCGCGAACTTCCATGATGCGCCGCGGATAGGCCCGGTACTCCCCGTTCACTTCGATGCCAAAAACAATATCCTCGTCCTTCAGCCAGGTCGCCTCTTCCGCGCTGCTAACCTCGGGGTTGTCCGCCGCGGGAATGCAATTGCACGACTCATCTGTCGTATCATACTTGCGATCGTCGATCAGAACGCCGCCCCAGGATACGAGCCGCCAGTCGATGTCGCCCTCGACGAAGATCTTCTCCCAGCCCGGCACGATCGTCGTGAACATTGCTCGCTTCATCTGGAAATAGTCAGGGGGCGCCGGAATGTCCCATGCAATGAGATGATCGGTCACGACACCCCAATGAATGCCATCTTGAGGACTTATGCCCAGCAGCTTGAAGGCAGCATGGGCCAGTCTCGCGTTCAACTCGCGTCCGGCGACGAAGCGCATCAGATCGCTGATGACCCAAACAATCCGAGGATCCTTTGACGCGGCAATTTCGTCTAAAGCGCTGGTCTGATCGCTGCCCCAGCCGTTTTGAACGATACTGTCGATAAGAGCCACCTGCACAGCGGACTGCAGCTCCTCGGACAGCGGGCCTTCCGGGATTGCCGGAGGTGCGCCGAACTGCTCGATCACGTAGTCCGGCAGCGGTGCCGCCTCTTGGGCCCATAAAGCATCGACCCGGAAGAGAGAAAGCGTCAACAACGACGCGACAAAGAGGGCGCGGGATAAAGAGTTCATTGCCGATGCCATGGGGGCTTTCAACTGCCTCCTCAATTCTCGAGCGCACAAAACTCGCCTGTGAACCACCCCAGCGCGGATCCGGATCGGCCGGAGTTCCAAGCGA
Organism: Pseudomonadota bacterium; assembly: GCA_039029395.1. GTDB lineage: Bacteria > Pseudomonadota > Alphaproteobacteria > Kiloniellales > JAKSDN01 > JBCCGG01. Next base: position 3,927 of record JBCCGG010000058.1, on the reverse strand, counting down.
GAACCTGCGCGCACTAGGTTATGATAATGTGACCAAAGCGCATTGCGTCACCAATCACGATATCATCAGCTTTTAGTGAACGTTTGTGACGGAACCTCTCAAAAATCCGTACAGCGTCACGCTTACCGACTTGCTTACCGAAACGGTCTACTTACGAGTGGCGCAAGTTTCCTGTGATGAGTCGACCTCTACTGCGGCTCCGCTGTCGCCGCGCGCAAGGACTCCGCGGCTGCTGCCATCACCCATTCGCGGAAGGCCGCTACTTTGGGCTGGGCAAAGCTGGCGGCCGGGGCGACCAGATAGAAGGCGTAGTCGGCCGGGCAAGCCAAGGTGAAAGGCTGCACCAGGCGGCCGCGGGCCAGATCGTCCAGGATGCAGGTGCGCCCCAAGAGCGCTACCCCTTGGCCGTCGAGCGCCGCTTGGGCGGCGACGATGGTCTGGGTGAAGCGCAGGCCCTCGCTGGCATCGACCGCCGTCGCGCCGGCGCGCGCGAGCCAGTCGGCCCAATCGACCCGGTTCCGGTCAGCGGTCTCGTCGTCCACGTGGATCAAGGTGTGCCGGGCCAGGTCGTCCGGGCGGGCGAGGGGCCTGGCATCGGTGATCAGACCGGGCGCGCAGACCGCGATGACCTCCTCGTCGAACAGCACCTCTCCCGCCAGGCCTGCGCCGGGCGGCGCGCAAAAGCGGATGCCCAGGTCCACGCCCTCGCGCGCCAGGTCGACCACCTCCATGGCGGTCTCGATACGCAGGCGGAGCTCGGGATGGGCGGCATGAAAGGCCGGCAGGCGGGGCACCAGCCACTTGACCGCCAAGGTCGGCGCGACCGTAACCCGCAGCACGCCATGCTCGCCGTGACGCTGGGCCCGGGCGCCGGCCTGGGCCAGGCGGTCGAGGCCCTCGCTCACCAAGGGCAGACAGTCCTGACCGGCGTCGGTCAATACAAGGGCCCGGTTGAGCCGCTGGAACAGGCGCACGCCCAGGTGCTCTTCCAGAAGCTTGACCTGGTGCCCCACCGCGGCCGGCGTGACGTGCAGCTCCGCGGCCGCCTTGGTGAAACTGAGATGGCGAGCCGCGGCCTCGAAGGCACGCAGGGCATTTAGGGGCGGCAGCTCCCGAGTCATGAGTTTCATTCAAAAAATTCTATGCCGAACATCAAAAATCATCGTTTGTAGCGATCATTTTCGCAGAAGTATCTTGAAACTCTTGTCGAGCATTATCAATAGAAATTCTATTCTGAAGAAGGAGCTGAAACATGCACTGGACCGGCGGATGCCTGTGTGGCGCGCTGCGCTACGAAGTCGAGGCCGAGCCCCTGTGGATCTGCCATTGCCACTGCGACATGTGCAAGAAGCACAGCGGGGCAGCCTTCATGACCTACATCGGATTCCCCAAGGCGGCTTTTCGCTGGACCCGTGGGTCGCCAAAACTCTACGACTCCTCAGGGGACGCCAAGCGGGGCTTTTGCGCCACCTGCGGCAGCAGCGTGACCTTTCACCGGGTCCACGAGACCAGCCTTGCCTTGGGTGGGCTGGACCACCCCGAGCGCTTGGAGGTCGGCGCGCAGCGCCCGGTCTATGCCGACAACCACATCTTCATTGGCGAGCAGGTGCCCTGGCTCAAGATCGACGACGCCCTTGACCGTTACGAGGGGCTGCCGCCCGCGCGTGAGGATGAGATGGCGGTACTGGCCGGCCGGGAGATCGCGCCCTGCGCGGCCGCGCCCCAGGAGTAGCCCGTCGCGGCGCCACACGATTCGGCCAGTTGCGACCACGGCCACAGTTTTGCCTCATCTTCGCCATTTGAGCGCCGCCGGACGCTCCCACATGGCCTGAAGCGTCAAGCCAGAGCGGCTCAGATCCGCTCATAGGTGGCAAGAACCCAGGTCAATCTTGGAGGCAAATGACATGAAATCCATGGCACTTCCGGTTCTCGTCGCGGCCGCCCTTGCGTTGAGCGCCTGCTCCGGCCTGAACGATACCGAGCAGCGGGTCCTGAGCGGCGGCGCGATCGGTGCGGGCGTCGGCGCGGCCGGCACGGTTCTGACCGGCGGCTGCGTGGCCTGCGGTGCCGCCATCGGCGGCGCGGTCGGTGCCGGCGCCGGCTATGTCTATGACCAGGTCGAGAAAGACTGAACTGCCGGCCAAAGCCTTCCCTAAAACCGGAGTGCGATCTTGCCGATGTGCCGCCCTAGGGGCAGCGCCTCCAGGGCCGCGCGCAGCTCCTCGAAGCCGTAGACCTTAGGATCGACGACCGGCGCGATCTGGTGCTGGGCGATGGCGCGCACCATGGCCTCGAAGGCGTCCCGGTTGCCTACCACCACCCCGATCAGGCGCGCGGACTTCATGAAAACATGGGGCAGGTTGATCTCGGCGAGCGATCCCGTGACGTTGCCGACCAGCGCGATCGTGCCATTGGCCCGCAGCGCGCGGATCGACTGACCGATGGTCTGGGCGCCGCCGGTCTCGACCACCAAATCGACGCCGCGGCCGTCGGTCAGCTTGGCCGCGGCTTTGCCCCAGTCCGCCGTGGTCCGGTAGTTGATCACGGCGTCGGCGCCCAATTCCGTCAAGCGGGCCAATTTGTCCTCGGACGAGGAGGTCGCGATCACGGTGGCACCCTGTGCCTTGGCGAACTGGAGGGCAAAGAGCGAGACCCCGCCTGTGCCTTGCACCAGCACCTGGTCGCCGGCCTTGATCCTGCCGGCCTCGACGATCGCCGACCAGGCAGTGATGCCGGCGCAGGGCAGGGTGGCGGCCTCGATGTCGCTCAGGTGATCCGGCACCGGCACCAAGGCCTCCTGGTCAAGCACCATGAACTCGCGCATCACGCCGTCCAAGGGCCCGCCGAGATGGCCCCGCCACAGCCCGTCGCGGAACGGCCCATGGAGCCAATGTTGGTTCATCAGGGGACAAACCCGCTGGCCCACCGCGACCCGATCGACGCCGGGGCCCAGCTCGATCACCTCGCCGACCCCGTCGGAGATTGGGATCAAGGGCAGGCTGCCGCTTTGGTTGCCGTAGCCCCGGCGCACCATGAGCGCATCGCGGTAGTTCAGCGAAGCGGCTTTCATGCGCAGCAGCACCTGGCCCTGGCCCGGCCGGGGATCGGGCCGCTCGGCCAGGCGGATGTGCTCGAAATCCCAATCGGCACCGATTTCCATCACCTTCATGACCTGACGTACCCCTTCAAAAGCTGCGTGAACTTTGTTAGAAACATGTGATTATTGTCACTGACCCTGACCGATCCCTCAGGCTAGAGCATTTTCATCAGGGTTCTTCAAGAGGGCTCGCCATGGACCTATCGCTCCAAGTGGTGGCCGTCGACCTGGCCGACGAGGATCTTCAGCGCCTGACTCAGGAGCTGTGTTCGACAATCAACCAGGAAACCGACCTGGACGCCCGCCAGGCGGTCGGTGAGTCGGTGCCTGGCACTCGTGGCGAGGCGATCGAGATCGGCCACCTGATCCTGACCTTCCTGACCAGCGGCACGGCGGTCGCTCTGGTCCACGTGCTAAAGGCCTATGTCTCGCGCAACGCGTCTTTCAAGGGCGTGCTGCGACGGTCGGACGGCGCAAGCTTCGAGATCAGCGCCGACAACCTAAGCGGCGGCCAGGTCGACCGCACCATGGACCAGCTCGAGCGGTTCATGGGCCAAGGGGCCTGAGTGCGATGTCCGACCGCTATGCCGTGCTGATCGGCAGCAGCCAGTTTCCCGAGGAGGAGCGTCTTCAGGATCTGCTCTGCCCCGAGCAGGACGTGGACGATCTGCACGGTCTCTTGTCCGATTCCGAACATGGCGGCTTCAGCGAGACCCATCTGCTCAAGAACCGGCCTCACCACGAGGTGCTGCGCACGCTCAACCGGGTGCTCAAGAAGGCCGCCAAGGACGACCTGGTACTGATCTACTACTCCGGCCACGGCAAGCTGG
>JBCCGG010000057.1:0-37049 GCA_039029395.1 Pseudomonadota bacterium | reverse complement strand
GTATATTAATTCTATTCTGCAATTCTATACAATTACTACGCTGGTCAGCACACCGATCATCTAAGTTTGGGGGCCCAATGGGCTCTCAATGGAAAACAAGCTGGAACGACTATCAGATGTTCAGACCACTCTTGCTAATTGCCGCTTTGCTCCTGCTTGCCGCGTTTGACGATGGTCCTGCACGATTGGACCTATCTACCATGGAAAGCTACCGCACAAGCCTCCACGACATGAAGGCGGAGACGTCCGAGGAACAGCAAAGGATACTTGATCTTGCACTGGTCCTGGTTCGTGCCGCAGCGTTCCGCGAAATGGATCAAGAAGTTTTGTCCACAACGCTCAAGGGTCAGACCGAAGGCATTTCGAAGCCCCTATTTGAAGCCATTAAAGAGAAGCTGGACGGTAAAACGGCTCAACAGATTCTAGATCTGGCGCTCGAGGAGCTGGCCACCTTTAGTCACGCCGCAGACCTAGGACGGTATTCCGGCCGCATAGAACGGCTTTCGGTTCTCCTTACGGACGCAATAATTGCCGAGAAGCGCGCATCCATTGAATCCACCGATGATCAGACGCTCAAGGAACAAAGGCGCCGCGAACTGCAGAGCCTTCTCGAGTTCAAAGCAGATCAGAAAGAGAGCCGAGAGAATGTTGACGACGGCGGAAGATTCACTGCTGGCGGCTATATTCCGTCCGACGATTGGACTTCGACCGAACTCATAACATTGAACCTAGGCGATAGGGGCTATCTAGTGCCCAGAAATTATGTATCCCATATCAACTGGTCAGGATCGAAAACGCATCACACAAGCGTAGTGTTGAACGTGCTTTGGCCAGGGATGGAGCCGCGAACCGAAAAGAACAGGAGAGACTGGCGCTTATACGATCAATCCGGTGTCAAACTAGCCGAATGGAATCCCAAACGCCTGATCAGAATTTTCCTGACGCCTCCGGGACGTCGTGCATCGGAGGGCTATAGAAGCTTCCAGAACGCGAGAATGTACTTTAGCTCTACGCCCAAAGCGACGACTTTTGGTCTGACTCCCTACGAGCGGGAATTGGGTATGCAAGGAATGACCTACTATGTGGCGGAGTCAGATCCCCACCAGAGTCCTCTTAACAGACCACTGGTCTTGGAGTGCCAAAAGGCTAGGGAGCACTTCAAGAAGAGTTTCGATGTAGAGATGGGGTGTGAGGTCCGCTATGTGCTCGAAAGCGGGGCTGGTCTCCGGTACAGCTTCTACACTAAGAACCTTGCGGACTGGAAAGAGCGGGACATCGCGGTGCGGGAGCTTGTAAATGCCTTCCGGACCCCGTTGTGATGATCTAAGGAATCTGCGCAGTACTCTGCGATCAGAGGCTCCGAAGGTGATGCCATGACTCTCCACACGGCCACCGCCGCCGACATCCCCTGGATCATGGCGCTCGAGCAGCGGCCGGAGAACGCGCCCTTCGTCTACGTAAGCGATGCCGCTGCCCATGACGCGCACAGGGCGGGGCCGAATTCGGTCACTCTGGTCTTCGAAGAGGCGGGCGCGCGGCTTGGCTACGCCATGCTGCGCGGCCTCGCCTCCAAGGCGCGCTCGGTCGAGCTCATGCGCATCATCGTGGACCAGCCGGGCCAGGGCGTCGGCGGGCGCTTCCTGCGGGCCCTGATCGCCCATGTCTTTGGCGAGTTGGGCGCCAACCGCCTGTGGCTCGACGTGTTCGAGGACAACGCCCGGGGCCGGGCGGCCTATCGGCGCGAGGGTTTCGTCGAGGAGGGGATCTTGCGCGAGGCGGCCCTTACGACCGATGGTCGGCTTGGCTCGCTTGTGGTCATGTCGATCCTCAGTCGGGAGCGGGCAGCACCGGAGCCAGGCGCCGGCCCAGGTACTGGATGAAATCCCAGATCGGACCCTCGTAGTCGGCCGGTGCCATGGGGCCAGAGGCGTAGCGGCTGGCGTGCAGGCCGCGCTTCAAGTCGACCAGCATGTCCTTGTCCTCGGCCATGGTGTTCTCGAAAAGCTCGACCGCGTGGTCGATCTGATCTTGTGTCCAGTGGTCACCGTGAAAAAAGAGTCCTTGCTTGACCCGCACCCGATCCGGGGTCTCCGGCTGGATGCAGAGGAAGGAGCTGTAATCGGCGGCCCCGCCCACGGTAAGCGCCGGCGGCACCGCGAACATGACGCAGCGGTGGGCCTCTTCGTCGCTCAGGTCCGGGTGTCCCAGGGTGGTGCGCGGCAGCTCCGGCGAGAAGCCAGCGTGGTAGCCGAAGTAGGCTTCACCGGGCGGAAAATGCTTACACAGCTTGGTGGGATTGACGGGATGGAGCGTCGTGCGGTGGAGCGGCGAAAGGTGATAGCCCTCCATGAAGTTTTCCATCAAGCACTTCCAATTGGTCTCCCACACCCCTTCGGCCACGTAGCGCAGGGTCATCTCGTCGAAGTGGTAGTTCCGAACCAACGGCTCCAAGTCGGCCAGGCGCGGTGCCAGAGGCGGGGTCTCGGCGTCCAGCGTGACGAACAGGAAGCCCTGCCAGACCTCACTCCTGAACTCCGGCAGACAGATTGCCGTGCGGTCGAAGTCCGGGCGTTCGTTCATGTGGGGTGCACCGATCAGCCGGCCGCGGGAGTCGTAAGTCCAGGCGTGATAGGGGCAGGCCAGGCGCTTGCGGTTGCCCTGGCCGGACGCGATCACCATGCCCCGGTGCCGGCAGACGTTGGAGAGCGCGCGGATCTGTCCGTCGTCGCCGTGGATCACCAAGACCGGCTCGTCCAGAATATCGAAGGTCATGAAGTCGCCCGGCTTGGCCACCTCGTCGATCCGGCCGACGCAGATCCATTCCCGCCGGAACAGCGCTTCGCGCTCCAGATCCAGCACCGCCGGGGCAGTGTAGAACGCGCTCGGCATGGTCTGCGCCTGTTCGTAGGAGAGGCTCTGGCTGGCCTGCAAGGCGTCAGCGACGATCTTCAAGCTGTTGTCGGACATCGCCGGTCTTCCTTTAGGTTTACAGTTAAGTCGTTACCGCCATGACGGCCTCGGCAAAGACCTCAACCTTGCTCTCCCGTAGGCTGGCAACGTTCATGCGCCCGTCGCCGATCAGATAGATCGCGTGGTCCTGGGCAAGTCGGGCGACTTGCTCGGGCGTCAGGCCGGTCAGGGAAAAGAGGCCACGGTGCTCGGCCAGAAAATCGAAACGGTCGCTGTTGGAACGCTGGCGCAGGGCCTCGGCCGTTTTTTGACGTAGGCTCGTGATGCGGGCGCGCATGGCATCGAGCTCGTCGATCCAGATTCGGTTTAGGCCCTCGTCCTGAAGGATCGTGATGACGATTCGCCCAGGATGATCCGGCGGCATGGAGTAGCAGCCGCGCACGGCACGCACCAGATGTTGGCGGGTAACGTCGGCCTGTTTGGACGAGGAGGCCAGCAGCAAGGCCGCGCCGGCCCGGTCTCGGTAGAGCCCGAAGTTCTTCGAGCAAGAGGTCGCGACCAGCATCTCCGGCACCCGCTCGGCCAGCAGGCGCAAGCCGGCCGCGTCCTCCTCCATGCCGTCGCCCAAGCCCTGATAGGCGATGTCGATGAAGGGCAAAAGGTTGCGGTCGACCAAAAGGTCGGCGATCTCTTCCCATTGGCTCTGCGTAAGATCGGCACCGCTCGGGTTGTGGCAGCAGCCGTGCAGCAGAACCACGTCACCCTTCGCGGCCTGGCTCAGGTGCTCCATCATGGCGCCGAAGGAGACGCTGCGGGTCGCCGGATCGAAGTAGGGATAATCGATCATCTCGAAGCCGGCCGAGCCAAAGATCAGCTTGTGGTTCGGCCAGGTCGGTTCGCTCAGCCACATCTTCGCCTCGGGCCGGGCGGACCTCACCAGGTCGGCCAGCATGCGCAGCGCGCCGCTGCCACCTGGCGTCTGGATTGCGCGCACCCTTGATCGCTCGGGATGATCTTGGCCGAAGATTTGGTCGACCAGTTTGCCGTTAAAAACCTCGTCGCCGATCGGGCTGACATAGGCCTTGGTGGTCTCGCTTTCGATCAGGCGGGCTTCGGCCTCGCGCACGGCCGCCATGATTGGCGTTGCGCCGCTTTCGTCCCGGTAAATCCCGATGCCCAGGTCCATCTTCTCCGGGCGCTGATCGGCGCGGTAGGCGGTCACCACGGAAAGGATCGGATCTGCGGCCATGGGCTCGAAGTGGTCGAACATGATCTCGGTGACTCCGGTTAATCCAGGTTGTCGATGGCGAGCGGTACGACGGCATCCGCCGGCGTAAAGCCGAAGACCCGGCCGTAGAAAGCAAGCTCGGCCTCGAGGGCTCGCTTGATGTTGGCTGATTGACGGAAGCCGTGGCCCTCGCCTTCGAAAGCGATGTGAGCGACCGGCACGCCCTTTGCCTTGAGGGCAGCGGCCATGGTCTCGGCCTGGTTCGGCGGCACGATCTTGTCGTCCAGGCCCTGGAGAAACAGGACCGGACAGTTGAGCCGGTCGGCATGGGCGAGCGGCGAGCGCGCCTTGTAGACCGCTTCGCTTTCCGGCAGGGGACCGAGCAGGCGGTCCAGATAGCGGCTCTCGAACTTATGGGTTTCCTCGGCCAATGCCTTGAGGTCGCCGACACCGTACTGGCTGGTGCCGGCCGCGAAGACATCGTGAAACGTCAGCGCTGAGAGGGTCGTGTAGCCGCCGGCGCTTTGGCCGCGGATCGCCATGCGTGCGCCGTCGACCCGGCCCTCGGCCGCCAGGTGCCTGGCCGCGTTGACGCAGTCCTCGGTATCGACCAGACCCCAGGCGCCGTCGAGCCGCGCCCGATAGGCCCGGCCATATCCGGTGCTGCCGCCGTAGTTGACGTCGACCACGGCGAAACCCCGGCTGGTCCAGTATTGGATCTTGAGGGAGAAGTGGGTGCCGGTCGCGCCGGTCGGCCCGCCGTGGCTCATGACGATGAGCGGCGGTTTCTCCTCGGCCGGGCCTTCATAGCCGTGGTTGGTTGGCGGATAAAAGAACGCATGGGCCTGAAGGCCGTTTTCGGTCGGGAACCAGAAGGGCTCGGCGAGCGATACGTCGCCCGGATCAAGGGTGACCTCTGCCGCCCGCTTGATCCACTCGATCGCGCCCGTCTCCGCGTCGAACAGGGCGAGCCCGCCCGGGTCGGTCGCGCTGGCACCGGTGACGACCAAGCGATCGCCGAAGGGCTGGGGCACATTGCAGGCCTCGAAGGGCGACTTGAGCGCTGTCAGCCGACCGTTCTCGAGGAGCGAGAGTCGCTGCTTGCCTTGATCGGTTGGCGTGCAAAGGATGCGCTCCTCGTCGAGGAAGCGGTAGGTGGTGGTCCCGAGGCCCCAAAGGGGCGCGCCGAACTCCAGCTCGGCCGGATAGAGCGCTTCGCTCTCACCATTCCGCCAGCGGTAGAGGTTCCACCAGCCGCTGTGGTCCGAGACGAAGTGCAGCGTGCCGCCGGGCGACCAGCGGGGCTCGAGTGCGGAGACCTCCGGCCCACCGGCCACATGGTGTGCCGGACCCAGGCCGCCGTCGGCCAGTACCTCGGCGCACCAGAGGTCGGTCGCGTCCCAGGGCATGTTGGGGTGGTCCCAGGTAATCCAGGCAAAATGCTTGCCGTCGGGCGAAAAGCGCGGGTAGGCGAAAAAGTCGTGACCGTTGGCCAAGACACGTCCGCCCGCGGGATCGCCCGCCAGATCGAGCGCAACGATGGCATTCTCAGGCTCGCCGGCTGGTCCATGCTGTTCCCGAACGCAGGCCGTGCGCCCGCCTGCCGGGTCGAATTCGAAGTCGGCGAAACGCTGGTTGCTATCCTCGGTGACGGCTGTGATTTCGCCGTTGGGGTCGATGCGGAAGATCCGATTATCGGCGAAGTTGGAGAAAACCACCGTGCCATTGCGCACCGCATAGGCACTGCCGCCATACTCATGGACCCGCGAGCGCACGTTGTAGGGCGCGGGCGTGAGGTCCCGGGCGACCCCATCCGCGCCGCGCCGGACCAGCAACGTGCGGCCTTGCTCCCAAGGCCGGGATTCGGGCCAGATCAGCGCCTCTCCATCGACCGAAACCCCGCCTAGGCCCAAGGTGTGGCCGGCGATTAGATCGGTCGTGATGGGCGAAGCCCAAGTGCCGTAGGGCGCGGTTTTGCGGGTCATGAGGGATGCAAGCCTGTTGGTCCGAAGGGCGCCATATTCCAGACTCGGCCGGCGAAATGCAATCGCTGTGGTGCTTAGAGATTGGGTGCTAGGTGGTCAATTGACCCTTGCAAGAGGTCACGCTTCCAGTGGTACTTTGGGTTCCAACAAAACACGGAGGCGCCGATGCCCGCGGAAGGCACACGACCGGAAGACGTCCTGCCCGGTGATCGCGATACACTCACGGTCCGAGGCGTGAAGGTTCGCAAAGGCTCTATCGCGGCCGCCATGCGCAACATGGAGACGCTCGAAAGCGGCACGGCGGAGGAGAAGCAAGCGGCAATGGCAACCATCCGGGACTTGGCGCCCGGGCTGGCTGCGCTCGGCATGCACCGGCACTTCATTTGCCGCAATCCGGAGGTCGAGGCAGTCCTGGCCGCCGCCGCGGCCGAGCTGGAGGCGCGAGACTAGGGCGCTGGGAAGATAAAGACCTGTTCGTCTTCGCAGGCATCGGGCGGGTCACCGACGGCGCCAACACAGCCGCCGTTGAACAGGCTGATCTGATCAGCCGTGGTGAAACCGGCCGCGCCGTCGTTGGGTACGGGCGCCGGCCCATGGCCGCGAACCACCACGTGAATCTCCGCACCCAGGCCGTTTCTTTTCCGCAGGCCGATGCCGTCCTCACCATTCAAGAACACGTCGGTGCCCTCCGGCAATTGGCCGCTCACCAGCCGGGCGGTGAAATTGGCGGCACCATTGGCGTCGGAGAAAAATCCGGTGGCGTGGAACACCACCACGTCGGCGGCGGCGTTGAGCAGGTCGCTGGGCCCGCAAGCGGCGCCGCCGGTGCAGGCCTCGGGATTATTGAACACCACCCACCAGGCGGTATAGGGCGCGCTCAGCTGGCTCAAGCCCGTCACCGAGATCGTGGCGCGTACAGTCCGGCGGTTGCGGTCGAGCAGGCCACCACCCACCAGGGCTGGGCCCAAGATGCCGTCATTGAGGTTGAAGGCGAGCGGGTCGGCCGCCTGGCGCACTTTTCTCGGGTTCTGTGCCGCCGCCGGCGCAGCGGTTGCTGCGATCATTCCCAGAGCCAGCATCACGCTGAGCCCTCGCCGCCACCATCCGATTTGCCTCATGCTTATCCTCCCACGTGTTTTGCCGCAGAGGACGCTCGACAGGACGCCCCGCGGTCATTTTTTGTTTAACAGGGGACAGAATATGCGAGGGCAACTTTGGCATTTGTGTGGCGACGGGGCGTGCGAAAGGGCCTGCGGGATCACGCAGGCATCCTCTCCCAATCAATTAGGAAAACTTCGCCTCAGAAAACCTCGGGCACGAAGGTCTGATCGTCCATCGGCGGTCGCACGTAGCCCACGTCTTCTTGACGCGGCGGCAGCTTGATCGGTTTCGGCGTCAGGTCCTCGTAGGGAATCATGGTGAGCAGATGGTTGATGCAGTTGAGCCGCGCGCGCTTCTTGACGTCCGCATCGACCACATACCAGGGCGCCTGCTTGATATCGGTATAGATGAACATGTCATCCTTGGCCTTTGAATACATGAACCAGCGGCCACGGGATTCGAGATCCATGGGGCTGAGCTTCCAGCGCTTCGTGGGATCGACGATGCGGCCTTGGAAACGGCGCTCCTGCTCGGCGTCGCTGACCGAGAACCAGTACTTAATCAAAATAACTCCGGAGCGGACCAGCATACGCTCAAACTCGGGGCAGGAGCGTAGGAACTCACGATACTCCTCGTCGGTGCAGAAGCCCATGACGCGCTCGACTCCAGCCCGGTTGTACCAGGAGCGGTCGAACAGCACCATCTCGCCGGCCGCCGGCAGGTGGGGCACGTAGCGCTGGAAGTACCACTGGGTGCGCTCCCGCTCGGTTGGCGTGCCAAGCGCGACGACCCGGCAGACCCGGGGGTTGAGGCTCTGGGTGATACGCTTGATCACGCCGCCCTTGCCGGCGGCGTCACGCCCCTCGAAGATCACGACGACCTTGAGACGGCGGTCCTTGATCCACTCCTGCAGCTTGACCAGCTCGATCTGCAGTCTGGCCAGCTCTGCCTCGTAGATCTCGTTCTTGATCTTCTTGCGCTTGGGCGCTGGTGATTTGGGCAGCGGCTCGACTAGGAGCTCGGCGTTGTCGTCAGATTTGTCCGCCTTGGCCTTCACGGCCTTACCCTTCACAGCCTTGCTCTTCACGGCTTTGCGCTTGGCCGGCCGGCGCTTGGCCTCCTTCGCCATGGTCTTGGTCATTTCTTCCGTGTCCCCCAACCCTGTTCGTTACCCCCAATTGGGACGAATGCTAGCAGAATTGATAGGTCTTTGCGAATCGCCGTCCCCAGGCCTTTGATCGCGCCCCGTGGTCTGCTATCTCCAGCGCGGAGCTTGACCAGGATAGGAAAGGGGGGCGCCATGAAGCTGCTGCGCTACGGACTGCCGGGCGAGGAGCGGCCGGGACTGCTGGACCGGGCGGGGGCGATCCGCGATCTCTCTGGCGAGATCGACGATCTGGCGGGCGACAGCCTGCTGCCCGAGACCTTGGAGCGCCTGCGCGCCCTGGACCCCAGCACCCTGCCGCCGGTTGTCGGGAGCCCGCGCATTGGCACCTGCGTCGGCGCGGTCTCCAAGTACCTGGCGATCGGACTCAACTACTCCGACCACGCGGCCGAGGTCGGCGTGGCCCTGCCCGAGGAGCCCTTGATCTTCACCAAAGCGGTGAGCTCCATCTGTGGGCCAGGCGACGACACGGTGATCCCCCAAGGCGGCACCAAGATGGATCACGAGGTCGAGCTCGGTATTGTGATCGGTCGGGGCGGGGTCAATGTACCCGAAGCAGAGGCGCTGGCCCACATCGCCGGTTACTGCACGCTCAACGACGTCTCCGAGCGGGCCTTTCAGCTCGAGGGCTCGGGCCAATGGGTAAAGGGTAAGAGCGCCGACACCTTCGGCCCGATCGGGCCCTGGCTGGTCACCCCCGACGAGATCGCCGACCCTCAGGACCTGGCGCTTTGGTGCGAGGTTAACGGCACGCGCTTTCAGGACGGATCGACCCGTACCATGGTGTTCGGGGTCTATCACCTGGTGAGCTATGTCAGCCGCTTCATGAGACTGCAGCCAGGCGACGTGATCGCGACCGGCACCCCGCCTGGTGTCGGTCACGGCGCCAAGCCGCCGCGCTACCTCAAGGCTGGTGACCGGGTTCGTCTCTCGGTCGAGGGCTTGGGCGTGCAGGAACAGACCTTGGTCGAAGGGGCTTGAGTCATGGCCGAGCGAAGCTACAAGGTCGCGGTCATCCCGGGCGATGGCATCGGCAAGGAGGTGGTGCCCGAAGGCTTGCGGGTGCTCGAGGCGGCAGCCGGCCGCTTTGGTTTTACCCTGGCCAGCGACCACTTCGACTGGAGCTGCGAGACCTATCACAAGACCGGGCGCATGATGCCCGCCGACGGGCTCGAGCAGATTGCCGAACATGACGGGATCTTTCTTGGTGCGGTCGGCTATCCCGGCGTGCCCGATCACGTCTCCCTCTGGGGGCTCTTGATCCCGATACGCCGGGCCTTTCAGCAGTACATCAATCTGCGCCCGGTGCGACTCTTCGAGGGCGTGCGCTGCCCCTTGGCCGATCGCGAGCCGGGCGACATCGACTTTATGATCGTGCGCGAGAACAACGAGGGCGAATACTCCGAGATCGGCGGCCGGCTCTACCAGGGGACGGACGAAGAGCTCGCCGTCCAACAGAACGTCTTCACCCGAAAGGGTGTCGACCGGGCACTGCGTTTTGCCTTCGAGCTGGCCCAAAGCCGGCCGGCCAAGCACATCACTTCGGCCACCAAGTCGAACGGCATCATCCACACGATGCCCTATTGGGACGAGCGCTTTGCGGCAATGAGTACCGACTATCCGGAGGTGCGCCGGGACCAATATCACATCGACATTCTCTCCGCCCACTTCGTGCTCCATCCGGACTGGTTCGACGTGGTGGTCGGCTCCAACCTGTTCGGCGACATTCTTTCCGACCTGGGCCCGGCGGCGACTGGAACGATCGGTATCGCGCCCTCTGCCAACCTCAACCCCGAGCGCAACCACCCCTCCATGTTCGAACCCGTGCATGGTTCTGCGCCGGATATCGCGGGGCAGGGCATTGCCAATCCGATCGGACAAATCTGGTCTGGTGCCATGATGCTCGATCACCTGGGCGAGCGCGACGCGGCCACCGCGATCCTGTCGGCGATCGAGCGGGTGCTGGCCGAGGCCGCCGTGCGTACGCCGGACCTGGGCGGGCAGGCTCGCACCGAGGACCTTGGCCGGGCGATTGCCGAGGCGCTCTAGTCGCTCAGCTCCTCGGCGACTTCCCGCTCAACCGTTTCGCGCGGCAAGCGGCAGCGGATCGCCAGGACGAAGACGCTGAGCGCCAAGATGGCGCAGGCCAGGAGGTCCCAACCGAAGGGAATCAGCTTCAGGCCGCCGCCGAAGTTGCCCAGGTAGGAGATCGTCCAGATGCCCGGCAGCAAAGGCAGGAGCCAAAGCGCCTGGCGCCAGTCGAGCTTTTGGAAGCTCTTGCGGTCGGTCATGACCCGGATCGCGAAGAGCAAACAGCCGACAGCGAGCGCAATCGCCAGGTGCCACATGGTGTGCCAGCCGGCCCAATAGAGGATCAAGACCGAGCAGACGAAGGCGGCCGGCGCGGTGACTTGGGCGAAGGGTAGGGTGAAGGCGCGCGCCCGTTCCGGCAGCTGGCTGCGGAAGGTCACGACCGAAAGCGGGCCGACCGTAAGCGACAGCACGATGGTCGCGATGTTGAGAGTGATCAGCTCGCGGAACGGCAGCAGCAGAATGAAGAGCACGCCCAGAACGTAGTTCAACATCAGGGCGCGCAGGGGCACGCCGCGCTTGGAGAGAAAGTTGAACAGGGGAAAAAGAAACCCGTTGCGGGCGAGCGCCAGGGTGAGTCGAGCGTTGGAGCCAGTCGACACCAGGGCACCGCCGAAGGGGGCTATAATCGCGCCGCCATAGATCACCGCGCCGATCCAAACCAAGCCGAGCGCGCTCGCCAGATCGGCCATCGGGCCAAGCTGGTGGGGGAAGGAGAGCTTGCTCCAGCCCTGGGCCAAATCGACCGGCCTCAGCGCGCCCAGGAAAGCGACCTGAACCAGACCGTAGATCGCGATGCAGACGATCACCGAGAGGCTCAGCGCCAGCGGAATGGTGACTTGGGGGTTGCGGGTCTCGCCGGCCAGATCGATGGCATGGCGGAACCCGATGAAGGCGAAGATCACGCCGCCGGTCGCCACGCCCGCCAGGATACCCTCCATGCCGTAGGGCAGGAAGCCGCCCTTGGCCGTGAAGTTGGCGGTGTTGAAGTCGGCCGCGACGATGGCACCGCCGACCACAATCGGGATCAGCAGCTTGAACCAGGTGAGCGCCGTATTGCACACGGCCAAGGCACGCACGCCGATCACGTTGATAATCACCATAACCAGCATGATCAGGCCGGCGATCAGGATGCCTGGCCAAGACAGCTCGTGCCGGTTGATGTCGCCGACGTAGACCCAGTCGAAGTTGGCGGCGACGTACTCCAGCAGCACCATGGTGGCAATCGGCGCGTTCGTGGTGTAGCCGATCCAGGCGGTGAAGCCCATGGCCATGCTGACCACGTTGCCGTAGCTGAAGTGGGGAATGCGCGCGATGCCGCCGGCGATCGGCAGGAGCGAGGAAATCTCCGCAAAGGTGAGCGCGATCAGCAAGATCATTGCGCCGCCGAGCAGCCAAGAGACGATTGCCGCCGGCCCAGCCTGTTGGCTGACCAGCATGGGCGCGAAGAGCCAGCCGGAGCCGAGCATGCCACTGACGGCGACGAAGGAGAGACCGATCAAGCCGACGTCCCGTTTGAGGCTTCCGGCGGGCGGCTTGGTCGTCACAAGGCGTCTCTCTTTCGTACAGATTGCGGCAGACTGAAAACACTGCCATCGAGGCAGCGCGCCATACAAGATTTTATGATCGGATGCCATGACACGCCGATGTCAACTATCGGGCGATCCACTTGGCGAGGCGGCGGTCCTGTTCTTTGCGAGCAGTCCTACGCGCGTCCCAGGTCACAGGCGGTTTGGTGTTTGGAGGAAGTCGTCTACGGCTTGGCTGGCCGTCAGGCGCCGGATTGCTGATCGGTTTCCGAGCGTGACCGATAGAGCCGTGCCATGACCCGGTCCGCCCTGTTAAGGCGGCGCTCCAAGTAGGCGCGGGTCCGTTCCTGCTCTGGGCTGTCGTCGGACATCCAGACCCTCAGTGTGGCTAGGAAGAGGGTACTGAGGCCCACTTCCTCGAGCATTCGCCGGCGGCCGCCGGCGTCCAGATGGGCGGCGTCACGCAGCCATTGGATAGTACGCGAGAGGTTGAAGATCATCGGCACCCAATGGTGTGGGTGGGACGGATAGAGCTTGGTGCGGATCATGTCGGCGGTGACCGCTCGGCGCGGCGCCAAGGCGTCGAACCAGCGCATCATCAGGAGGAAGAGGCGCTCGCGTGCCGGCAGGTCGTCGAAACCCTCGGGCGGTTCCGCTAGCATGGCCCGCCACGCGCGGGTAAACCAAGCGTCGGCGACGCCGTCCAGATCCCGGTAATGGCTCAGCAGGTCGGCCAGCGAGATCCCCAACGCCTCCGCCACCTCGTGGAGCCGCAGGTTGTCCCAACCGGTCTCTTCAGCCATATCCATGGCCGCCTCAAGGATCCGATCCTCAAGTGGCGCGGCGGCCTTGCGTCGTGTCTTTCCAGCCATGATGCAGTTTAGCCTAGAAGACGACCATGTCACCATTGTGGCCGCTTCTTGTGCACATTCAATGGTTCGGGCAGACTTCGCCCATGAGCCGTATCTCCGTCCAGCGCTGGCTGCGGCCGACAAAACCACCGACGCCGGGCGCGCTGAAGAACCGGTTGGCCACCAAGCACCTAGATCTGGCCGCCAAGGGCGATCTTGCCGGTGTCCGCGGGCTGGTGCGGGACCATCCAGAGTTTCTCAACAGGATCGGCCCCCACAATCGGACGCTGCTGTGGGAGGCCACGCGCAAGGGGCGCTTCGAAGTCGTCACGTTCCTGGTGGAGAGTGGCGCCGAATCAAATGTGCCTGGGCGTTACAACAACGAGAGCCGGGTTCTGCTGACGCCCTACTGCGCGGCTCTCTACTACAAGCGTGACCGGGTCGCCGACTACCTGCGAACCAAGAGCGCCCCACCCGATTTGGAAAGGGCCGCCTTTCTGGGGCACCAGAAAGATGTTCTCCGCCGCCTGGCTAAGAGCGCCAAGCTGATCCATGAAGAAGATTCTTGGGACGCGATCTACTATATGCCGCTTCTGGCCTTCGCCGTAGCCGGCGGCCACGAGATCCTGGTCAAGGAATTGATCAAGCGCGGGGCGCGGATCCGTCCCTATAGCTTGACCCTGCTCAACTTGGCCGCTCGGATCGGGCGGCTCGATCTGATCGATCTGCTGGTCGCTCACCGCGCCGACGCCCGCACGCTCGACCCAGGCGTTCTGGTCGACGTGGGCGATCTTGCCTGCTTCACGCGTCTAGTCGAGCTTGGCGCGCCGGTCAGCGGCCCAGGCCTAGGTGGCTATCCGGCGCTCGCTTACGTGGTTCGCGCCGACAAGGGCGCGCGGCTCGACAAGGTCGAGGTCCTGATCAACCACGGCGCAGAAGTGAACGAGCGCGGACCCAAAGGGCGCACGGCTCTGCACCTCGCAACAGCCGCCGGATTTAAGGACATTGCAGCGCTGCTGCGCGTTCATGGCGCTGACGAAAATCTCAAGGATGAAGGGGGCAAAACCCCCGCCGACTTGGCCCCGGTTGAAAATGCCAGCCATTCATGATAGAAACCTCGCGCACGTCGAAACCCGAAGGATCATTTGCATGCTGACGACTGAACTTGCCCAAACAAAAGCGGCCATCTGGGTCGCCATGGGTCGTCGGCATCCTGCTGCGCTAGGCTAGCCAGCCCGGCCGATCCGAGCGATCCCTGAAAATCGAAGTTGGCGGTGCCCTTACGGGCGCGCCTTGGCGTTTCCTTGTTTCGAGCGGAGCCGTATCGCGGCTCCTTAGAAAGCCAGTTATGAGCGACCAGACCGAACGGGCCTACATTGCCCGCGTTCTTAGCGAAGCCTTGGCCGATGGCAGAGACGACAGGTGGTGCGTCGAAGCCTGCCTGGGCATGCTCTGCGCCAACCGCGCAGCGCTTTCGCTTGCCCTGCCCGAGGAGTTGATCAAAGCCTACGAGGAGAAACGCGGCCGTGGCGACAAAGTTCGAGCCGCTGTCGAGAGTTGCTTGGATCAGGTAATCGCCGATCTCTCCGAAGCCGGCGTCGTGCCCCTCGATGAGGTCGCGCGCAATGTCGCTTGGATTGCGCAGGATCTGGATCTCTCAGATCTGGACCGGCGGATGCTCGAGCTGACGGCCCGCTACATTCAGATGGGCCGGGTCGAGAGCCTGGTCGACGCGCTGACGCCGAACAACCGCATGGTCTTGCGCGCGCTCGCCTTCTTGCTTGCGGTGCCGCGCGACCAGGTGCAAAAGCGATTGCTGCCCGAGGCGCCTTTGGTGGCCAGCGGGCTTGTGAGCGTCAACGGCGGCTGTCGCTATCTCACAACCTGCGAGGATGGCGAGGCGGAGTACCTTGCCCTGGCGAGCACGGTCCGACGCAGTCTTCTCTTGCCCTTCGACACCCGGGCGGCCCTGCAGGCTGCGATCTTCGGGCCGGCCCAGCGCGGCCGGCTCGGCTTTGAGCGCTTCAGCGCCTTGGGAGCCGACCGGGATCTGGCGGCCCGGGTGCTGCGCGGCGCGGTCCAGCAAGGCGCGCTCGGCGTCAACATTCTGCTGCACGGTCCGGCAGGCAGCGGAAAGACCGAGTTCGCCCGGGCACTCGCTAATCACCTCGCCGTCGATCTCTTTGCCGCTGGCGAGAACGAGCAAGCCGGCGTCCATTTGGATTGGCAAGACCGTCTGGCGGATCTGCGCTTCATGGGTCAGTTGGCGCGCCGACGAGCCGGCACGCTTCTGCTGTTCGACGAGATGGAGGACATTCGCCTGAGCGCCAAGCGCAAGGACAACCGCGGCGTTTCAAAGCTGTTCTTCAATCGCATGCTGGAGGAAAACCCGGTGCCGGTCATCTGGACCTCGAACCATATCTGGGACGTGGATCCAGCCTACCTGAGGCGCATGACCATGATCGTGGAGTTCAAGATGCCGAGTGCAGGCGAGCGCCGGCGGATTTGGCAGAGCGTGATCGCGGAGTCCTCGCTTGCCCAGGAGCCGCGCGCCCTCGAGCGTTTCGCCGAGCGCTACGAGGTAACGCCGGCAGTCGCCGCCAACGCCGTCAAGGCCGCAGAGTTGGCCGGCGGCGGGCTCGCGGAGCTCGATCTCGCCTTGCGTGGCATGCATGGCGCGCTGACCGGCAAGCACCTTCCGCCGGAGCGGGAGGCCTCGCCAGGTGGCTTCGACCTGGACCTGTTGAACGGCGATACCGACTTGAAGCGCCTGATCGGCCGCCTTTGCGCATCCGACGAGGTGCCAGCGATCTCGCTTTGCCTGCACGGCCCACCGGGCACCGGAAAGTCGGCCTTCGCCCAGCACCTGGCCCGGGCACTCGGCCTCAAGTCGATCAAGAAACGCGGCTCGGACCTGTTCAGCATGTGGGTCGGCGAGACCGAGAAGAACATTGCCGAGGCCTTCGAGCAGGCGCTGGCCGAGCGCGCCCTCTTGATTTTCGATGAGGCCGACGCATTGCTCAGCCATCGCAGCGGGGCGACCCGCAGTTGGGAGGTGTCCCAGGTCGCCGAGATGCTGACCTGGATGGAGGCCCATCCCCTGCCGTTCTGCTGCACCACCAATCTGATCGAGCAGATCGATCCGGCGGCGCTTCGGCGATTCCTTTTCAAGGTCAAGCTCGACTACCTGGACCGGCCCCGGGTGGCGCGTGCCTTCGAGCGCTTCTTCGGCCATCCGGCGCCGGCGCAAGCGCTCGCGCTCACCGCCCTGACGCCGAGCGACTTCGTCACAGTCAAAAGGAAAGCGGCGTTCCTCGACTTCGAAGCAGATGACGCGACCTTGGTCGAACTGCTGGCCGCTGAGTGCCGCGGCAAGCCGAACCGGCCTCAGCCGATCGGATTCGCGGTTTAGGCCGATTGGGCGACATTTGTGGGAAAAGGCTCGCGCCAGGCCGGCAGCTCCATGAGCTTACCGTGCCATCGGTCGATCTCCAGGCAGCCCTCGAGCGGCAGCTTTGCGAGATCAGCGCTCGGCAACATGCAGGCGACGGCAAAGTCGGCGATCGTGAGACCGTCACCCACTAGGGTGTCGCGGCCCTTCAAGTGGTCGTTGAGCACGGCTGCGAAACGCTTGAAAAATCCTGTCGCTTCCTCGACTCGTTCCGGGTCGGGCTCGCCCATGCCGAAGCGGCCCTTGATAAAATGCTCGAAGAGCAGCGTGCCGCCATGGCGTGAGAAATGGGCGAGGTCCCAGCTCAGCCAGCGCAAGATCTCGATCTGCCGGTCATCGTTGGGGAAGAGGTCGGAGCCCGCTTTCCGGGCCAGATACGCCATGATCGCATTGGATTCCCACAACTTGGCTTCGCCGTCGGCGAGCGCCGGCACCTTGCCGTTTGGATTGATAGCCAGAAAGTCTGGGGTGCGATTTTGCCCGGCGCCCAGATCGACGCGGACGAACTCGACCGGCGAATTCAGATAGCGCGCGACGGCGCAGGCCCTACGTGGGTTCGGGGTCTCGAAATAGTAGAGCTTCATGTCGGGCGTCCTCGCTTTCTTGGGCTGCTCAGTTTCAGGAGTGTGGCGTTAGGCAGAATATGTTCAAGAACATATTCTGAAAGGCTCTATAGTCCCGAGGCCAGGTGCCCACAGGAGGTCGACCATGCCCTATCGTCCCGAGCACAAGGCGGAAACCCGTGCACGGATAGTCGAATGCGCGCGCCGGCTGTTCAACCGTCGCGGTTTCTCCGAGGTCTCGATCGAGGAGATCATGGCCGAGGCTGGGCTGACCCGCGGTGGCTTCTACCACCACTTCAAGACCAAAGACGCACTCTATAGTGAAGCTGTAAACTGCCACGCTCGCAGCAATCCGATGGACAAGAAGGACGGCGGCCCGATCGATTTGACCGCGCCCCAGCCATCGATCGCATCCCAGATCGTAAATGCCTATTTGTCGCGCCAGCACCTGGAGCGGGTCGAAGCCCAATGTCCGCTGATCGCCCTGCCGTCCGATGTCGCTCGTGCTGGGCCAGCCGCCCGGGCCGCTTACCAGGATCAACTGGAACGCTTGATCGGATTGTTCGAGGCGGGCTTGGCGCCTAACGACGGGGATCGGCGAGACAAGGCCATGACCATGGCCGCCTTGTGCGTTGGTGGCATGATCCTAGCGCGTACCATCGATGACGAGGCGCTGGGCGAGCGTCTGCGCGAGGCGGCACGCCGGCTCGCCCTCGAGATTGGTGACCTGGACCGAGAACAGCAGGACTAGAGCGACTCCAGACGGTTGCGCAGGGCGGCGAGCGCCCGCTCAGCCTCGTCGATCTCTTTGCGGATGTTGATCCGGTCGATGTGGTCGATGCGGTTGTTGGCGAGCGCCCGCTCGACCGTGCGCAGCACGTCGGTCACCTCGATCACCGAGCGGGTCGCGCCACGGTGCAAATCGTAAACGTGCTCGCCGCCGGCCTCGGCCTGCTCGACGGCGATGTAGCCGGTCTCGTTGAGCAGGTGGTTGGGCACCCGCGGGTCGCCGATCACTTGGATCAACAGGCGCACGTCCTCGGGTGTGAATGCCGCGCGGCCGCGCAGGCGGGCATAAAAGGTGTGGTACTTCATGCCCAGCAACTCGGCCACCTCCTTCAGGGAGTGGCCCCGCTCGTGCACCAGGATCAGGTGCACCAACTCGGCGAAGGTGGCGTTCGAATGGTCCGTCATGGTCTCATTTTTGGGCCCCGAGCGTAATTCGCCATCCTAACATGAAGCGCAGGGTCATGTGGTAGTTCTATTGGTGGCGTAATAGGTCAAGTTCGCGCCGATCTATTGCAAGACTTGGATTTGGGTTAGGATAGCGTGAGCCGGTTTTCTGGCCGCCGGCAAGTGCGCGCGGGCGGCCTGGTGGTGCTGGCCCAGTTGAGCAGGATATCAAGGGAGCCGAGAGATGAACCGTGAGGTGATCGTTTCCTGTGCCGTGACCGGGGCGGGCGATACCGTTGGCAAGCATCCGGATATTCCGGTGACGCCCGAGCAGATCGCCAACGCGGCGATCGAGGCCGCCAAGGCGGGTGCCGCGATTGCCCATATGCACGTGCGCGAACCGGACGGAACGCCGAGCCGCAAGCTCGAGTATTACAGCGAGGTGGTCGAGCGGGTGCGCGACAGCGACACCGACGTGATCATCAACCTGACGGCTGGCATGGGCGGCGACTACGTGCCCGACGAAGACGACCCCAGCAAGATGGGGCCGGGCAGCGACATGGTCGGTCC
This sequence comes from Pseudomonadota bacterium, assembly GCA_039029395.1. GTDB lineage: Bacteria > Pseudomonadota > Alphaproteobacteria > Kiloniellales > JAKSDN01 > JBCCGG01. The sequence goes on along the minus strand of JBCCGG010000057.1, from coordinate 18,432 downwards.
CATGGAGCGGCTTGAGCACGTCGAGGCGCTGTTGCCGGACATCTGCTCGCTTGACTGCGGCACGCTCAATTTCGGCGTCGGTGCCTACATCTCGACCCCGGGGATGCTGCGCACCATGGCCAAACGCATCCAGGAGCTCGGCGTCAAGCCGGAGCTTGAGTGCTTCGACACCGGCCATGTGCGCTTCGCCAACCAGCTGGTTAAGGAAGGCCTGGTAGACGAGCCGCCGCTCTATCAAATCTGCCTCGGGATCCCCTGGGGCGCGCCGGCCGACACCGCGGCCATGAAGAACATGTCCGACATGCTGCCCGAGAACGCCCAGTGGGCCGCCTTTGGCATCTCGGCCATGGAGATGCCCATGGTTGCTCAAGCGATCTTGCTCGGCGGTCACGTGCGGGTCGGCCTGGAGGACAATATCTATCTTGAGCGCGGCGTCTTCGCGAGCAACGGCCAGCTGGTCGAGAAGGCGATCAAGATCATCGAGCTGATGGGCGCCCGTGCGGTGACCCCCGCAGAAGCCAGAGAGAAGCTCAAGCTTAGAGCACGCAACTAGATCCGCTCTCGTTACAGGGAGAGCGATTCGGTATGACCGTCGACCGACACAGCCTGTCCCGAGATCCGGCGTCCTGCGGGCGACGCCAGGAACAGCGCGGTCGCGGCCACGTCCTCGGCGCTGACGAAGCAACGCAGGGAGGTCTGGCTCTGGTAGTGCATCCGGATCTCCTCGGGCGTCCGATCGCGGCTGGCGGCGTCGGCGGCGATCACCCGCTCGATACGCGGCCCCTCGACCGAGCCCGGGCAGATCGCGTTGACGCGGATTCCGAAGGAGCCGAGCTCCATGGCGAGCGTCTTGGTGAGTCCTATCAGCGCCCACTTGGAGGCGACGTAGGGCGCGCGTTGGGGGCAGCCATGAAGGCCCGCGGTCGAGGACATATTGAGGATCACGCCGCCGCCGGCCAGCTTGAGCAGGGGTATCGCCTGACGCGCGCAGAAGAAGGCACCGTTCAGATTGACCTCAAGCGTGCGGCTCCAGTCCGGCGGCGAGCAATCCTCGGCCAGTGCGGTCGGCCCGGCGATGCCGGCGTTGTTGATCAGTACGTCGAGTCCGCCCAGCGCGGCCTCGGCATCGACGAAGAGCCGTTCGACCGCTTCGTGTTCGGCCACGTCGATTTGGCTTGTAGTGAGGCCCCGCATGGTCTCTTGGCAGGCGCTCAGGGTGGTCTTGTCCAGATCGCAGATGTGGACCCGGGCGCCGGCAGCGAGAAAAGCCGCGGCCATGGCGCGGCCCAAGCCGCTGGCACCGGCCGTGATCAGCACCCTTTTGTCCGTCAAGCCGTGGGACATGAATTCGCGGCTCCCTCTCCCGACTCCTCGGGTCCAGAATTCCAGATCGATGGAGGTCTGTCATGAGCGATGTTGAAACTCTCGGCAAGCGTCGTGGCGGGCGCAATGCGCGGCGCGAGCTGCGGGCGGCCCCAATCCCAGACGAGAAGCGGGCGGTCCAGCCCGGCATGGAGGGCGGGCTCTATCAGCCGCTCTCGGAGCTCGAAGTCGAGAAGATCCATCGGGCCGCGCTCGATGCCCTGGAGAACATCGGCTTTTGCGATGCCATCCCGTCGTGCATCGACCTGGTGACCTCGGCCGGCGGCACGCTGACCGACCAGGGCCGGCTGCTGTTTCCGCGCGCCATGGTCGAGGACATGCTGGCCAACACGGTCAACCGGGGCTTCACCCTGCACGGCCAGGACCCCAAGCACGACTTCGTGCCCCACGGCAAGAAGGTGCACTTCGGCACGGCCGGCGCCGCGGTCCACATGGTCGATGCCATGACCGGCGAGTACCGGGAATCGACCCTGGCCGACCTCTACGACATCTCCCGCCTGGTCGACACGCTGGACAACATCCACTTCTTCCAGCGCTCGATCGTGTGCCGGGATTTGGAAGACCCCCGGGACATGGACCTCAATACGGCCTACGCCTGCGTCTCGGGCACCACCAAGCATGTGGGCACCTCTATGGTGATGCCCGAGCACGTCGACGAGACGCTGCAGATGTTCCACGCCATCGCCGGCGGCGAGGACAAGTGGCGGGCGCGGCCCTTCGCATCCATGTCCTGCTGCTTCGTGGTGCCGCCTTTCAAGTTCGCCGAGGATGCTTGCGACTGCCTGGAGTCGGCGGTGCGCGGCGGCATGCCGGTGCTGCTGCTGGCGGCGGGGCAAGCGGGCGCGACCAGCCCGGCGGCGCTGGCTGGCGCGGTGGTCCAGGAGGTCGCCGAGGTGCTGGCCGCCCTGGTCTACGTCAATCTGATCTCGCCCGGCCATCCGGCAGTCTTCGGGCCCTGGCCCTTCGTTTCGGACCTGCGCACCGGCGCCATGTCCGGCGGCAGCGGTGAGCAGGCGCTGCTGACCGCGGCCTGCGCTCAGATGGCTCACTACTACGATCTGGCCGGGGGCGTGCCGGCCGGCATGTCGGACTCCAAAGTGCCCGATGCCCAGGCCGGCCTGGAGAAGGGCTACACCAACGCGATTGCCGGTCTGGCCGGTGCCAACATGGTCTACGAGTCGGCGGGCATGCACGCAAGCCTGCTCGGCTGCTGCTTCGAGAGCTTCGTAATCGACAACGATCTTCTCGGCAGCGCCATGCGCACGGTGCGCGGCATCGAGGTGACCGAGGACTCGCTCTCCCTGGAGGCCATGCGCCAGGTCTGCCTGGAGGGCCCGAATCACTACCTGGGCCACGAGCAGACGCTGTCGCTGATGCAGTCGGAGTACATCTATCCAGAGGTCGGCGACCGCACGAGCCCGAAGGAATGGATCGAGCAGGGCGCCACCGACGTGCGCGAGAAGGCGCGGGAGAAAGTCAAGGCGACGCTCTCCAAGCACTACCCGCGCCACATCCCCGACGCGCTCGACGACGAGATCCGCGAGCGCTTCAACATCTGCCTGCCGCGCCCGGACATGTGCCCGGGCAACTCTCGCTGGTAGTAGCTTCCGTGACCGAGGCGCCGTGGCTAACGCTTTACCATGACCGGGTGCGCGCCGAGTGGATCGACTACAATGGACACATGTCCGAGGCCTATTACGTGCTGGTCTTCGGTTTCGCGACCGACGCGCTGCTAGATCACATCGGACTTGGCCAAGAGGAGCGGGTGCGGAGCAAGAGTTCGGTCTACACGGTCGAGGCCCACATCCACTATCTGAGCGAAGCGGGAGAGGGAGAGCCCTTGGAGGTGCGCACCTGGCTCTTGACCCTGGACGCCAAGCGCGCCCGGGTGTTCCACGCGCTGCACCACGGTGACGACGGCGGCTTGTTGGCGACTGAGGAGCTGATGCTGCTGCACGTCGACACCAGCGGCCCACGCACCGCGCCCTTCTCGCCCGAGGTCCACGCCCGCTTAGAGGCGATGCACGAAGCTCAGCAACACGCGCCCTGGCCCAAGCAGGCGGGGCGCGCGATCGGTCAAGCCAAGTAGCGCCGCCCGGCCAAGGGCGGTCTTTATCGTGTCATGGAGCACCTCTATCATCCCGAGGGCCAGCAAACTCGGGAGATGGACGTGGCACAGGCACCCTCGCAAGACGGCAACGCGGCACCCCAAGCGTCAATGTGGACCCGCGGCGAGCCCGGAGAGGTCCTCGAGGCCAACAAGCCGCTGCTGGCCGAGCTGAAGCGCCTGATCAAGCAGCGCGACCGCGAAGCGGTGCTCGCCATGATCGCCAAATGGCCGCCGGCCGCGGTCATGGAAGCGCTGATCCAGCTGCCGCTCAAGCGCGCCCGCAAGCTCTACAACTGGCTGCCGCCCGGGCCGGCGGTCAAGGTGCTGGTCGAAATCAGCCCGGCCTTGCGCTCGGTGTTGATGGAGGAAACCGGAATCTCGCGCATCGCGGCGATCGTCGATGGGCTGTCCGACGACGACGCGGTCGTGCTGCTCACCGACCTGCCGGACGACATGGTGGCCGAGCTGCTGCCCCGCCTGGCGCACCGCGAAGGCCTGGCCGAGCGCCTGGTCTACGACGAGGATTCCGCCGGCGGAATCATGAGCGACCAGTTCGTCGCGGTGCTCGAGGACTGGCCGATCGGCGTGGCGACCCGGCAGATCCGGCGCGGCGCCAGGGAGATCGACAAGCTCTACGAGGTCTACGTGGTCGACGAGGAGCGCCGCCTGGTGGGTCTGCTCAGGCTGCGCGACCTGCTGCTCAACACCAAGAAGACCATCGTCCAGGACATCATGCGCGAGGTGCCGGCAACGGTGCATGCCAGCGCCGATCAGGAGGAGGTGCTGGAGCTGGCCGAGCGCTTCCGGGTTCAGACTATCCCTGTGATCGACGCCGACCAGCGCGTGATCGGCCGCATCACGGTGGACGAGCTGCGCGACGTGGTGCGCCAGGAGGCCGAGGAGGATATCCTGCTCATGAGCGGCGTGTCCTCCGACGCCCAGGCCGACGATACGCTCGCGCGCCTGGTCAAGGGCCGCCTGCCATGGCTGGTCGGAGGCCTGCTGGGCGCGAGCGTCGCGGCCAGCGTGGTCGGCACCTTCGAGGAGGAGCTGGCCCAGGCGGCGATATTGGCGAGCTTCATTCCGGTGGTCATGGCGATGGCCGGCAACGCCGGCATTCAAGCCTCGACGGTGACCGTTCAGGGCCTGGCTAACGGCAACCTGTGGATCGGCGACATCGGCAACCGGGTCCTGAAAGAGCTGGCGGGCGCCCTGGTCAACGGCCTGGTGATCGCTCTGCTGTTGGGTGTGCTAATTCTGGTAGCCTCACGTCTTGTCGACATCGCGGCACCGGGCCACCTTGCGCTTGCCGTGGGCGGCTCTCTTACCATCGTGATCGTAATGGCCGCCACCTTGGGCGCGACGATCCCACTCGTGCTCAACCACTTTAAGGTCGATCCGGCGGTCGCAACCGGCGTCTTCATCACGACGACCAACGACATCTTCGGCGTGCTGATCTACTTCGTCATGACCACGACCTTCTATTTGGGCAGCGCCGTTTCGGTTTGACGGGCCCGCTTCCGTTCGCAGGGCGGTTCTCCATGACCCTTGGTCCCTGCGGAATTTTTGGCGCTTCCCAGCCGCATCCAATATAGGCTATCCCCATGTTACACCGCCGTGACAAGGAGCGTCCGGAATTATGGGGCAGGAGACGGGGCTAAACGTGCCGCGCAACGGGACCGAGCGGATCGGCTTCGTCCTGGTGCCACAGTTTTCCATGATCTCTCTGGTCTCGGCGGTCGAGCCTATGAGGATTGCCAATCGGCTCAAAGGCGAGCTGCTTTACAGCTGGCATCTCTATTCGGTCGACGGCCAGCCGGTCGAATCAAGCAACGGCATGGCCATGATGGTCGAGAAGCCGATCGCCGAGGTCGATTTCGTGCCGACCGTGATGGTCTGCGCCAGCTTCGAGCCCGAACGCTACGAGACGAAGGCACTCCTTTCCTGGCTACGACGGCTCAACCGCAAGGGCGCCGAGATCGGTGGCTTGTGCACCGGTGCCGTGATTCTGGCCCGGGCCGGCTTGTTGAACGGTCGGCGTGCAACGACCCATTGGGAGTCTCTGCCCGGTTTCGTCGAGCGCTTCGACGATATCGAGGCCTCGACGGACCTGTTCGAGATCGACGGCCGATTTCTGACCTGCTCGGGCGGTACGGCTTCCCTTGACCTCATGTTGCACCGGATCGGCCAACGCCATGGCAAGGCGCTCTCGGTGGCGGTGTCGGAATCCATGCTGCACGAGCGCATCCGCAGCCATGGCGACCACCAGCGCATGGCCCTGGGCCTGCGCCTGGGCATCCATCATCCCAAGCTGATCGCGATCATCGAGGCCATGGAGCAGAACCTGGAGGAACCGCTTTCGGTCGACGAACTAGCCGACCTGGGCAGCATTTCCAGACGCCAGCTCGAGCGTCTGTTCCGCAGCCATTTCGGCGAGACACCGAGCGGATTTTACCTCAAGCTCCGTTTGCACCATGCCCGCCTGCTGCTGCAACAGACCGGCATGACCGTGCTTCAGGTGGCGCTCGCTTGCGGCTTCTTCTCCGCGCCCTATTTCTCGCGCGCTTACCGTAAGCTGTTCGACCGTTCGCCGCGCGAGGACCGGAGCCTGCTGAGAGGCACCAGCTAAGTGATCTCCACGATCAGCGGCGCCAGACCCTCGACCTCGGCGCGCAGTCGCTCTCCCGGACCGACCGGGCCGACGCCGTCGGGCGTGCCGGTGAAAATCAGATCCCCGGGCTTCAGGGTAAAGAGTCGGGAAAGATGGGAAACGATCTCGGGCGAGGACCAGATCATTTGACCCAGGTCGCCAGCCTGGCGCGTTTGATCGCCAACTCTTAGACGAATGGCGCCGCGCTCCAGCAGGGCGACCTGCTCGATGGGGGTGATCGGGCCGCAGGGGGCGGCCTGCTCAAAGGCCTTGCCCACTTCCCAGGGGCGCCGGGTTTTCTTTGCCTCGCCTTGCAGGTCGCGCCGGGTTAGATCGATACCGACCGCCTGGCCGAACAGCTGGCCGGCCGCATCTTCCGGCGCGATGTCGCGGCCGCCACCGCCGATCGCGAGCACCAGCTCGACCTCGTGATGGAGGTCACTTGTGCCGGGCGGGTATGGGACCTGGGCGCCGTCCTGAGCCAGAGAGTCGGCTGGCTTCATGAAGAAGAAGGGGGCTTCGCGATCCGGATCTCCGCCCATCTCGCGAATGTGCTCCGCGTAGTTTCGGCCGACGCAAAAGATACGGCGCACGGGAAAGCGGGCGCTGCTGCCGACAATCGGCAGGCTGGGCTGGGGCCAGAGGGGCAGGGCGTAGTTCATGGGCGTCATTCCAGTCCGAGGCAACAGGTAGAGCTCAGGCCTGGTATAGCTCCGTCGGCCGTGGTTTCAAGTGAGGCTCACCAGTTGCTGCACTTGGCGTGCACCCGCTCGTAGCTCGCGCGCGTATCGATCTTGGCGTTCTTCTGGTCCCGCGCGCGCATCATCTTCCTGGCGACCGGCTCGAACTGGCGTTGAAACTCGAGCAGGTAGGCCGAACGGGCCTCTTGCTTGCGGTGCACGAAGATCACCCGCTTTGAGCGCAGAACACGTTTCAGGGCCTCTTGGAACTTGGTTTTGTAGGAGCGCAACACCCCTTCGTTGATCGCCACGTGCTCCAGCTCGTGTTCGAGGATAGCATCGAACTCGCAGGAGCCCTCGGCGTAGTCCCGGCTGAGATAGATCGTCATGTCCTCGTAGCCGACCGTGATCGTGGCCTCGCTGAGGGCCACGCAATAGCCGCCGCCCTTGGCTTTGCGGTAGGTCATCTGGGTCTGGTAGGAGGTGCCGAAGTTCGCGATCGTGAGGCCGAGCGGCAAGTGCCAGGGCCCTGAAGTGTAGCCCTGGATGTCATTGATCACGTTGCGCATGCCGGCCGTGTTGCGGTCCTGGACGTATGTCGGCTCGGCGTACTTCATGCGCAGGTGAATCTTGGGCTTTGTGCTGGGCGCCGAGCACTTCGCCGCTTCGGCCGGCGCGGAGAGCCAGGTGAGGCCGACGGAAGTCAAAATTATCAGAAGGAAGATCCTGGTGCGATCAATCCTGATCACGTGCTTCGTTCCTTTATTTTGAGTTGTGGTGGATCATAGCATACTCTAGTTACCTAGGCCAGTTTTGGTCTCTTGATCCAGTCGCCCAGCTCGCTAATCTAAGTGACGAGACGCCACCAGAGTGAGTGGGTGACCATGGATAGATCCTTCAGTCCGTCGGTAGTCGCCGAGCGTTTCGAGCGCGATGGCTTTGTCTTCCCGATCCCGGTTCTCGCCACAGGGGAGGCGCTGGCCGCCCGGGACGAGTTCCTCGGCCTCATGGCGAGCGATCCCAGGACCGAGACCTATTCTCGCACGCACACCCACTTGATCTTTCCCCTGGTCGATCGGATCACCCGCAACGGCCACATCCTGGACGCAGTGGAGGCAGTGCTCGGGCCCGACATCTTGCTATGGGGTGCCGGTTTCTTTCTCAAGCCGCCCATGAGCGAGTCCTATATTTCCTGGCATCAGGACCTGAAGTATTGGGGCCTCGACGGCACCGATGAGGTGACCGCGTGGCTGGCGCTGAGCGTGGCCGACGAGGCCAACGGCTGTATGCGTTTTGTGCCCGGCTCACACCGGCGCGGCATGGTCGCCCACGCCGATACCTTCGCCGATACCAACATGCTGACCCGCGGCCAGGAGATCGCGGTCGACGTCGAAGAGGGCGATGCCGTGCCGGTGGTGTTGCGGCCGGGTGAGCTGTCTCTGCACCACGGGCGCATGTTCCACGCCTCCGGCGCGAACCGCACGGACGCCTGGCGGGTCGGCCTGGCGATGCAGTACATCACGCCTGCCATGCGCCAGGTGGTGGCCAGCCGGGACTACGCACAGCTGGTGCGCGGCGAGGATAGTCATGGGCACTTTCAGCCGCTTCCACGGCCTCGCATGAATTTCGATCCCGAGGGATTGGCGGCCTACAAGAAGGTCACCTTGGCCCAGCGCGAAGCGCTCTACCAAGGCGCGGCTCAGCGGCCGGACGACGACACGCTTTCCGCTTAAAGCTTCTGGGTGTCGCGCTCGGCGTCCCGGTAGAGGATCTTGCGCACCGCTTCGCCGGCCTTGGCGTGGAAGGCGACGGCGTCGGGCGCGAAGTCGCCCGTGACCGGAGGGGTGTGCTCGAAGTGGCCGTAGCTGTCGCTGCCGCGCACCAGGGCGGCGCTGTCCCAATCGGCTGCGCTCTGATAGGCCAGGGTCGGCATGAAGTGCATGGAAAGCCCAATGCGCCGATCCGCGGTCTCGTTCGGTCCCGAGGCGTGGGCCAGGCGTACGCTGTGCAAGGACATCTGGCCGGGCTCGAGCGGCATGGAGACGGTGGCCTCCTCGTCGATCCCGTCAATCTCCTGGCCGCGGGTCAGCATATTGGTCGCAGCGTAGCGGTCCTGGTGCGCCATGGCTGGTTCCAAATGGCTCTTGGGGAGCACCCGCATACAGCCGGCCGCTTCGCTGGCCGGCGAGAGTGCCAGCCAGGCCGAGACCACCTCGCCGCCGGCCAGGCCCCAGTACGTGATGTCTTGGTGCCAGGAGACGAAACTCTCGGCCCGCGGCTCCTTGATCCAAAAGATCGTGTTCCAGCAGAGAAGGTCAGGTCCAAGGATCTGCGCGATCGGATCGAGCACGCGCGGATCGCGCATCAGCTCGTCGATCCACCGGAAGAGCAGGTGGCACTTGTTGCGCTGCTCGGCTTTCAGGTGCCCGCCCTGGGTCGCCTCGAAGGCCTCGAGCCGGCCGCGATAGTCCGCAACCTCGGCAGACGAGAGCACCGGGACCGGCGAGAAGTAGCCTTCATCGTGATAGTGGGCGAGCTCAGCGTCGGTCAGCATTGGACCGGCCCACCCCTAAACGTGGAAGCTCTCGCCGCAGCCGCAGCGGCCGGATTCGTTCGGGTTATTGAACACGAAGCCGGTTTGGAACTTGTCCTCTTGATAGTCCATCTCGCTGCCGATCAAGAACATGACGGCGGTCGGGTCGATGAAGATCTTGACCCCCTTGTCCTCGATCATGTCCTCGAACTTCTTCTGCTCCTCGGCATACTCGACAAAATAGCTCAAGCCTGAGCAGCCCCGGGTCTTGATGCCGACCCGCAAGCCGAGTACCGGCTTGTCGCTCTTGGCGATCAGCGCCTTGACCTGTTCGGCCGCGGCGTCGGTCAGGGTGATCAACTGTCCGCTCATCATGGCGTCAAGTCTACTCTCTCAAAGGTTACTAAGTTCAATCATATCATACCCAGCACCAGGCGGGCATCTTCCGACATGCGCTCAGGCGTCCAGGGCGGGTCCCACACCAAGGTGACCTCGACCTCGCCCGTGCCCTCGACTGCCGAAACCGCATCGGCCACCTGGCCCGGCATTTCGCCGGCCACCGGACAGCCCGGGGCCGTCAAGGACATGGTGATGGCGATCTGGCCGCTCTCTTTGATGTCGATCTCGTAGATGAGGCCCAGTTCATAGATGTCAACCGGGATCTCCGGGTCGTAGACCGTGTGCAGGGCCTCGATTACGGCCTCCTTGCTGGCGACCGGGATGCCGTGTGCAAGCGGCTTTCCGGCCGTGGCGCGGAATTCCTCGCCAGGCGCGAAGCCGTCCAGGAAGGGATCGGAACCAAAGGTGCTCATGGGTCCTTACTCCGTCGTCGCTTCGTCTTCGCCATTGATCGCGGCGGTCATGGTGTGCCAGGCGAGCGTCGCGCATTTGACCCTGATCGGGAACTCGCGCACGCCGGAAAGCACCGAGAGCCTGTCCAGATCGTCTTCCTCCTCGAGGCTGTCGGCCAGCGGCACGTAGTCGTCCTCGGTGCACATGCGGTGGAAATTGTCGAACAGGTGGGCTGCCTGAGGTGCGGTTTTTCCTTTCAGAATCTCTGTCATCATCGAAGCGGAAGCCATTGATATAGCGCAACCTTTTCCATCAAAGGCGGCGTCTTCAATGGTCCCATCCTCGGCTAGTTTCAAGAACACCGTCAGGATGTCCCCGCACATTGGGTTGTGGCCCAACGCGTGCCGATTGGCGTCTTCCGGGTGGCGCCGGTTCCGGGGGTTCTTGCCGTGATCCAGGATGACTTCCTGGTAGAGGTCGCGCAGTTCATCCAACATCAGCCGAAGATCTCGTTGACCGCGCCCAAGGACTCGGCGAGCGCGTCGACCTCGGCCCTGGTGCTGTAGAGCCCGAAGGACGCCCGTGCAGTCGCCGCGATGTCGAAGCGCGCCATTAGGGGCTGGGCGCAGTGGTGGCCGGCCCGTAAGGCAACGCCAGCCCGGTCGACGATCGTGCCGATGTCGTGGGCGTGGGCGGCTTCCAGGGTGAAGGAGACGATACTCGCCTTTTCTCGGGCCTGGCCGATGATGGTCAGACCCTCAACTTGGTTAAGGCGCTCGGTGGCGTAGGCCAGGATGCCAGCCTCGTGGGCAGCAATTGCCTCGTGGCCGATGGCCTCGATATAGTCCACCGCGGCGCCCAGGCCGATCGCCTCGACGATCGCCGGCGTGCCGGCCTCGAAACGATGGGGCGCGTTCTTGTAGGTCGACTTCTCGAAGGTCACCAGCTTGATCATCTCGCCGCCGCCTTGGTAGGGCGGCATTGCGTTGAGCAACTCCGTCTTGCCGTAAAGCACACCGATCCCGGTCGGCCCGTAGACCTTGTGGCTGGAGAGGGCGTAGAAATCCACGTCGAGCGCCTGAACATCGATCTTGTGGTGGGCGGCTGCCTGGGCGCCGTCGACCAGCACCTTGGCGCCGGCGTCATGGGCCAGGCGGATGATTTCGGCGAGCGGCGTGATAGTGCCGATCGCGTTGGAGATATGGGTCACCGCAACCAGCTTGGTGCGTGGCCCCAAGAGCGCCTGATACTCCTCGAGCAGGAAGTTGCCTTGGTCGTCGACCGGCACGACCTTGATCTCGATCCCGATCTGATCGCGCAGGAGCTGCCAGGGCACGATATTGCTGTGGTGCTCCAACTCGGACAGCACGACCTCGTCGCCCGCGGTGAGAAACGCCCGGCCGTAGCTGGAGGCTACCAGATTGATTGATTCCGAGGTACCACGGGTGAAGATCACCTGTTTGGTGCTGGGCGCGTTGATGAAGCGCGCGACCTTCTCTCGGCCGGCCTCGAAGGCGTCGGTTGCCGCCATGCTCATGTGATGGGCGCCCCGGTGAACATTGGCGTAGCAATGCTCATAGGCGTGGGTCATGGCGTCGATAACCTGGCGCGGCTTTTGGGTCGAGGCGGCGCTGTCCAGATAGACCAACGTCCGGCCGTGGACTTGCTCTGCCAGGATCGGAAAGTCGGCGCGAATGCGCTCGACATCGAAGGCGGCGATTGAGTTGTTGCCCGGAAGGGTGGCGAGGTCGGTCATCGTTTCAAATGCCTCATTGCTCGGTCTTCAGCCAGTCGGCGATGCTGGCCAGAAAGGCCGGACAAAGATCCTCGGCCGAGATCGCGTCGATGGTCTCCGACAAGAACGCCTCGACCAGGATCGATCGGGCCCGGGCCTCGGGAATGCCGCGGGCTCGCAGATAGAAGAGCGCCTGTTTGTCGAGCTCGCCGGCGGTGGCGCCGTGGCTGCACTTGACGTCGTCGGCGTAGATCTCGAGTTCCGGCTTGGCGTCGATCTCGGCCTGGTCCGACAGCAGCATGGCCTTGGACAGCTGGTGGCCATCGGCCTTTTGGGCGCCCGGATGGACGACGATGCGGCCCTGGAAGACGGCCCGCGCCCGGTCGTCGAGCACGCCTTTGAAGACCTCCCGACAGGAGGTATGGGGGGCCAAATGCTCAATCGTCGTGGTGGTGTCGCAATGCTGTTGCCCGCGCATCAGATAGGCGCCGTTGACGTGGCAGTTCGCGCCGGGTCCGACTAGGCGCACGGCGATCTCGTTGCGCGACAGCTGGGAACCCAGGGACATCTCGAAGGTGTCGTAGTGGGCGTTCCGTTCGACCCGGGCATGGAGCGTGTTGAGGTGAAAGGCGTTCTGTCCTTCGGCCTGCATCTTGTAGTGATGAAGGGTTGCGCCGTCCTTCAAGTGGACCTCGGTTACGCCGTTGCTCAAGGTCGCGGTCTCGCCCAGGCTGATGTGGTGCTCCACCAGAGTGGCATGAGCGCCGGGCTCGAGCACAATCAGATTGCGCGGATGGCAGGCGAGCGGCGCCTGATCGGCGGCGGCTATGTAGATCACCTCGATCGGCGTCGCGACCCGGGCGTCGCGCGACAGGCCCAGCACAAGGCCGTCGGCCATCATGGCGTCGTTGAGCGCGCGCCAGGGCTGCGCCTCGCCCTCGGCGATCTGGCCCAGGTGCCGCTCGATCAGATCCGGGCGCCGCTCCAGCAGCTCGGCCAAGCCGCCCAGATGGGCGCCCTCAGGCAGGTGGTCGAGCGCCGAAAGGTCGGCTCTGTATCGGCCGTTGACAAACACCAGGCGGTGCTCGCTGGCGCCCGCCGGCATGAGAAAAGGCAGGCGGTCGATGCCGACCGTCTCGGGCGGCGCGGCACCGAAGTCGATCTGTTCCAAAGCGCGCAGGTTGGTGTACTTCCAGCTCTCCTGACGCGGGGTCGGCAAGCCCATCTCGGTGAAACGCGTCCGACCGGCTTCGCGCAGCGTGGCAAGCCAGGGCAGGGCGGTGCCGGGCGGCTCGGCCATCAGGCTCTGAACTGTCGTGTTCACGCGGCCTCCGTGGTGAATTCGCTGTAGCCCTTTTGCTCCAGCTCGAGGGCTAGCTCCTTGCCGCCCGAGCGTTGAATGCGGCCACGGGCCAGCACATGGACCCGGTCGGGCACGATATAGTTCAAGAGGCGCTGGTAGTGGGTGATCACGAGCATCGAGCGGTCCGCGGCACGAAGCGCATTGACCCCGTCTGCGACCGCCTTAAGGGCGTCGATGTCGAGCCCGCTGTCGGTCTCGTCGAGCACCGCCAAGCGCGGTTTGAGGAGCGCCATCTGAAGCATCTCGTTGCGCTTCTTTTCGCCACCGGAAAAGCCCACGTTGACCGCGCGTTTCAGCATCTCGTCGGCGATGCCCATCTCTTTGACGGTCTTACGCACCAGCTTGATGAACTGCATGGCGTCGAGCTCGTCATCGCCGCGTTCCCGGCGCACGGCGTTCAGCGCCTCCTTGAGGAAGGTGGTGTTGGCGACGCCGGGGATCTCGACCGGGTACTGAAAGGCCAGGAAAACCCCTTGCGCGGCCCGCTCCTCGGGCGCGAGTGCCAGCAGATCATTGCCGTCGTAGAGGATCTCGCCGTCAGTCACCTCGTAGCCGTCACGCCCGGTTAGGATGTAGGCCAAGGTCGACTTGCCAGACCCGTTGGGCCCCATGATGGCGTGCACCTCGCCCGGACCGATGGCGAGATCGATGCCCTTTAGGATCGGCTTGTCCTCGACCGTGACGTGGAGGTTCTTAAGTTCAAGCAACGCTGACATATTTTTCTCTAACCTTCTGATAAACCTAACCTACACTGCCTTCGAGCGAGATGCCGACGAGCTTTTGAGCCTCCACGGCAAACTCCATGGGAAGCTGCTGCAGGACCTCCCGGCAGAAGCCGTTGACCACCAGGGCGACGGCGTCCTCCTCGGGCAGGCCGCGCTGACGGCAGTAAAACAGCTGGTCTTCGCTGATCTTCGAAGTAGTTGCCTCGTGCTCGATCTGGGCGCTTCTGTTCTTGCTCTCGATGTAGGGCACCGTGTGGGCGCCGCACTTGTCGCCGATCAAGAGGGAATCGCATTGGGTGTAGTTGCGCGCGCCCTCGGCCTTGCCCGAGACCCGGACAAGGCCGCGGTAGGTGCTCTGTGAGCGCCCGGCCGAGATGCCCTTGGCGATGATGCGCGAACGGGTGTTGCGGCCCAGGTGGATCATCTTGGTGCCGGTATCGGCCTGCTGGCAGTTGTTGGTGATGGCAATCGAATAGAACTCGCCGACCGAGTTGTCGCCTTGCAGGATGCAGCTGGGATACTTCCAGGTGATCGCCGATCCGGTCTCCACCTGCGTCCAGGAGATCTTGGAGTTGCAGCCCCGGCAGGCGCCGCGCTTGGTGACGAAGTTGTAGATTCCGCCGACCCCGTTCTCGTCGCCGGGGTACCAGTTTTGCACGGTGGAGTACTTTATCTCGGCGTCGTCCAAGGCGATCAGCTCGACCACGGCGGCGTGGAGCTGGTTCTCGTCGCGCATGGGTGCCGTGCAGCCCTCCAGGTAGCTTACGTAGGCTTATCTTGACAATGCAACTGCAATGGAAATTCATTCCCGGCATGAACCAAATAACAATCCTCTACTCTTCTTCCTTATTCACACTTTCGTATTTCAAGCCCCGATTGTATTCTTTGTTGATCTGCTGTGTATTCAACGCGGCAACTTCGTTATCCTCACAGAATGACTCCTTGGATATTGAAGTCACTACCTTTAAAATACCAGGTGGAAGGGTAGCTAATTCAGTCAACGATATCCTACAGGATGGTTATGGCCTCTTGTGGTTTGCGACCGTGGGTGGTTTGAGATGCTATGATGGTCATCGATGGCGGGTTTATCAACATAGCCCAACTGATACCAATAGCATCAGTTCAAACGGAGTGGAAACCCTCTATTTTTCCAGGGATAGTTTTTTGTGGGTTGGGACTCTTGGGGGAGGACTGAACCGCTTCGATTACCGTTCAAAAACTTTCAAGAAGTTCGTTCCAACCGCCATGGAAAAACTCTACCTGACCGGGATGGAGGCAATAAACAACATTGGCGATAATTATTATTCCCCGAATTGGGTCTACGATATTGAGGAAGATGGAGAGGGATATCTCTGGATGGGTACTGGCAACGGCCTGTTCCGGTTGGATCGCAAGACCGGCCAGCTTAAACAGTTCTTAGGGGCTACGGAGGGACATAAAGGAGATCCTAAATTCATATTCCAAAGAGTATATGTTGATCGAAGCGGTACGCTTTGGGCAGGGACTTTCTGGCCTTACATGGGAGAGAAAGCAGGGGGGCTGTTCAAATATCAGCCGAACGAGGAGCGATTTATCAACTATCATGCTAGTCTCTCCGATCAACAAGCGCTGATCACCAACCATATTAAATCGATTTTCGAGGACTCCAGGGGCAATTTTTGGGTCGGAACAATGGGTAGAAGAGGCCATGGTCTACACCTTATGGATAGGACGAGCGGTACTTTTGAACGGCTATTTTATGACCCGGATCATCCCGAAAAACTGAGTGCACCCGTCGATGAGAGTAAGAGAATAAATTACGACTTTGTTTCTGCCATTACGGAAGATAAGCAAGGGAGAATCTGGATCGCTACCGATTTCTTTAGCGGCATTGTCATTTACGATCCCGCTACGCAGAAGGTGGATCGCCTGAATCAAGGCAACAAAAGGCTTCCCGTTAGCGGTTTTTGGACATTGGGGGAATCTAATGACGGCATACTCTGGGCTGCCAATTCGCGCGGGGGCGTCTATCAACTGAACACAGTGACTAAAATTGAGCCTGTTAAATATAGCCTTTGGGAAGCAAATACCTATTTTTCCGAAGTGATTCATCGAGGGCATTCCAAAACTACCTGGATCGGTGCCTTTAATGGTCTGGTAGAACGGCGACCGGACAGCCCAATAATACTGCATCCCAAAAAAAACTTTTTTCCCGAAGACTCATTTACCCAGTTTAAATTTACCAGTATTCATGAGGATAAAATGGGCAATGTGTGGATCGGTGCTGCCGGAGCCAGCCAGAACAGCGACCAGAATGGACTGTTCCACTTATCTCCAGATACTAATAAGCCGATACGCTTGTCGGGACCCAAACAACCTGATTCGGCGGTCACCGACATCGTTAGTGACGGCAAAAGTGGCATTTGGGTGGCTACAGCGAAGAATGGACTCTTTAATTATCAACAATCGCCGGGTTCAGTTAGGAATTATCTATTCGAGCCGGATCATGAAAACAGCCTTAGCAGCAACTTCGTAAATGTACTGCACATCGATGCGGAAGGCAATCTCTGGATCGGAAGCCAAGGGAACAGTTCTGCCCAAGCAGGGGCATTGAAGTTTTTTCTGGATCGCCTGAACCCTGAAGCCGGAGTTATCGAAAAGATGCAGGTTTTTCAAGACCAAAGCCAGATCCTGAACATTCAGAATGACAATAAGGGGAATATCTGGTGGGCCAGCGCAAGCAAGTTGTACTGCCTGGATATGAAGCTGAAAACTACCCGATCTCGCACGGCAAAGGAACTTGGTTTATTTGGAATGACCGGATTCATAATTGATCGACAAGGATACTTCTGGATTGCCGACCAAGCATTTGGCCTATCTCTATTTGATTTGGAATTGCGGAAGGTACTGTCCTTGGAGGGGCTAACTTGGTATGACGGTAACAAGTTAATCTCCCTATTGGGTAATAAGCATTCCCGGGATCTAATCTGGCTGAATAGTTTCCAAGGTTTCGCGCAGCTAAATCCGCAGGAAGTCATCGATGTTTTGCGGAAGCAAACTTCAGAAATCCTCATTTCGGACCTGGAGCTATTGAATGAGAACGGCAGCCCTTCCAAGGACCTGTCCTTTGGTTACCCGATCGGCGAAAGGAGTCCACAAATCCAGTTGCCTTACTCTGAGAACAGTCTTTCTGTCCTGTTTTCCAACCTTAGTTTATCAGATCCAAAGCAAAACCGGTTCCTATTCAAATTGGATCCTTACGAAGAACAGTGGAGGTACTCCGAGGGGTTTCCGGAAGCTACATACCTCCATTTACCTCCGGGGTCCTACACATTTAGAGCCAGAGCTAATAATGGCAAAGGGCTTTGGAGCGAGGAAAAGATGCTTTCTTTGATGATCAAGCCACCTTGGTGGCGAACAACCTGGGCCTATCTACTTTGGGCCACGATAAGTTTTGGAATGGCCTTCCTTATTTACCGCTTTCAACTCAACAGGCAATTGGCCAAAGCAGAATATCGACGCCTTCAAGAGTTGAACCTGTTCAAAAACAGGCTTTATACCAATATGACCCATGAGTTCAGAACCCCTTTGACAGTTATCCTCGGGCTTGGAGAACAGGTTTCGAAACTACTATTACCAAGAAAAAACACAACCTCAAAAGCAAAGGAATACCTGGCTCTTATCCAGCGCAATTGCTTGAGCCTCCTACGGTTGGTCAATCAAATGCTGGATTTGTCTAAATTGGAGACCGGCAACGTCCGCTTCAATATGGTCCAGGCAGATATCATTCCGTTCATTCTCTATCTCGTCGAGCCGTATGAGGTTTTGGCACGATCCAAAAACATCCGCCTATCAACTTATCATGAACCGGAATCCCTTGTCATGGATTTTGATGCGGAAAAGGTACAATGTATTGTTTCCAATTTGCTATCCAACGCCATCAAATTTACCGCCGAAGACGGTAAAGTGAGTCTTCACCTTTCTCAGATTTCACAAAATGGCACCAGCTTCTTACAAATCAAGATACGTGATACAGGAATTGGTATTCCCCGGGATCAGGTAGAGCGAATTTTCGATCGTTTTTATCAAGTAGACGGCTCTTCCACCCGCCTTGGTGAAGGCACCGGCATCGGCCTTGCACTCACCAAAGAACTATTGGTTCATTTTGGCGGAGATATCCGAGTTGATAGTGAAGTTGGGAAGGGTAGCGTTTTCAACGCATGCTTACCAATCAAAAGAAAAGCTATTCCGGCTGACCCTAAACTCGACCCTGGCCCGGATCGGTTTTTACCAACTATGCCGAGCCAGTCCGCGTCTTCCTTTACAGAAGCCGACCCCGGCAATGGTTCGCTTCCAACCTTGCTGATTATCGATGACAATCCGGATGTCATTGTTTACATTAAATCGTGCCTGGAAAATCAATACCGTACCAGCACAGCAAGAAATGGCGAAATCGGTATAGACAAAGCTCTTAAAGAAATT
>JBCCGG010000056.1:0-37416 GCA_039029395.1 Pseudomonadota bacterium | reverse complement strand
TTCGGCTTCAACGAGGGCCGGGCCGGCAACGACACCTCGAACCCGACCTCGACGCTGACGGTCAACCCGGACCTGATCCAGACCACCGCCGAGAACGCGGTGATCAACGGCCCGGCGGCGGTGACGGCTCTGGGCATCCAGATCAACACCTTCCAGTCCCAGGACCAGATCATCGGCAACGGCGGCGAGGCGACCCTGAACGCGGTTCTGGTCGGCGACGAGCCGATCCTCTTCGCCAATGTCCAGGACATTCCGAACTTCAACCTGTCGGACAACAACATCGTCAACGCGGCGACCACCATCGTCGACGCGTCGGCTTCGAACGGCATTGAGCACATCGCCGACGTCAACAGCCAGAACGGTGCTGCGATCGGCGGCACGGGCTTGTTGGTGCAGAACCTCCAGCAGCTGCTTGGCAGCAACACCCTGGAGCTCAGCAATCCGGTGCTCGGCCACTCGCTGACCGCGACCTTCAACGATAGCCTGGTCTCGGGCACGGCCGATGCGATCAACGTCGACGTCAACAACGTTGGCCTGGCGGCCCAGCCGCTGCAGCCCTTCTTCGGCGCGGTCAGCCTGTCCTTGATCAACGCCACGGGCCAGTTCATCGGCGGCTTCGAGACGATCAATCTGAACTCGGGCGGCCTGTTGAACCTGGTCGACCAGATCGGCTCCGATCCGACCATCACCGGCGCCTTTGCCGGTGGCGCGACCCTGCCGATTTCGCCTGCCAGCGAGGCCCACACGCTGATCGTATCGGGCGACGCGATCACCCAAGTTGGCGTGATTCCCGATCCCTTCATCACCGGCACCTTCGGTCCGCCGCTGACCAACATCGAGTTCCTCGATGCCTCCGCGGCGACCAACACCCTGTGGGCCTCGCTTGACCCGGCCTTGGGCGTCTCGGTCAACGGTAGCTCGGCCAACGACGCGCTGTTCTTCGGCGCCGGCTTGGACGGTACCGACACGGTCGACGGCGGCACGGGCGACAACGAGGCGATCGTGACCTCGCCGTGGCTCGGCGGTCCCCAGAACATCCTCAACGTTCCGACCGTAATTCTGGGCTCCGGCTTCGCCTCAGCTGGCCCGGGCGGCGTCGACTACGATCTCGGCGACTTCGCCGCGGCCGACCCGACCATGCCCGTCCAGCGTGTCGAGCTGTGGGACTCCGGTGCAGCCGATCCGACCTTTGACGGTGTTGATCTCTCGACCACCATTGCCTTCACCGGCACGCCGGGTCTTGTGGAAACCCCGGGATTCTTCTTTACCGTTGACAACGTGACGATCAACGTGGCCGACGGCGCTGGCACCAGTGACACCTTCAACATCGAGTTCGGCCGCGAGGCCGGCGTCGGTGCCTTCGCTGGCCCGCAGGACCAGGTCAACGTCGATACCCTGACGATCGATCTGATCGAGGAGCTGCACATCAACTCGATCGGCGACAACATCGACGATCCGACCAACCCCTTCCCGGGCACAGGCACAGCCAACTTCCTGGATGACCTGTTCGGCGCGGAGCTGGAAGGCCTAGTCTTCACCGGCACCAACAACTTCTCGCTGGACAACGACATCAACTTCGGCGATGCGCCGGTGCTCGACTCTGTCGACGCTTCGGGCCTCGACGCGGGTCTTGATGCCAACTTCGGTGGTGATGTGACCATCGACGTCACGATCATGGGCGGCACCGGTGGTGACTTCCTGGGTGGTGGCGAAGGCAACGACACCATCTCCGGCAACGGCGGCGATGACGACCTGGACGGCGACGACGGCCTAGACGTCATCAACGGCGGCGACGGCGACGATCTGATCTCCGGCGATGCCGACAACGACGACCTGTTCGGCGACGCTGGCGACGACGTGCTGGTCGGCGGCGGCGGCTCTGACGAGCTGGAAGGCGGTTCCGGTAACAACATCTTCCGGATCAATAGTGCTTTCGACATCTTCGACTTCGGCCTTGCGACCGCTACCCCGGACGTGGCCCCGGCTTTCGACCAGGGCGCGGACGACGTCTTCGAGTTCGACGTCAGCGGGTTCGACGGTTTCTTTGCCCCGTCGTTCATCTCGAACGCGATCACCGGCGTGTCGGGCTTCTCGATCACCGGTCTCCAGCTGGTGACCGGCACGATCTCGGCGCCCCAGGCTCTGGGTGGCGGCTTCACCTTCGCCAGCACCCCGGGCGTGACCGGTGCCTTCACCCGCTTCTACAGCTTCCTGACTGCGCTCACCGGCGTGCCGACGACGGTGACCAGCCAGAGCTTCATCGCCTTCGCGGTGAACAATCAGGGCACCAAGCTGTTCGTGGGTATCGCGGCCGAGACCAACGGCGACTCCGCGATCGATGCCGCGATCGTCTTCACCGTTGCGACCGCGACCCCGTTGGGTTCGATCGACATTCCGCAGGACGTCACCCTGGTGGTGTAATCTTGCGACAAAGCCTCTGACTGCCGAACTCTCGGCACGAGCGACGGGGCGGCCTTCGGGCCGCCCCGTTCGTTTTTGGCGCCAGGGTCTTGACCGGGCCCGCGCCAGCCGGTAACCGCAAGCAGAGATCAGTTGTCTTATGGGTCCGCACGGGCGGCGGGCCGACCAAGACGGAGTCCCCGGCGATGGATCAAGTCCTCAACAACGTACGGAGCCGCTATTTGGCGGGCGAGCCGACCGAGGCGCTTGCGCTCTGCGCCGAGCACGTCAAGAGCGGCGCCCCGGTCGGGCCGCACCTGCAGCTGCTCCACGGCATCCTGCAGGTCCTCGAGGGCGAGTCGGCCGAAGGCGAGGCCAATCTGCGCGCCGTGATCCAGATTCCGCCGGCCACGACGGATTGGGCCAGCGATCTGGCGCTCGGCCACTTTCTGACCCGGGATTTCCAGGCCTCGAAGGCCCTGTTGGAGGAAATCGTCGCGGGCCCGGACGCTGACGGTGTTGCCTATGGCCGCTTGGGCGCGACCTTTCTGGCGCTAGACGACCAGGCCGCGGCGAAAGAGGCCTACCGGGAAGCGGTGCGCCGGGAGCCCGGGCGCGCCGAATGGCACCACAATTTGGCGGTCGCCCTTGTGCGCGAGCAGCATCTGGAAGAGGCGCTCGAGAACCTGGACGCGGCCCTGCGCCTCAAACCGGACCTCAGTGCCGCCCAAGCGAGCCGCCAGCGGGTCCTGATCTCCCTAGAGCGCGCCGAGGAAGCGGTCGCCCAGATGGAGGAGCAGGTGCGCAAGTCGCCGGAGGACGCTGGCTTGCGCCTTCACTTGGCGCGTCTCCTGGAGCTTGACCAGCGCCCCCAAGAGGCAGCCGGCCAGTTGCGCGAGGCCTCGAAGCTCGACGAGGAGAGCCTGGCACCCTATCTGGAGGTCGCCGGCCTGTTCCAGCGCTGGGGCATGCGCCCGCAAGCCCTCAAGGCGCTCAAGCGGGCTGAATCAAAGGATCCGGAAGCGCTGCCGGTGCTCGACGCGGTCGCCAAAGCCCAGAACGAGATGGGCCATCACAAGGCGGCCATGGCGACCGTCGAGAAGGGCTTGGAGCTCCATCCCGACGCGCGCCAGCTGAAGTTCACTCGGGCGCTGATCTACAACGAGTCGGACGACTTCGACACCGCCGAGAAAGAGCTACGCGCGCTCCTGGAGGTCTATCCCGGCGACGGCGCCCTGCTTTCTACCCTGGGGCTCACCTTGATGTGGGTCGGGCGCATCGACGAGGCGATCGAGTGCTTCGAGCAGGCCGCAAAGATCAACCCCATGGCGCTTGCCCATATGGTGACCGCCCGGGCCCTGCCCGAGGACCCGGCGGCGGTCGAGCGCATGGAGCGCTTTGCCGCCAATACGCTCTTGCCGGACGACGTGCGCGCCGCCATGGGCTTCGCGCTGGCCGAGCTGTGGCAAAAGCGCAAGGACTACGACAAGGCCTTTACCCATGTGAACGAAGCCAACCGCTTGGCCCACAAGACCATCGTCTACGACCACAAGACCTTCTCCCAGCAGGTCGCGGCGATCATGAAGATCTTTTCGGCCGATTTCTTCGAGGCGCGCAAGGACTTCGGTGACCCCTCCGAGCGGCCGGTGTTCGTCTGCGGCATGCCGCGCTCGGGCACCACACTGGTCGAGCAGATCCTGTCCAGCCATCCGGAGATCCATGGTGCCGGCGAGCTGCCGCTCATGCCGACCATCGTTCGCCTGATGCCGAGAGCGCTCCAGGTCAACAAGCCCTATCCGATCGGCATGCGGCGCATCAACAACGCGATCGCCAAGGGGGCCGCGAAGTACTACCTGGGCAATTTGGACCTGATCGACAAGGACGCGCGATTTGTGGTCGATAAGATGCCCCACAACTTCCTCTACCTGGGTTTGATCGCGTTGATGTTCCCGAACGCCAAGATCATTCACCTGCAGCGCGACCCGCGTGACGTGGCGGTCTCCAACTACTTCCAGAACTTCAAGACCCGGCACGGCATGTTGGGCTACGCCTTCGATCTTGCCGACATGGGCCATCACCTCAACGACCACGCCCGCCTGATGGCCCATTGGCACGAGGTGTTGCCGGTAGAGATCTACGAATGCAACTACGAGGAGCTGGTTCAGGACCAGGCGCGCAAAACCGCCGAGCTCCTGCAGTTCGTCGGCGTCGATTGGGACGAGGACGTGCTCGCCTTCCACAAGACCGAGCGCGCGGTCCGTACCGCCAGCGTGTGGCAGGTGCGTCAGCCCATGTACCAGACCTCGGCCCAAAAGTGGCGCCGTTACGAACAGTTCCTAGGCCCGCTCGACGAGGTTCTGTTGGAGCCGCCTGCACCGCAAGTCCGCACCCAATCGAGCGGCTAGCCCTGGCCAAGTCAGGATTTGCAGTCTAGGGTCCTGGCATGTCTTCCTCGGGTGTCACCTTCACCAACGTCACGGCCGAAGCCGGCCTGAGTCATGTCCAGGGCACCGTCGATATTGTCCCTGAGTCGGGACCGAACGATGCCGTCTACAACATCATGTCCGGCGGCGCGGCGGCGGGCGATTTCGATGGCGACGGCTACGTCGACCTTTACTTCACCCTGCTCGACGGCAGCGACATCCTCTACCGCAATTTGGGCGACGGCACCTTCGAGGACGTGACGGCTGAGGCCGGCATCGCGCGCGGCAACGGCTCGAACGGCGCCGGATGGGCGGACATCGACAACGACGGGGATCTGGACCTCTACGTCACCAGCGTCTACGACACGCGCTTCTATCTCTACATCAACGACGGCACGGGCCATTTCACCGAGCAGGCGATCGAGCGGGGCGCCGCGGTCGAGGGCGCCATCGGCAATTACGGCATGAGCGTCTCCTTCGGCGACTACGATCTAGACGGCTATCTGGACATCAGCACGACGGAGTGGCTTCGCGGCCAGTTTAACCCGACCGGGGCGCCAGCCAACAATCGCCTGTTGCACAACTTGGGCGCCGAGGCGCCAGGCTTCTTCGAGGACGTGACCGTCGCCGCCGGGGTCGAGGTCGATAACGTGGGCGAACTGGAAGGCGCCTTCGGGTTCGCCACCCGCTGGGCCGATCTGGACAACGACGGCTTGCTCGACCTGACCCTGGCCAGCGATTTCACCACCAGCCGCCTGTTCTGGAACAACGGGGATGGCACCTTCACCGACGGCACGGTGGCCGCCGGGGTCGGCACCGACAATAACGGCATGGGCTCGGCAATCGGCGACGTCAACGGCGACGGCCTACTCGATTGGTTCGTAACCGCGATCTGGCAGCCCGGTAGCGATGTGCGCGACGGAAACCGGCTTTACCTCAACAACGGCGACCGCACCTTCACCGATGTGACGATCGAGGCCGGCGTGCGCGACGGGGGCTGGGGCTGGGGTGCGACCTTCATCGACTATGACAACGACGGTGATCTGGATCTGGCGCACACCAACGGCTGGCCCGTCACCTATGCCGATGACCAAACGCGGTTCTTCGAAAACGACGGTACCGGCCACTTCACCCTGGTCTCGACGGAGGTCGGCATCACCGACACCGGCGAGGGCAAAGGCCTGCTCAAGCTCGACTACGACAACGACGGCGATCAGGATCTGCTGGTCGTCAACAACAAGGCCGGCCCGGTGCTCTACCGCAACGACGGCGGCAACGCCAACGACTGGCTCAGGCTCAAGACCTTCGGGCCCGAGCCGGGGGTCGGTGCCTTCATTACGCTGACCTCGGACGGCGTGAGCCAGGTGCGGGAGATCAACGCCGACAGCAACTTCCTCGGGCAGGACGAGGCGACGGTGCATTTCGGGCTCGGCGCCGGGGCGGGGCCGGTCGAGGAAGTTCTGATCGACTGGCTCGTCGGTGAGGTCCAGACGCTGACCGACGTGCCGCGCAACACGACGGTCTCGATCGCCCGGGGCGGATCCGACGATGTCTACAGCGGTGGCGCGGGACGGGATTGGATCGAAGGCGGGGCCGGTGACGATCATCTGGCGGGTGAGGCTGGCAGCGACATTTTGATCGGCGGTGGCGGCGACGACCTGCTCGATGGCGGCACTGGGTTCGATGTGGCGCGTTACGGCGGTTTGCAGGACGACTATGTCGTCACCACGGACGGTGGCGCCATGACGGTGCTCGACCTATCGAGCGGTGCGCTCGACCACCTGACTGGCATTGAGGCTTTGGCGTACGCCGATGGTCTGGTGATCGGTGCCGTGCCGATCTACCGCCTGCTGGACACGAACAACGGCAACCATCTGCTGACCGCCGACCAGCAGGAGTACGAGGCCTTGATCGCGGCCGACGGGGGCTTCGTCTTCGAGGGGGAGGCTTTTACGTCGGTTGCCGGGAGCAACGCGAACACCCTTGCGGTTTGGCGCCTGTTCGACCTTGAAGGTGGCCAGCACCTCTACACCAGCTCCGAGGCCGAGCGCGATCATATCATTGAGACCTATGACCACTTTCAGCTCGATGGGTTGGCCTTCGAGGCTTACGCCACGGCGCAGGAGGGAACCGTCGCGCTTTACCGCTTCTTCGACCCTGCGAGTGGATCCCATGTGGTCACGGCGAGCGAGGCCGAGCGGGAGGCTATTGAGAGCGACCTGCCGCAATTTCAGCTCGAAGGCATATTGGGGTACGTTGATCCGGGGTTATAGAAGCCGGTCCAGGCTTGCCTTTTGGCACCGGCTCGCGTTTTCTGCTCGCGACCTCTAGGCGCGCGGCGTAGCGCGCCGAAACCCTAACGAAGATCCCAAGGACGTCTTAGCCATATGACAGAGACCGAGAGCCCGCAAGAAGCGCCGAACGAAGCGGATGCCCCAACACAATCCAGCTACAACCCCAACCAGTCGCCGGTTCTGCTGTCCTACGTCGCCGCCAGCCAAGGCTTCGTACCGCCGAGCCCGGCGTCGGCCTACACTTACTGCGATATCGGCTGTGGTCAGGCCCTCACACTGTGCACCTTGGCGGCGGCCAATCCGCAGGCCCGCTTCATCGGAATCGATCCGAGCGCCGGTGCGCTCGCCCAAGGCCGCGCCATGGCCAAGCAGGGCGGGCTCGAAAACGTTGAGCTGATCGAAGCGCCCTTCGAGGAGCTCGGAGCGCTCGAGCTGCCCGAACTGGATTACGTAACGCTTCAGGGGATCTATTCGCGCCTTTCCGATGGGGCCTTGGCCGAGCTGCGGACGCTGGTCGGCCGATGCCTGCGCCCCGGCGGGCTGCTCTATGTGGAGTACCTCGCCTTGCCAGGCAACATGGACGTGGCGGTCATGATGCAGGTTTGGCGCGAGTTCAAGACCGGGTTGGGGGGCGAGGATGACGAGAGCGTGCCGGCCGGCCTGTCGATACTCGAGTCTTTGCGCGCGGCAGAGCTGCCCTTTTTCAAGACCCACCCCCTCGCCAACAACCTGGTCCAGCGCTACAGCCGCCTGGGTGAGAAACGGCCGGAAGGACTGAAGCGGCTGGGCTACCACCTGCTGTCGAACCCTTGGCGCCCGCGGTACTTCACCGAGATGAGCCGCGAGATGGCGGCGCTGGAGCTGGGCTTCGTGGGCAGCACGGAGCTTGCTCTAAACGACTTGGAGCTGAGCGTGCCCGAGGCCCATCACGAACTCTTCGCCGGGTTGGCCGATCCCGCGGCGCGCGAGGTTCTGAAGGATACCTTGCGCAATCAGCAACAGCGCCGTGACGTCTTCATTCGCAGCGCCGAGCGCCGGCCCGAGGAAGCCCGGGAGGCCCTGGCCAGCCAGTTTCACTTTGTCCAGCGACCGGTTCCACAGGGCCAGGAAATCGCCGTGCCGATGCCCGGTGGCGGCCGGCGGGAGCTCAAGGGACCGCTCTACGCTGCAGTCAATGCGATGCTCGGCGCGGAGCCTCAGAACCTCGCCACTCTGCTCGCGCGCAAGGAGCTCGCGGCCGCCAAGCCGGAGCAAATCACCGCCTCGGTTCAGCGGCTTATGGCGGCCGGCGCCTGCATGCTGTCGTGCAGCGCGGAGGTGCGCGCGCCGCTTCGCGTCTTGACCGGCGAGTTGACCTTCACCAGCGCCTTCAACGAAGCGCTGGTGCGCATGGCGGCACAGCACCTGCGGCGGGTCACCCTTGCCTCTCCGGTAACCGGCGCGGGCGCCGTGCAGCTGCTGCCCATGGAAGCGGTCTTCGTCGATCTCATCATGACCTTGGGGCCGGACAACATCGTGACCGCAACCAAAGCGCGGCTCGAGGATATCCAGCTCACCTTCAGCTTGGACGGCAAAGCGGTGGCGGCCCGGGACGTGGATCTCAAGACCATCCGCGCCGCGCTCAACCACTTTCGCTCCGGTAAGCTGATCAGCCTGTTCCGCTACGCGATCATCGAGTCCCCGCGATCGGATCTGATGCTCGAAGGGGCGGACGATGCCTTCGAGTTCGATTGACGGCAGATCCATGAGGCTTCGCGCCCTTGGCCTCGTACTGGCCCTGGCCGCATTTCTTCTGGCTCCCGCGGACGATGCCGCGGCGGAGCAGATTCGCTTCGAGCTGCCGGTCGATTGCCAAATCGGCGAGTACTGCACGATCCAGAATTTCTTCGACCACGACCAGGGTCCGGGACGCCTGGACTATACCTGCGGTCGCCTGAGCTACGACGGCCACAAGGGAACCGATTTCCGCGTGCCCAACCTGCCGGCTAGGGCGCGCGGCGTCCCGGTGGTTGCGGCGGCGCCTGGGACGGTGCTGCGGGTCAGGGACGGGATGGAAGACGTCAGCGTCAAAGAGATCGGCCGTGACGCGCTCGGCGGCCGCGACGCGGGCAATGGTGTGGTGATCGATCACGGCAATGGCTGGCAGACCCAATACAGCCATCTGCGCAAGGGAAGCATGGCGGTCGCGCCGGGCCAGCAGGTAGAGGCCGGAGAACAGCTCGGCTTGATTGGACTATCGGGTTTCACGGAGTTCCCGCACGTACACTTTTCCGTGCGCTATCGAGGCGAAGATATCGACCCCTTCGTCGGATTGGGGGGCTTCAAGGGCTGCGAAGCGCCACGACAGCCCCTTTGGAGTGATCGGGCGCTCGAGCAGCTGGCCTATCAGGCGACCGGGATCCTGGCAGCCGGCTTTGCCGAAGGTCGGCCGACGGCCGATGACGCGCGCGCCGGTCGTACGCTCGCGACGCTCGACCCAAGAGCGCCGGCCCTGATCTTTTGGGTCGATGTTTTCGGCGTCATGGACGGGGACCTACAACATTTCGCGATCGAGGCACCCGACGGCCAGGTGCTGTACAAGCGGGACTCGGAAATCGAGACCAGCAAGGTCATATGGTTTACCTACAGCGGACGGAAACGAAAGGCCGCGCACTGGCCGCCCGGCGTTTATCGTGGGCGCTATCGGCTCACGCGCGACGGTCAAATCGTGGACCAAGTGGAACGGCAGATTTCCGTACCATAAGAGCCGAATTTTGCCCGGCTTGACCATTGGCCTTCCGGGTGCGGGATGATATAGGAACCGCCCTGTGGTTCCGAAAACTCGAGACGGAAAGAGAGAGACAATGACCGACCAGCGGCTGCCGGAGTACTTCGTCGATTCGGTGACGACGGTGACCATCGCCAACAATGTCGTGCGTCTGACCCTGGCGCAGGCCAACGAGAAGCAGCAGGTCGAGCCCGTGGCCCGTCTGCTGATTCCGGCCAATCAGCTGAGCCCGATTCTCCAGGGCATCCAGAATGCCGCGGTCACGATCGTAGAGCGGGCCAAGGCCTCCCAGGAAGAGGCCGCTGCTTCGGCCAATGCCGAGGAAGGCGCTGGGGCGCCCAACTAAGGCCTAAGCGATCCCGAGATCGACTTCGAAGATCTCGCGACCTTCGAACAGTCCGAACTGCAAATAGTGGGCCAGCGGGTTGGCGCCACTGTCCACGACGTCCGGGTTGGCTGCCAGGTAGGCGTCGCCATCGAAAGCGGCGCTCGGGTTGCGGCTCTCCAGCCAGCCGAAGTCCTCGTAGTGGGCCAGCGGGTTGATGCCGATCGCCGCCACGTCGGGGTTTTGCTCTAGATAGAAGTCGCTGTCGAACAGCTGATTGGGGTCGCGCCCTTCGGCCGCGCCCATGCCCTCGTAGTGTACCAGGGGGTTGATATCGGCCGCCGCCACGTCGGCATATTCTTCCAGATAGAAGCTGGTGTCGAACAGTGCACTTGGGTCGCGTCCCTCGTGCCGACCGAAGCCATCGTAGTGGGCCTTGGGGTCGAGCCCGGCGGCGGCCACGTCGGGGTTATCGAACAGGTAGAACTCCTCGTCGAACAGCACGCTCTCGAACGCGTCCTCGACGATCTCCTCGACAACGTCTTCACCGCCCTCGCCACTGCCCGGGTCGACCGGCGGTTCGGCCGGCTCGTTGGTCGAGGGGCCGTAGATGAACTCGATGCCGGCGATGTCGTTCTCGGTCAGGCCGTCCAGGTCATCGAAGAACGCAGTGGTGCTGTTCATCACCGCGACCACGTCGTCCACATGGTCGAGCCCGAGCGCGTGGCCGATCTCGTGTAGGGTGACCAGGAAGAAGGACGGGCCCGTACCCCCGCCGAAATCGAATTCCTCGGCCACGTCGTAGACGATGGTGGCTGAGTTGATCTCGCCGGTGATGGAGTTGAAGCTGACGTCGGCGCTGGCCAGGGCGCCGCCCGGCCCGTCCATGGTTTCCACCGCGAAGGAGATGTCGAAACTGGTCGCCAAGGGGTCGGTGACCTCCTGGAACTGAATGTTGCCGTGGTCCGACCACTCCTGGAACGCCCGGGCGATTTGCTCGCTGGCGCCGGGCGTATCGAACAGGCTGTTGAGCGCGCCGAAAGACTCGCCAAAATCGAGCGGCGCGATGGCGTAGGTGACCAGGCCGCCGGGGGTGCCATAGGGCAGGCCGCCCCACTTGAAGCCCTGCAGGGCGAAGGGCTCGCCGGTGCTGGGCGGGCGGATCTCGGGACGGAAAGGGTCCAGGGCGGTGAGCTCGGTCATCTACCTAGTGCTCCGCGTTTCTATTGGCCGGGCGAGCCCCCAATAGAGCCCGAGAGCCGTTAAAAATGCGTGGATAGAGTAAGAATCTTGTCTTACTTCAAGTGTTTAAGGGCAGCCCGGCCAACATAGTGTGCGACGCACCAGAGCGCGCGAACGACGCTGAGCCGCTCTTGGTGCCGGTAGATGCGCCAAACCCAGGCGACGGCTTGGTGCTTGCGGCTCGAGGAAGAGCCCTCGACGACCCGGAATCGGGCCAAGTCTTCGTTGAGCCCGCGCGCCGTGAAGCCCTTTCTGAGCAGGGAGAGCCATAGGGCGTAATCGTCGTAAGGCATCTCCGGGACCCGGATCGGGCCAGTCTTGGCCTGGTCGATCATGGCCGTCAGATTGGCGATCGCGGTGTGTTTGAGCAGGCGGTCGTAGGTCATGGTTGGCGGCACCCGGATCAAGCCGCCCGGCTTGCCGTCCCGCGCGGAGACCCGCCGATAGGCGGTGTAGCTGATCGCACAGTCGGTCTCAGCCATGAAGGCTAGCTGGCGGCTCAGCTTGTCGGGTCGCCAGAGGTCGTCGTGGTCCAGGAAGGCGATGTAGCGCCCGCGCGCCTCGGCCAGCGCGCTGTTGCGGGCGGCGGCCGGCCCGCCGTTGGCCTCGCGCCGGATCAGCCGGAGGCGCGGATCCTCGGCGGCCAAGGCCTCGATGATCTCCCGCGTGTTGTCGCTTGAGACGTCGTCGGCCAGCAGCATCTCCCAGGCGCCGCACGACTGGGCCTGGACCGAGGCGATGGTCTGGGTGATGAAGCGCGCCGAATTGAAGCAGGGCGTGATCACCGAGACCACGGGCGGGTCTTGCTCGGGCGGGGCGTCGGTCATGGGCGACCTTTGGCAAATCGTTAGGAAAATGAAAGGCCTTTTTGCCATGCTGCGGCCTCGATTTGAGGCAATCGCCTTGAGTCGCACCGCCCGGCCGGGCTATTCAGTGGGCGCCGTCACCGAACAGGAGCGCAGCTTTTATGACCGTGGTCGTTACCGGCGCCGCCGGCTTTATCGGATTTCATGTCGCCCAGGCGCTCTTGGCCCGGGGCCAAAGGGTGATCGGCGTCGACAACCTGAACGACTACTACGATCCGGCGCTGAAGGCCGCGCGCCTGGCCGTTTTGGAGCAGATAGAAGGCTTCTCCTTCGAGAAGGCCGACGTGTCCGATCGCGAGGCCTTTCCGGCCCTGCTCGAGGCCCGGCCCGAGGTCGAGCAAGTGGTCCACCTGGCGGCGCAGGCCGGCGTGCGCTACTCACTGATCAATCCCTACTCCTACGTCGAAGCCAATGTGATGGGCCAGCTGGTGGTGCTCGAAGCCTGCCGGCGCCTGCCC
The DNA here is from genome assembly GCA_039029395.1 of Pseudomonadota bacterium. Classification (GTDB taxonomy): domain Bacteria; phylum Pseudomonadota; class Alphaproteobacteria; order Kiloniellales; family JAKSDN01; genus JBCCGG01. The sequence goes on along the minus strand of JBCCGG010000056.1, from coordinate 24,641 downwards.
AACTTCAAGCACCTGGTCTATGCCTCCTCTTCCTCGGTCTATGGCGGCAACGAGAAGCAGCCGTTCTCGATCGAGGACCGGGTCGACAAGCCGATCTCGCTCTATGCGGCCACCAAGAGGGCCGGCGAGTTGATCGCCGAATGCCACACCCGGCTCTACGAGGTGCCCTCCACGGGCTTGCGCTTCTTCACGGTTTACGGCCCCTGGGGCCGGCCCGACATGGCGGCCTATATCTTCACCAAGGCGATCTTCGAAGGCAGCCCAATCGAGATCTTCAATCAGGGCCGAATGCGCCGGGATTTCACCTTTATCGACGACATCACGGCCGGGGTACTGGCCGCGATCGACCTGCCGCCGGCCAAGAACGGGGTCCGCCCGCCGCACCGAATCTACAATCTGGGCAACCACCGCACCGAGGAGCTGATGCGCTTTATCGAGGTGTTGGAGCAGGCCTGTGGGCGCGAGGCGGTCAAGCACTTCGCCGAGATGCAGCCCGGCGACGTGGAGGCGACCTACGCCGACATCGACGCCTCGATTCGCGACCTGGGTTTCAAGCCGGCCACGACAATCGACGAAGGCTTGCCGCGCTTCGTGGAGTGGTATCGAGACTATCATAAGGTGTCATAGCGCCGCCCATCTGCGTCTTATGATAGAATTTCCCTAGGAAATTGATTTTGCTCACAAATTTCCGCGATCCGCAGCGCGGATTTTGACTTCGCCTGGCCGGCGCGATTGACAAGCTCGCCGGCTGCTGACTTGATTACGCCCATAACAATAAGCGTTGCCGGAGGCCGACGCCACGGAGGCGGCGGTTGCAGCGGCGGCGCGCGATCAAGGAGGCAGAGAACATGAGGAAGTCATTCGGCGGCCGCCCGGGGCGCCGCTCTTTTCTGGCTGGCACGGGCGCTGTCGCCGCCGGCCTGAGCTTCGGACCGAAGTTCTCTTGGGCCGCCGAGGAGCCCAAGCTCAATCTCTACAACTGGGACACCTACATCGGCGAGGACACCCTTCCCGACTTCAAGGATGCGACGGGTATCGAGGTCAAGATGGACCTCTACGCCGACAACGAGGAGCTTTTCGCCAAGCTCAAGGAAGGCAATCCCGGCTACGACGTCATCATCCCGACCAACGACTTCGTCGAGCGCATGATGGTCGCCAAAATGGTCGAGCCGCTCGACCTTGCGAAGATTCCGAATTTCAGCAACCTGGACCCCAACTTCCAGGATTCCGCCTTCGATCCGGGGCGCAAGTTCTCGATTCCCTACATGTGGGGCACCCAAGGGATCGGCTATCGCATATCGCGAGTCGACACGCCGCCAGACAGCTGGGAGTCGGTGCTGGCCTCGGACAAGCACTCCGGCAAGATCGCGCTGCTGGGCGACGGCGCCAGCGTGATCGGCGTGGCGCTCAAGTTTCTCGGCTACTCCTACAACTCGACCGACCCGGCGCAGATCAAGGAAGCCGAGGATCTGCTCATCAAGCAGAAGCCCCACATCAAGGTCTTCGCCGAGGACAATGGCCAGGACCTCCTACTGTCCGGCGAGGTCGACCTGACCATGGAGTGGAACGGCGACATCCTTCAGGTCATGGAGGAGGACGACGACCTCTCCTACGTGGTGCCGAAGGAAGGCAGCCTGGTGTGGCAGGACTGCATGTGCATCCCTACTGGCGCGCCCCACCCGGAGAACGCCCACAGCTTCATCAACTTCATTCTCGATGCCGAGGTCGGCAAGGACATCGCAGAGTACATTTACTATGCCACGCCCAACAACGCGGCGCGCGCAATCGCCGATCCCGAGTACAACGAGAATCCGGCGATCTTCCCGGACGCGGCGACCCTGTCGCGCTGCGAGCCCGCGATTTACTTGGGCGAGGAGCGCCAGCGCATGATCGACGAGTCCTGGACCAGGATCCTCGCCGCTTAAAATGACCTAACGGGACGGGCGGGCCGTTTCGGCGGTCCGCCCCGGTCCTTCAAGCGAATTCCGGGGCAATCGGGGGCAAGATGGAGAGTTGGCGGCGCCATCCGCTGGTCTTTTGGCTCATCGGCCTGCCGCCGACCGTTTGGCTGGTCGCCTTCTTCCTGGCGCCACTGACCCTCGTGTGGCTGTTCAGCTTCGGCGAGAAGCAAGGCGTCGTCGGAATTGAGATCACCTGGGTGCTCGACAACTACGCCCGGGCCTTCGACCCGCTTTATCTAAAGATCTTCGTTAAATCCCTGTGGTTCGCGGCGGTCACCACCTTCCTGTGCCTGGTGGTCGGCTTTCCGGTTGCCATGATGATCACCTTCGCGCCGGCGCGCTGGCGCCCGGTGTTGCTACTGCTGATCATCCTGCCGTTCTGGACCAACCTGCTGATCCGCACCTACGCGCTGATCGCGGTGCTGCGCACCCGGGGCTTCGTCAACTTCGCGCTCGAGGATCTTTGGGACGGCGCAAACGGTCTGCTCACCCTGATCGGCCTGGGCGAGCTCAATCTGCTGGGCGAGCGTTTCGAGCCCCTGGTGCTGCTCTACAACAACTTTGCGGTGGTTTTCGGACTGGTCTACGTGGCGCTGCCCTTCATGGTGCTGCCGCTCTACGCCTCGCTCGACCGCATGGACAAGTCCCTGATCGAGGCCAGCCTGGATCTCGGTGCCGGGCAAATTCGCACGCTCTTCTCGATCGTCGTGCCGCTTGCCAAGGCGGGCATTTTCTCGGGCATCGTGATCACCTTCATCCCGACGCTCGGCTCCTTCTTGACCCCTGACCTGCTTGGCGGCACCGACAGCCAGATGATAGCCAACGTGATCGAGCGCCAGTTCAAGAGCGCAAATGACTGGCCATTCGGCTCGGCGCTCTCGTTCATCCTGATGTATGCCACCTTCTTCGCCCTGGCGCTGCGCGCGGTGCTGGCCAAGGGCTCGTCCGCGATGGAGGCAGGGTGATGGCCGAGCGTCGGCGCAAGGAGGCCAAGTTCGGGCCGCTGGAGTACTCCAAACGCTGGTCCATGCGTCTGACCTTTGGCCTCACCCTGTTCTTCCTATACGCGCCGATCCTCACCCTGATGGCCTTCAGCTTCAACGACAGCCGGCGCAACATCGTCTGGAACGGCTTCACGCTGAAGTACTACGAGAAGGCGATCAACAATGAGAGCCTGATCGAGGCCTTTACCAACTCGCTGACCATCGCTTTTCTCTCAACCATGATCTCGGTCATCCTCGGCGCCATGGTGGCGGTCCTGCTGTGGCGCTTCCGCTTTCCCGGCAAGGCGCCCTACGAGGGCGCGATGGCTTTGCCGATCGTGATTCCCGAGATCTGCATGGGCATCGCCATGCTGGCCTTTTTCGCGCGCATCGGCTGGCCCAGCGGGCTGCCCTATCCGCTTAACCTGGGTAGCATCATCATCGCCCATATCTCCTTCAGTTTTCCCTTCGCCGCCATGGTGATCCGGGCGCGTCTGGCCAACTTCAACCGGGAGCTGGAGGAGGCCGCCAAGGACCTCGGCGCCAGCGAGTGGCAAACCTTCCGGGACGTCTTGATCCCCTACATGCGCCCGGGCCTTCTGGCCGGCGGGCTGCTCGCCTTCACGCTGTCGCTCGACGACTTCGTGATCACCTTTTTCACCTCGGGGCCCGACACCGTGACCTTCCCGGTCAAGGTCTACTCCATGGTGCGCTTCAGCGTGACGCCGGAGGTCAACGCCGCCTCGAGCGTGTTGATCGTCATCACCCTGGCCCTGACGGCCTTTGCAATGTGGCTGCAGAACAGGTCGGACAGCAAAGACGGAGGCTAAAGCCCGATGGCCGACAGGATCATCACCATCGACCAGGTCACCAAGCGCTTCGGTTCTTCGGTGACCGCGGTCGACGCGGTCTCGCTCGAGATCGAACAGGGCGAGTTCTTCGCGCTTTTGGGACCCTCCGGCTGCGGCAAGACCACGCTGTTGCGGATGATTGCCGGCTTCGAGGTGCCGAGCGAAGGCCAAATTCTGATCGATGGTCAAGACATGGCGGGCATTCAGCCCAATCATCGTCCGATCAACATGGTGTTCCAGTCCTACGCGGTCTTTCCTCACATGTCGGTGCTCGACAATGTCGGCTACGGCCTCAAGGTGACCGGCGTCGCCAAGGCGGAGATCGCCAGCCGCGCCGAGGAGGCGCTCGAGCTGGTCAAGCTGGGGGGCTATGGCGCGCGCATGCCCGATCAGCTCTCCGGCGGCCAGCGGCAGCGCGTCGCGCTTGCCCGAGCACTGGTCAAGCGGCCCAAGGTGCTCCTGCTCGACGAGCCGCTCTCGGCGCTTGACGCAAAGCTGCGCGAGGCCATGCAACTGGAGTTGGTGCGCTTGCAGCAGTCGGTCGGCATCACCTTTGTGATCGTCACCCACGACCAGGCCGAAGCGCTTTCCATGGCCAATCGGATCGCGGTCATGGAGGAAGGCAAGGTGCGCCAGGTGGCCGCGCCGGCCGAGCTTTACGAGTTCCCCAACTGCCGCTTTGTGGCCGACTTCATCGGCAAGATGAACCTCTTCGAGGGCACGGTTTCGGGCGTCAGCGGCGAGCAGGTGCTGGTCGACGTGGAGGGCCTGAGCCAGCTTGCGCTTTCTGGCCAAGGACCGGCCAGCGGCAGCGTGGGCATCGCGGTCAGGCCCGAAAAGGTCCGCCTGATGAGCGAGCCGCCCGCCGAAGGCTTGGTGTCGCTGCACGGCAAGGTTAGCGAGGTGGCCTACTACGGCGACGTCTCCCATGTTTTCGTAACCGACGACGCAGGCCGCACGATCTCGGCCAACCTGCAGAACGAGGCGCGCTCGACGACCCAGACTTTCACGGTCGGCCAAGAGCTCTGGTGCGCCTGGCGGCCAGACGACAGCCTGCTGCTCAGCTCCTAGTGCTCCGATAGGCGTTCCAGGCTGGCCCAGGGGTCATAGCGCCACTGGCCGAGCAGGGGCTCTACGAGCTGCGGGTGGGGCCCGAGGTTCTGGCTGCCGGGCACCTTGCCGGCGTAGCGAATGCTTCGCTGCAGGTCGGCAAGCGGACGCCAAAAGGCGTTCTGGCAGCCTCCGTCCTCGCTGATCTCTTCGATAGCCCGTTCGGCGACGTCCAGCTCGTCGCGCCAAGCGGGCGCCAGGGCCTCGTTGTCGTACTCAGCGCTGCGCTGCCTCAATTTCGTGAGATAGCCCCTCGGGGCGATGCCCCAGTAGCGGTGGTAGGGATCTCTGAGATAGCAGGCCTTTTCGCCCTCGCGATGGAGCAGATAGGGCACAAAACGTCGCGGAGTCTTAAGCAATTGCCCTTTCAGATAGCCGGCGTCGTAAGCGTCGCCGACCAAGGCAATGCGCGGCTTGTTGGCGAAGAGCCGGCGGCGAAAATCGAAGACCATTTGGTCATCCGGGCCCAAGTAGTTGCAGTAGGGAATTCGAAACAGCTCGACGTCGGGGTACTGCAAGGGCCAGCGGCGGATCTCCTCGCGCGAGGACTCGTGCATGACCTCGTTGGACTGAACATAGAGGCAAAAGTCGCCGCGGCAGCGCGCGCGCACCAGGTTAGAGACCGTGGCCATGACCCGCCCATAGTCGCGCCAGGCCGGCCAGGAATCCTGGAACAATGTGATCCTATCGGGATAGCAGCTCTTCAATTCGTTCAAGCAGGCCCAGGTGTCATCGCTGGAAAAGCCGTCGGAAATCAGGAACTCGTCGCAGATTGCCAAGGCCGAGACGATCGACTCGATAAAGGGATAGCCGGTTTCGGCCGCGTTTCGCAGGACCATGAATCCTGAGATCGATGGCATGCTCATGACACCGCCTGCTTCTCCCGTGCGACGCGCGCCAGGCTGGACCAGGGGTCGTAGCGCCATTGTTGGAAGAGATCGGCCATGATCTTCGGATGGGCGCCGCCTTGGGTCGGGAGCGCCGTTTCAAGCCCCGCGATCGCATGGCCGCGCTCTTGCAGTTCATCGAGACGCTCGCGATCGAGCATTCGCACGACCTCCTGCCAAAAGGCACCGGTGCCCTGGCCGGCGCGGCGCACCGCCTCGAGGGTTTGCGCCGCGTGCTGATAGATTTTGCGAAAGATCATCGCCAAGTGTGGGTCTTTGTACTGAGATCCTCGCACCTCGAGCTTCTTCAGATAGGGCTCGGGAAAGACACCGCGATAGCGATGAAAGCCGTCGCGCAGATAGCACAACATCTCGCCCTCCCGGTGCAATAGGTAGGACGCGAAGCGCCGGGGCTGCTTCAACAGCTGCCATTTCTCGTATCCGGCATCGTAAGCGTCGCCTTGCAGCGCGATTCGCGGCGTGTTTACGAAAAGCCGCCGCCTGAATTCGCAATCGGTCAGCGCAACCGCGCCGCCATAGCTGAGGAACGGCAGCTTGAAGAGCTCGATCTCGGGGTAGAGCTCCGGCAGAGCGCGAACTTCCTGGCGGGCTGACTCGTGAAGGATCTCGTTGCCCTGGACGTAGAGGCAGTGGCGGCCCCGGCACTCGGCAAGCAGGGCGTTCGAGACCGTCGCGATCACCCGGCCGTTGTCCGGCTCGGTCGTCCAGCGGTGCTGGTGAAGCCTGATCTTCTCGGGGAAGATCTCCTTCAGGCGCTCCAGCACGGCCAGGGTGTCGTCGCTGGAATAGCCGTCGGAGACCAAGAACTCGTCGCAGACCGGCAGGGCCGAGACGATCGCCTCGACGAACGGATAACCCATGGCGACCCCGTCGCGCAGCACCATGAAACCGGAGATCGCGGGCGCGCTCATCCCGGCGCCGCCTCGATCGAGCGGTCGAGCGCGGGCAGATAGACCGCCAAGCTGAGCGCGCGGGCCACCATAAAGATCATCATCGCCAGCCAAAGGCCATGATTGCCGAGCCAGGGGATCAAGACCCAACAGGCCGCCAGGTAGAGCAGCAGCGAGGCGACCATGGCATTGCGCATGGCGTCGGTCCTGGTCGTGCCAATGAAGATGCCGTCCAGCAGAAAGCACCAGACCGAGAGCAGTGGCGCCACGGCCATCCAGGGCAAGTAAGTCTCGGCGATTTGACGCACCTCCGTCATATTGGTGAAGAGCGCGATCAGCGTGGGCCCGGCCAGCCAAAAGACCAAAGCGATCACGATCGCCACCCCGGCCGCCCAGAGCGCGGCGGCGCGGATCGCCGCCCGAAACTGGCCCCGGTGGCGCGCGCCTTTGGCATTGCCTGCGAGCACTTGGGTTGCGTCCGCAAGTCCGTCGATGCCATGAGCCATGAAGGTGAAGAACTGCAACAGAATAGCGTTGGCGGCGAGCACCGCATCGCTCATCTTGGCGCCCTGGGCGGTGAAGTAGCCGAAGGCGAAGAGCAGGCAGAGCGTGCGGATCAAGATGTCCCGATTGACCCGGAAGAGAGCGATCAGTCGGGCCGGGTCGCGAATACGCGCGAGCCGAAAGGCGCCGCCGTCGCGTTTCAGGATTCGGGCAATGATGACGAGTCCGAGGGATACCGCCGTGACCTCGGCCAGCAGGCTGGCCAGGGCAACGCCCTCGACGCCCCAGCCAAAGCCGAGCACGAAGACGAGGTCAAGCACGATGTTGATGCCGTTGAGCGTGACCTCGAGCAGCAGCATGGTGCGCGCCCGCCCAGTGCCCAAGAACCAACCGATCATCACGTAGTTGGCGAGCGATGCCGGCGCACTCCAGATCCTTATGTCGAAGTAGAGCGTGGCCTGGGTCTCGACCTCGCTGCTCGCTTCGAAGAGATGGAAAGAAATCCAAGAGATTGGCAGCTGAAGAACGATCAGCAGCAGGCCAATGGCCAACGCCAGAAGCAGCGCCCGGGCGAGCACCGCACGCAGCTCGTCTCGGTCGCCGCTGCCGTAGGCTTGCGCCGTAAAGCCGCTGGTGCCCATGCGCAGGAAGCTGAAGCCCCAATAGAGGAAGCTGAAGATAATCGCGCCGACCGCCACGCCGCCGATGTAGGCCGGGTCCGGCAGGTGGCCGACCACGGCCGTGTCGACCGCGCCCAAGAGCGGAACCGATAGGTTGGACAGCATTACCGGCGCGGCGATTGCCCAGACCCGGGCGTGGATGCCGCGCTGGCGCTCCTCTGGCTGCCGGGTGTCCGACATCCCCTCTACCGGCCGATAGCGTAGCCCTGCATGAAGCGCGGGTTGGCGGCCGCCCTCAGCTGCCCGTCCTGGCGCCGGGCCGCGGAGAGGCGCCCGAGGGCCCAGTCCTCGACCACGGTGACCCGGTGGCCGCGGCGCGCCAGCTCCTCGACGGTCGCCTTGGGAAAGCGCCCTTCCACGGTGAGCGAGCCCGGATCCGCGGCGCGCGGCCAGAAGGACGAGGGCATGTGGTCGGTCTGGAACATGGGCGCCTCGATCGCTTGCTGCAGGTTCATGTCGTAATGGAGCGCGCGCAGCAGGAAGGTCAGGGTCCACTGGTCCTGATAGTCGCCGCCGGGCGTGCCGAACACCATCCAGGGCTTGTCTTCCTTCAGCGCCAGGTTGACCGAGAGCGTCGAGCGCGGCCGCTTGCCCGGCGCCAGGCTGGCCGGCAGGTCCTCTTCGAGCCAGAACATCTGGGCCCGGCTGCTGAGACAAAATCCGAGCTCGGGGATGATCGGCGAAGACTGCAGCCAGCCGCCCGAAGGCGTTGCCGAGATCATGTTGCCGGCCCGGTCGATAACGTCCAGGTGGCAGGTGTCGCCCCGGGTCGTGCCGTCGGTCTGCACGGTCGGCTCGCCGGCGCCCAACGCATCGGCCAGCGCGGCCGTGCCCTCGACGATGCGCCCGCCGAAGCCGGGGATCTCGCCCGGCCTGTGGTCGTGGGAAGCGCTCTCGCCGATCAGGGTGCGTCGCTCGGCGTTGTAGGCCTCGGACAGGAGGTGATCGAGCGGCACCTCGACGAAGTCCGGGTCGCCATAGAAGGCGTCCCGGTCGGCCATCGCCAGCTTGGCGCATTCGGTCACCAGGTGGACGAAGTCGGGACCCAGCGGGTCGAGCGCCGCGACGTCGTGACCAGAGAGCAGAGCGAGCTGCTGGAGGAACACAGGGCCTTGGCTCCAGGGGCCGTTCTTGCACAGGGTGACTCCGTGGTAGTCATAGGTGGCCGGTGCTTCTTTGGTGGCTTGCCAGCGCGCCATGTCGTCGCCGGTCAAGACCCCGCCGTGCCGCCGGCCCGAGGCGTCCATCAGCACCTGGGTCCGACAGAACCGGTCTATCGCCTCGGCCACGAAGCCCTTGTACCAGGCCGCGCGCATGGCCTCGATCTGGGCCTCCCGGTCGGGCCCGGCGGCCTCGCCTTCGGCCAGCAGGCGCTTATAGGTCGCGGCCAGAGTCTGGTTCCGGAACAGACGCCCAGGGCTCGGGATCTCCCCGCCCGGTAGGTAGAGTGCGGCCGAGGTCGGCCACTCCTCGCGGAACAGTGTCTCGACCCTGGCGATGGTGTCGCAAATGTTGGGCACCAGGGGGTAGCCGCCGCCGGCATAGTCGATCGCATGGGCCAGAACGTCGCGGGGGTGGAGGCTGCCGTGGTCGCGCAGCAGCAGCATCCATCCGTCAAAGGCGCCCGGCACGACGCTCGCCAAGAGGCCGGCGCCGGGCACCAGGTCAAGCCCGAGCCCACGGTAGTGCTCGATCGTGGCGGCCGCGGGTGCCACGCCCTGGCCGCAGATCACCTCGACCCCCTCCAGGCCGCCGCTGCCGGCCTTGTGCAGGATCATCGGCACCTCGCCGCCTGGGCCGTTCAGGTGCGGTTCGACCACCTGGAGCGCGAACCCCGTCGCGACCGCCGCGTCGAAGGCGTTGCCGCCCTTCTCCAAGACTGCCATGCCGGCTGCCGAGGCGAGCCAATGGGTCGAGGTGACGACCCCGAAGGTGCCGGCAATCTCGGGGCGAGTGGTGAAGCTCTGATCGGTCATGGGGGCGCCTTGTTCCGGTCTTGGGGGCGCCGACTATAGCGAGGCCGGGCCCGGGCCAAAAGAGGCCGGCTAATCGCTTATCCCCGCCTTCTCCAGGCCTTCTTCCCAATGGTCTCGATCCGCCTGGCTCCTCGCATGAATGTGCCGCCAGGCGAACGACAGCGTGGCGTTGGGCAGGTGGTCGCGGATCGTGGCCCAGCTCGCGCGCGCCTCCTCGACGCGGCCGAGTTGGCCATAGCAGGCGGCCAAATTGGCGTGGACCCAGTCGTTCGTGACCTTTGAACGCTCCAGTGCCTTCATGGAATCCTCGTAGCGCCGAAGAGCGTAAAGCACTTGGCCACGCACCTCCCAATGGTAGAGCGGCGGATGGGGTTCGAAGGTTTCCCGGTGGTCCAGGATCTCCAGTGCTCGGTCGGACTCGCCGATCGCCATTAGGAACCAGCCGTAGTCGGTCCAAAACATGGTGTCGTGCGCATTGAGACTAAGCGCGCGCTCGAAGTACTGACCCGCCTGGCCGTAATCCTCGCGCATCAGATGGATGGATCCGAGCGCGCCATGACAGAGCGCGTCATCCGGATCCAAGGAGATCGCCCTGTTGGCACTGGCGATCGCCCGGTCCAGATAGGTTTCGCCGACCATGTCCTTGAACCACCCGGCCGTCCACAGGAAGGTCGCCAACAATACGTGAGCGCGAGCAAACCTCGGGTCCAGCTCGACCGCGCGCTCCAGCAGTGCGACACCCTCAAGGGTGCTCTTTTCGTCGTAATTGCGGTCGAGCTCCAAGGCGCGCAGGTAGAGGTCGTAGGCCGCTAGGCTTTCGGCCGGCTTGCGCAGTGACCGGGCCAAGTCGGCCGTGGCGACACGGCCCACAAGATTGGTCACGATGGCATGCACGAGCTCATCCTGAATGGCGAAGATATCCTCCAAGTCCCGGTCGTAGCGCTCGGCCCAGACATGCTTGCCGGACTTGGCGTCGATCAACTGGGCGGTGAGGCGAATACGCTTGCCGGCTTTGCGCAGGCTGCCCTCGAGCAGATAGTCGCAGCCCAAGAGGCGGCCAATCTCGGCGACGTCGATCGACTGGTCCCGGTAGACGAAGGTGGAGTTGCGGGCAACCACCTGGAGCACGCCGAAGCGGGCCAGTTCGGTGATGATGTCCTCGCTGATGCCGTCGGAGAAGTACTGTTGTTCCGGGTCGCCTGACATGTTGGTGAAGGGCAGGACGGCGATCGTGGGAAGGTCGGAGGAGGACGTCGGCAGCGGCATTTTAGGCTCAGCACCCGAGGCGACTCGATAGGCCCGCACCGGCTCGGCGATGTTCTTGATCGTCTGTGAGCCCAGATCCTCGAAAGCCGTATCGATCTTGCCCTTGACCTCGCCGTACACCGTGCCGGAGAGGCAGATTCCGCCGGGGTCCGCGAGCGCCTCCAGGCGGGCAGCGACATTGACACCGGTGCCGTAAATGTCCTCGTCCTCAGTGATGATTTCACCCAGGTTAATCCCGATGCGGAAGCGCAGGGGCGCCCGCTCGGCCATCGCCTCTTGCCAAGCCAGCGCGCACTCGACGGCCGCGACCACGCTGGCGAACTCGACCAGGTACCCATCGCCCATGCGTTTGACGATGCGGCCCTTGTGCTCCGACACCAGGGGCTCCACCACCTCGGCCTCGCAGGCCTTAACCCGCGCGAGCGTACCGGCCTCGTCGGCGCCCATAAGGGCCGAGTAGCCGACCAGATCGGCGGCGAGTATGGCGGCGAGGTGTCGCTCCACGGCGAATCCCGGATCTTGGCTTGATCAGGGCCGCAAGTGTATATCTGCTAGTCCAGACGGGATAGGACCGAATGTCGGGACTGGGGGAAAGGGGACCACCATGAACATTAAGCAACCCTATTTGTTGTTTCTGGGCGACGCGGCCGACCGGCTGGCCGCCAAGACCGCGATCGGCATCGCCCAGTTTCGCCCGGACTGGTGCGTCGGCCAGCTCCGCCTGCCCGACTGCAACGCTGATATGGGTTTGCCCGATATGACCGTCGCCGAGGCGGCCGAGGCCGGGGTCAAGACCCTGGTGGTCGGCGTCGCCACGCGGGGCGGGGTGATCTCCGATGCCTGGACCGACATCCTGGTCGAGGCCTTGGAGCAGGGCATGGACCTGGCCGCCGGCCTGCATGCGCGCTTGGCGGATGTGCCCATTCTGGCGGAGACGGCGACGCGCCTGGGGCGCGAGCTGTTCGACGTGCGCCACCCGACCGGTCGTTTCCAGGTCGGCAGCGGCATCAAGCGCGCAGGCAAGCGCCTGCTTGCGGTCGGCACCGACTGCTCCTGCGGCAAGATGTTCACCATGTTGGCGATCGAGAAGGAGATGCAGACGCGCGGCATGAAAGCCGACTTCCGGGCAACCGGGCAGACCGGCATCATGATCGCCGGCACCGGTGTCTCGATCGACGCCGTGGTCGCCGATTTCATCTCCGGCGCCGTGGAGTGGCTCTCGCCCGACAACGACGACGACCACTGGGACCTGATCGAAGGCCAGGGCTCCCTGTTCCACGCCTCCTTCGCGGGGGTTTCCATGGGCCTGCTACACGGCGCCCAGCCGGATGCCCTGGTGCTCTGCCACGAACCGACCCGCACCCACATGCGCGGCCTGCCGGACTATGGCCTGCCCGAGTTCGAGACCTGCATGGAAGCCAATCTGGCGGCTGCCCGTCTGACCAACCCCGAGGTCCGCTTCGTCGCCATGGCAGTCGACACCTCGCGCCTGGAGGCCGACGCTGCCCAAAAGTATCTGGACGAGGCGGAGGCGCGGCTCGGGATGCCCGCGGTCGACCCGGTGCGCAACGGTGTTGGGCGCATCGTGGACCAACTGTGAGCGGGCTCACGGTCCGGGCCGAGTCCTGGCCGACCCGGGGCACCTGGACGATCTCCCGGGGCAGCGTCACGGCGGTCGATCTGGTGATCGTCGAGCTCGAGCAAGACGGGTTGGTCGGGCGCGGCGAATGCCGACCGTACGCCCGCTACGACGAGAGCGTTGAGAGCGTGACCGCTCAGATAGAGGGCCTGCGCGACGACTTGGCCCAAGGCCTCGATCGGGCAGCCTTGCAGGCGCGCTTGCCGGCCGGTGCCGCGCGCAATGCGCTGGACTGTGCCTTTTGGGACCTGGAGGTCAAGCAGTCGGGAAAGCCGGTCTGGCAGCTTCTCGACCTGCCCGCGCCCGCGCCGCTCACCACGGCTTACACACTCTCCCTAGACAGTCCCGAGGCGATGGGCGCGGCGGCCCGAGAGAACGCCAACCGCCCGCTGCTCAAGCTTAAGCTGGCCGGCCCCGACGATCTGGCGCGGGTCGCGGCGGTGCGCGAAAACGCGCCGGATGCGCGGCTTATCGTCGATGCCAACGAGGGCTGGACTCGCGCGACCGCGGAGGGGCTGATCCCAGCCTTGGCCGAGCTCGGCGTCGAGCTGATCGAGCAGCCCTTGCCCGCCGGCGCGGACGCCGGACTGGACGGGCTGGCGCGGCCGGTCAAGCTGGCGGCCGACGAATCCTGTCACGACCGGGCCTCCCTGCCAGCGCTCGCCGGGCGCTACGACGTGGTCAACATCAAGCTCGACAAGACCGGCGGCCTGACCGAGGCCCTGGCGCTGAAAATCGCCGCCGAGGCGGCCGGTTTCGGGATCATGGTGGGCTGCATGGTCGCCACGTCGCTGGCCATGGCGCCGGCCATGTTGGTCGCCCAGGGTGCGCTGATCGTCGACCTGGACGGCCCCCTGGTCCTTGCCGAGGACCGCCCCGACGGAATCATTTTCGAAGGTAGCCTCATGCAGCCTGCCAGCCCGGCACTCTGGGGCTGATAGGCGCTGTTCTAGAGCAAGTGCGGCGGAATGCCGGAGGGGCCGAAGCTGCCCTTGAACTCCTGGCACTCAAAGGTTCCGTTGCGCAAACCCGGGGCCCAAACGATCTCCTTCTTCGCCACCTGACCGAAGCCGATCGAAAGCGAAGTAATCCGGTCGCAGGAGCCGGCCGGCCCGCTGCCCGATGAGGTTGAGCCGCAAAGCTCGATGTCGCCGCCGGAGCCGCGCCGGGCCCAGAGATACTCTGGGCTTCCGAAGTCTTTGGTCAGGGTCAAGCGTCGGTCCTCGCCGCGCACCAGGGTCACCTCGGAGGGGCGCACCTTGAGGCCCGCCGGCGCATTTTCTGGCGGAATGATCTGGCATTCCGCGATGTCGCCCTTGCCGGCCCGGCGATACTGCTCGATCAACTTGTTGCGCTGTTCGAGCGCCCGGGCGTTGGCTTCGGCGGCCTTCTGCTCGGCCTTCGCCCGTTTTAGCTCCGCGTCCGCGACGCGCGCCTCCTGTTGCTGCTCGGGTGTCAGCGCATTCCACTCCGCTTCCGACATGCCAAGCGGATAGCTTGGCGCGCAGGCCGCCAAGCCAAGCAGAACCAGCAGGATTAGGATCGACCAAAGCTTGCCCATCATCACGTCCCCCATTGCAAGGGGAGCAATTTTAGATTGTCTTGGCGAGCTTGAACAGGGGGAAGCGGCCAGCGCTCAGCCGACCTCTTTCACATAGCCCTCGTCGTAGACGATGTTCTCCGCACCAGTGAAGCGGGCTTGACGCGCCAGCTCGGACTCGAGCGCCGCTTGCCGGCCCTTGGTCAGGCGGCACTTGGGCTCGAGCCAGAGGCCCTTGACCCTGAGCTCGCCTCGGTCGCGCTCGTGTACCATGTCGATGCGCCCGACGAAGCGGTCGGCCTCGAGTAGGGGAAAAACATAGTAGCCATAGCGACGCTTGGCGGCCGGTACGAAGACCTCGATGCGATAATCGAAACCGAAGAGGTGGGCAAGGCGCCCCCTGTCGCGGATCACCGGATCGAAGGGGCTTAGCGCCCGCAGGCGCTCGGGTGGTGTGGGCAGGTCGGCGGCCAGCTCGGGCAGGTCGGCGCGGGCAAAAAGCTTGCGGGGCCGGCTGCCCGGGCAGCCCTCGACCTCCACCTGGATGACCCTGTCGACCGGCTGGGCGGTCAGCCAGTCCTTGGCCTCCTGGGCCGAAATCAGGCCCCAAAAATCCGCCACCTGGCCGGGCGTGGCGATACCCAGGCGGGCCAGCGCCTCGCCGCAGGCCCAGTTCAGGAAGGCCGCGCGCTCCGGCACCTCGTCTCGGTGGCAGGCCGGAATCACCCGCTCGGCCAGATCATAGACCTTCTGGAAGCCTTCGCGGTGGCAGACCGCGAGCCTGCCGGTGCGCCAATGGAACTCGAGCGCCGTCTTTCCCGGATGCCAGTCCCACCAGCCGCCCGAGCCCTTGGGCTGGTCCGTCCCCAGGTCGCGCGCCCGGTTCGGGCCGCCGCCGCGCACAAGCTCTAGCACCTGGTCCAGGTGGTCCCGGTAGTTGTTGCCGCGCCAGCTCTCCCATTGTTTGGCCAGGCGCATTTCTTCTCGGGTAAAGTGGTGCCGCCAATAGGGGTAGAAGGCGCAAGGGATCACCGCGGCGTCGTGCACCCAGTTCTCGAACAGCCGGCGCTCGCGCTCGACCAGACGGCTCAGCTGCTTTTGCCGGTAGGTCTGGTTGCGGGCGAAGAGGATCATGTGGTGGGCCCGCTCCACCGTGTTGATGGAATCGACCTGAACGTAGCCCAGGCGCTCGATAAGCTGGTGCAGATCGTCATCCGTCTGCTTGCGTCGAGGCGGGTCTGAGAGGCCCTGGAGGTGGAACAGCAGGTGGCGGGCCCGGCGGTTGTCGAGCCGGTAGGTCAAGACTCGCGGCGCCGCCGGCGGCTCGGGCGCTCGGACCGGCGCTGGACCTTGTCGGGCGAGAAGGCCGCGGCCTCGCGTAGCAGCTCGATCAGCTTGCCCCGGGGATCGTCAGGCACGGGGCCCTCGGCGATCTCGTACTGCGCCAGCAGGCGCCGTGCGTGGTGCGCCGGATCGGCCGTGGCGCCGAGCTTGAGAGTCCAGGACAGCAAGATGTCCTCGGCCGGCCCGGGAAAGGCGGCCCCCATATTCAGCACCTCGCGGATCAGCCCGCTCGGGTCGTCCTCGCTGTGGTGCTGGGAGAGATACTTGATAGTCATTTCAGAGACTCCGGTCAGCGCCGCCGCAACAGGTTGAGGCGGCAGGGCTGATAGAACCAGAATTTGCCGTCCCGTGCCTCGGCGTCTTTCTCGAAGGCGTCACGCATCCGCTCTTTCTGCGCCTCGACCCGAGGGCGCCTGGTCTCGTCCACGGCGACGATCGCCTGGGTCATGGCCTCGAAGGACTCGTGGCCGATCGGCGCTTCGTAGAGAAACTCGAGCGCCGCTTCAAGGGCGCCGTCGCGGGGCGCGACTTGGAGCGCCTCGTAGGCTTTGGCGCGCACCTCGGTCTCGTCCTCGACCGGGCGCATCAGCTCGAAATAGGCGCCGGCGGCGATCGGCTCCTGCACATACAACAAGCCACCCGGCTTGAGCACCCGTGCCGCCTCGGCCAGCGCCGGGCCCTGCTGGGGCACCGGCACGTGGTGCAGGGCATTGAAGAAGGCGACGGCATCAAGCGAGCCGCTCTCCAGTGGCAGGTCTTCGCCGACGCCTTCCATATAGCGCTCATCGCCGGCCGGCGCTTGGGCGCGCGCCCGCTCGAGCTGGCCGGGGCTCGGATCGATGCCGACAACTTGGGCGCCCTGGCGAGTCAAGAAGCGCACCAGCGAACCGTCGCCGCAGCCCACGTCGGCGATCGCCGCGCCGGCCATGGGCAGGTGGCGGCGCAGGACGGCGGTGTGCTTGAGGCGTTCCATGGCCGCAGTATGACCAGGCCCGCGCCCGGCCGGCAAGAGCCGCGGCATTTTCTGCTGACAGGAGATCGGTTAGGCTCCCGGCAACCGACTCGAGGAGCGCGAGCCGCCATGCAGGACGACGACTTTGCCGAGATCCGCCGGGCCGTGCGCGGGCTCTGCGCCGGCTTTCCCGGCACCTACTGGCAAGAGCTGGACCAGGCCAAGGCCTATCCCGAGGCCTTCGTCAAAGCGCTCACCGAGTCCGGCTTCCTGGCGGCCTTGATCCCGGAGACCTACGGCGGCAGCGGCCTGCCCTTGGCGGCGGCCGCGGCGATTCTCGAGGAGATCCAGAAGGCCGGCTGCAACGCGGCCGCCTGTCACGCCCAGATGTACACCATGGGCACCCTGCTGCGCCACGGCAGCCCGGCCCAGAAGGAGCGCTGGCTGCCGGAGATCGCCGCCGGGCGCTTGCGCCTCCAGGCCTTTGGCGTGACCGAGCCGACCAGCGGAACGGATACGCTCGCACTCAAGACCACCTCAAGGCGCGACGGCGACCGCTACATCGTCAACGGCCAGAAGGTCTGGACCAGCCGGGCCGAGCACTCCGACCTCCTGCTGCTGCTTGCGCGCACCACGCCCAAGGAGCAGGTGGCGCGCAAGGGCGAGGGGCTCTCGGTTTTCCTGGTCGACCTGCGCGAGGCCGTTGGAAACGGGGTTACGGTCCGGCCGATCCCGACCATGATCAACCACGCCACCACCGAGGTCTTTTTCGACAACTTGGCGATCCCGGCCGACAGCTTGATCGGCGAGGAGGGCGCTGGCTTCCGCTACATCCTGGACGGCATGAACGCCGAGCGCATCCTGATCGCCGCCGAATGCATCGGCGATGCCCGCTGGTTCATCGAGAAGGGCGCCAAGTATGCCGCCGAGCGCCGTGTGTTCGCTCGCCCGATCGGCCAGAACCAGGGTGTCCAGTTCCCGATCGCCAAGGCTTACGCCCAGAGCGAGGCGGCCGACCTCATGGTGCGCCGGGCGGCCGCTCTCTTCGACGCCGGCGAGCGCTGCGCCAAGGAGGCCAACATGGCCAAACTACTCGCCGCCGAGGCCTCCTGGGCGGCTGCCGAGGCCTGTCTGCAGACCCACGGCGGTTTCGGCTTCGCGGTCGAGTACGACGTGGAGCGCAAATACCGGGAGACCCGGCTCTACCAAATTGCCCCGATCTCCACCAACTTGATCCTCTCCTACCTGGCCGAGCACGTGCTGGGGCTGCCAAGGTCCTATTGAGGACGCCATGGCGAAATACGCGCCGCTCAAGTTCCTGCGCGAGGACCAGGTCCCCCGTCATCCGACCGACCTGCTGTTCCGCCAGCGGCGCTGGACCAAGATTGTGGCGCTGGCGCTCTTTGCCGGGGTCACGGGCGGCTTTTTGCTCTGCCCGACAATCTGTCCGCTGCTCGGCGTCCAGGAGCCGATACCCGCCTTGCCGTCCTACATTGCCGGCGGCTTCTTGACGATCTTCGTGCTGATCGCCTGGCACGCGGCCAGAGCCAGCTTCCGGGCCTCGAGCTGGCGGGTGCGCGCCACCACGAACGGGCTCTACGTCAAGGTCCGCTCCTTTCTGAACCACGGTCTTTCGGCCGAGGATGCGGTCGTGGTCTATCTGCCCAAGGCGGAGATCGTCGGCGTCCGCGAGCACCGGATCTGGGCGCGCCGGCCCGGCACAGACGACAGCGAGACGATCCAGCGCCTGGTCTTCCTAGAGATCGTTCTGCACGACGAGGACCTGGGCGAGCTGGTCGAGCTGCTCAAGCGCGAGCGGGCGATCGAGCCTGGAAAGAAGAGCGGCGTCTCGATGATCAGCCGCCACTATCCGGTGCGCGTGCTGCCTGGCGGCATCGTGCAGGTCGATTGGAGCGGCCTTTCGCCGGGCCTCAAGCGCGCGGTGACGCTCCTAAGCGGCGTTTATCCCTTGCTCGACGGCCAGAAGACCCGACAGCAGCGATTCACCGAGTTGGACAAGACGGCCCAGGAGGACCGCCTGCTCGAGCTGGTCGAGCGTGGCGAAACCGTCAGCGCGATCAAGCTCGCCAAGGAGCTCTACGGCTACGACACCACCGACGCCAAGGCCTTCGTGGACGATTTGGCACGCCGCTAATCGCCTTGGGCTTTCCAGGGGCCAGCGAATCCCTTAGGACTCCCGGGTCTGTTTACAGAGGGCAACGGACAATGTCGGGAGCGCTTTCCGGAGTGCTAGTGGTCAGCTTGGAGCAGGCGGTGGCGGCGCCGCTGGCCAGCGCGCGCCGGGCCGATGCCGGCGCCCGGGGTATCAAGGTCGAGCGTCCCGAGGGCGACTTCGCGCGCGGCTACGACCGGGTCGCCAAGGGTCAGAGCGCCTACTTCGTCTGGCTCAACCGGGGCAAGGAGTCGATCGCGCTCGACCTCAAGCAGGAGGACGACCGGGCCTTGCTCAGCCGCCTGGTGGCGCGCGCCGACGTCTTTATCCAGAACCTGGCGCCGGGGGCGGCCGGGCGTCTGGGCTTCGGCAGCGAGGCCCTGCGCGCCGCCGATCCGCGCCTGATCACCTGCGACATCAGCGGCTACGGCGAGAGCGGCACCTACGCCGGGATGAAGGCCTATGACCTGCTGGTCCAAGCGGAAAGCGGTCTCGCCTCGGTGACCGGCCGGCCGGAAGGACCCGGGCGGGTTGGCGTCTCGGTCTGCGACGTTGCCTGCGGGCTCTACGGGGCGCTGGCGCTCATGGAAGCATTGATCGCACGCCGGGAGAGCGGCCAGGGCCGCGCCATCAAGGTCTCCCTGTTCGACGCCATGGCCGATTGGATGAATGTGCCGCTTTTGCATCAGGTCTACGGCGGCCGGGCGCCCGAGCGGGTCGGCCTCAACCACCCCTCGATCGCGCCCTATGGCGTGTATGAGGCGCGCGATGGCGAGGTGCTGATCTCGATCCAGAACCAGAGGGAGTGGCAGCGCCTTTGCGCCGAAGTGCTGGAGCAGCCCGAGCTGGCCGACGATTCGCGCTTTCACGACAACCCGGCCAGGGTCACCAACCGGGCGGCCCTGAACCAAGAGATCGCTTCCGTCTTCGGCGCGCTTTCCCGGGAGGATCTCATCAAACGACTGGCAGACGCCGGCATCGCCTACGGCGCGCTCAACAGCCCGGCCGATCTGGCCGCACATCCTCAGCTGCGCCGCGTCCAGGTCGGCAGTCCCGACGGACCGATCGATATCGCCGCGCCGCCGGCCCAGGTGGTCGGAGAGGCACCTGCCCTTGGCGCCGTGCCCGGGCTCGACCAGCAGGGTGCGAAGATCCGAGAGGAGTTTGCCTCATGAGCGAAGAGCTGGAGGAATGGCGCCGCTGGATCGGCCGCTCCGAGACCAAGCGCGAGCCCATCGAAGCGCTCCGCGCCCAAGCCATGCAGCGCACGATCGAGGATCCCAATGACCTGCTCAAAAAGGGCGACGCTCTGCCGCCGCTCTGGCACTGGCTCTACTTCTGGGACGTCGCCCGGCAAAGCGACCTGGGCCCCGACGGTCACACGGCGCGCGGCGGCCTGATCCCGCCGATCACCTTGCCGATCCGCATGTGGGCGGGCAGCCGGGTTGCTTTCCTGCGCCCGCTCAAAATAGGCGCCGAGGCCGAGAAGATCTCCACCGTCGCCAACGTGGTCGAGAAACAGGGGCGCAGCGGGCGCCTGGTCTTCGTCACCCTGCACCACCGGGTGTCCGACGGCGAGGGGACCTGCATCGAGGAGGAGCAGGACATCGTCTACCGTCAGGCCTCGAGCGGCGGCGCGTCGGTCGCGAGCGAGCCGGCGCCGGCAGTGGTTCCCTGGCGCCTGCCTGTCACGCCAGATCCGGTTCTGCTGTTCCGCTACTCGGCGCTCACCTTGAACGGTCACCGGATCCACTACGATCACAAGTACTGCACCGAGGAGGAGGGCTTCCCAGGCCTGATCGTCCACGGACCCTTGCTGGCGACCTACATGTTGGAGCTGGTGCGCCGTTACAAACCGGGATTGGTGGCGCGCAGCTTCGACTTCCGGGCCTTCAGCACGATCTTCGACACCGCACCCTTCACGGTGGGCGGCAAGCCGAGCCCGGACGGCGCCAGCGCCGAGCTCTGGATCGCCGACCAAGAGGGCCACTTGGCCTTGCACGGTTCGGTCGAGCTGGCCTAAGAAACAAACGATAAAGGAGACAGGCGATGATTGGCGCATCCTACAGCGCGCGCGGGCCGGCCCGCGAGGTTCTTCAAGTCGGCGAGCTGCCGGAGCCGACAGCGGCGCCCGGCGAGGTGCTGGTGCGGGTTCATGCCTCGGGCGCCAACCCGTCCGATGTCAAGACCCGGGCCGGCAACATGGGCCCCATGACCGTCGAGCGTACGGTGCCCCACAGCGACGGCGCCGGCGTTATCGAGGCGGTCGGCCAAGGTGTTTGCGAGCGTCGGGTCGGCGAGCGGGTCTGGCTCTACAACGTCAACCGCACCGCCGATGGCCAGGGCCAGGGCGCGCGCGGCACCGCGGCCGAGCTCGTCGCGGTGGGCGCCGATCTTGCCGTGCCGCTGGCCAACGGGGTGTCCTTCGAGGAAGGCGCCTGCCTCGGCGTGCCGGCCATGACCGCCCACCGGGCGCTCTTCGCCGACGGGCCGATCGAGGGCATGAGCCTGCTGATCACCGGCGGCGCCGGCGCGGTCGGCTCCATGGCGATTCAGATGGCCAAGGCGGCCGGCGCCCGGGTCGTCACCACGGTCAGCGGCGACGAGAAGGCCGCCGCGACCCGTGAAGACGGCGCCGACACGGTGGTCAACTACAAGACCGAAAACCTGGTCGAAGCCGTGCTGACGGCCAACGGCGGCAAGAAGCTCGACCGCATCGTCGATGTGGACTTCGGCAGCCACGTCAACCTGACGCCAGAAATCCTGAAGCCGAATGGCATGATCGCCGCCTACGCCTCCATGGGCGCGCCTCAGCCGAGCCTGCAGTACTACCCGCTGATGTTCAACAATACGGTGATCCGCTTGGTGTTCGTCTATGCCATGCCGGCCGAGGCCACGGGCGCCGCCGGCCTTGCGGTCGACCAGATGCTGCGCTCGGGCGCGCTAAAGCCCCGGGTCGCCCAAACCTTCGCTCTGGCGGACATTGCCGCGGCCCACGAGATGGTGGAAGGCGGCCGGCAGATCGGCAACGTGATCGTCACGATCTAGACCGGCTCACCTCACAGCGCGGCGAGGGCTTCCACGAAGCGGTCCAGTTCCGCCTCGCTATTGTAGATGTGGGGCGAGGCCCGCAGGGTCTCCGTCAGGCCGCGCCGCTCCATGTCCAAACGGGTCGAGTTCAGGGTCGAGTTCGAGACGATGATCCCTTGCTCGGCCAGCTTGGCCTTGGCCGCGCTCGGCGCGTGGCCGTCCAGCTCGAAGGCGACGATGGCTGCGCGCTCCTTGCCGATGTCGCGCAGCCGGGCGCCGGGCAGGCCGGCCAAGCGCGCGCGCAGGGCTTCGGCCAGCGCCTTGAGCCGGGCCTCGACCGCCGGCAGGCCCCAACCGAGCGCGTGGTCGATCGCGACGCCCAAGCCGATCACGGCGGCGTAGTTGAACTCCCAGTTCTCGAAGCGCCGGGCGCCGGGGCGCAGCTCGTAGGCGTCGGCCGCCGTCCAGTGGGCGCTGCGCAAATCCGGCCAGGGCGGCTCCAGGCGGTCCAGCAGGCCGCGGCGTACATAAAGAAAGCCCGAGCCCCGAGGCCCGCGCAGGAATTTGCGGCCGCTCGCCGACAGCAGGTCGCAGCCGATCCGCTCTACGTCCAAGACCATCTGCCCGGCCGACTGGCAGGCATCCAGCAGGAAGGGCACGCCCGCCGCCTTGGCCAGGCGTCCGACCTCGGCGGCCGGGTTGACTAGTCCGCAGTTGGTCGGCACGTGGGTGATCGCGATCAGCTTGACCCGCTGGTCGATCAGCTCGGCCAGGCGCGCGGCGTCGAGCTGGCCGGTGTTGTCGCTCGGCACCACGACGATCTCGATGCCGCGCTCCCGGGCGGCCTTCAAAAAGGCCAGGTAATTGCTGGCATACTCCGCCTCGGCGGTGATCACACGGTCGCCGGCTTCGAGCTTCAGACCGTGAAACGCCAGGTTCCAGCCGACCGTGGCGTTCTCCACCAAGGCGACTTCGTCCGAGCCGCAGTTAAGCAGCTCGGCGACCGCGTCGTAGGTCCGCGCCACCGCCGCCCCGGCGAGCTCGGCGGCCCGATAGCCGCCGACACGAGCCTCCAGTTGGATCTGCGCGATTTGGGCGTCGATCACCGCCTGGGGCATGAGCGCGGCGCCGGCAGCATCCAGGTGCAGGGTCTCCTGGCAGCCCGGTGTCTCGGCCCGGGCACGGGCAAGATCGAAAGTCATGGCGGCTCCTCTCGGCACGGCGCGGCCCTGGCCGCTTGACCGACCGGAGCCTAGATGGCTAAGCAGGGGCGCAGCAACCCGGAAAGGCACGTCATGGCCCAACAAGATCTTTCAAACTTGGTCGCCCAAGGCGATCTGGACGGCCTGGCGGCCGCGTTGGACGCCGGCGGCGATGTCGAGGCCAAGGACCGCTGGGGCGTTACGCTGCTGGGCCAGGCGGCGGCGCTTGGCAACCTCGCGGTGATCGAGCTGCTGCTCGCCCGGGGCGCCGACCTGACGGCGACCAGCGACGCCGGCAACACCGCGCTCATGGCGGCCGCCGCGCGCGGCCACTTGGAGGTCGCGGCCGCCCTGATCGCGGCCGGCGCAGACCCGGACCACGGCAACCGCTGGGGCCTGACCGCGGCCGATTGGGCGCGCTGGCCAGAGAACAGCGCCGAGCTACTCGCCCTGCTGCGCGGCGTCTGAATGCTGGGCGAACCAGCCGCTAAAGTATGATTTTCGCATTGCAGCATTGAGTGGCCCAGCTGTGGGTGACTTGTTTAATATATTGAATTAAATAATAAAAAACCTCGAACGTGAATTATCTTGCATCCCGCCAAATAGACGATATATTGTGCGTTGCGGCATAGATCGGGTTTCGCCGGACCCCTTGCCGTGGCTTGTTCCGGCGTTTCCTCCCCGAACTGGGGCCGTGCCATCGCGCGGCCCCAATTTCTTTGGCTTGCGGCCCTCGCGTCGGGGCCTTAGAAAGGCGCTCGGGCATTTTAGCCTGGTGCGCGGGTGTGGCGGAATTGGTAGACGCGCCAGACTCAAAATCTGGTTTCCGCAAGGAAGTGGGGGTTCAAGTCCCTCCACCCGCACCATTTCACGTTTTTGACCGGAGAAATCACCTAACGCCTTGAAAGGTAAGGTGGTTTTTGGTGTTCTAAATCCGGAATCTCGGCAATAGGTGAGATGCTCCGAGAACGTCAATCTCAGGACCAGTCTTTGCAGTTCCAACCTGCCAGAATCCCATAGTTTACAAGGGCTTGAGAGGAATCTCATGGAGTGTTCAAACATTTTGTCGTAGCTGTATCGCGGCCCGGGCGTTTGCGACGCTTTTTCTTGCAGTAGCAACTTTTTGCGCTCCAACTCCTCGATACGATTTTCATAGGCCGTGACGACCCGCGCGTTGTTTGAGTCCATGATCCGCTCGATAAGCTGACCGATTTTCCGCTCCACATCTTCCACATCGCGTTTCAATGCCTTGCCATCGGCTGTTGCTTGCGCCAGTTGCTGGTCCCAGCAATTCCGAAACATGGCCGCCGCGATCCGAATCAGGTTTCCGGCAGGCTGCAACTTCGCAAGCAGGTCCGTAAAATCAGCTTCGATCTTGTCCCGTCGAATAGTTTTTCCATAGGCGTCGCAACCCTTGGTGCGGCAAAAGTAGTAGGGGTACTTTTTACACTTGCCCTTGCACCAGCCAGCCGTCAAAGGCTTCTCGCAGCAAGTGTGCGGCATCAGCACCCGTGAGACAGATTGGGGTTATTGAACAAAGGAGGATTTCTGGGTCATCGTAGCCATCAAGGAGCGCAGATGAGACAGAAATCCGGGCCACCGAAAGAGACGTCAGAACAGCTCGTCAAGACC
>JBCCGG010000055.1:0-38712 GCA_039029395.1 Pseudomonadota bacterium | reverse complement strand
GGCAGGATCAAACCGAGCGTTTCCTGACGCGCACGGAAGGCAAAGAGAGCGATAGCGGCAACTACTTCGGAATTGACAAGAAGCTGGACGCCTCCCTCTACACGTGGCGCGAGACCCTACCCGCCGAGAGCATCGAGCAGATCGAGGCTGTCGTTCGCCACTCCCGGATCGGCGCCAAGTTTTTCGACGGTCTTCAGGAAGATCGAGACTCGCCCGAGGCGCCCCAAAGCGCCGCCATATCCGCTGCCTCCACATAGGTAAGATCGCCATTGTCGTCGAAGGCGATACCGGCGAAGCCCGCCCGGTCAGGGTCTGGCGGGCGCACGGCGTCCCCGTTTTCCAGATGCTGTAGCTCCAGAAGGCTGTAGGGACGCGCCCAGAGCCATTCCCGGTTGCCCACGGCGGTGAGTGCCGGGTCGGGCAGGGACTCCTGGTTCCAGGCGTAGAAGTAGAGCGTGAATGCGCGCTCGGGCACCGGCTGAATCGACATCAGCCGCAGGCCGTGCCTGTCCTCGCAGAAGGCACGTGCCGCCGCGATATCGGAGACTCGCAGGGTGATGTGGGCGAAGGTCGCCTGACCGCCGACCGGATGTCCGGGCCCGGCCGGGCGCGCACGGCCCTCGAAACCTTGCTGCAGCAGCTCGATGGCGAAACCTTCCGGGTCGCGCAGATGGCAGAGATACCCTATATCGCGGAACTGGCGTGGCTCTGAAACCTGCCAACCTTGGGCGCGCAAGGCTGCGACGGCCGGCACCAGATCGCGCAGGGTGAGGCCGATCTTCCAATAGAAATCCCGCGCCCCGGCCTGATAGGGCGCGGTCGCGTCATCTCTGAGCTCGAGTAGGCACTGGGCCGGATCGTAGCCGAGCAGGGGGCGCGAGGGCGTTCCGAAGTCCGTCATGCCCAACTGCTCTCGGTAAAAGGCCGCGAGCATAGCCGCGTCTTGCACCCGCAGGCAGTGGCGCGCCCAGCGCCGCTTGGTCGTGTCGCTCATCTGACCGCGAAGCGGCGCCGGTAGTCGGCTGGGCTCAGGCCGACCGACCGCTGAAAGACCTTGCGCAAGGCGCCCGGGTCCTCGTAGCCGACGCGCCAGGCCACTTGGTTGAAGGGCAGGGCCGAAAGCTCGAGAAGCTCACGCGCCTTGGCGACCCGCAGGAGCTGGAGATAGGCAGTGGGGTTCAGGCCGGTGGCGCTTTGGAAGCGGCGCAGGAAGGTGCGCCGGGCGAGGCCAGCGGCCGCGCACATGGCGGCCAGGTCGACCGGCCGGTCGTAGTGGGCCTGAAGCCAGCGCTGGGCCTTGAGCACCGCCTCGTCGCCGTGATCGAAGCGCGGCGCGAAGCTGCAATAGGCGCGCTGCTCCCGGCCGCCGGGATCGACCAGGAAGAAGCGCGAAACTTCGAGCATGACCGCCGGCCCCACCAGGCGGTCGATCAGGCGCAGGCCCAGGTCGACCCAAGCCATGACGCCGCCGGCGGTCATGATGTCGCCGTCCTCGACGATCAGCTTGTCGGTCTCGAGTCTGATCGCCGGAAACTCCTCGGAGAAGGTCTCCTTCAAGGCCCAATGAGTGGTCGCCGGCCGACCGTCGAGCAGGCCCGCGCGGGCCAGCAGGAAGGCACCGGCGCACACCGAGCAGAGCACCGCGCCGCCGGCATGCTGGCGCTTGATCCAATCGAGTAATGCGGGTTCGTCGCGCGCCTCGCTGCTGCCTTCCAAGCTGGGCGGAGCGATCACCACGCTCTGCTGAGCCGGGCCGGAGCGTTCGCCGCCTTCGACACGTTCCATCCGCGCGCCGTCGGCGGCGAGCCGCCAATGGCTGACCCGCAGGGGCGCCGCGCTCTCGGGCGCGCGGTCTTGGCTGATTCGGTTTGCGGTCTGGAACAGATCGCTCAAGCCGTAGAGCGCCGCGCGCTGCACCCCGTCATAGGCCAGCAGGGCGACCTCGGCTGGTTTCGGGGAATTAAGCATTTGTCACTTTTGCCTTTGAATTTGTCATTTACGCCAATTCCCATCATGACGCTAGGTGGCTAGCTTGTCCACAGACAACGGGAATGCCCGACCATCACGAAAGGAGCCCAAGCATGGCTAAAACAGCGCTGATCCTGATCGATCTACAGAACGATTACTTTCCCGGGGGCAGGTGGGCCCTGGAGGGTATCGACGCCGCCGCCGGAAAAGCTGCGCGCCTGCTCGAAGCGGCACGACGGAGTGGCGACTTGGTGATCCATGTGCACCACGAGTTCGAATCCAGCGACGCGCCCTTCTTCACGCCCGGCTCAGAGGGGGCCCGGATCCACCACAGCGTCCAGCCGATCGATGGCGAGCTCCAGGTACTCAAGCACAAGGTCAACGCCTTTCAGGGCACCGATCTTAAAACGATCCTCGAGGAGCGGGGCATCGAGACCCTGGTGGTCTGCGGCGCCATGAGCCACATGTGCATCGATGGCGCGGTGCGCGCGGCCTCGGACTTCGGCTTCGCGGTCACCTTAATCCACGACGCCTGCGCCACGCGGGATCAGGAGTTCGGCGGGACCACCGTGCCGGCCGCCCAAGCCCACGCCGCTTTCATGTCGGCCCTCGGCTTCGCCTACGCCAATGTGATTTCCGCCGACGATTACCTCGCCACCGTGGCGAAGGCCGCGTGATGGCGGACGAGGACGTGCGTAGCGCGGTTGAGGCGGCCAGCCGGCGCTGGCAGGCCGCCTTCAATGGCGGCGACGCGGCCGGCTGCGCCGCGGCCTACGAGACCGGCGCCGTCATGACCGCGGCGCCCTTCGGCACCTTCACCGGCCGGGCCGAGATCGAGGCCTTCTGGGCCAAGATCATCGCCGATGGCTTCGCCGAGGTGGAGTACATTGAGCCGGAGATCCAGGTGCTTGACGAACACTCCGCGCTGCTGTCGTCCAAGTGGCGCATGAACAAGGCCCACGGTGTGATCACCAAGGAGCTGTGGGTGCTGCAAGCGGATGGCTCTGCGCTCCTACGCGAGGACGCTTTCGAGGTGCTGGGGTAAGGGGGCGCTGGCCAACTTCTTCGTCATTGAGGCGGGATGCCGACCGTAGAAGTGCGTCAGTCACGCTGAGTTAGGAGCCATAAGAGGCCTTCGCCGATGAAGAGGCCGCGCACCAATCCCACGTAGTGCTTGGCGGCCAGCGCGCTTGGCGGCGCGTTCCGTCCGTCGGCTACGGTGGCAACGTGGTAGCTCGGCGGCAGAGCCTCCATCCCTGCAATCGCGGACAGCTGGCCGTAAATCTCCTGCTCCATCAGCCAGGGGATTGACCCCTGCGCGTTCTTGGACAGCAGGTCCTCGACCGCCTGCAAGTTCATCAGATCGCGCCGCAATAGACCAAGGCCCGAATTGAACCCAGCCATGGGGTTGCGATTCTCGTCCGGTGCCCGCTCCCGGTTCCACAGGTTGCGCCGGTGCTCGGGATGAGCGAGCCAGTCGATCACCTCTGTCGGCCGTCGAAAGAATAGAACATCGCTATCGAGCAGAATTATGTCTCCCGTCGTCTGGACGATCCAGGGGTCGAACAGCTTGAGACTCAGAACATGACTCTGCCGGAACGCCAGGCAGTTGGGCCAACCCGCCAAAACTTGGCGCGCGGCGGCATCGGCGTCGGCTCGCCGCACAATCTGTACACCCGGCAAGGACCGCTCCAGCCTGCCCACGTCCGTCGACGTCAGGCTTCCGTCGTCGTGGACATAGAGCGGGATCGGAGCGTCCAAGCGCTCGAGCAGCGAGCGACAGGCCCAGAGTGCAAAGAGGCACTCGTTGCTCTTGGTCAGCAGATGAATGCAGGCCACACCGGGCTGGGGTGCGGGCAACGTCAGGGGCGGTTCGTCCAAGACACGACGAAGTAAGGGGCGGCCCAGGGTTCGGACCAAAACCCGATACGCGGTGATGAATCGAAACCTGTGTCGGCCTTGCAGAGAAAGTCGTGCTTCGGTGATCGCACGTAAGGCTCCGGCGGTGACCTGGTCGCCAACAGTGAGCCCTCTGCGTTTTTCCATTGAACGAGCCAAAGTAACCGAACCTTCCGCCTTTCCACTCAAGTGCCCGACCGATCGCCCCGCGCCAATGACAAAGTGAAGACCGCGCCCTTGCCCTCCTCGCTCTCAAGCGTGATCTCGCCGCCGATCAGGCGGGCCAGGCGGCGGCTGATCGAGAGCCCCAGGCCGGTGCCACCGTGGCGCCGGGTCGGGCCGGAATCCGCCTGGTGGAACTCCTCGAAAATACTTTCCTGCTCGGCTTCGGGTACGCCGATGCCGGAGTCGGCGACCGCAATTGAGAGCCCCTGGTCATGGGTCCAGGCGCGCACCTGGACGGTGCCCTTTTCGGTGAACTTCACCGCATTGCTCAAGAGATTGATCATGATCTGCTTGACCTTTTCGGGGTCCGTCGTAAAGGCCGGCAAGTCGTCGGGAACCTCCAGGCCGAGCGTCAGCGGCTTTCCGCCGACCATCGGCTCGACCGTGCGCAGGCAATCTTCTATCAGCGGATTGAGCGCGACCGGCTCACGGTAAACCTCCATTTGGCCGGCCTCGATCTTGGAGAGATCGAGAACCGCGTTGATCAGGGAGAGCAGATGATCGGCGCTGATCAGGATCTTGCCTAGATTGTCGAGCTGGCGCTGAGGCAGCACCGCCTGGCCCTGGCGCTTGACCAGGCGCGAAAAGCCGATGATCGCGTTCAAGGGCGTGCGCAGCTCGTGGCTCATGTTGGCGAGGAACTGGCTCTTGGCAACCGTGGCAGATTCGGCTTGGTCCTTGGCCCGGCGCAGGTCGATCTCGACCCGCTTCTGCTCGGTGATGTCGTGAGACATGGTGAGCACCGCGACCGCCTTTTGAGACTGGTCGAGCAGGGGGATCTTGGTGGTGCTCCAGGTGCTGGCGCGGCCCTTGACGTCGATCGCGGTCTCCTCGAAGGGCGCGATCGCCCGGCCGTTCGCGAGCACCTCGGCCTCGCGCGCCTGGGTTGTCAGGTCGTAGGTGGCGCCGCCGATCTCCCTATGGGCCTTGCCGACCATCTGATCGGTCGTCAGACCGTAGAAGGCCGCCTGGGCCGGGTTGACCAAGGTAAAGCGGCCGTCCCTGTCCTTGACGCTGACCGTGGCCGGCAGGGCGTCGATGATCGCCTGCAGGGTCTGGCGGCTCTCGCGCAGCTCCTCCTCGACTTGCTTACGCTCGGTGATGT
The DNA here is from genome assembly GCA_039029395.1 of Pseudomonadota bacterium. Taxonomy (GTDB): domain Bacteria; phylum Pseudomonadota; class Alphaproteobacteria; order Kiloniellales; family JAKSDN01; genus JBCCGG01. The sequence goes on along the minus strand of JBCCGG010000055.1, from coordinate 33,515 downwards.
CACGGCTGACGCCGATCGTCGAGACGATCTCGTCGTTCTCGTCGTAAAGCCGGAACACCACGGCTTCCAGCCGCACCAGGCTGCCGTCCTTGCGCCGGTTGAAGCACTCCCCGACCCAGCTGCCGTCGCGCGCCATGGCTTGGGCCATCTCAGCCCAATAGTGCTCGGCTTCGGCGTCGTCGACATAGAGCCGCTTAGTGGTCTTGCCGAGCATCTCCGCCCGGCTGTAGCCGAAGATGCGCTCGGCCGCCGTGTTCCATTCGGTGATCTTGTCGTCCAGGCCGACCACAACGACCGCATCATAGAGCTGCTGCAAAATCAGGCCTTGATGATGCAGCTCGATCTCCCGGCGCTTGAGGGCGGTGATGTCGGTGTAGAGCGCGACCCGGCCGCCGTCTGCGGTCTTGTGCTCGTTGATCTGGATCCAGGAGCCGTCGTTGCGCTGTTGGGTGATCGGCCCTTCGGGCGACCGGTGCAGGGCCATGCGCTCGGCGACCCAGTCCTCGACCCGGCCCTTGGCCTCGCGGATGATGCCGCTCTGGGCGTTGGAGCGAATGATCGATTCGAACGTCGCCCCGGCCTGGATCAGCTCTTCCGATTGGTGGTCCGCCTTGTGCCGGTGCAGGAGCTTCCTGTAGCTCCGGTTGGAGACCAGCACCCGGTCATCTTCATCGAACAGCACGAAGCCCTCGGAGAGATTTTCGATCACCTCCATCAGCCTGGCCTCGGCGCGCTCGGCCTTTTCCCGACGCACCACGGAATCCCGGAACAGGGTCAGAACCCGGGCCATGCCGCTGATCTCGTCGCGCCCGGCGCTCGGGATCTCGACATCCATCTTGCCGCCGGTCATTGCGTTGATCACACCGCCCAGCTCGCGCAAGGGACGCACCACCGAGCGCACCAGCATGATCGTCAGGAAGACTGCGGCGAGCGTCACTATGCAGACCAGAACGAGCGAGATCCGGATACCCTCGCTGGTTTGCTCGACGCCTGCTTGGGCGGCCATTCGGGCGGCATCGCGCACCTGGGCGACCAGGGCTTGGAGCCGGGAATCGACCGCCAGGATATGGGCCCGCCCGCGCGCCATCATGGCGTTGCCGACCAGGCGGTTGCCGTTGTCGTAAGCGGTGCTCGCGGCATGGGCGTCCTGGGCCAGCTGCTCGACCTGATCGCTGACCCCGGCCAGCGCGTCGGGCATCCGCTCGGCCAGAGCGGCGAGCTGGACGTCAAGCTTTTCCCGTGCCGTCTCCGCCTTCTTTTCCGAAAGGATCAATTGGCTGACCGCCAGATCGGTCAGCCAGTACTTGAGGTTTCCGAAGCTGTGGACCGCCGCGTCGGCCTGCACGATGAGATCGAAGTCGGTCGCCTGTTGAACGATCAGCCGGCCCTGTCGGCGGGTCTGCTCGATCAGCAGTAGATTGGTGCCGATTAGGGAGGCGATCAGCAGCAGGGAGAGGAACTGAAGGCGGCCGCGGATCGACAGTAAGCGCAACATGACGGAAGGCGTCCCCTATTGAGAGCGACCTCCGCCGGAACGAAGGTCGCGCTAGCTTTCAATCGCCAGCTCATTGCCAAAAATGTAGGTGCTGGGATGCATGTTAAATCCCTTGACCCGCTTGTCCATGAAGGTGATCTCCGAGCGCCATAGGGGCTGCACAATCGGCCCGTCTTCCTGCATCAGGCGCTCCAGCTTGGCCATCACCTCGCGGCGCTGCTCGATATCCAACAGCCCTTCGGCCTCCAGCAGCAGGCGGTCGAACTCGGGGTTGGCGTAGCCCGATTCGTTCCACGGCACGCCCGAGCGATAGCCGAGGCCCAGCACCATGATGCCGAGCGGGCGGTGGACCCAACCGGTGAAGGCGAAGGGCCTCTGGTCCCAGCTGGCCCAGAACTCGTTTGCCGGCAAAAGGTTGATCTTGGCCCTGAGGCCGGCCTCCTTCCACTGCTCGACCAGGGCCTGGACCGCGTTGAATTGCCAGGACGGCGAGGCGGCGCAGTCAATTGTCCCGAGGTCCAGGCCTTCGGGGTGGCCGGACTCGGCAAGCAGCATCTTGGCCGCGGCGACGTCGCGATACATGATCGGCAGCTCGGCATACTCCGGATGGACCGGGCTCACATGGTGATGCTCGGCCGGCAGGCCGTGGTCGCCATGGGTCAGCTGCTGGATCACGGCGCAGTCGACCGCCAGCTTAAGCGCCTTGCGCACCCGCGGGTCGTCGAAGGGTGCCTGATCGACCTTACCCCGGGCGACGGCGGTCGAGGCGGTCACCACCTCGTACATTTGCAAGTGGGGCATCAGCTTGAAGGCGTCGAGCTGGATCACGTCGGCGATGTCGATGCCGTGCAGGCGCTGGCTCGCCATGGCTTCGATCTCGCCGGTCGGGTCGTCGCCCAGGTCGACGAACTCCAGCGTCTCTACATGGGGCCCGTCGCCCCAATAGTCCCCGCGCGCCTTGAGCACCGCCCGCTTACCGATCTCGTAGTCGACCAGCTCGAAAGCGCCGGTGCCGTTGGCGCCCGGAGCGAAAGCGCCGCCTTCCTCCGGATCGATCATCAGACAAGGATAGTGAAAGAGATGCTCGGGCACCGCGAGCTGGGGCGCCTTGCAGTTGAGGCGCAGGGTGAGATCGTCGAGCTGCTCGATCGCATTGGCGTCCCACAAGCGCGTCGTGGTGCCATCGCCCTCCGTTACCTCATCCAGCATGTAGCCCTTCATCAGGCCCAGCACCGAGGAACCTGTTTCGGCGTCGAGTAGGCGCCTCAGATTCCAGATCACATCCTCGGCCGTTAGCGGGCGGCCACTGTGCCAGGTGATGCCCGGCCGAAGCGTGAGTGTCCAGGTGCGCAGATCGTCGCTCGGCGTCCAGCTTTCCAGCAGATAGGGCCGGGTGATGTTGTCCGGGCCGGTTTTGGTCAGATACTCGCAGACTTGGCGGCCGATGTTGGAATCCCAGATCCAGTTGTAGGTGTGCGGGCTTGCGATATCGATCAGACGCATGCCGAGCCGCAGCCGGCCGCCCTGCGGCAGCTCGGCTGCATCGGCGCGCGGCGCCTGGCCGGCCAGCGTGTAGGCGGCGCCGGCAGAAAGCCCGAGCAGGGTTGCCGTGCGCAGGAAGTCCCGGCGGCCAATGCGGCCAATCTCGAGTTGGGCGCAGAGGGTCGGGAGATAGGGATGGGGCTTGTTGTTGTGCATGGTTTCGCGCCTCTGTGTCGCTCGGCTGCTGGTCGTTGTTCCGGCGGCGGCCCCCTTGCACGCGCCGGGGCGATTTTGACCCCGTCGTCGGCGCGGCTCAAGGGCCAACGGAAGATTGTGTGGAGTGGGTTTGCACCGGACAGCGCCAAGGAGTAAAAGGGGCCTAGGGGAGGGCTTCGAGGGACAGTCTAAGGGACGACCGTCGATGAGAAAAATGAAAAGATATCAACCTCCTGGCACCCTAGGTTCGATCTTCTTGACAGCTTTGGCCCTGGGCCTGGCGACCCTCTTTGCCGCGCTCCCGGTGCGCGCTCACCCCCACGCCTGGATCGACCTGCGCGGCGCACTGCTGTTCAACGAGGCGGGGCAGGCCACGGGCTTGCGGGTCAATTGGCTGTTCGACGAGTTCTATACCATCTTCGCGCTCGACGGCCTGGAGACCGACGGCGAGGGCCGGCCGACGCCTCAGGCGCTGCGCAGTCTCGCCGAGCTGAACGTCACCAGCCTGGCGGACTACGACTACTTCACCAAGCTGACGCTGGACGGCCAGCCCGCGGAGACCCTGCCGGTCACCGAGTACGAGTCCTTCGTCTGGGAGGACCGCTTGGTGCTGGTCTTTACCTTGCCGCTCGCCGAGCCGCTCGAGCTTGGCGACTCGCGCCTGACCTATTCGGTCTACGATCCAACCTACTACATCGAAATCCTCCACGTGGAGGAGGATCCGGTTGTCTTCGAGGGCGCGGCGCCGGCCAGCTGCGGCCACGAGCTGATTAAGCCCACCCCGGATCTGGAGACGGTTAGCTTGGCGGCCTCTTTGGACCAGACCGAGAGCGTCGGCGACTGGCTTGGCAACTACTTCGCCGAGCGGGTTGTGATCACCTGTCCACCCGGCGCCGAATGAAGCTCTTCGCGGTCGTCCTAACGCTCTTCGCTCTATTGGTTGCGGCGCCCGCCGCGGCCCAGGAGAGCGCGCCGCTCGACCAGCCCCAGGCGGCGGCGTCGATCGAGGCGCCCAGTTTGTGGCAACGCTGGCTTGCCTTGGTGCGGGACCAGCAACGGGACCTACACCGGCAACTGGCAGGTGCGATTCGCACTCTTAAGAATGAAGGCTCACCCGTCGCCGTCTGGTCCCTGATCCTGCTCAGCTTCCTCTATGGCGTCTTCCATGCCGCCGGGCCAGGCCACGGCAAAGCGGTGATCTCGGCCTACCTTCTGTCTCACGAAAGCGCCATCAAGCGCGGCATCTGGCTCGCCTCGGCCGCCGCCCTGGTTCAGGGCCTAACCGCGATAGCCCTAGTCGAGCTCCTGGTCGTGCTGCTCGGCTTTGCCCGCCGCGACGCCCAGTCCGCGGTCGGTCCTCTGGAAAGCCTGAGCTTCGGCCTGATCGCCCTGCTCGGCGCCTGGCTCACCTGGCGCGGCGTCCGAGCGTTGTGGCGCCGCCGGCCAGTGAGCGGTCCGGCCGATCGCGATCGTGGTGCCTGCGCCCACAACCACGTGCCCAGCCCAGACCAGCTGCAGCGGCCCCTGAGCTGGCGGGGCGCGGCCGGCATCGTGCTCTCGATCGGCATCCGGCCGTGCAGCGGCGCAGTGCTGGTGCTGATCTTCGCCGAGGCGGTCGGCCTGCGCCTGGCCGGCATCGCCGCCGTGTTGGCCATGTCGCTCGGCACCGCGCTGACGGTCTCGCTGCTCGCCTTGCTCGCGGTTTCCTCCCGGCGCCTGGCGGCCTCCTTGGTGCGGGCCGAGGCCGGCCGCATGGCGCTCTTCGGACAAGGGGTCGCGGTGCTCGGCGGGCTCGCTATTATGACCCTGGGCCTCAGCCTTTTCCTGGGCTCGCTCGGCCCCGGCCATCCTTTGTTGTGACGAGGCGATGACAGCGCCCAAGCACATCGCCATCGTCGGCGCCGGTGTGATCGGCGCGGTGGTCGCCTATCATCTGGCCCGGCGCGGGGCCGCGGTCACCCTTCTGGAGCGCGCCGAGCCCGATCAAGAGGCGACCGCCGGCTCCTTCGCCTGGTTCAACGCTGCGGCCAGCCACGGCCAGGACTCTTACTATCGTCTGCGCCTGCAGAGCCTCTTCGAGTATGGCCGTTTGGCCAGGGAGACCGGCCTTCCGATCAACAGCTCCGGCCGCGTGGAGTGGCGTGAGGACTGGGACGAGCTGTCCGCCGAGAGCGCCGCGCTGGCCGCGCTCGGCTACCCGATCCACGAAATTGACGGGGCCCGGCTCCAAGCGCTCGAGCCGGCGCTCAAGCAACCTCCGGCGCGCGCGGTCTTCGCCGAGGTCGAGGGCTCGGTCGAACCGGTCGAGATGACCCGCCACCTGCTCACGAAGGCGCAAAGCTTGGGCGCAACGCTCAGGAGTGGCACGGCGGTAAACGGTCTTTCGGTCGAGGCGGGGCGGGTCGTCGGACTGGCAACCGACAATGGCGGGCTCGCGGCGGATCGGGTTGTGCTCGCCGCCGGGGTCGCGAGCGAATCCCTGGCGGCCCAAGCAGGCGTTGCCCTGCCCATGGTCAACCCGCCGGGCCTCTTGATTCACACGGCGCCGGCGGCGCCTCTCTTGCACCGGGTTGTGCTGTCACCCAGTCTGCACATGAAACAGGATCCGGACGGCCGCATCGTTGCCGGAAGGGATTTCGGCGGCGGACCGGTGCCGAACGATCCTTGGGCCGAGGGCGAGCGCCTCTTGGCAGGCCTGAAGGACCGGCTTGCCGGCGCAGAGTCGCTGAAACTAGAATCGGTCTCGACCGCGCTTCGGCCGACACCACGTGACGGCTTTCCGGCGGTTGGATTCGCGGGGGCGCCGGCCGGGCTTTACCTGGCGGTCATGCACAGCGGTATCACACTGGCGCCAATCGTCGGCCGCCTGGCCGCCGCCGAGATCCTCGACGGCCTGGACGCGGCCCCACTCGCGCCTTTCCGCCCGACCCGCTTCGCAGGCGCTTGAGCCCAGCTTTTTAGGTCAACTTTGGCGCGCTCGTGTCGTCAACCTCGCGAGACAACTCGATCATGCGGGCCTTGATGGCCTGACGCTGCTCGACGCTTTGGGAGGCCAGCGCGTTGACGCTGACGCCCGATTGGGCGAGCAGGCCCAAAGCGGCCAAGGCGCAGATGGCGCTGGGGGCGAGTTTGCGGTTCTTCATGGCAGTCGCTCCTATACTTGGGTCATCGAGATTGGCGGGCTGGAAGGTAGCCGCGCGCCCGAGCCTGGGACGCGCGGTCCGATGGTTTTCCCTAAAGCGTGGCTTTGGGCGTGAAGGTGACCTTGTAGGCGCCGGGGAACAGCCCCTGGGGCTGGGCCGTGTGGGACCAGTCAATGGTGCAGTCCACATCGGCGAAGCGGCCGGTGCCGAAAATGCAGGTCTGCTGGCCCGCAACCATTTGATTGCCGGCTCGGTCGATCTTCGTCGCGTCTTCGGAACGCGCCACGATGGTCGAGCCGTCCGGGTAGGTCCAGTGGGTGTAGCCCCAGGACGGGCTAACCTGGTCCGTGCCCGCCTCGGCGGCTTGGGCCGTGCCGTAGAAGCGTCCTTCGATGCGCTCGCCACTCTCGCTGATGGCGATTGCGGTCAGATCGCGCGCACAGGTCTGATCACCATCGGTGCAGTCCTGGGTTTGGGTCAGGTGGACCAGCTGGCCGTGCACATTGGCCGGCGTGGTCACCTCGTCCGCGGAAGGCGCGAGGGCCACGACCAGAGCGGCTACGGCGATGACGGAGATGGCTACAACGGAACGCTTTCTCATGGGACCCTCCATACTGGTCTTCTCAGGGGTTGCTGGGGATTAGGCTTAGGACGGCGTCTTCGGCGTCATGGTGCCGCTGTAGGTGCCGGCGTAGAGGCCGTCAGGCTGGGGCGTGTGCTGCCAGTCGATGGTGCAGTCCACGTCCGCGAAGCGACCGGTGCCCGCGACACAGGTTTCGACGCCACTGGTGATCCGCTGGCCGTCGGCTTTGACCGTGCTCGCGCCCTGGGAGCGCGTCAGCATGGTCGAGCCGTCGGGATAGGTCCAAATGGCGTAGCTTCGGTTGGGCGCCAAATCTCCGGGCTCCCGTGCCGAGCCGAGCGCGCTGGCGACGATGCGTCGATCGATCCGCTCGCCATCGTTGCTAATGGCGTAGCCGGTGATGTCGACGGCGCAAACCCGCGTGCCGTCCTGTCCGATGCAGTCCTTGTCGACCGTCTGGTTGACCAATCGGCCCTGGATCTGCTGGACCGTCGCCGGGGACTCCATGCCGCCCTGTGCGGCGGCGCTGGACATCAAACCGGGCTGAATCAAGAGTGCCAGACCGGTCAAGGCAGCAACGGATGAGGCAGCGAAACCACGCCTTCTAAAGGACACTCTCTGGTTCATCGATACCTCCCGGTCAAAGTGGTCGTAAGGGGATGATTGAGATATGGGATCTCAAGATTGCCGCCATCTGGATGGCACATGACGGTTTGGTAAGAATTCGGAGCGCTTCAAAACTGCGCTCGGCGATGGGCCGCGCGAACAGGCTGTCGAACGAGGATTCTTTGGCAGACCTGGGGCGTTTACGACTGGGCCTTCGGCGTCACCGTGCCGATGTAACTGCCAACGTAGAGGCCATTGGGCTGGACCGCGTGCTGCCAGTGGATCGTGCAGTCGACGTCGGCGAAGCGGCCGCTGCCATCGACGCAGACCTGGCTGCCAGAAAAGCCGTGCTGGCCATTATCCGCGACCATGCCCTTGCCCTCGGACTTCAGCACCATGGACGAGCCGTCGGGGTAGTGCCAAACCGCGAGGCTGCTGTTGGGCGCGATCTCGCCGGGCTTCTCCGCGTCACCATACTCGGTGCCGACGATCGAGAGGTCGATCAACTCACCCCGGTCGCTGATGCCGATACCATCGATCTGGTAGCGGCAGAGCGCCGGTGCCGCGTTCTCGACGCAGTCCCGGTCCATGGATGCGTGGACGACGCGACCTTGAATCTGTTGGGCACCCGTCGGCGATTGGCCGGCCGCGAGGGCGGCGGTGGGAAGACCGGACTCTATCAGCAAGGCCAGGCCGAAGACGGCGGCGCCGATGCCGAGCGCCTTGGAAAATGTGGTCATGGCCGAACTCCTTCACCCTTCCATGCGCGCCCATGGGGGCGCGGCTTTGGCTAGTGTCTTGGCGCGGAGCCACGCTGCACTTGGGCGCGTGGCTCGTTGCTGCGCGTTTGATCGGTCTTGGCTTACGACTGGCTCGCGGGCGTGATCGTGCCGCTATAGGTGCCGACCCGTAGACCGTTCTTATCGGGCGTGTGCTGCCAGTTGATCGTGCAGTCCGCGTTGGCGAAGCGGCCGGTGCCCTCGATGCAGGTCTTGGTGCCGCTGACGACCCGCTGACCGTCGGCATTTGTTTCCGCCTTGCCCTCGGATTTCATCAGCATGGTCGAGCCATCGGGGTACTTCCAGACCGCATAGCCGCGGTTCTCGGAAGGCTCGCCACTGCCGGCGGGGCCGCCGTACATGTTGCCGATGATGGTGCGGTCAATCAGCTCGCCCTGGTCGCTTATGGCGATGCCATTGATCTCGTGGGTGCAGATCCGCTTGCCGTCCGGCTCGATGCAATCGCGATCGACCGCCGCGTTGACGATGCGGCCCTGGATCTGCTGGGTCGCCTCCGCCGCGTGGGCGGTCGTGGGCGTACCTGCTTCGATCAAAAGCGCGAGGCCGAAAAAGGCGGCGGCGCCGATGCCGAGGGACTTCATCTTCTTGGTCATGGTCGTGATCCTTTCGGTTTCGAGATTTCGGTGGGCTGTCGCGGTGCTGATTAGCAGCCCCAGCGGGCGGCTTGGACCAGCGCGTCGGTCTTGGCCTTGAGGACGGCCTCCTCGGGGTCGGCGACCTCGGTGAAGCTTTCGCGGGCCTCGGCCTGGGCCTTCGCCCGGGCCTCCTGGCGGCGCGCCCTGAGTCGTTGGAGCCAGCCTTGGCGCGGCGCTCCATCCTTGGTGGCGGCCGGGAATGGCCGGCGCGGCAGCTCGCGGTCTGCTTTGCAATAGGCCTGCAAAACGTCGGGATCGTGCGGCAGGGTGTAGATCATGTGCGGTGCACCTCCTTGTCCGCCCCTTCGGGTTGAGTGCGCGCCTGCGCTGAGGGGCTACCAAGGACATGGGGGGCGGAGATTGCCGGCGCGTGGCGGGCAAATGAAACTTTCGCAAGGTTTGTGGCGGGTGCGCGAGCGTGGCCCTGCGACCCTCCGGGCGGCTATCCGCCGGGCGCCACCGAGCGCCAGGCCTCGGCGCAATCCTGGCAACCGGTCCCGCGGGGATGGAGGAACGCGACCGGATCGTTTTGCAGGTGGTCGACCGCCGTCTCAACCAGGTCGCGCGAGCGCATCAGCTTGGCTGGGGCGTGGCCGACCGTCCCCTCAAGCTGCAGGCAGCGCGCGGCGAGCCAAGGGTTCGCGCACTTGAAGCGCTGGCAACAGTGATCGTTCTCCAGATAGTCGATGCGGAGCGGCCGGCCGTGGCGTCGGACCGTGATGTGCTTGGCCTGGCGGTAGGGCACCCCGGCCAAGAGCTCGGCCAGATGCAAGTTTGTGTTGGCGTCGTGGTCGACGCCGAGCAGCAAGATCCTTCCGTCTCGCTGCCACAGGCGGCCGGCCGGGCTGGCCACCTGATGGGGCGGCAGGGGCAGGGGGTCGGCCAGAATCTCCGCCGCCGCGGGACCGCGCGCCGCGAAGGCAAAGGCGTGGCGGCTTCTCAGCACCCCGGGCAAGCGCCAAAAGACCGAGGCTAAGGCGCCCAGATCTTCTGCTGCCGGGCTGGTCGCCGGGTCGAAGGGCGTGTCGTCGTCGCCGGTCCAGGACGGCATGACCAGTGTGCCGCTTGGCCCAAGCGCCTGGCCCAGGGCCTCGATCACCCCAAGCGGCCCGCGCGCGACCGGCCGCAGGGCGCGAAAGGAGGCGTGCACCAGAAGAATGTCGCCCGGCGCCACGCCCAAATCGCGCAGCTGGGCGGCGGCGGTGGAGATCTGGATCTCTCGGCGCATGGCTGAGATATAGGGAGCGCCATCGTGGCGCTCCACCTGCGCCTTACTCGCGCCCGTAGATGTCCTCGAAGCGCTCGATGTCGTCCTCACCCAGGTAGTCGCCGGACTGCACCTCGACGATATGCAGAGGCGACTCGCCCGGATTCTTCAAGCGGTGGACGGCGCCCAGGGGGATGAAGGTCGACTGGTTGGTCTCGAGCGTGAAGACCTCTTCGTCGCGGGTCACCTCGGCGATGCCCTGAACCACCACCCAGTGCTCGGCCCGGTGCTGGTGGCGCTGCAGGGAGATCGAGGCGCCCGGGTTGATGATCAGGCGTTTGGCCTGGAAGCCCTCGCCATTGTCGATCGCCTGGTAGGAGCCCCAAGGCCGGAACACCCGGCGGTGCACCAGGGGCTCCTCGCGCTTGGCCAGCTGCATGTGCTCGACCAGCAGGCGGATGTCCTGGGCCCGGTCGCGCGGGCAGACCAGGACCGCGTCGCTGGTCTCGACCACCACCAGATCGCGCAAGCCCAGGGCGGCGACCAGGCGGGTTTCGGAGTGCAGGTAGCTGCCTTCCACGTCGAGCGCGACCACGTCGCCGTGGATCTTGTTGTCGGCCCCGTCGACCCCTTCGACCCGCCACAGGGCGTCCCAGGAGCCCACGTCGGTCCAGCCGATGTCGACCGGCACCACGGCAGCCCGATCGGTCTTTTCCATGACCGCGTAGTCGATCGAGATCGAGGGCGAGGCGGCGAAGCCGGCCTCCTCCAGGCGCAGGAAGTCCAGGTCTCGCTTGGCGTTCTTCAGGGCGTTGCGGCAGGCCGCGACGATTTCCGGCTGGAAGCGCTCGAGCTCCTCGATCAGGCGCTTGGCCTGGAACAGGAACATGCCGCTGTTCCAGTCGTAGGCGCCGTTGGCCAGATAGCGCTGGGCCGTGATGCGGTCCGGCTTCTCGACGAAGCGCGCGACCCGGCAGCAGCCGTCCAGCTCGTCCAGCGCCTCGGCCCGGCGAATGTAGCCATAGCCAGTCTCCGGCGCGTCCGGAGTTATGCCGAAGGTCACCAGCCAGCCCTCGGCGGCGGCGGCGGCGGCCTGGTCGGCGGCGGCCAAAAAGCCCTCCCGGTCGGCGATGTAGTGGTCGGACGGCAGCAGCAGCATGAGGCTCTCGGGCGCCTCTTCGGCCAGGATGAGCGCCGCGGCGGCGGCGGCCGGCGCGGTGTTGCGGGCGAGCGGCTCGAGCACGATGTCCTGGGGCGCGATCTCGATAGCCCGTGCCTGCTCGGCGATCAGGAAGCGGTGGTCTTCGTTGCACAGCAGCAGCGGCGCGGCGAAGCGCGCGGGATCGGCGACCCGGGCCAAGGTCTCCTGCAGCAGGCTCTGCTCGCCGGTCAGCGGCAGCAGCTGCTTGGGATAGAGCTTGCGAGAGAGCGGCCACAAGCGGGTGCCGCTGCCGCCGGAAAGGATGACGGGATGGATCAACTGGGCCATGGAGTCTCAACCGAAGGACAAGGGCAGCCTTGCTAGCGCAAATCCGCCGCAAGCGCCAGCTTGGCGGGAAGGGGTTAAGGAAGGGGTAAGGGGGCGGAGAGGCTAGCGCCCGATATCGAGTTTGACCTGCTGGCCATAGACCCGGCGCAGGATCCGCAGCCCGAAAGGTAGAAGCGCGCCGTTCAAGCGGCTGGACAGCGATTTACGATCTGGGTCGATGTCCCATAGGAACAGGGTCGTTGCCTCGCGTGGCGAGATGGCCTTGCGCCAGAGCCAGAGAGTGATCCAGAGCGCGACAAACCAAGACGCCAAGACGGACACGGCCAAGCCAAAGAACGTGACGAAAAGGAACAGGCCCGTGCCGACAGTACGGGCCTCGATCGGCGCGTGCTCACCATAAAGCATCAAGGTCCAAGAGAAGATGCCAAGAAAGGGCAGAAGCAAGGGCAGCCAAAGCGCGGTGATCGTCCAATTGAGCCGGTCCCAACGCTTGGCGGCTTGCGGACTGACGGGTGCTTTCTTGTCGTTTGGCAGCGCTTGCCAGAAGGCCTCGGGGGCGGGGAACTCGGCGAGCCTCAGCCACCGGCCCTTTGTCATCTCGACCAGGAAGCCGCGCCGACCGCGGGTGCCCTTCATGGCAATCGAGATTGTGTCCTCAAGCGGCAGCCGGCGGACCTTGGCGAGGCCGCCGGCTATGTGGATCAGCGCGCGGTCCGTGAGGATGACCCGTGTGCGGGAGAGGAAATAGAGCGGCCAGCCGGCGGCGGCAAAGGCCAACGCGAAGGGGGCGAAGGTGGCGCGGCCTTCGATCGCCTCTTTCACCGCGATCACGATGGCGAAAACCCCAATCGCGACCAGGCCCCACGGCATCCATTGGCCCGGTTTCGCAATCGGGTGGCTGTCGAAGAGGATCTTCTCGCCGGGCGCTAGAAAGCTGTTGAAGGATCGCTGATTCAAGGCAAGACGCTTCTGCCGACTACATTCGACATGTCATTCGGCGCTCTCCTCGAAGCGCACCACTTGGCCGTAGACCCGGCTCAAGATCCAAGCCATCACCGGCAAGCTCAGCTTCCCGACCCGATGAAACAGCCGCCCGCTCCTGGCGTCCGCCGACCAGGCAAAGTGTGTTTTGACCTCGTCGAGCGCCAGCCTCTTGCGCCAGATCCACAAGGCCGCCCACCAGGCGCCGAGAATGGCGGCCACGAAGGAGACCGCCGCGGCGGCCAGGAACCAGAGGTCGTAGGTCGTGGTGCTGACCGTGCCATCGTGAATCGGGAAAGGCTCGGTCATCAGCAGGGGGATCAGGAAGGTGATCGCGAGCAGCAGCAGGAAGAACGGTACGAACAGGCCGATGAAGGTCAGCCGCAACCCGCGAAAGCGGCGTGGCGCCGGCACCGCTCACTCCGCCGCCTTGGCGCCCTTCGCCATGGCCTTGCCCAGCGCCTGGTCCAAGTCCGCGATGATGTCCTCGACCGTTTCGATGCCGATCGACAGGCGCACCACCTCGGGCCCGGCGCCGGCGGCCAGGCGCTGCTCCTCGGTCAACTGGCGGTGGGTGGTTGAAGCCGGGTGCAGGATCAGGGAGCGGGAGTCGCCAATGTTGGCCAAATGGCTCAGAAGATTGCAGCTTTCCACTACGGTCATGCCGGCCTCGTAACCGCCGCGAATGCCGAAGGTGAAGAGCGCGCCGCCGCGCCCGCCCAAATACTTCTGTGCCAGCGCGTGATAGGGGTTCTCCTCGAGCCCGGCGTAGGACACCCACTCGACCGCCGGATGGGACTCCAAGAAGCGCGCCACGGCGAGCCCGTTGGTGCAGTGGCGCTCCATGCGCAAGGAGAGAGTCTCTAGGCCCAGCAAGGTCAAAAAGGCGTTCATCGGCGCCATCGTTGCGCCAAGGTCCCGCAGGCCCACGGCGTGGGCGTGGGTCGTGTAGGCCATGTCGCCAAAGGATTCCGCGAAGGTGAGGCCGTGGTAGGCCGGCTCGGGCTGGCTGAGACCCCCAAACTTGTCGGAGGCCATCCAGTCGAACCTACCGCTATCGATCACGCAGCCGCCCATCACCGTGCCGTTGCCGGTCAGGAACTTGGTGGTCGAGTGGACCACCAGGTCGGCGCCATACTCCATGGGCCGGCAGAGGTAGGGGGTGGCCAGCGTGTTGTCGACCACCAGGGGCACGCCGGCTGCCCGGGCGATCTCGGCCAGCGCCTCGATGTCGCTCACCACGCCGCCGGGATTTGCCAGGCTCTCGGTGAAGATCGCCTTGCAGTTGGGGGTGAGGGCCCGGCGCACGTTCTCAGGATCGTCGACGTCGACAAAGTTGACCTCCCAGCCGAACTTCTTGAAGGTTTTGCCGAACTGGGTGATCGAGCCGCCGTAGAGCCGGTTCGACGCAATGAAGGTGTCGCCCGGATCGAGCAGGGGGAAGAGCGCCAGCACTTGCGCCGCATGGCCCGAGGCGCAGCAGGTCGCGCCCCGGCCGCCCTCCAGATTGGCCAGGCGCTCCTCGAGCACGGCCACCGTCGGATTGGTCAGGCGCGAATAGACGAAGCCGAAGGTCTGCAGGTTGAAGAGCGAGGCGGCGTGGTCGGAATCGTAGAACACGTAGCCGGTGTTCTGGAAGATCGGCGTCTGGCGCGCGCCGGTGATCGGCTCCGGCTGGGCGCCGGCATGGATCATCCGGGTCTCGAAGCCGTATTCGAAGTCCTTGTCGTCTGCGTCGCTCATGCAACCCTCACCTTGCGCCGCCGGCTGGAGATGATCCGGGAATTGAAGCCGCCCCAAGAAAGCTCGGTGTTGAGCCGGCCGAACTCGATCTTGGCGCAGCGGTCCATCACGACCTCTAGGCCGCCGGCTTTCGCCATGGCCTCGGCTTCGTCGTTGCGCACGCCGAGCTGCATCCAGATCACCTTGATGTGCTTCTCTTCGGCCAAGGCCAGGGATTGCTCGACGATCGGACCCACATCCTCCGAGCGGCGGAAGATGTCGACCATGTCGATCGGCCCGGGGATCTCCTCCAGCGAGGCGTAGACCGTCTCGCCCAGGATCTCCGTGCCGGCCGCCCGCGGATTGACCGGCCGTACCGTGTAGCCCTTTTCCTGCAGGTACTTCATGGCGAAGTAGCTGGGCCGATTCCAATGGGGGCTGGCGCCGACCATGGCGATGGTGCGCACACCGGCCAAGAGGCCGCGCAGAAAGTCGTCCCTGTAGGTGTCGTGGGGCAGGGGCTCGTACATGGCTTCGTCTTAGCGTCCTTGCCAGCGCGGCCGGCGCTTCTCCAAGAAGGCGTCGATGCCTTCCTCGGCGTCGCGCGCCAGCATGTTCGTGGTCATGACCTCGGCGGTGTAGCCATAGGCCGCCTCCAGGTCGAGCTCGATCTGGCGGTAGAAGGCTTCCTTGCCGATCTTGAGGGTAAGCGGCGATTTATCGGCGACCTTGCGGGCGAGGTCCTCGGTCGCCTGGTCGAGCTCGTCCTCGGCGACCACGTGGCTAACCAGGCCGTGGCCAATCGCTTCCTGGGCCGAGAGCAGGTCTCCCGTCATCAGCATACGAAGCGCGGTCTTGCGCGGCACCGCCCGGCTGAGCGCGACCATGGGGGTCGAGCAGAAGAGGCCGATGTTGACCCCCGGCGTGCCGAAGCGCGCGCTCTCGGCCGCGACCGCCAGATCGCAGGTCGCGACCAGCTGGCAACCGGCCGCGGTGGCGACCCCGTGGACCTTGGCGATGACCGGCTGAGGCAAACGGGTCAGCGAGATCATCAATGCGCTGCACTGTTGGAACAGGGCCTCGAAGAAGGAGCGGCCGCCGCCGGCCCCGCGCAGCTCGGCCAGGTCGTGGCCGGCGCAAAAGCCTCGGCCGGCGCCTTCGATGATCACCACGCGCACCTCCGGGTCAGCGCCGATCTGGTCAAGCTGCTCCTGCAGGGCCGCCATGAGGGCCACCGAGAGGGCGTTGTATTGGGCCGGGCGGTTCAGGGTCAGAGTAACGATCCCGTCCTGGGCGTCGCGCAGGAGAAGGGGCTCGGGGCTGGCGGTTTGGGCGCTGGTCGCGGTCATCGGGCTACTCGTCGGTCGTGCCAGGGGCTGGAAGAGGGGACTCTGAGCCTTTCGAGGCGGTCAATTCAAGGATAAAGCGAAGCGCCGGTCGCCGGTTTGATTTCCCGCGCGCCGTGCCGTAAAGACCAAACCTACCTGCGGCAAGGGGAGGCGAGGGCGATGGCGCGGATCACCGTGGCCGAGATGCGGGAGATCATGGCGGGCGAGCTGCCCTGGGCGGTCGACATGGGTTTCCAGGTCGAGGCGATCGGCGAAGGCACCTGCCGGGTGCGGCTGCCCTATTCGCCGTCTCATCTGCGGCCAGGCGGAACCATGGCCGGGCCCCTGCTCATGGGGTTGGCCGACGTCGCGGTCTATGTCGCGGTCCTGAGCGAGATCGGCCGGGTCGAGCTGGCGGTCACCACCAACCTGACCTGCAACTTCCTGCGCCGCCCCAAGCCGGGCGACGTGGTCGGCGAGGCGCGCATGATCAAGGTCGGCAAACGGCTGGCCTACGGCGAGGTCTCGATCTACTCGGAAGCCGAGCGCGACAAGGGTCCGGTCGCCCACGTCACGGCGACCTACTCGATCCCGCCTGATCGGGTCTAAGGCGAAAGCCTAGTCCCCGCCGTCGATCTTGCCGGCGCCCTTGGCCAGCATGATCATGGAGAGCCCGAAGAACAGCATGTCGATGCCGACAAGCAGGCCGAGCACCCAGGCCGCCGTGCCCGGCAGACCGGACCAGACAAGAAATGCGAGCACGATGTTGATTGCGCCGTTAAGCAGCACCCAGAACCAGTTGTTGAGTGGCCTGAGCTTGAAGGCCATGTAGATTCGCACGATGCCTTCGGCGGCAAAGAAGGCGATCAGCAGCAGTGTCAGGGAGAACACCCCTTGGGTCGGGAAGGCGACCAAGAGGACGCCGACCGCGATCGACAACACGGCGCGCACAATGGAGCCTAGCGCCGCTGGCACGCCCTTGGCCTGGAAGGATTTCAGCGCCAGGAAAATGCCGCCGATCAGGAACAGCCAGCCGATGAACTGCTCGGCCACAATTGTGAAGAGCTGGGGCAACAGGATCGCCGCCACGCCGAGCCCGATGAAGACGATGCCTGCGCCCACGAACCACTTGCTGTGTTCCTTGATGGCCTTGGCCATCTCTTGGCGCAGGTGGTCGAGATCGGGCTTCATGTCGCTCATAGCTGCGAGTCCTCGGTTAGGGGTGGCGCTGGCCCCTGACTAGGGCAGGGCACGTAGAATTGCAATGGCCACCGCTTACTCCGCGGTGAAGCCGCCGTCGACCAACAGCTCGGCGCCGGTCGTATAGGCCGCCTCGTCGCTGGCCAGGTAGAGGGCGGCCTGGGCGATCTCTTTCGGGTTTGCAAAACGGCCCAGAGGCTGACGGCGGGCCAGCTTGGCCTTGAGCGCGTCGGGTTCGCCCAGCGCCTCGGCAATGGAATCGACCATTGGGCTGTCGACGAAGCCCGGGTGGAGCGAGTTGACCCGGATGCCGTAGCCCTTCTTGGCGCAGTGGATGGCGGCGGCCTTGGTGAACTGGCGGACGCCGCCCTTGGCGGCGCCGTAGGCGGCCAGCGGCGGCGCGGCGACAATCCCGGCCACCGAGGAGAGGTTGACGATCGCCCCGCCACGCCCCTTCATGGCCTTGACCGCCGCGCGGGTGCCCAGGAAGACCGAGTCCAGATTGACCGCGAGCATCTGGCGCCACTCCTCCAGCGTGGTCTCCTCCAAGTCCTTGGCGATGAGGTGGCCTGCGTTGTTGACCAGCACGTCGAGCGGGCCCAGCTCGGCCGCGACCGCCGCAAGGGCGCGCTCCCACTCGCCCTCCCGGGTGACGTCCTGGGCCAGGGCGAGCGCCGCGCCGTCCAGATCGGGCGCGCTTAGGTCGCTGGCCGCCACCCTGGCGCCCTCGGCCGCGAAAAGCGCCACCATCTCGCGCCCGATCGCGCCGGCCGCCCCGGTGATCAAGACCGTTTTGCCCGCAAGGCGTGCCATAGGTCCAGTTCTCTATTCTTGGGATAAGTGGTTAACGATGCCACATGTACTGGGTGGTAGACTCGACGACCAAGATGCCGCCGGGCGGGCCGGCGCACAAGAGAAGAGAGCCGGAGCTTTGGCCCTACTGGTTTTGGGCCGGAGTTGCGGCGATCGCATTTGTGACCGCCGTCGGGGTTTCGCCGCCCTGGCTTCAGGCCCTGTTGGAGGGAGGCCTCTGGTGCATTGCGGTCTTCTTCGCGGCTGTGATGGGGTTCGCGCTTTCTGAACTGCCTTGGTTCTCAAAGCTCTACAGCGGTTCCCGGCCAATTCCTCTCATCGACTCCGCGAAGGAAATCTGGTTCAAGAGGTCAATCTACGCTGTGATCGTGTTAAGCCTGACGGCCGGGGGCTACTACTGGTTGGCGGGACTGTTCTTTGCCCTGCCCTTAGTTGTCGACGGCTACCGGCTCTATGCACAAGTGCTGATTGCCGGCACGGCGCCGGAGGAATTTTCACCGGCGGATAGAGCGATCTATTGGCTTGCCGTGTTTCTCTCGGTTTCAATCCGCGCGCCTTTCAAGATCCTGGCCTTCGTCCTCAAAAGCCCCTGGCACCTTTGGCGGTTTGTCCGCTATCGGGTGTCCGACCGCAAGCTGGCAGGGTTGTTTCGGGAAGAGCTCGGCGACCGGGATATCCTCATCTACCTGGTCTTCTCCGAGCCTCACCAACTCAGTCATTTCCTCGGCGGCGATGGCGTGCTCCATCCCTTCCTGGACAACGTCCTCGCCCGGGACTGGCGGAAGGACATTATGCCCCACCGGCGCGCCTCGCGCTGGGCGACTTTCGCGGAGACGGCGGAAGGGGCGATGCTGAAGCGCTTTGGCATCTCGAACCTGCGCGAGCACCTGCCCTTCGTCCTGGTGGTCAGCCGGGATGGCGAGTATAGCGCCCACCACTTGGGCGAGGCCTACAGACAGCGCTCAACCGAAAAGGGGCAATCCCTGTTGGTTCTGGAAACGGCGCTGCGCAGCCGGATCGAGGCCACACTGCATAGGGAGTACGAGGCCGCGAAGTCGTCCGCAGCATAATTCGGTATCATTTTACCACATTGCTAAATTCCCGCCCCATAACGCTTTTTGCCTGTTGACAGGGCGGAGGGCTTGGCCTAGAACCGCCCCGCTTCGCGAGGGCTTTGCGTGCCCGCCGCGAGACGCCTTTTCTAGAACATGGGCCTAAGCTTATGAAGACTTACTCCGCCAAGGCGGGCGAGATCGAGAAGAAGTGGTATCTGGTCGATGCCGAGGGCCTGGTGCTCGGCCGCCTGGCCAGCCAGGTCGCCAAGATCCTGCGCGGCAAGCACAAGACCACCTTCACCCCGCACCTGGACTGCGGCGACAACGTGATCGTGATCAACGCCGCCAAGATCGCCATGACCGGCAAGAAGCGCGCTGATAAGACCTACTACTGGCATACCGGCTATGCCGGCGGCATCAAGGAGCGCACGGCCGGCCAGATCCTCGAGGGCCGCTTTCCCGAGCGGGTCGTAATCAAGGCGGTCGAGCGCATGATCTCGCGCGGCCCCCTGGGGCGCCAGCAGATGAGAAACCTGCGGGTCTACGCCGGGGCCGAGCACAAGCACGAGGCCCAGCAGCCCGAGGTGCTCGACATCGCCGCCATGAACCCGAAGAACACACTGAAGACTGCAAGGAGCGCCTGAGACCATGGTCGAGGAAACGCAGACCCTCACTGATTTGGGCGATCTCGGCGCCGCGACCGGCATCGAGCCGGAGCCGGCCAGCCAAGAGCCCCAGGTCGACGCCCAGGGCCGCGCCTATGCCACCGGCAAGCGCAAGGACGCGGTCGCCCGCGTTTGGATCAAGCCGGGCTCGGGCAACATCACGGTCAACGGCCGGGAGTTCGTCAACTACTTCGCGCGCCCGGTGCTGCGCATGGTGATCAACCAGCCTTTCAGCGTGGCCCATCGGGACAACCAGTATGATGTGGTCTGCACGGTCAAGGGCGGCGGTCTGTCCGGCCAGGCCGGTGCGGTGCGCCACGGCATCTCCAAGGCGCTGACCCTGGCCGAGCCGGGCCTGCGCCCAGTCCTGAAGCAAGGCGGCTTCCTGACCCGCGACTCCCGGGTCGTGGAGCGCAAGAAGTACGGCCGCCACAAGGCCCGCCGCAGGTTCCAGTTCTCCAAGCGGTAAGCGAGATTTTTCGAGAATGGCGGCACCGGCCCGCTCCCCCTCCCGGCCGCCCACGGACGTATGCTTGATGGGTGGCCGGGTGGGGGAGCGGGCCGGTGCCGGACCAAACCAAACCGTGAGGCGCGGCCTCTTGCTCTTGGCGAGCGGGGCCGCGCTTTTCGTGTCCGGCCCCGCGCAGGCCGAGCCGCGCGCCACTTTCGAGGCGGCCTCGGAGGCCGCCTTCTCCCGGCCCCACGACATCGTGCTGTCGCCCGACGGCCGCTTTCTTTACGTCTCCGACCTGGGCCACGACCGCGTTGCCGTACTCGACCCCGACAGCCTTGCGCTGCTCGGCAGCTTTGGGGACGACCAGCTGGACGCGCCCCATGACGTCGCCTTCGACCGGGACGGCCGCCTGCTGGTCGCCGACACGGGCAACGACAGGGTCGCGATCTACGCGGTCGATGGGCCGCAAGGAAACTTGGTCGCTTCCTTGAGCGACGGCCTCTCCGCCCCCGAAGGCGTGGCCCAAGGGCCCGATGGGCGGATCTACGTGGCCAACGCCAGGGGCGATGACGTGGTCGTCTTTCAAGGCGACCAGGCGGTCGCCCAAGGCGACGGGGGACTGGACCTCCAGCGGCCCCACGACATCGCCCTGGCGGTCGACGGCACGGTCTACCTGGCCGATCCGGGCAGCAACCGGATCCGCTTGCTGGGGCCCGATCTTGCCTTTCGGCGGGATCTTGGCGCGGACCTGGATCTGAACGAGCCAAAATACTTCGATCTCGACCCCGAGGGCTGGCTGTTTATCGCCGACGAATACAATCACGTGATCAAGATCCTCGATCCCGCCGAGCGCCTGGTGCTGGTGATCGGCCAGGGCCGGGCGGGCGAGGGGCCGGATCTCTTCAACTACCCCGAAGGCGCCGAGACCCGGGGCGACCGCCTGTGGGTCGCCGACACCCGCAACCACCGGATTGTGCGCTATCGACTGGAGGGCCTCCGGTGAGCCTGTTGGAGGTCACGCTCCGAGATTCCACGGAACGGGACTTCGCCGCGGTCAAACGCTTCTTTCTCGACAACCACTCGGACTACAACAAGACCCGCGGCGACCACCTTCTGCTGGAGCGCATCGAGGCCCACCACTTCGTGATCATCGAGCGGGCCGGCGCAATCGTCGGCGTCGCCGGCACCTTTCGCCACGGCCCCGGCGGCATCTACCGGGAAGCCGGCGCAACCCGCATCACACTAAACGGCTTCGGTCTGCAGAGGGTGACCCACTACGCCCGCTCCCTGCACGAGCACCTGCTGGAGCCCGGCTACCGGGACTACTACTCCACCGTGGTCGACGCCAACGAAGCCTCCAAGCACAACATGGCCAAGGTCGGCTTCGTCGATTGGCCCGATCCGCCGGATGGGCTGTCCAAACAGCGAAGCGCGGCGGTCGCGCCGGACAAGCGGATCGACTTTATGCGGCTGCCCGAGGCCTGCTTGTCCGCGCACGCGAAAGCCCTGCTGGCGCTCCTCGCCGACCCGCATTTGCAGCGGCACGAACGGGCCGATCCGGCGCGGCGGGAAACCGCGCGACTCCACGTCAAGCTGGCGATCCTAGAGCGGGCCCGGGCGGAGGTCGAGCGCCTGGCCGCCGGGACGCCGACATGAGCGAACTACCGCCCTTCGCCCAGCAGGTCACTTTCGTTTACTGCACCGACCTGGAGGCGACCTGCCGCTTCTACCGCGAGGTCATGGGCTTGAGCGAAGTGCTCGACCAGGGTGCCTGCCGGATCTTCCGGGTTGCCGGCGAGGCCTTCCTGGGCCTTTGTCAGGGCGAGGGGCCGCCCGCCCGCGGCATCACCGTGACCTTCGTGGTGGACGACGTGGACGCCTGGTACCGCCATCTGGTTGCTCAAGGCGTTTCCACCGAAGGGCCACCGGCCGAGAACCCGCGCTTTAAGATCTACAACTTCTTCGCCCGGGACCCGGCCGGCACGCGCATCGAGGTGCAGCGCTTTCTGGACCCGGCCTGGCCGAAGCCTGGGACCTGAAATCGTCAATCCCTGGGGCGGTTGGATCCTTTGCGCGCCCCGCTTATAGTCGCAATGCCAATTGACCCATGCATCGGCAGCATTGTTCGCCGAACCTCGACGCATCTATTCACGAAGGAGTCCCGACATGGCCAGGAGCCCCATAATCGACACGCCCTTCAACACCACCGCCAAGGCGACCGCCCTGCGCGGTGAGGGTATTGAAACCGTCATTCGCTATTACAACTTCCGCAACTCCAACACCTTTCCCGACAAATGCCTGACCGCCGAGGAGGCCCAGGCGCTCACGGCGGCCGGACTCAATCTGGTCGCGGTGTTTCAGCAGCGCCAAAACAGGGCCAGCGACTTCTCACGGCAAATCGGCCTGCGCGCCGGCCGACGGGCGCACGAGCTTGCGGCCGACAAGGTCGGCCAGCCGAGCGGCTCGGCCATCTACTTTGCCGTCGACTTCGACGCCAGCGCCGACGAGATCGACACGCTGATCAAACCTTACTTCGAAGGGGTGCGCGAAAGCCTCGCGGCCGAGGGCGGCGGCACCCCGCAATACCGGGTTGGCGCCTACGGCTCGGGTCTCCTCGGCAAGACCCTGACGGCGGCCGGGCTGATCGAACTGACGTGGCTTTCCATGTCGAGCGGCTTCCGGGGCACCCGCGATGCCTTGGCGGCTGGCGACTGGCATTTGCACCAGTTCTTTCCCGCAACGACTCTGCTGGGTCTAGGAGTCGACTTCGACGAGTCCAACCCAGCAAAGCCGGACTTCGGCAGCTTCACGGTCGAGGAAGAAGAGGCCCACGATGATCTGGTGCCACCTGACGGTGCCGGCCAGGGCATGCCAATGGAAGTGAAGGCGCGCTCTGGCCTGCGCCTGCGCGCCGGGCCGGGGACGAACTTCGACATCATCGGCCTCCTGCCGTTCGGCAGTCAGGTCACTGTCCAAGAGATCGTCGACGGCTGGGCCAAGGTCGACCGAGACGGCGACGGAGCGGTCGACGGCTTCGCTTTCGCGTCCTTCCTGAATCAGGCCTGAGGCGGCCTCGTCCCGAGGGAACGGAGCGTCTCAGACACCCTTACCTTGCCGGTCGGCTACGACCGAAAGGTTTCCGAGAAGCGTAACGTGATAGGGCGCCGAGGCCGGGATTGGGCGCGGCCTGCGCGCCGCCTTGACCGTGTTACTGCCGGGGCGAGCGAACGATCGACTTGACCGGGCCGCGTGGGCTACCGGACATCTCGGCGATCTTGCGGTCCTGCGCCTCGATGTAGGCACGGGCCGGCTGGTCGCCGTCCAGGCCGATCAGCTCCGCGTTCGGCACCTTGCGATTGGAGCTGCGCGTGCCGTCCTCATAGACAACGTCGAACAGCACAGGCTTCGTGTCGACACGGATCTTCTTGCGCGCCATTGGGGGTCTCCAGAAGTTTCCTAGTCTCGGTCGGTTTCAACAGGGCCGCTGCCAGCGCCCGGCGTTTCGGCTTGCTCCGCCTTGCGCTGGGCGGCTGCTTCCTCGCGGCGCTGCAGCTTCTCTAGCTTCTTCTGCTCCTTGGAGCGCTTGCGCTCGCTGCGCTGCTGATTGTAGTTGGGTTTGAAAGGCATCGTTTCTCCGAACTGCGACCGCAGTCCTCAGCGGCCACCAAAGGGTGGGTCGGAGGCACGACATCGGCCGTGCCCCCAGAATGAGTCAGGACTTGGCAGCTCAGACAGCCTTCAGATTTTCAGCCGAGGTCTTGCCGCGCCGGGGGTCTGTCTGCAGCTCGTAGGAAATCTTCTGACCCTCGGCCAGGTTGCCCAGGCCGGCGCGCTCGACGGCCGAGATGTGTACGAAGACGTCCCCGCCGCCGCTTTCCGGCTGAATGAAACCAAAACCCTTGGTGCTGTTGAACCACTTGACGGTGCCGATCGACATCGCTGTTACTCCATCATTGTTGGGGTCATGCCGCGTCCATTCGCGGCACTTCAGTCAGTGCCTAGGAAACGCTGTGATCTGAAGAATCCCAAAGGAGCAGCAGGTCAGTAATCCAAAGCAGAGTGACGTTGTTTCTAAATAGAGCCAACTAGCCAGTAGGCAAGGCCTAAACGTCCCGCTGTCCCAGTCATGGGAGCGGTGGACGCCTATCCATTCGCGACGCGCTGGTGGCGTTCCTAGGGCACGGGCGGTGATTGGCCACCACTCGGATCGCTAGAATCCCTCCTGAACCGCGCCGAAGGCGAAGGCGCCGAGCAGGCCGTGGGCCTGGGTGGTCGGGTGGATCACATCCATGAAGAGCGTGCCGCCGAACCGGGTCGAGTCCGGCACGCCGTCGGGCTCAAGCGGGCAGATCCCAGTGACGAAGGGCGGGTTGGGCGGATCCTGCACGATGCAAGGCACGGTCAGGTTGGCGAACAGGAAGTCCAGGCCGGTGAAGGCGTCGTTGACGTCGAGCACAAGGATCTGGACCCGCAGCCGGCGCGCCAGCTTGGCCATAACGACGGCGAGCCGCTTGTTGTGGGCCTTGGTCAGCTGGTTGAGCTCCTGCTGCAGGCCGAGCTCCAGCGCGAAGGGCGTGTCGCCCAGGTCGGGCAGGTTCGGCACCAGGAACGATCGCCCGCCCAACGCCGCCAGCTGCCTGACCGCTCGGCGCAGATTGCGAACGATTGTTGCCGGGTCGGACTCGGGCTCGAAGATATAGTCGTTGGCGCCGCCCCAGACGATCACCAGGTCCTGTGGCCGCAGCTTGCCGCCGGCGTCGTCGAAGCTGGCGACTTGCCCAAGGATGCCGGTGCCGGCGACCCCCGGGTCGAACACCGCGTTGGCGTTGCGCGTGTCGGTGAAGGCGCCGCCGACGGCCTGGTTGTTGGTCAGGGGGTTAAGCACCACGTTGTCGTCGAAATCCACATTGATCGCCAAGAAGCCGGCCAGGGCCTGGACCCAAAGGGGACCGTTGGAAAAGCGCCCTTCGAAGTAGGGCGGGGTGGTTGCCGGCAGCAGGCCGTTGGTCAAGGCGAAGAGGTTGCCCGTGTCCGACAGGCTGTCGCCGAAGATAAAGAGGTCCTTGAAGGGCGGACCCTTGCCCTTTTCGGCTAGTGCCGCGGGGCCCGAAAGACCGACCGCCAGGACGACCACGAACGCCAGGCACCCGGCACGCGAGATTGCCATCCTCATCTCGTTCTCCCCCTTGACTGGATCGGAGTGCCACCGGCATCCGATTGGGAATATCAACTTATGGATTAACTTTATCGTGACGGATTATCGCACTACGCGCAACCGCCGCCAGCGCTCTTAGGCTTTCTCAAGACCCAAAGACCGTGCTAGAACCCGCCGCGCCAGTCACATGCCAAGATGAGCGAGCCCGAGCCATGAGCGGAATTCTGCGCCCCTTTCGCGGCGTCATGCCGAAGGTCGATGCGAGCGCCTTCGTCGCCGAGACCGCGGTCCTGATCGGCGACGTGGAGGTCGGCCCGGGCGCCTCGATATGGTACGGCTGCGTGCTGCGCGGCGATGTCAACAAGATCCGGGTCGGCGCCAACACAAATATCCAGGACGGCACCATCGTGCACGTCAATCACGACCCCAAGGGCGACTACCGAGAGACCGGTGGCGGCATGCCGACCCATATCGGCGCGAACGTCACGATCGGCCATCAGGCGCTGATCCACGCCTGCACCCTGGAGGACGGCGCCTTCGTCGGCATGGGCGCGGTGGTCATGGATCTGGCGGTCGTCGAGAGCGGCGCCATGGTCGGTGCCGGCGCCCTGGTGGCACCGCGCAAGCGGGTGCTGTCCGGCGATCTCTGGGTCGGCCGCCCGGCCCGCCGCGTGCGCGCCATTACCCAAGAAGAGAAAGATCTGATACCCTACCTGGCGGAACACTATAGCCACATGGGCGAGGCCTATCTGGCCGAGGCCCAGGACCAAGCGGCTGAGTAGACGAGGACCGAGGATCCGAAGACCATGGCAGCGAAGATTTTCATCGACGGCGAGGCGGGCACCACAGGGCTGCAGATCCGGCAGCGCCTGGAAGCGCGCGGCGACGTCGAGCTGCTGCATTTGGCGGACCATGAGCGCAAGGATCCGGCCCGGCGCGCGGCGCTCTTGAATCAGGCCGATCTGGCGATCCTATGCCTGCCTGACGCGGCCGCCCGGGAGGCGGTCGCGCTGATCGAGAACCCGGCCGTGAGGGTGATCGACGCCAGCTCGGCGCACCGGATCGACCCGACCTTCACCTATGGCTTTCCGGAGCTTACCCCCGGTCAGGCCGAACGCATCGCCGAGGCGCGCCTGGTCAGCAACCCCGGCTGCTATCCGACCGGCGCCGCGGGCCTGCTCCGGCCCCTGGTCGACGGCGGCCTGGTGCCGGCCGACTCCCCGATCACGGTGAACGCGGTGTCCGGCTACTCGGGCGGTGGGCGCAAGCTGATCGAGCGTCACCAAGGCGGCCAGGCGCCAGCCTACCGGGTCTACGGCCTCGACCTGGAGCACAAGCACGTCGAGGAAATGCGCCAGCACGGCGGCCTAGCCGAGCGGCCGATCTTCGTGCCCAGCGTTGGCCATTTCGCACAGGGCATGATCGTCCAGGTGCCGCTCCAGCTGTGGGCCTTGCCGGGCGAAGTGACCCCAGCACAGATTCACGACTGTCTGGCCGACCATTATGGTGGCCAAGCCTTTGTGTCGGTTGCCCCCTTGGTCGAAGGCGATGCCACGGCCGCACTTACGCCCGAGGCGCTGAACGGCACCAACGACATGCGTCTGCAGGTCTTCGCCAACGCCAAGCGCCGTCAGGCGGTCGCGACCGCCTTGCTCGACAACCTGGGTAAGGGTGCCTCTGGGGCTGCCGTGCAGAACATGAACCTCATGCTCGACCTGGCGCCTGACAGCGGGCTCAGCCAGCGCTTGGTGGCTTAGGCCGGGACAATCCTTGTCCGGCAAAGAAAATGATAGCAACGTGTGCGGGGCGTCCGGTTCAAAGGTGGCGGTGTTTGCCATTTGAGTCCGGACGCCTATGTCTTGAACGAGCAGTTGACCAGCCCACTTTCATACAAGATTTCAAAAACACGTATGGTGGTGCTATTGTTTATTGCTCGAACGAAGGCTCTGGTCGCAACTATGATTTTGCGCCGACTCCACTCTTGCCCCGGACATACAATTTCGAATCTTCGGCCCGCCAGACCTGTCGCGAAGGAAATTTCAAAAGTGATCGGTTGATTCTCATTCTTATAGAATCTTCCAACGATCGTAGATGAATCTGCAAAGTACCTGTCAAAGATCTGAACCATCTTGGCATCGGCTGCCGGGATCGCTGACGTTAGCCCAGTAAGAACTACTAAGAACATCAATGACATCTTGGCTTTCTGCTGAGTCATGGCCGACCGTCCTCCGTCTGTGAAATCGGGGGTTGCGACTGTGAAGCGCTTTCCGATTGATGATTGTGGCCGGGATTGGTTGTACCTACAAGCCAGGAGGTACTTGCTCGACAACCTGGGTAAGGGCGCCTCTGGGGCTGCCGTGCAGAACATGAACCTCATGCTCGACCTGGCACCCGACAGCGGCCTCTCCGAGCGCTTGGTGGCCTAGCTAATCAATCGTCGGCGCAATGGCCGGCCAGGCATCGCGCAGAAAGACGGTAAGGTCGTTTGCGCGTCGATCAAACCCGTGGGGGTAGAGCAAGACGCTGATGAAGCCCCGATGGTAGGTCGAGTGATTGACCAGATGGAGCAATATCTCCGCTCTGGTCATCGCCCCATCGCCGCCGCCCACGTAGGTGAAGTTCACCACCTGATCTAACTGGGCGTCACTCTGCGCGTCGGCGAAGGCCACATAGTGGCGGTTCATGGCGCGAAGCTCGCCGGCCACTAGGTCGAACGGCCGGGTTACCGGCCGGTGCCGGGAGGCGTGCGGGTGGTCGCGGTTTTCCAAATGGGCCCGGAAGATCTCGCCGACCAGCAGAATGTGATCGAAAGTGCCGCTGATACTTCCGAACAGCGTGTCGCGCGTCTCTACAAGTGCCTCGGGGCTCAGCGCCGTGGCGTCTGCGAGCACCACATCGTCCGCCCAAGCCATGTAGCGCGTCATCATGCGCACCGTAGAGCGATCCGCCATTCATACCTCCAATTGCCCCGCGACGTTCTCGCATCGCATAACGTCACGAGCAACGGTTAGATTGTCCTGGAAACAATTGTCCTGGCCGCGCTTTCAAACGTTAGGAGCACCGCCGCGCGATCTTAGGCGACCAGCGGCGGACCGAAACCGCTAGGCCGTTCCAAGAGGCCGAAAGGCCACCCGACAGCAAAAACGCCGATGGCGTTGCGGTGACTTCAGCCCAGCTTGTCACCTCGGCGACCCCATCGGGCCGGGCGCACTGCAGGCGATGATCGAATCGGCTTTTCACACTGTTCGAATCGTCCGGGCGCAGGGAATGATGGGCGCGGGTCTCGTATCCGAACGCCGTCTCGGTCGCGTGGAATCTTTGGCTTGCAAAGGGTTGGTGCCAGGTCGATGTCAGCCTGCCGTCGGCATCGACTGCCGCCGAGCGCGACAGAGAGGGCGCGGTCAGCTGATCGTAGCGTGCCACCGCCGGTGGATCGAGCGGGACAGGAAAAGGGCGCCCCAGAGGCTGCGGCGCCTCGGCCAAGATGGGCAGATGAAGACGGGTCGCGCTGCCGGTCGTGACCACCAGGTTCGTGGCGTGCGGCGAGGGCCAGGCCATGGGCCAGTAGGACGATGAAAAGGAAAGCCTGATGCGATGACCGGCGGCAAAACGATGAGCCTTGGTGTGGAACTTGACCACATAGCGCCGCGCCCGTCCTGGCTGGATCGGCGCGCCGATGCATAGGTCGTCGCTCAGCGCCAAGTTTCGTAGCGCCAGACACACACGCGCGGCAGCGCCGTTCGGCGCCACGTCAACCAGACGCACGGCAATTTGGGCAAGCGGCTGATCCGAGGCCAGTTCGAACTCAAGTTCCGCCGCCCCGAACAGAACGACAGGCTCGCTCAAAGGGTCCGTCTCGAACGCCAAGGAGCGCTCGTCATCGCCATTCTGATCGGTCGGCAGGCCGCCGTAGCGGCCGAAGTAGCCCGTGTCCCCCGCCGAGGCTCCGACCTTGAGGTCATAGGGAATGGCCTGCCGTGCGGCGGGCAGGGGACCGTCGGTCTTCAGTGTCGATCCCGCGGGCATGAGGGTGAGGCGCGTCGCGGCCTCGTTGGCCGGCGAGTCCACTTCGATCCAAGCGCCGTTGCGGCGATGGAGCACATCTTGGGGCGGGTCGAAATCTTGCAGCCAGACCCGCAGGCGCGGCCAGTCCGAGCGCGCATCGCCCTCGCTCTTGAGCCAAAGGTCCCACCACCGCAATGCTTCTTGCTGAAAGCCGATCGAAGGACCCGGATGCCCCACGTCCGGGTAATGGTGTCCCCAAGGGCCCACCACGCCCCAAACCTTCTTTGGGCAACACTCCACAAGCGACATCACCGAGTTTGAATAGCGGTCCGACCAACCGCCGACTGCGAGTATTGGGCAGGAGATGCGCTCGGCCTGAAACTTGACCGAACCATGTTGCCAATAGGCGCTTCGCTCTTCCTCCCGCACCCAATGTTCCAACGGAAAGGTCAGGCTCTCAAGTCGCTCGCGCCACCTGTCCCGCCAGCTCGGACCTGCCGCGAGGGCGGATGGCGGCAAAGCGAGGATCGCCGGCAGCGTGGCGCCCCATTCGATACTGTCGGTGAGGATCAATCCGCCTTTGTGGTGAATGTCGTCCTCGTAGCGGTCATGGGTCGCGCAGACCGCGATGATCGCTTTCAAGGCCTTCGGCGCGTCGATCGAGGCTTGCAGGGACGCAGTTCCGCCCCACGAGGTGCCGAACATCCCGACCGAGCCGTCGCACCAAGGCTGGGCGGCGATCCATTCGATCACATGGCGTGCATCGGCGAGCTCCTCGGGCGCGTACATGTCGGGCAGATGCCCTTCGCTGTCGCCCGAGCCCCGCATATCGACCCGCAGGCAAGCATAGCCCTGAGCGGCGAAATAGGGATGGTTGCGCTCGTCACGGGCGCGGACCATGTCCGCCTTGCGGTAGGGGATGTACTCGAACAGTGCCGGAACCGGGTGCGCGGCGTCGTCGTCTGGCAGCCAGAGCCTGGCTGACAGCCGGACGCCGTCGGGCATCCCGATCCAGAGGTGCTCGGTCTCGCGCACCCTGCAGCGACTGTCGAGCAACGTATCCACTTGGGTCTTCCCGTTGAGTCTAGGCCTCGAGCCACCAGCGCCGAGGCAGTCGGCTGTCGTCCATGCGCCGGCTTACGCCGATCGGCCCGTGACCCAGCTTGTTCGACTTGGCGATCAGGATGTTGGCGAAGGCCAAGACGGTCACGCCGCCCTCCTCGTACAATAGCCGCTGTGCTTCATGGTACATGGCGCGGCGCTTGGTCTCGTCGGCCTCGCCGCGGGCCTCGACCAGCAGCTGGTCGAAGGTCGGATTGTTGAAGTAGGTGGAGTTCCACGGCGATGAGGAGATGTAGGTCGAGGTGAGCATCCAATCGACCGTCGGGCGGCCGTTCCAATAGACCGCGCACCAGGGCGCTTTCAGCCAAACGTTCGACCAGTAACCGTCGGCGGGCGCCCGATTCACATTCACGTTAATGCCTGCCGGGCGCATGCTTTCCTGCATGAGAACGCCCACATTGACCGCGCCGGGGAAGGCGCCGTCGCTGGTCGAGAAAGTTAGGTCGATGTTGTCGAGGCCGGCTTGCTTCAGATGAAACTTTGCCTTGTCCGGATCGTACTCCCGCTCGGGCAGATCGCTGTTGTAGAACTGTTGGCCCCGGCTGATCGGGATGTCGTTTCCGACCGTGCCAAATCCACCCAGGACTTTGTCGACGATTTCCTGACGCTTGATCCCCCACTTGACCGCAAGCCTGATGTTGTTGTCGGTGAAGGGATCGGTGTCCGTGCGCATGTCGGTCGTGTAGTGCTGGGTGCCGGGCACCTCGAGCAACGCAAAGCCGTCGATGCCGCCCAGGCGCTTGGCCGTGCTGACATCCGGTTGGCCGATGACGTCCAAGGACCCCGATATGAGCCCGCTCGCCCGGGCCGTGGCGTCGGAGACGTTCAGGATCTCCACCTCGGCAAAGTGGCCCTGGTCGTCCCGGTAGAAGTTCGCGAACTTATCGCCTCGAAAGCTTTGGCCCGGTTCGAACTGAACTTTCTTGTAGGGCCCAGTGCCGTTGCCGGCGTTCCAATCGGTGGTGCCTTCCTGGCCGATGATCAAACCGAAGGAGGAGAGGTGGGCGGGCAGGTCGAAGTTCACCTCGCGCTGCTTCATGACCACGCGCTCTGGGCCGTCGGCGCGGAGCACCTCCAGATTCTCGATGATCTGCTTGCCCTCTGCGAACTTGTTGTTCTCGCTGAGATGCTGCTTCAGGGACCAAACCACATCGTCGGCCGTGAGGGTCTTGCCGTCGTGGAACTCGACGTCCTTGCGCATATTGAAGGCCCAGGTGCCGTCGTCCGCGGCCTCCCAGCTCTCGGCCAGGCTCGGCTGGGGCGTGCCGGTGGAATCGATCTCCGTTAGGGTGTCGTAGCAAGACAAGACCGCCAAGGTGGTGTGGTCGACGCCGCTGGCCTGCAAGGGGTCGAAGGTATCGGTGGTGGCGCCGCCGTCGGCCGCGGCTTGCAAGGTTCCGCCCTTTTGCGGCGTCGCGGCCCTGGCTTGAGCGAAGGCCGCGGACGTCACGGCCGCCGAGAGGCCGAGCGCCGTGCCCGCCTTCATGAAATCCCGGCGCGAGAAGCGGCGCCGCAAAGCCATTTCCTTCAAGCTGTCGAGCTGCATGGAATTCGCCATTCTGTCCTCCCTTGTTAGGGCGCCGCGGGGCGCCACCCGCTTTTTCTTGGGGTCGGACCGGCCACGACTCTGGCATACCCGGTCCAGCGCGGCCAGTGTTCCAGATAGAGAAGAATTTTTCAATAAATTTCCTCTCATGACGTATTAATAATTTACAATAACACCTCAAGGGTCATTTTTGGCAAATTGGCTTTGGACGGAGATCCGGTGAAGGATATGGTTGAGCACGGTTCCTCATTTGCGAAGGTAGTCCCTTTGACCGACACGCCATCCACCTTCGGTTCGGAGATTCGCCAGCTGCGCCGGGCGCGGGCCATGACCCTGAAAGACCTGAGCCAAGAGAGCGGCGTCTCTCTCAGCCACCTCAGCGCCATTGAGAGAGGCAGCTCGAACCCCTCGATGGATGTGGTCCATGCGATCGCCGCCGCGCTGGCGGTGTCGGTCGATTGGTTCTTCGCCCGTCGGCCCGGCGCCGGACCGATGGAGCGGGCACATATCGTCCGGGCGCGAAACCGGCGCGACTTGAACTCGCTCTACGATCAAACGGTCCAGGAGATCGGCTATAGCGACCGCCTTCTATCAAGCTCCATTGGCGGCCAGTTCTATATGGGAATCGCCCGCTATGAGCCCGGCGCCGAGCGGCTGGACGAACCGCTTCACGTGCACAAAGGCGAGCAGCACGGGCTCTTGATCGAGGGCGAGCTCGAGATGCAGCTGGGCGACGAGATCATCACGCTCTATGCCGGCGACAGCTACAGCTTCGATGCCCAGATTCCCCACCATGGCCGCAACCGCACCGACAAACCGGCCGTATTGGTTTGGGCGGTTTCTCCCGTGGTGATCCCTAAGGACGCGGTGAAGAACGCCGAAAAGGGTCGATCAAAACGGAAGACGGCCGAGCGCGGCAGGCCCTCGATCGGCCCTAGAGCCGATTGATTGGCACGAAGCGCATGGTGAAGCTGCGCCAGATGACGTACTTGTCGTCCGGCAGCGTGAAGGGGCTACAGGACATCAGCGCGGCGCGGGCATCGAGCACGAAGGTCTTGTAGGGCTCGTCGTTGACCATGCGGCCGATCTCCTTGATCTCGGCCTTGAGCACGCGGCCGCTTTTGTCGAAGTTGAGCTTCATGTCGACCGTCATGCGGGCGCTCGGCGGATTCTTGGAGTCGAGCATCCAGCATTCGCGCATCTGCTTGCGGATCGCGCGGATGACCTCCCAGAGCGCCGGATTGCGCTCGGCCTGCAAATTCTCGTCGGCCAGCGCGGTCAGGTTGGCGAGAAACTGCTTGGGCGAAACCTCGCCGATCTCACCCTGATGGCGGTAGCCCGGACCGGCATCAGGTGCTTCTGGCGCCTCGGCGACGATCGGCGCCTCGGCCGGTGGCTCCGGCACCTCGGCGATCGCCGGCGCCTCCTCCAGAGCTTCCGCGGGTGCGGGCGGTGCAAGTGCGCTACTCGGCGGCTTGCGTGCCGGCATAGGTGGCGCCGGGGCGAGCACCAACTCCGGCAGGGGCTCTGGCTCAGGCGCAGCCTCCTCGGCGACCTGGGGCTCCTGTTCAGGTTCAGGCGCGATCTCTTCGGCGACCTCCGGCTCCGGTTCCGGTTCGGGTTCAGGCGCGATCTCCTCGGCGATCTCCGGCTCCGGTTCCGGCTCGGGCTCTGGCGCGATCTCCTCGGCGATCTCGGGCTCCGGCTCCGGCTCGGGTTCTGGCGCGATCTCCTCGGCGATCTCCGGCTCAGGTTCCGGATCGGGATGTGGCGCGATCTCCTCGACGACCTCCAGCTCCGGATCCGGCTCGGG
>JBCCGG010000054.1:0-38795 GCA_039029395.1 Pseudomonadota bacterium | reverse complement strand
GAAACTAAGGTTGTTTTTACAACCTTTAGAGAGACTCTGGAAGATGAAAAAACCGACCCTTAGGCCTCGCACATACCCAGCACCTATTTTTACCCGAAGGCCCACCACCATTGGGCCTAAGGGGCCAGAAAATGTTTCAAAAAGTAAGTCCTAAAAGCCGGGAAAATGCACTCTTTTGTCATGTTTTATGCCTTTAGCACAAACATTTTGGGCGTATACAGAGACGCCGCACGCTCCTAAGAGGTGGTACGGTGGGAAACTTTTGCGTGATAAGGGAGGGCTTCGGTTTAGTGACTAAGGAGGCGCCACCATGGTTGGCGCCGACGGGAGAAAATTTTTGGATTTTAACCCTTCTGGATTGCCTAAAACAGGCCTTTTTCAAGGGTATCAAAGCTGATACTGTCCCCCCGCTGCCACAGTCCCTGTAATTAAAATATTAATTTTTTGAATACGGACACCAAAGGAATAGGAAGCAAATTGATTTGCATATAAAGAATATTCTTCCATCAAAACACAAGCATTGTATGTATAATAAATATTATGACATTACAAATTCACCTGAGTGCCCACACTCTTGACTGCTCGCTTTCGAGTATTACTTCGTAGATCCGTAGTCTCAAATTTTCCAAATACAGTTTCTCTATGATCGATGCCACTAACAAAATCATTTGCAACGTCAATCAGAGATAGTTTATCGAGTCGCTCTTTGTGAACGGGTAGGACCATAGTGTTGTTCAGTCTGCTCATCCCCATATTCGATCTGAGGTAAGTAAATAGGCGTCGCATTGCGCTAAATGACCTCTCACTCACGGCATTTGTTGCCGGCATGACAATTATCAGCTTGACTAGCTTAACGACTTCGCTGATCAGGGCTTTTCGAGAGTACTTTAGTTTTTTCATTTCTTTCCGTATATCATAGAAGTTGGCAATGGTTTCAGTGGCTTCCAAAACGACAGGAAGAGTTCGTAATTGAACTTTCAAAATCTCGTTGTCAAAATCGCCCTTGTAAAATTGGGTGACTTTATCAAATTCTTCTTGGAACGGCTTTTCATTAATTGCATTTAAAAGAAGTTGCTCCAGGCAAGCGTACATCTCGAAATCGGGCTGGTCGAAACGATCTTGAAGACAACTCTTGATGTTATCGATGACATCATTGTATTTCTGACGGTAGTCATCCTCAGGCGATTTAGGGTGCTCTGCTGGTGCCTTACCCCACATAGCTTTAAGAGGGGGATTTCTTTTTCGAGGAAGCACAGGTGCATCAATTTTATGTTTGGTTGCAAATTTTGTGACTTTTTCCCAAAAAAGATCAAAGTCCTTAACATTTTTGTCGTCTCGTATACGCTCCAAAGTTTCAATGCATTTCTTAGCGTTTGCGTGTGCGTCGTTTGCTGTCATTTGCGTACCTTGCAAGGTTTGGTTGAGGTTGTCGGTATGGGAAAGGATCAAGTGTGCTAAGTGTATTCCGAAACAATAAGCAAACTTTTTCGAATACACTTTTATTCCTCTGATCCTCGCTTTCATATCCGAATTAGAACAGTTTTTAAGTGACCAGTCCCAAAGCTCCTGCAACTCATCAAAGTTTTCAATCACACTTTTCAGACATTCCGCACGAACTGTCCATCTTGTATGGCAAAATAGTTTTATAGTTGGGTTTTTGAGTATCTCATCAAACTCACTGATGTTATCATCCTCAACCGCTGGTCTTTCGCTTGACCCCTGAATGCTCTTTAGCTTTGCTTCGCGCTTTGGAGACTTCTTCACAAGTTTCGTTAATTCAAATGTGTTATCTACGGTCTCCTTTCAAACGGGACAAAACTTCATTGTATCTCCAACAGCAAGGTTGATTGAGTGAGGATAGCAGTGCGTGTACAGAGCACGTTTCTCTTCACGCTCTTGGATCCGGACATGGTGGAACATCCGTCATAACACTGACCACGGCACTTTGAAAGCTGTAAATTCATACGAAGGAGGACGTCTTTGAGCTCGCTAACAATCGATTCAGCATCTGTAACATCAATGTTTTTTAAGCCAATGAATTCATCATGGGCGTCAAGATTTTCATCCACCCATCGAAGACAGATAACCAATTCGCTAACGTTCTTAGTGTCTGTAGCCTCGTCCCCCATCATTGAAAAGAAATCGGCATCCTGGAGGTTTGCGGCTATTTCTCTGAGAATCTTAAGTGCCATTACCTGCATCATTTCATTTTGTATGGTACTGTGAACATACTTATCTGTCTTTTTCTCTGTCCTCCATGCTCTAAGTCCTTCATCTTCGCTTTCTTGTAAAATATATAGCTGCGTAAAATTTGAATCCTCTCCACTATCACGACCTCTTAAAGGTAGGGCTTGCCTAGCTAAGAAACAAATGTTTGAGAGAATCATAAAGAGATTTTGTCGATTCACTGACCGTTCTTCAGTAAATGCTTCGGATAGCTGATCTGCTATATTCCCACCCCTACAGCTCCAGAGTCAGCGGAATGAGCCGCTGCCGGCACCAGCGGAGGAGCGCGCCGCGGGCTTCGAAGTGAGCCAGTTGGCTCAGAAGAAGGCCGAGGAAAGCCTCTACCGGAGCGAGGCCAACGAGCAGGGCGCCCGGGAGCTCGACGTCATCGCTCAGCTGGAAGCGCGCACCGGCGCGCAGGCGGCTGGCGCCAAGGGCAAGGCCGACCGCCGGCTCGACGACGCGCCCCTTCAGAAGTCGCTTGGGAGCGGAGAACGCCAAAGCCTGTTTGGCGGCACCCTGCGCGGGCTAGAGACGCAGCTGGAGAATCTCGCAGCCGAGCCGGTTAGGCCCAAGGAGACCCTTACTGACGAAAAATCCCCGCGCGCCAAGTCCCGTGACGAGGAAGCCGACGCCGCCCTACCGACTGCGCCGCTGGTGAACAGCGAGCTGGGCGAGGCAAGCGCCCTCCTGGATCACGCCGAACCTAAGGGTTCCTACGCCGGGCCTTCCCTGGCGGACGATTTCCTCGAGCGGAACCGGGACGTGGACGGCCTGAGCTTTCAGGAGCCGGTCGGCTATTGGGCCAACAGCTACATCCCGGGCGACCCGGTTATGCGTCTGCTCGAGGCCCGCTTGGCGGCCTGGGACCGGGGCGCGCTTGGCCAGGAACTCGGTCTTGAGCAGGACATCGCGCCGATCGTCCAGCCCTTTGACGGGCCCCAAGAGGCGGCCATGGCGCTTTATCTGACCAGCGATGCGGCCGCCATCGAGGGCCCGACCCGTCTGCGCCTGCAGGTCGGCCTCAAGGGCGCCGAACGCCAGGGCGGTCACCGCCCGGACATGAACATCGGCCTGGTGATCGACCAGCGCGAGCTGCTCGACCTGGAGTCCGCGACCCGGGTGCGGGCCCTGATCGACGCCCTGCAGCGCGCCCGCCAGCCCGGCGACCGTTTCTCCCTGACCGTCGCCGGGCCGGGTGGCGGGCTCCTAGTGCGTCCGGAAGATTTCCGTCACGGCCCCCTCAGCGTTGCGCTTGAGCGGATGTTGTCCGGCGACGTGGCGGGCGAGGCGCTCGCCCTGCCGGTCGCCATGGAGCTGGCCGCGGAAAGCTTACTGGCCGGCGATGACCCCAACGGCGTGCTCGGCTCGAGCCTGCTGCTGCTGGTCACCGGAAGCGATCTGGCAGGCGACATCGAAACCATCGAGACCATGACCCACCGCAACGCGGTCGGCGGACTGGCGACCAGCGTGGTCAGCTTGGCGGCGCGCGACGATCTCTCCCACGTCGACCGGCTGGTCGCTGCCGGGCAAGGCCACCGCCGAGTGCTCGACACCGCCCAAGCGGCCGAGGGCCTGGTCGACCGGGAGCTCCATGCCGCCAGCCGCGCCGTCGCCCGGGCTCTGCGCCTGCGCATCCGCCTCGCGCCCGGGGTCAAGTTGATCGACGTCATCGGCACCGAGCGCTTGGGCGAGCCCCAGGCCGAGCGGGTGCGCGAGGCCGAGCAGGCGATCGACCAGCGCTTGGCCCGCACCCTTGGCATCGATGCCGATCGGGGCGAGGACGAGGCCGGGATCCAGATCGTCATCCCGAACTTCTTCGCCGGTGACAGCCATGTGATCCTGCTCGACCTCTTGGCCGATCGGCCCGGACCGATCGCCGATGTCACCCTGCGCTACAAGGACGTGGTCAACCTGGCCAACGGCATCACCCAGGCCAGCCTGAGCTTGGGCGAGGGCGCCCGCGCGCCCGGTCACTTGGAGCTGAACGTCACCAAGAACCTCGCCGCCCACGCCTTCGCCGAGCAGGCCCGTTCCGCCGGCCGGGCCCTTGCGGTCGGTGATGTGCCCCAGGCGATCCAGCGCCTGACCGCCCTGCGCGATCTGCTGCGCGGCCTGCGCGAAGCAGTCCCGGCCTGGCGCAGCGATCCGGAGCTGGCCGCCGACGAAACTCTGTTGAACGACTACCTGGCGCTGCTTGCCTCGCCGATCGCGGGCGATGCGGCGCAGCGCCGAAACTTGGCGGACTCTTTGCAGGTCGCCGCCTTTCGCAAAGTACAGCCGCCGGCCCGCTAGCTCGGCGCCATTGCAACCACAGTCTGATTGGAGAACTGGATCATGAGGATCCTGATCGTTCTGCTCGCGCTTTTCACCGCCTTGCCGGCCATCGCCAGCGAGCGTCAGCCGCTGCCGCCGAGCGGCGACGTGCGGCTGCCGCTTGCGGAATACGAGAAGCTGCTGAACCAGATCGCCGCAAAGCCGCGCGGCGCGCCGGCCGACTATGCCCTGGGCCGGGCGGACGTTTCGGTCCTGGTGCGCGACCAGGACGGCCGCAAGAGCGCCGAGGTGGAGATCGCGCTCAGCGCCGAGATCTTCGAGGACCAGTGGACTCTGGTGCCCCTGTTGCCGTCGGGCGCCGCCTTGCGCGAAGCGACCGTCGACGGCCAGGAGGTGCAGCTCATCGTGGGGCCCGACGGTCTTTCCTGGGCCACCGACCGGGCGGGCACCGCCGCGCTCCGATTAATCTACAGCGTCGATGCAGAGCGTTATCCTTCGGGCCAGGTGCTGCCCCTGCCGTTGCCCAGGGCGGCGGCCAGCGACTTTACCCTGCGCTTTCCGGAAGCCGGCGTCGATCTTTCGGTCGTGCCCTCGGCCGATCTCGCGACCACCGAGGAGAACGGCGGCACTCTGGTGACCGCCTCGCTCCCCGCGACCTCTTTGGTCGTTGTCTCCTGGCGGTCCGGGGTCGCGCGGCCCTACGCGGTCAGCCGGGCCAGCTACAGTGGCGAGCTGCGCGACGCGGCGATCGCCTGGCGTGGCCGCTTCGAGGTCGAGGTCTTCGCCGGCGGTCTGGTCACCCTGCCGGTCCTGCCGGGCGGCGTCACCCTGAGCGACATAAAGGTTGATGGCGAGGCGGCCACGGTGCTCGAGCAAGAGGGTGCCTTCGCGACCCCGATCCAAGGCCGCGGCGCCCATGTGGTCGAGGTCGCCTTCGAAGTCCCGGTGGCCGTCGCCGGCGGTCCACCCCACGTAGCCTTCAGGATTCCTCGCGTGCCCGTCTCGCGCTTCGAGCTGAGCCTGCCCGGCCACAAAGAGGTCACGGTCAGCCCACTTGCCGACGTGGTGACGGAAAGGCGCGAGGAGACCACCCTCGCGACCGGCTTCCTGCCCTTGAGCGAGTGGGTGCGCTTTACTTGGAGCGAGGCGATCCCCGAGGACCTACGCGCCCAGCTCTCCGCCAACGCCAGCCTGTACCATACGATTTTGGCCGAGGAAGGGGTGATGCACGTCCAGGGCGTCGTGGTCTACGAGATCACTCGGGGCGAGGCCCAGCAACTCGCTTTGGAGATCCCGGCCGATGCTCAGGTGAACCGCATCACGGCACCGACTGGCGGCCTGACCGATTGGGTCGTCGGGGAGTCCGACGAGGCCGGCCGCAAAACCATCACGCTGTTTCTCGACCGGCCGATCGCCGGTGAGTTTTTGCTAGATATTTCTTACGAAAAGCTGCTCGGCGTCGGTGCGTCGGAGGGTCAGACGATTCTCGTTCCCCTGCTCATCGCGCGGGACGTTCATCGCCAGCGGGGCATGGTCGCGCTGCTGTCGGGCGCCGATCTGACATTGGTACCCGAGCAGGCCGAGGCGCTTAGCGAGGTTGGCGAGAACCAGCTGCCGGCCTTCATTCGCGAGCGCATCGCACGCACGGTCGCCCACACCTTTAAGTACATCGAGCCAGATCCCACCCTAGTTGTTGCCGCGGTCGCGCCGGAACGCAAGCAGGGCCGCTTCGATGCCCAGATCGACACCCTGGTCTCCTTGGGCGACGTCATCATGAAGGGCGTGGCGAGCGTCGAGATCGACGTCAAGTCGGGCACGCTTTTGGATCTTGCGCTGAGGGCGCCGGCCGATGTCAACATCTTGAGCGTCGCCGGGCCGTCCCTGCGCACCCATGAGGTGAGGGACGGCGAGAACGGTCAAGTGGTTGCTCTGGAGTTCACCCGGGAGATGGAAGGCCGCTTCCGCC
This sequence comes from Pseudomonadota bacterium, assembly GCA_039029395.1. Lineage (GTDB taxonomy): Bacteria > Pseudomonadota > Alphaproteobacteria > Kiloniellales > JAKSDN01 > JBCCGG01. Next base: position 32,326 of record JBCCGG010000054.1, on the reverse strand, counting down.
TGGATATTGCTTATGAGCGGATCATGGTACAGGAGGCCGCCGAGACCCCGGTGCCGACTGTCTCCGTGCCGGCCGCCGAGGTCGAGCACGGCCGCATCGCGGTCGAGGCGCTGACCGCGGTCGAAGTCCGCGCGACAACAGTCGAGGGTCTCTCCAGTCTGGAGATCAAGGATCTGCCCCAACAGCTGGTCTTGAAGACCACCAATCCGATTCTGCTGGCCTACCGCTACGCCAACGCCCGGCCGCCGATCCGTCTCGCGCTCACCATCACTCGCCACCAGGAGATCGAAGTCCAGGTCGCGGCAATCGAGCGGGCCGACTACCGCTCCCTGGTGACCCGCGACGGTCTCGCGGTGACCACCGCCCGGCTTCAGGTTCGCAACAGCCGGCGCCAGTTCCTGCGCCTGGCCCTGCCGCCCGGTTCGGAGGTCTGGTCGGCCTTCGTCGACGGCAAGCCCGAGAAGCCGGCCCATGCCGCCGAGGGCGAAGAGGTGCTGATCAAGATGATCACCGCGGCCGAGGGCTTTCCGGTCGAGATCGTCTATGCCACACCGATTCAGAGCGTCAACGGCATCGGCAGCCTGTCGAGTCGTTTGCCCCGGCCCGACATGGTGGTGACCGAAAGCCGCTGGGAGGTCTACCTGCCCGCCGGCCCGCGCTATCACTCGCTCGACACCACCATGGATCCGGTCCTGCGCGGCGCCTGGGTAAATCCGCGCGAGGCGATCGCCAAGGTGGCCGACGGCTATCACGCCCAGATGGGCCAGCCCTTGCGGATCTCGGTGCCGAGCCAAGGCATCCGCTTTGCCTTCGAAAAGCTCTATGCCAATCAGTCGCCCGAGGCCGCCGAGTTCTCGATCCGCTACCTTTCGGCCGAGACCAACAGCCTGGGTCTCGCGGCAAGCGTGCTGGGCACGGTCTTGCTGTGGCTCGGCCTGGCCGCGCTGGTGAGCCGACGGGTTCGCGTGCCCCGGAGTCTCGCGGTGTTGTCTGTTGTCTTGGGCGTCTCGATCCTGATCGGCGTGCTCGGCGTGCTCGGCACGGATCCGCTCTTGGCGGCAGCGCTCTCTCTGATCATCGCGGCGCTGCTGGTGGTTTGGTCGGCCCTGGCTCGACTCAGGGCTTGGCGTCGGGCACGCCATGCTTGACCTTCGATTCGAACTGACGGTCAATCCTGGCACGGTCTTTCCGTCGCAACTGGCCCTTGGGCGAGGGGTCTCAGCGGGTCATTGTCAGCCATGGCCTTTCCAGGGACCATTGCCACGGATCGAGCGCGCCCATGAGCCCGGAGCTTCTGCTTGCCTTCGCCATCGCCGCCGGCGCGGGTCTGATGCGAGGCTTTGCCGGGGTCGGCTCGGGCATGCTGATGGCACCCTTTTTCGTGCACATTTTCGGGCCGGTCCAGACGGTCGGGATCATCATTCTGATCGAGATCATCGCCACGGCGCAATTGCTGCCGTCCGTCCACAAGAAGATACAGTGGCGCACGATCGGCCTGATGGGCCTTGCGGCGGCCGCGGCCATGCCGTTTGGCAGCTGGCTCTTGGTCTCCTTGGAAACCGCCAGCCTGCAGTTCGGCGTCGCGCTTTTGGTGACGCTCTCCGCGCTCGCACTAATGACCGGTTGGCGCTACCAGGGCCGAAAGCCGCCGCTGGTGAGCGCCGCTGTCGGGGCGGTCTCGGGGCTCTTGATGGCCTTGACCAGCCTCGGCAATCCGCCGGTCATGATGTATCTGCTGTCGAGCCGGGATTCCGCCGCGACCAACCGGGCGAACTTTACCGGCTACTTCGCGATCACCCTGGCGACGCTGATCCTCCTAATGATCGCAAAAGGTCTGATCACTTGGCAGGTCGCTGGCCAGGCTGGAATGCTGCTGCCGGTCTTTCTGCTCACCACCTGGATCGGCAGCCGCCTGTTCCGCCAATCGAGCGAACGCCTTTACCGCCAGGTCGCGCTCGGCATCCTACTGCTGGCCGGACTCTACGGCATGATCCGCTGACGGGGTCATGCGCAGCAGCACGTCGGCCGCCACGGCGCCGTCGGGCAAAACCATCAGCGGGTTGACCTCCAGCTCTTCCAAGCGATCCTTGTTGGCTTCAGCGAAGGCGCAGAGCTTGAGCACCGCATCGACGATCGCTGACCGGTCGCCAGGCCGCTGACCCCGGTGACCGGCAATCAGCCGAGACACCTTGAGAGAGTCGAGCGCGGCCTCGACGTCTGCTCGGTCGGTCGGCAAGAGTAGCGTGCGCGCATCGCCGACAAGCTCCACCAGCACGCCGCCGCTGGCCAGCACGAGGACCAGGCCGAAGCCCGGCTCTCGACGGATACTGACCAGAAGCTCGGCGACGGCGCCTTCAACCATGCGCTCCACCAGCAAACTTTCGCCGGGCATCTGGGCCGCCGCCTCAGCGACCTCTTGGGCGCTCGTCAAACCGAGGCGCACGGCGCCGGCTTCGCTCTTGTGAGCAATGCCTAGGCCTTTGAGCGCCACCGGAAAGCCCAGCTTGGCAGCCGCCGTCGGCGCGCCCGCCGCGTTCGTCAGGCGCCCCTCGGGGACCGCGAGTCCGGCCGCCTTGAGCAGGGCTTTGCCTTGGCACTCGTTGAAATCCTCCGCCGCTTCCGACAGCGCCGTCAAAGTCAAGAGCGGGGCCGGTGGATTGTCCGCGATCTCGGCGCGGCGCGCCCCGTGGGCGGCGGCGCCGGCAAAGGCGGTCATCGCTTCCGAAAGCCCTTGCAAGGGCGCCACGCGGCCTTCTGCGATCATCCGCCGGGTTTCACGGTCCATGTTCTCCGGCAGGCCGCTGACCACGGCGGCGGGCAGTCCGGCGCGCTTTGTAGCTGCCATGAAGGCCTTGGCGTCGGCTAGGTAGTACTCCTTGCCGAAGCCCAGGTCCGGGTGGGGATAGTCCTGCACCAAGAGCGCACCGTCGATGCCGCGGGCGAAGGCGGCGTCGAACAGCCCGGCCAACTTCTCGCCCTGACCCCACAGCACCGTGGTGTAGTCGAGGGGGTTGGAGAGCGTCGCGATCTCGGGCAGGTGTTGGGCGACCTCGCTTGCCGGGGCGGGGAAATCGAGGCCGAGCCGCTCTGCGTGATCGGCCAGAAAGGTGCAGTCGCCGCCCGAAGCGGTGAAACCCATCAGGCGCCGGCCCCGCGGCACGCCGGCAATCGCGAGCAGCTTGAGGGTTTCCAGAAGCTGGGCTGGGGAGTTGACCCGAATGATCCCCAATCGGTCGAACAGGGCCTGATAGACCTCGTCCCGACCCGAAAGCGAGCCCGTGTGGCTGACCGTCAGACGCCGGCCGATCTCTGAGCTGCCGGATTTCAGGACCACGATCGGTCGGCCCGCTTGGACTGCTTTCAAGGCTGCTTCGGAGAAGCGCTGCACATCGCGTAGGCCTTCGATGTGCAGGCCGATGGCGTCGACCGTGGGATCGTCGGCCAGGACCTCCAGATAGTCCTCGATGCCGAGCATGGCCTGGTTACCGGCGGAGATGACGTAGGCGAGGGGGGCTTGGCGCCGGTTCATCGTCAGATTGGAGCCGAGCATGCCGCTCTGGGTGATCAGCGCGATGCCCCGTTCGACCCGGCCGCCGCCGAAGCCGAAGGGCCAGAGCGCCGCGCCCTGGACGAAGTTCAGCAGGCCGTAGCAGTTGGGCCCGACAAGGGCCATCTCACCCGCCGCTGTTACCAGGTCGCGCTCCAGCGCGGCGCCCTCCGCGCCCAGCTCGCCGAAGCCGGCGGTGAAGCAGACCACGCCGCCGCAGCCGAGATCCCGCAAGGCGGCGACCGTCTCGATTGCGGCTTGGCGCGGCACCGCCAGGAACACCGCGTCGGGCACCGCCGGCAGATCGGCGAGGCTGGCGAAGCAGGGCTGGCCGCCCAGGTCCGCGCGCTTTGGATTGACGCCCCAGATTGGCCCGGCGAAGCCCATCCTGGCGCACTGCCCAGCCGCGATCGCCGCGTCGTCGCCGCCGATGAAGGCGACGCACTTGGGCGCCAGCAGGCGCTTCAGATTGGCTTGCCGGGTCATGCGCCCAAGGGGCGCAGCAGGGAGCGGGCGATGATGTGGCGTTGGATCTCCGAGGTGCCGTCCCAGATGCGCTCAAGCCGGGAGTCGCGCCACAGGCGCTCGACCGGCAGCTCCTCCATCAATCCCATGCCGCCATAGATCTGCACCGTGTGATCGGCGGCTCGGCCGACCATCTCCGAGGCGAAGAGCTTGGCCATGGCGGCGTCCTCCGTGGTCATGGTGCCTTGCTCGGCCTTCCAGGCGGCATTCATCACCAAAAGCTCGGCGGCGCGCAGCTCGGTCGCCATGTCGGCCAGCTTGAATCCGGTGCCTTGGAATTTCCCGATCGCCTGGCCGAACTGCTTGCGCGTTGCCGCCCATTCGGTCGCCAGGTCCAAAAGCCGCGCGGCCCGCCCGCAGCAGCCGGCGCCGACCCAGACCCGGCCCATGTGCAGCCACTTGTTGGCCAGCTCCAGGCCCTCGCCCTCGGCACCGAGAATCTGCCCGGCCGGCACCCGGCAGCCGTCGAAGCTGAGCTGATAGGTGTGGTAGCCCCGATGGCTGGTGCAGCGCGGGCCGCGCCTTAGATCGAAGCCGGGCGCCTCCCGGTCGACCAAGAAGGCGGTAACCCGCTTGCGCTCCCCGCGCTCGGTCTGCTCGAGGCCGGTGACCGCGAATACGATCGCGAAGTCAGGCGGGCATTGGCTCGAGATGAAGTGCTTGGCGCCGTCGATCACGTAATCGCCGCCGTCTTGGCGCGCGCGGGTGGTCATGGAGAGGATGTCCGAGCCGGCGCCCGGCTCGGTCAGCGCGAAGAGCTCGTGCTTTTCGCCGCGCACGCAAGGCTTCAAATAGCGCTCCACCTGATCGCCCTGGCAGGCCAGGAGGATCTCCGACGGCCGTCCGACGAAGGTCTGGAGCGCGAAGCTCGTTTTGCCGAACTCCATCTCCATCAGGGCCAGACTGGTGTAGCTCAGGCCGCCGCCGCCAACTTCCTCGGGCATGTTGGCCGCGAAGAAGCCCAGCTCGAGCGCCTTGCGCACGATCTCACGGCCAAGCTCCTCGGGCACGCTGTCGTTCTTTTCGACCAGCTCCTCGTGCGGCCTGAGCTCGCGCGTCACGAAAGCGCGCAGGGAGTCCACCAACATGCGTTGCTCGTCGCTCGGCTGAAAATCCATCTCGCCACCTCGTCAGCTTGCACCTGCCGCCATGATCGGCGTAACGGGAAATGTGGTTCGAATATTTTCGACAGGAACAAAATTTATGCGACAGCTCATGGTGCATGTCGAATAACTGCGCTTCCTGTCGAAAAGCGATAAGTCCGGCCCCCGTACCGCACCTAAGGATAGGCCGGTAGAACAGGGAAGGGACCATCATGAGCCAAGCGGTTCAAATCGTCCGGCGCGGCCGGGTGCTCGAGATCATCTTGGACCGGCCTAAAGTCAACGCGATCGATACGCCGACCAGCCGCCGGCTCGGCGAAGCCTTCGCGACCCTGCGCGACGATCCGGAGCTCTGGGTCGGGGTGCTGACCGCCGGCGGCGAGAAAATCTTCTCGGCCGGCTGGGATCTAAAAGCACTCAATGCCGGCGACATCCAACTCGACGAGTGGTGGGAGGGCGAGGACGCCAGCCTGGGCGGCTTCGCCGGCATCACGGAGATGTGGGATCTCAACAAACCGGTCATCGCGGCGCTCAACGGTCTGGCGATCGGTGGCGGATTGGAGCTGGCGCTCGCCTGCGACCTGATCGTCGCCGCCGAGCATGTGGAATTTGCCCTGCCTGAGCTGCCGCTCGGTATCGTGCCCGACGCCGGCGCCTTGCAACGCCTACCCCGGCGTATCCCTTACAACATCGCCATGGAGATGCTGCTTTTGGGCCGGCGCATGACGGCGGCCGAGGCGGCCCATCACGGCTTGGTCAACAGGGTCGTGCCGGCCGATCAGCTGATGGCGACGGCGCGGGACTGGGCCGACCGTCTGGCCGGCTCGGCACCGCTTGCGTTGCAGACTGTCAAGGAGGTGTTGCGCACGATCGAAGCCGAAAGCGTCGAAGGCGCCTTTCGCACCATGCGCACGGGCGATCTGCCAACCTACCGGGCGATGCTAAAGTCGGAGGACGCCCAGGAAGGCGTCAACGCCTTCGTGGAAAAGCGCGACCCGGTCTTCAAGGGCCGCTAGAGGAGCTGAAGACATGGCACGAAAGGAGCCTCGGGCGGTTCGTCGGATCGTCAACATCGGCGCGGGGCCGATCGGCGGCGGTTGGTCGGCGCACTTCTTGGCGCGCGGATACGACGTCACGACCTATCTGCACGATGCCGCCGAGGAGCCGGCCCTACGCGCCCTGATCGACACCGCCTGGATCAGCCTGGAAGCGCTCGGCCTGGCCGAAGGCGCCTCGCGCGATCGGCTGACTTGCACGACCGACCTGGCCGCTGCCGTCTCGCATGCCGATTTCGTTCAGGAGAGCGTGCCCGAAAGCCTGACCCTCAAGCAGGCGCTCTACCGGGAGCTCGGCGTGCTGGTGCCCGAGGGCGTGGTGATCGCGTCCAGCACCTCGGGCCTGCCCATGAGCGACATTCAAGCGGACTGCCCGACGCCGGAGCGAACCGTTGTCGGCCATCCCTTCAATCCGCCCTACCTATTGCCCTTGGTCGAGGTTGTCGGCGGCGGTAAGACCGCACCGGAGACCGTGGACTGGGTTGCACGCTTCTATCGGCTGACCGGCAAGTCGCCCCTGGTGATGGAGCGCGAGCTGCCCGGCTTCGTTGCGACCCGCCTGCAGGAGGCCCTGTGGCGCGAGGCCTTGCACATGGTCGCCAATGGCGAGGCCACGGTCGAACAAATCGATCAGGCGATCGTGCAAGGGCCGGGGCCGCGTTGGGCCGTGCTTGGGCCCTGCATGGCTTTTCACGTGGCCAGCGGCGAGGGCGGCATGGCCCACAACCTGGACCACTTCGGCCCGGCCCTGAAGCTGCCTTGGACCCGCCTGGAAGCGCCCGAGCTGACCCAAGAGCTGCGCGACCGCATGGTCGACGGCTGCGACCGCGCCTCGGCCGGCGAGGGCTTCGAGGCGCTCGCCGCCGCGCGGGACGCGGCGATCGTCGCGGTGCTCAAGTCTCGGTGATCTTGTTGGCCTCGACCATGGCAAAGAGCGTGCCGGGCCACAGCGGCGCGGGGTCCGGCTCGGGCCAGGCTTCCCGGTAGTCGCGCGGCTTCTTGCCGAAGTGGGCGGCGAAGCACTTGGAAAAGTAAGACAGGCTGGCGAAGCCGCAGGCGACCGAAACCTGGCGCACCGAAAGCTTGGTATTGGTCAAGAGCACTCGGGCATTTTGCAGGCGGATCGCCTGATAAAGCGCGATCACCGAGCAGCCCATGAAGCTCTTGAAGAGCCGCTCCAGCTTGCGCTGGGAGACCTCGAGCCGGGCCGCCAGATCCGGTACCGCAAGCGGCTCCTCCAGATTATCCTCCATCAGCTCGACCGCCTTGCGTACAATCGGGTGCAGTGTCTTCTGCTTGCCGCCCAGGGTTTGGCGCTGGCGCCGCTCGCCGTCGCGCGGCGTGTGCAGGATCTGATCTGCGACCTCGAGCGCGAGTTGCTGGCCGTGGTCGCGCTCGATCAGCGCCAGCATGAGATCGAGCCCGGCCGTGCCGCCGGCGATCGTCATGCGCTTGCGGTCGATGACGTAGAGCTGGTCGGCGGCCGCGGTCGCCGGGTACTGCTCGGCGAAGGCGCCCAGGCCGTGCCAATGAACCGTCGCCCGGTGGCCGGCCAAAAGCTTGGCCCGGGCCAGCACGTAAGCACCGTTGTCCATGGCGCCCAGGGTGACGCCCCGGCGGTCGAGCCGGCGCAGCCAAGCGAACAGCTTCGGGTTGTCGTAGTGCTCGCTCTGCCAGCTGCCGCAGAAGAAGACCCAATCCCAACTCGGCTTGTTGGCTTCGAGCGCCTGGGTCGCCTGCACCATGCCGTTGCTCGCGGTGACCTCGGCGCCGTCGGGTGAGAGGTAGTCCCAACGGTAGAGCGGCCGGGTCGCGACGTAGTTGGCGACCCGAAGCGGCTCGATGGTCGCGACCAGCGCCATCATGTTGAAGCGCGGGATCAGCAGAAAGCCGATCGATGTGGGCGCTGCGCCGGCCGTGCCGCCCATGTCTGCCTCCGGGCATCTGTCGATAATCTACACATGATGGCGAATTATTCCACGGCCGGCCAGGCCCGGGTCAGACGTTCATCCAGCCGCCGTCGACCACCAGGTCGGCCGCGGTCATGTAACGAGATTCGTCGCTTCCCAGGAAGACAGCGGCATGGGCCATGTCGAGCGGCGTGCCCTCTCGGCCAAGCGGCGCTTGGCTGGTGACCATTTGAATGAAACCCTCGAAGTCGTCCTCCGAGACGTTGACCTTCTGGGTGAAGTGGGTACGCACGATGCCCGGGCTCAGGCTGTTGACCCGGATCGACCGGCCGCCCAGCTCCGCCGCCAGACTGCGTGCGAAGGAGCGCACCGCCGCCTTGGTGGCGAAGTAGAGCGAGCCGGTCGCGACGCCTTTCTCGTTGACCGCCGAAGCGGTCAGGATGATGCTGCCGCCCTCGTTGATCAGGGGCAGGAGCTTCTGGACCGTGAAGAAGACCCCCTTGACGTTGATGTCGAACTGCTTGTCGTAGGCCGCCTCGTCGATCTGATCGATTGGCGCGAAGACGCCGAGGCCGGCGTTGGCGAAGAGAATGTCGATGCGTCCGAAGCGCGCCTCGGCCTCCGCCGCCAGGGCGTCCAGGTCGTCAAGAGACTGCACCTCGGCGCGCAGGCCGAAGGCACCCTCACCGAGATCCTTAACCGCTTGATCAACACGAGCTTGATCGCGGCCGGTGATCAGGACTTGAGCGCCCTCGGCCAGATAGCGCCGCGCAGTCTCGAAGCCGATGCCGGTGGTACCACCGGTGATTATGGCGGTTTTGCCAGATATGCGGCCTTGTGTCGTGGTGTCGCTCATGATTGCTTCCCTCATTGCCTCGGCGTGGGCCCAACGCCCAGCCTCATGCTTGAATAAATGGTCAAATTGACTGACTGTTCAAGAATGAAACACTGTGTTACCCTGGCGTGGACAATACGGCTCTGGAGCGATGGCGGATCATGGTGGCGGTCAGACAGTTCGACGAGGAGGATGCGCTCGAGAAGATCATGCGGGCCTTTTGGCGTGAGGGTTTCGGGGCGACCTCGATCGACGACCTGGTCGCCGCCTCGGGGCTGATGCGCGGCAGCCTCTATGGCGCCTTCGGCAACAAGGAGGCGATGTTTTTGCGCGCCTTCGTGCGCTACTGCGAAGAGGTCGAGGCACCGCTCCTGGCGGCGCTCGACGCGCCCGATTTGGGGCAGGCAGTGGCGGCGGTGTTCGACCGGGCGATCGTTGCCTTGGAGGATCCGTCGACACCGCCCGGCTGCCTGATCGCGCTCAGCCTGGGCGAAGCGTCCGGGCGCGGCGGCGAGATCGCGGCCGCCTTGCGGCGCGCCCTGGCGCATAGCGAAAACGCCTTTTACGAACGCTTCCTGGACGCTCAGGCGTCCGGCCAGCTGGCGCCCGGCCGGGATCTTCGCGCGCTCGCCCGCTTCTACATGGCAAGTCTGCGCAGCCTGGCCCTGGTCCATCGCTTGACCGGGGACCGGCAGACCGCCGAGGACATCGCCAAGATCGCGCTTGAGGCGCTCGAAGGAGGCTGACAGGCCCGTTGGCGATGGCGCCGGAGGCTCCCATATAGAGCCTCGGAGCAGGGCGGAGCAGCGTGACGCAGGATCGGGCCGAGCAGCGGGCGACACTGGAGCGGACCTTTCGGGAAGCCGAACAGGCCGGTCTGCGCTTCGCCATCAAGGGGCGCCTGGTGGCGCTCGGGCTGCTCGGCGTCTTTCTTGTGCTCTCGCGCCTGCGGGATCCGGCCCATGCGCTCGAGCTGGCGGTCAGCATCGCCGGCTTCGCCGCGCTCGGTCTGATCCACTTCTCATTAATCGGTACGCGCTACGACCGGCAGTGGCTCAAGTATCTCTTCATCACCCTGGACATCGCGATCCTCTCCTGGCTGGTCGCGACCCAACCGATCTACGACACGATCGACGTGCCCCAGGTGATGACCTTCCGCAACACCACCTTTCCCTTCTACTACCTCTTTCTCGCGGTCGCCGCCTTCAGTTTCTCGCCGGGCCTGGTGCTCTGGGCGGGCGCGGTGGGCGCGGTCAGCTGGCTCGGCGCCTTCGCTTGGACGATCCGAGACTTGGACCTGCGCTATGACTGGACCGATATCGGCACGACGCCGACCACGGAGCATTTTCTCCAGATCTTCCTGAGCCCCAACTTCGTCGGCACCGGCAGCCGGGTTCAGGAGACCTTCGCCTATCTGGTGGTCGCCGTGCTGATCGCCGCAGTCATGTGGCGGGCCCGGCGCACAGTGCGGCGGCAGCTCGAGCTCGACGAGGAGCGGCGCACCCTGGGCGACATATTCGGGCGCTATGTGCCCAAGACGATCGCCGATGCGCTGATCAGCGACCGGGGCCTGCTCGAGCCGGTCGAGGGCACCGCGACGGTGCTGTTCATCGATGTCGCCGGCTTTACCAAGATGACCGCGGCGAGCGGCCCACGGCGCATCGTCGGCGTGCTCAACGCCTTCTTCGAGCGAGCGACCGGGATCATCTCGCGTCACGATGGGGTGGTCACCCAGTTCATCGGCGACGCCATCATGGCGAGCTTCAACCTGCCGGCCGAAGATCCGGCGCACGCCGAAAAGGCGCTCGGCGCCGCGCTCGAGATCGCCGCTTTGGTGGAGCGCGAGCGCTTCAACGAGAAGCCGCTTTCCATCCGCGCCGGCATCGCCACGGGCCCGGTGATCGCCGGCAGCGTCGGCGGCGGCGGGCGCCAGGCCTATTCGCTCTACGGCGACACGGTCAACCTCTCCGCGCGCCTGGAGGCGCTCAACAAGGAGCAGGGCACGACGATCCTGCTGGACGCAGCGACGGCGGAGCGCCTAGGCGGCGTGCCCCTGCGCGAGATCGGCTCTGTGGCCGTGCGCGGCTTCGCGGAGGAGGTCGCGGTCTTCACGGTGACGGAGGAGACGGCGGCACGGCTGGAGTTGGGCACTGTGGGATCGACGTAGGCTCCAAGTGGCGTGTGGAGATAGGTTGCGCGATCTACAGGGCAAGGCGACGCCTCGACTCAGTCAGACCAGTGGCAAAGCTTGGTTCCGCAACAGGGTGTGATGCAGACTTTCGTCGATGCCGCAGGAGACCGGGAACTCTGACCTTAAGAGATCGGTCAATGGGAGCTTAGCAGTTCAGAACCGGCCAGCCATTTGCCGTCCTTAAAACTCTTAGTCAGCGAGGCCGTCAGCGAACACTTGGCGCTGGTCGTGGTCCTTGGTCACCTTGCCGTAGAGATTCTTGACACGTTCCTTGCTGCCGATCATCCCCGGTGCATCGGCAAAGGACATGATCAATACAAGTCGGTCGCTATCTCCTGTGTTTTCGGTCACTTGGTGCAACGCAAAACGCCCCAGGAAAAATTGCAGATCACCCGCATTGAGCTCGAGCTGACGCACGCGGCTTCGATCGCCGCCAAGCACGCGGCCGACCTCGTCGTAACACTCGTCGTCGGCGGTGCGGAGGGCCGGGATGTACTCGAAAATACCACCCGAACGCGCTGGTCGTAGCAACATCGTGATGGTGAATTCGTTGGTATCGAAATGCCAGTTGAACTGTTGCCCAGGCTTGCCGACGTTAACGATCATGTTGGAAACCGGGTCTTCGTAAATGTGGAGTTCATCCTTCCCGAGACAATCGGCGAGAAAGTGCTTCAAGGGTTCCGAATAATAGAGGCGACGTGCGGCCGTCTCTTCGCCGAACAGGTCAGCGGTGATGAAGCCGTTGGTACGGGGCATAAGGATGTTAAGCGGATGCTCCGCCGGTAGCTCGGGGTTGCCGTCGTTGAGGTAAACGTTGTTGTTCTTATTCGGCGAATAGTACGTCTGCGGCTTGCGCGCCTCGGCTTCGCCGACCAATGCGGCGAGGCCGGCTTCGCTGAAGAAATTGCGGATGACGGCACAACCGTCTGCGGCCAACTCGGTTCGGACTTGGTCGACCGATGCCTGGCGCCTCGGATCGTCCATACGGTCAATCGGATAGCGTACGTAGTTGATGATCTGGCGGTAGTCCGGTGGTGCTTGCATAGCGGATATCTCAGTTGGGGTGGTTCGGCTCGAGGCATCCCTCGAGATAGATGTCGCACAGTGTTACAGCCTGTTCCGGGCGCAGTTCGTCCTTGCCGGTGGCGAGGCTGTTCCATAGGCCGTCGATCAGGATGAACAAACCCATCGCGCTTTCTTTCGGGTTGCCTCGGAGGGCTTTGGTCGCTGCCAGTTGCTCGAACAAGGGGAGTACGGTTGCGACCGCTTGTTGCGTCGACTCCTGGATCGCGGAACGAAACGCAGGATTATGTCGGCTGGCGTTGGTGAAGGCCTGCCAGGCTGCGGCCATTTCCCACGAGTAAATCGGCGCCTCGAAACTGCTATGGGCGATCCGTTGGATGCGCTCGATTGCGGATAGCCCATCGTTGGCCGCGACTTCTTCCTTTAACGCTTGGGCCTCGTCGAACAGTCCGCGGAGCGCCGCCACAAGCAATTCCTCCTTGCTGCTGAAGTAGTGTGAAATCAATCCGCGCGACGCCCCGGCGCGAGCGCAAATGCGCGCTACCGTAGCGTCTTCGAGATCGAGTTCACCCACAGTGACCAGCGCGGCGCGCAACAGGCTCTTGCGCCGGAACGCGCGAATATCGGCCTGTCGCCGACGCGGTTTGGCTTTGATGGGTTCGAGAGTCTGCATATCCTATTGTTGGACGCTCAACAAATTTTTTGGAACAGTAGACCCTGCTTTTGGGTTTCGCAACGAAAATATCTTGGGTCCTGAGGAATTGAGCGAAATCCCAGGATGGCACCCCTCCGAAGGTCGAAAATCCGCTGCACCAGCTGCCCACAAGAGCACCTAACCTAGATGGTCAGCGTTTCGATGTGCAGCAGCCTCTTGAATGTCGCCCTTCCAAGCCGCCGGCGAAAACCACTCACCGCATCACAAAGGGATTGGCGATCGGCTCCGGCGAAGTGTTGATCCACACGGTTTTCGGCCGAGTGTAGTCGTAGATCGCCTGGAAGCCGCTCTCGCGCCCGTAGCCTGAGTCCTTGAAGCCGCCGAACTCGGCGATCGGCGAGACCACCCGGTAGGTGTTGATCCAGACGATGCCCGCGCGGGTCGCCCGGGAGACCCTGAGCGCCCGGCCCACGTCCTTCGTGAAGATGCCGCAGGCGAGACCGTACTTGGTGTCGTTGGCCAGCTTGACGACTTCGTCCTCGTCCTTGAAACGCAGCACGCTGAGGACCGGGCCGAAGAGCTCGGTGTCGACCACGGCGATATTCTGGTCCGGGCAATCCAGGATGGTTGGCTCGTAGAACCAGCCGCGCTCGATGCCCTGAGGGCGCCGCCCGCCGTGCAGCAGCTTGGCGCCTTGCTCCTGGGCCTTGGCGACCTCCTGCTCGATGCGGGTCAGCTGGCCCTCGGTGGCGAGCGGGCCCATCTGGGTCTCCTCGGCCAAGGGGTCGCCGATGCGGATCTCCTTCGCGCGCCCGACCAGGCTGTCGAGCACCTGGTCGGCCACGCCCTCTTGTAGGTAGAGCCTGGAGCCGGCAACGCAGCTTTGGCCGCTGGCGCCGAAGATGCCCGCCATGATGCCGTTGACCGCGCTGTCCAAATCGGCGTCCTCGAACAGCATGACCGGCGACTTGCCGCCCAGCTCTAGGGAGACTTGGGCGAAGTTCTCCGCCGAGTTGCGCACGATGTGGCGCGCCGTCTCAGGCCCGCCTGTGAAGGAGACCCGGGCGACCAGGGGATGGGAGGTCAGCACCCGCCCGCAGGGCTCGCCGAAGCCGGTCACGATGTTGACCACGCCGGGCGGAATGCCGGCTTCCTCGATCAACCGGCCGAACTCCAGCATGGGCGCCGAGGCGTGCTCGGAAGCCTTGAGGACCACCGTGTTGCCGGCGGCGAGCGCCGGGCCGAGCTTGACCGCAACCAGAAACAGCTGGGAGTTCCAGGGCACGATCGCCGCGACCACGCCGAGCGGCTCGCGCGTGGTGAAGACGCAGAGATCCGGCTTGTCAATCGGCATGGTGTCGCCGTGGATCTTGTCGGCCAGGCCGGCGTTGTAGTGAAAGAACTCGGCGATGTATTTGGCCTGCCAGCGTGTCTCCTTCAGCATCTTGCCGGTGTCGACCGTCTCGCTGCGGCCCAGCTCTTCCGAGCGCTCGGCCAAGAGGTCGGCCAGTTTGCGCAGGTACTTGCCGCGCTCGGACGGCGTGGTCTTGGCCCACGGCCCCTCGCTAAAGGCCCGGTGGGCCGCCTCGACCGCGCGCTCCACGTCGCCGGCGCTGGCCTCGGGGATCTCGGCCCAGTTCTCGCCAGTGGCCGGGTTGACGCTGGTGAAGGTCTTGCCGCCCTCGGCATCGACCCATTCGCCGTCGATCAGCATCTGGTAGCGTTTCACGTCAGCCATGGCTCTTCTCCCAAATCTCGTACGGTGCTATCTGATACCTGGTCTTTTTTGTGGAGTTCGGCACCGGCCCGCTCCCCCACCCGGCCAACCACGACAGTATGCTCACGGCGTAGTCGGGTGGGGGAGCGGGCCGGTGCCGGATCAGAAAATGGGCCGCTTGGCGCATTTTCCAACCAACACAGCGATAAGGACAGCGAAGGAACCGAAACATGTCAAACGCCAAGCAGGTCATCGGCGGTCCTCTCATCATCGGCGGCCGGCGGCTCTCGCTGTCCAAGGCGATTCGCGCCGGCGACTACGTTTTCCTGACCGGCCAGGTGCCGTTCAAAGACGGCCAGCCCATGACGACCGGCTCGATCGAGGAGCAGACGACAGTCACACTCGATCTCATTAAAGAGACCTTGGCCGAAGCCGGCTGCCAGCTTGGCGACGTGATCAAGGCCATGGTCTGGCTGCGCGAACGGGCCGACTTTCCTGGTTTCAACCAGGTCTACGGGGAGTACTTCCCCGAAGACCCGCCGGCCCGCTCGGCCGTTGTCAGCGAGCTCCTCGTGGACGTCCGTGTCGAGGTCGAGGTGGTCGCCTACAAGCCCCGGTGACACCCTTAGGCCTCGTCGAGCATCTGCCGCGCGTACCACACCGCGAAGTTGGCGACGATCGGCTCGAGCGCAGTGCAGAAGCGGCCCTGTCCGCCATAGGGCGTGCTTAGGCCTTTCTGCTGACGCTCCAGCATGGGGATGTCCTCGTCGAGCACCGCGATCAGCCGATCGATGTAGTGCTGGGCGCGCGCCTCGAAGTCGGGCAGGGCCGCCGTTTCGGCTGGCACGCAAAGAGTCGAGCGCACCCGGCAACGGTTCGCCGCGAGCGGCATTGCCTCGTAGACCCAGAGGGATTCGGTACCGGCGGCGAAGGCCAAGTTAGGAAAGACCCAGCTGTAGCGGGCGCCCTGGCGGTTGCGGCCCTCCAGGCTGGCGATGGTCGGCAGGATCTGGTCTTGGCGGTCTTTCAGCAGGCCGCCGGTGCCGTCGGTCGTGCTGAACTGGCTGGCATAGCTGCCCACCGTGGCGTCGCCAGGGTCCGGCCGGCCGTAGAGGCCCTCGATCGAGCCGCCGTGCACGTAGGGCAGGTGGTAGTACTCGCTGAAGACCTCCAAGAAGGTCTTCCAGTTGCAGGCGACTTCCAGCTCCCGGTGAAAGGTCGACACCATGTCGCCGAGCGACCAGGGCGCGTGGAGCGCGGAGAAGTCTCCAAGCCAACGGTCGAGACTCGGCGCCTGCGCGTCGAAGCAGAGGAACGCGAAACCGTCGCGGGTCTCCAGGCGGAAGGGCACCAGGCCGTAGTCCGCCTTGTCGAAGCAGGGCACCTGGTCCATATCCGGCGCGCCGCGCAGGCGCCCGTCCAGGCCGTAGGTCCAACGGTGGAAGGGGCAGGTGATGACAGCGGCGCTGCCGCTGCCTTCGAGCAGCAAGGTGCCCCTGTGCCGGCAGGCGTTTGCAAAGGCGCGCAAGGTACCTTGCTTGTCGCGCAGCACGATGACCGGCACGCCGGCAACCTCGAGCGCGGAGTAGGCGCCCGGGTTGGCCCACTGGTCGGCGCGCCCGAGGCCGATCCAAGCGCGGCGGAAAATCGCGGCCTGCTCCCAGCGCAGGACGGCTTCGTCGCTATAGACCTCGAAGGGCAGGCTAGGCGCCGTCTCGATCGGCGGCAAGACGGCGGCCAGACGATCTCGCAGACCGTCGGTCAAGCCATTGAAATTGCTGGTCCCCATGCGCAGTCACTGCCCGATCTTATCCGCGCCAATTGAGGGCCTTTCGGCGCAGGCGGTAAAGCGGCAAAATTGTTGGGTTGGCGTAACAATCGGATCACGCGGTAAAGCACCGAGGAGGACCCATGGCGAAGGCAATTCACATCGAGACCGAGCTGGCCGGCCGGCCGGTCCTGCGCGACCGAGGCCCGGAGACCACGCCAGAGGAGGCGGCCGCGGCCTTCGCCCGGCTCGCCGAGTTTCGGGACGGCGCCCTCTTCGCCGGTAGCTTTCAGGGCCAAAGCCCTTGGGAGCGCCATGGCAGCGGCGACGAGCTGGTGCAGATCCTCAAAGGCACCGCGACGCTCACCATCCTGAGTGACGATGGCAGTGACGAGCTGGCGCTTAGCGCTGGCATGCTGGTGGTCGTCCCCCAAGGCTGCTGGCATCGCTTCAACGCGCCCGAAGGCGTCACCCTGCTGACCGCGACGCCTTTGCCGACGGACCACACGGACGCGGAGGATCCGCGGCTGGGGTGAGTTAGGGGCTTTCCCTAATGAGTATCTGTGATTCTCACTGGATCTACGGAGCAGGGGAGATTTGACACTACTCCTTCGTTCAGCTCTGGTTGTTGAGCGTGATCGCGAGCCTAAAGCTTCCAACCTCAAGCCCCTAGAAACCGATCCAGCACATTCCGCGTCACCTGCTCGACGCCCTGGTCGCCGCGCAGCAGGCCGGCGACCCATTCGGTCGTCCCGGCGTGGAAGACCTCGCCCTTGCCCTTGGTGAAGTGGACGATCATGCCCGAGCCCCGGTCGACCCGTGCCAGAGCCGCCTCGTCGCTTTTGCCAAAGCGCAGCTCTGCGAAGAAGCGCGCGTCTTCGTCGCCGACGAAGAGCGGCGCGCCGCTCCGCTCCGGCCCGCCCTCGCGCAAGCGTGCGAGGCCGAGCGCGAGGATCTGAAGGTCCTCGGGCAGGCTCGCCGAGGGAGTTGGGTAAGGCAGGCCGTCCTCGATCCGATGGGCCAGGCCGTCGACCTCGTAGCCGAAGACCCGGCCGCGCGCGCCCAAGAGATCGCCATAGCTTAGCCCAGTCCCGTTAAAGGCCCAGTGTTCGGCCCGATAGAGCGTGAAACCGCCCGCGCCTCGCACGGCCAGGTCGCCCCAGCCGGCGTACATGCCCTGGCTGGCGTCGAGCCCGAAGGTGGCGTGGCCCGGTCGGCCCACCTCGCTGGCCTCCCAGCAATTGGTCGTGAGGTGGCCTTGATTGGAGTGGCAGAGCGGGTCTTCCTGACGGGCCAGGTACTTGTGGCAGACCTGGCGCTGGCCGTCCTGCTCCAGGCGGATCTGCCACAGGAAGTTTCCGGCGAAGCGGGCCACGCGGCCGCCGCGCTCGACGTAGGCGTCGATCGCGTCGCGCATCTGCCAGCTCCAATACTCGTCGTGGCCGACCATCGCCACGCAGGGATAGCCCTCCAAGACCTGAGGGCGAAAGTGAAGGTCTTGCTGGCTGGCGACATCGAGCCGATAGCCTTGGCGCTCGGCCCAATGGACGAAGTGACGTTCGTAGCTGGCCCATCCGGCCGAGGCGTACTTTTTCGAGTAGCCGTGGCGCCAGGCCCATTCCATGTGGGAATAGGTAACCGGGGCGAGGGGAAGCGGAGTTTCCTCGGGCAGGGTGCGCGGCGCGTCTGCGGGCAAGGAGACGAGCCCCTTGGCTAAGGGCCGTTGGGTGCTGAGGTGCGAGGAAAAGCGCGTGCTCTCCGGCTCGATCACCCCTTCGTAGTGATTGGAGCCGCCCCAGTCGTTGTAGGCGTTCCAGGTGGAATCGGCCGTGATCAAGAGCAGGCGGCCTGGGGCCGGCGGCCGAGACGGGCGCACCAGAAAGAGATGGCTTGCCTGGCCGCGCCCGTCCTCCGTCGCGTAAGGGCTGAGAGTGATCCGGTAAGCCCCCGAGGGCCAATCGGCGCCTATGTCGAGCTCGGCAATCGCCGGCCAGCCGCAGCCCTCGACCGACGCAGCTTCGCCGGTCTCGCGCCATGCCACGTCGAGCGACCGCCGCTCCAACATATGCTTGGGGTTTAAGCCCTCCGAATAGACCGCGAGGTCGACCTGCGGCACGGTCGAGACTGCAAAGAGCGTCAGGCGTTCGCCGGCGGCATAGGACAGACGGTCGCTGTAGCACCAGGTCTCCGGCGCTCCGTCGTCGCGCCCCGGAAACTGAAACCACTGGCGGGCGTGGACCGGCAGCGTGTCATCCCCGCGCACCAAGAACGTGGAATCGCTGGGATGGCGACGCAAGGGCAGGGGCATGGTGCGGCCCTACGCCACTTCCTCCCGGTTTAAGATCGCCCAGTTCCAATAGCGTATCGTGATCTCGCCTCTAAGTCCGGCTTTGGTCGCCGGATCGGCGTCGATCAGCGCTTGGGCCTCGTCGCGGGTCTCGACGTCCAGTATCAGGAGGCTGCCGGTCGGCGTCACGCCGTCGTCGGTGCGCAGGCTCCCGGCGGCAATGACCCGGTCCTTGATCGAGAGCTCATATTGCCAGTGGGCGTCCATCACGGCTTTGTCGGCGCGGATCGCCGGGCCGTTCTCGCTGTCGTTGCTGACGATCATCCAGGGCATCGGGCTCTCTCCAAATCTTTTCGGTGGGGCTAGGGTCGCACGCTGGCCAGGCCGTCGCTTTCGCGCGCGCTCGAGACCAGGCTTGCGAGCGTGCGCTCCTCCTCGTAGGGCCAAGGGCGGCCTCGGTGCAAGGTCGCCCTCTGGTCCCAGATCAGGACATCGCCGACCCGCCAGCTGTGGGCGTAGATCGCCTCCTGTCCTGTGACCGCCGCGGTCAGCTCGTCCAAGAGCGCTTGCCCCTCCACCTGAGAGAGGCCCCGCACGCCATAGGCATGGGCCGCGATGTAGAGCGACTCCAAGCCGTTCATCGGGTTGCGCCAGGTCGACCGCCAGGGCGTGTCGGGCCACTTGGTGAACATCTCCTGTTCGGCCAAGGTCTCGTCCACCTGGCGGCGGGAGTGGGCATAGCGGTGCAGGAAAACCTTGTCTCGAGCGCGCGTCTTCAGGGCGGCTGGCAGCCTCCGCCAGCCGGCCCGGGTCGAGACCAACTCGGTCTCGCCGCCGCGCGAGGGCACCCGGTAGGCGGTCAGGATGTTGGAGATCGAGGGCGTGGCGAGAAATGTGCTGTCCGTGTGCCAGATGAAGTTCGACTGTAGGTTCAGGAGCTGCAGCTCCCCTTCCGCCGCCAAGCTGCCGTCGGGCCGCCGGTTGGAGACGATCGGCCGGGGCGGAGGCTCGCCCGGCGCCGCGCCGGTTAAGTCCTCCAAGGGGCCAAACAACTCGGCAAGCACCCGATGGCACGCCTCGCCAAGATCCTGGTTTCGGAACAGCAGTAGGGAATGGTCCTCGAAGAGGGCGCGCAAGGCCGGATAAACCGCCTCGAGCGTGGCCTCTTTCAAGTCGACGCCGTGCACCTCGACGCCGAAGTCCTCATGCAGCGCGGTCGTTCGCAATCGCAACCCCCTTAGTGGAGGGGAAAAGCGTAGTTCAGCCAGGACGCCATTCTAAGCAAAATCTTACGGATCAGCGCGAAGTGATGGGCGTGCTCGCTGTAGATCGCGGCCTGGCCGTAGGCGCCGCCGGGGACCACGTCCTTGTACTGGTCGAACTCTGGATCGGTGATCTTAAGAACCACCGGAATTCGGCCCGGGAAGGGCGATTTCTGATAGGAGATCATGTCGCCCGAGGCTTGAACCTGGCCTTCCTTGAGGGCCGGCACCACGCCGATCACCTCGGCCTCGAAGACCTCGCCGGGGATGCCGTCGAACGCGATCTCGGCGGCCTCGCCAGCTTCCAGGCGAAGCAAGCTGTTCTGGCGGAAGAAGGCGGTGTAGGTGGCGTCCTCCCGGTGCACGAAGATCATCACCGGCCGCAAGGGGGCGGCCACGGCGCGCATGCCCGGCCGGAGAAACTCGTGGGTGACGAAGCCCGAGGTCGGCGCGCGCACCAAGGTGTGGTCCAGATCGAACTGCGCTTGGGTCAACTGGGCGGTCAGGTCGGTGTAGTTCGCCTGGGCCTGGTCGAAATCCCGGCGGCTGACGTTGCCCTTACTAAGCAGCTTCTCGGCGCGCTCGAAATCGGCCTTGGCGACGGTCAGGCGCGCGGTCAGGGAATCGACCGCTGCCTGATAGGGCGCCGGATCAATTTGGAACAGGGGGTCGCCCTCGCTCAGCAATTGGTTCGGCTCGGCCATGACCTCGACCACCGTGCCGCTCACGTCGGGCACGATAGGCGTGGTGACGAAGTACTCCCGCATCACCTCGGAGTAGGGGTGATTGTAGTTCATCACCAGCATGATCGCGCCGATCAGGGCGACACCGCCCAAGGCCGCGGTCGGCACGGTCCATTTGTTCAAGGGGATCTTGAAGACCTTGAAGACCACAACGCAGATCGCGACGTAGGTCAGGAGCAGCAGCATTTCCATGGGCTTACTCCTTCGCCTCGGCGGAGGAGCCTTCGAGCTTGGCCAGGCGCGCTTCCAGCTTTTCGACCGCCTGCTCCAGACGCTGGTCACGCTCCTGCTGGCCGGAGAATCCGAAGCCGCGCTCCGGGCGATAGAGCGTCGCCCAGATCCAAAGGAAGGGCCAAATGACGTGCAAGGTGAAGAGGCTGACCCAGCCGGCGTGATGAATGGCGTCCTGGTGAGGATGATTGCGCTTCTTCGCGATCTCGTAGGGAATGTCGTGGATCGCTATGATGCCGTAGAACAAGACCGCCCCTGTGAAAAACAGCATAAACAAGGCAACGTAATCCAACATGATTCCTCTCTCCGCATGGTAAGTACAAATGGCGCTTTATTTGCATTGGTAAGTGGTGTTTTCGCGCGGCGAAGCTTAGAACGGTCCAACGTACATTTTCAACGGCCAATCCTTGGTTGCCGACACTTTCCATCTGGCATTCCTTTTGCCGGATGACTATTAGGGCAGGGTGGATTGTGGAGCTTCGGAGGAGAGCTGCCCGGTGGAGACGGACGGCCAACAGACGCCGGTTCTGGACCTGCTTGTTATCGGCGCCGGCTTTGCCGGGCTCGGCATGGCCATCAAAGCGAAACAAGCCGGGCTGGCGTTTGTCATCTTGGAGCGGGCGGCGGAGCTTGGCGGCACATGGCGCGACAATCGCTATCCGGGTTGCGCCTGCGACACCCAATCCCACCACTACAGCTTCTCCTTCGCGCCCAATCCCGGCTGGTCGCGCCGCTTCGCCGGCCAGGCGGAGATCCTCGACTACCTGAAGCGCACGGCCGAGCGCTTCGGCCTCGCGCCACACTTGCGGTTCAACGAAAGGGTTGTGGATCTCGCCTTCGACGAATCTACCGGCCTGTGGAGCGCGCGCTCCACGTCGGGCGCGCGCTTCCGGGCCCGCTTCGTTGCCTCCGCGGTCGGGCAGCTCAATCAAGCGGCAGTTGCCGAGATAACCGGTCTCGACGGCTTTTCCGGCCGTGTCATGCACACGGCCCAGTGGGATCCAAGCTACGCCTTCGAGGACAAGCGGGTCGCCGTGATCGGCAGCGGCGCCAGCGCGATCCAATTGATCCCAGCCCTAGCCGAGCGGGCCCGAGAGCTGCTGGTCTTTCAACGCTCGCCCACCTGGATCTTCCCAAAAGAAAACCGGCCCTATGCCTCTTGGGAGAAGGCGCTGTTCCGGGCCTTGCCGCCCTGGAGATGGCTGCATCGCGCCTCGATCTACTGGTCCTGGGAGCGTTCCTGGCCCGAGTTTTTGCTGAACTCGCGTCAGGCGACGCGGAAAACCGCGCAGCTCCGGCAAGCTATCTCCGGCGAGTTCGCCGATCGTTCGCTGGCCGAAACGCTGACGCCGGACTATCCCTTGGGCTGCAAGCGGATTCTGCTTGCGGAAAACTACTACTCGGCCCTGCAACGTGACAACGTCACGGTCGTGACCGAACCGATCGCGCGCATCGAGGACGATGCCATCGTGACCCGTTCCGGCACTTGTTATCCAGTGGAGGCCATCGCCATGGCGACCGGGTTCAAGTCTCACGACTTCATGCCGGGCCTGACGATCACCGGGCGGGACGGCAAGCGGCTTGGCGAGGTCTGGTCTCAAAGCGGCGGTGCGGAAGCTTATCTGGGCCTTAGCGTGCCCGGCTTTCCAAATTTCTTTATGCTCTACGGCCCCAACACGAATCTGGGGCACAACTCCATCATCTTCATGATCGAGTGCCAGATCCGCTACATCCTGGCGGCGATCGCGGCGACCCGTCGCCGGCGCGCCAAGGGCCTTGAAGTGACTGAAGCGGCCATGGCGGCGTTCTACCGCCAGCTCAATGGAGAGCTGGCCCGCATCGCCTGGTCGGGAAATTGCAACAGCTGGTACAAGACCGCCGGCGGTAAGATCATCAACAACTGGTCGACCGACACCCCGCGCTACTGGTGGCGCACCCGTCGGCTTGACCTCAAGCACTATCGCTTTCTGACATAGTCTCAAGGGAGGTTCCGGTGACCAAGCGGCTGGACGGGAAGGTTGCGCTGATCGCCGGTGGCGGCCAGGTGCCAGGCGAGACTATGGGCAATGGCCGGGCCACGGCGCTGACCTTTGCCCGAGAGGGCGCGAAGCTGGTGATCGCCGATATCGACCTGGCCGCCGCTGAGGAGACCCGTCGTCAAGTCGAAGCGGCGGGCGGCCAAGCGGTCACTGTCCAGGGCGACGTGACCAAGGAAGAGGATTGCGCGCGCTGTGCCGAGGCCGCAAAGGCGGCTTATGGCCGCGTGGATATCCTGCACAACAACGTGGGCGTCAGCCCGGGCGACAGTGGGCCGACCACGATCACCGCCGCGGCCTGGCGGCGGATCCTGGATGTCAACCTGACCGGCATGCTGCTCATGGCGAAACAGGTTCTGCCGGTGATGCAGGCCCAGCGCGCCGGGGTCATCACCAACATCTCCTCGATGCTCTCGATCACCTCGGACAGCACCGTCGAAGCCAGTTCGTGCGATCCGACGGCGGGCGAGGGGCAGATCGCCTACCGGGTTTCAAAGTCCGGCGTCAACTCGCTGACCGAGTCCCTCGCCATGAGCCAGGCGCCCAACGGCATTCGGGTCAATGCGATTTTGCCCGGCCTGATGGCGACCCCCACGGCGATCGAGTGGCTGATGGACCAAACCGGTCAGTCCCGCGCCGCGCTGGTCGAGCAACGGGATCGTCAGGTGCCGCTGGGCGGCAAGCAGGGCACGGCCTGGGACGTGGCGAACGCCGCCCTCTTTCTCGCCTCCGACGAGGCGCGCTTCATCACCGGGGCCTTGCTGCCGGTCGACGGCGGCCAGAGCCTTAGGCGGGGTTAGTCCACGGCTGCCCGGTCGGGCCTTCATCGCGCTCTTTCCATTTTACCGAATTTTGATACACCTCGGGTCCTACTGCCCGGGTCGGGCGGTTTTTTCGTCAAGAGGAGCGGGTTACGAACATGGGTGCCTTCAAGGAGCCCCACGGCGGGGTGCTGAAAGAGCTTTATCTGGGCGAGTCGGCGGCCGAGCAGGAGAAGCTGGCGGCGCGTGACTACGCCTCATGGGACCTGACACCGCGCCAGTTGAGCGATATCGAGCTGCTCCTGAACGGCGCCTTCTCGCCGCTCGAGGGCTTCATGGGTCAGGCCGACTACGACCGGGTGCTGGCCGAGATGCGTCTTACCTCGGGTGAACTTTGGCCGATCCCCATCACCCTCGATGTGAGCGCCGCCTTCGCCGAGGAAATCGAGGTCGGTCGCACCGTCGCATTGCGCGACCCCGAAGGCGTGTTGATCGCGACACTGGAGGTCAGCGACTCCTGGACCCCTGACAAGGCGGCCGAGGCCGCCGCCGTCTTCGGCACTACGGACGAGGCCCATCCGGGAGTAGACCAGCTGCTGCACCACAGCCACCCGGTCTATCTGGGCGGCCGTTTGCGCGGGGTCGAGCCGCCGATCCATCATGACTTTCGCCTGTTGAGAGACTCCCCTTCCGAGCTGCGCGGCCGTTTTCGCAAACTTGGCTGGCGCCGCGTGGTCGCGTTCCAGACCAACCGGCCGATGCACCGGGCCGAGCAAGCGATGACCTTCCGGGCCGCCCGGGAGTGCGAGGCGAACCTGCTGATCCAGCCCAGCGTGGGTCTCGCGAAAATGGACGACATGGACCACTACGCCCGGGTGCGCTGCTACGAGCATGTCCTCAAGCATTACCCGGAGCAGACCACGACGCTCAGCCTCTTGAACCTGGCGAGCCGCCGGGCTGGTCCGCGCGAGGCCGTCTGGCAGGGCATCGTGCGCAAGAACTACGGCTGCACCCACTTCATTGTCGGGTTGAACCACGCCGGCGCCGGGGAGAACATGGCGGGCGAGCCCTTCTACGCGCCGGGCGCGGCCCAAGAGCTGTTCAAGCAGCACGAGGAAGAGCTCGACATCACCATGGTGCCTTTCCAGGACATGGTCTACGTGGAGGATCGTGCCCAGTTCTTGCCGCGCGATGAGATCACGCCCGAGATGACGGTGCAGAGCCTGAGCCAGCGGGAGTTTCGCCGCCGCCTGGCCGAGGGCCTGGAGATCCCCGAGTGGTACGCCTTCCCGGAGATCCTCGAGGAGCTCGGCAAGATCCACCCGCCGCGCCACGAGCAGGGTTTCACGGTGTTCTTCACAGGCCTTTCGGGCGCCGGCAAGTCGACTATCGCCAATGCGCTCTTGGTCAAGATGCTGGAGAACGGCGACCGCCGGGTGACGCTCTTGGACGGCGACCTGGTGCGCAAGAACCTCTCAAGCGAGCTCGGCTTCTCCAAGGAGCACCGCAACCTCAACATTCTGCGCATCGGCTACGTGGCGGCCGAGATCACGAAGAACGGCGGGGTCGCGATCTGCGCGCCGATCGCGCCCTACCGCACGACCCGGCGCCAGGTGCGCGACACCATCGAGGCGGTCGGCGGCTTCGTCGAAATCTACGTCTCGACCTCCTTGGATGTCTGCGAGAAGCGCGACCGCAAGGGGCTCTATGCCAAGGCCAGGGCGGGCGTGGTCAAGGGCGTGACCGGCATCGACGACCCCTACGAGGAGCCAGAGCGCGCCGAGATCGTGCTCGACACCGAACAGCTCTCGCCCGAGCTGGCGGCCCACCGGATCCTGGTCAAGCTGGAGAGTTTGGGATTCATTCGCTAGGCTGAGGCCTATGGAGCAATCCCACCGCACCTTCGCAGGCTCGATCCCGGAGAACTATCAGCGCTATCTGGTGCCCCTGATCTTCGAGGACTATGCCGCCGATCTGGCCGGTCGGCTCGAAGTGCAGTCCGGCGGCGCGGTCTTGGAGACCGCTTGCGGCACCGGTGTCGTTACCCGCCACCTTCTGGCGCGCCTGCCGCAGGGTGGGCTCGTGATCGCGACCGACTTCAACCCGGGCATGATCGTCGAGGCCAAGGCGCGCCTGGGCGAGGCGCCGGGTCTGAGCTTTCAGGAAGCCGACGCGACCGATCTGCCGTTCGACGATGGCGCCTTCGACGCACTGGTCTGTCAGTTCGGCGTGATGTTCTTTCCCGACAAGGCCAAGGGCTACGCCGAAGCGGCGCGGATCTTGAAGCCGGGCGCGCCCTTCCTTTTCAACGTCTGGGACTCCCTGGCGGAGAACCGCCTCTCCCAGCTGGCCCACGATACGCTCGGCGCGCTTTTCCCGGAAGATCCGCCAAGCTTCTTGGAGCTGCCCTTCGGCTATCAGGACATGACCGCGATCCTGCGCGCGCTCCAGGCCGCCGGTTTCGCCCATGTCGATTTCTCCGTCCAGCCGCGCCTCAGCCGGGCGCCCGGCGCCCAAGACGTGGCGGCAGCCTTCTGCCGGGGCTCGCCCCTAGCCAACTATCTGGCCGAGCGGGGCGAAGAAAGTGAGGCGCAGGCCCTCGCGGCCCTGATCCAGGCGCTCGAGGCCGCGTTCGGCAAGGGCCCGATCGAAGCGCCCATGCAGGCGATCCAGATCCGGGCGTTGAAGGCTGGCTAGGCCTGGCCTGGCCACCACTCGGCGATCACCGCTTTGGGCGTATTCTCGTAAGTGACGATCACGGGGCGGTCGAGCAGGCGACCCAAGCGTTTCAGAAACTCATAGAGAATCAGCCAGTCGTTCTGGACCTTGACCTCTCTTGGGTCGAAGTCAAACTCGATCTCTTCGATTAGAAAAAAATGGCAATTCAAGGTGATGGCACCGACCTTTACAGTCAGATGGCAAGCCCAATCTTCGGCACCTGGAAAGTCCCCAGGCAACTCGGCGCTGCCCGTGGGATCCGAATAGGCGAGCTCATAGTTCCAGAGGGGCAGGGCCCGCAGGAGCTTCCGCCATTCGGCTGCGCCGATCTCCTGCACGTAGATATCGCGCCACATCCCATCCCATTTCAGATCCTCTTGAATTTCCTCCCAGGCTCTCATGGGCTGGACTCCGCCTCGCGTCGCTTTGTCGAAGGCCGTGGCGTTCGCGCCGTGGCTATCCTATGGTCTCCCTAGAGCAATGACCAAGCATTCGATCCTCATCTTGCTGTGGCTCGCCCTCTGTGCGTTCGAGCTGCAGGGCCATCGGGGCGCCCGGGGCGAGCGGCCGGAGAACAGCATGACCGGATTCCGCCACGCCGCAATCACCTGCGTCGACACCCTGGAGATGGACCTGGGCATCACCGCCGACGGGGTCGTCGTGGTGTCCCACGACCGGCGGCTCGACCCGGCGATCACCCGAGATCCTGAGGGCCGCTGGCTGCTCGGCGAGACGCCGCCGATCCACGACCTGACCTGGCGCCAGCTGGAGACCTACGACGTGGGCCGCATCGACCCGTCCAGCGACTACGCCGAGCGCTTTCCCGAGCAGATCCCCCACGAGCTGGAGCGCATCCCGCGCTTGGAGCAGGTGATCCACGAGAGCGGCGACCTGGGCCTCAATCTGGAGATCAAGACCAGCCCCGAGCATCCCGGCGATACCCTTGATCCACGCACCTTCGCCCGCATCGTGGCCGCCCTGCTGCAGGAGACCGGGGCGGCCGAGCGCGCGACGATTCAATCGTTCCACTGGGATGCGCTCCAGGAGGTTCAGGAGATCGCGCCGGAGATCCCGACCGTTTACCTCACCGCCCAGCGGGACTGGCTCGACAACGTCAGCCCGCCCTCGGCCTGGAGCGCCGGCTTCGATCTATCCCAACATGGCGGCTCGGTGCCTCGGATGGTCAAGGCGGCGGGCGGCGCGGTCTGGTCGCCCTATCACAAGGACCTGACCCAAGAGACTCTTCAAGAGGCACAGGCGCTTGGGCTTCGTGTCATCCCTTGGACGGTCAACGAGGTTGCCGACCGGGATCGCCTCGTCGCCTGGGGCGTCGACGGCCTGATCACGGACTTTCCGAGCCGCTTCTGTGACCCTTAGGTGACAGCTGCCGGCAGCCGATTGCCCGGCCGTGCCAAACCCCCTAACATTCCATCTCAGGATCCTAGCAGCAGTGGGAGGCTCACTCATGAGACATCTGAGATTGGCGTTCGCCGGCACCGCGCTGGCCGCAATGGCAGCGACCTCGAGCGCCCTGGCGGCAACCGAGATCCAATGGTGGCACGCCATGGGTGGCGCGCTCGGCGAGCGGGTTGCCGACATCGCCAAGGGTTTCAACGAGTCCCAGTCGGATTACGTCGTGGTGCCGACCTACAAGGGCAACTATACGGAGAATATGACCGCCGGCATCGCCGCCTTCCGCTCCAAGCAGCCGCCGCACATTCTGCAGGTCTTCGAAGTGGGCACGGCGACCATGATGGCCGCCGAGGGCGCGATCAAGCCGGTCTACGAGATCATGGGCGACGATTTCGATGCCGCCGCTTATCTGCCCACCGTGACCGGTTACTACACGACGCCCGACGGCCGGATGCTCTCCATGCCCTTCAACAGCTCGACCCCGGTGCTCTACTACAACAAGGAGGCCTTCCAGAAGGCCGGGCTCGACCCCAACACGCCGCCGGCCACCTGGCCCGAGGTCTTCGAGGCGGTCAAAGCGACCCAAGCGGCCGGCTATCCTTGCGGCTTCACGACCGCCTGGCAGTCCTGGGTCCAGCTGGAGAACTTCAGCGCCTGGCACGACTTGCCGGTCGGCACCAAGGCCAACGGCTTCGAGGGCCTGGAGACCGAGTTCACCTTCAACAGCCCGGCCCACGTCAAGCACATCCAGACCCTCGCCGACTCCCAGAAGGACGGCGTCTTCAAGTACGGCGGCCGGCGCGGCGACAGCCAGGCGCTCTTCACCAGCGGCGAGTGCGTTATGTACATGCAGTCCTCGGCGGGCTACGCGGGCATCAAGAAGACCGCCCAGTTCGACTTCGGCATCGGCATGCTGCCCTACTGGCCCGACATCGCCGGCGCGCCGCGCAACACCATCATCGGCGGCGCCACCCTGTGGGTCTTCGACGGCCATGACGCCAAGGACTACGAGGGCATCAAGGCCTTCTTCGAGTACCTCTCCTCACCCGAGGTCCAAGCCGAGTGGCACCAGGGCACCGGCTACCTGCCGATCACCTTCGGCGCCTACGACCTGACTAAGAGCCAGGGCTTCTACGACGCCAACCCGGGCACCGAGACGGCGCTCTTGCAGATGACCCTCAATGAGCCGACCGCCAACTCCAAGGGTCTGCGCTTCGGCAGCTACGTGCAGGCGCGCGATATCATCAACGAGGAGCTGGAGGCCATCTGGTCCGGCCAGAAGACGGCGCAGCAGGGCCTCGACGACGCGGTCGATCGGGGCAACAAGCTGCTGCGCAAGTTCGAGAAGGCGAACGACTAGCATCGGCGCCTTCGGTAGCTGAGGATCTTGTGGGCGAACAGCGTCGAAAGCTGCCCTCACCCTGTCCCTCTCCCAAAGGGAGAGGGGACGCGGTTGCCGGGCCTCGGCAGAAATCCCCTCTCCCCTCAGGGGAGAGGGCTAGGGTGAGGGGGCTCATGTGGGAGTCCCCTCTCGCCTTTCGATTCCAGCCCTGACCGATGGAAAAGCGCGTCGTCTTCAAAGGTCTGCTGCTTCCCTATCTGCTGCTGGCGCCGCAGATCGTCATCACCTTGGTGTTCTTTATCTGGCCGGCGGCACAGGCCCTCAAGCAGTCGGTCTTGCAGGAGGACGCCTTCGGGCTCTCGTCCGAGTTTGTCGGCTTGGAGAACTTCGCCGAGCTCTTCTCCGACCCCCACTATCTGAACTCCCTTCAGGTCA
Source organism: Pseudomonadota bacterium (assembly GCA_039029395.1). Taxonomy (GTDB): domain Bacteria; phylum Pseudomonadota; class Alphaproteobacteria; order Kiloniellales; family JAKSDN01; genus JBCCGG01. Next base: position 2,769 of record JBCCGG010000054.1, on the reverse strand, counting down.
CTGCCGTCTTCAGCACCTCGGTGGCGCTGCTCGCGCTCGGCTCGGCGCTCTATCTGGCGGTTCAGGCGGACCGGGTGATCCGTGGCGTCATGGTGTACCGCACGCTTCTCATCTGGCCCTACGCGGTGGCGCCTGCGGTGGCCGGCATCCTGTGGCTGCTGCTGTTCAACCCGACCCTCGGCATCGTGGCCTATTGGCTCGATTCCATCGGCCTGCCCTGGAACCACCAGCTCAATGGCGACCAGGCGATGATCCTTGTGGTGATTGCCGCCGCCTGGAAGCAGATCAGCTACAACTTCCTCTTCTTCCTGGCCGGCCTGGCGGCGATCCCGCGCTCCCTGGTGGAAGCTGCGGCGATCGACGGGGCGGGCCCGGCCCGGCGCTTTTGGACCATCGTCTTTCCGCTCTTATCGCCGACCACCTTCTTCTTGCTTGTGATCAACGTGGTCTACGCCTTCTTCGAGACCTTCGGCATCATCCACACGGTGACCGCCGGCGGGCCGGCCGGGGCCACCAACATCCTGGTCTACAAGGTCTTCTCCGACGGCTTCATCGGCCTCGACCTGGGCAGCTCGGCGGCCCAGTCGGTGGTGCTCATGGGCATCGTCCTGGTGCTCACCGTGATCCAGTTCCGCTACATCGAGCGCAAGGTGCATTACTGATGATCGGCGCCAAGCCCTGGCTGACCTGGCTGACCCACGGCATGCTGATACTGGGCATCGCGATCGTCGCCTTTCCGATCTACGTCACCTTCGTCGCCTCGACCCACACGCTCCAAGACGTCGTGCAGAGTCCCATGCCGCTACTGCCCGGCGACCAGCTGGCCGAGAACTACACCCGCGCCTTCACCAGCGGTCTGGGCGAGGGCTCGGGCGCCGGCTCGGCGGGCGCCGGGCGCATGCTGGTCAACAGCCTGATCATGGCACTCGGCATCGCGCTCGGCAAAATCGCGATCTCGATCACCGCCGCCTTCGCCATCGTATACTTCCGCTTTCCCTTCCGCATGACCGCCTTTTGGCTGATCTTCATCACCCTCATGCTGCCGGTCGAGGTGCGCATCCTGCCGACCTACGAGGTGGTCGCGCGCCTGGGCATGCTGGATTCCTACAGCGGCCTGATCATCCCGCTGATCGCGTCTGCGACTGCGACCTTCATGTTCCGACAAGTGTTTCTCGCCGTGCCCGACGAGCTGGCGGAAGCCGCGCGCATGGACGGCGCGGGGCCCTTACGCTTTTTCTGGGACATCTTGCTGCCGCTGTCGCGCACCAATATCGCGGCCCTTTTTGTGATCCTCTTCATCTTCGGCTGGAACCAGTACCTCTGGCCGCTGATGATCACCAGCGACCCGGACATCATGACGGTGGTAGTCGGCCTCAACCGCATGCTCGCGGTGGGCGACGATCAGGCCGAGTGGCAGCTGGTCATGGCGACCGCCATGCTGGCCATGATCCCGCCGGTGCTGGTCGTGATCTTCATGCAGCGGCTCTTCGTCAAGGGCCTGGTGGAAACGGAGAAGTAGGCGTGGCCCAGCTCTCCTTGCACGGCGTGAAGAAGGCCTTCGGTAACAAGCAGGTCGTCCACGGCGTCGACTGCGATCTGAAGGACGGCGAGTTCCTGGTCATCGTCGGCCCCTCGGGCTGCGGCAAGTCGACTCTGCTGCGCATGATCGCGGGGCTGGAGGTGATCACCGAGGGCGAGATCGCGATCGACGGCCGGGTGATCAACGATCTGGAGCCGGCCGAGCGGGACATCGCCATGGTGTTCCAGACCTATGCGCTCTACCCCCACATGAGCGTCTACGACAACATGGCCTACGGCCTCAAGATTCGTCGCCTTTCCAAGGCCGAGATCGACCAGCGGGTCCGACGGGCTGCCGAGATCCTCGAGTTGGGCGAGCTTCTGAAGCGCAAGCCCCGCCAGCTCTCCGGCGGCCAGCGCCAGCGGGTCGCCATGGGCCGGGCCATCGTGCGCGAGCCGGCGGTCTTCCTGTTCGACGAGCCGCTCTCCAACCTGGATGCCAAGCTGCGCGCCCAGATGCGCCTGGAGATCAAGAAGCTTCAGGCCGAGCTGGGGGTTACATCCGTTTACGTCACCCATGATCAGGTCGAGGCCATGACGCTTGGCCACCGGCTTCTGGTCATGAACCTCGGCAACGTGGAGCAGCTCGGCACGCCGCTCGAGCTTTACGACCATCCGGCCACCGTCTTCGTCGCCGGCTTCCTGGGCGCGCCGGCCATGAACTTCCTGCCGGCGACCTTGGCCGAGGAGGGGAGTGCGGTGCACCTTCCCGGGGGCGAGCGCTTGGCCCTCAAGGGCCAGCATGGCGAGGAGGGCCGGGCCGTCACCCTGGGCGTGCGGCCGGAACACGTCCGCTTCGACCCGGACAACGGCACCCTGGCGCTCACCGCCGGCGTGGTCGAGGAGCTGGGCGCCGACACCCTGATCCACGGCACCCTAAGCGAAGGCGGCCCGGAGATCACCGCGCGGGTGGCCGGCGAGCGCGCGGTGCGCCCCGGCGACCGCCTCCTGGTCGCGATCGCGCCCGATCGACTACATCTCTTCGATCCGGAGAGCGGCAAGCGGCTTTAGGTGGGCTCAGGCGAAACGATTTCGAGTGTCAGCTTTTTGTCCAGGTCTCGGGAGGTGTGAAGCGGTTCTCTCTTTTTTCCAAGGCCCTGTCGAGCCACAGCGTGCCGCCTATGAGTAGCGCAAGTAGCATTACAATTTCTATGCAAGCTACGATGATTAACACGTAATATGGCACATTTG
>JBCCGG010000053.1:0-40390 GCA_039029395.1 Pseudomonadota bacterium | reverse complement strand
TGGGGGTGCGTGGTTGCGCTTGCCATCGCTCTTTCGCCGCTTGAGGGGCCGGCCTTGGCGCCGAGCTGGTCGACCATCCAGGCGGTTCTACCGTGGCTCATACCGGTGCTGATCGCCGTTGTCATGACCGGCGCCTTCGCGGCCATGTGGGGCACGCCGCGGCTCAACCCGGGGACCGTCGCGATCCTCTTCATGACCGAGATCTCGGTCGGCACGGTGTCCGCGGCGATTTGGGCCGGCGAGCCCTTCGGCCTGCGCGAGATCGTCGGGGTTGTGCTGATTTCCAGCGCGGGCCTTGCGGAAGGCGTGCCCCTGCCGAAGGCCTGGCGGAGGCGCGGGCCGGTGCCGCAGGATCGAAGTTTGCGCTAAACCCCGATGCCCAGAGACGGCAGCTTGAGCCCGTTGCTTCGGGCGCAATCGAGCGCGATGTCGTAGCCGGCGTCGGCGTGGCGCATGACGCCGGTCGCCGGGTCGTTCCACAGCACCCGCTCGAGCCGGCGCGCGGCCTCGTCGCTGCCGTCGCACACGATCACCATGCCGGCGTGTTGGGAGTAGCCCATGCCGACCCCGCCGCCGTGGTGCAAAGACACCCAGGTGGCGCCCGAGGCGCAGTTGACCAGGGCGTTCAGCAGCGGCCAGTCGGACACCGCATCCGAGCCGTCTTTCATCGCCTCGGTTTCCCGATTGGGGCTGGCCACCGAGCCGGAGTCCAAGTGGTCCCGGCCGATCACGATCGGCGCCTTGACCTCGCCCGAGGCGACCATCTCGTTGAACGCCAGGCCGAGCCGGTGGCGGTCGCCCAGGCCGACCCAGCAGATCCGCGCCGGCAGGCCCTGGAACTGAATGCGCTCGCGCGCCATGTCGAGCCAATTGTGCAGGTGCGGGTTGTCCGGGATCAGCTCCTTGACCTTCTGGTCGGTGCGATAGATGTCCTCCGGATCGCCCGACAGCGCGACCCAGCGGAACGGCCCGATGCCCCGGCAGAACAGCGGCCGGATGTAGGCCGGCACGAAGCCCGGGAAGTCGAAGGCGTGCTCGACGCCCATGTCCTTGGCCATTTGCCGGATGTTGTTGCCGTAGTCGAGGGTCGGCACCCCTTGGGCGTGGAACTTCAGCATGGCCTCGACCTGCACCGCCATGGACTCCTTGGCCGCTTGCTCGACCGCCTTGGGATCGCGCTCCCGCTGCTTTTCCCACTGGTCCAGGCTCCAGCCGGCCGGCAGATAGCCGTTGATCGGATCGTGGGCCGAGGTCTGGTCGGTCACCACGTCGGGACGCACCCCGCGGGCGACCAGTTCGGGGAAGACCTCCGCCGCGTTGCCCAGCAGGCCGACCGAGACCGGCTTACCCTGGGCGGCGGCGTTGTCGATCATGGCCAGCGCTTCATCCAGCGTGTCGGCCTTAGCGTCCACGTAGCCAGTGCGCAGACGAAAATCGATGCGGCTCGGCTGGCACTCGACCGCCAGCATGGAGGCGCCGGCCATGGTCGCCGCCAAGGGTTGGGCGCCGCCCATGCCGCCCAGGCCGCCGGTCAGGATCCACTTGCCCGAGAGATCGCCGCCGAAGTGCTGGCGGCCGACCTCGACGAAGGTCTCGTAGGTGCCTTGGACGATGCCTTGGGAGGCGATGTAGATCCACGAGCCGGCGGTCATCTGGCCGTACATCATGAGGCCGAGGCGATCCAGGTGATTGAAGTGGTCCCAAGTGGCCCACTCGGGCACCAGGTTTGAGTTGGCGATCAATACCCGGGGCGCGTCGGCGTGGGTGCGCAGGACCGCGACCGGCTTGCCGGACTGCACGATCAGGGTTTCGTCCGCTTCGAGCTCGCGCAAGGATGCGACGATCCGGTCGAAGGATTCCCAGTTGCGCGCGGCCCGGCCGATGCCGCCATAGACCACCAGCTCGTGTGGGTTCTCGGCGACATCCGGGTCCAGGTTGTTCATCAACATGCGCATGGGCGCTTCGGTCAGCCAGGACTTGGCGGTGATCTCCTCGCCGCGCGGCGCGCGGATCTCCCGGGTGTTGTCGAGTCTGGTTCCCTGGCTCATGGCGTGGCTCCCGAAGTTCGGCCCAGATTGGCCTGGGCCCAGTCGATCATGCGGCTCAATATCTCTTTCAACACCGGGCGCAGGCGCGCCGCCCGGTCCTCGTCGTAGGTCCAGGGCGGCGCCTCTTCCATGTAGGCGCGCTGGCCCAGCTCCATCTGTACCGCGTGGACCCCGGCGGCCGGCCGACCGTAGTTGCGGGTGATCCAACCGCCCTTGAAGCGACCATTGGCGACGTGGCTATAGCCCTCGGCCGCGGCGCAGGTGGCGACCACCGTCTGCTCCAGGCCGGCCGCGCAACTGCCGCCGCCGTTGGTGCCGACGTTGAACACCGGCAGCTCGCCATCGAACAGGCGCGGCACCAGGGAGCGGATCGAGTGGCAATCGTAGAGCAGGGCATAGCCGTGGCGTGCGGCCGCTTCCTTGAGCCGGCGGTCGAGCGCGTCGTGATAGGGCAGGAAGTAGCTATCCCGGCGCTGGCCAATTTCCGCCTGATCCGGCTCCTCGCCTTCTAGATAGAGCGGATTGCCATCGAAGGTCGTGGTTGGACAGAGGCCGGTGGTCGCCTGACCGGGATAGAGCGAGGCGCCCGAAGGATCCCGGTTGACGTCGATCACCGTGCGCGAGATTCGGGTGCGCACGACGCTGGCGCCCAGCGCGGGCCCGAAATCGTAGAGCCGCTCGATCCACCAGTCGGTGTCGCCCAGGCCCCGGCCGGCCTCGGTCAGGCGCGTCTCCAGCCCGGGTGAGAGTTCGCGCCCGGCGTGGGGCATGCTCAGCACCAGGGGCGAATCGCCTTCGTGGATATCCAGAAAGTCGCTCATAGCTGGGGGAATACCTCTGCGCCGACCGCGTCTGTCAAGTGGCCGTTCTGGACCAGGGTTTTGGCGGCCTCGATGTCCGGCGCCAGGAAGCGGTCTTGGCGCATCGGCAGCACGCTTTCGCGCACCTTGGCCAGGGCGCCGTTTAAGCGCGGGCTGGTCTTGAGCGGTGCTTGGTACTCGACCCCCTGGCAGGCCGCGAGCAGCTCGATCGCAACGATCCCGGCGCTGTTCTCGGCCATGTTCAAGAGTCGCCTGGCGCCGTGGGTGGCCATGGAGACGTGGTCCTCTTGGTTGGCCGACGTCGGCAGGCTGTCGACGCTTGCCGGCGTGGCGCGCTGCTTGTTCTCGGATGCCAGCGCGGCGGCCGTCACATGGGCGATCATGAAGCCGGAGTTGAGGCCCGGGTCGTCGGTCAGGAAGTGGGGCAGGCCGCTGATCGAGGAATCGGTCAAAAGCGCAATCCGGCGCTCCGCCATGGCGCCGATCTCGGCAACCGCGAGCGCCAGGCTGTCGGCGGCGAAGGCGACTGGTTCGGCGTGGAAGTTGCCGCCCGACAGCACATCGCCGGTTTCCGGGAAGACCAGGGGATTGTCGGTCACCGCGTTGGCCTCGACGCTGAGCGTTGCCGCGGCGTTGCGCAGGATCTCCAGGCAGGCGCCCATGACCTGGGGCTGGCAGCGCAGGCTGTAGGGGTCCTGCACCCGGTCGCAGTTGACGTGGGACTGGCGGATCTCGCTGCCCTCGAGCAGGGCGCGCAAGCAGGCGGCTATGTCGATTTGGCCGGCCTGGCCGCGCAGTGCGTGGATGCGCGGATCGAAGGGCGTGTCGGAGCCGAGCGAAGCATCGATCGACAGCGCGCCAGTGACCAACGCCGCTTGAAGCAGCTGCTTGATGCGAAACAACCCGGCAAGCGCCAGGGCGGTCGAAACCTGGGTGCCGTTGATCAGCGCCAGACCTTCCTTGGGGCCCAGCTCGATCAGCGGCAATCCGGCCTCCTGAAAGGCCTCGGCCGCCCAAAGGGTCCGACCCTGCCAGGTGACCTGGCCGACGCCCAGCATGGCGGCCGAGAGGTGGGCCAGCGGCGCCAAATCGCCCGAGGCGCCGACCGAACCCTGGGCCGGGATCACCGGCAGCAGGTCGAGCGCCGCCATGCGCTCCAGTGTCTCGATGACCTGCCAGCGGATGCCCGAGGCGCCGCGCGCCAAACTGCCGAGCTTAAGCGCGATGATGAGACGCACCAGCGGGGCGGGCAGGGCCGGTCCTGTGCCGGCCGAGTGGGAGGCGATCAGATTGACCTGGAGAGTCGAGAGGTCGCCGTCGGCGATGCGCTCCCGCGCCAGCTTGCCGAAACCGGTGTTGACGCCATAGACCGGCCGGCCGGTTTCCTGCACCGCCGCGACCGTGGCGGCGGCCGCGTCGACCGCCGACCTGGCCTCGGGCGCGACCGCGAAGGGGGCGCCTTCATAGATGCGCCGCCAGTCGTCCAGCGACGCCTTTCCGGGAGAGATGGTCAGTGTTTCCGCCATGGCGCGATCCAGTGGGTGGCGAAGAGAGAGATCATAGCGGAGCGGACCGGGATCGGGTACGTGCTCCGAAACGCTATTGTATATACAATTGACATGGCCGCTCGGCAAGTGCTTTGTATAGACAATTCGATCGCGGCAGCGGTGCAGTTACATGACCGAGACCCAGGACCTCTTCGAGCTCGACGGCAGCGGTCCGCTCTACCGGCAAATCAAAGGCGCGATCGCGCGCCCGATCCTAAGCGGCCGCCTCAGCCCCGGCGCCCGGTTGCCCTCTGAGCACGAGTTCATGGCGCTTTTCGCGACCTCGCGCATGACCGTCAACAAGGCCTTGCAAAGCTTGGCCGAGGACGGCCTGGTGGTGCGCCGCCGGCCCAACGGCACCTTCGTCGCGCCCCAGGTCTCGGAGCACGCGGTGATGGACATTGTCGACATCATCGACGAGGTCGAAGGCGCCGGCGCAATCTACGGCTACAGGCTTCTGGGCCATCGGCTCGATCCGCCGCCGCATCCGGCCTTCCCAAGCGGTTCCAAGCTCTTGCACGTGACCTGCCGGCACGATGCCGACGGCAGCCCGCTGCTGCTCGAGGAGCGCTGGATCAACGGCTCCGCCGTGCCCGACGCCCTGGCGGAAAGCTTCGAGACCACGCCGCCGAACCGCTGGCTGCTGCGCAACGTGCCCTGGTCGAGCGCCGAGCACACGATCCGGGCGGTCGGCGCCGAGCGGGTCTGCGCGGGCGAGCTGCGCATCGCCGAGGGCGCGGCCTGCCTCAGGGTCGAGCGCACCACCTGGCAGGCCGAGACACCGATCACCTTCGTGAGCCTGACCTACCCCGGTGACCGCCACCAACTGGTCGCCCGCTTCGCGCCTGGCGCCTGAGGCTGGTCCCGGATAGCGGTTAGGCGTATTCTGCATCTCGGGGACGTTCGGGGCAGGGGGACAGAGTGGACGAGGCGCTGAGACACTATCAGCTCCAGCCGGTCGACGGGCTTATGCTGAGCATCGTAGTGCTCTATCTGGGGCTCTACCTCAATCGACACATTGCTTTCCTGCGCGACAACTACATTCCGCCGGCGGTCACCGGCGGCCTGATTTGCTCGGCGGTGGTCTGGGGCATCCTCGCCACCTTCGATTTGGAGATCTCCTTCGACCTGCAAATTCGCGACATCCTGCTGCTGGTGTTCTTCAGCACGGTCGGCCTCTCCGCCAAGCTGCGGACCTTGGCGGCGGGCGGCAAGGCGTTGGCGATCCTGATCGTCGTCGCCGGCATTTTCCTGGTCGTGCAGGACGTCACCGGCATCGGCCTGGCGGTGCTGCTAGGCGCCCACCCGGGTTACGGCCTGATGGGCGGCAGCGTGTCCTTTGCCGGCGGCCACGGCACTGCGATCGCCTGGGGCGATCAGGCGGTTGCGGCCGGCCTGGTGGGGGCCAACGAGATAGGCGTCGCCTTCGCCACCTTCGGGTTGATCGCCGGCGGCCTCTTGGGCGGACCGGTCGCCCGGCTGCTGATCGCCCGCGAGCGGCTCGCCGGCCCGCAGGTGCCCGGAGAGGAGGCCATCGAGGAGGCCTCCGAGCACGTCCAGCAGCAGGCCCCGCCGGCCTCGCTGTTCGATATCCTGACGGTCATTCTGGTGCTGGCGATCTGCGTCGAGGCTGGCGACTTCGTGAACCGCTTCCTGTTCGACAAGGGTGTGCTGCTGCCCGGCTTTCTGACCTCGATGTTCGTTGGCATCGTGATCACCAACCTGACCGATGTGGTGAAGGTCGACATCCATCCCGAGGCGCTGCAGCGCTTCGGCGACGTGGCGCTCAACATCTTTCTAGCCATGAGTCTTATGTCCATGCAGCTCTGGACCTTGGCCAGCGAGGTCGGGATCATCATGGTGGTCTTGATGGTTCAAGTGCTGGTGATGACCCTGTTCGCGATCTTCGTGGTGTTCCGGGTCATGGGCCGGGATTACGACGCCTGCGTGATCTCCGCCGGCTTCGTCGGCCTGGGCCTCGGCGCGACGCCGGTCGCGATCGCCAACATGGACGCGTTGACCCGGCGCTTCGGGCCCTCGCCCAAGGCCTTCCTGGTGGTGCCCCTGGTCGGCGCCTTCTTCATCGACATCATGAACGCCATCGTGATCAAGACCGGCATCGGCCTGATCACGAAGTTCCTGGTCTAGATCTCAAATACCCGTGCGCCTGGGCGGGCCAATAGCTGATCGAACAGCGCACCTGCGCGCGAAATGAAGACGTCGCCAAAACTGTCCCAGAACCACAGACTGAGTGCGATGTTGACCAGCGCCACGAGGAGCAGGGCGCCGTGCCAGCGGGGTTCCCCGGCTCTGGAGAGGGCCCAGGCGCAGTAGAGCGCCGCGAGAACGGCCGGGCCCACGGCGAGCGGGAAGGCGGCCATGACCAGAAGCGCTAACTGGCGGCTAGGCCGGACCCTTGGCAGGCGCCTGCCGAAGTTCTCCAGGCGGCCCTGGGCCGAGGCACCGGCGCGCTGGAGCGCAGCCTCCAAGGTGACCAGGGCCCCGCAGGCATCGCACACCTTGTCCGTCTGGGAGACCGGGCCGCCGCAACTCGGGCAGGCGAGAGGTGCGCCGGGCGAAGGTGTCTTGCCAGCCTCAGCCATTCTGTCGCCGGGTCGCGCGCTGATGATACTGATAGTTGATGTGCTTGGCCTCCTGGTAGGCGTCGATCATTGCCCAAATCCAGATTACCCAGCCGAGCCAAACGACCCACAGCAGGATGCAGCCGATCAGCATGAGGATACCCTTGGCCACCTGACCATTGTACATCTGGCCGACGCCGGTGATCAGCAGTGAGAGCAGCAGTGCGATACCCGGCGATTTGGGCCCAATCTCCGGACCCATGACCAAGGCCGGGTCCGGGTAGACGTTGTTGATCTGCACGACCGCGCTGCCCTCGCCTGCCTGGACCGTGCGGCTCGCCGTGGCGCGTGGCGGGGACTTGGCGAAGAGTGCGCCCAGAGTCTTGTCATCGCCGGCGCGCTGCCACTTTTCGCTGCCGACCCGGCACACGTTGGTCATGGCGTCGACCCGGCCCTCTTGAACAAACTTTTCGAAGTCGTGGCCACTGTAGGGACCGTAGACCTTGCCGTCGGCCGAAACGTGCCACTGAGCGTCCAGCGGGTGCGGTGGTGGACCGGAAACCGGCGCGCTTTCGCCCGACGCATCCGCTTGGGGCCGGACCGAGGTCTCCACCGGTTCGGAGAAGAACCCGGCGTCCTCTTGCGAGTCGGCGTTATCCTTTCGCGGGCCCTCGCCGCCTGAATCGCTCATTAGCCAATCCCCATTAAAAAATTTATTATCGTCACGATATACAATTCTTTGCTGATTTTCAAGAACAAAGCATGAATATTACCTCATGGATCGTTCAGGCGGATCGCTGCAGTGCGTCCTCGTGCGGCCCGGTCCCATGCGCTATAGACGGTGAGCCGCGCTTTCCCGAGTCGTCCTTCTATGCCGAGACTGCCTGAACCTCTCCGCCGTCCCGCCGTCCGCCTGAAGCGGCGCTTGGATGCGCTGATCGCCAAGCCGCCGCCGGCCCAGATCCACGAGCTGCCGAGCGACCAGGCACTGCTCGACGCCATCACACCGGCTTTCGGGTCGCCGGAAGACGTCGCGGCCCATCTGCGTGGTCGCCGGGCGCCGCGCTTCTTCGCCGGGCCGGAGGAAATCCGGCGGGCGGTGGAGACGATCGCGCGCGACCGCCCGGCCTGGCGCCAGGCCGCTGTGGATCAGGCTGCCGAGCTGGCCCAATTTCGGGTATCGCTCTATGGCCGCGAGGCGCGCCTCGCCTCGGCGGCCGATTGGCGGGCCCTGCCGCTCGGGCCCGGCGCCGACCGGCTCTACAGCCAGCGGCCGCACCGCTTTGCCTTCGCGCCGCGCTTGGCCTTGGCCGCGCTGCACGGCGCGCCGGCCAGGGCCACCCTGAAGGCCTTGATCGAGAGCTGGTGCCAGGCGACCTACGATCAACCCAATCCGCTCGGCTACGCCAGCGCCCACGTGGCGGTGCACAGGATGCTCGCCCTGATCTGGGGCCTGGCCTTCCTTGGCGCCGGGCCGGAATCTGACGACGGGCTCGAGCCGCTGATCCTCAAGATTCTGCTCTGCGACATTCGGCTGATCGCCGCGCGTCAGCCGAGCGCAACCCCCAACAACCACTTGATGGCCGAGAGCTTTGCCCTGTGGCTGTTCGGCACGCTCTACCCGGAATTCCGCGAGTCCCGGGATTGGCGCCTGAACGGCCAGGCGGATTTCCTGGCCGCCGTGGCACGCCAGGTCTATCCCGATGGCACCAGCTTCGAGCATTCGGTGCACTATCACGAACATGCTTGCGAGCTGGTCTTCAGCTACCTCCTGCTGTGCCGCCGCAACGGCCTGCCGGTCGCCGACTGGCTGCTTGGCCGGGCGCGCGGCATGGTGGCTTTTCAGAGCTGCCTGAGCGGGCCCGAGGGGCGCCCGCTGGCGCTGGGCGGGGCGATCGAGGATCCCATTCTGCCGCTCGACGCCGGCGGCGGCTGGGCACAGGGCGCCTGGCGACTCTTGGGACGTGCCCTGTTCGACCGCCAAACGGCGCCGCCCCGCGAGGACGACTTTACGGCGGAGCGCGGCTATTGGCTGCTCGGCGGCCAGGTGTCGGCGGCGTCGGGCGGTGCCATGGGCAGCCGCAGCTTCCCCGATGGCGGCTACGACTGCCTGGCGGAGGCGGGCGACGAAAGCCGGCTGATCTTTCGCAGCGGACCGGCCGAGGGCGCCGCGATTGCGCCGGGCCACATGCAGGCCGACTTGCTGAGCGTCTATCTAAGCCTCCGGGCGACACCGGTTATCGTGCCCAGCGGTACCTACACCTACCGCTCTGACCAGACCAACTGGCCTCTCAAGGAGCCCAATTGGCGCCGGCACTTCATCGGTCCGGGCGCCAGCAACGGCTTGGTCATTGAAGGCGCCGATCCGCTCGCCCGCCGGGCCGGCGACTTTCCCGGCGGTGCCCGGGGCGACATCAAGTCGCGGGTCGTTGCGCGCCACCGGGTGATCGGCCGGGATTTAGCCTGGGTCGAAGGCGAGGTCATCGGCGAGACGCCCTACAGCGGCCACCGGCGCGCGGTGGTTCACGTCCCCGGGTGCTATTGGGTTGTGATCGACAGGACGCCGCCGGATCCGGAGGGGCGCGCCAGGTGGCTGCATTTCCAACTGCCACCCGATGCCCGGATCGATAGCTTAGAGGGCGGCCGGCGCGTGCGGTGCGGCGACGTCTGCTTGGATATCGCTGCGAGCCCGGATCTCGCGGGGCCCGAGATCCTCAACGGCATCGTCAAGCCGCCAGCCGGCTGGGTCGCGCCAAGCTACGGCGTCAAGCAGGCCGCCCCGCTGCTGCGATACGCTGTTAGCGAAGAAGCGGGGACCTCCGCAATTGTACTGGCGCCGGGCGGGCGCGAGGAAGAAGACCCAATAGTCGAACTCACTGACCTGCCGGAGGGTGGATTGGGCGTGCAGTTCTCCCGCGGCACATTCAGCGACACCCTGCTCTTCGGAGCCGGCGCGGATCAGGCGGTCGAAGCCTTTGGCTTGACTTTTCGCGGCGAGCTTCTCTGGCTGCGCAGCCGTGGCGGGCGCCCACCTGAGGTGCGCTGGCTAGGCGGGGTGCAGCTTTCGGCGCCCCACATGAGGTTGGAGATCGGCGCGCCGATGACGATTGCCGAGCTGAAATTGGCCGAGGGTGCGGCGGGATTGACGATCGCCGGCGCCGCTCGGGCGGATCTGACCCTCGATTGGCCGGAGAGTTAAGCCCTCTTGCCGGTCAGGCGGGCCAGCTTGCGGCGGGCCCGGTTGGCTAGCTCGACGCGGTCCAGAGGCGATAGCCCGTGTCGTTCGACCCGTTCCAGATCGGCGATCAGCTTGGGGCCGAAGTGGTTGCGCCAATCGCCAATCTCGCCCTTTCGGAAGAAAGGGTTCTCCTCCGTCGCATATTCGGCCTCGCCGCTGTATTTCTTGCGCAGGCGGTCGATGTGGGTCTCCTGCTCGATCTCGGCGATCTTCTCGGGATTGGGGGGAAGATCCAGAAACGCGGCCAGGCGGGCCACCTCGGGCCGAAAATCGGTCTTGAGCGTTTCGAAAGAGGTCACGAAGACTTGGGGATGGCCGTCGCCCCAGAGCGCATGGTAGCGCGAAAGCTGGTCGGCCAGGCCTCGGCCCAGGCGCCAGTAATATGTCTCGAAGGACCCCTCAAAGCCATTGCGCCGGCAGGCGTCGTAGTAGGCCGACACGATCACGTCGCGTAGATCGCGCGTCATATCGATCACCCGCACCTGGCTGTCGGCGAGCAGCAGGTCGCGAATCTCCTGGCGCCCATAGTGGTTCTTGGAGACATAATGCGCCTCCTGGTGCAGTCCGAGGGCAAGGAAGGCCTCGATCTTGCGCGAGGGGATCGTCGGGTGGGCGTCGTTGGTCAAGGTCAAGTAGCTGTCCGGCGGCCAGGACAGGTCGAGCAGACGGGTCACCACGTTGTAGAGCCAGGTCGAGCCGCTCTTGATGGCACCGTTGCAGACGATCAGCATATCTGGCGTCCCCAGCCTCTCTTACTTGGCGCCATTGCGCGCATAGGCATAAACCCCTTCGTAACGCTTGACCGTGGTATCCCAGGTCCGCTCCCGCTCGATGAAGGCACGCCCGGCCTGGCGCATCGCCTCCCAGCCTGACCGCTGGGCGGTGGTCTCAACGAGCGCGCGTGCCAGATCCTCGACGTCGTCGGCCTTGAACAGATACCCGGTCTTCTCATGCTCGATCAGCTCCTTGTGACCGCCCACGTCGGAGGCCAGCAGCACCCGGCCATTGGCCATCGCTTCCAGCGGCTTGAGCGGGGTCACCAGCTCGGTCAAGCGCTGGCCTCGGCGCGGGTAGACCAGAAGGTCGATCAGGCCGTAGTAGCGCGGCACATCAGCGTGGTCGACCCGGCCTGTGAAGATCACCCGATCCCCCAAACCGGCCGCGGCGACCAGCGCCTTGAGGCGCGCCTCGTCCTGGCCGCCGCCGACCAGAAGGAGCTTCAGATTCGGAATCTCTCCGACAACCCTGGGCAGCGCCTCGATCAGCAGGTCGAGCCCCTCGTAGGCATAGAACGAGCCGATAAAGCCGATCACGGTGGCGTCTTCCAGCTCAAGCGACTGGGCGAGCGCGGGATCGTAGGCTGGCGGGCTGGCGAAGTGGGCCAGATCGACCGAATTTGGGATCACCGTGATCTTTTCGGCTGGAATGCCCCGCGCGATGATCTCGCCGCGCAGGCCTTCGCAGATGGTGGTCGCCGCCCCGGCCCGGCGCAGAGCCGAGGTCTCGAGCGCCCGCGAGGAGCGATAGCGCGGCCCCCAGGCCCGGGCAGTACCGTGATCGACCGCCGCGTCCTCCCAAAAGGCGCGGATTTCGTAGACCATCGGAATCCCGCGCTGGCGGCCCACCCGCTGGGCCGGAATCGCGTTGAGCACCGGCGAATGGGCGTGGATCACGTCGGGTTTGGTCTCATCGACAACCGCCTGTAGCCGGCGCTCCAGGGCGTTCATGGCAGAAAACCTGCCGGCGATCGGCAGGCGCGCCAGCGGGCTATCGGGCGCCTTGGTGCGATGAAAGGTGAAGCCGTCGATCTCCTGAAGCGGCACGCTGCCGTCGATCTGAGCGTTCGGCGCGGTTAAATGGACGGTCTCCCAGCCGAGTCGGCGCTGGGCGCGCAAGATCCCCATGGTGCGAAAGACATAGCCGCTCTGGAGCGGGAGGGAGTGATCCAGAACGTGCAGAATTCGCATCTTGGGTCCACTGTTGCGCCATTTGGCCGATTCGGCCGCGTACCTGGGATATAACCCACCGGGCGACCGGCCGGTCAAGAATTGGCCGCACCGGCCGTTACGGTCGCGCCGCATTCTGGGGGGCCAGACTCAAATCTTTGTTAACGCTGGATCTTTTGCCGTTCCCGCAACTCGGTTATTGCCTCGACTTGAAGGAAACTTGGTGATAGCCAGGCTGGCGAATCGTTAACCCTTTTCCGATAGACCTGTTTTTACCGGCCGCCAAAGCCAATTTGGCACGCTATTCGGTCACACAGGCCTTGTACCAAGAACCGCTCCAGGTCTATATTAGACAATACTCTGTTTTACATCTGAAATCACCAAGCACCGGGATCGACACCTTATGGCTAATCTGGGACCCCTTGGACGATCAATGTCCGTCGTCTTAACGATCTGTCCGATTCTTTTCCTTAACGCTTGCTCCGATAGTTCCGATTTGGCCCCGGCCACCGTGGAACAGCCAGAAGTAGCCCCGATTTACAAGATTGGCCCCGGCGATTCTTTGACTATTTTCGTCTGGCGCAATCCGGACATCTCGACCGGTGTTGCCGTGCGGCCTGACGGCCGCATCTCGGTGCCGCTGCTCGAGGACTTCGAGGTTGCGAATAAAACCCCGACCGAACTGTCGCGAGAGATCGAGGCGGAGCTCGGCAAGTACGTTCAAGATCCCTTGGTCACCGTGATCGTAAATGGCTTTGTCGGCACCTATGCCGAGCAGGTCCGAGTGGTCGGCGAGGCAGTGCAGCCGCTCGCGATTCCTTACCGGGCGAACATGACTCTGCTCGACCTCATGATCACCGCCGGCGGATTGACCGATTTCGCCGACGGCAACTCCACGGTGCTTGTGCGCACGGAAGACGGCGAGCAGAAGGAGTATCGGGTGCGCGTATCGGATCTGCTAAAGGACGGCGATATCACCGCCAACGTTGCAATGCTGCCGGGCGATGTTCTAATCGTACCGCAAAGTATCTTCTAACCCTCACAACATAGGGCAAAAGGCTTGGCCGACCAGGTAGGATTTATTAACCACGCACGGTGTAACATCTCGTCCCGCTTCGAACCATCGAGGGGCGAGCGACCGCGCGTGGGCAACCCTTGGGAGATCGCAAGGATCGTGACGACAAGGCAGAGACGCTCCAAGAAGTATGATACAATGACGCAAACAGCTTGCTTTGCGTATGTTGCTTTGGTTGAAATTGACAATTTAGTGTCGCACCATGAATGAAATTTACGCCCAAATAACGCACTACGCGAACAGCCTCTGGCGTCGTCGGTGGTATGCATTGGCGACTGCTTGGGTGGTCTGCCTGATCGGCTGGGCCGTCGTGGCCGCCATGCCCAATGTCTACGTCTCCTCGGGCCGGATCTACGTGGACACGGCCAACGTGCTTGCTCCGCTCCTGCGCAACCTCATCGTCTCGAACGACGTGCGCCAGGAGGTTCGCTTGCTCCAGCAGACTCTGCTCAGCAGGCCCAATCTGGAGCGCGCGGTTCGCATGGTCGATCTAGACATCACGGTCGATACGCCGGCTGACATGCAAGCCCTGGTCGACAGCGTGCGCAGCCGCACCAAGCTGACCTCCAGCGTGGTCGAGACGGACCTCTTTTCCGTCAGCTTCGAGTCGGACGATCCTCGTCAAGCCAGGGACGTTGTGCAGGCGCTGATCACGATTTTCGTCGAAAGCAGCCTGAAGGGCAGCCAGGGCCTGGATCAGGCCCGGGATTTCATCGAGCGGCAGATGGCGGATATTAAGGTGCAGCTCGATGTCGCCGAAGATCGATTGGCGAAGTTCAAGCTCGAGAACGTGGATCTCTTGCCCGGCCGCACCAGCTTCCTGGAGAAAGCGCAGCAGGCGCGCGACTCGCTGGCCCAGTCCGAGGTTCAGCTGAAGGAAGCCATCGCCCAGCGCGCGGTTCTGCGCGCCGAGATCGCCAAGATCGACGAGCTTCTGAAGGTCGGTGCCGAAGGGGCCGACGGATTGGGGCCGCCGACCGGCGATCACCTGCGGATCCTTCAGCTCGAGGCCCAGCTCGAACAGATGCTGTCGCTCTACACGTCCGAACATCCGGACGTGAAGTGGCTTCAGCGCCGCCTAGAAGCCTTGCGCGAGGAAGAGAACGAGGAGCTCCTGAATCTGCCGATCGGCAGTGAGGAGGGCGAGCTCGAGAGCGCCGGTAACGATTCCGGGTACGGAATTCCCAACCCGGTCTACGCCAACACCCATGCCCAGCTGCTGCAGCTGGAGACCACGGTCAAGCTCTTGGAAGATCGCGTGGAGCGTTTGCGGAAGACGGTGGCCGTGGCGAACGAGAAGTCGGCCAAGGTCCCCTTGGTTGAGACTGAGCTCGGGCGTCTCAATCATGATTACACCGCGCTTAAGTCCAAGTACCAGGAATTCGCGTCCCGCCTGGATACGGCCATGATTTCGGAGGGCTACGTCACCTCGGGCGACAAGGTGCAGTTCCGTATCGTCGATCCGCCCAAGGTGCCGGCTTTCCCGAGTGGCCCCAATCGCCCGCTGTTCCTGACTGTCGTGCTGTTCGTCGGCCTGGGCGCCGGACTTGGCCTCGCCATGGTTCTGGTAATCCTGGACGACACCTACTCAACGGCCGCCAGCCTGAGAGACGAGTTCGGCGTTCCCGTGTTCGGCACGATCTCCAACCTGCAGTCCTTCGGCGACCGACTCTGGAGCTTGTCTCGGGCTACGACGACGATTGTCGCAGTGGTAGGAATCTTTGCGACCTATGGCTTCCTGCAGATCGTCGAGCAGAACTCCGGTCTCAACAATTCCGGCTTTTTTGAGTTCTCACCGAACATTCTTAACCGGGCGCTAAACTTGGTGCAGCAAACCTTTGCCGGTGTCATGACCGGTGGCGGCTTCTAACGCGGCACGTCGCATCTTATAGGATCAGCTAGATGACAGTTGACGACAAGGGTAACGAGCGGCGACCGGAGCGCACGTCACTGGTCGAGCGCGCCGCGGAGAAGCTCGCCCCTCCAGACGAAATCGACATGTCCCTCGACCACGGGCTCGACAGGCCTTTGGCCGAGCGGCAGGGCGACAAGCTGCCGCTACCGGATATTCCGGATCCCTTGGCCGGCGACACCGAGTTGCCGCTCGAAGCCGAGGTCCGGCCGGCCGCGCCGATCGAAAACGGCGAGGTCCCGAAGCGGCCGGCGCCCGCAGGCGCCAACGGCGTCCACCAGATCCACGAAAACGGCGTCCGCTCGGTCGAGCTGGACTTTAACCGGCTCGAGTCCCAAGGCATCGTCACGCCCAACAACACGCGCACCAGGACCACCGAAGAGTTTCGTCTGATCAAGCGCACGGTTTTGGCCAACCGCTGGCGCGATGATGTCTCCAACCCTAATTTGATCATGGTGACCAGCGCGATCCCGGGCGAAGGCAAGACCTTCAGCGCCATGAACCTGGCCATGAGCATCGCGTCGGAAAAAGACCTATCGGTCCTCTTGATCGACTGCGATCTGACCAAGCCGACGATCTCCTCCAGGTTCGGCATCTCGGCGCAGCGCGGCCTGGTCGATGTGCTGGAGGACTTCTCGCTCGATATCGCCGACGTAATGATCAAGACCAATGTCGACGGTCTCACCGTGATTCCGGCCGGCGCGCCGAACGCGATGAACCCGGAGCTGCTTGCCAGCGATCGCATGCAGGCGCTGCTCAGCGACATGGCGGACCGCTATTCCAATCGGATCATCGTGTTCGATAGCTCGCCCGTCCTGGCGACCACGGAGCCCACGGTGCTGGCCGAGCGGGTCGGCCAGATCATCTTCGTCGTCGAAGCCCACAAGACCCGCAGCGCCGCGATCAAATCGGCGATCGAACTGATCAACATAGGGCCCTTGATCGGCATGGTGCTTAACAAGGCCGACGGTCAGTTCGGAACCACTCAGTTTGGTTCCTATTACTACTATTACAAGCAGGGTTGACCGGTCTACGCGGGCCTGCGGCCGACCGGCGCAAGGATCCAACAACCAGGTAGATCGATGTTAAGCATGTCAACATACAGTGTAGGCGGCGACGGCGCCTTTTCCGTAACGCCGGTGTACTGGATCTAAAGCGGGCTCGATGTACGAAAAATACTTCAATCTTCGTGGGCAACCCTTCCAGCTGAGCCCCGACCACCGGTTCTTCTTCGATAGCCGGCCGCACCGCAAGGCCTTTGCCTATCTGACCTACGGCCTGAGCAAGGGCGAGGGCTTCGTGGTCGTGACCGGCGAAGTCGGCGCCGGTAAGACCACGCTGGTGGAGTACTTGCTGTCCAAGCTGCGCCGCGATCAGGCGATCGTCGCCAAGGTGGTCACGACCCAACTCGAGGCCGAGAACCTGGTGCGCATGGTCGCCGCTGCCTTCGGCATCCAGCAAGAAGGCCTGGACAAGGCGACCGTGTTGATGCGCCTCGAGGCCTTCTTGACCGACTGCTACCGGAACAAGAGGCGGCCGCTGCTGATCATCGACGAGGTGCAAAACCTGTCCCACGATTCGCTCGAAGAGCTGCGCATGCTGTCCAACTTCCAGGTCGATGCCCGGCCCTTGTTGCAGACGTTTCTTGTCGGGCAGCCGCAGTTTCGCGCGAAGATCGCGAGCCGTGACCTGGAGCAGTTGCGCCAGCGGGTGATCGCGTACTACCACCTGACGCCGCTCGATCCGGACGAGGCACGCGACTACATCGAGCATCGTCTGGTCAAGGTCGGCTGGAAGGACAATCCGCACTTCAACGAAGAGGCCTTCGAGCGGATTTACAAGGAGACCGCGGGCGTTCCGCGGCGTATCAACCTGCTGTGCGACCGGCTCCTGCTGTTCGGCTTCCTGGAGGACCGCCACGAGATCGATGGATCGGTCGTCTCGGACGTGATCACCGACCTGCGCACGGAAGGCATTCCGGTTGCCGAGGAGGATGACGAGGCGGCGCAGGAGGCCAAAGCCCTGGAGCGCGAGAAAGCGGCGCCCAGCTGGTCGTCTTGACCGGGGCGCGCTTTTGCCTGGGCAAGGAATTGGGCCAATGAACGTGAGCGTGCTAAGCGATCAGGCCATCAAGGAGCCGCCCGCGCAAAGCCGAGCCGACGGCAGGCTGGTCAACGCCATGACCGTGGACGTCGAGGACTATTTCCAGGTTTGGGCCTTTTCCAATCAGGTCCGGCTGGAGGATTGGCCAAGCTATCCTTGCCGGATCGAGCGCAACATGGACCGGGTGCTCGCCCTGTTCGACGAGCAGGGGATCAAGGCGACCTTCTTCACCCTGGGCTGGGTGGCAGAGCGCTATCCCCAAATCATGCGCCGGATCGCGGAAGAGGGCCACGAGCTGGCCAGCCACGGCTATCAGCACATCAAGGTGCACGAGCAGACCCCAGAGGCCTTCCGGGCCGACGTACGAAAGACCAAGCGGCTGCTTGAGGATCTTTCGGGTCTAGGGATCAAGGGCTACAGGGCGGCCAGCTTCTCGATCGGCGAGAAGACCCCTTGGGCGGCTGAGATCCTGGCCGAAGAGGGCCACAGCTACAGCTCCAGCATTCACCCGATCCGGCACGATCACTACGGCGACAGCCAGGCGCCGCGCTTCCCGTTCCAGCCGTCGGGCGACCACGGCCTGGTCGAGATCCCGATCACGACACTCAATCTTTTCTCGCGCCATTTGCCCTGTGCCGGCGGCGGATATTTCCGCCTGCTGCCGTACAGCTATGTGCGCTGGGCCCTGCAGCGGGTCAACCGCCAAGAGGGTCAGCCCTGCATATTCTATTTTCACCCCTGGGAGGTCGATCCCGAGCAGCCGCGGTTCGAGGGCGTGCCCCTCAAGACCCGCTTGCGTCACTACACCAATCTGAATCGCATGGAAGGGCGCTTGCGGACCATCTTGAAGGACTTTGCCTGGGACCGTGTGGACCGGGTCTATCTCGAGGGGGCCAACGGTCAGCCATGAACGACATGTCGCCCTCCAGTCCCGTGATCAAGGTGCTCGATCACGGGGCCGCCGACCAATGGGACGCCTTCGTGCTGTCCCACGAGCGGGCGACCTTTTTCCACCGCGCAGGCTGGAAGGAGGTGATCGAGCGGTCGTTCGGCCATCGCTGCCACTTCCTCTATGCCGAGAGGGCCGGCGCCGTGAGCGGCGTGTTGCCGCTCGTGCACGTCAAGAGCGCGCTGTTCGGCAGTTCGCTGGTGTCCAACGCATTTTGCGTCTATGGCGGGCCGGTCGCGCGAGACCCGACAAGCCTCGCCGCGCTCGACCGGGAAGCGCAGGATCTGGCCCAGTCCCTCGGGGTCGACTACCTGGAGTACCGGCTGCGCGATGCAGAGCACCCTGACTGGGCCTCCAACAGCGAGCTTTACGCGACATTCCGCAAGGCGCTCGATCCGGAGGCGGAGAAGAACCTCCAGGCCGTGCCGCGCAAGCAGCGGGCCATGGTGCGCAAGGGCATCAAGGCCGGCTTGACCGGCCAGATCGACAGAGACATCGGGCGGTTTTTCCGAATCTACTCCGAAAGCGTGCGCAACCTGGGAACGCCCGTCTTCGGGCGGCGCTACTTCGAAACCCTCAAGGCGGTCTTTGGGTCGGACTGCGAGGTGCTGACCGTGGCGCAGGGCGACCGGGCGCTGGCCAGCGTCATGAGCTTCACCTTCCGCGACGAGGTCCTGCCTTACTACGGTGGCGGGCTGCCCGAGGCGCGCGGCGTCGCGGCCTATGACTTCATGTATTGGGAGGTCATGCGCCGCGCCTGCGAGGACGGCATCCGGGTGTTCGATTTCGGCCGCAGCAAGCGCGGCACGGGCGCCTTCTCGTTCAAGAAGCATTGGGGCTTCGAGCCGGAGGCCTTGCATTACGAATACAAGCTGCTGAAGGCCAGCGAGATTCCCTCGGTCAATCCGCTCAATCCGAAGTACCGGCTGTACATCGCCCTATGGAAGCGCTTGCCGCTGGCGATGGCCAATCGGATTGGACCGGTCGTGGCGCGCGCCTTGGGGTAGGGGCCTTTGCGCAATCTGCTCTATCTGGTCCATCGAATCCCCTATCCGCCGGATAAGGGCGACAAGATCCGCTCGTGGCATTTCCTGAAGTTCTTGGCCCAGCACTATCGGGTCCATTTGGCCTGTTTCATGGACGATCCCGCGGACCGCGCCCACCTGGCACGGCTCGAGGCGCTTTGCGCTGGCTGCTACATTGCCGAGCTCGAACCGCGCCTGGCACGGCTGCGCAGTTTGGCCGGCCTGCTGGAGGGCGCGCCGCTGACCTTGCGATATTACCGCGACAAAGGCCTCCAGGACTGGGTCGATGGGCTCCTGACCAAGGGCGAGATCGACAACATCTTGGTGTTCTCGTCGGCAATGGCACAATTTGTGATGGGTCCTGCGGCCGCGGGCCTGCGCCGAACCATGGACTTCGTCGACATCGATTCAGACAAATGGCGCCAGTACGCCGAGACCCGCCGCTGGCCGGCCAGCTGGATCTACCGGCGGGAAAGCGAGCTTCTGCTGGCCTATGAGCGGAAAGTCGCGGCGGCCTTCGATGCCAGCCTCTTCGTATCCGCCGCCGAGGCCCAAAGTTTCCGCCAGCTCGACCAGCAGAGCCAGGCGAAAGTATTTCACATAAACAACGGGGTAGATCATAACTATTTCAGCCCCGAGCAAGATTTCGAGTGCCCATATCAGGAAAATTTAAGCGTTATTGTATTTACTGGAGCCATGGACTACTGGCCAAACGAGGATGCGGTGACTTGGTTTTCGAAGGAAATACTTCCTCGAATAAGAAAATCCGTGCCCGATGCTCAGTTTTACATTGTCGGCGCGCGGCCCTCGGCCGGCGTCCAGGGCCTTGCCGATTTGCCTGGGGTTTCCGTGACTGGTAGAGTAGCAGACGTACGTCCCTATCTGGCCCATGCGGCGGCGGTTGTGGCGCCCTTGAGGGTGAGCCGGGGTGTGCAGAACAAGGTGCTAGAGGGTATGGCCATGGCCAAGGCGGTCGTGTCGACGCCACAGGCGTTAGAAGGTATCTCGGTCGACGAACAGGATGTGATGATCGCATCGGACAGCACGGAGTTCGCCGATCACACGATATCTCTTCTAAAGGCCAATGACCGCGCGGCTATGGGGCGACGGGCCCGGCAGCAGGTCGTGGAGCAGTACGACTGGGCCAAGAGCCTCGCGCGGCTGGATGACCTGCTTTGGGGCGGTCGCCAGGTCACATGGGGATGAATGAGGGATTCGATGGACGATCGGCAAGACGTCAAAGTCCAATCGCCTGAGCCTCTGGCGGGGGCCGGTAGCCCCCAGCCGGGAGCCTTTGTCAGATGGCTTGCGCCCGGTTTGGTGCTGGCCGCCGGCTTGTCGGCCCTGACCGCCTTGTTTTGGCCGACCGCTTGGTCGATGCCAGACAAGTGGATGACCGACGATACCTTCAGCCATGGGCTGTTGATCCTGCCGGTTTGCCTGTTCCTGCTTTGGCGGCGCCGGGCCAGCCTGGCCGCCGCGGTGCCGACGCCGTCGTGGCTCGGCGTCTTGGCCATGGTGGCATCGGCTTTCCTATGGCTCCTGGGCCACGTCGCCGACGTGCTGCTGGTCGAGCAGTTCGCCTTCGTGAGCATGGTCAACGCGCTGATTTTGGCGGTTCTGGGCTGGCCGGTCGTGCGGGTGATCCTGTTCCCGCTGTTCTATCTCTACTTTATGGTGCCGGCCGGCAGCCAACTTGTGCCCTTCCTGCAGGATCTGACCGCGGACAAGACGGTCTGGCTGCTGCGCCTGACCGGCATCCCGGTCTATCTAGAGGGTATCTTCCTTCACATCCCCGACGGTAGCTTCGAGGTGGCCGAGGCCTGCGCTGGCGTACGCTTCCTGATTACATCGGTCGCCATCGGCTTCCTGGGCGCCAACCTGTTCTACAAGAGTTTGTGGCGCCGGGCTTTGTTCGTGGCGCTGTCCTTCATCGTGCCGGTGGTGGCCAACTTCTTCCGCGCCTACGGCATCGTCATGATCGCCCACCTGAGCGATTTCAAGCACGCGGTCGGCGCCGATCACATCACCTTCGGGTTCATCTTCCTCAGCTTCGTGATCATCTGCCTGCTCGCCCTGGGCGCGACCTTCCGTGAGCGTCAGTCCGACGAGGACGAGAGCGACGCTTCGCAGCCGCCGGCCGCGCGCCAAAGCCAGCTGCGCAGCGCGACCGCCGGGGCCTTCCTGATGGTCTGCGTTGGCTCGCTGGCGCTGGCCGCCGGTGCACGTGCCTACAGCGACTACAGCGGTCAGAGAATGATCTCCGACATCGTGCCGACCCGCTTTCCGGTGATGGTCGCCTCGCCCTGGAGCCTGGTGGAAGACCAGCGCAACGATTGGACTCCCAGGTTCGACGGCAGCGACGCCGAGTTCATGGAAACCTACAGCAATGGCGATCAGGAGGTCCGGCTCTTCATTGCCTATTATGCCTATCAGCGCCAAGGCGCGGAGGCGGTCAACACGAAGAACCAGTTCGGCCGCAATAGCAGTTGGCAAAGATCGGGCAGCGGGCGCAGCGAGGCAATGATCGACGGCGCCCCCATGGACGTTCTTGCGACCCGTTTGGTGTACTACGAGGACCACCGCCTGGTCTGGTCGTGGTACTGGGTCGACGGACAGTTCACCTCCAGTCCCTACATGGCCAAGTTCCTGCAGGCCAAGGCGCAGCTCATGGGCGGTATGCCGGCGGCGGCGGTGATCGCGGTTGCCGCCGACTACGAGCTGAAACCGGTCGAAGCGAAGGCGGTCTTGCACGACTTTCTCAACAATCTCGAGCCCCTGGGCAGCAAGCTTGAGCGGGCCGCGCGAACCGGCTCGCCGACCGCCGAGGCGCCCGATGAGAGCGCCCTCGAAACCGCTGAAGACGGAGACTCCTGATGTGCGGCATTGTCGGAATCTTCGATCACACAGCCCCGTCACCGATCGACGAGGGGCTGCTGCGCCGCATGAACGACCTGGTCAGCCATCGCGGCCCGGATGACGACGGGTTTTACGTTGCGCCAGGTGTCGGGCTCGGCCATCGGCGCCTCTCGATCATTGATCTGGCCGGTGGTCATCAGCCGCAGTTCAACGAAGACGGGTCGGTCGCGATCGTCTTCAATGGCGAAATCTTCAACTACCAGGAGCTCGCCCGGGAGCTGAAGGCGGCGGGCCACCAGTTCGCCACCAATAGCGATACCGAGGTGATCGTTCACGGGTGGGAACAGTGGGGGCCCGACTGCGTCACGCGCCTGCGCGGCCAGTTCGCTTTCGCCATTTGGGACAGCAATCAAAACACTCTGTTCCTGGCGCGCGACCGTCTCGGCATCAAGCCGCTCTACTATGCGCCGCTGGCCGACGGCCGAGTGCTCTTTGGCTCCGAGCTAAAAAGCCTGCTGGCCTGCCCGGATCTGCCGCGGGTGATCGACACGCAAGCCACCGAGGATTACTTCGCTTACGGCTATGTGCCCGATCCCAAGACAATCTACCGCCACGTCTTCAAGCTGGCGCCAGGACATGTCCTCAAGCTGCGCCGCGGTGACGGCCTGGCCCAACCGAAGCAGTACTGGGACGTTACCTTCGGCGACTCCAACCGGGATAGCGAGCAGGACATCTGTCACGACCTGATCGAACGCCTGCGCGAGGCGGTCAAGATTCGCTTGATCTCAGACGTGCCCTTGGGCGCCTTCTTATCGGGCGGCGTGGATTCCAGCGCGGTCGTCGCCATGATGGCCGACGTCTCGCCGGACCCGGTCGAGACCTTCTCGATCGGCTTCGGCGACGCCAGTCACGACGAATCTCGCTTTGCCGCCTTGATGGCCGAGCGCTGTCAGACCCAGCACCATTTGCAGCAGGTCGATCCAGACTCCTTCGATCTTGTGGATCGCCTGGCCAACTTCTATGACGAGCCCTTCGCCGACAGCTCGGCCATGCCGACCTACCGGGTGAGCGCGCTGGCCAGGCAGAACGTCACGGTCGCCTTGTCCGGCGACGGCGGCGACGAGATCTTCGCCGGATACCGTCGCTACCGTTGGCATCACTACGAGGAAATGGTCCGCTCGCGCCTGCCCGACAGTGTGCGCGGCCCTCTGTTCGGCGCGGCCGGACGGCTCTATCCGAAGCTCGATTGGGCCCCCAAGCCGATGCGGGCCAAGTCGACCTTACAAGCGCTGGCTCGAGATTCGGTCGAGGGCTACTTCCACAGCATTTCGGTGCTCAACGACAATCTGCGACGGCGCCTCTATTCGCCGGAGATGCGCAGGGATCTGCAGGGCTACCACGCGGTCGAGGTGGTCAAGAGCTACATGCTCGCGACACCCGGCGAGCACCATTTGGACCGGGTCCAGTACGCCGATCTCAAGACCTATCTGCCGGGCGATATCTTAACCAAAGTGGATCGGGCCAGCATGGCCCATTCCCTCGAGGTGCGCGTGCCGATCCTGGATCACCTGTTCGTCGAGTGGTCCGCTGGGTTGCCGCCGGCGCTGCGTATGAAAGGCCACGAGCAAAAGTACATCTTCAAGAAGGCCCTGGAGCCTCACGTTCCCGACGACAACCTCTACCGGGACAAGATGGGTTTCGCCGTGCCGCTAGGGCAATGGTTCCGCGGGCCCCTGCGCGAGCAGGTCAAGAGCTCGCTGTCGGGGGCCGTTTTGGCTGACACCGGCATGTTCGACTTGGATTTCATCGGCTCCCTGGTCGACGGGCATCAATCGGGACTCCAAGAGCACAGCGCCACGCTTTGGTCTCTGGTGATGTTCGAATCCTTCCTGCGACGGGTGCACGGCGAATCCGATGCGCTGCGGGAACCGGCGCCAGTGGCGCAAGAGCCGCAGCTTCACATGGCCTGATCGACTTCCGATGGCACGAGCGACCGGGCTCCCGATGAGAGTTTTCCCGCAATTTTTCATAGCATGTGCCGGGATTATTCTCCTTTTGGGATGCCTTTTGGCGACGCCGGCCAGCGCCCAGGATTTGCGCCGTGTGGTCAAGTTGGTCAAACCCAGTATCGTCGGCATCGCCACCTACATGAAGACCGGCCGCCCGCCGATCACCCTGCGCGGTACCGGTTTTGCCGTGACCGACGGGCTGCACGTGGTCACCAACGCCCACGTTTTGCCTAAGAAGCTAAACAAAAAAAGGAAAGAATCCCTAGTAGTTCTGATTGGCCGAGGCGACAAGGTGAACGTCCGCTCGGCCGAAGTGGTCGCGAGCGATCCGGACCACGACGTGGCCGTGCTGAAAATCGTCGGGCCGCCCTTGCCGGCCCTCAAGCTGGGCGACGACAAGACGGCGGAGGAGGGCCAATTGGTCGCTTTCACCGGCTTTCCCATCGGCGCGGTGTTGGGACTCTATCCGGTCACCCACCGGGGCATCATTTCGTCGATCACGCCGATCGCCACGCCCTTGCCATCGGCCAAAGCGTTGGACGTGAACACGATCAAGCGCCTGCGCGACCGCTATCCAGTCTTTCAGCTCGATGCCACGGCCTATCCCGGCAACAGCGGCAGCCCCCTTTACGAGGTGGACACGGCCAAGGTCATTGGCATCGTCAGCAGCGTCTTCGTCCAGGCCTCTAAGGAAAGAGTCTTGCAGGATCCCAGCGGAATCACCTATGCGATCCCGGTGCGCTACGCCAAGGCGCTCCTGGCGACACTGAAGCAGTGAGTTAACCGGATTTCAGGGCGATTTTGAGACGTGGTAGGCGGGGGAAGGGATCGAACCTCCGACCTCTCCCATGTAGTGGGAGCGCTCTGCCACTGAGCTACCCGCCTATTGCGCGCATGCCACTTGGCTTGGGAACACGGCCTTTCGTGTCTCCAAGCCAAGTGAGGGAATAGTAACTAGGTTCAGCTGGTGATGTTTCGTAGCACGGTAAAGATAAGCGCATAACCAGCAAGTGATGTACCAAACAAAATCGCTAAGGCAACCAATCCACGTATACCATGCCTGGATGCTCCCGCCTGGGAACTGGTTCCGGATGGTTCAAAGTCTACTTCGGCTCCTCGTTGATCGGATAGCAACGCATCTGCGTCTTTCATCGGCTCCTCCCTGTAACCTCTTGCATACCCTCTTTGCCCGTATTTTGCTTTAACTTGACGTTCTTTGCAATCAGTAAATCCTGCCATTATTGGATGCATCTTCCTCTAGAGTAAGCCAAGTCTTGCTCATGGGGAAAATTACCCAATCCTTGCTCCTAGGGATGTCGTGCACCCATTCAGATCTTCCAACTGCCACTAAGAACGCCTCATACGGTCCCAATCAGCCCAGCCGGAGCCGGGCATTACTCGCTACCCGATCCTAAGAATAGGCGGGGTCGCCGTTCTCTTGCCTACATGGCACGATTGCTTCAGTGACAGGAGATTGCGCGAGCGGCAGATTATGACGGATTTGTTGATAAAAATCAAACAACTCTTTGAATATTTATGTCGATCATCAAGAAATACAAAGATTATAAGAATTTCGACTTATTGTCGCAAACACTAGGAGTGTCGTCTTGATTTTGTCACATTTCAGTTTTTTAATAATTATTAAGGCGAACTGAAGGTTAATCTGTGGCGCGCCATGGGGCTGGCGAATGTGGTCGGGCAGGAACCCGTCTCCTTTGAAACCGTGAATTAACCTTATCGGGATATCACCGTATCGGGCGAATAGCCGGTTATTCAAGTCCTCCAGGGGACGTTCAGACAAGCTTGCCGAAGGCCAGATGAATAGGGCAAACTCCACCTTCGCTGCCTCCTGTGTCCCAGGTCCCGGGAACCGTGAGGCGAAGCGGCTGCGCCTCGCTCGATTGAGTGTGAAGACAAGACGTCCCCTGCGAGCTGATTTGTCTCATGTATAGATCCCATGCCTCAAAGCCGTATCTCGTGCTGGCGCTTGTCGAGGCCGCAATTCTGCTCTTGTCGGCCTATATCGGGATATCCTTGCGCCAGGCCGCGGTAAGCGGGGCAGAGGCTTTTGCCTCATTTCACTTTCCACAGCCGCTGTTGTTCGGCGTTGTTGTTCTGGTCATCATGTTTTCGCTCGGTCTTTACAATGCGCAGTTCGCGTCGCGCATGCAGGACATTCTGATACGCTTGTTGGTTTGCTTGTTCGTCAGCTTCATCATCTTTTCCGTGACGTTTTACGTGATTCCCCTGCTGGAGATTTGGCGCAGCGCCCTTGGCATCTCAATGGCGCTGGCCTTCGCGGGCATCTTTCTGGTTCGATACGTCTTTCTGCACATCATAGACATCAGCCTACTGCGGCGGCGGATCCTGGTGATCGGCGTCGGCGACCATGCCGCCGAGATCGAATCCCTGCAGTGGGTCAGCCGCATTCAAGCCTATGACTGCGTGGGCTATGTGGAGGTGCAAGGCGAGGAGCCGAAAGTGCCGGCGGACAAGATCTTCTCGGCGCCGAACTCGCTCTACGATCTGGTTGAGCGAAACAACGTGGACGAGATCGTGGTCGCCCCGCAGGATCGGCGCGGACGCATACCCATGTCGTCGCTCTTGGAGTGCCGCGTCAACGGGGTGGCGGTGTCCGACTTCGTTCGCTTTTGCGAGCGTGAGACCGGCCGCATCAATCTCGATGCGTTGCACCCCAGCTGGTTCGTCTACTCCGACACGATCCCCGGAAGCCGGCTGCAGCAATCGATCAAGCGCCTGTTCGATGTGGTTGCCAGCGTCGTGTTCCTGATTCTCTGCATGCCCATCTTTATCGCCACTGCCATCGCAATTCGCTTCGACAGCCCCGGCCCGATCTTCTATCTCCAAGAACGCATGGGTCATCGTGGCGAGACCTTTCGGATCATCAAGTTCCGCAGCATGCGCATCGATGCGGAAAATGACGGCGTGCCCAAGTGGGCGGACAAGAACGATTCCCGGGTCACCCCCGTCGGCGCGATCATTCGCAAGTTCCGCATCGACGAGATGCCACAGGTGATCAATGTCCTGAAGGGCGAGATGAGCTTCGTGGGCCCGCGCCCGGAGCGTCCCTACTTCGTGACCCAGCTGGCGCAATCGATTCCGTTCTACGGCAATCGGCACATCGTCAAGCCGGGCATCACCGGTTGGGCACAGCTCAACTACTCCTATGGCGCGTCGAGCGAGGACGCCCGGCGCAAGCTCGAGTACGAGCTCTACTACATCAAGCACTACAGCCTTTTGCTGGATATCATGATCATTTTGCAAACGCTTAGGGTCGTGTTCTGGTCCCACGGCGTGCGATGAGACTTGCCGAGTGCAAGCCTCTCATGGTGACATGATCGACACCTCGAGCGGGCAGTCCCTGGTGATCACACAAGAGCACGTCACGGCCGTTAGCTCACCGCCGGCGAAGGCCGAGGCGACCGCGTCGGCAGCCCACCTTCTACACGTCTTCCCGACTTTCGGATTCGGCGGCGTGCCAATTCGTATCAGCAATGTCATCAACCATCTCGGCGGAGACTACCGACATAGCATCCTGGCCTTGGACAATTGCCACGATTCTCGCTCGCGCCTTTCACCGAAGCTCACGGTGAAGCTGTTGTCGGTCGACGATCCGGGGGCAGGCAGCATCAGCGCCCTGTGGGCCCACCTTGGGCTGCTGCGCCGGCTTCGCCCGGATCTGCTTTTGACCTACAATTGGGGTTCGATCGAGGTCGCATTGGCGAACCGTCTTTCCTCGACCGCCCGTCACATCCATTTCGAAAGCGGATTCGGCCGCGAAGAGGCGGACCGCCAGCTGCCCCGGCGGGTCCGTTTCCGGCGTCTCGCCTTGGCCAAGACCGAGCGCCTGGTCGTGCCGTCGCAAAAACTCTATGAGACCGCGACCAAGATCTGGCAGATCGATCCGGCCAGGGTCAGTTATGTCCCGAACGGCGTGGACTGCGTGCGCTTCGATCCGACACGGCCCGGCGATGGGATCCCGGACTTGGCCCTGGCGCCGGATGTCCTGACGGTCGGCACCGTTGCACCCCTGAGGCCAGAGAAGAATGTTAGGCGCCTGATCGACGCCTTCGCGCTCCTGCGGGATAGCCTGCCGGCGCGCTTGGTGATCGTCGGTGACGGCCCGGAACGGGGACCGTTGGAAGCGCACGCACAGTCGCTTGGGATTGGCGCCGCGACTCACTTCGCCGGCCACGTGGAGCAGGTCGAACGGGTCTTAGGGGCCTTCGATCTCTTCGCTCTGTCGTCGGACACTGAGCAGATGCCAAATTCGGTGCTGCAGGCCATGGCTGCGGGGCGCGCCATTGCCTCGGTTGACGTGGGCGACGTGAAGCACATGTTGGCGCCGGACAACCGCCCCTTCGTCGTGCCCAAGGACCAGCCGGCCGACCTTGCGGAGGCCATGAAGCGCCTTCTCGAGTCGCCGCAGCAGCGCCGAGACATCGGTCGGGCAAACCGAAGCTGGGCCGAGGAGCACTTCGACCAAGCCCGCATGTTCGAGGCCTACCGGGCGCTTTTCGACGGCAAGTTCGAGGAGCGCGGCACTTGAAGATTCTGACCTTCTCCTCGCTCTTCCCCAATCGGGCGCAGCCTCATCACGGCGTTTTTGTCGAGAACCGTCTGCGGCATCTCGTGGCCGAAGGCGGCGTCGAGGCGCGGGTCATCGCCCCTGTGCCCTGGTTTCCCTTTACGGCTGGGCGTTTCGGTGCCTACGGGGCTTTCGCCAAGGCGCCGCGCGAGGACCGACGTTTCGGTATCGAGGTGCGCTACCCCCGCTATCCGGTGATCCCCAAGGTCGGCATGTCGCTTGCGCCGACGCTGATGTATCGCATGGTGCGGCCTGCTGTCGAGCGGCTGCTCCTAGAGGGCTTCGATTTCGACCTGATCGACGCCCACTACTTTTATCCCGACGGCGTGGCCGCCGCCATGATCGCCAAGCGTCTGGGCAAGCCGCTGACGATCACGGCACGGGGTACCGATATCAACCTGATCCCACGCTTCGCCCTACCGCGCCGGCAAATACTTTGGGCCGGCCGTCAGGCGGCTGCCATGATCGCGGTCTGTCAGGCCCTGAAGGACGAGATGATCGCCCTTGGCCTCGACGGGGCGCGTATCCGGGTTTTGCGCAATGGCGTCGATCTGGAGGGCTTTAAGCCCCTGAACCGGACGGCCGAGCGCGACCGGCTGGGAGTCTCTGGGCCCGTGATCCTATCTGCTGGGCACCTGATTCCACGCAAGGGCCACGATTTCGTGGTGCGGGCTCTGGCCCAAATCCCGGAGGCAACCTTGCTGATCGTCGGCAAGGGCCCGGAGGAAGCCGCGCTCAAGGCCTTGGTCGATGAGCTTGGCTTGGGCGCCCGCGTGCGCTTCGTCGGCGGTGTGCCCCACGAGGAGATGCCGCGCTACTACAGCGCTGCCGATCTCCTGGTGCTTGCTTCCGACCGGGAGGGCTGGCCCAACGTTCTGCTCGAGTCCATGGCCTGCGGGACCCCGGTGGTCGCCTCCCGGATTTGGGGCAACCCGGAGGTGGTGACCGCGCCGGCGGCCGGCCTGCTGTTCGACCGGCGCGACCCGGATCTGATCGCCGACGCGGTCAGCAGGTTGCTCGGCGCGCTGCCCGAGCGCGCGGCGACCCGACGCTATGCCGAGCAGTTCAGTTGGGACGATACCTCCAAGGGCCAAGTCTCCCTGTTCCGCGGCGTTCTGGAGCAAGACGGTCCGCGCGTTCCACCGCGCCTGGTGCCGGCGTGATGACGAAGGGTCTTGCAGAGCAAGCGAGGAGGGTCTTTACCAAAACCTTACCCGGAGCGGTCATTGCTATCCTTTGGCGCTCCTTGACCATGATAGTGACGAGAATTTGATGCTTCAGGCGACCAAGAAGACGATTCGTCGGCTGCGCGACGAGATGCGGCTGCCGGCCGACGCCAAGCGGGAGCGTGAGCGCGACCGGGCTGGGCTGCCGCCGAGCGATCCGGGGATCGCGCGGGTGATCGAGGAGGGCGTACGCTGGCTGGCCCGCGCCCAGGAGAACTCGGCCTCAAGCGACGGCGGGGTCGCGCGCCAGTTCAGCCTGGTCAAAGGTTGGGGCACGTCCTATCCGGAGACCACCGGCTACATCGTGCCGACCATGATCGACTATGCCGAGGCGCACGGGGCCGATTGGGCACTGGCCTCGGCGCGGCGCATGCTCGACTGGCTGGTCGCCATCCAATTGGCCGACGGCGCCTTCCAGGGCGGGCGCATCGATTCGAAGCCGGTCGTGCCGGTCACCTTCAACACCGGCCAAATCCTGATCGGCTTGGCCGCCGGCGCTCGGATCGACGAGGCCTATCGGAGGCCCATGGAGCGAGCCGCCGACTGGCTGGTCGAGACCCTGGACGACGACGGCTGCTGGCGTCACCATCCCTCGCCTTGGGCCATGCCCGGAGAAAAGGTCTACGAGACCCATGTTTCCTGGGGCTTGTTCGAAGCCGCCCGGGTGGCACGCGACAAGGCCTACGGCGAGGCCGGCTTGGCCAATGTGGCGTGGGCGCTATCCAAGACCCGGGACAATGGCTGGCCCGATCTCTGCTGCCTGACCGATCCGACCCGTCCCTTGACCCATACGCTGGGTTACTTCTTGCGGGGTGTGCTTGAGGCCTACCGCTTGAGCGAACAGCCAGAGCTGCTGGAGGCCGCGCGCACGACCGCCGATGGCCTCATGAGTGCGCTTGAGGACGAGGGCCGACTGCCGGGCCGTCTGACGGCGGATTGGCGGCCGGCGGTCGATTGGGTTTGCCTGACCGGGTCGGTGCAGGTCGCCCACTGCTGGCTGCTGCTCTACGGGTTCACCGGCGATGAGCGCTATCGGGAGGCCGGCTTCGCGGCAAACCGTTTCGTGCGCCGAACCATCCGCATCGAGGGCGAAGACGAAGTGCGTGGCGCGGTCAAGGGCGCCTTTCCGGTCGACGGCGCCTACGGCACCTACCAGTATCTCAACTGGGCGGCCAAGTTCTGTGTCGATTCCAATCAGCTCGAAGAAGACATCCGAGCTGCCTGAACCGAGAACCCTGGATGACCATGCGCTACCAGGCAGAGCCGGATCCGAGCGAAGCTGCGCTTGAGCGGATCGCCCGCTGGGCACCGCTCAATCCCTTCTACACGGCGGCCTACGCGGCGGCCCGTCGGGCTCGCGGCGAGCAGCCCTGGCTGCTGGTGTTGGAAGACGGGGCGGACGGGGCGATAGCGGCGGCCTGTACGGCCTTCTTCAAAGGCCCGCGCTTGGTCGTGCCCTCCGTGCCCTCGATGCCGGAGGAAAGCGATTTTTGGCCGTCCTTGTCCGGAACCTGCCGGGAAATCAGCGCCACACGTCTCTTACTCAACAGCTACGCCTCGGAACCTGGAACGATCCCCACCTTGGGGCAAAGCTTTACCCTTCGTGCCCGGCGCGAGTTCCATCTGGAGCTGGGCGGCGATGGGGTCCTGAGAGGCCTCTCCTCAAACCACAAGCGCAACCGCAAGCGGGCCGAGAAGGCCGGCGTGGCGATCGCGCCGATCGACACGCGCGAGGCCTGCCAGGTCCATGCACGCCTGATCTCCGCTTCCATGCAGCGCCGCGCCGATCGTGGCGAAGCGGTCGACACCGAGATAGGCGCGCACAATTTTGAGCATTTTGTCGCCGCCGGCGCGGGCCGGCTCTTTCAGGCCAGTCTGGAGGGGCAGGTCTTCTCGTCGATACTGGTGCTCGGGGCGGCGCGCGGCGCCTATTACCATTCGGCCGGCACGACGCCGGAGGGCATGAAGTGCGGCGCCTCGCATCTGTTGATCTGCGAGGTCGCCCAAAGGCTCGCGACCGAGGGTATAACGCGCTTCAATCTGGGAGGTGCCGGCGAGGAAGAAGTCGGCCTCACGCGCTTCAAGACCGGATTTGGCCCGCAACCGGTTGATCTCGTGGCGGCGGAAGCGCGCTTTCCCGGCGGCTTGAAGGAAAGGATCCTCGTCGGGCTTAAGGGCTTGCGCTCCAGCTCCTGAGGGAGCTCGAGATCCCGCCGCAGGCAGAACCGTGCGATTAGATTACTCTTCGCCGGTTGGGTATTGAATGAAGTAGTAGTGCCAGTTTTTCGCTGGCCCCTGCGCGGCCCAGCGGAATCCACGGTTAACTGCGGTGTAGTAGATCGGCAAGTAGCCCGAGCCGGAACAGGTACCGCTAGTATTGCCCGAACGGTTCCAGGGCCGATTCCAGATCTTGTAGTCGCCCTTTTTCATAACCTTACCGGTCACCCATTGGGACTTTCCGTAGCCGCAGAAGTAGCGCAAGCCGATCCAGGTCGGGCGGTTGGGTCTGAAGGTGATGCGCAGGAATTCATGCAGCTCCGGACTGTCGATGACCGCTAGATGGCCCCTTGTTCCGCGATAGCTCCGTTTGGCGGCTCGGGCCGCCGCGTGCGCCCAGTTGCGGTGGTAGCCCTCCATGTCGATCAGCGCGAAATAGCTCTTGGAGGGCGCGTGATAGACCGGCGTGTCGAAAAGGGGTTTCTGGGCGCTCGTCGCCGCAATTTGCCCGACGGCAAGTGTCAGCCCAAACACCAGCAGCCAGGCCGTCAGCCGTGGCAAAGTGCGTCCTGTGAAGCTCGTCATGGTACTTCTTGTACGCTCCATTTTCCTATCTGTTTACTTACGAAATAGGATTAAAGAATACCTTAAGTTAACGATTTGTCCAATTTCTATAACATCGCACAGTTGCTGTCAAGTTAACGGCTTGTAATGGACATCTCCAAGTAGTCGCCCAGCACTTCGAGAACCCGTGCTTTGAAGGCCCGAGCGTCATAGGCCAGCAAATAGTCCAGCTGGCCCTCTGTGTGGCTGATCCAGTAGGTATAGGCGATCTCGGGCAGCCGCTCGGGCGGTAAAGCCATGCGCTCGGCGTGCAAGGCGATCAGCGCCCGCTCGCTCGGTAGGGGCCAGTTGCCCGAGGCAAGGGCCGCCATGCGCTCGCGCGCGCTGACCTTGGGTCTGTGCAGTCGGTCCAGGCTGATGTGGAAGCACATGACGTCGAACAGAGGCGGCCAATCGGTTGCGGCGCTGACCCAGTCGATCGCGCCGATGATCCTGCGGCCGTCGGAGAAGATGTTGCTGGCGCTCAGGTCGCCGTGAATCAGGCCGGTGCGGATCGGAAGGCCCATGAGCTTCGATCTAAGGCGCTCTTCGACCTTTTGCAGCAACCCGCGCTCCTGGCCGGCGACGTCCTTGAGGCGCGCCATCGGCCGGCCGATCAGGGTTGTGAACAGAGCCTCGTCGAACGTCGCCGGTGCCTGGTGCTCCAAGTCTGGGTTCATGTCGAGGAACAGTTGGCGCACGTCGTCGCTTTGATGGTCGCGTCCTTGCTTTAAGGAGACCTCGCCGAGCGGCTGTCCGGGGCAGCGCTGCTCGACAAAGAAGGGAATCCCGCACAGGCTGCCGCGCGCCAGCGGGCGTGGCACCTCGTAGGCGCGGGCCAGGGTCGGCGCATCGTCTTCCGCGGTCTCGAGAAAGGCCCAATTGGCCGCTTCCGTCTCGGCCGCGAAGTCGCTCAAGGCCAGCTTGACGACGACCGGCCGGTCGCCGGCATGTGCCAGCAGGACGGCCTTGCCCTTGCCGGAAACCATGCAGTCGTCGACCACGAGAGGGCAACCCAACTCGCTTGAGGCGGCCGCGACCAGCTGGTCCATCAAGCTGTCTGGCAGCCGCGCGCCGGCGGTGGCGCGAATGCCATAGCCGGCGGCCCGCAGTCGGTTGACAGCCTGCGGGCGCCAGTAGCTCGGGGCCTGATCGAGCGGCGTTAACCGGGACTGGTTGTTGAAGCCGGGCGCGAGCTCGTAGAGAGCGGGGCGCCCGAAGCCGGCGCGGACGAGGGCGCGGCGATAGAAGGGCAGGGCATTGCGCCAGGCGGCGCTCAGGCTCACCCTTCGTCCCGAGGCGTGGCGACCGAAACGGCTGTGCAACAGATTGTCCAGGCCGTTGTCCGCGGCGTAAAGCAGCTGGCCGTCGGGCTTCAGCACACGGCGTATCTCCGCCAGCAGGGCTTGGCCACTCAAGCCGCCGTGGTCCGGCCGATGAACGAATGCGGCGAGCCGCTCCGCCCGGGCCTGCCTGCCCTTGGCGTCGGAAAGCGGCCAGTCGTCGTCCGAGCGGACGTCGAGCCCGCCATAGAGCACCACCCGGTCGAAGGACTGCGCGGCGAAGGGCAGGCGCTCACCGTCGCCGCCGGCGACATAGGCGACCTGGGCGTCCGGCGCGAAGGTTTGCAGCCGTCGCTTGGTGAAGGCGAGGTGCCCCGAACTCAGGTCGAGCACCGCGAGACGCTGCGCCAGGCGGGCGAGGGCCAGGCTGCCGACGCCGAAGCCGCAGCCGATTTCCAGCACGCTGCCGCCTTCCGGCGAGCTCATCAGGGTCTGCCAAGCGAAACGGTTTTCCGCCACCAGGTTTTTCAGCCAGCCCCGGTGGCCTTCCAAGGGTGCCAGAAAGGCGCGGATCCGCTCGGGCCAGTCCTCCGGCGTGCAAGGGCCGAGCAGAGCTTCGAGGGTCGACCGCTGGACCGGTAGGGGGGATTCCAGCTCCGGTGCGACCCGCAGGTCCGCGATCTCGTCATCGATCGCGTAGGTGAGCGTGCCGTCCTCGGTTGCCAGTCCGCCAGGCGCGGGCCGGAGCGGGGCCAAGGTCCGCGGACAGCGCAGCAGCTCCAACGGCCCCGGCATCAACCAGGCGCCTCTGGGTCGAGATGGCGGGGCAGAACGATTGCTGGAGTCCTTAAGGTCCGCAGAGCCATGCATGGCTCTATCTTGCCGCTTATAATGGAGAATTGGTTACTTTTCGAGCACCTGGGCGCCGCCGTCCAGGGTCAGAAGCGCGCCATAGAGGTCCGGGCGCCGGTCCCGAAACAGGCCCCAGGCGGCGCGCCGGGCGCGGATCGCCGCCAGATCGAAGCTGGCGGTCAGCACAGTCTCTTCGTCCGAGCCGGCCTCGGCGACCTTCTGGCCTGTCTCGTCCGCGATGAAAGAGCCGCCATAAAAGGTGAGCGCGCAGGTTTCGCCCTCTTCAAAGCCAATTCGGTTCGAGGCGACCAGTGGCGTCACGTTGGCCGCCGCGTGGCCCTGCATGGTGCGCTGCCAGTGGCCTTTGCTGTTGAGCGCCTCGAAGGGTGGCGGCTCGCTGCCGATCGCGGTTGGATAGAGCAGCACCTCGGCGCCCTGAAGCGCCATGGCGCGGGCGCATTCCGGAAACCACTGGTCCCAGCAGACCGCCGCGCCGATCGTGGCGTAGCGGGTTGGCCAGACCTGAAAGCCACTGTCACCCGGGTTGAAGTAGAACTTCTCCTGGTAGCCCGGGCCATCGGGAATGTGGCTCTTGCGGTAGGTGCCCAGGTGGCGCCCGTCGGCGTCGATGATGGCGAGCGAGTTGTAGTACGCGTTGTTGGCCCGCTCGAAGAAGCTGACCGGCAGGACCACCTCGAGCTCGGCGGCCAGGGCGCTCATCCGGGCCAGCAGCGGATTGTCCTGAACAGGACGGGCAAGCGCGAAGAGCGCCTGCCGCTGGTCCTTGCAGAAATAGGGCGTCTCGAACAGCTCCTGGATCAGGATGATCTGGGCGCCCCGCCCCGCCGCCTCGCGCACCAGGCCCTCGGCGCGGGCGACGTTCTCCTCGGTCTCCCAGGTACAGGCCATCTGCGTGGCGGCGAGAGTGACTTCGGTCATGGTACGGCTCAGCCTTCCTTCAGCTCGCGCGCTGTCTGGTCGATGCAGGCGGTCGCCCGGGCGACGAAGACGTCGATCTCCTCGCGGCTGATCACCAGGGGTGGCGAGAACACCATGACATCACGTACCGCGCGCATCACCAGATTGTTGGCGAAGCAGATGTCGCGGCACAGGCCGCCAACGGTCCCGGACGAGGTGAAATGGCCCCGGTTGGCCTTGTCCCGGACCAGCTCGATCCCGCCGATCATCCCGGCGACCCGGATCTCGCCGACTAAGGGATGGTCGCCGAGCGCCGCCTCGAGCTGCTGTTTCAGATAGGGCCCGGTGTCTTCCCGCACCCGCTCGACCAGCTTCTCCTCGGTCAGGATGCGGATGTTCTCGAGCGCCACGGCGCAGCACACCGGATGGCCGGAATAGGTGAAGCCGTGGGCAAACTCGCCGCCCTCGTCGGTCAGGGTCTGGGCGATGTGGTCGCGCACCATGAGGGCGGAGAGCGGCAGATAGCCGGACGTCAGGCCCTTGGCCATGGGCATGAGGTCCGGCTCGATGCCATAGCGGTCGCTGCCGAACCAATGGCCGGTCCGCCCGAAGCCGCAGATCACCTCGTCGGCGATCAGCAAGACGTCGTGCTCCCGGCAGATCCGTTGGATCTCGGGCCAGTAGGTCTCGGGCGGCAGGATGACCCCGCCGGCGCCCATGATCGGCTCGCCGATGAAGGCCGCGACCTGATCGGCGCCGAGCTCGAGGATCTTGTCCTCCACTGCCTTGGCCGCCTTGCGCCCGAATTCCTCCGGGCTGAGGTCTTCGCCGTAGTCATACCAATAGGGCGGGGTGACGTGGACGAAGCCGGGCAGGGGCAAGTCGGCCTGCTCGTGCATGCCGCTCATGCCGCCCAGGCTGGCGGCGGCCATGGTGCTGCCGTGGTAGGCCAGCTCCCGGCTGATGAAGGTCTTCTTAGTGGGCTTGCCCTTAAGGTTCCAGTAGTGGCGTACCAGGCGAACGATGGTGTCGTTGGCCTCCGAGCCGGAGCTCGCGTATAACACCTGGCTGAGCCCTTCGGGGGTCAGCTCGACCAGACGCTCTGACAGCTCGATCGGCGGCGGTGTCGCGGTTTTGAAAAAGGTGTTGTAGTAGGGCAGCTCGAGCATCTGGCGCTGGGCCGCTTCGGCCAGCTCGGCGCGACCGTAGCCGACGTTGCAGCACCACAGGCCAGCCATTCCGTCGAGAATGCGCTCGCCCTCGGAATCCTCGAGCCATACCCCTTCGGCCTTGGTGATGATCCGGCTGCCGCCCTCCTTTTGGAGCGACAGATAGTCGGTGAAGGGGTGCATGTGATGGCGCAGATCGGCGGCGCGCCACTGAGCGGTCGAGTTGCGGGCTGGCTGTGCGGTCATGGTCTTTCTCCTAGATAACGAAGCTCTTGAAAACGAAGAGTTTTCTCGTGCCATCGAGAGGGCACGTGCTTCGTCGCTCTAGGGGTTGAAGTCGAAGCGGGCGCAAAGAATCAACAGCTCGGCATGCCGCGTGCGGCGGGTTGCCGTCTGCTGGATATGCGCGTTGCTGGATCTCGTGGTCACGCCGCAGCTTGCTCCTTAAACTAAACGTTTAGCAGAAGATGCTCGCGCTCCCAAGAGGAGATGACCTGCTGGTAGGCGAGCAGCTCGGTGTTCTTCACAATCGTCACCGCGTCGATGAACTTAGCGCCGAGCGCCGTCTTGAGGGAGCGGCTGGCGTTAAAGCGGTGCAGGGCATCGTAAAGCGTGCGCGGCAGGGTGTGGGCCAGACGGTAGGCGCTGCCCACGACCGGTGCCCGGGGCTTGAGCTTCTCGGTCATGCCCAGATAGCCGCAGGCGAGCGACGCCGCCATGGCCAGGTAGGGGTTGGCATCGGCGCCGGCGATGCGATTCTCGACCCGCCGGGCGGCCGCCTCGGAATGGGGCACCCGCAGGCCCGTGGTGCGGTTGTCGTGGCCCCAGTGAGTATTGATCGGGGCATCAGAGTAGGGCGTCAGGCGCCGGTAGGAATTCACATTTGGCGCTAAGAGCGGCATGACCGCCGGCAGGTACTTCTGCAGGCCGGCGATGTGGTGGTGGAACAGCTTGGTATCCTTGCCATTCTTCTGGGCAAAGAGGTTCCGGCCGCTCTTGGGGTCGGTGATCGACTGGTGAATGTGCATGGAGGAGCCCGGTTCGCCCTGCATGGGCTTGGCCATGAAGGTGGCGTAGACCTTGTGGCGCAGGCCGGCCTCGCGCACCGTGCGCTTGAACAGGAAGGCCTGGTCCGCCAGTAGCATGGCGGGCCCGTGGTTGAAGTTCATCTCCATCTGGGCGGCGCCGGCCTCGTGGGTCAGGGTGTCGATGTCGATGCCCTGAGCCTCGCAGAAATCGTAGACCTCCTCAAACAGGGGGTCGAACTCGTTGACCGCGTCGACCCCGTAGGCCTGGCGCGAGGTCTCGCGCCGTCCGGAGCGACCGACCGGCG
This sequence comes from Pseudomonadota bacterium, assembly GCA_039029395.1. Classification (GTDB taxonomy): domain Bacteria; phylum Pseudomonadota; class Alphaproteobacteria; order Kiloniellales; family JAKSDN01; genus JBCCGG01. The sequence goes on along the minus strand of JBCCGG010000053.1, from coordinate 2,066 downwards.
GCTCCAGCGGGTAGTCCGGGTCGGTGTTGACGTCGACCAGGAAGAACTCCAGCTCGGGCGCGACGATCGGGTGCCAGCCGTTCTCCTCGTAGAGCGCCAGCACCCGCTGGAGCAGCTGGCGGGCGGCGATTTGCACCGGCCGGTCGTCGAAGTGAAAGGCGTCGCAGATCACCTGGGCGGTCGGCTCGTTGTACCAGGGGACCAATCGGATGGTATCCGGGTCGGGCTTGAGGTAGACGTCCTGGGTTGCCGGATCGGTCACCTCGTCGGCCTCGTCGTCCGGATAGTCGCCGGTCACGGTTTGCAGAAAGATCGCCTCCGGGATCCTCAGGCCATTGGTCTTCATGCCCTTGCGAAACCGCTCGGCCGGCAGGATCTTGCCCCGCGCGATCCCCGCCATGTCGGGCACCAAGCACTCGACCTCCTCGATCTTGTGCTTTTTCAGAAACTCATCGATCAAATTGCTTGTCATGACCTACACGTGATCCTTTCGCGATCTATTCGCCTCAAGCGCTAGCACGGCCCGCCTGGGCTCGGCAAGCGCGCAAGTCTGGGGTTCATTGGGCGCCGAGTAGGGCGTAGAGCGCCACCGCGGCGGCCGCCGAGACATTGAGCTGGCCGAACTCGGCGCGGGTCGGCAGGCGCGCCAGGTGGTCGCATTGCTGGCGGGTCAGGCGGCGCAAGCCGCTGCCTTCGGCGCCCATAACCAGCACCAGCTTTTGGTGATCGCGCAGGGCCTCCAGCCGCTCTTGACCCTCGGCGGCCAGGCCGACGCTCCAGTATCCGGCCTTTTGCAGGGCACGCAGGCTTTGCCCCAGGTTGCCCGCCTGCAGGTAGGGCACCAGCTCGAGCGCGCCCGAGGCGGCCTTGGCCAGGGGCCCGCTTTCGGCCGGTGCGTGGTGCTTGGGGGCGATCACCGCGGCGGCGCCGAACGCGGCGGCCGAGCGCAGGATGGCGCCGACGTTGCGCGGGTCGGTCACTTGGTCGAGCGCCAGGACGACCGATCGGCCCGCTTCGTCGCGCTCCGCCAAGCGCCCCAGCAGCTGATCCAGGTTCGGCTGGGCCAAGGGCTCGCAGGCCAGGACGGCACCTTGATGAACCGCGCCCGGCGGCACCAATTGGGCAAGCTCGCCACGCGGTCGGGTTTCATACTGAATGTGGGATATTTTTCCTGAAAACCCCTGGCGGATCTTTATGGCGTCAGCCAAGAGCGCTGCCGCCTCGGGGCTGACGCTCAGCTGCCGAACGCTTCGCTGCGGGTTCTCAAGCGCGGCGCGGACCGTATGCAGCCCATAAATTCTATGTTTTCCAGGGGCTTCGACCGAGGGTGGGGCGCTCTTCCGCTTGCCGGGCGCCGTTTCGGGGCGGTTTCTCTGGGGCTTGCCTTTGCGCATTCCCCTCCTTAATATAGAAAACGGGTCGAGGAAATCCTCAATGGCCGCGGTCAGCCAACCGGGAAGGGTTTAGGCTGAAGCGGTCGTTTTGTCGTTATTGCAGTTGACACGCGGTAGTAAATCACCATAGTTCGCAGCGCCGTCAAATCCACTGGATACGAGTCTATCGGAGGGGTGCCCGAGTGGTTAAAGGGGACGGGCTGTAAACCCGTTGGCTTCGCCTACGTTGGTTCGAATCCAACCCCCTCCACCACACTCCGATCCGAGGCTTGTTGGCGGCTGGCAGAGGTTGGACGTAAGGCTCTGGAACTGGGGCGAACGGCTGGGCGTGGCACGTGTTGGGAGTGACCGAAGGTGCGGGTGTAGCTCAGTGGTAGAGCTCCAGCCTTCCAAGCTGGCTACGCGGGTTCGATTCCCGCCACCCGCTCCAACTCCTGATCCTTGTGTATAGGCGCTCCAAGGCGCGCGGGACTGCTGTGAAGAGTGTTGGTTTTGGGTTGGATCGTGATCTAGGCCGAGAACGGGAACGAAGGAACCATGGCGAAGGCGAAATTTGAGCGTACGAAGCCGCATTGCAACGTCGGCACGATTGGCCACGTTGACCACGGCAAGACGACCTTGACGGCAGCGATCACGAAGATCCTAGCGGAGTCTGGGGGCGCGGCCTTCACG
>JBCCGG010000052.1:0-41300 GCA_039029395.1 Pseudomonadota bacterium | reverse complement strand
GCTGTAGATACCGGCGGCCTTCACCGCGTCGCCGACGAAGGGCTCGAACTGCTTGAAATTGGATTCGAAGCGCCTGGTCAGCTCGTGGGCGGTCTGGTCGTAGGCTTGCTTGTCGGCCCAGGTGCTCTTGGGGTCGAGCACATCGTGGGGCACCTCGGGGCAATTGTCGGGCATCGCCAGACCGAAGTCCGGATGGCGCGTGGTCGCGATCTCGGCCAAGCGGCCATCTAGCGCGGCGCGCACCATCGCCCGGGTGTGGGCGATCGACATACGCTGGCCGATGCCGTAGGCGCCGCCGGTCCAGCCGGTGTTGACCAGCCAGCATTTGGCGCCGGTCTTGGCCACCTTACGGCCCAGCATATCGGCATAGACCGAGGGGTGGCGCGGCATGAAGGGCGCGCCGAAGCAGGTCGAGAAGGTCGCCGAGGGCTCGCGGCCCATGCCCTTTTCCGTGCCGGCGACCCGCGCCGTGTAGCCCGACAGGAAGTGATACATGGCTTGCTCGGGGCTCAGGCGCGATATTGGCGGCAGCACGCCGAAGGCATCGGCGGTCAGCATGATGATGTTCTCGGGCTGGCCACCACGGCCGCTTTCGACCACCTCCGGGATGAAATCCAGGGGGTAGCTGGCCCGAGTGTTCTCGGTGTGCCGGTCGTCGTCCAGGTCAAGCTGACGGGTGGCCGGGTCGAGCACCACGTTCTCGAGGATCGTGCCAAAGCGCCGGGTCGTAGCATGTATCTCGGGCTCCGCTTCTGCCGACAGGCGGATTACCTTGGCATAGCAGCCACCCTCGAAGTTGAACACGCCCTGGTCCGACCAGCCATGCTCGTCGTCGCCGATAAGCTGTCGCGTGCCGTCGGCCGAAAGGGTCGTCTTCCCGGTGCCCGATAGGCCGAAGAAGATCGCTGTGTCGCCTGTGCGGCCGATGTTGGCCGAGCAATGCATGGGCAGCACGTCGTGCTGTGGCAGCAAGAAGTTGAGCGCCGAGAAAATCGACTTCTTGATCTCGCCGGCATAGCTCGTGCCGCCGATCAGGACCAGGCGGTGTTGGAAGCTGACCACGATGAAGGTGCTGGAGTTGGTGCCATCGCTTGCCGGATCGGCTTCCAGGCTTGGCGCATGCAACACTGTGAAGCCGGGTTGAAACTCGGCTAGCTCGGCGGCACTTGGCCGCAGGAACATGTTGCGTGCAAAGAGGCTGTGCCAGGGACTCTCGCTGACCACGCGCACGGGCAGGCGATAGGTCGGATCGGCTCCGGCGTGGAGATCCTGGACATAGAGTGGCCGCGCGTTCAGGTGCGCCAGCACCTTGGCGTGGAGGCGCTCGAAGCTTGCTTGTGAGATCGCCGCGTTGACCTTGCCCCACCAGATGTCGCCGGTGCTGTCGGGCTCTTCCACGATGAATTTGTCATTCGGCGAACGCCCAGTGTGCTCGCCGGTCAGCGCCACGAAGGCGCCGCCTACGGCCAACTGCCCATCGCCGCGCTTCAGGCTATCCTCGATCAGCGGGCAGGCGCCGAGATTCCAGGTGGCGCCGCAACTGGGCGTAAGTCCTTGATGGTCAAGCCCATAGCGGCTCACGACCGGTCCTTGGTCGGTCAAAACTTCTCCTCCGAACGCGTGATTATTGGAACATATTGGGAACATTCGGTCCCATTATTCTAGACGCCGGCAGTTAACACCAAACGAACCTACGGATCAAACCCGTCCTAAATCGTGCTCCTTATGCCGCGCCTTTGGTCTTGTTCCGGGCCCGGCGGGTCGCCTCGGCCAGCACCTTGCGGGCGCTTGGCGCGTCGGAAATCACCTGGTCGAAGGCGAATCGAGCGGTTTCGTCTTCCCGGCGCAGATCGCAGCCCTCCGGGTCGATCGCTATCATCTGCCAGCCCGACCCCTGGCATCCGAGGGCCTGGGCTATGGCGTCGACCGCATCGCCATGGTCCTGATTCATATGTGCGACGATGTCCGCTTCTGCTTCCCTGAGGGGCGCGCCGTCAGTCACCGATAGCAGGACGTCGGCCGCCTCAAGCCAGTGGATCGCGCCAAACCCGGCGACCAGATGAGCCCGCTCAATCGTGACGCGATAAAGGTGGAAGTCCTTGAAATCAATATAAACTTGGGCGCCCGTATGGCGCGCCAGGAAGCGCCCCCGATGAATAGAATCGCTGGTTCGCTCGGCCCGGCCGAGCACGCTCGCCCGCGGCCCCGCCAGCGGGTCGCGCCAGCCTCGGGTGCCATCGAACAGCAGACAAACCCTTGGGTCCTGGCCGATATTGGCGCTGTGGTCGGCGAGGTCCGAGAGCAGCAGAATCGGGCTTCCGTCATGGTCCAAGGCAACCAAGACCAGGGAGCCATAGGGCCAGCCGCTTGCATCGCGGGCCAAAGCGGTCGATAAGCTCGCGGTCTCGGCACGGCGCATAAGCCAGCGCACGCGAGTGCCTGGGGAAAGGTCGCTGTCGGTCATGGCCCAAGAGGTGACCCCTGAGCCCGCTCAGGTCAAGCGCCCATGACCGCGAATAGTAGGAATGTGGGCCTTATGCCATCTCGGCGCCGCAAAAGCGCCATGTTCCGGCGGCAGCTTGGCGAATGCGGGGGCCAACTGTGGAAGTGGGACAAAGATGCACCTACATACAGTGCTTGAGGAGGGTGGCATGCAGCACACCATCGCCCTGGTCGACGACGACCGCAATATCCTGACCTCCGTGACCATGGCGCTCGAGGCAGAGGGCTTCAAGGTGCGCACCTACAACGACGGGGCCGAGGCCCTGCGCGGCATGACCTCCAGCCCGGTCGATCTGGCCATACTCGATATCAAGATGCCACGTATGGACGGCATGGAGCTGTTGAGCCACCTCAGGCGCGGCTCGAACCTGCCGGTCATTTTCCTGACCTCGAAGGACGACGAGGTCGATGAGGTGCTCGGCCTTCGCATGGGCGCCGACGATTACATCACCAAGCCCTTTTCCCAGCGCCTCTTGATCGAGCGCATTCGCTCCCTGCTACGACGCGAGCGGATCACCCGCCAGGAGAGCGACACCGAGACCAACGAACCGCCGATCGTGCGCGGCGAGTTGATGCTCGATCCGGGCCGTCACCTGTGTACTTGGCGCGGTAAGTCGGTGACCTTGACGGTGACGGAGTTCCTAATTCTCAAGGCGCTGGCGCAGCGCCCCGGGCACGTCAAGAACCGGGATCAGCTAATGGACGCCGCTTACGGCGAGCACATTTATGTCGATGACCGCACCATCGACAGTCATATCAAGCGCTTACGCAAGAAATTCAAAGAGCTCGATTCGGATTTCGGCCAGATCGAGACACTCTACGGCGTCGGCTACCGCTACCGGGATCGCTAATACCCCCTATATAGGCGGTTTGTGGTACTCTCTGGGCGGATGACGCCATGACCGCCGAACTGCAATCTGACAGCGACCTCGACTACGAGCGCCGACCGGGATCCGAGCGGGTCGTCGAGCCGCACTTCGGTCAGCCCGCCAACGACCCATTGGCCGCGCGCCCGGTGGGCGACGAGGCACCGCCGGAAACCGTCCGCGACCGGCGCACGCGCCGGCGCACCCGCACCGGTTGGCGCTCGCCTCTGACTCGGCGCATCTTGATGGTTAATGTGCTGGTCCTGGTGATCCCGGTGTTCGGTCTTCTGCATCTGGACCAGTATCGGCAAACCTTGATCGATTCCGCGCTGCAGGGCATTTCCTCGCGCGGCCAAGCCTTTGCCTTGTCGCTCGGCAGCGCCGCGGTGGTCACCGACGAGACCGGCCACGAGGCCCTACAGCCCGAGCTGACCCGCCACCTGATGCGCCTGTTGCTGGCCGACAGCAATATCCGTGCCCGGGTGTTCGATCAGGACGGCACCCTGATCGCCGACAGCTTCGTCCTGGTTGGTCCCGGCGGCCAGGTTCAGGTCGAGGAGCTGCCGCCGCCCGAAGATGGCTCTCTGTCCGGGCGCATTGGCGAGCTCTACGACCGCGTCGCGACCTGGTTTCCAGGGCTCGACGAACTGCCCCACTATGATGAGATGGCGCTCTACGACGGCACTTTGCTCACCGAGGTGGCCCAAGCCCTCGACGGCGAAGCGGCCGGTATGGCGCGCCTGCGCGGCGACCGGCGCCTGAACCTCTCGGCGGCGGTGCCGATCCAGCGCTATCGCCAGGTTCTGGGCGCCTTGCTGCTGTCCAAGGACGGCGCCGAGGTGACCGTCGCGGTCTACGACCGCCGGCGCGACATCCTGCTGGTCTTCGCCTTCGCCTTCGCGGTCACGGTTTTGCTGTCCCTTTACTTCGCCGGCACCCTGGCGCGGCCGATTCGGCGCCTGGCGGCGGCCGCCGATCGGGTGCGCTCGGGCAAGGGCCGACGCCTGCCGATCCCCGACTTTACCGGACGCGACGACGAGATCGGCGACCTCTCCGGCGCCCTGCGTGAGATGACCGCGGCGCTGTGGGCGCGCATGGACGCGATCGAGGGCTTCGCCGCCGATGTCGCTCACGAAATCAAAAATCCCCTAACCTCGTTGCGCAGCGCGGTCGAGACGGTGGCGCGCCTCGAGGACCCGGAGCAGCAGAAGAAGCTGATGACCATCATCTTGGACGACGTTCAACGCTTGGACCGACTGATCAGCGATATCTCAAGCGCCTCGCGCCTGGATGCCGAGCTGTCGCGCGCGGAAAGCGAGCCGGTCGACCTGGTCGAGCTTCTGGAGGCGCTTAAGGAGGTTCAAGAGGCGACGGTCGGCGATGCCGGACCGGTGTTTCAACTGGAGCTGCCGGCGCGCCGGCGCATCGTCGTGCCGGGGTTGGAGGGGCGCCTCGGCCAAGTGTTCCGCAACCTGATCTCCAATGCTGTGTCTTTCTCGCCGCCGGGCGGGGTCATCCGCCTGGCGATCAAGCGCACCGGGATCTGGGCCCAGGTGCGGGTCGAGGACCAAGGGCCGGGCATCCCGGCCGGAAAGGAAGAGGCGGTGTTCGACCGCTTCTACAGCGAGCGGCCCAAGGGTGAGAAGTTCGGCACCCACTCCGGGCTCGGCTTGTCGATCTCGCGCCAGATCGTCGAAGCGCACGGCGGCACGATTCGCGTGGAAAACCGGCTCGACCGCGCGGGCGAGGTGGTCGGTGCGCGCTTCGTGGTTCGCCTGCCGGCGGAATAGGCGGCCGGGCCGCTATGACCTCGATCCACGCCACCTGCATCTCCTGGACCGGCCCCAATGGTCCAGCGACCCGGCGCGGCGCGGCGCCCCTGGCCATACTCCTGCGCGGGCCGTCCGGCGCCGGCAAATCGGATCTCGCGCTGCGCCTGATCGACCGCGGATGGCAGTTGGTGTCCGACGATCAAACGGCACTGACGGCAGAATCCGATCGGCTGGTGGCCCGGGCGCCCGAGACCATCTCGGGTCGCATGGAGGTGCGCGGCTTGGGCGTACTGGAGGTCGACGCGGTCGAGAGCGCCGAGGTCGCCTTGGTGGTCGACTTGGTGCCGCCCGATCAGATCGAGCGCCTTCCAGGGCCCGAGAGCTGCGAGCTGGAGGGCATCGCCGTCCCGCGCCTGGCGTTCAATGCCTTCGAGACCTCGGCCGCAACTAAGCTCGAGCTTGCCCTGCGCTCGCGCCTAGAGGCGCCGCGCGCCGCGCCCGAGCCGGACCCGGCCAAGGCTCGCCGTGTGGTGCTGGTAACCGGTCTTTCAGGCGCCGGGCGGACCACCGCCCTGGACGCCCTAGAGGACCTGGGCTACGAGGCGATTGACAACCCGCCGCTCGACCTGGTCGCCGAGATCGTGCGCAAGCCCGGCGCCCAGCCGATCGCGATCGGCGCCGATATCCGCACCCGCGCCTTCGCGGCCGAGCCTTTCTTGGCTCTGCTCGAGCACCTCGAAGAGACCCCAGAACTCGCGGTCTTTCTGCTCTTCATCGACTGTGAGGACGATGTTCTCGGCCGGCGCTACAGCGAGACCCGCCGGCGCCATCCGCTCGCCCACGAGCGACCCTTGCGCGACGGCATAGCCGCCGAGCGTCGTTTGCTGGCGCCGCTCAAGAGCCGGGCCGACCTAGTGATCGACACCACCACGCTGGCGCCCGGCGATTGCCAAAGGATCGTCGCCGGTCACCTGGGCAGCGACGACTCCGAGGCGATGACCGTCTTCGTCACCTCCTTCGCCTTTCGCCGGGGCCTGCCACGGGCCGCCGACCTGGTGTTCGACGTGCGTTTCCTGGCTAACCCCCACTATGACCGGACCTTGCGACCGCTCACCGGCCTCGACCCCAAGATTGCCGCCTTCGTGGCCGCCGATCCCGATTTCGAGGGTTTCTTCGGCCGCTTGACCGACATGCTCGACCCCCTGCTGCCACGCTATGAGCGGGAGGGCAAAAGCTATCTTACGATCGCCGTCGGCTGCACTGGCGGGCGCCACCGTTCGGTCATGGTTGCCGAGCGCTTGGCTGCCTGGCTGCGCGCCCAAGGTCGCGACGTCACCTTGCTGCACCGGGACGTTGACACCACGTGATGTCAGATCGGGGGGTGATTCCCGGGAGAATTAGGCGTAAAACGACCGGCCCAAGGGAGAAGGTCGTCTCATGATCGGATTGGTTTTGGTAACGCACGGCCATTTGGCCGACGAATTCGTCAAGGCGCTCGAGCATATCGTCGGCCAGCAGCGCAACGTAGCGACTGTGTGCATCGGTGCCGACGATGATATGGAAGCGCGCCGCAAGGAGATCATCGCCAATGTCGCCAAGGTCGACGAAGGCGATGGCGTGGTGCTGCTGACCGACATGTTTGGCGGCACGCCCTCGAACCTGGCGATCTCGGTGCTCGATCAAGGCAAGGTGGAAGTCATCGCGGGCGTCAACCTGCCGATGTTGATCAAGCTGGCCAGCGTGCGCGACAAGCACAGCCTGGACAAAGCCGTGGTCGAGGCCCAAGAGGCCGGACACAAATACATTTCCGTGGCCTCCCAGATCCTGGCGGACGAACCCTCCTGAGCATGGTGAGCTGATGCCCGAGGGGTCCAACAACCATTCGGTCCGACACGTGACAATCGTCAACGCGCTGGGCCTGCATGCCCGGGCGGCGGCGAAGTTCGTAAAGGTAGCGGCCTGCTACAATGCCGAGGTCACCGTCATCCGACCGGACGTGAAGAAGGACAACGAAGTTTCGGGATCTTCTATCATGGGCCTTATGATGCTAGGTGCCGCGCCCGGATGCCCCCTGGAGCTGCGAGCCACTGGTCCGGCGGCGGAGGCAGCTGTGGTTGCGCTGGCCGACCTTATCGCTAACAGATTTGACGAGCAGGTATAGGACCACCAGGGTGTCTCGCGCCAAGAAACCGAGCAGTCAGGAGCAGATCTTCGAAGGCCTCGCGGTTTCGCCCGGGGTCGCGATCGGCTCGGCTCATCTGCGCGAGAGCGGCGAGCTCAGGGTGGTCGAGTATCAAGTCGCGAAGAGCAAGATCTCGGCCGAACGCAAGCGCTTCCAAGGCGCGGTCGACAAGGCCAAGCGACAGCTCTCCAAGCTCAAAGGCAAGTCCCAAGTGATCCACGGCACGGCGGCCGAGGAGCTTGGCTTCCTGCTCGACGCCCACACTCAGATGCTCAGCAGCTCGCGTCTTCTGGCCGGCGTCGAAGCGCTGATCGTGGATGAGCGGCAGAATGCCGAAGCCGCGGTCATGTCAAAGATTGCAGACATTGCGCAATCCTTCGAAGAGATGGACGACCCCTACTTGCGCGCCCGGGCCGAGGAGGTGCGCGAGGTCGGCATGCGTATCGTGCGCAATCTCTCCGACCAGCAGCTGACCGACTTCACGACCCTGCCGACCGGCAGCATCGTGATCGCCGAGGCGATCACGCCGGCTGATACGGCGCTCATGGATCCCCGGCGGATCGGCGGTTTTGCGTGCGAGCTGGGCGGCGCCGAGGGCCACACGGCGATCATGGCCCGCTCGCTCGGCCTGCCGGCGGTGCTCGGCGTGCCGGCGCTCTTGAGCCAGATCGCAAGCGGCAAGACGGTGATCATCGACGGCACCAACGGCTTGGTCATCGTCGATCCGAGCGACAAGCGCCTGGCGCTTTATCAGCGCCGTCAGAAGGACCTCGCGCGCGAGGTGCGGGCGCTGGCCCGCCTGCGCGACGTCGCCGCCACCACGCGCGACGGTGCAACGGTCTCCTTGCAGGCCAACCTCGAGCTGCCGCGCGAGATCGAGCAGGCGACCGCCGCCGGCGCCGAGGGGGTCGGGCTACTGCGCACCGAGTTCCTCTACATGAACCGCAACGACCTGCCGGACGAGGACGAGCAGTATGCCGCGATCACGGAGATCGTGCGCGCTATGGAGGGGCGGCCGGTCACCGTGCGCACGCTCGACGTGGGCGGGGAGAAACTGGCCTCGGCGATCGGCGCCGAGACCTCGGGCGCGGTCAATCCGGACCTGGGTCTGCGTGCGATCCGCCTGTCGCTTAAGGAGCGCAAGCTGCTGGAGACCCAGCTGGCGGCGATTCTGCGGGCCGGGGTCAAGGGTCCGGTGCGCATCCTGCTGCCGCTGATCACCACCGTCAGCGAAGTGCGCGAGGTGCGCAAAACCCTCAACACGGTGGCCCGGCGCCTCAAACGCCGCAAGGTCAAGATTGCCGATCCCCTGCCGCCGCTGGGCGTCATGATCGAGGTGCCGGGTGCTGCTTTGGCGGCCGACGGCTTGGCCCAGACGGCCGACTTCTTTGCGATCGGCACCAACGACCTGACCATGTATACGCTCGCCATCGACCGGGGCGAGGAGCAGGTCGCTCACCTTTACAACCCGCTCCATCCGGCGGTGTTGCGCTTGTTGCAGTTCTCGGTCGAGGCGGCCTTGCGGGCCCGCATCCCGATCTCGGTGTGCGGCGAGATCGCCGGCGATCCGCGCTACACGGCACTGCTTTTGGGCCTCGGCGTGCGCGACCTCTCGATGACCGCCAATGCCCTGCCCCGGGTCAAGAGCCGGATTTTGTCTCTCGATCTGCAGGCCGCGACGCGGCGCGCGGCGGCGATCATGGACCAGATCGATTCCGGGCGCATCGCCGCCCTACTCGACGACTTCAACGCGTTGGCATGAGCGACCGGCCCGACCCTCAGAAGGACGACCCGGTCGCCCTCGCCATCTTGGCGTTGCTGGGCGCGCCCGATGCCAAGGCCTCCGTCACGCCCGAGGTGGTCGCCCGTGCCTATGCCGCCGGTCGGGCCAAGCCGAGCGACCCGCCTGACGTCTGGCGGCGCTATCTGTTGGCGGTGCGCCAGCAGGCGCTTCATTTGGCGCGCCAGGGCCGCCTAGTGATCCTGCGCAAGGGCAAGCCGGTCGACCCGACCCAGCCGGTCAAGGGCGTAATCCGCCTGGCCCTGCCGTCGGACGGGCCTCAGGGTGATGGTCCGGGCGCGTAAGCCGATCGATTTGGGCGCGCTTCACCAGGCGAGCAACGCGGGGCTTTGCTTCATTTGCGAGATGCTGCGCGGCACGTCCGGCTTCGAGCATGAGGTGGTGGCGGAGACCGACGATGCCGTCGCCTTTCTGGACCGCTACCCGACGCTGTTCGGCCGCACAATCGTGGCGCCCAAACGGCATTTGGAAGCGGTTTGCGGCGACTTCTCTCAGGCGGAGTATCTCGCCTTGCAAGGCCTGGTCTATCGTGTCGCCGAGGCCATTCGAAAGGTTCTGAGCCCGGAGAGGGTCTATGTTCTTAGCCTTGGCAGCCGAGACGGGAACGCGCATGTGCATTGGCACATCGCGCCGCTGCCACCCGGATTGCCGCTGGATCAACAGCAACATCACGCGCTCATGCATGAGCACGGCGTGATTGAGGACTCAAACTGGGAGCGGCGCGACTTCGTGGAGCGCCTGCGCGTGGTGCTTCAGAACGAGATCCTTTAGCTGGCGCCGCCAACCGTGACCGATTGCCCCGGGCGCCGGGGCTGGCTAAAAGATCAGGCGCCATGACATTCTCCGAGTCGGACCAGAATAGCCTGCAGTTGCAGCTTCCCGATCAAGCCGCCACGGAACGCCTTGCCCACGCCTTGGCGGGCCGGGCGGCGGCCGGCGACGTGATCGCACTCAGGGGCGATCTAGGCGCCGGCAAGACGACCTTCGCGCGGGCCTACATTAACGCCCTGGCGCCAGGCCAGGCCGAAGAGGTGCCGAGCCCGACCTTCACTTTGGTACAGCTTTATCAGCGTGCGCCCGCACCGGTCTGGCATTTCGACCTCTACCGCCTGGAGGACCCCGAGGAAGCCTTCGAGTTGGGCATCGAGGAGGCCCTGGCGGTTGACATTTGCCTGATCGAATGGCCCGAGCGCCTGGGCGCCCTGCTGCCCGACGACCGCCTGGACCTGGAGCTGCGCTTTGCCGAGCGCGATCAGGCCCGCAGCGCGGTCCTGACCGGCGGTTCGTCGTGGCGCGCGCGCCTGGCGGCCTTGGCCAATCCGCAGGTGCCCGCATGAGCGCGCGCGAGGAGGTGATTGCCGGTTTCCTGGCGGGCGTCGGTTGGGGCGATGCCGAGCGCCGGCCGCTCGCCGCCGACGCCTCGTTCCGGCGCTATGACCGGCTGACCCGGGCCGGCGGCGAGTCCGCCGTTTTGATGGACGCGCCGCCGCCGAATGAAAACGTCGCCGCCTTCCACCAAATCCAGTCTCTATTGCTCGAGCTTGCCTTCAGTGCGCCGCGCGCCCTCGGGGTCGATCAGGCCCACGGCCTCATGCTGCTGGAGGATCTGGGCGACCGCACCTTCACCAGGGCGCTCAGCGAGGGCGCCGAGGAGGCCGCGCTCTACCGTCTGGCGGTCGACCTGCTGATCGACCTACATCAACGCTTCGAGATGCGCGACGGGGATATCCCGCCTTACGACGACACCCGCTTGCTCGAGGAGGCTACGCTGTTCCTCGATTGGTACCTGCCGGCCATCGGCCAGCCTGTGAGCGATCAGGCCCGCGCCGACTACCTGGCGATCTGGCAGGAGCTTCTCCCGGTCGCGCGCCGGGTACCGGAAAGCCTGGTGCTGCGCGACTATCATGTGGACAACCTGATGGTTGTCGAAGGCCGCGAGGGTCTCGCCGCATGCGGTCTGCTGGATTTCCAGGACGCGGTGATTGGCCCGGTGACTTACGATCTGGTGTCCTTGCTCGAGGACGTCCGTCGCGACGTCTCGGGCGCCCTGGTGGACGAGCTTCGGGCCCGCTATCTTTCTGCCATGCCGGGGCTGGACCCGGATGTGCTCGCCGCTTCCTATGCGGTGATGGGCGCTCAGCGCAACGCCAAGATCATCGGCATTTTCACCCGCCTCTGTCGGCGCGACGGCAAGCCCGGTTACCTGCGCCACATCCCACGCACCTGGCGGCTCTTAGAAGGGGACCTGAGGCATCCGGCCCTGGCCGGGCTCGCAGCATGGTTCGCGCGGACCCTGCCGGCCGAACGGCGCGTCGTGCCTTGCACCGAGGCCCAGCCGTGAGCGGGCCGACGATCGCCATGGTTCTGGCTGCCGGTCACGGCGTGCGCATGCGCCCAATCACCGAGACCCGGCCCAAGCCGCTGATCGAGGTCGCCGGCCGTACCATGCTCGACCGTGCGCTCGACCGGCTTCACGCCTATGGTCTGCGCCGCGCGGTGGTCAACCACCATCATCTGGGCGAGATGATCGAGGATCATCTGGCCGGCCGCGAGGATTTCGAGATCGCGCTATCGCCAGAGGCCGAGCTTTTGGAGACCGGCGGTGGGGTCGCCAAGGCTCTGCCGTTGCTTGGCGAACTGCCCTTCTACGTGGTCAATGGCGACGTGATCTGGCTCGACGGCCTAACTCCAGCCTTCAAGCGCCTGGCCGATGCCTGGAACGACGGCAAGATGGACGCCCTGCTGCTGCTCCACCCGGTTGTCGCGGCCCATGGTTACGAGGGCAGCGGCGATTATTTCGCCTCGCCAATCGGCCAATTGCGCCGGCGCAAGGAGCGCGAGGTCGCGCCCTTTATCTTTGCCGGCTTGCAGATTCTCAGCCCCCGTCTGTTCGCTGGCGCGCCCGATGGCGCCTACTCTTTGAACCGGCTTTACGACAAGGCCGAGGAAGAGGGCCGCCTCTGGGGCATCCGACACGACGGCGAGTGGTACCACGTGGGCACGCCCGAGAGCCTGGCGGAGACCGAAGCGGTGCTGAGCAACCTGGGTCCCGAGCGCTCGCAAAAATGACCCAGGTGTCCAGGATCTACACGATCGCGCCCGGCCTTTCGTTCCTCGATATCCTGGCCGAGGGGATCCTGGCACGCTGGGGCGACGACCAGTTGGCGCTCGCCCGAGTACGGGTCTATTTGCCCACGCGACGGGCCTGCCGGGCGCTTGGCGAGGCTTTCCTGCGGGCCAGCGACGGCCGTGCCTTGGTGCTGCCGAGCCTGATGCCGCTTGGCGATCTGGACGACGAGACGCTGCTGCTGTCGGACGATGGTCCGACCGGGCCGCTAGCCGCGGAATTGCCACCGGCCATTGCGCCGCTCAAGCGCCGCCTGCTGCTGACCCAGCTGATCCTGGCCTGGGCCCAGCGCACGTCGCCGCTGGGCGAGGATCAGGCAGCCCGTTTGGCCGACGAGTTGGCCCGCCTGATCGATCAGGTCGAGACCGAGGGACTGGACTTTGCGAGGCTCAAAGAGCTGGTGCCCGAGGACTACGCCGCGCACTGGCAGACCACGCTCAAGTTTCTCGCCATCGTCACCGAACGCTGGCCGGAGGTGCAGCGCGACTTGGGCGTTATCGGCGCAGCCGAACGGCGGCGCTTGTTGCTCGAGGCCCAAGCCGCCGCCTGGCGCCGAGCGCCACCTCGTGATCCGGTCTTGGTTGCCGGATCGACCGCGAGCATTCCGGCGACCGCGGCCCTAATATCGGTCATCGCCGGCCTGCCCCAGGGTATGGTCGTTCTGCCCGGCCTCGACCAGGCGGCGGACGAGGCGACCTGGCAAGCGATCGAGAGCGATCCGGGCAGCCCGCAGCACGGCATGGCCCGCTTGCTCGGTCAGCTTGGTGTCGCGCGCGACTCGGTGCGCGATTGGGCGCCAGCGCCCGACGATCGACGGGCGGTCTTCGTCAACCAGGCCCTGTGGCCGGCCCCGCGCACCGTCGCTTGGCACGCGCAGGTCGATGCCCAAACGCATAAGGCCACAGCAGCCGCGCTCAACGCGGTCCAGAGGATCGACTGTCCGGGCCCCAACGAAGAAGCCTTGGCGATCGCCCTCCTGCTGCGTGGCCACCTGAACTATCCCGGCCAACGCGCCGCGCTGGTCACGCCGGACCGGGATCTGGCGCGCCGGGTCGCGGTCGAGCTTAGGCGCTGGGATATCGAGGTCGACGATTCGGCCGGCGTTCCGCTCGCCGATACGGAGCCTGGGCGCTTCCTGAGGGCAGTCGGCGAGATGGTTGCCGAGAACTTCGCGCCGCTTGCTTTGTTAAGCGCGCTCAAGCATCCCCTAGCGGCGCTTGGCGAACCCGCGGCGGCCTGCCGCGCCCGGGTCCGCGCGCTCGAACTGGCGGTCTTGCACGGCCCGCGCCCGGCATCGGGCCTGCCTGCTTTGCGTCGGGCCCTCAAGCGCGCCAAGCCGAGCGCCCAGTTGATCGCCTGGCTCGACCGACTGGCCGAGCGCGCGGCACCCATGATTAAGCTCATGAAGCGCAAATCGTTTGCTTTGGGCCCTTTGGTCACCGCGCACTTAGAGCTTGCCGAGGCCTTAGCTGAAAGCGACCGGGAGAGCGGCGCCCAGCGACTCTGGGCCGGGGAAGCGGGCGAGCAGGCAGCAGGCTTTTGTGCCGAGATGATCGCGGCCGCGACCGAGTCCTTCAAGCTGGCCGGTCAGCGCTATCCGGCGCTCTTTACTGGTCTGATGGCTGGGGCCGTGGTGCGGCCTCATCGCGGCAGCCATCCGCGCCTCGCCATTCTGGGGCCCTTGGAAGCCCGTCTGCAGCACGTCGATTTGATGATCTTGGGTGGCCTCAACGAGGGCACTTGGCCGTCCGAGGTCGATCCGGGACCATGGCTCAACCGGCCCATGCGTGCCGATTTCGGTTTGCCCGCGCCCGAGCGGCGCATCGGCTTAGCGGCCCACGATTTCGCCCAGGCTTTCGCGGCGCCCCGAGTGGTACTGACCCGCGCAACGCGGATCGAGGGCACGCCGAGCGTGCCATCGCGCTGGCTCATGCGGATCGACGCACTGACTCGGGCGCTCGGCATCGACGAGAAAAAGCTGTTTGAAGGCGAGGACTGGGTCGATTGGGCGAACCGGCTCGATCAGCCCGAGGCTGTGCGTCCCTGTTTGCCACCGGCACCCCGGCCGCCGCTTGCCGTGCGCCCGCGCCGGCTCTCGGTGACTCAAGTGGAAACCTGGATGCGCGATCCCTACGGGCTTTACGCTGCCAAGATTTTGAACCTGCGCAGCCTCGAGCCGCTCGATGCCGACCCGGGCGCCGCCGAGCGCGGCATTCTGGTGCACAAGGCGCTCGAACGCTTCGTCAAGCGCTTTCCAAATGAATTGCCACCGAACCCGGAAGCGGCGCTGCTCGAAATCGGCCGCAGAGTGTTTCGGGAGATG
Source organism: Pseudomonadota bacterium (assembly GCA_039029395.1). Taxonomy (GTDB): domain Bacteria; phylum Pseudomonadota; class Alphaproteobacteria; order Kiloniellales; family JAKSDN01; genus JBCCGG01. Next base: position 26,727 of record JBCCGG010000052.1, on the reverse strand, counting down.
GCGGCCGGCCCGGGTGTCGAGGCCTTCTGGTGGCCGCGCTTTTGCCGCATTGCGCGCTGGGTCGCGGAGCTGGAGCGCGAGCGGCGCCCGGCGCTTGGCGTCAGCTGGGGCGAGATTTCTGGCCGGCTTTCGCTCGAGGCGCCCGGTGGCCGCTTCCAGCTGAGTGCGACCGCAGACCGCATCGATCGGCTCGAGGACGGCAGCCTGGTGATCCTGGACTACAAGACCGGCGCGGTGCCGAGCGGCAAGGCGATCGATCAGGGCTACGCGCCCCAGCTGCCCTTGGAGGCGGCGATCGCGGCGGCCGGCGGATTCGGTCAAGATCTCGACGCAGTGGCGCCAAGCCGCCTTGAGTACTGGCGTCTAACCGGCGGCGAGCCGCCCGGCGAGGTCAAAGCGATCTCCGGCGACCCGGCCGCGCGGGCGATCGACGCATTGGCCGGTCTTGCCGCGCTGGTCGCCGTGTTTGACGACCCCGAGACGCCTTACCACGCGGTGCCGCGGCCCGAATGGGCGCCGCGCTACAGCGATAGCGCGCACTTGGCGAGGATCAAGGAATGGGCGGCTGGCGGCGAACGGGAGTCCCCGTCGTGAACCTCCTGCGCGCCCAGCAAGACAAGGCCGCCGAAGCCGCCAAGGCGCAGCTCGATGCCGCCACGCCGGGCGCTTCGGTTTGGGTCGCTGCCTCGGCCGGCACCGGTAAAACGAAGGTGCTGACCGATCGGGTGATCACACTGTTGCTGCACGGCGCCCAGCCGTCGCGCCTACTGTGCCTGACCTTCACCAAGGCGGCGGCGGCGGAGATGGCCAACCGTTTGGCCCAGCGTTTGGCCGGTTGGACCGCGAAAGGCGAGGCCGAGCTGAGCGATGAGTTGGGCCGGTTGCTGGGGCAGTCGCCAAGCCCGGAGATGCTGGCGACGGCCAGGCAGCTCTTCGCGCGGGTGCTGGATGCGCCGGGCGGCATGAAGATCCAGACGATCCACGCCTTTTGCCAGTCTGTGCTCGGTCGCTTCCCGCTGGAAGCCCAAGTCTCGCCGAACTTCCAGGTGCTCGACGAACGCTCATCGGAAGAGCTGCTGCGAGAAGCCATGGCAGAAGTGTTCGCCCGTGCTCAGGCCGAAGACGAGGGTGCTGGTCCGTTGGCCGAGGCGATCGCGACGATCAGCGCGGAAATCGATGATCTGGGATTTACCGAGCTGCTCAAGGAGCTGATCCAAGAACGGGCCCGGCTCGGCCGACTGCTCGCGAACGGCGGTCTCGGCGCGGCCGGCCGGCGCCTGCGTGCCAGACTGAGGATCGCACCCGAGACGCGAACCGAAGCCCTGATCGCCGATGCCGCCGCCGATGCGTCGTTCGACGCCATGGGCCTGCGATTGTCGGCCGAGGCGCTCGCCGAAGGTGGCGTTAAGGACCGGGCGCGCGGCGCGAGGATCACCGCCTGGCTGGCCGCCGACCGGGACCAGCGTGCCCGGGGATTCGCCGATTACATGTGCGCTTACTTTACCGCCGCGGGTCGCGGGCCGAGGTTCAAGTCCCTGGCCGATAAGTCGACTCAAAAGCGCTTCGCCGAGGCGCCGGTCGTTCTTGAAAGCGAGGCTCTGCGGCTCGAGGCCGTACGCGACAAAATCAATGCCGTACGTGTCGCCCAGGCAACCGAGTCGCTGTTGTGCCTCGGCCAGGCGATCGTCGCGGCTTACGAGGCGGCTAAGCAGGCCCGCGCCTTGGTCGACTACGACGATCTGATTCTCAAGACCCAAGTCCTGTTGAAACGGGTCGGCTCGGCAGCGTGGGTCCACTACAAGCTGGATGGCGGCCTCGAGCACATTCTGGTGGACGAGGCCCAGGACACCAACCCAGAGCAATGGCAGGTGATCGCCGCCCTGGCCGAGGAGTTCTTTGTCGGGGAAAGCGCACAACAGTCGCCGCGTACGGTTTTCGCCGTGGGTGACGCCAAGCAGTCGATCTTCTCGTTCCAACGGGCCGATCCGGCCGCGTTTGCGCGCATGCGCGAGCACTTTCGGGCGCGTGCGCAAGGAGCCAGCCAGGATTGGCGCAAAGTTGACCTCAGCGTCTCTTTCCGCTCGACCTCCGCGGTGCTGCGGGCGGTCGACGAGACCTTTCGGGCTGAAATCGCCGGCGCCGGGGTGCTGTTCGACCGGGCCGAGATCCGCCACGATCCGAAGCGGGTCGGTGAAGCCGGATTGGTCGAGCTTTGGCCGCCGGCAGCGCCGAGCGAGGACGAGCCGACCGAGCCCTGGGCACCGCCCCTGGACCGTTCGGGCGAGGCCGCGCCGCGCAGCCGTCTGGCCCAGCTGATCGCCGCGCGGATCTGGCATTGGACCCAAGCGCCGGCCGGCGCCCATGATCCCGAATCCCAGCTGGAGTCCAAGGGCCGGCGCCTACAGCCTGGCGATGTCTTGGTGTTGGTGCGCCGGCGCAATGCCCTCGTCGACGAGCTGGTGCGCGCCCTAAAGCAGCATGGCGTGCCGGTTGCCGGCGTCGACCGCATGGTGCTGAGCGAGCAGCTGGCGGTGATGGATCTCGTTGCGCTCGGCAGGGTGCTGCGGTTGCCGGAAGACGACATGGGCTTGGCCTGTGTGTTGAAAGGGCCGCTAATCGGCCTGTCGGAAGAGGATCTCTTCACACTCGCCCATGGTCGCGAAGGCACTCTGTGGCAGGCGCTGGAGCGCGCGGCGCGGGGCTCTGAGCGCTTCGCCGAGGCCTACCAGCGACTCGTCGAGCTGCGTGGCCGCGCCGACCGGCAACGCCCCTATGAGCTCTACGGCGAGCTGCTCGGCCGGGACGGCGGCCGGCGCCAGCTGCTTGGCCGGCTCGGACCCGAGGCGAACGACCCGATCGACGAGTTTCTGGCCCAGGCGCTGGCCTACGAGCGCGCTCACCTGCCGTCCCTGGAGGGATTCCTGCATTGGCTTGAGATCGGCGAGCAGAGCATCAAGCGGGATATGGAGCACGGCGGCAATGTGGTTCGGGTCATGACCGTTCACGGCGCGAAGGGTCTCCAGGCCCCGCTGGTGATCCTGCCCGATACGCTCCAAGTCCCCCAGGCGGCACGGGGTCTGTTTTGGATCGAGGGCGACCAGCCAGACGACCAACTCGCGCTCTGGCCACTGCGCAAGGACTATGACGGCATCCTGGCGAGTGCCGCGCGACAGGCCGCCGCCGCGGCGCAGGCCGATGAGTACAGGCGACTGCTTTACGTCGCCATGACCCGCGCGGAGGACCGGCTCTACGTTTGTGGCTGGCAGACCAAGACCAAGGCGCCGGAAAGCTGCTGGTACCGGCTCATTGAGCAGGCCGTGGAAACCAACAGCGAGCCCTTCGAGTTCGGGGCGGATCTAGAGGGCGGCTGGGGCGGACCGGGCCGGCGGCTCAGCCAGGCCCAAGAAATCCCCCCGCCGCCAACCCCGCTGGCCGAGGCCGTCATGGGGGCGCCCCGGCCACTGCCGGGCTGGACCCGCGAGCCGCCGCCGCCGGAGCCGCGTCCGCCGCGGCCTTTGGTGCCGTCGCGCCCGGCCGAGGAACCGGCCGCCCTCTCGCCCCTGACACCGGCCGGTGTGCCACGCTTTCTGCGGGGCCTTCTGGTGCATAGCCTGCTACAGCACCTACCCGAGCTGGCACCCGAAAGACGTCGGGCAGCCGGCTTACGCTACCTGGCCGGCGCCGCCGCGGAGCTCGTGGCCGAGGAGCAGGCCGCGCTCCTGGACGAGGTTCTCGCAATTTTGGAAGACTCTAGGTTTGCGGCCCTATTCGGGCCCGAGAGCCGGGCCGAGGTGCCGATCGCCGGCCTGGTGCCGGGGCCGGACGGGCCCGAGGTCGCTTTCGGTCAGCTCGACCGCCTTGTGGTCGGACCGCAAGAGGTTCTGGTGGTCGATTACAAGACCAACCGACCGGCGCCTCTTCATACTCGAGATATTCCATCTATCTATTTGAAGCAATTGAAAGTTTACCATGCGCTGTTGTCACAGGCCTACCCCGGCCGGACGGTACGCTGCGCGCTCCTATGGACCGAAGGCCCGCGTTTGATGCAAATCAGCGATGATCTGATGGCGCAAGGCGCGCCTTGACGGGGGGTAGGTGGTCTCCTTAAATGTAGGGACCCGAGGTCCGGACGGGGCGGCTCAAGAAATACCCGCCGGGCAGCCACTTGATAGGGATATGTCCATGACAACCACCAGAACCACGGACGACAGTTTTTCGGACGACGTCCTGAAGGCCGAAAGCCCAGTACTCGTGGACTTTTGGGCCGAATGGTGCGGTCCGTGCAAGATGATCGCCCCGGCTCTGGAGGAGATCGCCTCCGAAATGGACGGCCGTGTCACCGTCGCGAAGATGAACATCGAGGAAAACCCCATGACGCCGCAGAAGTACGGCGTGCGGGGCATTCCGACCCTAATGTTGTTCAAGGACGGTGCGGTCGCCGCCACCAAGATCGGCGCCCTGCCGAAGAAGCAGCTGGCCGAGTGGGTCGAATCGGTGATCTGAAGCCGGATACCGCTTCCAGGGACAAGAAGCGCGAGACCCCCGCCCCGGCAAACGAGAGGGCGGGGGTTTTGCTTTGGGTAACCCTAGATGACGCTTACACCAAATCGTCTTCTGCCAGGTCGTCCTCGTAGCGCAGGCTGGCGGGGTCGGGCAGGGGTAGGCTCAACAAGTTGAAAATATCGAGCTTGCCGGCGTGGTTGCCCCGTGGACTCTTGAATGGCAAGCGCCGCTGGCTCGCGCGCAATAACGCGCGGAACGCCTCGATGCGCTTCCAGCTCTTGGCGCCGTAAAGTCGATTGATCTCGCGGCCCTTGAGGCGTTGCCACATGGCCGCCGCGGCGGTCACATGGAGCGTCGCGTAGGTTGTCCCGTCGCCCTCGCCGTAGCGGTCGCCGGGCAGGTAGTTCGCGCGCTCGACCAGGTTTGCCGGCGCCCAGGCGTCGATCCGGCTGTAGGTTTCGTAGGGATTGTACTCGTCGAGGCCATTTCGGTGCTTTTCGATGCCGGCGACACAGATCGTTCGCCGATGCCGGCCCGGATAGGTCACCCGGTCGACCACTTGGCCGGCGGCGGCAACCACCAGCACCCCTTGGTCGTAGGCCCGGTCGATCGCGGCCCCCATGCCCTCGTCCAGCGCCAGGGGAAAGCCAAGCGAGATGTTGACGATCTTAGCCAGCTTTTGATCGACAACGTGGTCGATCGCTCGCCCCAGCGCGCGGGCGACCCGGCGTGTGATCAGGCTGCCCGGGGCGACCCGAAGCGGAACCAGAGGCAGGCCCGGGGCGATGCCCTTGAAGGGCCGGGTCGGCTCAAAGCCCGATAGCGCGCTGCCCGAGCGGGTGCCGTGGCCGGGGAACAAAAACTCGCCGTCTGTCAGCAGATCACGTCCGCCGGAACCCGGATCGTCATAGAAGTCCTGCCCCAGATTGGTCAGCACGATGCGGCTTCGGCCGGATTGGTCGAACCCGAGCGCCTCGTGCTCGGTGTATCCGGTGTCCAGATGGGCGACCCGCACCGTGCCCCAGTCGATGCGCCCATTGCGCTGGGGCAACATCGGCCAGGCGAGCTCGGCTTTGACGTGGCGGTGGTTCCAGCGCTCGGCCATGAGGGGTGCCTCCGGTTCGATGGTTTCGCGACGGTTCCGGCCCTTGTGCCGAAGGCCGCGACAACTATACTCCCGCGCGCCCTGCGTTCGGCGATTTGGCCGATGCTCCTACGAACCAAAGAGTATACCCATGAGCGAGATCAAAAAAGTCGTGCTCGCCTATTCCGGCGGGCTGGACACCTCGGTGATCCTGAAATGGCTGAAGGAAACCTACGCTTGCGAAGTGGTGACCTTCACCGCCGACCTGGGCCAGGGCGAAGAACTCGAACCGGCGCGCAAGAAGGCCGAGATGTTCGGGGTCAAGGAGATCTACGTCGAGGACCTGCGCGAGACCTTCGTGCGCGACTACGTTTTTCCTATGTTCCGGGCCAACGCGCTCTACGAGGGCACCTACCTGCTCGGTACCTCGATCGCCCGGCCGCTGATCGCCAAGCGCCAGATCGAAATCGCCGCCGAGACCGGCGCCGACGCGGTCGCCCACGGCGCCACCGGCAAGGGTAATGACCAGGTCCGCTTCGAGCTCGGCTACTACGCCCTCAACCCGGACATCAAGGTGATCAGCCCCTGGCGCGAGTGGGAGCTGACCAGCCGCACCAAGCTGATCGCCTTCGCCGAGGCCCACCAGATCCCGATCGCCAAGGACAAGCGTGGCGAGGCGCCTTTCTCGGTCGACGCCAACCTCCTGCACATCTCGGCCGAGGGCAAGGTGTTGGAGGATCCCTGGGTGGCGCCGGAGGAGTACGTTTACTCCCGCTCAGTCGCGCCGGAAGCGGCGCCAGACCAGCCGACCATGGTCGAGATCGACTTCGAAGGGGGCGATCCCGTGGCGGTCGACGGGCAGAAGCTCTCGCCGGCGGCCCTGCTCACCAAGCTGAACGAGTTGGGCGGTGCCAACGGCATCGGCCGGCTCGACCTGGTGGAAAACCGCTTCGTTGGCATGAAAAGCCGGGGTGTCTACGAGACCCCGGGCGGCACGGTGCTGCTGGCCGCCCACCGGGCCATGGAATCGATCACCCTGGACCGGGGCGCCATGCACCTGAAGGACGAGATCATGCCGCGCTACGCCGAGCTGGTTTACAACGGCTTCTGGTTCGCACCCGAGCGCGAAATGCTCCAGGCCCTGATCGACAAGAGCCAGGGGCCGGTCACCGGCCGGGTGCGCCTCAAGCTCTACAAGGGCAACGTGATCGTCGAGGGCCGGGAGTCGCCCAACAGCCTCTATTCCCTGGAGCACGTGACCTTCGAGGACGACCAGGTCTACGACCAGCGCGACGCCGAGGGCTTCATCAAGCTGAACGCGCTCAGACTGCGGCTGCTCCACCGCCAGCGGGGGTAAACCTTAGCCGCTCCAGGCCGGCACGCCGATCAAGAGCGGGTGGAGCCACAGCAGGAGGGCATAAAGCACCAGGCCAAGCGCCGGGCGCCACCAGCCGATGCCGGCCAGGTCGAGCTTGGTGCGGCCGTTCAGGATCGCGGCGAAGGGCACCAGGCTGGTGGTCATGGCAAAGGGTCCCCAGGCGGCGCCTAGGGTGGCGGCCCGGCGCTGGTCGATGTGCAACATGCCGCCGGTCACCAGGGTCAGCAGCCCGCCCATCAGAATCATGGTCGCGGCATCCCCGTTCACCGCCAGGTGGCTCAACGCCCAGAGTGTGACACCCCACAGGAAGGGATGGCGGGTGATGCTGAGAATGCCAGGCGCCGGGTTGCCGGGGTCGCCGACCGCCAGGCGGCTCTCTCCGCCGACCGCGGTCGGGCTTGGGACGGTGAGGCCAGCGACCGCCAGGATCAGCGCAAAGGGCATGACCAGAAGCGGTACCCAGGACAGCACCGGTGGCGGGGCCCAGACCTCGAGGTAGGGCGCCTCGCCATAGGCCTTGATCATCCACACGAACGTCACCAGGGCGACCAGGGAATAGAGGATGCGAAAGCCCCGCTCTCCGCCCAGGCTGCGCATGATCTGGCGCCGGAGGGGCAAGCTGGAAAGCAGGAAGTGGCTGGCGACGAAGATGACCGTGGCGGCGAACAGAATGTGCAGGCTGTCGAGCATGGCGGATGATGACAACAGCCAAGGCATTCGTCCAGGCGCATCATGGAATGGTCGGTCTGAGCCAAACCAGCATTCGTCCCTCTTCACATCGGGAAGAGCCCGGTGTTAGGCTTTGGCTATCCGCGAGCTGGGGTGGTTGGTGGATCAGCCCATTGCAAAGGGTCTCTGGTCTAATTCTTTGTCGAGCGGTTGGGGCATCTATTGATTGGAGTGGCGCGCTTCGCGTGCCGCAGAAATTCACCTGAGGAGATTACGCGATGACCAAAGTTTCTATCTTGCTTGAAGTCGAACAGTCCAACGACTCGGCCTTCGAAATGCATGCCGCCGCGGTGGCGTCCGAAACGGAGGCCTTGAGGCAGTCCGAGCAAGCGCTCTCGGACCTGGCCGAGTTCGGCATCGAGATCACGGGTGATGTCGAGCCGGTGCCAATGTTCTCCACCAAGACCGAAGCGCACTTGGAGTTCGGCGCCTTCGCGTCCGCTGACACAAATCCGGATGCCGCGTCCGATACCATGGTGGTCGCCTGCGAAGTGCCGAGCAGTAAGCTCGAGGCGCTCCGCGCGCGGCCCGGCACCAAGGTCTGGCCGAACTCGCGATTGACCCTGCTCGACGACCCCCAAGCCACGGCGCTGGGACCGGACGACGACGCGGTGATCGATTTGGCCGACTCCCGCGGCGGCATCGATTGCCGGCCCTTCCGCCCAGCGGTCGAGATAGAGGTCTTGCGCACCTTGCTTGGCGCCCGGCGGGTCTGGGAGGACGGCTATCGCGGCCAAAACGTCGTCGTCGGCATCATCGACGAAGGGGTCAACGGTGACACCTATCCGGTGCTCGGGGGCTTTGCGAAGCAAGGCGCCCAGCAGCCCGGTCAAGCGCCGATCTCCAGTCATGGCTCCATGTGCGCGGCCGACATCCTGGTCGCCGCGCCGGCAGCAAAGCTCTATGACTATCCCTTCCTTGGTATCCCGAACTCGGGCGGGGCCTTGCGGATGTTTCAGGCGGTGCTCGACCAGCGCCGCATCGATGGCACGCCCCACTTGACCAACAACAGCTATGGCTTCGTCGGCGTGCCGCCGCAGGCCAGCTTCCCCAATCACGAAGTCCACGACATCGATCACCCGCTCCATCGCAAGATCCGAGAGGTCGTGGCATCGGGCGCGGCGGCGTTCTTCGCGGCCGGCAACTGTGGCGCCCAATGCCCGAGCGCCGCTTGTCATTCCAGCGGCATCGGGCCCGGGCAGTCGATTCACGCCTCGAACGCTCTGCTCGAGGTCATCACCGTGGCCGCCGCCAACAGCCGGCACGAGCGGATCGGCTACTCCTCCCAAGGACCGGGCATGTTCGAGCCTCAGAAGCCGGATGTGGCGTCATTCTCCCACTTCTTCGGAAACTCCGGTCCGGGTCGCCCGGCCGGTGGTGGGGTCAACAGTTTCGACAACGGCACCTCGGCGGCGACTCCGGTTGCGGCCGGTGTCGGGGCGTTGCTGCTCAGCGCCATGCCCGGCCTCACGCCTGACCAAATCAAGACCAGCCTGATTCAAGGCGCGATCAACATCGGCGCGCCGGGTTGGGATGCCGGCCTGGGCCACGGGGTTGTAAACGCCGCCGCGTCCTACGACATCTTGAGGCGACAAGGCGCGGGCGTGTAAAGGAGCGGAAGAAGCTGCGGACATGAAGTGGCTGATCACGACGCAAAAGTGTGATCTCTCCGAGGGCTTGGCTGATCTTTTGGCAGCGGAAGGGTGCCGTCTGGACCGGGACGAGCCGCCGATTCCCCTGGGCGAGGATGAGCAGGTCATCGAGGTCGAAGGCCCGGTGGATCTGCCCGACCGATTGGCGCATAACGCGCTCATCCTCAAGGTCAGCCCGAGCTCGGATCTTACGCTCTACTGATTGCGACCCTGGCCCGGCCGTTGGCCGGGCCACATTCTTTCCGCCTCTTGGCGCGGCCGGAGCTGGGTGATATAGCCTCGCCGACCAGAACCTGCCGCGCCGAGACATGACCGACACCGCCCACATCCGCAACTTCGCGATCATCGCCCACATCGACCACGGCAAGTCGACCCTGGCCGACCGCCTGATCCAGGTTTGCGGCGGCCTGACCGACCGGGAGATGCGCGAGCAGGTGCTCGATTCCATGGAGCTCGAGCGCGAGCGCGGCATCACCATCAAGGCCCAGACCGTGCGTCTGAGCTACAAGGCCGAGAATGGCGAGACCTACCAGCTCAATTTGATCGACACGCCGGGCCACGTGGACTTCGCCTACGAGGTCAGCCGCTCGCTCTCGGCCTGCGAGGGCTCCCTACTGCTGGTCGACGCCAGCCAGGGCGTGGAGGCCCAGACGCTGGCCAACGTCTACCAAGCGATCGAGCACGACCACGAGGTTATCGTCGTGCTCAACAAGATCGACCTGCCGGCCGCCGAGCCCGAGCGCATCCAAGACCAGATCGAGGAGGTCATCGGCCTGGATGCCTCCGAGGCGATTCCGATCTCGGCCAAGACCGGCAAGGGGGTGCCCGAGGTGCTGGAGGCTCTGGTCCAGCGCCTGCCCGCGCCCTCCGGCCAGGGCGACGCGCCATTGAAGGCGCTGTTGGTGGACAGCTGGTACGACCCCTACCTGGGCGTCATCACACTGGTTCGGGTGGTCGACGGCATGCTTAAGCCGGGCATGAAGGTGCGCATGATGGCGACCGGCGCCCTGCATCAGATCGACAAGGTCGGCGCCTTCACCCCCAAGCTGACCCACCTGCCCGCGCTCGGGCCCGGCGAGATCGGCTTCCTGACCGCCTCGATCAAGTCGGTCGCCGACTGCAAGGTGGGCGACACCATCACCGAGGAGCGGCGCCAGACGCCGGAGCCCTTGCCCGGCTTCGCGCCCAGCGTGCCGGTGGTGTTCTGCGGCCTCTTCCCGGCCGATGCGGCCCAATTCGAGGAGCTGCGCGAATCCCTCGGCAAGCTGGCGCTCAACGACGCCAGCTTCCAGTTTGAGGCCGAGACCTCGGCGGCGCTCGGCTTTGGCTTTCGGTGCGGTTTTCTGGGGCTGCTCCATCTGGAGATCGTCCAGGAGCGGCTCGAGCGGGAGTTCGATCTTGACCTCATCACGACCGCGCCCAGCGTGGTCTACCGGATCCATATGACCGACGGCCGCATGATCGAGCTCCATAATCCGACCGATTTGCCCGACGTGGTCAAGATCAAGTCGATCGAGGAGCCCTGGATCAAGGCGACGATCCTGGTGCCCGACGACTATTTGGGTGCGGTCCTGAAGCTCTGTGAGGAGCGCCGCGGCGAGCAGCTCGATCTGACCTACGCCGGCAAGCGCGCCATGGTGGTCTACCGCCTACCGCTCAACGAGGTGGTCTTCGACTTTTACGACCGCCTGAAGTCGGTGTCGCGCGGTTACGCCAGCTTCGACTATCAGCTCGACGGCTATCAGGAAGGCGATCTGGTCAAGATCTCGATCCTGGTCAATGGCGAGCCGGTCGATGCCCTGGCCATGATCCTGCACCGGGCTCAGGCCGAAACACGTGGGCGGGCGCTGTGCCAGCGCTTGAAGGACCTGATCCCGCGCCAGCTGTTCAAGATTGCGGTCCAGGCGGCAATCGGCGGCAAGGTCATCGCCCGAGAGACCGTGAGCGCGCTCCGCAAGGACGTTACGGCCAAGTGCTATGGCGGCGACGTGACCCGCAAGCGCAAGCTCTTGGAAAAGCAAAAGGCCGGCAAGAAGCGCATGCGCCAGTTCGGCGAGGTGGAGATCCCTCAGTCGGCCTTCATCGCCGCCCTGCGCATGGGCGACGGATAAGGCTCTTTGCTTATCTGGGCGCGGGCGCCCAGGCCAAGCAAGAATCTACGCGTGGTTGGCCGAGACGAAGCGCCGGAAGAAGGCGGCGAGGCGGTGCGACTCGGCCATCAGCAGGCCGGGGATCATCAGGGTCGGCAGGGCGGACCAGTGCAGGAATGGCGTTATCACGGCATCCCACAGCCAGACCGAGATGTAGCGCTCGGTGATCGCCTGCGCCAGGTTCAGGCCGCCGGGGTCCAGGTTGAACCAGATCTGTCCGAAGGTATGGAGCTTGAAGAACCCGGCCTGCGCCCAGGACATCAGCTCCACGCCCAGTACGCCGAAACCGCACAGGATCATCAGCCAGCCGATTGCACGCAGAACCAAGATCATAGGAACAATCTCACATGTTTCGGGTTGCGGGGCCTACAGCAAGATTGACTGCCAGGGTCTATAGCTGACCGGACCTTAGTACACTAGCCCAAGATCGCTTTACAAAACATTTACAAACGAGCCTAGGGGGCAGATGTCCTCTCCCGATCGAGCAATTCTAGGGCCGCTACGATTCCTGACCGGTCGGGCGCTAGGCGCATTGCATCCCAATTTGCCCTCGGTTAGGGTGCGCCGCCGGTCCGCTCAAGCATGACAGAGCCTCGGACGGCGCCGGAGGGGTGGCCGAGTGGCTGAAGGCGCACGCCTGGAACGCGTGTATACGGTGTTGAATCGTATCGTGGGTTCGAATCCCACCCCCTCCGCCATCCTTATTTACGTTTGTTTTCTAAGGATTTAGCGTCTCAGTATATTTTCCTGTATACTGTTTTTGTATACTAGACGTGGGCTATTTTGTAGATTTTTCGAGATGCGGTCGCGCCACATTTTGAAAGGGGCTTCAATCGACTCGATCAGCCGTGGTAACACAGCAAGCGAATTCGATGGTGGAATCACAACGGCTGGGTAATGACCGGAAGCACGACAGATTCAGGCGTTAGGCGGTATCAGGTTTATCTCGACCACAGAAACCGTCTGTTGGACAATGCATATGATCAGATTAGTCGGTTTGATCGACTAATCGTAACGCTTGCGGGGGGTGCCTTTGCTCTGTCGTTCACATTCTTGAATGACATTGTCCCCAATCGGGCGCCGGGTACGATCAGTGATGTTACCACGGCTTGGAGCCTCTTCTCAGTGAGCATTCTTGCCACCCTGCTTTCCCATCAATCAAGCCATAGGGACATGCTTCTTGAAGTTAAGCGCCTCGACCAAGATCAAGAATCTGACACGCCTGGCGATCATCCATGGAATTGGTGGAGGGCAGCTACCTATGTACTGAATGGTGCATCCTGTGCTGCATTTATCGCCGGAGCGGCGTATCTAATCAACTTTGTGTTCTCCAACCTATCGGAGTGAAACGACAAAATGAGCGAAAATCGTCCCACACCCCCGCCTTCGCGGCCTACGCCTTCGAGACCGGGTGAGCGGGGGGCTCCAAGTGCGCCAAGGCCTACAATGCCGCCGCCTTACACGCCGATACCTGGTACTGGGGCGCCTTCCCCCGCACCGCCTAAGCCGCCGCCCTCTACGGCGCCTCCACCTCCAAAAAAGTGAAGCGGCAATCGGTGTTTCGCAATGCGAGGGGCGCAAGTTCGGAACCATGCCTGGAGGTACGAATGCGGAATCTCTTTGTGGTCTTGTTCCTTGCTATCCTTCTGGTCCCACAAGCAGGTGCCGCCGGTGTAGAGCAACCAATGAGTAACTCCGGCCAGTCCTGCGTCAGCGCGATTAACGCGGAAGTTCGAAAACAGACTGCACTCAAGGAACATGCCGACGAATGTTCTGGCGGATGGTGCTACCGGAACATCGTCGTTGTCGAGTTTGCTAATTCTTGCGACGGTGAAATGATTGTTTCTATGGAGTCTGGTAGTGGCGTTTCCCTTGGTGCGCAAGTCTTAAACCCTGGTCGCACGGCTAAGCTCTCTTGTGATCGGGTACTGCACGGAACTTGTGAAGGTTATACATATACCTGGCGGTCGTTGGGAAATCGAACGAGCTATCAAGACGTCCCGATTGGGGGCAACAAAGCCGAACAGGGAGGCGCACAGACTGGGTCCGGAATGACTCAACAGACAGTACTTGCGTATCCGGCAGAGACATTTATGCCAGGAAAATGGACAGGGCATACTACCAGCCCATATGGCGACAATGACGCGGAGTTCGAGATTAGGATAAAGAACGGCCAGGTGAGTGGTGAGTATGTGAATCTACATGGCTGGGCTCCGTGGAGGTTTCGCTTGCATAGCGCGCACCTTTCTGGTGAGAGCATGACTGTAACTAGCACGAGTGGAAGCACCTCAATTCAATGGACATTACGGCTTGTTGCGAACGACAGAATTGAAGGGAATTGGCAGCAAGGCCGACATAGGGGCAAGATCTATTTGTCTCGTATTGATTGAGCAGTTTGAAAGCTTCCGACCTTATCTCTATGCTCGCTGGTTCGATCACTAGCCAAATCTCGTGCACTGGTATGTTCGCCTTTATTGTAAGCCGGAGAGGGTGACTAGGCCCCCGTTAACCTTAACAGGGTGTTACCCCCAAGGGTCCCCCGGCAGAAATCGTTAACCTTAATGAATGCGTAGATTAGAGGCGGGAGGCAGCGCGTCGAGCTGGCGCTGGACGTGTGGTCAGAGCGGCCAGATGAGCGCTGCAAAGGCGATCAGGACAAGCAGCTGGAAGAGCAAGACGTACATCGCCGGGGCGCTCTAGGCGGCCTCAGAGAAGCGCTCACGCTTGATCCGCCGCACGACAGTCTCGCTCACTCCGCAGGCTTTGGCAGTGGTCAGGATCTTCTTTCCTTCGCGTAGGCAACGCTCCACTTCGATCTCCTTGGCTCGGGACACGCGAGGCCTGCCAAGGCGCTTGCCCTTGCGCTTGGCGCGCTCCAGGCCAGCTTTGACGCGATCTGCGATCATGTCGCGCTCAAGCTCGGCAAAAACGGCAGCCATGCCCAGCATGGCCTTCCCCATGGCGTTGGACGTGTCGATTGCCTGGCGATCAAGATACAGATCGATGCCAAGGTCTCTCAGCTCAGCAAGCAGATAGACGACATGCGTGAGTGAGCGTCCAAGGCGGCTTAGATCCCAAGCTGCGATCATGTCGAACTCACGACGGGTAGCGGCTTTCATCATGGAATCGAGGCCAGGGCGCTTCTCACGGCCCTTGGCGCCGCTTATGCCGTTATCGGAGTAGGTCGCCACGATCTCATGGCCGCCCCGCTCGGCCCACTCGCGAAGGGCGATCTCCTGGTTGTCGGTAGTCTGGCCTTTTCCGACTGTGCTGACCCTGAGATAAAGCGCGACGCGTGCCATTCCTGGCCCCTTTCTAGTCTTTTTTATCACCTGATTAAAAAGATGATGATTCGAGGTTTCCAGATCAAGGAAAAACTGAAGGTTAGAGGGGGCCGTGACATAGGGTTTTAGTAGAGTTTTGGGCTGAATACTGAATCAGCCAAATAGACTGGTAAAGTCCGCCTAATAATTAAGCTTAACATTTGTGATGAAATGTTATGCCTAGAATAGACTCGATATTGCAATAATATTTCAACCTAAGGTGGCTTAATTGAAATATTTGGCAAGATTTTCAAAGGTAGACGAAAATGGTTAATTTGTTAACCAAAGGGCCACCTGTTCCGTAGTTAGAACCTAAAATAGCGCAAATTGCTGAATCTAAAACTGGATCATAAACGTGGTCTTAGGCACGAACTTTGAGATTCTTGCTAATAGTTCAGCATCTATGAATTGAGGAGAATCCAACCTTTAGTCGGTACAGAAGACCCGATCCGCTGTGAATCTGTTCGAGACTAGCCGCACCTCGATATCAGCTCGAAAGCGGTTGTCAGTCTCATAGAGGCGCGTGCGGCGATCCTGACCTGTCGTGAAGTCGATGCACTGGCCGACCCACCACTTCTCGGCCGATGGCTCCCAGGTCACGTGATAGACGATATCTGCCCGGAACTCGGTGCTGGAGAATTCAGCGTTTTGGACGGTGCTGGCGCTGGCAGGTGTTTGTAGGCACGCGATGATCGGGAGGGCAATCAGGGCGGCGCTGAGGGGCTTGCGGAGGGACATGACTGTGATACGAGCTGACGCGCGGATGTGTGTCCGGCAAGCCCTACAGGCGGGGTGTCCAAAAGTGTCCAAATGTCCAAAAACATGAGGACGAAAATAACCCAATAATTTCAGTGCGTTAGCCGCAGCTGTCCAAATAGGATCTTGGTCATGGACGCGAAAACATTTTTAATTTCAATAAGTTAGCCACAGATGTCCAAAAATATGCAAAATCTCGAGATTTTTTGAACGCGTTTTTTCTGGCGAGAGAGACAAACACGTCACGGCACTTAATGTCCAAAACCATTTCAATTTTTTCTAAGAATCTGTATATTTTTGGACATTAAGGATTAACTCATTGAATTTAAATAGTTTTTAGTGTCCATGACTAAGGTCCTATTTTTAGACATTTGGACACCCCCCTCTATCTCTATGATTTATAAAGGTTTATTTGATCGATCACCAATCAGATAAATGGACAACTCCGAAGAAATTTGGACACCTCCCGGTTATTCTCCCGGATCTGGGATGTTGAGGCGATTTCTCAGCTCGCTCAAAGGCGGGATCTCAAAGCACACCACTCGCTTGCCGTCCACTGTAAGCTTGTGTTCTTTGATTCCGAAGATTTCCAGCACGAGCTTCTGAAAGAGACTGTCTTTGTACCGGTGGCGTGTACTGCCACCATGCCAGCTTAGGAAGTCTCTGAAATACTCTTTCAGGTCTTTCTTTTGTACGACAGTCGGCTCACTTTCGTTTAGCTCTAACGACGGATTGTCGCCAAATCCGACAAAGCAGCCATCCGCTACAGCTTCTGTAAAAAACGCCCTCTCAGGATCTTGGGACATGAGCGCCTGATCGCGAAGCCAATTGGTCTTCGGCGGCTTGCGCAGCACGTTCCAACCCTCTTTGAAGGGCGGCTCCCACTTTAGCAGATCGTGGAACATCGCCGCATATCCACCATCGTCCAGCTGGGCTTTCATGGCGGCGAAGAAGTCGATATCTTGCTGCCGGTCGTTTGACACCTTGAGAACGAAGAACCTTCGCTCGCCTTCCAGCGAGGCAGGGACAACCCAATCCTCATTCGAGATGACCCCAATCCGGCTGTAGTTGGACATCTCGACCATATCGATGCCCTTCTGTTCGATATTGATCCTGTCTCTAGTGATCAGGTTCTTGAGCGCCCCTTCACCTTGCTTATCGCCAGCCCAGAAGCCTTCTTCGGCATAGATCAGGAGCTTCCCTCTTTGGTGCGAGTTGAAACGTCCGAGCAGGTGGTCTTTTTGGGAGATTCCCAGCGAGTAGCGACCCAGCAACTCGGAGAAGTGTTCAAAGACGATGGACTTTCCAGCACCCTTGTCGCCGATCAACACAAAGGCGGAGCCCAACTTTTTGCCAGGCTGTTGAATGATCTGGGCAAACCACGTGATCAGCCAGTTGTAGTGTTCTTCGTTGTCGTGGCACACGTTCTTGTACAGATGCTCTTGCAGTAAGCCCCAAGACCCGCTCGCCTCTGGCTGCATATCGAAGCCTGACCAATCGTTGAAATAGTCTGGTGTCTGTCTCTCCGGGTCCGGCTCGAACTCGAACCCCTCGTAAGTCCTGCGCCCTGTCCATTTGAACCAGAAGGTATAGAGCGGTACTTCTTTTTCTTTCTCGCCGTCTTTTATTTTAACCAATTGGTTCTGAGTGTGAGATTTGAAGGTCTCCTTTTTCAGTACCTTCGGCTCATGTGGATTTCTTTGGTCCAGAATCACGGCCGTGTTGCCTACGATCATGTGGGCATAGCGACGATTCATATTCAACAAACTACGGATAACCGAAAGTGGATACTGCCGGAGCGCGCAGGGGATGCTTATGTTTATGTCAAGCTCTCTGAGTCCAACTTTCTTTGCGCACGCTTTGATCAGCTTGAGTTTCGCTTTCTTGTCGCTAAACATGCTAATGAAGACCTGCGAAGCGATCCGCTTGGCTTCATTCGTGTCATTTGCGTCTAGGGCCGCAATAGCTCGTTTCGCACACTCGACAGTGAAGTAAGGCTCTAGATCCTCAAGGCTCCAAGTCGTGGGGTCTAAGTAGGCAAAGTCGTCGCCCGAATTGGGGTCTGCCTCCCCTTCGGCAACCACCTCAGGCCAGAAGTTGTCATCCTCAAGCGCCTCCGGCTCGATGTGCCCCCGTTCAAGCGCTCCTTTTAGAAGGTCAAGCCGATCTCGACCCGCACACGCATCATGCATACATTTGAACCGGAAACCTTCGCCATGGCTGTTATCGCCACCATTGACGATGAAAGTTCCCGACCCTCCAGATTTAGAATGCTCATCCTCAAAGGGGCATTCCACGTGAACGCCAGGGCCGCTTGATCGGGGGTCGCGTTTGAATTCATCGTCGTACGCTTCCTGGATATCAAACATGCCGTGGCGTTTGGCGACCAAGCGCTTTAAATCAGTACCCTCAAAAATGAAGCGATCTTCTTCGCCAACGTCGCCAGCCGCTCTTGTGAACGGATTATCCGCCACGCTCTTACTCCGACCGCCACGGATCGAGACGCGATCGTAGGCCTCTAGATCAAGCGCCTTGCCAGGATAGACCCGCGATTCAGGCGGAGTGGCGCCCTTTGGATAGCGCTGCAAATAGAAGAGCCGAGCCGGGTCAACACAGGCTTTATCAAAGTGAAAGCCCATCGTGGTGCAGAAACCGGCGACAAGTTCCTTCCACTCTTGGATATCTTCCTTCTGAGATTGACCGCGCATTCCGAACTCAAACGGCCTAGCGAGAGGAAAGACAAGCCGCCACTTCGGCCTAGGAGCGTGCTGGACTCGAATATTGATGCCGTCCGCTGTGTATTCGGATTCTCTGACGATTTCTAACCCCTCGACAACACCAGGTACGTAGTTCCTCTCTTGAATCAGAAACCGAGCGGCCGTTTCGGCTGTCAGTTCCTCACCAGCTGGAAGCCAGTCAAAAAACTTGTCTCTGGGTATATCGGTCTCAGTCGCTCCAAAGGAGTGAGTCGGATACCGCACGCACGCCAGCCCCTCCGCCTCAACTATCGCATCAAGCTCTTCTGCGGATTGGCCAGTGTCGATGTCCACGCCAAGAACATAATTTGCGATCATCGATTTGGCAGAGCGGTTCTTATCCGCGCATAGTCCCTGGAGAAAGCAAGGTCCGTCCTTCTTACCGACTTCCCTAGCTTTGAGGAACTCGCCCATTGCCTCCCACGAAATTGGGGGCTGATTCTCCCAGTGTCCTTTTCCGGCCTTACTTCTAGTCCCTAGAGCAAACCGGACATCCAACTCTTCCACGTCTTGGAAATCTACAATGTCCGCAACTTCAACTAATCTAGCCGCCATCTCAGCGACGTTCTGATACTTCATCTATATTTCGTCCTTCGTCGTATTATAGTTGACATCTCCAAAGATATTTGGTAGCATTATCAACAGGTTCATGTTTTTGCCCCGTCGTGTATTCGTCCGCACGGCGGGGCATTTTGTGCCTGGCCATCAGACACAAATCTCTCATCTAAGATATTCGGGCGCAGCCCTCAGGCCGCTTCGCGCTCTTCCAGCTCAGCGCCGATGTCAATCCGCCAGTGGCGCCAGACAAAGGCGCGCCACTCCCACGGCCGTAGGTACAGCTCACGGCCAATCTTCACGCCGCGTGGCGCGTCAGGATCGTCTTTAAGGTGTCGGTAAACGGTAGCTTCGGATTTCGGTGTTTGTCTGATAGCGTCACGCTGCGAAAGAATGAAGTCCAACTCATCAAAACCCCTCGCCTGCCTCTCTGCGGGCGAAAACACTCTATGCATATTATCCTGAGACCTCCCTGGTCACAATTTTCACAGATCGCGCGAGCATAGCAAACTTTTCGTTAAAATGCAAGTAAAACTGTCATTAGCCTGTCGTTTGTATTGTTAACCAAAATTCACCAGCACCCGAAGATCTTGCCAGACAGAAGCTAGGTACTCCGCTCTCGACCATCTGAAAACCGCGCGAACGTTAGCCTTTCAATGAAGCGATTCTCGCTAGCGAGAGCCGCTTTTTCGCTATCAACACATGAAAGATCTTATAACTGTAATAGTGATAAAGAAAAAAAGAATGGATTAAGCATTTTTTACTTGACTGTCATTTGATTCTATGCTACAGTCTCAACCATCATGAAAAGTAATTCTTTTGACCTAAGCGCCATTAAGCGCTGTAGACACAATGTCAATGTCTACTTTCCTGGCGACCAGTATGACAGGCTCCGGTTTCATGCGGATCGGCTAAATGTTCCGTTCTCGCGGCTGGTCAAGCAGGCGACTATTGATTTGCTAGACAGACTAGAGCGCCAGCATTTTGAGGAGGTGCGCGATGACCCGCCCGCCCCTTGATCAATTTGATGACGAGGAAATCGAGGTGCTGATCTCTGTGCCCATAGACATTCACGACCGCTATGTACGTTGGGCGCAAATGAACGGGATTGATGTCCGCCACGGCCTGGAAGCAAGCCTCGCAAACAGCATGCGCGAATGTGTGAAGGCCGGCAGGATCACCCCCCGCCGCTAAATGACCAAGAACAAATTTCGTGAACTTGCGGCAGAACGCGTTTTAAAGCTACGGCCCACCTGGTCATTACGAAAGGCCGATCATTTTGTGGTCGTCGCATTGAAATATGCCGAGATAGATTTCGAAAAAGCCAACCGCGCCGACGTGCGGGCATTTGCAGAAAAAGCCGTGAAGGATCGCGGTGAAGTGTGGATTTGGAACTGACCCCAATCGAAGTTAGGCAGGCCGCTACCAAAAGGGCAAATGCTCTCTTTGTAGAGACACACCCATGGCCAGCTGAGTCAATCAACGGCCTCTTCAAGAGAGCCAACCAGATGACGGCTCCACTTCTTTCGAAAGAAGATGCCGATAGAGCGACCAGACAGCTGCTGAACGTGGCGCACACTCTGACGCGACGTACAGGTAACCATAGTCGCTTCAAACATGAAATGGCGCAGCTAGACAGTGGAACCACACAGAACCTTGAGATTGAGACATACGATGACGACCAAAGATGACATTCGACGCTTGGCGACCGCATCGGCGATCAAGCTATTCAGCCAGAAAAATCCGGGTTGGGGGCGAGACGTTGTGACCAGCCTATTTGAGCACGCAAACGACGCTATGGCACTCTCGCTCGATACAAATGACGCCAACGTTGCGACTCGTCAGCTCTTGACGGTCGCTGGAACGCTCGTCACCAAAGGCGAGTTTGATGTGAGCGCATTCGTTGATGGCCCCGGAAAAGTGAACGTTAGCGCGCAAGGCAACTTAGATGATCTGTCGCCGCTCAAAAAATTGGCGCTCGCCAATCAACTGGAAGCCACCAAGCGCGATGAGCAAGCAAAGGCGGCTAGAGAAAGTGCGCTTGACCTGTCTAACGACAAGAAGCCTGACGACTTCGATACATGGCGTCCGATGCGCAAACTCGCGTGGGCTCGGGAACAGGCGGCCCGGGCTAAGCAAGACGCTCAGGCAAACACCATAATCTCGCAACCAGCAGATTTCGATAAGCTTTCGCCGCGCGAAAAACTGGCCTTTGCTAACAGCGAGCGCTTCAAACAAGATGCCTCGTGATCCATACGACCATGTTTATGGTAGAGGCGGAAAGCGAATCCTGACGCCGGGCAAATGCAGGGCCAAGAAACCGCCTCCCGCGCTTGATAATGCTGTGAGGCCACCGCGCTCACCAAAGCCAAACTCTGCGTATAAACCGATCTTGCGCGAGCACGTTAAGTTCAAGGAAGCCGAACGCCTGATCAAGGCTTTGCTCGATACCCATAAGAAGTATGTTGAGGCGGACACGCTCGACCACATAGGGCTTCTCAGCGTCATTGAGTCGAACACCAGCATTTTAAGCAGGGCGGCTAGGCATTTGAAGACCGCACGTCGTGCTGAGACGTACGAAGAGCAAGCTCAATACATAGGCTACGCCTTACAGATCCTCGAAGATTGATATTGCGCTCGCGGTGTCTCGCCTCTGCATCGCTTGAGCGCTGCCCCTGCGCTCCACGGCTGGAGCCGGAGGGGCCAGTTTCTAACAAACAATGCGTTGGCGTTTGAATAAGTTCGCGCCAGCGTAGGGCGCTGTTGTTAGCCATGCGGCGCCCGCTCCTTTTCAACAAAGCAAACGATAGGATAATTTCATGACTTCTATGAATTCCGCTGTACATTTTCCGGTAGACGGCGCATCGCAAGTTCGTTTTCGACAGGACGGTGCCGGGGCAATCACAGCCTCCGATGCGAGCGACGCGATCTCCCTTGATGAGCTAGTCGCTACGTGGAACAGCGGCAACATTCCGCAAGGCCAACTAGCGCTTTCGATCTTCGTAAACTCGGCTGACACAGCGAACGCTAATGAAAGCTATGTGTTCGAAGTTCAGTCCGACAATTCCGCAGCTTTCGGCGCGCCTGTCACCCACATGACCACAGCGAGCTTCACCGCGCCTGGTCTATACGTCGTAGCGTTGGACATAAAGACGGTTCGCAAGGTCGATCCAGATTGTTCGCATCTGCGACTCAATGCAGTTCTTGCTGGAACTACCCCGAGCTTGGATTATGAGGCGTGGGCGCTGAAGCTCGCATAGTTCACATGGAGATCTGATATGCTCACGCAAAAGACTAGCAATGCTGAGAAAACCCAGCTTGAACTGATAGAAGTCCCTTATGATCCAGGTCACATCGTCAATCCGTCCCGGTCAGTTATGGTCGATGTTTGGGATCCGGAGGGCCAGAAGCACACTGTCTCAAATCTAAACGCGCACGATCTGGTGCACAACGTAATGACCGGCTGGAGCTATGAACCAATTGAACCCCAATCACAAAGTAACTCGTAACTCCGAATTACTGCCGCAAAACAATAGTCGACTTAGGTGCGAATAGCTCCTACAGACCTCATTGCCAGACGGTGCTAGCCCGACCCCTTCGGATGGTCAGGTGCTGCCTGATTCAATGTCTTGCAACTTAAGCACTAGCCGTACTTTGCTTGGTCTCATGTGCCAGTTCCGAGATGATGTGCATCATTCGAAATACATAGAGGATTATTATTCCACACAAAAATAGAGCGGTCGCAGCGTATCTGTTCCATACAAGTTCATCGAACCACATGATTGATACCGCCTCATAGTGTTCCAATTTGCCCCCAGGCGATTCAACATCCCCCCCGTAGATCTCCAAGAAAATTATTGAGAACATCGCAACGGTTACGATAGAAGCTGCCGATCTCACACTCCAATGCCAACTTCTTTGTGAAATTGTGACAACTAAAATTACTAGAAAGATGATTGGTATGTACAGATGCCGAACTTCATCTGCCCATTTATCCAAGACATTCCCCAAAGTTTCCGCATATCCTGTAATCATGGATAAAATATAGATAACACAAATCGACGCCCAAAGAAGATTTTTTCCAAAGCCACCACTCTTCAATAGAGCTACCGACCGAAGTATTGATTTCATGAAATTAGGTGCGACAATTGTAATTCCCGTTGCAATCCAGCTCACCCAAATGCAAATCTTGGCTAACCATCCTACAAAGGGTGCTGTGAGATATTCAAAACCGAAGTTGATTGTGTATGAACTGCCCTCGATTTTGTGTATATCTTCTTTTATACTATTCAATTTTTCATCAAATTGACCAAACTGACTTTTAATTTGGTCTTGAGTTTCTACTTCTCTGCTTGAGATAATCTTGACTTGCTCCCCTAACCTGTCGGCGTCAATCTTTAGGTCATCAATTAAGGGACGTAGTTCCGATAAGTCCTGTGGTTTGTCTACGGTAGCTCCCTCAGCAATAGGTGGATTGGACTTTTCTCCGAACTGACTTTCAGTGGCGCCTTTCTCAAGATTTAAGTGTCTGTTTTCCAACACCGATAGTGCCTTCAGCAAGTTTTTTGAAGTGCCTTCTAAACGAATCAGTGATTTCTCTACAGATTGAATCTGCTTATTTGTTTGCTTTTGAAGCTCCGCCGTATCCGACGGAAGGAGAAACAGGGTAATCAAAACAAGGGCCAAAATTGCATAAACTGCACCAACGGTCGCTTGCGGCTTTTCAAGATTCTTCAGAAGCCCATTCATGACAATTTTTCTAATGAAATTGGAGAACTGAACCACTATCCTTCAAGCATATCACTTGCGGCACCGAATTGAAACCTTAAATTGTCTTGTTGGACAAACTTTGTCTACTTTAGTTAGCAGTTGGGAAATGGCTCGTGGCCGTCGAACTCGAGCTTAATCAGAAGGGCCAGAATCCAGCCGCCCTGGCTGCTTTATTGGGCCCACACTCCCTGAGCCTACGAGCTACTTGATCTTGAGCGCGGGTGAGTCTGCCCAAGATTCGAATGCCGCACCGGGAGCTACAAACCTGGGCCAACGCAATGACAGCAGAGTTGTTAGCTCTTCGAAAGAACCCTTTGTCAGTGGGCTACCACGCGGCAAGCAGGCCATCAAAAACATCATCAAGATCGATAGCTTTCCGATTTGGCACAAGCCGTGCCCCAGATTTATCTAGTGCTCTTTGCAATGCCACAACGTAGGCCTCATTTGGCTTAAGCGCCAAGATAGACCTCAACTCTATTCCAGTGCTTGTCAGTGAAAGAACACAGCACGTCAAGTTTTTCGCCTCGTTATCAGATTCTTGACTGCCCCACTTCTCCAAAAACTTATCTACCTCGATACGAACGGGCTTTCCTGCAAACTCTAAGGTATTGCAAGCATAAAAGTTCTTGAAGTCCTCGTGCTGGTCACCAGGCAAGCTCGCCAACAGACGAGCGACATTCAACTCCAGCAACGCCGTGTGATCTAGGCCAAATTCAATCAGTTGGCGCCCCTTGATCCCGGTGCTTCCGATCGGGTTGTAACCAGCATTTCCCTTTTCAAGGTCGGGAAGATCTAACATCACCTGCACACTGTTCCCATACTTGAAAGACATACTACAAAGCTGTTGAAACAAACCCGCCTGGTGTTTTGAAAGTGTAGACAGCGCCAATACTGTTGCCGCAGAGAAGGTGCCGGGCTGGGCAATCTCGCCGGCAAGGATCTTTGCCAAAAGCTCTTGCATATCCTTGTTAGAAGACCTGCCGGATATCTCCCAGAAAACCTGAAGCCAATCTCGATCTAACTGTTCTATTCTCTCATCCGTCATTCTCTTTCTCACTCTTTTTCTCAATCATATCACTCGCGCTTAGCTCAATTGCTGCTCGTCGAAGCACTTCTTCTCGATTGTGTTGTCGATTTACTATTTCGCCCGCATGATAATCCATCGCACGACGCCTTAAATTTGGATCGGATGCAATTTGTCGCAACGCTATTGCCGCCGTTCCCTCCTCTATCATGCTTCTTACTTTTTGCTTGTGGCGAATAGAATGAGATTTGGTTTCCAGATAGGCGAGGGGAATGTCTAATGTACCCGCAACCAAAGACCCCACTGTGTTCCAGAATCTCTTCTTCACAATAGGTGGCATACCATCCGGTACAAGGTCCGAAATGGACTCAATGAGTGCTTCAGTGCCGTCCGATGGTGCGTCCTCGTCTTGCATTCCCATCCTCTGGTTAGGTGTACCTTAGAATTACGTTTCTACGGTCGCTTGCACTCAATATACGTGTCTGGCCATCGGTCGGCAATAATCAACGTCGCCGGGGCGAATTGACACCAATTCAGTGGGGCTTGCCACGTAGCGCCTTCAACTTGTTGGAACTGGCGGTTCGCGGGTGTTTGCAAATGAAGTTGTCACGCGCCTTTCTCTACCCAATGAGAAGAGCCCCGCTTGCTTTCCTGGCTTGCGGGGCTCTCTTTACGTGCTGGAGCTGCTATACCTTAGCTTGCGGCCTGCTCCAGCACGTCAATTGCATGTGTGATCTGTTCGTTCAGGGTGCGCAACCGTGCCGCTTTGTCCCGAGTGTGAGCCAATTCAGCAAGGTCGGCTTGGGTCCGGGTCAGGTCGAGTAACTTGATCTCGGCGTGATCCAAAACGGTTAGCTCAAAGTCTCGCATTCGTCGCTCTCCTAGCTCATTGTCGCCGACTATCTGCCGGCCGTCTGGGGAAGAGCATCGCACAATTTAAGGGAGAAAACAAGTAACAAGAATCGTGCATTAGGTGCACGATTTTCTGTGCATTTTAGCCGGCGATGCACAGAATTTTTGGCATTGCACACAAAAGCGTGCATCACTTGAGTGGGTCTACCTTGTCTATCCATGATTTCAAAGTGCTCACGTCATGGCCAGCGCCATAGTTGGAAGTAATCGTACCGGCAGAGTGACCCAGAAGGACCTGGCAAATGTCTAGAGGAACCCCCGCGTGGCGGCAGGCGTCTGTAAAACTGTGTCTTATCGAGTGGAACACCAGGTTCTTTTTAGGGTCAGGAATGCTGGCCTTGTTTTGGTCTCTGACAAGCCGAGCGAAGCTCTTGGATACGCGGTTGCCGTAGCGCCCAACCGTTTTCTCTAGATCGAAGATCCGAGGCCCCTTCGCTTTCCCGACGAATGCGGGAAATCCAGCATCAACCAGCTTCTTGTGAAGTGGGACGGTGCGGTTGCTGGTCTTGTTTTTGACCTGGCGTTCGTCGTCATCATCTATTCGCATAACCCAGGTGTCACCGTCTTGGTACACGTTCTCCTTCGAAAGCTGGCAAATTTCCTCTAGGCGAGCGCCGGAGTAGATTCCGAGTTGGAGAATCCACCACCTATCGGTCCCATATTCCCCGCCCTTGTCACGCCATTCTCGCTTCGCAGCATCAAGCACCTTCTTTAGTTCGGCTGTGGTGAATGGCCGCCGCTCGCTAGAAACGGGCCGGTTGTCCTTAGGCGGTCGGAAGCTAGAGGCTGGGTTGCTATCTACCAGGCCTTGACTGACAGCCCAGCGAAAGAGTGCTTTAAGCCCGTCTAGATGCTTGGCGACGGTTGATGGGGAGACAAGCTGCTTATCGGGATGCTTCGCCTTGTAGGCTAGCAGCTCCGGGACTCGGTCGATCTTCAACCCTCGGCAATCGGGCAGGCTGGCGATTTTGCGAATGTAGGCCCTCACATGGTCTGGCGTGATCTCCGCTAGCACCAGGTCGCCGTGAACATCTATGAACCGTTCGATATAGACCCTCCACTTGCGGCTGGTGTCGTGCTTCTGGTCCTGGTCCTTAATCCAATCCTCGAAAGCGCTCTTGATCGTCACACGCGG
>JBCCGG010000051.1:0-41578 GCA_039029395.1 Pseudomonadota bacterium | reverse complement strand
GGGGTGTAGCGCGCCGGGGCCTGGGGGCCCGGCCCGGGGGGGGCTTGGGGGGGTTTTTTGTTTGTTGGGGGGCGGCCCGGCCCCCCCCCCGGCCCACCCTGTTTTTTTGTGTTGGGGGGGGGCGGGGGGGGGGGGGGGGCCGGCACCGAACCTCTCAAAAACCGCCCTCAGGCGCGCCGGGCGCGGGGCCGCTTGGCCTTGGCGCTGTCACCGCCGGTCAACACATCCTGCAGGGCCGAGGCCGTGGCCGCGCTGCAGTAGTAGACGCCGTCGACGATGGTCTTGCCGTCGCGGTCCCACTTGGTGGAGTCGAAGTCCCACTTGATCAGCTCGGCCTTCTTCTCGGGGTCCTCGATCAGGCGCCGCAGGCGCCGGGTCACCACGCTCTGGAAGTGGGCCAGCACCCGCAGGTCGCTGTCGCCGGTCACGTCGAGCAGGCGCTTGACCGTCGCCCGTCCGCCGTTCTTGGCCATCAGCTCGAGCCGGCGGCGGTGGTTGTCGCCGAGCCCGTGGATCAGCTTGAGGGTCTGGGCCGGCGTCAGGTCGACCGGCTTGCGCCAATGCAGCTGGGTGCGCGCACCACGCCCGGAGCGCGCCGCGTCGGTGGCCTTTCGGCCGGTCAGCTGTTCCAGGATCTCCTGCTGCACTTGCGGCGAGAGGCGCCTGAAATCAGCCTGCTCAATCACGATGTTCATTTTATGCGCTCCAAGACCGAATGTCGCCGCGGGCCGCCGGCTGGGGAATGAAAGCGGCTGCCGGCCCTTTACCCGCTGACGCGAAAACTAGTTTAGGCCGAAACGACCCTGATTCGCTAGACCACGACCTCAAATGAATTGTGATTTTACGATCAGGGGGAGACCGGGCCGGTGGCACGCATGCGGATCGCCGGCATGAGCGCCCGGAAGGGGATCAGCAGCACCACCGCCATGGCTAGCTTGGCGGCGTAGTCGCCGACCCCCAGGGTGACCCAGGGCACGGCGGTGCCGGCGAAGGCCAGCGCGAAGAACAGCGCGGTGTCGACCGCTGAGGCGATGGTCGAGGAGATCAGCGGCGCCTGCCACCATTTCAGGATGCGCTGGAGCCGGTTGAAGATCTGGATGTCGAGCAGCTGGGCGACCAGGAAGGCCGTGCCCGAGGCGATCGCGATGCGCGGCGTGGCGAAATAGATCGAGAGCAGCACCGCGAGCGCGAAGCCCACATAGACCACCCGTCGCGCGACATGGGGCCCGAGGCCCCGGTTGGTCAGGTCGGTGACCAGGAAGGCGATCGGATAGGTCAGCGCGCCATAGGTGATCCAGTCGTTGATCGGATACTGCACCACCACGTTGGACAGGGTGACCACGCCGGTCATGGCGGCCACGCCGATTGCGAAGCCGCGCCGGGTCGCCCGGTCCATGTCCGAAAGAAACCTCATCCCTCTGCCTCTTCACCGGTCTCGATCGCAATTGCGTCGCCCACGCCAAGCCCGAGGGTCCGGTCGGCGCGGCCTTGGTTGACCGCGATCTCCACCAGCCCGTTGGCGTTCTCGTACCAGAAGGCCTGGCCCCTGGCGACGTCGCCGAAAGTGCGCGCTCTTCTAAGGCTTGCCGGCCCGCAGCGCAAGCGGCTCTCGGCGGGCAGGGCGGCGGCGCGCCGTCCGGTCATCAGGTTGCCGAAGCGGTCGACGTAGATCACCCGGTCGCGCTCGTCGGGCCAGTCCGCGCCGATCGTCAGCGCCGCTGCCTCGCAGCCCGCCGGCGGGCGCTGCCCGCGCGCGATGGCGGCGGCAAGCGGCGCGAAGAGGTCCCGGCCGTGGAACGAGGCCGAGAGAACGTCCGGCCGCCAAGTCGCTTGCCAGATCCGCTTGGCGTCCGCGCGCCGGGTGACCAGGGCGAAGAGGCCGTTGTCCGGCCCCACGTACCACCGTCCGTCGGCCTCCAGGACCAAGGCCGCCCGTTCGCCGCCTACTCCCGGGTCGACCACCGCCAGGATCACGGAGCCGGTCGGATAGGCGGGGGCCAGAGCGGCCAGCAGATAGGCGCTTGCCTCGGCGTCGAATGGCGGTGCGTCGGAGACCATGTCGATCACCGGTACACCCGGCGCCGCCTCTTGGAGCACGGCCTTGACCTGGCCGATGTAGGGCCCCTCGAGTCCGAAGTCGGTGAACAGCAGGATCATCGCGCCACTATGGCCGGGTGGCGGCGCGAGGCGCAAGCCGCCGACAGGCCGGCCGCCTCTTTTTGTCACTGTAGCAGGGGTATGGCACGAAACATTCGAGTTCTGTAGTGGATTAGAGATTTAGTATGTTGATGTTGCTTGGTAAAAACTTTGATCGCCCCGGGAAAACCGAAGAGGTGGTAGGTCTACTCTCTATTCTTGTTGGAACGACCCCATGCAAGGGAGCTGGGCTAGGCGGCCGATGTGATTTGTAGGAGTGGATTATTTACTTATATATCATTATATTACAAATCGAATTTAATAAATAAAATTAGCTTTGAGTTTGGATCGCGAAGTGCACAAATCGGATCGACTCGTGGCACTCTTGTTCTAATTTTGTTCTCGCGCCATAATGTCCGCGCCCGCTTTCATCGAGAGCCAGGTGACGCCGACACCCGCACAGATTCCCGGCATCGACATTGCTCAACTGTTCAAAGCGGCGTCGCCGGGGCGCGACGAGGTGGACGCTGCGATCATGGGCGCCGCGACAGGGTCGGGCCTCTTGACGATCACGGGCTTCCCCGAGGAGGTGCGCTGCGATGCGGTGTTTCGGCGCCGGCTCTTGGCGCTGTTCGAAGCGCCGCGCAGCCTCCTCGAAAGGCTGGCCTGCAATCGGCACGACGCCTCGCGGCCGCCGGTCCTACATGGTTGGTTCGATGTCAATGAAGGCCGCGCCTACTACTACGACGGCATCGAGCTTGGGCCGGACGTTGCCTATGGGACCTCCGTCGTCGACCTGAAAAATCCGCTCACGGGGGCAACCCCTCTGCCGGCAGAATCGGAACTGCCCGGTTGGCGGGCCGCCGTGCGGTACTATTACCTTGGGATGGAACGGGTTGCCGATGCCCTGATGCGCGCCATCGCACGGGGGCTCGGCATTCCCGAAGAGCACTTCTCCAGCCTCTTTGTCGGCGGTGCCTCAGCGCTAAGGCTCATGCGCTATCCAGTGCGCGCGCCCAGCTCCCGCGCCGCCGTTCCTGAAGAAGAAGGGCTCTATGTCGTCCATAACGGCAAGATGCGCGAAGTCATCAGTGAGGCCCATGTGGATTTCGGGTTCACAACGCTGCTTGCTCAAGACAACGTAGATGGCCTTCAGGCGAAAATGCCCGACGGTGCATGGGTCGATGTTCCGCCGGTTGACGGCGATCTTGTGGTCAACTTCGGAAAGCTTCTCCAACGCCTGACCGCGGGGCGCATTCGCGCCACGGAGCATCGGGTGCTGTCCCCGGGCCGCGAGCGGTTTTCTCTGCCCTTTTTCTATGCGCCGCGTCTCGATGCCGAGATCAAGCCCCTGCCGCTTGTGGGTGCCGAACAGTTCACCCCTTTTGCCTACGGCGATCATACCTGGGCGTCGCTCCCCAAGTTTCGGCGACTTTTCGGCCAAGCAGCAAGTGCGCGGCAGCCGCGCCACTTTACTGGGGCAGACAAGGACCGGCCCTTGAGTTGAATTGGGACGATCAGACAGGGTGTCACGAGCGCCTTGGGCTCATCCGCATGTCGTGTCTCGCGGCCGCGATTTCCCTCTAGACAAGCCCAATCCTACCGTATATCGTGCCTTTGCGTGTAGCCATAGCTACATATAGCCACTCATACAATATCTAGAAAAAAGGCAGGGGCAGACGAATGACTTGGACCGATGAGCGAATTCAGGAGCTTGGCCGCTTGTGGGAGGAGGGCCACAGCGCCTCCTATATCGGCAAATGCCTGGGGGTCACCAAGAACGCCGTGGTCGGCAAGGCCCATCGGCTGAAACTGGCGGCGCGCCCCTCGCCGATCAAGACCGGCGGCGCCCAGCCGCGGCGTCGGCGGCCCGTGCCCGTGCCCCGCACCATGAGCCAAGCGGTGGTTCAAGAGGCGCCCCGTCCGGCGGTCGAGGCCACGCCCCCGCCGCCGCCCCGTCCGGTGGTGCGCCGTACCCGTCAGCGCAGCGGCAAGGGACCCAGCTGCCTCTGGCCGATCGGCGATCCCAGCCATCCGGACTTCCACTTCTGCGGCGCAGATGCAGTCGAGGGCAAGCCCTACTGCGAAGAGCACTGCGCCAGGGCCTACATCACCCGCACCCGTCCGGGCCAAGAAGCGGCCTAAGCCTCTCACTCCTGTATCTGCGACCTTCAATCCGCTCCGTCGCCCTGCCGTAGGCGGCGGAGCGGTTGTTTTTTGGGACCTAAACAATCTCCGCGACACCGCCGCGCCGAAGGTCCCCGGCGGCGGCGAAGCGGCCGTCTTTATGTCGGGTCACGCCGTGCACCCCGCCGAAATAGAGATTTTGGGACGGCCAGGCGATGACCCGCTCGGCGAGCCCTTCCAAGCTGGCGGCGGCGCCCGCCTCGAAACCCTTTTCCAGATTGGCCACGCCGCGCTCGAAATGAAGGCGCGGGTTCTCGACCGCCTGATCGATGGTCTGGCCGTGGTCGATCAGGTTGACCAGCACTTGCAGAATCGCCGTGCGGATTCGGTTCGAGCCGCCGGAGCCGAGCGCGACCGAGCGGCCGTCGGCTATGTGGGCCAGGCTGGGCGCCATCATGGAGGAGATCCGGTGGTTCTCCGGCCACTGGTGGAAGCCACGGGGATTGAGGTCTTCCTCGCCCAGCATGTTGTTCATCATGATGCCGCTGCCCGGCAGCACGTAGCCGCAGCCCTCGCCGTTGGAGAGGGTGAGCGCCGCCATGTTGCCGGCCCGATCGATCACGCTGAGGTGGGTCGTGCCGCGCGGGTTCATGGGGTGGCCGCGCACTTGGGCGGCGTAGCGCGCCAGCAGGTCCGGATCGAGCAGCTGTTCGGCGGCGCCGTCCCGCTGGTCGTCGAGCGCGTCCTGCAGGTGGTTCTCGACTCGGGCCCGGTTGGTGGTCGCCATGACCTGGGCCAGCAGATCCAGATGGGCGGCCGAGCCGAAGCGTACGTCGGCAAAGTCTTGTTCGGCGAGCATGGCAAGAGCGAAGGCGATCAGAATGCCGCCGGACGACGGTGGCGGATTGGTCAAGATGCGCGCCCCGCGGTAGTCCCGGGTGAGCGGACGCCGGCGCGCGACCCGATAGTCCGAGAGGTCGTGCTCGGTCAGCCAGCCGCCTTGCTGCCGGCAGGCGACGATCAGCTTCTCCCCCAAGGGCCCATCGTGGAGGTAGCCCTCGCCCTCGGCGGCCAGAGCCTCGATGGTCTCGGCCAGGTCGCGCTGCACCATGGTCTGACCGGCGCTGAGCAGGCTGCCGTCGGCGTTGGTGTAAACCGCCTTGCTGTCATCCCGGGCAACCAGGATCGCGCCGACCACGCCGAGCACGAAGGCGTCGATCTCGCGCAAGACGAAGCCCTCCCTGGCGACCCGAACGGCCGGTTCCACCAGGCGGCTCATGGGCAGGCTGGCGAGGTCTTGGTGAACCGCGAAGAGGCCCTTGATCGCGCCCGGTGTTGCCATGGCGCCGAGGCCGATGTGGAACTCTTGCTTTACCGTGCCGAAATCCGCGTGGCTCGGATAGAAGTCGATCTCCTCGCTGGCGCGTCGCTTGAGCGGCGTCTGCACGAAGAAGTCATAGAGCAGGGGGGCGCCCTCGGCGGGACCTGCGAGCAGAAAGCCGCCGCCGCCCAGCGAGCAGAACACCGGCTCGGCGACGGTCGCCGCGACGAAGCCGGCCAGGATCGCGTCGAAGGCGTTGCCACCGTCTTCGAGGATCTCCCGGGCCGCCGCCGCGGTCTCGGGATGACCGCAAGCGATCGCGCCTTTCGCGCTCTGTTCGGTGACCCCAACGCTCATGACCGGACTTTGAAAATCTCCCTGGCTCGAGGGCAAAATGCCTGGCTTTTGCTGCAAAGACAACGCGCCGGGCAAGGATCCGCGGCGCGGTTACATTTATGCCTAGAGATTTTACAAAATAGTCACTTACGATTGGTTCGTCTTTGTATCATACTTATATCCGCGGGTGAGAGACGGACCGGGCGATGCGAATAAGCGAGGAGCTGATGCCATGAGCCGAACCGCGGATATTACCATTGAGCAGGAACGGCGAGAGGCCTGGACGGCCGCCAGGCAGGCCGTGCGCACCTATGCGCGCGATCCCTCCAACAGCAATGCCAGCCAAGTGGAAGAAGCTTGGCGGCATCTGCGCGAAAGCCGGAGCAAGGTCGACGTCGCGTCCCTCAGGGCGCGGCTCAACGGCGCAAAGGTGTGATCTGAATTTTTCTGGTTGTTGCTGAGTTGCGGCTCCGGTCCAGCGCGGGCCGGAGCCGCGCTATCAGAGTGTGTTCAGCCTTCACAGGTTTGGTGTGACGAGCGGCATGGTTTGCTCGTAGGCCCGGGCCGCGCGCAGGACTAGCCCTTCGCCGAAAAGTGGGCCGACGATCTGCAAGCCCGCGGGCAGGCCTTCGGCGGTCAGGCCGCAGGGCACGCTGGCGGCCGGCTGTCGGGTCAGGTTGAAGGGGTAGGAGAACGGCGTCCAGTCGACCCAGCGCCCGTCCTTGCCGTCGCTCGGGAACTCGGCGCCGGCGTCGAAAGCGGCGAGCGGCAGGCT
This sequence comes from Pseudomonadota bacterium, assembly GCA_039029395.1. GTDB lineage: Bacteria > Pseudomonadota > Alphaproteobacteria > Kiloniellales > JAKSDN01 > JBCCGG01. The sequence goes on along the minus strand of JBCCGG010000051.1, from coordinate 34,883 downwards.
GGGGGTCAGCAGCAAATCGTAATCCTGATGGAAGCGGTTCGTGGCGACGCCCAGCGCCTCGCGGCCCTTGACCGCGCCCAAATAGTCGAGCAGGCCGTATCCGGCGCCGGTCTCGGCGATCGCCATGAGCCCGGGGTCGACCAGCTTCTTTTGCTTGTCGGTGAAACGGCCTAGCAGATTGGCGGCGCCGGCGAACCAGTGCATCTGAAAGATCTCGTCGACGTTCGGCAGCGCGGGCTCGGCTGTTTCGACGGTCGCGCCCAGTTCTTCGAAGCGCTTGGCGGCGGCCGCCACCAGGCGGGCGATCTCGGGCTCGACCCGGTGGCCGCCCAGGTCCGGGCTGAAGGCGATCTTGAGGCCCTCGACACCGTCCTCCAGGCCGTGGCTATAGTCGTTGCCGTCGTAGGGCAGGGCGTACCAGTCGCGCGGGTCGGGCTCGGCCAGGACGGTCAGCATCAAGGCCGCGTCGGCCACGCTGCGGGTCATGGGCCCCAGGTGGGCAACCGTGCCGAAGGGGCTGAGCGGATGGGCCGGCACCCGGCCGAAGCTCGGCTTCAGGCCGAACACGCCGGTGAAGCCGGCGGGAATGCGGATCGAGCCGCCGCCGTCGGTGCCGATCGCCAGCGCCCCCATGCCGCTCGCCAAGGCCGCTGCCGCGCCGCCGCTCGAGCCGCCCGGGGTGCGGCCGGTATCCCAAGGGTTTCGGGTGATGCCGGTCAGCGGCGAGTCGGTCACGCCCTTCCAGCCGAACTCCGGCGTGGTGGTCTTGCCGAGCAGCACGGCACCGTGCTCCTTCAGGCGGGCGACGGCGGGCGCGTCCTCGTCCCAGGGCTGGTCGGGATCGATCGTCTTGCTGCCGCGCAGGGTCGGCCAACCGGCGGTCAGGATGATGTCCTTGACCGAGGTCGGCACCCCGTCGAGCCGGCCGTGGGGGGTGCCAACCCGCCAGCGCTCCTCTGACGCCCGGGCCGCCGCCAGGGCCGCCTCGGCGTCGACCAGGTTGAACGCGTTGATCGCTCCGTTGTGCGCTTCGATGCGGGCCAGCGCCGCCTCGGCCGTCTCGACCGGGGAGAGCTCGCCGGCCCGAAAGCGCTGGAGCATCTCGGTCGCGGTCATCAGGGCGAGGTCGTCGGTCATGTCCAAGTTTCCAACATGTCCGGCGCGCGCGCAACGGCGCTTTGCCATGGGCCCCCAATTCCTTACATAATGACAGGCATGACCGCCTAGAGGAGCGACCATGAGAGGAACATTCCTGCTACCGGCCGGCCTGGCGCTCGGCTTGGCCCTGGCCCAACCGGCCGCGGCGACCGAGCCCGAGGCCGGCGGCCCGGCCGAGACCGCGCGCGAAGGCATCGAGCTGCTGGTTAAGGCGCTCGAGGAGCTGATCCAGTCGATCCCCCAATACGAGGCGCCGGTCATCCTGGACAACGGCGACATCCTGATCCGCCGCAAGTGGCCGCCCGGCACGGACCCGGCGGACTCCGAGGTCGATGAGACCAAGGCCTAAGCGCCGTGCAGGATCCCCTGGGGGCCCTGGTGCCCGGCAACGACGTCACCTTGGACGGCGCCGCTGACGGCCCGCTCAAGGGCCGCAGCTTCGTTGCCAAGGACCTGTTCGACGTGGCCGGCCACGTCACCGGCTGCGGCAATCCCGACTGGGCGCGCACCCACGCGGCGGCCAGCACCAACGCCTGGGCGGTCGAGGCCTGGCTCCAGGCCGGCGCGGCGCTGGTCGGCAAGGCGATCACCGACGAGCTGGCCTACAGCTTGAACGGCGAGAATTTTCACTACGGCACGCCGACCAACGCCAATGCGCCTGGACGCATCCCCGGCGGCTCCTCGGCCGGCTCCGCCTCGGCGGTGGCCGGGGGGCTCTGCGACATCGCGCTGGGCACAGACACCGGCGGCTCGGTGCGGGTGCCGGGCAGCTATTGCGGGGACTTCGGCTTTCGCCCGAGCCACGGCAGGATCTCGCTCGACGGCGCCATGGCCCTGGCTCCCTCCATGGACACCTGCGGCTGGTTTGCCCGGGACGTGGCGCTGTTCGTCACGGCCGGCGAGGTGCTGCTACAGGAGAAGGTCGCGGCGGCCGCCCAGCCGACCCGGTTGATCCTGTTCGAGGATGCTTTCGCGCTCGCCGACGGGCCGGCGCGGGACGCCTTGATGCCCTTTGTCGCGCAACTTGAAGGCCGGCTCGGCGCCGCCGAACGGGTCGCGGCCGGCGAGCCGGGCGGGGGCTTGGGCGAATGGATGTGGCGCTTCCGGCAGCTTCAGGGGCGCGAGGTCTGGTCCGTGCACGGGGACTGGATCGAGTCGGTCAAGCCGCGCTTCGGGCCGGACATCGGCGAGCGTTTCCAATGGGCCTCGACCATCACGGCGGAGCAGGCAGCCCAGGCCGCGCCGGAGCGCGCGGCGATCACCGAGCGCCTTTCCGATATGCTCGGCGATGATGCGGTCGCCTGTCTGCCGAGCGCGCCCGGCGCCGCGCCCGTGATCGGCATGACCGGCGAGGCGCTTCAGCAGCGCCGGGCCAACGTCATGGGCCTCAGCTGCCTGGCGCCGCTCACCGGTTTGCCCCAAATGACTCTACCCCTGGCTACGGTCGAGGGTTGCCCGCTCGGCCTCTCGCTCATGGCTGGGCCGGGGCGGGATGCCGAACTCTTGGCCCTGGCCCAAGCTTGGCTTGGCGAAAAAAGTCTCGATTGAGAAAATGCGCTTTTGGGCGCATTTAGTAAGACGGCTCCGGCCCGCTCCCCCACCCGGCCACCCATTAAGCATACTGTCGTGGGTGGCCGGGTGGGGGAGAGGGCCGGAGCCGAACTCAACGAAAGACTCTCAGCTGTCGTAGGTGATCAGGGAGTTCAGCGGTGCGCCCAGGCGCTCGCGGCCCTTCAGGAAGGTCAGCTCGATGATGCAGGCGCCGGCGCGCACGTCGCCGCCGGCGTTGCGGATCAGCTGGGTTGCCGCGCGCATGGTGCCGCCGGTCGCCATGAGGTCGTCGATAACCACGACCCGCTGGCCGGGCTTGACCGCGTCCTCCTGGATCTCGACCGTGTCGCTGCCGTACTCCAGGTGATAGTGGTGCGGGATCACCTTGCCCGGCAGCTTGCCGGCCTTGCGCACCATGAGGAAGCCGATGCCCATCTGCAGGGCCAGCGGGGCAGCGACGAGAAAGCCGCGCGACTCGATGCCGGCCAAGAGGTCGGGCTGATAGGTCTCGACCACTTCCGACATCTGGCGCACGGTCTCGCGCCAGGCGCCGGGGTGAATCAGCAAGGTCGAGATGTCGTAAAACAGGATACCCGGCTTGGGAAAATCCGGGATCGTGCGGACGTGGTTGCGCAAGTCCATGGCGGTCCTTTTGCCCCCCTGGTGCCGTTAGGACTACAGTATCATAGGCGGCACACCGAACCCGGGCAATCGCTTCGGGCTTGCGCTGGCCGGCGCTCTTGAGGCTAATTGTCCGCCAGCTTAAGAAAATCGACAGGTCGAACTCATGAGCGCGGTCTTCCATCGCCAACCCGAACACCCCTATCCGGTCGCGGTTTCCGGCGAGGGGGCCTGGATCGTCGACCGGGCGGGCAAACGCTATTTGGACGCCTCGGGTGGGGCGGCGGTGTCCTGCCTAGGCCACGGCCATCCGGCGGTGATTGCCGCGATCAAGGCCCAGCTGGACAAGATCCCCTACGCCCACAGCGCGTTCTTCACCAACGAAGCCTCGGAGGCCTTGGCCGAGCACCTGGTCGCCCGGGCGCCCGGCGAGCTTTCCCGGGTCTACTTCGTCTCGGGCGGCTCGGAGGCCAACGAGACCGCGCTCAAGCTGGCCCGCCAGTATTTTCTCGAGATCGGCGAGCCTCGGCGCCACCGATTCATCGCGCGCCTGCAGAGCTATCATGGCAACACCCTGGGCGCGCTGTCGGTCGGCGGCAACATGTGGCGGCGCGAGCCGTTCGAGCCGATCCTGATCGAGACCAGCCACATCGACCCTTGCTACGCCTACCGTTTTCAGTCGGACCACGAGAGCGAGGAGGCCTACGGGCGGCGCGTTGCCGATGCCCTGGAGCAAGAGATCCTGAGACTCGGCGCCGACACGGTGGCCGCCTTCATCGCCGAGCCGGTGGTCGGCGCGACCTCGGGCGCGGTCCCGGCGGTCGAGGGCTACTTCAAACGGATTCGCGAAATCTGCGACCGCTACGGCGTGCTCTTGATCTTCGACGAGGTGATGTGCGGCATGGGCCGCACCGGCACGCTCTATGCCTGCGAGCAGGATGGCGTCGCGCCCGACATCCTGACCTGCGCCAAGGGCCTGGGCGGTGGGTACCAGCCGATCGGCGCGGTGCTCGCGGCCGACAAGATCTACCAGGCGATCGTCGGCGGCAGCGGCGCCTTCCAGCACGGCTTCACCTACATTGGCCACCCGACCGCCTGCGCCGCGGCGCTCGCCGTGCAGCAGACCATCGAGGCTGATGATCTGCTCGCCAACGTGCGCCGCCAGGGCCAAGTGCTGCGCGACAGCCTGACCGCGCGCTTAGGCAACAACCCCCATGTCGGCGACATCCGCGGCCGCGGCCTCTTCGTGGGGCTCGAGCTGGTCGAGGACCGGGCCACCAAGGCGCCGCCCGACCCGGCGCTCAAGCTGCCGGGCAAGATCAAGGCGGCGGCCATGGAGCACGGTCTGATCTGCTACCCCGGCGGCGGTACGATCGACGGCAAGCGCGGCGCCCATGTGTTGCTCGCGCCGCCCTTCATCGTCGACGAGAGCGACGTGCGGGAGATCGTCGATCGTCTGGGCGCGGTGCTCGATCAGGTGTTGGCCGAAAACGCCATGGCGGGCCAAGCGTGAGTTTGTTCCGACTGCCGCTGGCATTCGCCCTGGCGCTTGGCCTCTCGGCCGGGTCTGCGGTGGCGCAGGAGCGCGCCTTGGTGATCGGCACCGGGCCGGCCGCCGGGAACTACTTTCCGGTTGGTGGCGCCCTTTGCCGGGTGCTCAACCAAGGCCGCGCCGACGACGGCGCGCGCTGCCTGGTCGAGGCGACCTCGGGCTCGGCAGAGAACCTGCGGCGGCTTGGTCAGGGGGACTTCGATCTGGCCATCGTGCAATCCGACTGGCAGTTCCATGCGCCCAGCAGCCTGGAGACCGTCGAGCAGGGCTCGGCCGAGGCCGACGGCCAGGCGGTGCGCGCGGTGCTCTCCCTACAGGCCCAGCCGCTCACACTGATCGCGGGTCCCGAGAGCGGTATCGACGGGCTCGCCGATCTGGCCGGCAAACGGGTCAGCCTGGCGCCCGAGGGATCGAGCCTGCGGGCCGCCACCCTGTCTCTTTTGGAAGCCATGGGCTGGCAGGCCAGCGACCTGGAGATCGCCGCGACGCCGGCCGGGCCCGAGATGATCGAGGCGCTTTGCCGAGGCCAAATCGATGCCGCCCTGCTGCCGCTCAGCCACCCCAGCGGTCTGGTCAAAGCGGCGGCCGAGCGCTGCAATGCCAGGCTGATTCCCCTCGAGCCGGCGGTCATAGAGCTGGTCGAGCGGGCTTGGCCGTTCTACGGCCGGGCCGATATTCCCGGCGGGCTCTATGCCGGCCACCCCGAGGCGACGCCGACCATCGGCCTGCGCGCCACCTTGGTCGCCTCGGCGGCACTGTCGGACGACGTGGTCTACCGCCTGGTGGCCCGTCTCTTCGGTCAGCTCGAGGCGCTGCGCGCCCAGCACCCCTTGTTGGCCCACCTGGCGCCGGGCGAGATGGTCGCTAAGGGCAACACCATAAGTTTTCACGACGGTGCCATTCGCTATTACGAGGAGCAAGACTTGCCCTTACCGACCCAAAATAGCGAATGAAATCAGGGGGGCTGGTAAGACCCCCGCCGATTGTGCTTGAATAGACCGAAGACGGATCAACCGACGGATCAACGATCGGCGACCGTAAAGAAGACTGTCAGGGAGAGGAACATTTCAGCCTTAGTTCCTTTTGGCGCCCGTAGCAATCGCACCGGGGCGTCCAGTGAGCCCGTAATGCCGCGTCACGCGGCCACGGGCGAGGTGTGCAAACAACAACAGGGATCGTAACAGGAGGTTTGCTCAATGAAGAAACTTGCGTTGACATCGGCTGCTGTAACCTTGGCGGCGGGCGTGGCCCTTGCGGGCAGCGTTCCGGCGACCGCGGCGGAGCAGCAGTTCATCAGCATCGGGACCGGCGGCGTTACCGGCGTCTACTATCCGACCGGCGGCGCGATTTGCCGCCTGGTCAACAAGACGCGCAAGGAGACCGGCATCCGCTGCTCGGTCGAGTCGACGGGCGGCTCGATCTACAACATCAACACGATTCGTAGTGGCGAGCTGGAGTTCGGCGTCGCTCAGTCGGATTGGCAGTATCATGCCTACAACGGCACCTCGAAGTTCGAGGACCAGGGCCCCTTCGAGAACTTGCGCGCGGTGTTCTCGGTCCATCCGGAGCCGGTCACGGTGCTCGCCCGCCGGGACGCCAACATCAAGAACATCACTGACCTGAAGGGCAAGCGGGTCAACATCGGCAACCCGGGCTCGGGCACGCGCGGCACCTGGGAGGTGCTCGAGGAAGCGCTTGGCTGGAACCGGGACGACGACCTCAAGCTGGTCGCCGAGATGAAGTCGGCGGAGACCGCCCAAGCGCTGTGCGACAACAAGATCGACGCCTACTTCTGGCTGGTCGGACATCCCTCCGCCCTGACCCAGGAGACGCTCTCGACCTGCGACGCGGTGCTGGCCAACGCGGTTGACCCGGCGATCGACAAGCTGGTCGAAGACAACTCCTACTATCGCACGGCCACGATCCCGGCCGGGACCTACCCGGGCCAGGACGAGGACATCACGACCTACGGCGTGGGCGCGACCTTCGTGACCTCGGCCGACGTGCCGGACGAGGTGGTTTACGTCTTGGTCAAGGCGGTGTTCGAGAACTTCGACGACTTTAAGAAGCTGCACCCGGCCTTCAAGAACCTCAAGGAAGAGGAAATGGTCAAGGACAGCTTGAGCGCACCGATTCATCCGGGCGCCGAGAAGTATTATAAAGAACGCGGCTGGATGTAAGTCCGGCGCCGTTTCGAGGGCGGCTCTTTAACCAGAGAGCCGCCCTCATTCGTTTAGCCATTTTTTTGGTTTCGAAGGCCGGCTGGCGGTGCAGGCAGGCACGCGCGATCTGCTAAGGGGGGTATAAATGGCCGAGCAAGTGAAGGGTGGCGCAGGCGGCGCGGAAGATCTGGTCGCGGCAGCCGATACCGGGGCACGGGATCCGGCCGGCGCGGTCGGCAAGCTGCTGCTGTGGATCTGCTTCATCTGGTCGGTCTTCCAGCTCTACATCGCCTCCAACGTGCCCTTCTTCCTGCAGGAAGCGGTCGGCAACTGGCTGCGCGACGATTTCGGCATTCGCGTCGAGTTCATCGTCAACAATGTCGAGGCCCGGGCGATCCATCTGGCCTTCGCGCTCTGTCTGGCGGCGCTCGCCTTCCCGCTCTTCAAGCGCAGCCCGCGCGACCGGGTGCCCTGGTACGACTGGGTTCTGGCGGGCTTCGGCATTGCCTGCACGATCTACAAGGTGGTGTTCGGCGACGCCTTGGCCGAGCGCGCCGGCCTGCCGACCGAAGCCGACCTGGTGATTTCCTCGGTCGGTATGTGCGTGCTGGCGATCGCGGTCTACCGGGCGCTCGGCCTGCCGCTCGTGATCGTCGCCTCGGTCTTCGTGTTCTACGTCTTCTTCGGCGACAGATCCTTTATGCCCGAAACGATCCAGTGGAAGGGCGCGTCGTTCGGCAAAGCCATGTGGCACTACTGGATGCAGGAGGAAGGCGTCTTCGGGGTGGCGCTCGGCGTCTCGGCGTCGCTCATCTTCCTCTTCGTGCTGTTCGGCTCGATTCTCGAAAAGGCGGGCGCCGGCAACTACTTCATCAAGCTTGCCTTCGCCCTGCTCGGCCACCTGCGCGGCGGCCCGGCCAAGGCGGCGGTCGTGGCCTCGGCCATGAGCGGGCTCTACTCCGGCTCCTCGATCGCCAACACGGTGACCACCGGCACCTTCACGATTCCGCTGATGAAACGCACCGGCTTCCCGGCCGAGAAGGCCGGCGCGGTCGAAGTGGCCTCCTCGACCAACGGTCAGCTGACCCCGCCGGTGATGGGCGCGGCGGCCTTCCTGATCAGCGAGTTCACCGGCGTCGCCTACGTGGATATCGTCAAGCACGCCTTCGTGCCGGCGGTAATCTCCTACATCGCGCTGTTCTACATCGTCCATCTGGAGGCCCTTAAGCTGAACCTCCAAGGCCTGCCCAAGGCGCCCTCGCACCTCACCTTGATACGTAAGCTGATGGGCGTGCTGGCCGGCTTCATCGGCATGACAATCCTGGGCGCGATCGTCTACTTCGGCCTCGGCTGGATCAAAGTGGTTTTCCCAAGCTTGGCCTTTTGGGTCGTGCTGCTGTTCCTGGCGGCGGTCTATCTGTTCCTGCTCAAGCTGGCCTGCCGCTATCCGGATCTGGTGGTCGACGACCCGGACGCGCCGATCACCGAGCTGCCGCGTGCCGGCCCCACGGCGATCACCGGGCTCTACTACTTCCTGCCGATCGTGGTCTTGATCTGGTGCATCCTGATCGAGCGCTTCTCGCCCGGCCTCTCGGCCTTCTGGGCGACCATCGCGATGATCGTGGTGGCACTGACCCAGCATCCGATCAAGGCGATGATGCGCGGTCAGTCGAACATCCGCGAGCACTGCCGCAAGGGTGTCGACGAGTGGATCGACGGCATGATCTCCGGCGCCCGCAACATGATCTCGATCGGCGTCGCGACCGGTGCCGCCGGCATCATAGTCGGCACGATCTCCCTGACCGGTGCCCACCAGGTGGTCGGCGACTTCGTCGAGTTCCTCTCGGGCGGATCGCTCATGCTCATGCTGATCCTGGTCGCGGTCATGAGCCTGATCCTGGGCATGGGCCTGCCGACCACGGCCAACTACATCGTGGTCTCCTCCTTGATGGCGCCGGTGATCGTCAGTCTGGGCGCTCAGAACGGCCTCATCGTGCCGTTGGTGGCGGTCCACCTCTTCGTGTTCTATTTCGGCATCCTGGCGGACGACACGCCGCCGGTTGGCCTCGCCGCCTTCGCGGCGGCGGCGATCTCCAGGGGCGACCCGATCATGACGGGCGTTCAGGGCTTCATGTACGATATCCGCACGGCCATCCTGCCGTTCCTCTTCATCTTCAACACCGAGCTGCTCCTGATCGACGTGTCGCCAGGGTGGGCGATTGTGGTCTTCGTGATCGCTGTCATCGCGATGCTGGTCTTCGCGGCGGCGACCCAACGCTACTTCCTTGTGCGCAACCGAATCTGGGAGTCGCTCTGCCTGCTCTTGATCGCCTTCACCCTTTTCCGACCGGGCTTCTGGCTCGACAAGGTGGAGCCACCGTTCCAGACCCTGCCGGGCAGCGAGGTCGTGCAGGTCGCCGGCGAGCAGCCGGCCGACTCGACGCTCCAGATCGAAGTCACCGGGCCGGATTTCGACGATACCGATGTGATCCTGAAAACCACCATCGTGGTGCCCCTGGGCGCCAAGACCGATGGCGAGGCGCGGCTCACCGGGGCCGGCCTCACGGTCATGACGGAGGACGACAAGGCCTTGCTCGAGGAGCCCTTCCCGGGCACCGCCTATGCCAAGCTGGGCGAGAAGTACGACTTCTACGCCGACACGCCGGTCACTGTCTCGGCGGTCCAGGTGCCCAGCGAGCGCATGCCCAAGGAGGTCTTCTACATTCCGGCCTTCCTGCTCTTGGCGCTGATCATCTTCCTGCAGCGCGGCCGCAAGGCGAAGGAAGAGGCCCGGGCATCGTCTGAAGCCAATGCCGCATCGGGAGCTTGATGGCCATGTACAAGAACATCCTGCTGCCGCTCGACATCAATGATCCGGCCCACCAGAAGAAGGCCTGCGAGACCGCGACCGCGCTCGCCAAGACCTTCGACGCGAAGCTCCATATCCTCTGCGTCGTGCCCGATTTCGGCATGTCGATCGTCGGCTCGTTCTTTCCCAAGGGCTACGAGGCGAAGATGCTGGCCGAGGCCGAGGCCCAGCTCGACGCCTTCGTCGCCGAGACCTTTCCCGAGGAGCTGGTCGCCCAGCGCATCGTCGGCCACGGCTCGATCTATCAGGTGATCCTGGACACCGCCAAAAGTAGCGGCGCTGAACTCATTATCATGCACTCCCACCGCCCGGAGCTGGAGGATTACCTGATCGGCCCTAACGCGGCCCGGGTCACCCGGCATGCCCGGGTCTCGGTCATGGTGGTGCGCGATTGAGCCGAGCCATGCGGGCGGCGGTTCTCGCCCTGGGCCTGCTGGCGGCCTGCGCTGGCGCGCCCGCCGCCCAGCCGGTTCCGGCCGTCTCGGAGATCCCCGCCGGGCCTTTCATCAAGGGCTCGGACCGGGCCGAGCGGGAAGCGGCCTATCAGCTTGACGAGGCGGCCTATGGCCATTCGCGCACCCGCAGCGGCAAGTGGTACGAGCGGGAGTTCGCCCACGGGACCGCCGAGACCGGGGCCTACAAGATCACCACGACGCCGATCACCAATGCCCAGTACGCCGCCTTCGTGGCCGCGACCGGCCATCCGGCGCCCGACGTAGACCCGGCGACCTGGCGCGGCTACCGCCTGATCCATCCCTACGAGCGCACCCGGCGCCACGCCTGGGCCGATGGCCAGCCGCCGGCCGATCGGGCGGATCACCCGGTGGTTTTGGTGTCCAACGACGACGCCGAGGCCTACGCCGCCTGGCTTAGCGAGGTGACCGGCAAAAGCTGGCGCCTGCCCAACGAGGATCAGTGGGAGAAAGCCGTGCGCGGCCCGGACGGCCGGCGCTTTCCCTGGGGCGAGGCCTGGGACCCGGCGCGTCTCAACAGCCACGACGCCGGGCCCTTCGACACCCTGCCGGTCGGCAGCTTCCCGGCCGGCGCCGGGCCTCACGGCCTGCTCGACGGCGCCGGTCAGGTCTTTGAGTGGACCGCGACGCCGACGGGAAACGGCCGCTTCATCGTTAAGGGTGGCAGCTGGGACGACAGCGGCTGCGGGGTCTGCCGCCCAGCCGCGCGCCACGGCCGCCCGGCCGATCTCAAGCACATCCTGGTGGGCTTTCGCCTGGTGACGGACTGAGGCCGAAAACTCACGACAAATTGAGCTGGTGTCCAAAGACCCCGGCGCCATGTTAGGACAGAACGTCAGGTAAGCGAGATAGACGAGGAGGGGCCATGCGCTCGGCGGAAGCGATCAAGCAGGTGGCGCTGGACGGCAGCGAGCCGGATTTCAGCGCGCACCCTAAGGCCGAGCTGGAGGCCATGGCGGCGGCCGGCCAGGAGGTCGTCGAAATCCACCGCATCTTGCACAAGACCAACGACAACATCGTCGGCGAGCTCTTGAAGCACCAAGGCACCTTCTACGAGTGGGATCACTTCCCAAAGGGCGACGTCTACGACCACGAGACTCACGGCCAGTACTACTACCACGCCCATGCCGCGGCCGAGCGCTTCGAGGGCGAGCACGGCCATTTCCACACATTTCTGCGGCCCAAGGGCATGCCGCCGGGCGTCAAGCCAGCGGAAATACCCGAATACGTCGCGCCAAAGGATCCGAACGACCAGCTCAGCCATCTGATCGCGATCTCCATGACCAAGGAGGGCTTTCCCTTCCGTCTCTTCACGGTCAACCGCTGGGTAACCGGCGAGGTCTGGTACAAGGCGGACGACGTCTGCACCCTTTTGGACTACTTCAAGATCGACCACGCCCAGCCCTCCTGGCCGGTCAACCGCTGGATCAGCGCCATGGTGCGGCTCTACCAGCCCCAAATCGTCGAGCTGGTTCAGGCCCGGGACCGCGCGATCGCGGCCTATCAGGCCGAAAATCCGGGCGTCGACGTCTATGAGGACCGCTCCTTCGAGGTCACCTCCTATCTGGATATCTCGGTTGAAAGCCAGGTGCGCGGGGTCGCCAAGGCGCTCTTGGCGCTCGAGTAGGCAAGCGCCAAAAAAGATACTCCCTTAAAGGAAGATTAAGCCTCCGTCCGGCATACTCGCGAGGCCGCGAGCACCGGATCCTTGACCCAGGTATGGGCTCGTGGACAGAGAGGCAAAGAAGAAATGGCGACCCAGCTTTCGATGGCTGACGTGGCGCGCCTCATGGCCGAGCCCTCGGGCGAGGCCCTGGCGACCACCATGGCCAAGGTGGCCGAGGCCTATGGCGCCGGGACCCTGTCCCAATCGGAGCGCGCCATTGCCGAGGACATCATTCGCATTCTGGCCAAGGACGGCGAGCTTGCCGTGCGCCAGGTGCTGGTCGGCGCGCTCAAAGGCGCCGCCGTCTTGCCGCGCGACATCGCCGGGATATTCCTGGCCGACAGCGACGACGTGGCCGCGCCCCTGGTGCGCGAAAGCCAGGCCTTGGGCGACCTCGACCTGCTCGAGGTGCTCAACAAGCGCGGGCCGGCCCTGAAACGCGCCGTGGCCGAGCGCGCCGGTCTGTCGCCCGTGCTGGTCGAGGCGGTGATCGAGACCGGCGACCCCTCGCTCCTGGCCGGCCTCTTGGCCAACCCGGCGGTCGAGCTCAGCGCCGCGGCGGTCGAGGTGCTGCTCAAGCAGTACGGCGAGGACCAGGCGGTGGTGGGCGCGCTCTGTGGCCGCGCTGGCCTGGCGCCGGGAGCCGCCGAGGCGCTCTACAAGAGCTTGAGCGAGCAGTTCGAGAGCGATGTGCTGCACCGCAAGGACGCGACCCTCGACGAGATCTGCGACGGCCTGTTCCGCCTGCGCCAAGTGGCGATCCTCAACCTGATGGAAGAGCTCTCGGTCGACGACGAGCTGGAGCGCTTGGCAGAGCGCCTGCAGTGCGCCGGCCAGCTGAGCCCGTCGCTGATCTTGCGTTCCCTATGCCTGGGCGACCTCAAGCTGTTCGAGGCGGCCATGGCCAGGTTGGCCGGCATCTCGGTGCAGAGCGCGCGCACCCTTATTCACGACAAGGGCACCCTGGGCCTGGAATCGATCTACCTGCGCGCCGCCCTGCCGGAGAGCGTCTACCCAGCGATCCGCGCCGGCGTCGAGGTCGCCAAGCAGACCTCCTATGACGGCCTGGACGAACCCCACGCCCGCTACACCGCCCGCATGCTCGAGCGCAACTTGACCGCCGCCGAGGACCCGGCCGAGCGACTGGGCGAGGGGGACCTGGACTACCTGCTGGGCAAGCTGGAAGGGCTGGCGGCCTGAGGCCGGCGACACTCTCTTAACGCCGTTAACCCGAGCCGTGTGCGGCCATACCATAACGCGCGTGGACCGGTTTCACTAGTCAATCGACGATAGATCGGGCTAGGCTCTCTCGTGCCGTTCCTGATGCGGTGCGTCTCATTTTAGCCTTCCTAATAGCTTGAGAGACTTTCAATGACTGATCCGATTCAGACTTTGCAGCGCCTTCGCAAACTCAACGCCGAATTCAAGCAGGCCGACCGGGATCTCACCGAAGAGATCTCGGACACCAGCCGCCTCGCTATGGCTGTGGAGTTTCCCGAAACGCCTGATGCCATCGACGGGGCAATCGGGGAAGAGAGCATAATCATGCGCCGCTTCCGGCCCGCGCTACGCGTCATCGGCGACACCACGGAGCTTGAGTTCGAAGATCCCCAGGACATCGAGACCTGGCGTGCCCGGCTAGTCGGTTCGAAAGAGCAACTCGATGCCGCGATCCGCGCGGTCGGACGGATCAATCTTCAAAACGGCAAGAGGGAATGGGTCGGGACGGGCTGGCTCATACGCGCCAACGTTGTCGTGACCAATCGACACGTTGCCGATTTTTTCGTGTCTCAGGGCGGCACCGGGTTCACCTTCGTCACCGGAATTGGCGGACCCTTTTCGGCTGAAGTTGATTTTCTTCAGGAGTTCGACAATCCGAGTAGCCGCGCCTTTCGTCTCATAAAGCCGCTTTACGTTGCCCCGAGGCGCGGACCCGACATCGCCTTCTTAGAGGTCGAGCAGGTCGCGGGCAACGACGCGCTCGCTAATCCGATCGCACTCGCAGCAATGCCGCGCGAGACCAACAACGTCGCGGTCATCGGCTATCCAGCGTCCGATAGCCGCATTCCCGATTACGATCTCATGCAGCGCATCTATGGCGGTAAGTACAATAAGAAACGTGTTGCGCCGGGCGCCGTGACCGCCGTCACGGGGCCCCGCGTGTTGCACAATTGCACGACCCTCGGCGGAAACTCCGGTTCCGCGGTGATTGACCTGGACAGCGGCGAGGCGCTTGGGCTGCACTACAGCGGCTCCTTCATGCGCACGAATTACGCGGTGCGCGCCGATCTCGTGGAAGAGGTGCTGAACGCCGTGCTCCGGGGCGGACGCCCCTACTGGGAGACGGTGTCCGCGCCTCCGCCACCGGCACCGCCCCCGCCAGCCGGTCCAGTCCTTGCCTGGCAGAGCACCGGCAACTCGACCACCGTCACCATACCGCTCAACATCACTGTGTCGCTCGGTGCGCCGGGCGGTGCCCAACCGACGGCTACGACGCCGCCGATCCCGGGGCCCGCCGTGGTCACCGGTGATGACGATGACATCGACGACAGCTTCGAGGCACGCCCCGAGGACTTTCTCGACCGCGAGGGTTACCTACGGGACTTCCTCGCCGACGGAAGCATCCATTGTCCCTTTCCAAGCGTCGTGTGCAATCCGACGGACGTGCTCACCTTCCAATTCGACAACCGAACGGAAAGCGAACTGCGCTACCAGCACTTTTCCGTTGTGATGAGCCGCAAGCGTCGCCTTTGCTACTTCAGCGCCGTCAACATCAACGGCGCCGAGGCGAAGAAGGCGAAGCGCAGGAAGTGGCGCCGAGATCCTCGGATTCTCGAGTCTCAGCAGATCATTAAGGAGTGCTATGGAAGCCCGCCCAAGTTCAGTCGCGGCCACATGACCAGGCGCAATGACCCAAGCTGGGGCAGCGCGACCCTAGCGAAGCGCGGCAACACCGATTCAATGCACGTGACCAACGCCACGCCTCAGATGCAGGCCTTCAACTCACCGATCTGGCTGGAGCTCGAGGACTACGCTCTGGACAACGCGATCGATGATCGGATGCGCATCTCGGTCTTCACCGGCCCGTTCTTTCGCGACGACGACCCGGTCTATGACGGAGTCGCGGTCCCGGTCTCCTTCTGGAAGATCATTGCTTTCATCCATGACGAGACCCGCGAGCTCACGGCGACAGGTTACCGGATGACCCAGGAGGCATCGCTGCCGACGCAGGAAGAGTTCGTATTCGGACAGTTCACCTCGACAAAACTCGGTGTCGCGACCCAAACCTCGATCTGTTCGATCGAGACCGCTAGCGGGATCAGTTTCAACGGCCTGGCCGATCTCGATCCTCTGAGCCAAGAGGAGGCGGTGGGACGCGCCCAGCCGGAGACGCCGCTTCTCTCGCGTCATCAGATACGCTTTATCTGAAGGTGCGAAGTGTCGGCGGCGCCCCGCCTTTCCAGCCTCAGAAGTGGCGCTCGAGGAAGGCCGCGATTTCGGCGAGCGAGGCCTCGGCCTCGGGGATGTTCGCGTACCATTCGAAGACGTGCCACATGCCCTCCCAGACCCTGAGATCGACCGGCGCGCCGGCCTCGCGCATGACCCGGGCGAGTCGCACGCAGCCCGACAGCAGCAGATCGCGCGTGCCGCTGGTCACCAGGGTCGGCGGAAAGCTCGGGTCGAAGGAGCCGTAGATCGGCGAGATCTCGGGCTGGCGGGCGTCGCCCTCGCCGATGTAGGCCGCGTGAATCTCGACCGGTCGCATGGCCGGCAGCGAGGGGTCCCGGTCGGCGATCTGGCTGTCGTCCTTGTGGTCGAGATCGGTAACGGGCGATAGCACGGCAAGCGCCCGGGGGACGCCGTGGCCTTCGCGGCGCAAGCGATGAACCAGCGCGAGCGCCAGGTTGCCGCCTGCGCTCTCGCCGGCCAGCAGGATGCCGGGATTTGCCGACAAGAGCGCCCGGCCGACCGCCGCGATGTCGTCGAGGCCGGCCGGAAAGGGATGCTCCGGCGCCAGGCGGTAGCGGGGCGCGATGACGGTCGCGCCGGTCTTTGCCGCAAGGACCGCGACGATCGGCAGATCCTCGAACGGACTGCCCTGCACGAAGCCGCCGCCGAAGAGGTAGAGCAGCTGGCGCCCGTCGCGCCCGGAGGGCGGCGTGACGGTCATGCAGGATACACCGGCGATCTCCCGGTCGGCGCAGACGACCCCATTCGACTTTACCGCACGCTTGGACGCCAGCCGGCAGGCCTCGTGGCTCGCCCGGCGGATCTCGGCGATGGGCGTCTCCGCCATGCTGGGAACGCTGGGCAGCTTGCCGCTCGACAGCAAGGCCTCGGCTTTGGCGCTGATCGCGGCGGGTGGGCGGCTGGTCATGGGGCGACCATAGGAACCTGCGCGTTGCGCCGCAAGCCACGTCCTATTCGGGCAGACCCGCTTGTCTCAGGTCGCCCAAGAAACGCTCCCGAGAGTCGGCACTGAGGTGCCCGAGCACCTCGCCGACCTTGGTCAGCGTCACGTCGGGACGGATCTTGAGGCTCTCCGCCGCGGTCTGGCGCGCCTCCTCAATGCGCTCCTGGCGCACCAGGACGGCGGCCAGGATGAGCCTGCCGAAGGGCCCCACGGCTCGGCCGTCAAGCGCGCTCCTCGCCGCCGCCTCGGCGCCACTCAGGTCGTCGAGCAGATAGAGGCAAAAGGCCTTGGCCAGCCACTTGACCTTGGTGTAAGGGCCCGTCGAGGTCAGCCTTATGGCGGTTTCAATCGGCGCGATCGCTCCGCCAGGGTCTCCGGCAGCAATCATGGCGACGCCCAGGATCAAGTAAGCGTTGGCCGAGCTCGGGTTGAGCGCGACCGCGACCTCTGCCTCGGTGACCGCGCGGTCGTGCTGGCCCAGGCTCGACAGAGCGCGCGCCAATATGGCGCGGGAAAAGCTGTTGTGCTCGTCCAAGAGAACGGCGCGCTCGGCGTGCTCGAGCGCGCGCCGCTTGGCGGATTCAGGATCGTCGGTCTCGGCAAAAGTGACCTTGCGCAGCTCGGCGAAGGCCACGCCGGCATGGGCCAAGGCGTAGCCCGGGACCAGCTCGACGGTCTTGGCGAGCAGATCCTTTGCCGTGTTGGTGTCCTCGTCGGTGAACTTGATCAGGTGCCACATGGCTTTCTGAAAGCGGTCCCAAACGCTCACCTCGCCGCGCTTCAGCCGGGCGCGCTCGCGGACATCGAACTTGACCTCCCAATCGATGTTGGCCGCCACCGCCTCGGCGATCTCGAGCTGCAGGTCGAAGACGTCCTCGATCTTGCGCTCGAGCCGGTCGGCCCAGAGGTGGTGTCCGTTCGAGGTGTCGATCAGGTGAGCGGTCACGCGCAGCCGCTCGGCGCTTGCCCGCACGCTGCCCTCGACCACGTAGTTGGCGCCCATGCGCTGGGCGATCTCCTCGACGCTGACCTGCTGGCCCTTGAGCGCGAAGGTCGAGCTCGGCGAGACCACCGCCAGCCAGTCGACCTTGGAGAGCTCGGTGATGATCTCTTGGGTGATGCCGTCCACCAAGGGGCCGTGGTCCGCCCCGCCGCTCAGGTTCTCAAAGGGCAGAACCGCGACCACCGGCTTTTGCGGCATCGGTAGCTGGGTCAAGTTCTGGTCCATCAAGCGGTCTTTCTCGACCGGCGGCGCGATCGGCGACGGCGGAATGTCGTCGCTCGCGTGATGAACCACGATCGGCGGTGCGTCGGCTTCGAAGACCTGCAGCGCCGGGCCGTGCTTGGGCCAATCGACGCTGTTGAGCTTGAGGTAGTCCTTTAAGTTGGAGGCGGCGTAGAGCAGGGCCCGGCTGCGCGCTTGGTCGCTCATGCCCCGTTTGTTGGCGAAGTTGAGGCCGACCGCGACGCGGGCCAGGATGTATTGGCTTTCCAAGAAGCTGAGCCGCTGGCCCTCGTTGCGCTCGACCCAGCTCATGGCCTCGCGGCGGATTACGTGCAGGGCCTCCATCAGGCCGACGTCGTCCTGCCACAGGCCGAGCGAATGGGACATGTGGTGGAACAGGCTCAGGTGGTCGAGCATGGCGTCCCACTGGGCGGCGCTGGCGAACTCACGGCGCTCCAGGAGGTAGGCCAGCTCGAAGTAGGCATGGTCGAAGAAGAGGTACTGGCGGTCCTGATAGTGGGCCATGTCGATCAGGAAGTAGTTGGCCTCCTCCTGGCCGTGGGAGCGCACCAGCACGTTGTTGCCGTGCAGATCGCCGTGCACGTGGCCCTCGATCGCGCGCAGGCGCAGGCGCGACGGTAGGGCGATGGCCCCGTTGGCGAAGGCCAGGGGATTGGGGTACCAATGGCCCTCGAAGGAGAGGCTGGGCTCGTCCGGCTGGAGCCCGCAGCGCTCCTTGAGGAAGCCGTGGAGCCGCCCGTTCGGATCGAGCCGCTCGCCGAGCCATGCGCTGAGCAGCTCCTGGGGCATGTGCATGCCGGGCGCCAGGGCATAGTCCGCGTTCCAGTCGTCCAAGAGGCCCCGGGCCAGGCTGTGCAGGGCGCTCAGGCCGTCCCGGTAGCCGCAGGCGAACCATGGCAGGGCGTACTCCAGGCCGCGGGCCACAACGGTCGAGAGCACGGCGATCCGGCCTTCGTGCGCGGTGGTGTGGACGATCTTGGGTATGTGCTTGGCGCCGAAGTCGAGTGCCGACTCCAGGGATTGGCGGTGGCGCTCGGGCTCGGGCGCCTCATCCGCGCTCGGGTCGGGCAGCCTGTCCAGCTTGAGGATCGCCAGACCGCTGAAACCGGCGCAGGTAATGTCCACGATCAGCACCTTGGCACCGGACTTGCCGGCGCCCAGCTCCTGGCGGATGTAGATCTCGCCCTCGACCTGCCACTCGTCGCGGATCAAGGGCAGAAGGTCGGCGTAGGCCTCCGGCCAGGGGATGTCGGTCGCGATGGGCATAGCGGTCTGGGTCATGGGGCCGGGCTGTTGATTTGGGCGCATACGGGACGTGCTGAAGCTGATCTGTTCATCATACACATGCCTCGGGCGGAGCCAATTCCTTACAACTGCCAAGGAGGCGGCCGTAGGACGCCGCCCCGGCTCGAGGGATCGTCAGACCTTTGGTGTATGCAAGGATCCACAAGCTCACTAACGTCTGGTGGTCGCCGTGCCCAAAAGGAGACGCTCTTCACTTCGCGATTCCGAGTACCTTTACATGAACCGGGACGGCTCGGTCAGAGAGCTGTCGCCAGGCGAGCAGGCCAACCTCTCGGAGGATTTTTCGGGCGGAGACGGTGGCGCCTCGTCGTGGGCCGGGTGCGTCGGGAGAGAGGCCGAAAACCGTTACTCCGGAAGCCCCGCCGACGTGAGAGCTTCCAAGAGGCGGCGGCGGTAGTCGGGGTCTTTCAATCCCTGCCACTTGACGAAAGTGGCGGAACTGAACTGGGGGTCCATGGCGAGCATGCGCTCACGCATCGTGGTCGCTTCGCTATTGCGCGCGCGCTCGGTCGCGAGCGCCGCTGCCATCGCCGGGCCGCTATAGAACGCAGGATCACGCTCGACCACCTGCCGGCTGACCTTCAAGGCATCGTCCAAGGCGCCCAGCATGTAATGGCAATGGGTTTGCGCCAGGTAGAACCAACCGGGCGGCGACGCCATCTCGTGGCCGGCCTTGGTCAGATGCATGAGGGCTTCCCGCGGTTCGGCGGCCATGGAGAGCATCATGCCAAGGACCGCGCGGGTGTAGGAATCGTTCGGCTCGATGGCCAGCGCCGCCCGGCCCGCGGCGACCGCCGCATCGTAATCGCCCCTGGCCGTCTCGAGGGCGCGCTTGGCGGCATAGGGCCTCACGTCATTGGGAGCTTCCGCCTTGGAGCGCTCGAACGCCGCCTGGGATTTGGCGATCAGGCTTTCCTTTTCGTCACTCTCCGCAATGAACGCCAGATGGCCATAGCAGTAACCGCACCCCATGAGCGGCGCGAGATAGTCCGGGTCGATCGCCAGGGCCTGCTCCCAAAAGCCCACGGTTTTTGCGAGACTTTCAGGCGAATACTTTTGGAACTCGTGAAAGCCCTTGGCCATGAGCTGCCAAGCCTAGAAATCTTCCGTGCCCCATTGCCAACGATTGTGATAGGAGCCCGAGCCCAACTCGGCATGAACGGCGATGACGATGTTTCGGGTAACGTCGTCCTGAACATCGAACAGGTCGCTGGCATCGCGGTCGTAGCGTCCGGCCCAGCGCTGGATGCCCGTGTGGCTGTCGTTCAATTGCGACGACACGCGGATGCGGCTGCCGCTTTTTCGAACCTTACCGGTAAGGAGGTAGTGGGCTTTTTCCTGCTTGCCATCGTGCCCCTCCGCCAACACCGTTAGCTGGTCGACGTTGCCGAAGGCGGTAATGATGTCTTCGCAAACCCCTTCGCAGAAGAATCCAAGCTCCTCGTCATTCGAGAGGTTTTCAAATCGCGTGACGGATATGGTGTGGTCCTGCTTGGCTTCGGCCGGGATCAGCTCAAGCCGCGACACGCCCGTGGGCTCGCGTGCCGGCCAGCGAAAGACATGGATCGGCCGGTCGATGTTCTTGACCTTATGCTCGCCGTCGTCGGTGAAACCCACATCGATGCGGTTTCCGAGGCTTTCGTGCACGACGAAGGAGATACATATGCCGCCCGGCTCCGCCAGCGCCTCGAGCCTCGAGGCGACGTTGACGCCATCGCCGTAGATATCCTCTCCCTCGAGGATGACGTCGCCCAGATTGATTCCGATACGCAGCTGGATCGGGCCGGATTCGGCGGACAGGCGTTGTTGGATCGCGAGCGCGGCCTCGACGGCGTCGACCAACGAGGGAAACTCGACCAGCGTGCCGTCGCCCATGAGCTTGACGATGCGCCCGCTGCGTTTCTCGATCTCGGGATTGAACAGGTCTTTCCGGTGCGCGCGCAGAGCCGCCAGTGTGCCGGCCTCGTCGGCGGCCATGAGCCTTGAATAGCCCACCACGTCGGCGGCCAAAATGGCGGCAAGCCTACGTTCCAAGAGCGCTCTCCTTCGGCGCCAAGACTAAACAAGCGCGATGGGAGAATCCATGGTGTGTGAGGATCGATGTTGTGAACGCTTGCGGTCAAATGCTGGACAGGCCCGGCAGCGCGCCGGAGGGAGCCTCAGGTCTGATGGACATCGCACCCCGCAGGATAGACCGGCCAATGGCCGTCTCATTTGCGTGCGGCGAAGGCCTCGATTTCGACGAGGAACTCGGGACTGGCAAGGCCGGCAACAATAAGAAGGGTGGATGGCGGCACCACTGAGTCTCCCAGTATCTTGCGGCGCGCAGCTTGCACATCGCCAACACAGCCGGGAACTGTGGAAAAAATCGACAGTTTTACGAGATCTTCCTTGGACATTGCGTTGGCCTCCAAGCAAGCGAGGATATTGCTCAATGCTTGTTCGGCCTGCTCCCGAAATCCGCTGACCACCTTGCCGGTCGAATCGACACCCAGTTGACCGGCCACGACCAACCACTCGCAGTCCGATTCCACCTTCATGGCATGCGAGTAAAGCCCGAGAGGTTCATGGACGGATTGCGGATTGAGCAACAGATTGTTCATGGCATTCTACTCCTAGGGCAAACGTGACCATTCATTGAATCTCGACCGATGCCATAATCATTGGCACTCGTTGACTGTTTGTGTGATCTCTTCAGACCACTCGGCGGTAACTGAAAGGTTGCAGATCTTCTATGCAACTTTCGACGCTTGGCCGCCCGGTTCCCTCAATTCAACAACACCCGCGGCAGCCACAGGGCGATATCCGGGAACGCCATGATCGCGCCCAGGCCGATCAGCTGGAGCAGGACGAAGGGGATGATGCCCTTGTAGATCTGCTGCAGCTTCACCTCGGGCGGCGCCACGCCCTTCATGTAGAAGAGCGCGAATCCGAAGGGCGGGGTGAGGAACGAGGTCTGCAGGTTGACCGCGAGCAGGATGGCGAACCAATAGACCACCTCTTGGCGCATCACGTGATCGCCGAAGTCCAAGAGCGCGATGATCGGCGAGAAGACCGGCAGCACGATCAGGGTGATCTCGATCCAGTCGAAGAAAAACCCAAGGAAAAACACCAGGCCCATGAGTACGAAGAGGAGGCCCCAGGAGCCGAGGCCCATGGCTTCGACCAGTTCGATCACGATGGCGTCGCCGCCGAGTGCCCGGAAGACGTAGGAGAAGCAGGTGGCGCCCAGGAAGATGCCGAACAGCATGGCGCCGGTCAGGGCCGCGCGCTCGACCACGTCCTTCATCACCGCGAATGTGAGGTTGCGCTTCAAGGCGGCCAGCAGGATCGCGCCGGCCGCGCCCACCCCGGCCGCCTCGGTCGGCGTCGCCCAGCCGAACAGGATCGAGCCCAGGACCAGGAACACCAGGAAAAGCGGCGGGACGAAGCTTTTCAGCACCAGCAGGAGCAGCGCCCAAGCGCTCTGGGGTCCGGTGCCCTCGGGCAGGGGCGGCGCCAGCTTCGGCTTGAAGCCGCAGAGCACCACCAGGAAAATCACATAGAGCCCGGCCAGCAAGAGGCCCGGAAAAACCGCCGCGACGAAAAGATTGCCGACCGAGCGGCTCAAGAGGTCGGCCATGATGACCAGCATGATCGAGGGCGGAATCAAAATGCCCAAGGTGCCCGAGGCGGCGATCGTGCCGGTCGCCAGCGGAATCGAGTAGGAGCGCTGGACCATGACCGGCAGGGCCAGAAGGGTGATCATGACCACCGAGGCGCCGATGATCCCAGTGGTTGCGGCCATGATCGTGCCCATCAGTGTGACCGCCAGCGCCAGGCCCCCCGGCACTCGGCGCATCAGCACCTGGAGGCAGTGCAGCAGGTCCGAGGCGACACCGCTGCGCTCCAGCATGGTGCCCATGAAGATGAACATGGGGATCGCGGTGAGCACCAGGTTCTCGGCGATGCCGCCCCAGATGCGCGGCGCCACGTTGAAGAACTGGATGAAGGAGAAGACGTCGAAGTACATGCCGATGAACCCGAAGGCCAGGCCGATGCCGCCCAGCACGAAGGCCACCGGATAGCCGCAGAACAGCAGCATGCCGAGGACCGCGAACATGAAGAGCGGCAGGTAGTCCTCGATGTAGAAGGCGCCCATCAGCGCAGCTCGCCGTCTTGCAGCTTGGGCTTGTCGAGCGGCTCGGCCTCGGCCTCCTCCACGTCGTGCACCTTCTCGCGCAGGTCGGGCGGGCCGAACAGCTCGACGATCTTGCGCAGGAGCACGGTGATGCCGCTCAGCGCCAGCAGGCTGAAACCGATCGGGATCGCCGACTTGATGATCCAGCGGTGGGTCAGGCCGGTCGCCGAGGCCGAGATCTCCTGGTTGTCGAAGGAGCGCACCGTGAAGTCGTAGGTGAAGTAGATGACCAGGGCGCAGTAGGGCAGCAGGAAGAGGCAGACGCCGAGCAGCTCGATCCACCACTGGGTGCGTTCGGACAGGCGCTCGCGCACCAGATCGATGCGCACGTGGGTGTCCTTCAAATAGGCCCAGCCGAGCAGGAAGGCGAAAAGCACCACGTGGAAGTGCCACTCCAGCTCTTGCAGCTTGGTCGAGCCGAGCACGAAGAAGCGGCGAGTCACCACGTCGAAGATGGTCACGGCGATCAAGAGCACGCCGGCCCAAGCGGCCACCTTGGCGATCTTGGAGATCACCAGATCGAGCGTATCGGCGAGCTTGGTCAGCTGTTCCATGAAATCAAAAAGCCGCGCGACACCGGAGCCACGCCGGCTCCGGTGTCGTCACGGGTCCGCGTAGCGCGGATGGATAGCCCGGCCTATTCCAGATAGCCCAGCTTCTTCCAGGCGGCGTACTCGGTGCGGAAGTCCTGCAGGGAATCCCAGGCCTTCTTGAAGTTGGCGTCCTCGGCCGCCAGGTCGGCTGCGACCTCGAGCCACGCCATCTGCAGCGCGTCCAGGATCTCCGGCGGCCAGCGGTGGATGGTCACGCCCTTCTCGGCCAGCTCGGCGAGCGCCTTGCCCTGAATCGCCTCGCCCTCGGTCAGGCCTTCGCGGAAGTTGTCGCCGCAGGCGACCTCGATCTGGGCCTGCTGGGTCGGCGTGAGGCCGTCCCACTTCTCCTTATTGAACATGATCTCGAACAGGGTCGACTGCTGATGCCAGCCCGGGAAGTAGTAGTGAGAGGCGATCTGATAGAAGCCGAGATCCAGATCGATCGCCGGCATGGAGTATTCGGTGGCGTCGATCGAGCCGCGCTCGAGCGCCGGATAGATGTCGCCGCCGGCGATCAGCTGGGTCGAGACGCCAATCTTTTCCATGACCTTGGCGCCGAGCCCGAAGAAGCGCATCTTGAGGCCCTTCAGATCCTCGATCGACTTGATCTCCTTGCGGAACCAGCCCGAGGCCTCGGGCGCGATGACGCCGCACAGCACCGACTTGATGTTGTGCTTGGCGTAGATCTCGTCCATCAGCTCCTTGCCGCCGCCGTAGTACATCCAGGCGCCATATTCGCCGGCGCGCGGCCCGAAAGGCACCGCGGCGAAGAGCGCCAACGCCTTTTCCTTGCCGAACCAGTAGCCCGGGGTCGACCAGGCGGCGTCCAGCGAGCCGGCCGAGATCGCGTCGAACATCTCGAGCGGTGGCACCAGGGCGTGGGGCTCGAAAAATTTAAGCCGGATGTTGCCGTCGGAGATCCGCTCGATCTTCTCCGAGGCGCTGACGCCGAGCGAGCCGAGCTGCACCAGCTTGCTTGGGAAAGCGCTGCCCATCTTCCAGTTGACCCGGTCCTGGGCCTGGCCGGGGCCGACCAGCGCCGTGCCGGCCAAAAGGCCGCCGAGCGCGGCGACCGCCGCCGTGGTTTTCAAAGCCGAACGAATTCGCATCTGCAGGTTCCTCCCATCGCTGCCTCGGACCCTTGCGCTTCGCACGCGGTCGGGTCCCCCTGTTCTTTGCCACCCAACCAGCGGTCGTTTCGTGCCGCCATCGGGCCCGAAGGACCCTAACCCAGGGTCATAAGCGAAACAAGGCGTTGTCAGGCGGCGGGCAGGGGCGTTAGACCAAGGCGACGCGAGAAATTTGATGTGGAGCAAAATCATGTCCGACAAGCCGGTGGTGCTGGTCACGAGAAAGCTGCCAGAGGCGGTCGAAGCCAGGTTGGCGCGGGATTTCCAGGCCCGTTTCAACGCCGATGACCGGCTCTATTCGACCGATCAGCTGCTCGCCCTTTGCGATGGCGCCGACGGCATCTTGCCGTGCCACACCGAGCACCTCTCGGCCGAGGTCATCGCCCGCCTGCCGGCGCGCTTGAGGGTCATTGCCAACATGTCGGTCGGAGTCGACCACGTCGACCTGGCGGCCGCCAAGGCGCGCGGCATCGTGGTCACCAACACGCCCGACGTGTTGAGCGATGCGACCGCCGAGATCGCCATGTTGCTGATGCTGGGCGCGGCGCGCCGCGCCAGCGAGGGCGAGCGCCTGGTACGCGCCGGCCAGTGGCGCGACTGGAGCCCGAGCTTCATGGTCGGCACCCAAGTCACCGGCAAGACCATGGGCATCGTCGGCATGGGCCGGGTCGGCCAGGTGGTCGCCAAGCGGGCCCGGGGCCTGGACATGACGGTGCACTACTACAACCGCACGCGCCTGCCCGAGGCCCTGGAGCAGGGTGCGCGTTACTTCGATAGTTTGGAAGCCCTGTTGCCGACCTGCGACGTGCTGTCGCTCAACTGCCCTGCCAAGCCCGACACGGTGGGCCTGCTCAACGCCGAGCGTATCGCGCTGCTGCCCGAGGGCGCCATCGTGATCAACACGGCGCGCGGAGCGGTGGTCGATGACGAGGATTTGATCGCCGCCCTGAAGCGCGGAAAGGTGGCCGCCGCCGGCCTCGACGTCTTCAACAACGAGCCCAATTTGAACCCCGGCTACGTCGCCCTGGAGAACACCTTCCTGCTGCCCCATATCGGCAGCGCAACCCGCGAAACCCGTGATGCCATGGGCTTTCGTGCCTGTGACAACCTTGACGCCTTTTTCGCCGGCAAAGCGCCCGGCGACCGAGTCGCCTGAGCCGTCCTAGTCGGCTGAAAGGTGTGGGTTCCTAAACGGTGGGATGAGTGCGGCAGCCACTGAACTACCGACAAGGGGCTTGCGAACGATTGGCAAATGGCCGAAAGTTTCGCCCTGGCACTGACCAGCAGGGTCCGGCGACGCACGCCTACGACCCCTGGGTAGTGCGGTCGGACGAGGGGAGGCTGTTCCAACTCTAGCAAAAGCCGGACCGGGCCAAAGACCGGCCGGCATGTCCTTACTCGGACGACCATAAAGAAAACCTTCAGGGAGGAAATCCAAATGGGTGTGACAAAGGTCAAATCTGCCGGTTCCAAGTCTGCATCGACTCGCCGCAAGTTCCTGGCGGGTGCCGGCGGCGCAGTGGCCGGCGGCGCCGCGCTGGTGGCCGCGCCGAACGTATCCCGGGCCGCGCCGGTGACCTTGAAGATGCAGAGCTCCTGGGGCGCCAAGGCGATCTTCCAGGACATGGCCAAGCAGTATGTCGACCGGGTCGACCAGATGTCGGGCGGCCGCCTGAAGATCGATCTTCTGCCGGCCGGCGCCGTGGTCAAGGCCTTCCAGGTGCAGGACGCCTGCAACGACGGCGTGATCGATTGCGCGCACACGGTGACCGCCTATTGGTACGGCAAGAACAAGGCGGCCTCTCTATTCGGAACCGGCCCGGTGTTCGGCGCCGACGCCTCCCAGATTCTGGCCTGGATCCAGTACGGCGGCGGCGACGCGCTCTATAAGGAACTGATCAACGACATCCTCGGCTTGAACCTGGTCGGATTCTTCTGCATGCCGATGCCGACCCAGCCGCTTGGCTGGTTCACCGAGCGCATCACCAGCGCCGACCAGCTCAAGGGCCTGAAGTATCGCACGGTCGGTCTGGCGACCGACATCATGCAGGGCATCGGCGTCAAGGTGACCCAGCTGCCGGGCGGCGAGATCGTGCCGGCCCTGGAGCGCGGCGTGATCGAAGCCTTCGAGTTCAACAACCCGACCTCGGACATGCAGTTCGGCGCCCAAGACGTGCGCAAGGTCTACATGATGGGCAGCTTCCATCAGGCCGCCGAGTTCTTCGAGATCATCTTCAATAAAGAGAAGTACGAGTCTCTCGACCCGGATCTCCAGAAGATTCTCGAGTACTCAGCCGAGGCCGCGAACACGGCCAACTTCGGCTTTGCCATGAACAGCTACTCGGAATCCCTGCAGGAGCTGATCAACAAGTTCGGCGTCAAGGTCTACCGCACGCCGGAGTCGGTCATGCAGTCGCAGCTCGACTCCTGGGATAAGGTGATCGCCGAGCTCAACAAGGACGCCTACTTCAAGAAGGTGGTCGACAGCCAGAAAGCCTGGTCGGAGCGTGTCGCCTTCTATTCCTTGATGAATCAGGCCGACTACAAGCTTGCCTTCAAGCACTACTTCCCGGGCAAGATCGACTTCTGATTTGTCGGACGGCTGAACGGCTGGGCGGGCACAACTCGATCGGGTTGTGCCCGCCGCCTTCTGGAGACGGGTAAACCCAGCCTCGGCCCAAAGATCTAGTGACTGATGGAACGCTTCATCTTCTTCGCGGATAAGGTTTCCGCCTGGTTCGGAAAAGCCTTTGCCTGGTGCATCATGGTGATGACCTTTGGCGTCGGCTACGAGGTCTTCGTGCGCTACCTGCTGCGCGACCCGACCTCCTGGGCATTCGACCTCAGCTACATGATGTACGGCGCGCTGTTCATGATGGCTGGCGCCTACACCCTGTCGCGCGACGGCCATGTGCGCGGCGACTTCGTCTACCGGCTGTGGAAGCCGAAGACCCAGGCGACGGTCGAGCTGATTCTTTACTTTATCTTCTTCTTCCCCGGCGTGATCGCGCTGATCCTGGCCGGCTGGAAGTATACCGAGCGCTCCTGGCGCTATCTTGAAGTCAGCGTCATGAGCCCGGCCAACGTGCCGATTTTTCAGTTTAAGACGATCATCTCGGTCGCCGGCCTGCTGCTGCTCCTGCAGGGTGTCGCCCAGGTCTGCCGCTGCATCCAATGCATGCGCACCGGGGTTTGGCCGCGCCACTTGGAGGACGTCGAGGAGCTAGAGGACAAGCTCCTCAAGGACCGCGAACTCGCCGAGGCGCTGAAGCACCAGAGCGAGGCGGTGGACGTGGTCGAGCCCAAGGAGCGCCGCGATGCTGAGTGATCCCCAAGTCGCGGTTGCCATGCTGGGCATCTTCATCCTGGTGATTTTGCTCGGCTTCCCGATCGCCTTCACCCTGATGGCGATGGGCGTGATGTTCGGCTACTACGCCTACTTCGACCCCGAGCGCATGAAGACCATCTTCGACAACCGGGTCTTCGATCTTTTGGTCAACCAGACCTATTCGGTGATGGCCAACGACGTGCTGACCGCGGTGCCGCTGTTTTTGTTTATGGGCTACATAGTAGAACGGGCAAACATCGTCGATCGCCTGTTCTTCACCATGAACATCGCCGCCCGCCGTCTGCCCGGCTCCATGGCGATCGCGGCGCTTGCGACCTGCGCCATGTTCGCGACCGCGACCGGCATCATCGGCGCGGTGGTGACCCTGATGGGCCTGCTCGCCTTCCCGGCCATGCTCAAGGCCCGCTACGACACCTCCTTCGCGGCCGGCGTAATCTGCGCCGGTGGCTGTCTCGGCATCCTGATCCCGCCCTCGATCATGCTGATCGTCTATGCCGCGACCTCGAATGTCTCGATCGTCAAGCTCTATGCCGGGGCGATCTTCCCCGGCTTCCTGCTGGCCGGGCTCTACGTGCTCTACGTCATGGGCCGGGCCTGGCTCAACCCGAGCCTGGCGCCCAAGCCCAAGGCCGAGGAGATCGGCGACGTGACCCGCGGTCAGGTGTTCTTCATGCTGATCACTTCGTTCTTTCCGCTCGCGTTTCTGATTCTCTCGGTGCTCGGCGCGATCCTGGCCGGCTTGGCGACACCCTCGGAAGCCGCCTCGGTCGGCGCCCTGGGCGGGCTTTTGCTGGCGATCTGCTACCGGGTCGCGGCGATCGTCAAGGGCGAGATCCAGCCCGAGTGGGCCCACGAGGGGCGCGACAGCTCCAAATGGCTCGAGGCGCTCGGCATCGGCGCGCTCTCGGTCAGCCTGATCTACGTCGCCTACGTGGTGATCTTCCAGTCGATGCGGGCGATGTTCTTCGACATCCCGGTCTCGCTCCAGGGCGGCCTCTTCGGCGGGCCCTACATCAACGTGGTGATCGCGATCGTGTTCGGCCTGGCTGTGACCTTCCTAGGCGACCGCGTCGAGCTGATCGGGCGCTTGCGGCCGAAGACCGACGCCGGCCACGCGATGATGAGGTTCGCCGGGCAGGGTGCGCTGGTCGGCGGCCTGCTGGGCGCCGCCTACATCGCCGCCATGCACATGGGCCTGGCCGACATCGTGCGCAACGAGGAGATCAACTGGTGGGCGCTCGACGTGGGCATCTTCGTCGGCGCGATCGCCTGGTTCGCCTGGCGCACGCTTGAGCACAGCGTGCTGCGGGACTCGGTTTATCTCACCGTGCGCACATCGGCCATGGTGTGCTGGCTCTTCGTCGGCTCCTGGACCTTCTCCTCGGTGTTCTCTTACCTGGGCGGCGAGGAGCTGATCAGCGAGTTCGTGATCGGCCTCAATCTCTCGCCGATCATGTTCCTGATCCTGGCCCAGCTGATCATCTTCCTGCTCGGCTGGCCGCTGGAGTGGAGCGAGATCATCATCATCTTCATCCCGATCTTCCTGCCGCTCCTGCCGCACTTCGGGATCGACCCCCTGTTCTTCGGGATCCTGGTGGCGCTCAACCTGCAGACCTCGTTCCTGACGCCACCCATGGCCATGGCGGCCTATTACCTGAAGGGCGTGGCGCCGCCCGGCGTGCAGCTGGTCCAGATCTTCAAGGGCGTGTTGCCGTTCCTGTCGATGATCTTCCTGGCCATGTTCATCCTCTACGTCTTCCCGGAGATCGCCCTGTGGCTGCCCGAGACAATCTACGGCCGATGAGCGATCTAACCGCACTCGGCGCGCTCCAGGCGCGGGACAAGCTGGCGATCGGCGAGATCACCTGCGAGCAGCTGACCGCCGCCTGCCTGGCGCGCGTCGCGGCGGTCGATGGCCAGATCGATGCCTGGGCCTACCTGGACCAAGAATATGCCATGGCCCAGGCCAAGGCGCTCGACGACCACCGCCAGGCCGGCAAGCCGATCGGTCCCTTGCACGGCGTACCGGTCGCCGTGAAGGACATCTTCGACACCAAGGACATGCCGACCGAGAACGGCACCGCGATCGATGCCGGCCGGCGCCCGAGCGAAGACGCAACGGCGGTGACCCGCCTGCGCGAGGCCGGCGCGCTCATCCTGGGCAAAACAGTGACCACCGAGCTGGCCCTGTTCGGCGCCGGCAAGACCCGCAATCCCCACAATCAGGCGCACACTCCGGGCGGCTCCTCGAGTGGCTCGGCGGCGGCGGTCGCCAGCGGCATGGCGCCGCTCGCGATCGGCTCCCAAACCGCGGGGTCGGTGATCCGCCCGGCCAGCTTTTGCGGCGTGGTCGGCTACAAGCCGAGCCACGGCCTGATCTCGCGTCACGGCGTGCTTGGCCTGTCGCGTGCGCTGGACACGATCGGCAGCTTCGGGCGCTCGGTCGAGGACGCGGCCCTGGTCGCCGAGGCCATGATCGGTTACGACCCGCTGGATCAGGACACCCGGCCGGCGCCGCGCCCGCGCCTGGCCGAGCTGGCGCTGACCGAGCCGCCGGTGCGCCCGGTCTTCGCCATGGTGACCCAACCGGCCTGGGAGCAGGCCGAGCCCGACCTTCAGGGCGGCTTCGCCGAGCTCGCCGAGGTCCTGGGCGAGGACTGCGACGAGGTCGAACTGCCGGCGCCCTTCGCCGAGGCGACCGACCTGCACCGCACCATCATGCTGGCCGACACCGCCCGGGCGCTGGCCGGCTATCACGAGCGCGGCGCCGATCAGCTGACTCCGCGGCTCTGTGAAATGATCGAGGAAGGCCGCAAGACCCTGGCCTTCGACTACACCCTGGCGCTCGACTGGGTGAAGCTGCTAAATGCCGGCCTGGACGAAATCTTCGAGCGCTATGATGCGATCATCACGCCCGCGGCCTTGGGGCCGGCACCGGCCGGCGAGGCGACCGGCGACCCGGTCTACTGCGTGCTCTGGACGCTGTGCGGCGTGCCGGCGGTCAGCCTGCCCCTGCTGCGGAGCGAGAGCGGCCTGCCAATCGGCGTGCAGCTGGTCGGCCGGCGCGGCGACGACGGACGCCTGCTGCGCACGGCGCGCTGGCTGGCCCGGCACCTGGCCGAACTGGACCAGGGCGACCAGGCCGGCGCGGCGACGGCCTGAGAGAGAGAAGGAGAGGCAAATGCTCGACCGAGGCCTTGCCGTCATCGCCATGGCGCTCTTGATCGTCTTCCTGGGCATCGTGGTGACCTTCGTCAAGGAGATCGACCTCACCGTGGTCTGTGTCCTGGTCGTGCTCATGGCGATCTATGAGATCTGGGTCGATGTCAGGACCAGCGGCAACGGCAAGGGCAACGGTCGCCCCTCGGGCGAGTGACCGGCTAGTCAGGTAAGCGCCCATGTTCTACGAACCCAAGGACCCCCACGGCCTCAAGCACAACCCCTTCAAGGCCCTGGTCGTGCCCCGGCCGATTGGCTGGATCAGCAGCCTGGACGAAGACGGCCGGGTCAACCTGGCGCCCTTCAGCTTCTTCAACGCGGTCGCCTCGGACCCGCCGGTGGTGATCTTCTCGGCCGGCGGCCCCCATCTGGAGGGCGGCCCCAAGGACACGCCGAAAAACGTCGAGGCGACCGGCGAGTTCGTCTGCAACGTCGCCACCTGGGAGCTGCGCGAGGCGGTCAATCTGAGCTCGGCCCGGGTCGCGCGCGCGGTCGACGAGTTCGAGCTGACCGGCCTGACGCCGGTGCCGTCGCGCTTGGTCAAGCCGCCCCGTGTCAAGGAAAGCCCGGTGCATCTGGAGTGCCGCTATCTGCAGACCGTGCGCCTGCCGTCGAACGAGCCGGACGATGTCAACCAGGTGGTCTTCGGACAGGTGGTCGGCATCCACATCGACGAGGCCATCCTCACCGACGGCATGATCGATTGGTCCCGCTTCAAGCCGATCGCCCGGCTCGGCTACATGGACTACACCGTGGTCGAGAAGATCTTCGTCATGGATCGCCCGGCCGGCTGAAAAGCCCGATCAGAGCCATTGCCAAGGGCGCTGGGGGCGGCTATAACCCCGGCCCGGTGGCGGGGAGTAGCTCAGCCTGGTAGAGCACTACGTTCGGGACGTAGGGGCCGGAGGTTCGAATCCTCTCTCCCCGACCATCTTTTCAATGGCATGCAGATTTTCCGCCGAACCAACTGGCACGCAACGCGGTTGGTTGAAGGATCAGCGGCCGGCTGACAAGCGGCTGTGCGTCCACCGACGCGGCCTCGCAGGGTCACTGCGTTTCAGGCGTCATCGTTATCAGGTGCCGTTGAGCCGGAAGCCTGTGCAAGTGATTCGACTGCGCATCCAGTCGGTACGTTGATCGCTCTCTTTTGGTCTTCCCGGCGGCCGTCCGCTACGGCGAGTTTTCCAGCGAAGTCTCCCTCGCACCGCGCGCCTAGAATAGGGTCAATCATGGTGTAAAGATTCTTTACACCATGATTCGTCAGGAGAGTGGTCTTAACCAATTGATAGTAAATGACATTGGTTTATTTTAGGATCAATTTCCCTTGAATCTGGTGTCGGGTTTCTTTACACCCTCGGATAGCGTGTCTTTTTCAAAGTTCTTAAGCCTTTGATAATGCGTCCATTCTGAATCCTGGCATGAATCTTGCATGGGAAATTGGTCAGGATCCGAGATTTCAGATTGAGGAAGGTGCCATGAAGCAGGCGCATGTGCTCTTGAGTCTATTTGTCGGCCTCGTGGTCATGGGGATGGTGGGCACCGCGCGGGCCGAACTCATTCTTGATCTCGATCCGGGTGGCGTTGCGGGCCCTTGCGGCTTTGGCTGTGGCAACGTTGCGGGCGCGACCTTTGGTTGGGGTTTCGAAGTCACCTCCGCGATTGACATCGACGGGATCGGTGTCTGGGATGCCGATGGCGACGGGATCGGCACCACCGTAGAGGCCGGCTTGTGGGCGGCGGACGGCACTCTCTTAGCGTCGGCCACCATTTCTGATGCCAGCATGCAGGTTGCCTCCAACGGGGATGGGTTTTGGCTGTTCGAGGACATCGGCCTGCAGTCCCTGGCGCCCGGCTTCTATGTCATCGGCAATGTGTTCTTCGACGACGTGCCGCTCGCTCAGTTCTTCGCGCCCTTCACGTTGAGTCCTTCGATCGCCAACATTCAGGAACGGGTCAACGACGTTCCCGACAGCGGCTTGGCTTTTCCCAGCGTTGCGCTTAGCGACGATCAAGGCATCTTCGGGCCGACGCTGCGTCTTGCCACGCAAGTGCCCGAGCCCTCGAGCCTGGCGCTCTTTGTTATAGCGCTCGGTGGGCTGGGCTTCTCGCTGATGCGTGGCTGGAGAGCTTGAGGGCATACCAAGCCCCTAAATTTCGGCCTCCGGAATCACAAACTGGGATAGAAATTTTGACCCAAGCGGTGGCTCCAGATGACGCTCGCTTTGGTGACGCCCACCGCACGGCTCAGATCTAACCGGTACGCTTTCCGCGAGAACGGTGGGCACGTGCAAGCCAGGGCAAGGTTTCCTCTGCACAGCATTCGCCAATTAACAGCGATGTGCCGTTAGAGCCCTCATGCAGCTTTGGTGGCCAACTGGAAGTTCAGCTGGCGAAAAGCGAGAACGCTCTCACGAGTTCTTGAATTGCATTTGAATTGGGCGATTTGAGCATTGACAATCCAAGCGCGCAATTTCACACTCGACCCTTGGTTGGGAGGCTGTGTAAACCAAGGTTTGACAGCAAAGGAATTCGAAAAAGTTATTTAACTTCAGGGGCTAATAGGCTCCTTCTTGGGAAATAGAGCATTTGATGAAAACTTGTTTCAAGGCGCAATTGTTGTTTCACACATCGCTTGACCAACCGGTCGGAGGGGCTCACGGCCTTACAGCGTTGGCAGTGACCTCGTTGCAACGTGCTAACAGCGCAACAGGGGGCGCCAGGTAGGATCTCGGGGGACTAGCTCAAAACACATCTTTGCTTGATGGCAGTGACAACGGTCAAAACGAAACTGTTGGCTGACCTCGAGCAGAGCAACTGATCGAAAGCCCCGCCCATCTTGACTGGCTCTAACCCGCAGAAGACGGAGAGAGGTCATGGTCGAAGTATCAATTGCATCCGCATCCATACTCGAGGGCACGGGCGGCGCTGTGTCCTTGGTCTTTGACATTACCCTTTCCGAAGCATCCTTGTCGGATGTGACGGTCAACTACCGGACCTTGGGCGGGACGGCGGACTCCGATTTCGACTTCGTAGAGGCGAACACCTTTTTTACCATTTCGGCTGGGGATACCAGCACGACGGTGTCGATCAGCTTGGTCGAGGACGCGCTGGACGAGGCGGACGAAAACTTCATCCTGGAGCTGTTCAACCCGGTGAACGCGGTGTTCCCGGGGACCTCGCCGACCCTGCGGGCTAACGGGACGATCCTGGACGACGACGGGGCAGGGGGCAACCTGGCGCTGTTCGTCAACGATCTGCAGATCCTGGAGAGCGACGGCGGCGGCCGGGTTGCGGTGTTCGAGGTGATCTTGTCCCGTCCGCCGGCGACGGGGCTGACGCTCGACTACACGACCTCGGACGGTTCGGCGAAGGCTGGGTCGGACTACACGGCGACG
>JBCCGG010000050.1:0-43156 GCA_039029395.1 Pseudomonadota bacterium | reverse complement strand
GAGCCAGGATCAAACTCTCAGGTTAACTTCTAAAGCCCAGGCCGAAACCCGAACCCGAAGCTAACAAGGGCTCCTCAAACTGAACCTCATCTTCAAGGCGTTGGCATCAAACCCATCCATAAACCCCAGACAACAAAGCAATCCCAAAAGAGATCGCCAAACGTCCAAGACCAAAGACAGGTCTTCTATGTGATAGAAGGATACGCAAGCTTCAAAAACGACGCCCAATCGAGGCCCTATCAAGTCCCAAGAACGAAACAATCCATGTCCCGCCCTTAAAAAGACCAAACCAAAACCTCAAAACAAAACAAGACGCCGCCTGCGCATCCCTTCCATAAATCCAACAATGTCAAAAAGCCGGGCACCAAAGACGCCATGAAACGCCTTCGCGCCACATCGACACGGTTTTCACCGGATCTTATTCGGACACCCACCACGCGACCACATCCGCTTGGCGGGGCGCGCAGTATAACGAAGGGGTCACCCGGGATCAATGCCCTTCGAGCATTGTATTCGAGGTCACTCCTTCGGGAGCCGGCCGCGCCAGGATCTAGCGTCGCCGGCGAGGTCTATATGGCGCCCTCGGGCGCCTTTGTCCAGAACAATCTTAGCCAAAAAGGGCGGTAAAATCCGCCCGTTTGTGGAAAACCTCAAAGCAGACCCAAGGCCTGCAGCTCGGCGGCCATCTCGGCCGGCATATCCGGCGGCAGGCCGTCGCTTTTTGCCAAATCCTTGGGTGCGTCCTCGGGCTGCAGGTAGCGCCAGCCCTGGAACGCCCGGTGAGGCACGGCCAGGGTGCGGTGCAGCTCCGGATCGAGCAGCAGCAGCGTATAGGAGCGGCCCTCCTGATCCTGCTGGCGCTCGATCCCGACCAGACGCTGGCGCGCCCGGATCTGGCCGCGGATCACCCAGTAGATCGAGCCGCCGTCCAAGAGCTCCTCGGCGCGTCTCGGCATCATGCGGGTCTGGTGGAACAGGCGGCCGGCCAGGCGCTGGCGTCGGGCCTGCCAGCGGGCCAGCTGCACCAGATCTTCGGTGCCGACCGAGAGCTTGAGCAGATGAAGCGTCATCGGGCCGCCTCCCGGGCCCCTGCCATGGCCCGGGAGACCTTGGAATGGGTCGGCCGGCCGAGGGCTTGGCCAATGAAGGCGCCGGCCTCGACTAGGCGCGCCAGGTCGACGCCGGTCTCGACCCCGAGTCCGTCGAGCATGTAGAGCAGGTCCTCGCTGGCCAAATTGCCGGTCGCGCCCTGGGCATAAGGGCAGCCGCCGAGCCCGGCGACCGAGCAGTCGACGGTCGCCACGCCGAGCGCGAGACACGCCAGCACGTTGGCCAGGGCCTGACCGTAGGTGTCGTGGAAATGCACCGCCAGGCGCGCGACCGGCACCTCCTCGGCGACCCGCTCGACCATGACCCGCACCTTGCTGGCCGTGCCGACCCCGATGGTGTCGCCCAGGGAGATCTCGTGGCAGCCGAGCTGGTAAAGCCGAGCCGACACCCGGGCAACCTGCTTCGGATCGACCGCGCCCTCGTAGGGGCAGCCGGCCACGCAGGAGACATAGCCGCGCACGGGGATCCCGGCCGCCGCGGCCGCCTCCATGACCGGCTCGAAGCGCGTCAGGCTTTCGGCGATCGAGCAGTTGGTGTTGCGCTGGGAGAAGCTTTCCGAGGCCGCCGCGAAGACCGCGATCTGATCGGCGCCGGCCGCCACGGCCGCATCGAAGCCCTTGATGTTGGGCACCAGCACCGGATAGGAGACCCCGGGCCGGCGCGCGATTCCGGCCAGCACGGCGTCTGAGTCGGCCATCTGGGGCACCCACTTGGGCGAGACGAAGGCGCCGGCCTCGATGGTCTGGAGCCCGGTCGCGCTCAGGCGGTCGATCAGGCCGACCTTGATCTCGGTCGGCACCACGGCCGACTCGTTCTGCAGGCCGTCGCGCGGGCCGACCTCGACCATGCGCACCGCCACGGGAAAGCCCATGCCCTACTCCCCGGCCGCTTGGAAGTCGACCAGCTGGACGCCCTCCTCGACCAAATCCCCGGCTGCCACGTGGAGCTGGGCGACCCGGCCGTCGGCCGGCGCCACGATGGCGTGCTCCATCTTCATGGCTTCCAATAGCACGAGCAGCGCGCCCCGGGAAACCTCGGCGCCTTCGGCCACCGGAACCTGGAGGACCCGGCCTGGCATGGGCGCGGTGAGCGCCCCGCCCGGCCCTTCCGCGCCGGCCAATGCCTCGATCGGATCGATCAGCTCGAGGCGCCGCACCTCCGCGCCCAAGAACAGCGTGAGCGCGCCCCGGGCGCGGCTGAAGGCGACCCGGCGGCGCCGGCCGTCGAGCTCGGCGACCAGGAGTCCGGGCGCCTCGAGCCGGGCCGTGGCGGCGATCTCACGGCCGGCGAGGCCGAGCCGGTAACCGGCCGCCTCGAACGCCACGGTGACGTCTTGGCGCTCGCCCGCCAGGCCGAAGGAAAGCCGGCCACGGCCTCGGGCGTTGAGCCGCCAGCCCGACGTGGTCTGCCACGGCGAATGAGGATCGGCCGAGCGCGCGGCGCGCGAGGCCGCCTCCTCCGCCCGGCTCAGGATCTCAGCCAGCGCGGCCAGGGCGAGCGCTAGACAGTCGCCCTCCGGATCGGGCGGCGGATCGCCCAAGCCGGCTCCCTCGCCGGCCAGGAAGCCGGTCGTGATGCGGCCTTCGGCAAAAGTCGGATGGCCGGCGATGCGGGCCAGAAAGGCCTGGTTGCTGGCCAGCCCGCCGAGCTCCGTGGCCGCCAGGGCTTGGCGCAAGCGGCGCACGGCGGCCGGCCGATCCTCGCCCCGGACAATCAGCTTGGCGATCATGGGATCGTAATGGATCGTGATCGCCTGACCGGCCCCAAGGCCGCTGTCGACGCGCAGATCGGGCCCGGCCTCGGGAAAGCGCAGGTGCGTGATGCGGCCGGTCGCCGGCAGAAATCCCTGGCTCGGGTCCTCGGCATAGAGCCGGGCCTCCAGGGCGTGGCCGGAGATCGCCAGATCGTCCTGACCCAGCGGCAGGGGCTCGCCGGCAGCGACCCTGAGCTGCCACGCCACCAGGTCGACGCCGGTGATCATCTCGGTCACCGGATGCTCGACCTGGAGGCGCGTGTTCATCTCGATGAAGTAGACCTCTTCGCCCTCCGCGACGAACTCCACCGTGCCGGCGTTCTCGTAGTCGACCGCCCGCGCCGCGGCGAGCGCCGCCTCGGCCAAACGCGCCCGAGTGGCCGGCGCCAGGCCCGGCGCCGGTGCTTCCTCTATGACCTTTTGGTGACGCCGTTGGAGCGAGCAGTCGCGCTCGAAGAGGTGAACCAGGTTGCCGTGGCGATCACCGAAGACCTGCACCTCGATGTGCCGAGGATCGCGCAGCAAACGCTCCAGCACCATGTGGTCCGAGCCGAAGGAGGCCATGGCCTCGCGCCGGGCGCCGGCAAGGGCTTCCGGAAAGTCCTCGAGCCGCTCGACCGGGCGCATGCCCTTGCCGCCGCCGCCGGCCGAGGGTTTGATCAGCAGCGGCACGCCGAGCGTTTTGGCGGCCTCGCCGAGGGCGGCGTCGTCCTGCCCGTCGCCGTGATAGCCGGGCACCAGGGGCACGCCGGCCTCGGCCATGAGCGCGCGCGCCTCGGCCTTGGAGCCCATGGCGCGGATTGCCGCCGGCTGCGGTCCGACGAAGACCAGGCCGGCATCGGCGCAGGCCTCGGCGAAGTCGGCGTTCTCGGCCAGAAAGCCGTAGCCCGGATGAACCGCCTGGCAGCCGCACTGCTGGGCAACCTGGAGCAGGACAGTTTGATTCAGATAGCTCTCGGTGGCCGGCGCCGGGCCGATCCGGACCGCCTGGTCGGCCTGGGCCACGTGGGGCGCGTCCCGGTCGGCATCGGAATAGACCGCGACGGTCTCGACCCCCAGTCGCTTGGCGCTCCTGATCACCCGGCAGGCGATCTCGCCCCGGTTGGCGATCAGCAGGCGGTCGAACATAGGCGGTCTCCTCGTCTAGTGCTTGCCATTGCGCCTGTGCTCGCGGCTGTGGGACATGAGCTCCGAGACGCCGAACATGAGAAACAGCACGCCCATCACGATCTCGACCAGCACCAGGCCGCGCACCAGGCTGCTGAGGGGCACGATGTCGCCATAGCCGACCGTGCTGAGGGTGACCAGGGAGAAGTAGATGCTCTCCGGGAAGGTGATGTTGCGAATCACGCCCTCGACGCGGAAGTGCTCGCCCGGGCCATAGAGATCCACCACCCTGTAGAGCCCCGCGAACACGATGACGATCAGGGAATAGACCGTAAAGAACGCGAAGATCGGCGCGACCAGCTGGGAAAGCCGGCGGTTGAAGCCCTCGAACAGCTCGCTGGTCTCGATCACGAAACGACAGACGTCCCGGCTGACCGCGCCGACGATCGCGGCGATCATGGCCATGGATACCAGGAAGGAGAGGTTCGCCTGGAAGAGGTTGAGCTCGAACCAGGGCAAGGTGAAGGAGATGAGGCCGATCGCGAATACCGGCAAGAGCCAGAGCACGATACGCGCCAGGTTGCGGTCTTCCTCCGGGTCGTCGGCGTGGAGGATCTCCTCGATCCGCGCGTGCTGCATGCGGACCGCGGCGAGGAATGCGACGACCGGCAGGATGAACCCGATGTGGACCGCCCATTGGGAGGTGGAGCTGAAGTTCTCCTCGACGAAGACCGCGAAGAGACAGGCGTAGATCGCGAGATAGTTGGCGAAGGCGATCGAGAAGAGCCGCTTGCCGGGGAAGAAGACATAGAGCATGCCGGCGCCGACCGCGACCGTGACCAACATGAAGACCAAGAAGAAGCTGTCCTGGATCGACAGCGACGCGGCGATCAGACCGATCAGGCAGAGTGTCAGGCCGACCGCGATCACCAGATTGCCGTCGATCCTGCCCATCTGCCCTCACCCATCCAGCCACTTGGGCTTGCGCTTTTCCAGGAATGCGGCCAGGCCCTCTTTGCCTTCCGCGCCGGCGCGCACCCGGGCGATGCGTCGGGCGGTGTCCTCGATCACCGCCTCGCCGCGCGGCTTTCCGGCGACCGCGAAGATCAACGCCTTGGCCTCGGCCTGGGCCTCGGGCCCGCAGGTCAAAAGGGCCTTGAGCACCCGATCGGTGCGGGCTTGGAGCTGCTCGTCAGGCACCACCTCGTGGATCAGTCCGATCGCCTGGGCCTCGCGCGCGGTCATGCGCTCGGCCGACAGCATGTAGCGCCGGGCAGCCCGCTCGCCGATCGCCGCCAGCACGTAGGGCGAGATCACCGCCGGAATCAGGCCAAGGCGCACCTCGGTCAGCGCGAAGTGCGCCGACTCGGCGGCGATCGCGATGTCGCAACAGGCGATCAGCCCCACCCCGCCACCGAAGGCCGGGCCTTGGATCATGGCAACGGTCGGCTGCTTGAGCCCGTCGAGCACCTGGAGCAGGCGGGCCAACGCCCGGGCATCGGCCAGGTTCTCCTCCTCCGAGTAGCCGGCCATGCGCTTCATCCAATTGAGATCGGCGCCGGCCGAGAAGCTCGGCCCCTTGGCGCCGAGCACCACGACCCGCACCCGCTCGTCGTCCTGCAGGGACTCCAAGCTGCGGGTCAGCGCCGAAATCAGGGTGTCGTTGAAGGCGTTGTGGACCTCGCTGCGGGTCAAGGTCAACCAGGCCACGCCGTCGTCGCCAACCTCTTCGAGGAAAAGGGCTTCACTCATTCTCGTTCGCTCACATCCGAAAGACGCCGAAGCGCGTGGCGGGGATCGGCGCGTTGAGCGCCGCGGAAAGGCCGAGGCCGAGCACCATGCGGGTGTCCAGGGGGTCGATGATGCCGTCGTCCCACAGGCGCGCGGTGGCGTAGTAGGGATGGCCCTGGTGCTCGTACTGCTCGAGGATCGGCTGCTTGAAGGCGGCCTCTTCCTCGGCCGACCAGCTCTCGCCGCGCTTCTCCAGGCCATCGCGCCGGACGGTCGCCAGAACGTTGGCGGCCTGCTCGCCGCCCATCACCGAGATCCGCGCGGTCGGCCAAGTCCACAAGAAGCGCGGCCCGTAGGCACGTCCGCACATGCCGTAGTTGCCGGCGCCGAAGCTGCCGCCCAGGATCACCGTGAACTTGGGCACCTGGGTGGTCGCCACGGCGGTGACCATCTTCGCGCCGTCCTTCGCGATGCCGCCGGACTCGTACTTGCGGCCGACCATGAAGCCGGTGATGTTCTGCAGGAAGATCAAGGGAATGCCGCGCTGGCTGCAAAGCTCGATGAAGTGGGTGCCCTTGAGCGCCGACTCCGAGAAGAGGATGCCTTGGTTGGCGACGATGCCAACCGGATAGCCGAAGATGCGCGCGAAGCCGCACACCAAGGTGGTGCCGTAGAGCGCCTTGAACTCGTCGAACTCGCTGCCGTCGACGATGCGCGCGATGACCTCGCGCACCTCGAACGGTTTGCGCAGATCGGTCGGGACAATGCCGGCAATCTCGGCCGGATCGTAAAGCGGCTCGCGCGGCTCGGCGAGCTCCAGCTCGTGGCGTTTGACCCGGTTGAGGTTGCCGACAATACGCCGAGCGATGGCAAGCGCGTGGGTGTCATCCTGGGCCATGTGGTCGGTCACGCCAGAGGTGCGCGAATGGACCTCGGCGCCGCCCAGCTCCTCGGCGCTGACCACCTCGCCGGTCGCCGCTTTGACCAGGGGCGGGCCGCCCAGGAAGATGGTGCCCTGGCCGCGCACGATGACGCTCTCGTCGGACATCGCCGGCACGTAGGCACCGCCCGCGGTGCAGGACCCCATGACCACGGCGATCTGGGGGATGCCAGCGGACGACAAGTTGGCCTGATTGTAGAAGATCCGGCCGAAGTGGTCCCGGTCGGGGAAGACCTCGTCCTGGTTGGGCAGATTGGCGCCGCCGGAGTCCACCAGGTAAATGCAGGGCAGATGATTCTCCTGGGCGATCTCCTGGGCGCGCAGGTGCTTCTTGACGGTCAGCGGAAAGTAGGTGCCGCCTTTCACCGTGGCGTCGTTGGCGACGATCATACACTCGCGCCCGGCAACCCGGCCGATGCCGGTGATCAGGCCGGCCGCCGGCACCTCGCCCTTGTAGCAGTCGTAGGCCGCGAGCTGGGAGTGCTCCAGGAAGGGCGAGCCCTCGTCGACCAAGGTGCGCACCCGCTCGCGCGGCAACAGCTTGCCGCGCGACAGATGCTTGTCGCGCGCCGCCTGGCCGCCGCCCGCTTTGACGGCGTCGACCTTCGCGCGCAAGTAGGCAACCAGCTCGGCCAAGGCGGCCTGGTTTGCCTTGAAACTTTCCGAGCGGGTCGAGATGGCGCTCTTCAGAACGGTCATGGGCCCCCGTCAGGTTCCTCCCACCAGCAACAGACTCGCAAAGCCGCCAGGGTGGCGGCAAGCAAAATCGGTCGCTACACTCCGCCGCGCCATGACCACGCTCGACGACCTAGAGGCGGCCGCCCGGCTGATCGCGCCCTACGTGCCGCCAACTCCGCAACACTGCTGGCCTCTGCTCGCCCAGCGCGCCGGCTGCGAGGTCTGGGTTAAGCACGAGAACCACACGCCAATCGGCGCCTTTAAGGTGCGCGGCGGCCTGGTTTATCTGGAGCATTTGAAACGGGAACATCCAGAGGCGACCGGCGTGATCGCGGCGACTCGGGGCAACCACGGCCAGTCGATCGCTTGCGCCGCCGGGCACCTGG
This sequence comes from Pseudomonadota bacterium, assembly GCA_039029395.1. Taxonomy (GTDB): domain Bacteria; phylum Pseudomonadota; class Alphaproteobacteria; order Kiloniellales; family JAKSDN01; genus JBCCGG01. The sequence goes on along the minus strand of JBCCGG010000050.1, from coordinate 35,451 downwards.
GCCTAAGCGCGGCGATCGTCGTGCCCGAGGGCAACAGCCGAGAGAAGAACGCCGCAATGGCCGCCCAAGGCGGCCAGCTGGAGGTCCATGGTCACGATTTCCAGGCGGCGCTCGAACATGCTCGGGCGCGCGCCGCGACCGAGGGCCTTGTTATGGTCGAGTCGTTCCATCCCAAGCTGGTCGAAGGGGTGGCGAGCTACTCCTTGGAGCTGCTGCGCGCGGTACCGGATCTGGATGCGCTTTACGTGCCGATCGGCCTCGGCTCGGGTATCTGCGGGGCGCTGGCGGCGCGCGACGCGCTCGGCCGAAAGACCCAGATCATCGGTGTGGTGGCGGAAAACGCCCCCTGCTACGCCCTATCCTTCACGGCCGGACAGCCGGTCTCGACCAACGGCGCCGATACCTTCGCCGACGGAGTCGCCTGCCGGGTGCCGGTCGCCGAGGCCGTGGCCGCGATCAACGGCGGCGTCGAGCGCATCGTCCAGGTCGGCGAAGGCGAGATGAAGGCGGCCATGCGGGCCTACTTCACCGACACCCACAACGTGGCTGAAGGCGCAGGGGCGGCCCCGCTCGCCGCGCTTTTGAAGGAGCAGGACGCCATGGCCGGCAAGACCGTCGGCCTGGTGCTTTCGGGCGGCAACATCGACCGGGAGCGTTACCTGGAAATCCTCGCGGACGACTGAGGATCACCAGCCGCCGGTTTCGAGCCAACGGTCGATGGTCTCGATCCGGTCCTGCCCCCAAAAGGGCTCGCCGTCAACGAACAGGAAAGGCGCGCCGAAGACGCCCTTTTCCGTGCCATTCTCGACCTCTTTGCGCAGACGCTCCTTGACCGCCGGGTCCTTGAGCGCCACGGCCAGCGCCTCCCGGTCGACGCCGAGCTCGCCGGCCAGCTCGATCACCGCCTCGCCGTCGCCCATGTCCCGGCCCTCGCCGAAAGCGCCGTGGAAGACCGCCTTGGCAAGCGCCTTGGCCGCCGCCGGGTCCTGGTCCTCTAGCCAATAGAAGGCCCGGCAGGCGGCGAGCGAGTGGAAGGGAAAGGGCGTCGGGATGGTGAATGGCACGCCGAGCCGCCGGGCCTCCCGGGCCATGTCAATCCTGGCGTAATCCCCCTTCATGGGGATGTTGAGCAGAGGCTGGCTGCCGGTGGTCGAGAAGACCGTGCCCAAAAGGAACGGCTTCCAGGCAACCGCGCGGCCATGCTTTTCACCGACCGTGTCGATCTGCTGGGCGGCCAGATAGCCGTAGGGGCTGGAAAAGTCGAAGTAGAACTCGATCGGCTGGGCCATCCGTGCGGGCTCCTGCGTTGAGAGGGGATCACTTGGGCGGGAAGTCGATGACGGCGCGCATCCGGCGCGCCAAGGCCGCGTCCAGGTTGCCGGGCTGGTTGGTGGTCAGGATGACCAGGCCCTTGTGACGCTCCATGCGTTCGAGCAAGTAGCTGACCTCCTGATTGGCGTAACGGTCGTGGGAGTCCTTGACCTTGGAGCGTTTGCCGAACAGCGCATCGGCCTCGTCGAACAGTAGCACCGCGCCGGACTTCTGGGCTTCGGCGAAGGCCCGATCCAGGTTCTTCTCGGTCTCGCCGATGTACTTCGAGGCGACCGCTTTCAGATCGACCCGCAAGAGCGCCTTGTCCAGCGTGCCGGCCAGCACCTGGGCGGCCAGAGTCTTGCCTGTGCCCGAGGCACCGGCGAAGAGCACGGCCTGGCCACGGCCAGCCGCCGTCAGTTCGGGGCCGAGGCGGCGCAGCCGGTCTCCTGGCGCGGCGGTCTTGGCCAGGTCGGCCCAGTCGGAACGGGTTTCCAGGCGCTCGAACGATCGGGTCATGGCGGTCTCCGGACCATCGGGTGTCCGGCGAGTTTGGGCCATGTCGCGCCTTTTGAACAGGCTATGGTCGTGGACGCAATGGTAGTCTTAGAACGATTTTCTCCAATAATTATAATATTATGACACATTATTTATATATTTCAATTTAGAACACTATTTTAGAATATTGTTTTATATAAATTATTCTTCTCTAAGCCTGTTGAATTTGCCTGGTATGGTATGACCTCTTTCATTTTCCGTTGGAACGACCCCATGCAACAGCGGCTCAGGGCGCGCCGAAGACCTGGGTCCATTCGAGGATTCTGACCGCCTTGCGCAGGCCGGTCGGCCAGAAGGGATCGGCCTCGACCAGGGCGCGCACGGCGGCCGGGCTCTCGGCGGAGACGATCCAGAGACCGCCTGCCGCCGCGCCGCTTTCCGCGTCCTTAAGGGGACCGGCACTCTGAACCGCAGCGCTGTTGGCGGCCAGGAAGGCCAGGTGCGCGCTCATGTGCTCGGTGCGCTTTTGGGTCTGGGCTGGATCGTCCTCGAATAGAACCGCGTATATCATGGTGAGTTCCTCCGTCTAACTGTTTGACGCCGCTCAAGCTAAATCGGTATTTTTGCTTTCTCTATAGCTATTGATGCAGAGTAATCCGGCAATTATGCAGGACATAGATTGGCACGACCTGCGCTTCGTTCTGGCCGTCGCACGCGAAGGCGCCCTTGCCGGCGCGGCGCGGCGTCTGGGAGTCAACGAGACCACGGTGGCGCGCCGGCTCGCCCGGCTCGAGGGGCGGCTTGGCGCGCGGCTGTTCGAGCGCGGCCAGAGCCGCCTTACGTCGACCGCGGCCGGCCAGGCGGCGGTCGATGGCGCGGAGCGGATCGAGCTGCAGATTCAGGCCCTGGCGGACAGGGTCGCGGGCAGCGACCGGCTGGCCGCGGGCACGGTTCGGGTCACGTCCGTGCCGGTTTTGGTCAATCGGCTGCTGATTCCCGCCCTGCCCGGCCTGCTGGCGCGTCACCCCCAGCTGCGAGTCGAGCTGATTGCCGAGCCGCGCGACCTCAGCCTGACCAAGCGCGAGGCCGACGTCGCCCTGCGCCTGGCCCGGCCTCGGAAAGACTCCCGGGCCATCGCCCGGCGCATCGGCCAGCTCGCCTACGGCGTTTATGGCCCGGCCGGCGGCGACGCCGGGGCCCTACCGTGGGTCACCTATGAAGACGCCATGGCCGAGCTGCCCCAAGCCCGCTGGATGGCCGCCCGGCCGGGCCAGCCTGCGCCGCTTTTGGTCAATGACGCCGAAGGGGTTCTCCAAGCCGTCGCCGCCGGCCTCGGCAAGTCTCTGCTGCCGATCTCGATCGCCGATCCCCTGCCCGGCCTGACTCGCCTCGATGCGGGCGCTGCCCCCCTCACCCGCGAGCTCTGGCGCATAGTACATCCCGAGCTCCGCGACCTGACCCGGATCCGGGTGGTGCTGGACTGGCTGGACGGGCTGGCCGGTCAGCTGGCCGAGGCGGAGTCCTGAGCTTCCTCGTCCCAATCCAGCGCCAGCAGCCAGTCGCGAAGCAGCAGGACCTCGGGGCGCGGCCGCTCCCGGCCGATCGGCATCAGAAGGTAATGGCTGCGCGACAGGCCGAGATCCAGGGTAAAGGGCGTCACCAAACGTCCGGCGCGCAGATAGGGCATGGCAAAGCGCCGCAGCAGGATCGCGCAACCGATGCCCGAAGCCGCCAACTCGGCGGAGGCCAGGGAGGTGTCGACCTTGAAGCCGCCGCCCAGCGGCGCCGCGGCGCCGCCCTCGGCGCGGGCCCGCATCCAGAGGTCGTCCTGGCCGGCGACGCTGATCATCTGCTCGGCCGGTAGATCGCCAAGGCCCGTGGAGGGCGCCAAGCCGGCGGCAAAGTTCGGGCTGCAGACCACCACGGCTTGCTCCGGCGTTAGCAGGGTGGCGTCGTAGTCGGGCCACTTGCCGGCACCGAAGCGGATGTCGAAGTCGGCTTCGGTCGACTGGATCGCATTGGCCCAGATCGACGACCAAACCCGCACCTTGATCGCCGGGTATCGCGCTTGAAAGTCCTTGAGCCGGGGCGCCAAGCAGAGCACCGCGAAGGAAACCGCGACCCGAATGGTGACCGAGCGTTCGCCAATCGGCCCGAACAGGCCGGTGGTCGAGGCGAAAAGCTCGTCGAAGGCCTTGCGCACCGAAGGCAGATAGGCGTGGCCCATGTCGGTGAGGCGCAGGTGTCGGGGCCGGCGCTCGAACAGGGGAAAGCCGACCTGAGACTCGAGCATTCGGATCTGATAGCTGATCGCCGCCTGGGTCAGGCCGAGTTCCTCGGCCGCCGCGGTAAAACTCAGGTGCCGGGCGGCGGCCTCGAAGGACATGAGCCACTTTAGGGCCGGAAAGCGGTAACCGTCGGCCATGGTCGATATCCCCTATGCATAAAATTTCTTATGGGTAATGCCCATTTTACTTTGTTTGTTTGTGGTCATCAACGGGCCTAGTCTGCTCCCGGGAGGCCATTCGCCCATGGATCAAGCACAATTCACCGAGGCCCGGCCCACCGCACGGCGCGGCACATCCCGCTTGAGCTACGGCTTCGTCGGCTTGGGCAATTTGGGCGCGCGCCTGGCCGGCAACCTGGCGCAAGCCGGTTTCCAGGTTTGCGTCACCGATCTGGCGCCTGAGCGCGCCGGCGAGGTGGTCGCCGCCGGCGCCCAATGGGCCGACACCGCCGCCGAAGCGGCCCACGGCCGGGACGCCGTGATCACCTGTTTGCCGTCGCCAAAGATTTCCGAGGAACTCTTGCTCGGATCGGGCGCCCTGCTCGACGCCATGGAGCCCGGCGCGACCTGGATCGAGATGAGCACGGTCGACATCGACGCCATCACTCGCTTGGCCGGCGTGGCGGCGGAGCGCGGCATCGACACCTTGGAGGCGCCGGTCACCGGCGGCGTGCACCGGGCGGCCAACGGCACGATCACGGTCCTGGTGGGCGGCCGCGAGGAGGTGCTCGAGGCCCATCGTCCGGCCTTCGAGGCCATGTGCGGGCCGCTGTTTCATTTGGGCGACGTGGGCGCAGCCTCGACCATCAAGGTGATCACCAACATGCTGGCCTTTGATCACCTGATCGCCGCCGCCGAAGCCATGCTGCTGGCCAAGAAGGCCGGGCTCGACCTTCGCCAATGCTACGAGGTGATCCGCGCCAGCTCGGGCTCAAGCGTGGAGTTCGAGAGCGTCATGCCGGTGATTCTGAGCGGCACCTTCGATACCAACTTCACCATGGAGCTGGCGTGCAAGGACCTGGGCATCGCGATGCGCCTGGGCCGGAAGCTGGACGTGCCGCTCAAGCTTTCCGAGCTGGTCGACCAGCTCTTCATCGAGGGCCGCGAGACCTTCGGGCCGAGCGCCTGGACCGCCAACATCGTCAAACTGATGGAAGACACCACGGGAGTCGCCTTGAGGGCCGACGGCTTTCCCGGTGTCATGACCGAGGGAGGAACGTTAGATGACCAAGATAAGTGACCTGAAAGCCCTGCTCGCCGCCGGCCGAATCACCCGGCGCCAGTTCATGGAGGGCGCCATTGCGCTGGGCGTCGCGGCGACCACCGCGCCTTTGTTGATTAAGGAAGCCTTCGCCGACACGCCCAAGCGCGGCGGCCATCTCAAGCTGGCCTTGGCCGGCGGACACACCACCGATTCCCTGGACGGCGCAACCCTGGGCGACACCTTCGCGATCATGCTGACCATGGGCGGCACCTTCGACGCGCTCACCGAGGTGGCCGCCGACGGCTCCTTGAAGGGCGAGCTGGCCGAGAGCTGGGAGGCCTCTGACGACGCCAAGGAGTGGACCTTCAAGCTGAGAAAAGGCGTCGAGTTCCACAACGGCAAGCCGTTCGGCGCCGACGATGTGATCGCGACCATCAACCACCACCTGGACGATGCCTCGAAATCTTCGGCCAAACCGATCGTCAAACCGATTGAAAGCATGAAGAAGGACGACGAGCACACCATCATCTTCACCCTGCAGGAGGGCAACGCGGACTTCCCTTATCTGCTCAGCGACTATCACTTGATGATTATGCCGGCCGGTCAATTCGCGGAATCGATCGCCAAGGGCATCGGCACCGGCGGCTACGTGCTGGAATCTTTCGATCCGGGCGTCAGCGCCATGGTCAAGCGCAACCCGAACGATTACCGGGACGACCGCTCCTGGTTCGACTCCTTCGAGATCATCGGGGCCAACGACGTGGTGGCGCGCACCAATGCGCTGACCACCGGCGAGGTGCACGCGATCAACCGGGTCGATCTCAAGACCGAGCATTTGCTCAAACGGGCGCCCAACGTGGATATCTTCGAAGTCACCGGCAACCAGCACTTCACCTTCCCGATGCTGACCGACGTGGCGCCCTACGATAACAACGACGTGCGCCTGGCGTTGAAATATTCGGTCGACCGGGACGAGCTGGTGCAGAAGGTGCTGTCCGGCCACGGCTCGGTCGGCAACGACACGCCGATCGGCGCGGCCAACCGCTACCGGGCCGACATCCCGCAGCGGACCTACGATCCGGACAAGGCGCGCTTCCATCTCAAGAAGGCCGGGCTCGACAGTCTGGACACGGTGCTCACGGTCTCCGACGGCGCCTTCCCCGGCGCGGTCGACGCCGGCGCGCTCTACAAGGAGCATGCCGCCAAGGCCGGCATCAACATCACCCTCGAGCGGGTGCCGGGCGACGGTTATTGGGAGAACGTGTGGCGGGTCAAGCCCTGGTGCGCCTGCTACTGGTCGGGCCGGCCGACCGAGGATTGGATGTTCTCGACCGCCTACGAAGCCGGCGCCGACTGGAACGACACCCATTTCGACAATGCCCGCTTCGACGAGTTGCTGCTCCAAGCCCGCGCCGAGCTGAACGAGGAACGGCGCGCCCAGATGTACGCCGAGATGCAGCAGATCCTGCACGACGAGGGCGGCGTGGTGATCCCCATGTTCGCCAACTACGTGGATGCCGCCTCGAGCGAGCTGGCCCACGGGCCGGTGATTGGCAACGCCTGGCAGATGGACGGCTCGCGCCTGACCGAGCGCTGGTGGTTCGCCTGATCACAGTGAGTTTGCTTACCCGGCCAGGACGGCCATCGGGGTCCTCGGGCGCTCAACTTGCCGGTCGAAAACTCGGGGACCCCAATTGAAAGGCTTGTAGACTCACTGCGCCTTCGGATTGACCGGGAAGCGGCCCGGTGGCCGTGGATCCAGACGATGCCGTCCGGGGTGCGCCGGTCATCTAGGAGGAGGATCCCTCACCAGTTGGTAAACCAGGTGAACTGCTCGGTGAGCCGCTCTTGGAAAGTAAGCCTTGTATCACAACCTCGCCACCAATCGCTCATTCGCCGGAGTAAAAGCGACGCCTCAGATTGATCCTGAGCTGAATTTGCTACTTCCTAATATCAGTTATGCGGCTGTTTTCCGGCGACAGTAACATGACGCCTTGATCGTGACCTCGGCCCGCGCCATCGCCTTGTCTAGTTGCAGCTTGATGTGCGCCGCCTCAGTCTTTTCGCCTCGCTTGATGAGACATTCGTAAAGTCCGTGTAAGCTCCATACGTTACCGGGGTTCTGACAAGCTCGGCTAAGTGTCGAGTCCAGACCGAGGTCCGCCCGGTACACGGCCTCGGCTTCCTCGTAGTGGCGCTGTTCAAGAAGCAATGCGCCGAGGGCATGACGGGTCGGCTGCATCCATCCCCAAGGTTCATCGTATTCCAGGTTGTCGTCCAGTTCGACTGCCTTGCGCAAAAGGTCGAAAGCCACGGCGTGGTTGCCTTTGTGGTACTCGAGTTCACCAAGCATCATCTGTTCGGCGACCCCCAGCACATCTTTGGCCGTGTTGTTGATGACCAAGCGGCTTTCAGGCACCGCGGCGCGGGCCTCATTGAACGCCCGAACCGACTGTTCCGCTTCACTTACTTTGCCGAGATTGGCAAATGCCACCGTGCGGGCGTAGTGCAGCACAGCGGTGGTATAGCAATAGAGCTCCTTGTCGTGAGGGAACGGCGTGTCGATGATCTCTCGCCACTGCCCAAATCGGATTTGGACATGTTGCTTTACAGAGATGAAACATTCGAGGAAGTCTCCGAGAACACTGATGGCCGATTCTGGCAGAGTTTCGGCCAGTTCTTCGGCTGATTCGTGGGCAATCGACGGCTGGCCCAGGAACATAGCTCCGTAAACCCTGAAGTGATAATCGTGGGCGCGGTAGAACGAATAGAAATTGTCGGCGCCTCGGTGCTGGTAGTACTTGCGATTGGCAACGATTGCCTCGCCATTGCGATCAACCACGTTTTGGTAATCGCCACAAAGAACATCGATATGCGTCGGCATGTGCCTGAGATGTCCCGCGTCAGGTACGAGCTGACGCAACCGGTCGCCTTGGCGTAGGGCACGTTCTGGGTGCGGCGACATTTCCATGACGTGAATGTATAGGTGAAGCAAACCTGCATGGTCCCACGCACCGTCGATGTCCGACAATGCCGATTCGATGACGTCGATGATTTCGGCCGTGTCGGCGTTTTCGGCAATGTTGCCCGATTTCAGATCCCACAGCTGCCACGGCGTACGGTTCATCATCGATTCGGCAAAGATCGTGCAGACGTCGAGATCGTGCAGATAGACTTTGTGGACCTTACGCACCGCATTGGCGAAGGCGTCATGCCATTCGGAGAAGTCATCCGTTGCGGGATCTTCGGGATAGCGCTGGACCAGAGCGCTGATAAATGCCTCCTCGACTGGCGTGACGCGGTCGAGAAGATCCTTTGCGGCCGTCAGCGCCGAAGCGGCCTTGGCCAGCATATCTGTCTTTTCGTCAGGATCGTAGGTGTCCCAAGCGTGGTTGTAGTTCGGCCCGATCGCATAAGCGATGCCCCAATGAGCCATTGCGCAGGCCGCATCATGAGTCAGCGCCTGCTCAAAGCAGGAGATGGCTTCTTCGTGATTGTAACCATAAATCCACATCAGACCCTGGTCGAACCATTGCTGTGCCTGATCGGAAGTGGTCGATACCTTCCGCGAATAGGCCCCCAAATCATAACTGGTCATACTTTGCTCCTCCCCCCTGGCGTTTAGATTTTATCAATGCGCGACATGCACTGCGAAGCGAATTGGGTCGCTTTCTCCTCCGACAGCTGACATCGAGGCGGGAAGCCAACTGGCACAGTGAATGTGCAAAAAATCTTGATTTCGGCGCTCGATGACGAGGAGCCTGCCCCCTCCCCTAGCTCGTGTGATAGACCGGCGCCAGCTTGTAGACCGGGGTGGGCAAGCCTTCCATGCGCGCCTTTATCTGCAGGGAGAGGAACTGGGAGTAATGGCGCGACTGGTGCAGGTTGCCGCCGTGGAACCACAGGGCCTCCTGCTGAGTCGGCTTCCACATGTTGCGCAGCTCGCCTTCCCAGGGGCCCGGGTCCTTGCGGGTGTCGGAGCCCAGGCCCCAGCATTTGCCGACCTTGTCGGCGACCTCTTGGGAGATCAGCTCGGCGGCCCAGCCGTTCATTGAGCCGTAGCCCGTCGCATAGACGATCAGATCGGCCTCGAGCTCGCTGCCGTCGCTGAAGACGAGTGATTTCTCCTTGATGCCCTCGACCGTGACGCCACTTTTGAGCTTGATCTTGCCGTCGGCGACCAGCTCCGAGGCGCCCACATCGATGTAATAGCCCGAGCCCCGGCGCAGGTACTTCAAAAAGAGGCCCGAGCCGTCCTCGCCGAAGTCGAGCAGGAAGCCGGCCTTTTCCAAGCGGTCGTAGAGGTCGGCGTCGCGCTTGGCCATCTCCTCGTAGGTCGGCTTCTGTAGGTCGGCCAGGATTTTGTAGGGCAGCGAGGCGAAGATCAGATCGGCCTTGTGGTGGTCGATGCCGTTGGCGACCGCGTCCTCGGAATAGAGCGCGCCCAGGGCCAGGTCCATCAGGGTGTCGGACTTGGCGATATGGGTCGAGGTGCGCTGCACCATGGTGACGTCGGCGCCCACTTCCCAAAGCGCGGCCGCGATGTCGTGGGCTGAGTTGTTGGAGCCGATCACCACGCACTTCCTATCAGCATAGGCATCGGGCCCCGGATGCTTGCTGGAGTGGTGCTGCTCGCCCTTGAAATCCTCGGCGCCGGGGAACTGGGGCACGATGGGTCGCCCGGACATGCCGGTCGCCAGCACCAGCTGCTTGGGGCGCAGGGTGACCGGCTCGCCCTTGCGCTCCACTTGGACCAGCCACTCGCCGGCCTGATCGTCGTAGCGCGCGGATGTGCAGGCGGTCTCGGTCCAGTAATCGAGCTCCATGATCTTGGTGTAGGATTCCAGCCAGTCGCCGATCTTGTCCTTCGGCGAGAAGACCGGCCAGTGCTCGGGAAAGGGAAGATAGGGCAGATGGTCGTACCAAACCGGGTCGTGCAGGCAGAGCGATTTGTAGCGCTTGCGCCAGGAATCTCCGGGCCGCTCGTTCTTCTCGATGATGATGGTCGGCACGCCGATGCGCCGCATGCGCGCGCCCAGCGCGATGCCGCCCTGACCGCCACCGACGATCACGCAGTAGGGCTGGGTCTCGTAGCCGAGCGTTGCGTCTTCCTCCTGGCGCCGCTCGAGCCAGGTCTTGCGGTCTTTCAAGGCGCCGTGGGCGACACCCTGGTCGCGGGTCCGACCCTTGTGCTCCTCGAAGCCTTTGAGCTCGACCATGGTGGTCAACAGGGTCCAAGCCTTGTCGCCCTTGAGGCGCACCAGGCCGCGGCCCCGGGCGACCCCGGTCTCGAAGGTGAACCAGGCCTCGGTCACGCCGCCCGCCTCGCTCGCCTCGCCCTCGAGCGCGAAGTTGCTCGGCCGGGTCTCCGCCAGGGTCGCGCTCAGCATTTCGCGGATCGCACCGGCGTCCTCGGAGGTCGTGATGTTCCAGGTGAAGGAGACCAGATCGCGCCAATAGCACTCCTCGCCGAAGTGGCTCAAGACGCCGTCTATGTCCCCGCTTTCCAAGGCGGCGCCGAAAGATGATAGCCACTGGGTTGCGCGCGCGCTCGCTTTGCTCATATCGATCCTCCCCGATCGGCAAGTTGGCAAGACAGGGTGCCAAGCCTAGCGCGCGGGCGCGCCGGGCGGAACAGCCTTCTCAAGGTTGATCGACGAGCGTGATTACCGCGATCTCCGGCGGCATGTTGAAGCGCACCGGCAGGATGGAGGTACCCAAGCCCGAGGAGACGTAAAGGTCCTTACCGTTCTCCCGGATGTGGCCGTAGGCGTAGCGCCGAGGTGCACGGCCGGGAATGACCGGCGCGCCGTAAAAGGGAATGTAGACCTGGCCGCCATGAGTATGGCCGGCCAAGGTGACGACCACGCGCTGGGGCACATCGGGAAACACCGCAGGATCGTGCGCGATCGCGATGACCGGCTCGTCTTTCGGGATCGGCCGGATTACCCGCCGGGGATTGGGGTTCTGTGTCATGTCGTCGGCAATCCCGGCGATCCATATGGGGCCGTCGGGCAACGCGAGCCGAACCGCCTGGTCGTCGAGCACGACGATACCAGCGGACTCCAGGGCGGCCCGCACCTGATCCCCGTCGTGCCACCAGTCGTGATTGCCAAGCACCGCGTAAGTGCCTTGGGCCGGGGCGAGCGCGGCCAGGCTGCGCGCGGTTTCCTCCGGTGCGACGAAGCGGCCGCCGAGCACGCCTTGGATCACGTAGTCGCCAAGCAGCACGACGATGTCGGGTTCCAGTCCGTTGATCTCGGCGACCACCTCGTCGAGCTTTGCGACATCCACATGGGGCGCGCCGGTGTGCAAGTCGGCCAAGGCGACGATCTTGAGCGGCGCGCGCCCGGCCGGCCATTTGGACGTCTCCAGCGGCACTTCTGTCACGGTAACCAAGTCCGGCTCGATTAGGAAGCTCCAGGCGCCCAAGCCCGTGCCCAGCAGCAAGGCGGAAAGGGCCAGCGCCAGAAGCGATTTCCTGGCCGTGCGCGGCGCCCTGGCGGAGGCGTCCGAATGGCTTTCGGCGGTGGTCAAGGCGGCCCTCTGTTAGACTTTTTCAAATGACGGCAGAGCTCAGGATTTCCGCTTCCGATGGTGGCGCCCCGGTGGTGCCATTGCAGCGAAAATGGGGTCTTTCGCGGCATCGGCAAGAACCACGGTGTGTGGCGGACGCTCAAATAACCAGTGCGATCAGCTCAGACCGGCCACGATACGCCCGATTTGGCATGATGTGCCATGTGCGCGAGACCCATCCAACGGTCTTTAGTGGTTATCTTAGTGTTTCCCACAAAGATAAATTTATACTACAATCAGTGCTTGTAAAAACAACCCGCCCAAGTGCGGCACTATGAACAAGGGATTGAAACGAAGATGGTGTCTATCAAGCAATTGGTAGGAAGCCTTGCGGTCCTCCTTGGCCTTGCTGCCATGCCAGCCGCCGCCACCGAGGCGGAGATCACCGTCGAGGATTTGGTTGCGCGGGTGAGCGAACTTTTTTTGAACGACTTCAACTCGGGCGTCCCGACGGGGTCTCTCGGCGCTATGTTCGGCCCCAGTGCCGGTACACCTTTCGCACGTCCGAAGCGGTACGTGATCCTGTCAGATGGCAATGAGGCGACCGAACAGGCGATGACTGCATGGTTCGAAGAGCTCTCCCTCGTCACTGGAGAGGAGATCTTGCCCGCGACCGACTACGCCAACATCCTGGTGGTCGATGCGGCGACTTTCAAAGACGCTAATCCCAAAATGCGGGCGCTGATCAAGACGGCAGAGCTGGATCCGGACACCCTGCTGCGTGAAGCGCGAGAGTACCGCGTAGAGCGAAAGTACCAGCTCTGTTCCGCGCCGCGGTCCAACAACAAAGGAAAAGGCATCTCGTTGAGCGAAAGAGGCATCGAGATCAATCCGCAAACGCTCGCTCGGGCCAAGCGTACCTTTGTCGTCGATCATGCGGTGCTATGGATCATCGGCGGTAGGAGAGAGGTGGTGAACAAAGCACTCAGCAAACTACAAAGTATTTTTCTCTCCTGTCTCTATCCACATGCGACCACACTTGAGATCGAACACTCGGCCCTAAAAGGCCTTCTAGGCGCGGGCGTCGCCACTGAGATGACCTGCTTGGACGAACTTGCCCTGCGAACCTTCAACGACCCGCGGTTTGTGCGCAGCTACGTCTACGAGACCTTGGAACGCGAAATCCGCGCCATCGCCAAGGACGTCCTCAAGGAGAAGAGTGAGCGCTCGGTGCACTGCCAGGATACGCCGCTCGCGGTCGGCCGGGACACTTGATTCCCCGGCCTCACCCCTCCGCCGCCAGGGCCCGGCTTATCACAAGGCGCTGGATGTCCGAGGTGCCTTCGTAAATCTGGCAGACGCGCACGTCCCGGTAGATGCGCTCGAGCGGGAAGTCGGCCAAATAGCCATAACCGCCCAGGGTCTGTATCGCGTCCGAGCAAACCCGCTCGGCCATCTCTGAGGCGAACAGCTTGGCCATGGCCGCCTCCTTGAGGCAGGGCTTGCCGGCGTCGCGCAGGCGGGCCGCCTCCAGGGTCATGAGCTCGGCCGCCTGGATTTGGGTCGCCATGTCGGCGAGGCGAAAGGCGACCGCCTGCTGGGAGATAATAGCCTTGCCGAAGGCCTGGCGCTCCTTGGCGTAGGCCAGCGCGACCTCGAGCGCGGCGCGCGCCATGCCGACCGATTGCGACGCGATGCCGATGCGCCCGCCCTCCAGGTTGGAGAGCGCGATCTTGTAGCCCTCGCCCTCCTCGCCGAGCAGCAGGTTGGGCGTCAGCTTCAGGTCTTCGAAGACGATCTGGCAGGTGTCCGAGGCCTTCTGGCCCAGCTTGTGCTCGACGCTCGCGACACGAAAGCCCTCGAGCTCGGTCGGCACGATGAAGGCGGAGATGCCCTTGCGGCCGACCGTGGGGTCGGTGACGGCGAAGACGATCGCCAGGTCGGCGGCGTTGCCCGAAGTGATGAACTGCTTGGTGCCGTTCAGCACATAGTGATTGCCGCGTTTCTCGGCCTTGGTCTTGATCGCGGCCGCGTCGGAGCCGGCCTGGGGCTCGGTCAGGCAAAAGGCGCCCAGCATCTCGCCGCTCGCCAGCGGCTTCAGAAAGCGCTGCTTCTGTTCCTCGCTGCCATGCTTTAGAATCGGCGCGCAGGCGACCGAGTTGTGCACGCTCATGATGGTAGAGCAGGAGCCGCAGCCGCCGGCGATCTCCATCAGGGCCAACGCATAGGCGACGTGATCGGCGCCCGCCCCGCCCCAGTCCTCGGGCACCACCATGCCCATGAAGCCGAGCTCGCCCATGGCGACGATCGCCTCTGCAGGAAAGCGCGCCTCCTCATCCCAGCCGGCCGCGTGGGGCGCCAACTGCTCGCGCGCGAAGGCGCGGGCGGTATCGCGGATCAGGATTTGCTCTTCGGTGAGTTCCATAAGCCCTTTAGTGCACGCGCTCGAGCGCGACGGCGGTCGCTTCGCCGCCGCCGATGCAAAGCGCAGCGACGCCCCGATCGAGCCCGCGTTCTTCCAAGGCGGCCAGCAGGGTGACAATGATGCGCGCGCCGGAAGCGCCGATCGGGTGGCCCAGCGCGCAGGCACCGCCGTTCACGTTGACCTTGTCGTGGGGCAGGTCGAGCTCGCGCATGGCAACCATGGTGACCACGGCGAAGGCCTCGTTGATCTCGTAGAGATCGACGTCGCCGGCCTGCCAGTCCAGCTTCTCGAGCAGCTTTTGCAAGGCGCCGACCGGGGCCGTGGTGAACCAGGCCGGCTCGGCCGCGTGGCTGGCGTGGCCGCGGATCACGGCAAGCGGCGTCAGGCCCCGGCGCTCGGCCTCGGAGCGGCGCATGAGCAAGAGCGCCGCCGCACCGTCGGAGATCGAGCTGGAGTTGGCCGCGGTCACCGTGCCGACGTCGCGGAAGGCGGGTTTCAAGGAGGGGATCTTGTCCGGCTTGGCGGTGAAGGGCTGCTCGTCGCGGGCGACCGTGACCTCGCCCTTTCGGGTCTTGACCGTGACCGGCGTGACCTCCCGGTCGAAGCGCCCCTCCTCGCTGGCCGCGCGGGCCCGGCTCAGGGACTCGATGGCGAAGGCGTCTTGGGCCTCGCGGGTGAACTGAAAGTGCTGCGCGGTGTCCTCGGCGTAGGTGCCCATCAGCCGGCCGCGCTCGTAGGCATCTTCCAAACCGTCCAGGAACATATGGTCGAGCACCTGCTGGTGGCCCATGCGGTAGCCGGCCCGAGCCTTGGGCATGAGGTAGGGGGCGTTCGACATGGACTCCATGCCACCGGCGATCATGACGTCGCTTGTGCCGGCCGCGATCAGGTCGTGGGCCAGCATCGTCGTCTTCATGCCAGAGCCGCACATCTTGTTGACCGTCGTGCAGCCGACGCTCTCGGGCAGGCCGGCGCCAAGCGCCGCCTGGCGCGCCGGGGCCTGGCCCTGGCCGGCCTGGAGCACGCAGCCGAACAGAACCTCGCCCACGTCAGAAGGATCCTGGCCGGCGCGTGCCAGCACCTCCTTGATCGCCGCCGAACCGAGCGCCGGGGCCGGCAGATCCTTCAGCGCGCCCTGAAAGCCGCCCATGGGCGTGCGCGCCGCGGCGGCGATGACGATCGGGTCTTTCGTTTCACTCATTGCTGAAACCTCGCACCATAGTCTTCTATCTTTTTATAGCTCCGGCTCGCCGGCCGCGCACCAGGCCTGGTAGGCGGCCTGGGTCTCTTCATTGGGCGGATAGAGCCCCGCCACGGGCGCGCCGGTGAGGATCTTCATCTGGGCGAAGCGCTCGAAGCGCTCCTGCTCCACCGCATCGCGCGCGACCTCGTCGGCCAAGGCCTGGGGCAGCACCACGACGCCGTCCTCGTCGCCGACAATCACATCGCCCGGCAGCACGGCGACCCCGCCGCAGCCGATCGGCTGCTGCCGGTCAGCGAAGGTCAGGCGGGCGATCGAGGGCGGCGCGGTCGCGCCGGTACAGAACATCGGCAGACCGACCTTGCGGATTTCCGCCATGTCGCGCATGGGCCCGTCGCTGACCACCGCAAGACCGCCGCGCATCTTGATTCGTGCCACCAACAGATCGCCCAAGGTCGCCGCGCCCTGCTCGCCCCTGGCATCGATGACGATCACGGCGCCGGCCGGCATGGCCTCGATGGCGGCGCGGATCGAGGTCGGCTTGGCGTAGCTCTCCAAGGTCGACAGATCTTCGCGGAGCGGCAGAAAACGGAACGTGAAGGCCGGCCCGACGACCCGCGGCTGATCGTGCGCGATTGGCATGGGTCCGCGCATCCAGCAGTTCCGGATGCCCCGCTTCAGGAGCTGCATGGAGACCGTGGCGGCGGTCACCGAGGCGAGACGCGCCTGTGTCTCGCTTGAAAGGCTTTGGGCAGCGTCGCTCATCCTGGGTCGATCTATCCCTTTACAGTCGCTGGTCTCGGCGCGCCGGCCATTTAAGAGCAATTCCACCGCCCTGGCGAGTCACCCGGTGGCGTGCGAGGTGGGATGCCAAGCGGCGGCGAAGGTCCTAGACTGGCGCGGCGGATCCGGCCGATCCGCGTAATGTGTCTTCTCGGGGGATCCGGTCGATGGCAAAAGCCTCGGGCGCGCCGTCCGACGCAGAGCGCACGCTGGGCGTCTGGACCTGCACCGCGCTGGTGGTCGGCAACGTGGTCGGCTCGGGCTTCTTCCTGGCGCCGGCCGCGCTGGCGCCCTACGGCACGGTGGCGGTGATCGCCTGGATCGTGCTGGCCGGCGGCGCGCTCTGTCTTGGCCTGGTGTTCGCGCGCCTCAGCCGCATCCTGCCGGACACCGGCGGACCCTATGCCTATACCCGCAAGGGATTCGGCGACTTCGCCGGCTTTTTGATCGCCTGGGGCTATTGGATCTCCATGTGGTCGTCCCTGCCCGCCATCGCAATCGCTGTGGCCGACTACCTGGAGGTTTTCATCCCTGGCCTGGCCGACGCCCGCCTGGCCAAGCTGGGCCTGGCGCTGGGCGCGATGATCGCCGTGGCGCTGCTCAACATGCGCGGCGTCAAGGAAGCCGGGCGCTTTCAGCTGGTGGTCGTGGCGGTGAAGCTGGTGCCCTTTCTGGCGGTCGCCTTCATTGGCCTCTTCTGGGTCGACTGGGGCCACTTCACGCCGGTCAACCCCTCGGGCATGCCTTTCTTCCTGGCCTTCGCGGCGACCGCACCCTTCATCATGTTCGCGTTTTCCGGCATCGAATCGGCGACCGTGCCGGCCGGCGACGTCAAGAACCCCACGCGCACGATCGCCGTTGCGACCATCGCCGGCACCCTGATCGCGGCGGCGATCTACACCTTCGGGACGGTCTCGGTCATGGGCGTCATGGGCCGCGCCGAGCTGGAGAAGTCGGGCGCGCCCTTCTCCGACGCCGCCAGCCTCATGTGGGGCGACTGGGCCGGCTACGTGATCGCGGCGGCGGCCGTCCTCTCGTCGCTTGCCGCGCTCAACGGCTGGACCCTGGTGATGTCCCAGGTGCCCCTGGCCGCCGCGCGCCACGGCCTGCTGCCCAAGGCCTTCGCGGAGCTCAACCGCCGGGGGGTGCCGGCCAAGGGCATCGTGATCTCGATGTCGCTCTCCTGCGCGATCTTGATCCTGCAGTCGTCGGGATCAAAGGAGATGATCGCGATCTACGATTTCGTGGTGCGCCTTTCGACCGTGGCCGACATGGTGCCCTACGTCTTCTGCTGTTTTGTCGAAGGCATCATTTTCGTCACGGTCGGCAAACGCGTGGGCTATTTGAATCCCAAGACCTATCTGCCGGTCGCCGCGGTCGCCTTCGTCTTTTCCATGCTGTCGATCTACGGCGCCGGCGCCGAAGCCGCCATGTGGGGCTTCCTGCTCCTGCTCAGCGGCTTGCCGGTCTATTTGGCGATCGTCTCGCGGCGCAAGGGGGAGGCGAAGTGATCTCGCGGCCGAGGCGAAAGATCCGTTATAGTCCCTGCCCATGAGCAAGATTCTCTCGAGCGAGCGCCTGTCGCTGACGCCCGTCACCGTCGCCGATGTGGACGTGGCGATCGAGATGTTCACCGATCCCGCCGTGGGCAAGTACATCGGCGGCGTGATGGAGGAGTCCGCCATCCGGCGAGAGATGTGGACCTGGATCAAGCGCGGCGGTGACGGCTGCATCGGCATCTGGTGTATCTCGAACCAGGCGACGGAGGACAAGCTGGGCAGTGTATTCCTGCTTCCAATGCCGATTCACGAAGACGACACCAACTGGGATCATGTGAAGCCCGGTGTCATGCCCAAAGAGGATGTGGAAATCGGCTACATCCTTAAGCGGACCGCCTGGGGGCAAGGCTACGCGACGGAGGTTTGCCGGCGGCTTCTGCGCTTCGCCTTCGAGGAAACGCCGCTGGAGGAAGTCGTTGCGACCTTCGACGATGCCAACCTGACCTCCAAGCAGGTGCTTCGGAAGGCGGGGCTGTCCTGTCGAGGACGACGGCTGGCCTACGGAGAGGACTCTCCCGATTGGCGCATCACCCGGTCGCAGTGGCTGGCACTGGGCGCGGCGGGTCGCCGGTGAAATCAGGGCGGGCTGGAGCCTACTCCGCCCGCCCTTTTCTGGTCCTGACTCAGTTGAACCACCAGCGCTCGAAGTTCTTGAGGCCGTCGAGCTGGGAGTTCGTGGCGATCTTGTCCGGCGTGCCGACCTTGTCGTTCATGGCGGTGATGAAGTTGGCGAAGGCCGGGATCACCGTCGGGCAGTCGTCGCGCACCAGCTGCTGCATCTCGAAATACATGGCTTCCCGCTTGGTATCGTCCAATTCCGAGCGGGCTTGGCCCAACAGCTGGTTGAAGCGCTCGTTGGCCCAGGTGGTGTCGTTCCAGGGCGCGCCGGCGGCGTAGGAGACCGACATCACCCAATCGACCGTCGGACGGCCGCCCAGGCTGCTCACGTGCCAGGGTTTCTTCAGGGGCACCTCGGTCCAATAGCCGTCGGATGGCAGGCGCTGCACGTCGATCGTGATGCCCGCCGCCTTGGCGGTCTCTTGATAGAGGATCGCGCCGTCGACCCCGCCGGGATAGACCTCGGCGGCGAACATCGGCACGCTGAGCCCTTCCTTGCCGGCCTTCTTGAGATGGTGCTTCGCCTTGTCCGGATCGTATTGCCGCTGCTCCAGATCGGCGGCGAAGAAGCGTTGGTTGCGGCCAACGGGGTGGTCGTTGCCCACGTAGCCATGGCCTTTGAGAATTTTCTTTACCCAGGCATCGCGGTCTATGGCGTACTTGAGCGCCATCTGCACGTCCGGATCGTCGAACGGCGCCATGGTCATCAGCATGGGATAGGGGAAGTGCCGCGTACCGCCGACCTCCTTAATGACGACGCCGGGCTGGCGCTTGAGCAGGTGCAGGGTCTTGAGGTCGGGTTGTTCGATGACATCCGCCTCACCGGTCTGCAGCACGTTGGTGCGTGCCATGACGTCGGCGACGTGCAGTGTCTCGACCTCATCGAAATAGGGCCTGCCCTCCTTAAAGTAGTTGGGGTTGCGCTTGGTGAGCGCCCGGATGCCCGGGTCCCACGATTCAAGCACGAAGGGGCCGGTACCAACTCCCTTGTTCCAATCGCCGCCCGTCGTGCCCTCCGGAGCGATCACCAAGTGATAGTCGGACATGAGGTAGGCAAAATCTGCATTGCCCTCGGCCAGCTCCACCACGACCGTGTCCTTGCCGTCCGCGCGAATGTCGGCGACTCCTTGGACGATGCTGGCCGCAGCCGACTTGGTCCCCTCGCCCCGGTGCTGGTTCAGGGAATGGACCACGTCCGCGGCCTCGAGGCTCTTGCCGTTGTGAAACTCGACGCCATTGCGAAGCTTGAACACCCAAACCTTGGCGTCGTCCGAGGTCTCCCAGCTCTCGGCCAGCTCGCCGACCACCCGGCCCTCCGCGTCGACCTCCGTCAGATTGTTGCGTAGCTGCCAGCTGACGCTGATAGGGTGCGCTGCCTGCAGCGTCGCGCCCTCAAGAGAGTCGCTGGTCGCGCCACCGCTCAAAGCCTGGCGAAGCGTACCGCCCCGTTGTGGCGTGGCGCCAATCGCAGGGCTGACGCCGGCCCAGGTGCCGAGGGCAAGCGCGGCCGTGCCTTGCAGGAAACGGCGGCGGTTCGGATCGTTGGTGAAATGGTGGCTTCTGTGCTGACGGTGCTTGGTCATGTTTTTGCTCCCGCGCTGGTGGCCGGCAAGCCGGTCGAAAGACCCCCCTATCTGGACAGGTTCCCATAGGCTCGGCATAATCACAAAGATGAAATAGTGATACTCTATGCGAAGAAGTTATAGCACCGACGAGAAGAGCACGGGGGTGCCGTGGCACTCAGTTTTCGCCAGATCGAAGTCTTTCGCTGCCTCATGTCTGCCGGCACCACGACCCGGGCGGCGGCCAAGCTGTCGATCTCCCAGCCCGGGGTGAGCCGTCATATCGCCGAGCTGGAAGGCCATTTGGGCTTCAAGCTGTTCGACCGCATCAAGGGGCGCCTGGCCCCGACCACGGCAGCGGTTCAGTTCGCGCGCGTGGTCGAGCAGAACTTCCTCGGCCTCGAGCGCATCGAGCAGGCCGGCGCGAACATTCGCGACAACGTGCCCCAGCCGGTGGTGATCGCCTGCCTGCCGGCGCTCTCCACCTCGCTCATGCCCAGGGTGGCGCAGCACATTCGGCGTAGCAATCAGACCTGGAGCCTGGTGGTGGACACCGGAACGGTCGCCGAGATCATCGAGAACCTGCAAAACCATTCCGCGGATCTCGCTTTGACCCTGGAGATTCCGGAGATCTTGGGGATTGAGGCCGAGCCGCTCTTCACCGTAGATCACGTCTGCGCCCTGCCGGCGGATCACCGCCTGGCCGCCAAGGAAGTGATCACGCCGGAGGACTTCAGGGAGGAGACGGTGGTCGGCTGGAGCTCGGCCGGGCCGCTCGGCTTCGAGAAGGAGGCGGAGATCTTCGCCGGCATCGTCAACGCCAAGGACATCCGCTTCACCACCCACACCTCCCACAGCCGCTATGCCTTGGTGGCCGCCGGACTGGGGATCACGATCGCCGAGCCCTTCGCCGCAGGCCCGTGGCTCAAGAACGGCGTCGCTGTCCGCCGCTTCGAGCCGAGCCTACCGCTCAGCTACAGCTTGTGCTTTCCCACGGGCCGCATTCGCTCAGAAGGGGTCGGCGCGGTGCGCGCGGCGATCCTGGCCAGCGTGAAGGCCTGGCGGCAGGAGTCGGACGCGCCCTTCGGTCTTCGCGAGGTCAAGCAAGCAACGGCCCGGTCAAAGCCAAAAAGCCGCAGGTCATGAAGCAAAGCTATATCGCCGACAGCTTGGATGACGTGAAGGAACGCAAGCGTCTAGCGATGTTGGAGAGGCTTTACGATCCGCCGACCCAAGCGGCGCTGCGCGCGGGCGGCTTGGCGGCGGGACAGACGGTCCTGGAGATCGGCCCGGGCGGCGGCTCCATGCTGCGCTGGCTTTCGGCTCAAGTCGGGCCCGAGGGCCGTGTGGTCGGCATCGATCAGAACCCGCGATTCCTCAAGGATCTGAATTTGCCCAACGTCACCGTGGTCGTCGGCGACGTGAACCGCACGGAGTTGGACGCCGCGCCCTTCGACCTGGTCTACTGCCGCTTCGTGCTCCTGCACCTGCCGGACCCGGCGGCCGCGCTCCACCACATTCGGGCGCTGCTGCGGCCGGGCGGCAATCTGGCGCTCGTCGACATGGACTTCGCCAGCCATGTGGCGAGCGATCCGGGCTACCCTTCGGCCCAGGCCTTCGACCAGGGCCGGCGCGCCTTGGCCCAGGCGATGGAGGAAGCCGGCTTGATGGACCTTTCCTTCGCCCGGCGCCTACCGGCTCTGCTCGACGAGGCCGGCTTCGCGGACCCAGCGGTCGCCTACGAGTCCCACGGAATCCGGGGCGGCACTGAAGAGGCCAGCTTTTGGAAGCAAAATGCCGCGTTGAACGGCGCCGCGGGCCTGAAGGCAGGAGTCCTTCGGCAAGAGGACTTGGCCTTCCTCCCGGTCCACGACGACCCGAGCTTTCACTTCCTCGCGCCCTTGCTTGCCACCGCCACCGCGCGGCGCCCGGGCTGAGGCAAGCGGCAGGAAGACCTCTCACGCCGTCTCGGCAAAGAGTTCCCGGCCGATAAGCCAGCGGCGGATCTCGCTGGTGCCGGCGCCGATCTCGTAGAGCTTTGCGTCGCGTAGCAAGCGGCCGGTCGGCGTGTCGTTTATGTAGCCCATGCCGCCCAGGCATTGGATCGCTTCGAGCGCCATCCAGGTCGCCTTCTCGGCCGCGTAGAGGATCGCGCCGGCGGCATCCTTGCGGGTGGTGTCGCCCCGGTCGACCGCTTGGGCGACCGCGTAGACGTAAGCCTTGGAGGCATTCATCGTGGTGTACATGTCGGCCAGCTTGCCCTGCATGAGCTGGAACTCGCCGATCGCCGTGCCGAACTGCTTGCGCTCGTGCAGGTAGGGCACGACCTGGTCCATGCAGGCCTGCATGATGCCCAAGGGCCCGGCGGCGAGCACCAAGCGCTCGTAGTCCAGGCCGCTCATCAGCACGTTAACACCGCGCCCCACCTCGCCCAGCACGTTCTCGGCCGGAACGAAGCAGTCCTGGAAGATCAGCTCGCAGGTGCTCGAGCCCCGCATGCCCAGCTTGTCCAGCTTTTGCGCGGTCGAGAAGCCTTCCATGTCCTTTTCGATCAGGAAGGCGGTGATGCCGCGCGAGCCGGCCGCCGGATCAGTTTTGGCGTAAACCACCAGCACGTCGGCATCGGGGCCGTTGGTGATCCACATTTTGGTGCCGTTGAGGACATAGCCGTCGGCGGTCTTCTCCGCTTTGGTCTTCATGCCCACCACGTCGGAGCCGGCGCCCGGCTCGCTCATGGCCAGCGCGCCGACATGCCCGCCGGAGATCAGCTTGGCCAGATAGCGGCCGCGCTGATCGTCGTTGCCGTTGCGCCGGATCTGGTTGACGCAGAGATTGGAGTGAGCGCCGTAACTGAGACCCACCGAGGCCGAGGCCCGGCTGATCTCCTCCATGGCCACGCAGTGCTCCAGGTAACCCATGCCCGCGCCGCCCCACGCCTCCTCGACCGTGACGCCGAGCAGGCCCAGCGCGCCCAGCTCGGGCCAAAGGTCCCGGGGAAACTCGTTGGACCGGTCGATCTCCTCGGCGCGCGGCGCGATCTTCTCGGCAGCGAAGCTTTCGACCGTGTCGCGCAGCATGTCGGCGGTCTCGCCCAGGCCGAAATCGAAGGGCGGCACCTGGTTGGGAATCATGGCAGTTACCCCTTCTCTTCTGGGCTCAGAGCATAGCCCGCTCAGCCGGCCGTCACCAGATCGATCGCCCGGCGCACCCCGATCTCCGGGCTACTCAGGATCGGCACTGCAAGGTCCTTGCAGAGTGCGGCTGCCGGCGCCATGGAGGCCTGGGCCAGCACGACCGCGCTGGCCCCGGGGGCGGCTTGGCGCAGACCGGCGGCGATGGTCTCGTGATAGCCAGCCAGATCGCCCGCCAGGAATTTGTCCCAAGCGCCTGCGATCACCAGAGTTTCAAGATCCGGTGGACTTTCTGCCACATCGCGCAGCAAGGCGAGTGTCGGCGCGATCGTCGATTCGATGCAGGCGGCCACCAGGATCCGGCCGCCACCAGCCACCGCTTGCTCGGCCATGGCCCGGTCGATGCGCAGCACCGGCAGGCCGAGCGCCTTGCCTGCTGTCTCGGCCGGTCCGCCCAGAGTCGAGCAGGAACAGACGATGAGGTCCGGTTTTGCCGCCGCCAATTCTTTGAGCCGGTCCTCCAGGCGCGCCGTGACCTCTTGACCGGCCATGGCGTCGGCCAGCAGGCTCTCGTCATTCAGGTGGGTGAGCGCGATCTCCGGCGCCAGGCACGCCATCAGGCCGCCGAAGGTCGGCTCGTGGACCGCGGCGGTGTGCAGAAAGGCGATTCTTTTTTCGCTCATCGGTCGGCCTTGCCGTGCATGGTCATGTGGGTCAGCAGCAGCTTGGCACAGATCTTTTCAGCCCCCGCCTTCACGGCGAAGACCTCGACATCGCAGATGGTGAGCGTACGCCCGGGCTTGACCACCCGACCGATCGCCCTGAGACGCTCGCCGTCGGCTGGCGCCAGCAGGTTGATCTTGAACTCCGTGGTGAGCACCGAGGCTTCGGCCGGAAAGAGGCTGAAAGCGGCGTAGCCGCCGGCGGAATCGGCGATCGTGCTGGTCACGCCCGCATGGAAAAAGCCGTGCTGCTGGCAGAGGTCTTCCCGAAAGGGCAGCTCGATCACCACCAGCCCGGGCTCGACACGGGTGAGCTCGGCGCCGATCAGGCCCATGATCGACTGGCGCTCGAAGGAGTCGCGCACGCGCTCGGCAAAATCCGTTGTGGCGGGGGTGAAGGCGCTCATGGGCCGAGCCTCCTCACAGCAGGAACAGGGCGGCCAAGCCCAGGAAGGTGAAGAAGCCGACCACGTCGGTCACCGTGGTCAGGAACACGCTGGAGGCGATCGCCGGATCGACCCCCATCTTCTCGAGCCCTAAGGGGATCAAGGTGCCCGAGAGGCCGGCAATCACTAGGTTGACGATCATGGCGACCGCCATCAGCAAACCTAGTCCCCAGGACTCGAACCACAGCCAGGCGACAACGCCGGTCAGCAAGGCGAACATGACTCCGTTGAAGGAACCGACCAGGATTTCCTTGCCGACGAAGCGCAGGGTGTTGGCCGCGGTCAGGTCTTTCATGGCGAGCGCGCGCACCGCCACGGTGAGCGTCTGGGTGCCGGCGTTGCCGCCCATGGAGGCGACGATCGGCATGAGCACGGCCAGCGCCACCAGCTTCTCGATCGTGCCCTCGAACAGGCCGATCACCGCCGAGGCCAGGATCGCGGTCAGCAGGTTGACCACCAGCCAGGGAAAGCGCGACTTGCTGGTGTCGACCAGATCTTCGTAGAGGTCGGTCTCGGTGACGCCGCCCATCTTCATGAGGTCTTCTTCGGCCTCCTCGTCGATCACGTGGACCACGTCGTCCACGGTGATCACGCCGATTAGGCGCCCGGCATCGTCGACCACCGGGGCCGAGACCAGGCCGTACTGGCGGAACAGGTAGGCGACGTCCTCCTGGTCCATGGTCACCGGCAGGATCTGCATGTCGGTGTCCATGATCTCGGTGATGCGCACCGGTCGACGGGTCCGCAAGACCCGGCTGAGCGGGATCACCCCGATCGGATAGTGCTTGGGATTGACCACGAAGAGATCGTAGAAATCGTCCGGCAGGCCGTCGGCCTCGCGCATGAAATCGATCGTCTCGCCGACGCTCCAGGCCGACGGCAGAACCACCACCTCGCGCTGCATGAGGCGCCCGGCGGATTCCTCCGGAAAGCTCAAGCTTTCTTCGAGAAGTGTTCTATAAGCTTTTGGGAGTGCTGAAAGTATACGGTACTGAAATTCTTCGTCGAGATCCTTGAAGATCTCCACCGCGTCATCGCTGTCAAGCTCCGAAAGGGCGCGCGCGAGGCCCTTCGGCCCGATCAGATCGATCACCTCCTCGCGGATCGAGGGCGCCAGGTAGGTCAGGACCTCAGGGTCGAGTTCCCGGCCGAGCAGCTCGACGGTGGCCTGGCGCTCGTCCTTGGCCAGGTACTCCAGGAGGTCGGCCACGTCGGCCACGTGGAGCGGCTCGATCACCGCTTTGACCGCCGGGGTATCGCCCCGCTCCAGTGCCTCCTCGACCGCCTCGATCAGCTCGTCGCTGACCGTGAAGGCCTCTTCGCTCGGCGTTTCTGCCTCCGGGGGCGCCTCGGTCTCGGAGGTGTGGGGCGCCTCGGACATCGCTCAGGCCGTTCCTAACCCGAGGTCAGCCCTGGACCCGGTCCTGGGCGTCGGCGACGGCGACTGCGGTCATGTTGACCACCCCTCGGGCCGTCACCGAATTGGTTAGAATGTGGGCCGGCTTGGCGGTGCCGATCAGGATCGGGCCGACCGAAAGGCCCTCGTCGATCGCCTTGACCAGATTGAAGGCGATGTGGGCGGCATCGAGCGACGGCATTATCAAGAGGTTGGCCGCGCCCTTGAGCTTGGAGTTGGGAAAGAGCCGCTCGCGGGTCACTTCGTTGAGCGCCATGTCGGCGTGCATCTCGCCCTCGACCTCGAGATCCGGGTGATCCCGGTGCAGCATGGCCAGCGCCTGACGCACCTTCTCTGCACAGGGCGCCTGGGAGCTGCCGAAGTTCGAGTGAGAGACCAAGGCGACCTTGGGCTCCAGACCGAAGCGCCGCACATGTTCGGCGGCCAGCACGGTCATCTCGACAAGCTCCTCGGCCGACGGGTTGTCGGTCACGTAGGTGTCGGCCAGGAAGTAGGTGCCGCTCGGCAGAATCAAGAGGCTCATGGCCGAAAGGTCCCAGACCCCTTCGCCCTTGCCAATCACGTTGCAGACCTCGGCCAGGTGGCGCCGGTAGCCGCCCTCAAGGCCGCACAGCATGGCGTCCGCGTCACCCAGCGTGACCGCCAGGGCGGCGATCGCGGTGTTACTTGTGCGCACGATGGTGCGCGCGGCCGAGGGCGAAACGCCCCGACGCTCCATAATGTCGTGATAGGTCGTCCAGTAGAGCTTGTAGCGCGGGTCGCTCTGGGGGTTGATGACCTCTACTTCCTTGCCCAGCTCGAAGCGCAGGCCGAGCTGGTCGATGCGCGAGTTGATCACATCCGGGCGGCCGACCAGAATCGGTTGGGCCAGACCCTCGTCGAGCGCGACCTGGACCGCGCGCAGGGCCCGCGCGTCTTCGCCCTCGGCGTAGATCACCCGCTTGGGATCGCGCCGGGCCCGGTCGAACACCGGCTTCATGGCCATGCCCGAGCGGAACACGAAGCGCGACAGCTTGTCCCGGTAGGCCTCGAAATCCTCGATCGGGTTTGTCGCCACGCCACTGTCCATGGCCGAGCGGGCGACCGCCGGCGCGATCTCGATGATCAGACGCGGGTCGAAGGGGCTCGGGATCAGGTAGTCGGGCCCGAAGATCGGCGCCTTGCCGCCGAGCGCCTTGGCAACCACCTCCGAGGGCTCGGCCTTGGCCAGGTCGGCGATCGCCTTGACGCAGGCGATCTTCATCTCCTCGTTGATGGTTGTCGCGCCGACGTCGAGCGCGCCGCGGAAGATGTAGGGGAAACAGAGGACGTTGTTGACCTGGTTGGGATAGTCCGAGCGCCCGGTGCAGATGATCGCCTCGGGCGAGGCCTCGCGCGCCGCCTCGGGCATGATCTCGGGCACCGGATTGGCGAGCGCCATGATCAGCGGCTTGTCGGCCATGCGCTTGACCATCTCGGGCTTGAGCACGCCGGGTGCCGACAGGCCCAGGAAGATGTCGGCACCGTCGATCACGTCGTTAAGGGTGCGCGCATCGGTCTCCTGGGCAAAGATCGATTTCCACTGGTCCATCTGCTCGGCCCGACCCTCGTAGACCACGCCCAGGATGTCGGTCACCCAGATGTTCTCGCGCTTTACGCCCATGGAGACCAGCAGGTTGAGGCAAGCGAGCGCCGCCGCGCCGGCACCCGAGGCGACCAGCTTAACCTTTTCGAGATCCTTGCCGATCAGACGCAGGCCGTTGAAGATCGCCGCGGCGACGATGATCGCGGTGCCGTGCTGGTCGTCGTGAAAGACCGGAATGTTCATGCGCTCGCGCAGCTGGCCTTCGACCTCGAAGCATTCCGGCGCCTTGATGTCCTCCAAGTTGATGCCGCCGAAGGTCGGCTCCAAGGCGGCGACCACGTCGACCATGCGATCGACATCGCTGACGTCGAGCTCGACATCGAAAACATCGACGCCGGCGAACTTCTTGAACAGCACTGCCTTGCCTTCCATGACCGGCTTGGATGCGAGGGGACCGATCGACCCGAGGCCGAGCACCGCGGTGCCGTTGGTCACCACGCCGACCAAGTTGCCGCGCGCGGTGTACAAGCGCGCATCGGTCGGTTCCTCCGCGATCGCCGTGCAGGCCTCGGCCACGCCAGGGGAATAGGCGAGCGAAAGATCGTGCTGATTGCCCAGGGGCTTTGTCGCCGAGATCTCGAGCTTGCCCGGCTTCGGCAGTCGGTGATAGGTGAGCGCGGCTTCGCGCAGATCGTCGGCCATATCTGGTCCCCCAAGTGCGTTTTTCTTGCCCCTCCCGACCATAGCCGCGCACCACCTCAAAGCAAGGCTGAAAGCCAGCTGTTGCAATCAGCCGGCGCAGGTTATGGTGCGCCTACGGCAAGCAGCGGGAGCGGTTTTGGTGAGCGAGACAGTGACGGCCCTGGAGTGGCGCATCGCGCCGGAGCCGGTCGACTATCCTGAGGCGGTCGCCACAATGGAAGAGCAGGTCGCGGCGATCCGCCAGGGCAATGCGGCCGAGTGCGTCTGGCTGCTGGAGCACCCACCGCTCTACACCGCCGGCACGTCGGCGCGCGACGAGGACCTGCTAACGCCCGAGCGCTTTCCGGTCTACCGGACCGGCCGGGGCGGCCAGTACACCTATCACGGCCCGGGCCAGCGGGTTGCCTACGTGATGCTCGACCTGCGCCGCCGAGGGCTCGACGTGCGGCGCTATGTTTGCGACTTGGAGAACTGGCTGATCCGCACCCTGGCCACCTTCAACGTGACCGGCGAGCGGCGCGACGGGCGGATTGGAATCTGGATCGACCGGGGACGCCTGGGTGGCCCCATGGGCCGCGAGGACAAAATCGCCGCGCTCGGCGTTCGGGTACGCCATTGGATCACCTATCACGGCATCGCGCTCAACGTGGACCCGGACTTGAGCCACTTCGACGGCATCGTGCCTTGCGGCATCGCCGATCATGGCGTGACCTCCCTGGTCGACCTAGGCCTGCCAGTCGCCATGGCCGACGTGGACGTCGCCCTGCGCGAGGCCTTCGAAGACACTTTCGGAGACTAAACCATCTGGTAGAGCGCGCCGGCCAAGACCGCGCCAATCAAGGCGAACGCCAGATACCATAGGAAGACCGGGCGTCGGACCAGGGCGAAGACAGCCATGGCGGCCGGCAGGCTTGTGACGCCGCCAGCAATCAGGAAAGTCAGCGCCGCGCCGGGCGCCATGCCCATGGCCATCAGCTCGCCGATCAGAGGGATCGCGGCAAAGCCGTTGAGGTAGGCCGGCACACCGACCGCCGCGGCCATGGGGATCGCCTGCCAACCGCTGCCGCCCAGGGTCTCGGCGACCAAATCCGGCGGCAGCCAGGCGACCATCAGGCTCTCGATGGCGAAGGCCAACAGCAGCCACTTGGCAAGGAAAAGGCCGACCGCGAGCGCTTCCGAATGGAACGCCTGGCGTCGGGGCGCCTCGCGCCAGACCGCCCAAACGACCGGTCCGCCGGACGTCAGGCCACCACCGCAAGAGGGTCCGGTCGCGACCTTGAGCGGTTCGCCGAACAACCCGAGCCGCTGCAGGCCGAGGGTCGCAAAACCGCCCAGCAGGCCGAGCCCAAAGGCGGCCAGAGTCTTGGCGAGGGTGAACTCGAGCCCGAGGGTCGCGGCCATGAGGACGAAGGTCTCCGGGTCCATCAGGGGTGAGGCGACCCAGAAGGCGAAGACCGCCGGCAGCGGAACGCCGGCCGCCAACAGCGCGGCCACCAACGGCACCACGCCGCAGCTGCAGAAGGGCGAGAGCGAGCCC
Source organism: Pseudomonadota bacterium (assembly GCA_039029395.1). Lineage (GTDB taxonomy): Bacteria > Pseudomonadota > Alphaproteobacteria > Kiloniellales > JAKSDN01 > JBCCGG01. The sequence goes on along the minus strand of JBCCGG010000050.1, from coordinate 5,968 downwards.
GCCAGCGCTGCAAGGAGGATCGCCGTGCCGACCCGCTGGGCGACCAGCCGGCCAATCAGACGGTCGGCCCCGGCCGCCTTGAGCCAAGCTGCCAACACCACCGAAAGCAATAGGAAAGGCGTGATCCACAGGAAGGCATCGAGCGTGAAGCCCACGCTGATCCAAGCCTGACGCGGGTCGAGCAGAGTCAGCACGAGGAAGAGGCCGGCCAGCGCCAGCCAAACCCGGTCGACGGCACGTAGGCGCTGGGCGAAGCTTTGGGTGACGAGGGTCAGGCTGGTCATGGCTGATTCCTGTTTCGATATTTCCGGTTTAATCGAACCATTGGGTCAAAAAAATTTTCACCCCGCCTTGCGGCGTTTGCCGGGCTTCGCGACGCCCTGACAGCACTCCGCCATCAGGAAGTCCGTCAGGCCTTGGAGAGTCTGGAAATTGGGCCGGCAGCGCAGCACCCGCCCTTCCCGCTCCTGCTCGATCACGCTGCTGTTGACCAGGTGAGAGAGATGGTGGGACAGCGTGGAGCCGGGCACCCCCAGATGCTCCTGGATCTCGCCGACCGCCAAGCCTTCAGAGCCCGAGCGCACCAGCAATCGCACAATCTCCAGGCGAGTCGGGTTGCCGAGGGTCTCCAGGCAGCGGGCGGCTTGATTCAGGTTCATGACCCCTACTATGGCCGCTCGATGATCACTTGTCAACTATATTTCTAGAATTATCGAATTATTTTCTTACACCGAAGATAAGGCGGTGAAGCCTGACTCGACGGGCCCTTCGTGGCCGATCTCCTCCACGTGCACGACACGGGCCATGGGCGGGCCCCGGCGGCAGGCCTCGCGCATGGCCTGAAGCTTTTCCTCGGGCCCGGAAAAGACCGCTTCCACCGTGCCGTCCCGGCGGTTGCGCACCCAACCGTCGAGCCCGAAGCGGGTCGCCGTCTCGATCGTCCAGCCGCGAAACCAGACGCCCTGCACCCGCCCGGAAATGATGACCCTTATGGCTGTCATCACTCACCGTCGCCCCGGTCGTCCCATGGATTTAGTGTTTCGACACCCATGGGCGCGAAATCGGCAATGTTTCGCGTTGCCACCGTCATGCTGTGGACCGCCGCCGTGGCCGCGATCAGGGCGTCTCGCTCGTTGCGCGGGTCTGGCACGTGAAGCCCCGCACAGTGCTGAGCCACGGCCGTGTCGACCACAAGGATCCGTTCGGCGAAAGCCGGCAGAACTTGGCGCTCGAGCCAAGGCCGCAGAACAGCACCCTGCCGCGGGTCCCGGTGTTCCACGAGCCTGACCCCCAGCTCCAGCTCCAGTATGGTGATGACCGAGAGAAAAAGACTGGCCACCGGCAGCCCCGCGGCCCACGCGGTAACACGGGGGTCGGCCTTGCCGGTATGGGCCTTGCGAAGCTCCGAGATAACGTTGGTATCGAGCAGAAACATCACGACAGCTTGGCGGACCTGTAGAGTGAACCGACCCGGGGTGGGTCGAACTCGATGTCGCCGCTGTCAGGAAGAGCGATCAGGTCGACAATGCTTCCGCCGATGACTCCCTGACCTTGGCCGCACAGCTTTTGGTAATCGTCGATGCTCAGCAGAACGTGGGCCGGCTTGCCGCGATCGGTGATAATGACCGGGCCCTCTTGTGCGGCTTTCTTTGCCTTGCCGGAATCTTGGTTGAACTCTCTGCTTGATAGGGTCGTGATCGTCATTGTCGCCATCTGCCTTTGACGCCGCTATTTGTAGGTACGTTACTACATAATATGATAAAGAGCAACAGAACTATGCTTTTCGGGCCGCCTAGTCTTGATAGTAGAGCGCCAGGGCGGTGGTGACCGCGCGCCGGGCGTCCTTCTGCCAGAGGTCCCGCTTGGTCCATTGGTCCTCGAGAGTGAAGACCGGGGCGGTTGGGTCCTCATGGACCAGCTGGTTGCGCAGGCCCCTCAGCCAGCGCAAATCGTCACGCCCTAGACCTGCCGGAATGTCGGAGTCCACGCGCAATTGGGCCTCCACGATGGTCGCCGCCAAAATCACCACGGCGGCCCAGGCCCCGGCGCAGAAGGTCGCCTGCAAATCGATCATCAGCGCGCAGGCCTGCTCCGAAAGCTTGGAGGCGCCGTTCTGGGAATAGCGCGCCTCCTCGGCCTCGAACCACAGGCGGCGCTCGTCCCAGGTCAGCTCTTCGGGGCGCTCAAGCTGGTCCATGGCCGGGCAGCGCGGCTCAAGCGAACTCCAGGATCACCTGGTCGACCGCCAGGCTGCCGCCCACTTCGGCGTGGATCTTGGCAACCACGCCGTCACGCTCGGCACGCAACACGTTCTCCATCTTCATGGCCTCGACCACAGCCAAGGCCTCGCCGGCCTTGACGTCCTGGTCCTCCGCGACCGAGAGGGAGACCAGCAGGCCGGGCATGGGCGAGAGCAGGAACTTGGAGCGGTCGGGCGGCTCCTTGAAGGGCATGCGCGCGGCCAACTCGGCGGTGCGCCGTGCCAGCACCAGAATCTCGAGCTCGGCGCCGCCTTGGCTGAGCCGCCAGGCCGGCCCGCGCCGCTCGACCTGGACCACCAGCGCCTGGCCGTCGATCACCAGGCGCAGGAGCGGGTCGCCGGGCCGCCACTGGGCCTCGATCTCCATGTGCTTGCCGTCCTGCTCAAGGCTGAAGGCGCCGCCGGCCCGCCCGATCGACAGGGGGTGGTGCTCGCCATTGAGCAAGGCGACCCAGTCGCCCAGACCGTTCGCTTGGCCGGCGGAGAGCTGGCCGTCGATCTCCGCCTCGCGCGCGGCCCGCAGGGTCTGGAGCACCACGGCAGCCGCCAGCAGGCGCGACTTGACCGCCTCTGCGGGTTCCGTCGGCTGGTAGCCGTCGGGAAACTCCTCGGCGACGAAGTTGGTGCTGATGTCGCCGCTGCGGAACTGCTGGTTGGCCATGATCGCGGTCAGGAAGCTCAGGTTGTGCTTCACGCCACGGATGTGGAAGGCGTCGAGCGCTTGGCTCATGCCGTCGATCGCCGCGGTTCGATCGGGGCCGTGAACCACCAGCTTTGCGATCATGGGGTCGTAGTAGATCGAGATCTCGTCGCCTTCGTCGACCCCGCTGTCGCAACGCACCTGCAGGTCCGAGCCTTCCTCCGCCGTGCCCGGCTCCCGGTAGCGCACCAGGCGGCCGACCGAGGGCAGGAAGCTGCGCGCCGGGTCCTCGGCATAGACCCGGCTTTCGACCGCCCAGCCGTTGAGCGCCACGTCGCCCTGGCCGAAGTCGAGCTTTTCGCCGGCCGCGATGCGGATCATCCACTCCACGATGTCGAGCCCGGTGATCATCTCGGTGACCGGATGTTCAACCTGAATTCGTGTATTCATTTCAAGGAAATAAAAGTTTTTATTTACGTCAACTATGAACTCGACCGTGCCCGCCGAGTGGTAGTCCACCGCCTGTCCCAAGGCGACCGCCTGGGCGCCCATGGCAGCGCGCGTCTCGGCGTCCAAGAACGGCGATGGCGCCTCTTCGACGACCTTCTGATGGCGCCGCTGGATCGAGCATTCCCGCTCGCCCAGATGGAGCGTGGTGCCATGGCGGTCGCCGAGCACTTGGATCTCAATGTGGCGCGGACGCTCGATGAACTTCTCGATGAAGACCCGCTCGTCGGCGAAGCTCGACTTGGCCTCGCTGCGCGCGGCGCGAAAACCCTCGCGCGCCTCCTCGTCGTCGGCCGCGACCCGCATGCCCTTGCCGCCTCCGCCGGCGGCCGCCTTGATCATCACCGGGTAGCCGATCTCCTTCGCGATCTTGACCGCTTCCTCGGGATCCTCGATCAGGCCCATGTGGCCGGGCACGGTGCTGACGCCTGCGCTGTCGGCCAGTTTCTTGGACTCGATCTTGTCGCCCATGATCCGGATCGCCTCGGTCGGCGGGCCGATAAAGGCGATGCCGGCCTCGTCCAGTGCCTTCACGAACTTGGCGTTCTCCGACAGAAAGCCGAAGCCCGGATGGACCGCGTCGGCGCCGGTTTCCTGGCAAGCGGCGACGATCTTGTCGATCAGCAGGTAGCTTTCCGCGGCCGGCGGGGGTCCCAGAAAAACCGCCTCGTCGGCCAGCTCCACGTGGCGCGAGTCCCGGTCGGCGTCCGAGAAAACCGCGACCGTGGGGATGCCCAGGCGCTTGGTGGTGGCGAGGATCCGGCAGGCGATCTCGCCCCGGTTGGCGATCAGAATTTTTTTGAACACTGGCCTTCGGTCCCCGCCCCTGATGATGAGAAGACTTAGGCGAAGACGTCCGTCCCCAAAAGCGCCTTTGCCCTAATCTCTCGGTTAGACCGACCGGGCCGAACTGTCAAGCTGACCAGGGCCTTGAGGGAGATCAAAAAACGAGGATAAGCCACTGCAATCGCTTTCCTATTCGATATTCCGCCAAGGACGAAGGGGGCGGCTCGAAGGCCGCCCCACCGTGGCTGAAGGAGAGGTAACACGCAGTCTTAGACGATAAGGGCAACGTCGACTGGGATGTCGATTGAGCCCAGTGGCGTCGCCGTTGCCACTTGGAACACCGACACGGAGTCGAGAAAGCCGTTGGCGTCGCTGTCCTTGGCGATGCCCACGTAAAGCTTTGTGCCCTGGGCATTGACCGCGAAGGCCAGGAAGCTGCTGGTCACGGGCGTGACCGTGGTGCCCGGGAGGTGGGCCTGAACCGTCACGCTGTTGAACAGGAACGACGAGAAGACCGAGCCCGTGTTGTTGGGTGCCGTCGCCGTGATCGTGAAGCCGCCGCGCAAGATCGCCGGATTGAAGTTACCCGCCAGGAAATCGGCGCGCGTGAAAGTTGCCGTCACGGTCTGAACGTTGCCGATGGTGCCCGCCGTGGCGGCGGTGATCACGCCGAAAACGTCGCAGGCGCCCGAGTGAAATCCGTCGAAGTCCGCGACGTTGAACAGGAAGACATCGTCGCCGCCGGCGTCGAAGCCAGGAGCGACGTCCGGCGTCGGCATCCCGTCGAAGAAGCCGGTGACACCACCCCGGTAGAGGAAATAGTTGAGGCCGGACCCGCCGTCGAGCTCGTCGGAGCCCTGGTCGCCTTCCAGGATATCGTCGCCAGCGTCGCCGAACAGATCGTCGTTGTCTTCGCCGCCGCGTACATCGTCGTTGCCGTCACCGCCCATTGTCACGTCGAGGCCGCTTTCAGCGTCAATCAGGTCGTCGCCGTCATTGCCGCGGATCGTGTCGTTTCCGTTGCCGCCCTTGATGTCGTCGCCGTCGGCGTTGGAGCCGCCGTCGATCGTCAAATCCAGATCGAAGGTGGTGCCCTTGAAGTCGATGTTCAGGCGGCCCTCGAGCGCCGAGGCATCGACCACGCCCAGCACCGGGGCATCCACCAGGGCGATCGCGTTGTCGATGCTGAAGTCGTTGGAGCCATCGACGACAATTGTTTCCGTGGCACCGAAGAATATGTCATCGATTTGGTTGGCCGCCGTGCCACCTAAACTGGTGGGATCGCCCGTCACGTTGTCGCCCACCGAGTGGATGTGCAGGGTCTCGATCAGATCGATCGACAGGGAATCGACCAGGATCTGCTCCTGGGGCCCGGCGAAGGGGCCGACGCCGGCCTCACGGCCGAATGCGACGGTAAAGGTGTCCGCCGCGCCGCCGTCGACCACGTTGATGGTCACGTTATCGACGGTCTGAAAGATGCCGCCGCCCTCGACGAGGCCCGGCGTGCCGGTGATTGCGATCATGGTCGAGAGGTCGACGTTGTCGAAGGTCGGATCGGCTGCGGTGGAGTCCCACAGCTCGACACGCTGGACGGGCATGGTCGGGTCGGCCGCGGCGAAGTCGCCGAGGTCGTAGTTGACGCCGCCCGGGCCAGCTGAGGCGAAGCCCGACATCCGGTTTGTGGAGGACGACTGGGAAAGCCCGACACTTGGCGCGTGGGGGCTCGGCTGGGAAGTCTGGTGCGATGGCATGGAGGTCAGCCAGTTCACTTATTT
>JBCCGG010000049.1:0-43233 GCA_039029395.1 Pseudomonadota bacterium | reverse complement strand
GTTTTCGATACCCTGTTCCGTCGTTTAGGGAATTGTCTTCGAGAATGGCAGAAAACTGAGGGTTTCCAGCTCCAACTGCTTCAAATACGGCCCAGGTTTCGGAAATCACCCTGTATTTTCCCGGATATCAGGGAATCTGAAATTGGAGACTGGTTCGCTCAGGCCTCCCTGCACCGCCAGACTTAACTTATTGATTTATAATATTTCTCAAGCACTGTAGCAATCCAGATCTGAGGCCTCTATTGGAGGGGCTTGGATCTTTGAACATCGACCTCATGACCCAGAGAGACTCCCCCGCGGCATCACCATCTCTCGCCAAAGGGTCGCAGCTCAACGTCGAAGGACCAGGTCGAGCGATCCTGGTGGGCGATGTGGAACACCTCGTTCGCGATCGCGTCTGGCTTGCTGAAGAAATCTTCTGGTTTGTCGGGGTTGAAGGGCACGCGGGTCCAGGGCGTATCGATCGCCGCGTCGATCACCAGGTAGGCCACATGGATGCCCTTGGGGCCCAGATCCCGGGCCAGCGACTGGGCCAGGATGCGCTGTGCGGCTTTGGTCGGCGCGAAGAGCGCGTAGTTGGGCACGCCGCGTAGGGCCGCCGTGTTGCCGGTGACGACGATGGCGCCGGAGCCACGCGCGACCATGGCCGGGGCGAACTCTCGGGCCAAATACAACAGACTGGTGGTGTTGACGCGAAAATTTCGTTCAAGCTCCTCCGGGTCGGCCTCGAGAAACCCTTGGAAGGTCGCGCGCACGGCATTGTGCACGATCACATCCGGCGGGCCCATCTCATCCTTGACCTGACGACAAACCGCGACCAGGCGATCAAGGTCCGCAAGGTCGAAGGCGAAGGACCTGGCGCCTGGAAGCTCCTGCTCTAGCTGGTCCAAACGATCTTGGTTGCGGGCCAGCAAGGCGACCCGGTAGCCGTCCTGGGCGAAGCGCCGAGCGACCGAAGCGCCGGTGCCGTCACCGACCCCCGTTACTAGACAAACTTTGTTCGTCATGTTCCTGCCCTCCCTTCTCATACTTCATCGGTTGTCATCCCGCCGGACCGAAGGTCTCCCAGTGGATCTGGTCCAAGGGTACACCTCGGTTCTCGAGATCGGCTTGAATGGCGGCCATGAACTTGGTCGGCCCACAGAGGAAGTAGTGGGCATCCACATTGTCGACCAGTCGCGCAATAAGCGCGCCGTCAACGCGACCCCGGCTGTCGTAGTTTACGCCCTTCCTGTCGCCTGGATCGGGCCGGCTGTAGGCGACGTGCACGGCGACCTCTGGCTGCTCTGACGCCAGGTCACGAACTTCTTGGGCCAGCGGATGATGACGCCCATCACGCGCCCCGTGGACGAACCAGACGGGTCGGTCACTGCTTTCCGCTGCGACGGCGTGCAGGATCGCCATCATAGGCGTCACTCCGACTCCGGCGCTGACCAGTACGAGCGGGCATTCGTTGCAGGTCATCATGAAGTCGCCCGCCGGGCGTCGGCTGTTGATGATGGTACCGGGTTCCACATGGTCGTGCAGAAAACCGGACGCTAGCCCCTTGGGTTCCCGTTTCACGGAAATGCGATATCGGTCCTGGCTCGGATCGCCGGAGAGCGAGTAGGTCCGCCGCACCGGATCACCGATGCCTGGAATCTCGAGTTCGATCGGAAGATGTTGACCCGGCTCGAACTTGCTCAGGGGCCCCCCGTCACGGGCCTCGAAAATGAAGGACGTGACGTCGTCGCTTTCAGGGATCTTGTCGATCAGCCGGAGCGAACGGACCGAGTCGGCGTCGGCCGCCCACCTGAGGCTGACGGCGGAGGGGATCTCGACGATCTCATCGATCTCCAGCGTCACCAAGCGCCGGGCACCGGGAAAGCGCGCAAGCTCATCGGACTCCCAATCGATCGAGGTCTTTCCGCTGAGCTGAAGCAGGCTCCCGCTCTCAAAATCCACAAAGAGAAAGCCGGCCCTTGGATCGACGACAAGATTGCCGATCGTATTGAGATGATTGTTGCCCGCATAGTCGGGAAAGCGGATCCGCCGCTCGTCGATCACCTGGACGAAGCCCCGGTCACCCCCGCGATGGGAGGCGTCCATGCCGAAGGTCGGGCTCTGCCCCTCTCCCCGATGACCGCTGCCTATAAAGAAGGTGTCGGCTGAACCGATCCAGTCTTGTTGCGCGGCGCTCAGGCGACGGCCTCTGGTCGCTTGCCCTGGGGCCGATCCGGCAGCGCGTTTCCATTCCCGTTCGCGGATGTATTGCGGACAGTTGCCATAGGCCTGGTCGACATGAAAGCTAAAGCCATTCGGGCTTATATCGGTGGCACGGCCATTGACCCGGTTGCGCCGCCGGGTTGCCAGTTCGATCCCCAGGATGCCGATGTCGCTGCCGGGTTCGATGGACGCTTCCAGCGCATCTCCTTGCGCCGGCAAGGCCTCGATGACGAGAGTCCGGGGATCCGGCGAGCTGACGAAGCCTTGCGGCCCTTCCAACAGGGTCACCCAGGGCCGCCCCTGGCGATCGCGCGCGGCGATCACCAAAAAGGGCAGCGATGTATGGAAATCCCGATGTTGTTCCGGGAGAAAATATCTCACCACCTTGCGCGCCCAGGCTTCGATGTCGCGAACCCCGAGGCGTGCTTGCACGAGATGCTCACCGTGGTGAAAGGGCGAGGGGTCGTGATCCGTGACTTGGGTCTCTGACATGGTGGCCTCCTCCAGGGATGTGAATCTCCGAAATTGGAACGGCCAGCCCTCCGGCCAGGCGCTCGATCCCGTTACGCGGCGAGGCCAACCTCGGTGGCCTGCATGGCGACGAAACCCGGCAAGGCCTCGATCCGGCGAAGCAATCCGCGGACCTTCGGGTAATCTTGAAGCGAGACATTCCCTTCGGGCGCGTGGGCGGTGTAGCTGTAGATCGCCACATCGGCGATGGTCGGGCGATTGCCGACCAGCCAGGCGCGCCCCTCGAGGTGGGCCTCAATGCGATCGAATGCGGTCTTTGCGATGGCCTTGGCCACCTCCGGATCCAGCTGTGCGCCGAAAACAGTGACCAAGCGCGCCGCCGCGGGCCCATAGGCGATTTCACCGGCGGCCATTGAAAGAAACTTTTGCACCTGGGCCTCCAAGACCGGGTCGCCCGGCAGCCAGTCCGGTGCATAATTCCGGGCGAGATAGACCAGGATGGCGTTCGAGTCGGACAGTACGTTATCGCCGTCTTCGATTACCGGCACCTGTCCGGCGGGATTGAGCGCCAAGAAGGGCGCTTTCTTGTGCTCGCCGGCCAGGAGGTCGACGTCGATCAGGTCGTGATTGATGCCGGCAAGCTTGGCGAAGAGCTCGACCCGGTGCGAATGACCGGAGAGCGGATGGCGGTGAATGCGAATTGCGTTCGACATGGAGCGTGTCCTTTCAGAGCGATCGTTGGTCCACAGACTGACCTTTCGGTCATCAGCGGTTGGTCACTCCTATTTGGCACAAGCCTAAAGCGGCGATAATATCCTAGTTTATTCAATGACTATGAACGAAATAAGTATAATATGTTCTCTCGTCCTTTTGTTCGGGAGGTCTCGAGTGGACAGGATTGAAACCATTCGCGCCTTCATTGCCGTGGCGCAAGAAGGCTCCTTCACAGCGGCGGCCCGCAGGCTTGGCTGGTCGACCAAGCTGGTCAGCAAATATGTCGCTCAGCTCGAGCTCAAGCTCACCACGCAGCTGTTCAACCGAACCACGCGAAGCGTCGCTTTGACCGACGTCGGGACCGCTTATCTCGAGCGCTGCCGCCCGATATTGGAGCAGATGGACGAGCTGGACGACTTGGTGCAAGAGCGCCAGACGGCGCTCGCCGGGCCGATCCGGATCACGGCGCCGACGGGCTTCGGCAGCACAAATCTGACAAAGGCCCTCGCGCCCTTCATGCGGGCCAATCCGCGGGTGGAAATCGACCTGCGGCTGTCCGACACGCGCGTCGCCCTGGTCGAGGAAGGGTTCGATCTGGCGATAAGGGTTGGTACTCTGCGGGACTCCACCCTCATTGCCAAGAAGCTCGCCGATATGCCGCTCATCGTTTGCGCCACGCCGGACTATCTTGAAGCCCACGGCCGGCCGGATAACCCTAAGGCGTTGGCCACCCACAACTGCCTCATCGACGAAAACCTCACCGATGCGACCGCATGGCGGTTTCGCACGGGAACCCGGGAAACCGTTGTGAAGGTCGGCGGAAGCTTTCACGCCAACGCGCCGGCGGCCACCGCGAACATGGCGCTTGTAGGCCTCGGCATCGCGCGCTGCCCCTTCTATGTGGTGGCCGACGCCTTGGGCGAGGGAAAGCTGGAGCAACTGTTTCCCGAACATGAAACCTACGGCTTTAGCCTCTACGCGCTCTATCCGCCCAATCGACACCTCACGGCACGGGTTAGAGCGCTCATCGATCACCTCGCAGTGGCGCTTTCAGGCGAGGGCGGTGACATTGCAAAGGCGGAGCGAGTGGCGAGGTCGTCTAACTGACAAGTCAATGGAATCGCGCGGGTTCCAGCTCGGCAATCGCCGGAACCTGGAAAAGAAGCCCGTGCCACGCGCCGTTGGGTCTTCCCGGGAAAGCAGGGCGCCCAATGCTGTTCCTCTCGTCCTCGCGAAGAGCCTCGGGTGTTGGTTTGGGCCTTTTGCATGAAACTATGCAAAAAAGTGATCACCGCGAGCTGCTATGATCGCCGTCGCATCTAGATGCTGAATGTGGAGAGATTGTCGTGCACACCGGCCTGACCATCCGAGACGTCCACCTTGGCGATCACCTCATAGCGGATCGCGAGGGCACACTGATTTGCGACATCGACGGGACCATAGCCAACATCTCACACCGGGCCGTCCATGTGATGAAGCAGCCGAAGGATTGGAAGGCTTTCGAGAAAAACATGCATCTGGACAAGCCCGTACCTCATGTCATCGAGGCCGTGACAAGCCTGCATGACTGGGGATGGTCAGTGCTTCTGTGCACCGGAAGGTGGGAGAGGAGCCGGCGCGACACTGAATCGTGGTTGGCGGAACATGGAGTGCCCTACCACGGGCTCCACATGCGACCGTCCGGAGATTACCGGATTGATGCCGAGGTGAAATCGGAGCTGTTGGACCAGATTATCTCGGAAGGGCACGCTCCTACCCTCGTGTTCGAGGACCGCAACCAGGTTGTGGAGATGTGGAGAGCGCGGGGACTCACAGTCGTCCAAGTGGCTCACGGCGACTTCTAGACCCCGCGGCTCGAAGACCGTGAACCACGTGCATTGGCCTAGAATGCGAGCGACCTTTTGAGCAATCTACTGATCAAGTCCCGGTCGTTTAGTGGCAAGACCGTCTGGTCCGAGGATTGGATTTCGTTGGGTTCGATTCCCAGCCCGGGGCAACCTCGAAGAGGCCGACCAGCACTTTCGCGCTGGCCGGCCTTTGTAATCACCCAGGCACTTTTCTAGCCTCTTTGGGCGGCCTCGGACGCCTCATAGAACGATCGAGATCGGCCGCAAGTCGATCGTCCCAGTAGAACCTTCCGAACTCCGCCTGGGCCAGGGCTTTCGCGAAACGCGCGCGGCGTGCGATCGCCTCGGCGTGTTTTCTCTGCCTTTCGTCTTTGGTGTTGTTGCGAGATCCTCTCATCGGCGCGACCGCGCCACGTTCCGGCTTCGTCAAATTCTCCTCCATAGCCAATGGTGGTTGACCGCGCCCATCGAACGCGGGCACGACGCCGAACCGACGGGCTGCGCGCAGGCGCAGCTCGCCCTTGTTCGGCGATCCATGGCTGATGGAGAAAAGCTTGCTTGCTACAAGCCGAAAGAAGATGCGTGCATTTGCATGGCCGTTTCTTAACACGCATTCGTCGATTGCGTCAACGAACGATGCGCCGGGCCACCGTTTTACTTCGTCTGGTTGAGCGTGAGGCACCCGTTGTCGAGCTCGAGCCGGTCGTCCGATCGATCCGTGATGACATACCACTGAAAGCCAAAATCGGTTAAGCGCCATAAGCCCGTCTTCTCGGGCAGAAAGGGGATATCATCGACGCCCCAGAGTCCCTCATTCAGCAGCTGCTTGTTCGTAAGATCAGGCTGCCCATCATCGGTGAACCCGTAGGACCACGCACGGAAGACGCCATTGGGGTCGAGCTCTAGGTCCATTCCGCTCCCTGAGCCCAGACGCCGAGCCCGAGATCTTCGCGCCACACGCCGGCCAAAGACGGGTCGGCGGAACGTTCCAGTGCTTGCGACCACCTGGTATCGAAGTCCAGGCCGGTCATGCGGCGCACATGAAGTTGGGCGATCGCTTCGACCATCTCGTAGCACATCTCGATATGCTTGGACTCGTCCGACGAAACAAAGGCTGTATTGATCATGCCACAATCGAACGCATAGACCGGAACATCATGCGGTAAAGCGATCTGGTGGTTGAGGTATGCAAGCGCGGTCTTGTAGCTGTTGAGCAGCAGCTTGCCCTGATAGTAGCGAAGATGTCGGTACTGTGACGGCTCGAACAGGAGGCGGAAATATGGGCGGTTCAATGGGCTCTCGCTTGGAGAAAAGGGCGGCAGATCGGGCGCGTCGGTTAACTCACCACTCTGCGGAAGCGCTCCCCAGAGCCCGCTGAACCCGTGAAACCGTTGCTTTTAATCTTCTGCTCCAGCGGCCTTTGCGAGGCGCTTTAGATCGCTAACGATCAAGCTACAAAGCTCTTCCGTCTCGCACGGCAGGAAGACGCTGTCATAGTGCGACATAGCGTCTCCAGCGCCGATCGTGACGCACCATTCCGATTTCGGCATACTGATGATCACCTCTTCGAAACACTGCGCCGCCACATAGGGCGGCGCATCCTCGTCCGGGACAACAACGCCTGCCACAGTAAGAAAATAGGCGTTCATGCCGGTGACCTGGCCATCTTCATCGTCTCGTGTAACGAAGCGAATTGAATCGGGGTCAAGCTTTTTCAAGTCGACGCGTGTGACGCCGTTCGGCCCAGACTCCGTTTCGTATGTGCCGCCTGTGGGAATGACGCCGAAGCAACGATAGGGCCCCGACACCGCAAGAAGAAAGTCATCGCCAATCGAGACGGCCTCTTGATGAAAGTCACAAAACTCGTGCATGTCGTCGATGCGGACGCGCAGCGTAATAGGCATATCCGAGACCGAAGCCTCAATGCGCTCGGTTGCTGCGACTCTACCGATACTTTTCTTGTCGCTGTCGCGCCCTTGAGTGCAAGACAAGGACAGAAGCAAGACGCATCCAACGATCACGAAACGAAGTTTTCCTGTCATCGAGCGATGCCTCCTCGTTTGACCCGCTGGTCGCAGGTTGGTCGGATTTAGCCGTTGGAACACTGTTCAATCACGGCGATCAAATCCCTATCCAGACGCCGGGGCCCAACTTGTCGACCAGAACCGGCGCCTGCGGCGTCTGGTGGCTCACGTGATCTGCGATGTTGGCCACGCCTCAGCTATGGGTCAAATTGGAAAAGTCGAGGGCAAAGGGGTTGGTCGGAGGACGGTCTACTGGCGCGGCCTCAACCCGAGCCCATGCGGTAAGTACCGCCACGAAGAACAACACGAAAATCGATCGAGCAACCATACTGCTTTGCCTGTCGTTCACGGGGTACAGGAGGCAGCCATTGCTGCGGCAAGCTATCGATCAACCGTCTACTTGGAGTATAGCCCACAGAGCCCGAATCATCCAGTTGGGCGAAAGGTCACGGGACCCCTGGTTTCGGGTTGATCTCCTAGCGGCTGTTGCGAGCAGGTTCTCTCTAGCCCGATGTAATTGGATGCGTTTTCTATAATGTAATGCAAAGGATCTGATGCTTTGTGCTAAGATTTTGCCCGAACTTGGCGGTCTGCATTGGCACGGTTGCGCCGACCGTGCCGATCTATCGTTCGTGAGGCCCAGCAAGTTGGTGCGACCTGGTCAGAATCGAGGTTTCGAGTTAGCATCTTTCAGGGACCTCAAGGTGCAGAAGGTGTATCTACCCATGATAGCTCTCGTCTCCCGGTCCATTAAGCGGAGCCAGTGGCTGCTCTGCTGCTCTGTGGCAGTTATCCTGTTTGGCGCTCCAGAATCGAACGCGTCGGAGGTGGTCGTTCGCGCCGCCGGGTACTACAAAGCCGGCGGGACATGCGGCGGCGCCACCAACCCGGTCCATATTCAATCCGAGCCCAATCCCCAGGGCGGGATACAGGTTGGATTCTTCGAGGCGAGCGCTGGCGCCATCGGCCAGATGTCCAAGGCCTCCGGTTGGCTCGCCGCCCTGGTCTCAACCGATCTCCTGGGCGAGGATCTCACCAAGCATCGGATCTCCTTCAGCCGGACCGACCGGGTCGACGGCCCGAGCGCCGGCGGTCTGATGACCAGCGGCCTGGTCGCCTTGTTGCGCGGCGAGGCCTTTCCGGCCGACGTGTCCATGACCGGCACGATCAATCCTGACGGCACGATCGGGCCGGTCGGCGGCATCGCCCACAAGATCATGGGCGCGGCGGACTCCGGCATAAAACGCTTCGCCATCCCCTTGGGTCAGCGCCACGACTACAATCTCTGCACCGAGGAGGTCGAAGACGTGGTAGAGATCGGCCGCGCGCTCGGTATCGAAGTCGCCGAGGTCGGCGATATCCGCGAGGCCTATGCCTTCCTAACCGGGAACGACTTGCCGAGCGCGCCGGGTCGCCAGATCTCGGAGCAGCTGCCGGAGGAGGTTCGCGCCGGTTTTCGGGCGCTCTATCAGATCTGGCTGAAGCGCTACCTGGCCGCCCAGAGCATCGTCGCGGGCGCCTCGCGGAGGGACTTTCCCAAGGAGCTGCAATCGATCTGGCGCCACGGCGAGCTGTTCCTGGAAAGCGCCGAGCGCGAGTTCAACACCGGCCACGAGCCGGCGGCTTTCAACCGGATCTGGATGGCTGTGCTGCACGCCGAGTATACGGCACGCGGGGTTGGCGCCATGCAGGCCCTGTTCGCTGGCGGGTTCCCCGGACTGCAAGCCGTGGTCGGCAACGATATGCAATTGGTGCGGCGCGAAGTCGACAGTGGGCTCGCCCAGCTGAAAGACATTCACATCACGACTGTCGCCGACGCCGGAGCGGTCGCGACGATCGGGTCTCTCGTGGCGGTCACCTTGACTTACCTGGATCAGGCAGCGGCGGAGCTGGCGCTTTCCAAGAAGCTCAGCCTGGATCACGCCGCCTTGGACCCGGAGGAGATCGTGACGCTGGCCTTCGAGGCAATCTCGCACATCACCTTCGCCCAGCTGCTGATGGACGCCGCGCTGCTGAACAAGAACTGGATCGGCCAGGGCACCAAGCTGT
Organism: Pseudomonadota bacterium; assembly: GCA_039029395.1. Lineage (GTDB taxonomy): Bacteria > Pseudomonadota > Alphaproteobacteria > Kiloniellales > JAKSDN01 > JBCCGG01. Next base: position 33,923 of record JBCCGG010000049.1, on the reverse strand, counting down.
GGCAAAAGGCGGCGGACCCTGTGGTCACCGCTCGATCGCTTTTTACCTCGGCAGCCCTATCCAACCTGCGCTATGTCGATGTGCTCTACACCGAGCGCGAGGCCGACAAACGGCAGCAGGATTTGCAAACGGCCACCGATTGGGTGAAGCGCAAGGACCTGTCGTATCTTGCGGCGGTCGGCGCGTTGGAAAAGCAGTACGGCTTTTTCGATTTGTTCACCGACGAGTACACCGCCGTGGTGGCCCAACTGGGCGCGCTCATGAGCACCTTGGCCAATGCCTCGCTGCTGGTCGCGCAGCACTATTCGATCGGCGTCGAAACCGACAAGCTTGGCCGGGTGATCGGGTTTTACTCCGAAGACGCGCTCAAGCACATGTTGGCCTTGGCGGAGGCGACCGCGATCAGGGCCGTCGGCGAGGCGGACGCCGCCACCGACGGCGACAGCACGCCGATGCTGGTGGTCGCCCTGGACGCGGCACGCCGCAATCGAGACGCGGCAATCACTGCCCAAGACACACTCACCGCGCTCAGCTTGTTTTGGACGACGACCCTAAACGCCCGTATGATGACAAGGCTCGCCCGCGGCATTTGACACCACAGGTGAGCTAAGCGTCCATCACAGGAGTTGCTCTGGGCGGTCATTCCCCAGTACCGCTAGACTCTTGCTGGGCAATCAGGGGCTCTTCACGCCCGCTTGCCGCCTACACCGGTCATTGGTTGCCGCGCTGGCGCCCATGGATAACTGTGCGGATTGACGATAAGCTGGCCGGCAGGGAGGAGTTCGATGGAACGCCGCCTCGCAGCTATCCTTGCCGCCGACGTGGTCGGATACACGGCCATGATGGGAGCCGACGAATCAGGAACGCTTCGGCGTCTCACGGCCCTGCGCCGGGATCTCCTCGAACCGCTGATCGACGAACACCAAGGACGTATCGTAAAGCTCATGGGAGACGGTCTGCTGGTGGAGTTTGCCAGCGTCGTGCACGCGGTCTCCTGCGCCTTGGCTTGGCAGGACGGCGTTGGCGCGATCCGAGCAGAGGACCGTGCCGAGCGGCTCCAGTTCCGCATCGGCATCAACCTGGGAGACGTGATCGTCGAAGGCGACGACATATTTGGCGATGGAGTAAACCTCGCGGCGCGTCTGGAAGGGCTCTCAGAACCAGGTGGGATCTGCATCTCCGAAGACGCCTACCGTCAAGCCAAGGGCAAGACCGCCGCCTTGTTCGAGGATATGGGCGAGCAGACGCTCAAGAATGTCGCCGAACCGGTTCGAACCTATCGCCTGGCGACTGGCGAGTCCGCTGAGCCCGGTCAAAGGGTGGGCGAGGCGCTGCCGCTGCCTGAAAAGCCATCAATCGCCGTCCTTCCCTTCAACGTCCCATCGGGTGACGAGGAACAGGAGTGCTTCGCCGATGGCATGACCGAGGACCTCATCACGGCGCTCTCTAAAATTCGCTGGTTCTTCGTCATCGCCCGCAACTCGACTTTCGCGCATAAGGGCCGTGCCGTGGACATGACGAAGCTGGGCCGGGAACTCGGTGTTCGCTACCTGCTGGAGGGAAGTCTGCGTCAGTTCCAAAAACGGGTTCGCGTTTCAGTCCAGCTGATCGACGCGTCTTCGGGTCGCCATGTTTGGGCTGAGCGTTTCGACCGGGAGCTCGACGATATCTTCGCGCTGCAGGATGAAATGACACAAACCATTGTCCGCGCCATCGAGCCTGAGCTAGGCAGCGCCGAGCGGGAACGCGCCATCCGCAAACCGCCCGGGAGTCGCAACGCGTGGGACCTCTTCCAGCGCGGGCTTTGGCACCACTACCGCTTTACCAGAGAAGACATTGCCAAGGGCCGGGAGTTCTTCCAGCAGGCGATCGCAGCCGACCCCAATTTCGCCCAGCCGCTGGCGGCGCTCGCCCATGTTTGCTATTGGCAGGTTCTGCTTGGCTATGTAGACGACGCTCGGGCGACTCTTGCAGAAGGACTTGGCTATGCCCGGCAGGCGGTCTCGCTCGACGACAAGGAACCGCTCGCCCACTTTGCCCTGGGGCGAGTTCACACCTTAAGGGGCGATCTTGATTCGGCCAAAGCTGAGTTCAGGCAGGCGGTCGCGCTCAATCCGAACTGCGCCTTCACCCACTACGGTTTTGGATTGGCGCTAATCCTGGATGGAGATTTGGCTGCGGCGCTTGATCATATCGATAGGGCCCTTCGCCTGAATCCGCACGACCCCGCCATATGGGCCTTTCTGGCCGGCCGCGCCTTGGCCCATTTGGTCTCGGAGGAGTTCGCGGAGGCCGCAACTTGGGCACGGCGCTCGGTACAGTCCGCGACTGCCGGTGTGTGGGCCTACGCAGTCGAAGCGGCCGCGCTCGGCCATTTGGGAAGAACCCACGAGGCGGCGTCGGCGCTTGCGGAGACCTATCGCTTGAAGCCCGGTTTTTCCACTGACTTTGTGCGCGAGGTCTTCCCCTTCCGCGACCCTGGTCACCTCGAACCGATCCTCGACGGTCTAGGCAAGGCCGGTATGAAAAAATGACTTTGCGCCGTCAGGTCGCTGCCATCGCTCGCGCATCCAGTACCGCACGGGCCCAGTCCTCGGGTCGTTCCTGAGGCAGATTGTGCCCTGCCTGAGTGAAGCTCCGGTGTTCGTGAGGGCCGGTGAAATGCTTCGCATGATGCGCCGTGCTGGCGTCCAACCCATCTGCGTCGCCATCAATGGTGATTGCGGCGACGGTGATCTCAGGCAGCGCCGTCATGCGTGTTTCGAGATGGGCGAAGGCGGGATCTCCCGGCACGAGACCATAGCGCTGACGGTAGGAGTGAACCACGACCTCGACGAAATCCGGATTGTCGAAAGCCTCGGCGGTCTTTTCGAAGGTTGCCTCATCGAAGTCCCAGGTCGGCGACCACATTTGCCAGATGTGACGGGCTATGCTTCGCCGATCCTGTAGCAGGCCGCGACGGCCACGTTCGGAATGAAAGTAATACTGGTACCAAAGCGCGGCTTCCTCTGCGGGCGGCGCAGGCTCCCAAGACCGCGGCACATCCAGGACATTGTAGGATCCTCCGGATATCAGGGCCACGACCCGCTCGGGCCAGAGCGCCGCCACGACACAAGCGGCCCGACCGCCCCAATCATAGCCACCGACAACCGCGCGTTCGAAGCCGAGCGCATCCATCAGTGCCCTCAGGTCAGCCCCAAAGGCAGCTTGCTCGCCCGAGCGCGGCGTGTCCGGGGATAGGAACCGGGTGGGACCATAGCCGCGCATATAGGGGACGATCACGCGCGCGCCGGCCTCGCCCAAGATGGGTCCTGCTTCAGAGTAAGCGTGGACGTCGTAGGGAAAGCCGTGGCCCATGATGCAGGGCCAGCCATCCGCGGGACCATACTCATGATAGGCGACTTCGAGGACGCCTGCGGTGATCGACTTAACCTCCATTTAGCGGCTCCTTTGCAAGGCTGTAATCAGTCTCGACGAGGTTTCTCAACAGGTCAATCTAACCACCGAGCGACGCTCAGATACCCAAAGCGACGCCATGATCGGCGGCCGAAGGCATATCACGGCGCTCCGCGAAACGCGCGGTTTTGGGAAGCGGCGTGTCGCCCTAGGACCCGGCCGGCTTCATGGTCCACCAGGTCAAGCGCCTGGGGAACACCCGGGCCATGGTATTTCTGCGCCCGACGATCTGGGCAAGTCGGTCGAGGCAAGCGACAACTGTTCAGTGGAACTTCCAGATCCACTGGCACACGCGGCAGATTCGACGTCTGAAGGTAAGTTTTGATGAAATTGGTGGAGCCGAGGGGAGTCGAACCCCTGACCTCTACAATGCCATTGTAGCGCTCTCCCAACTGAGCTACGGCCCCATTTTTCGCAACCGGCTTGGGCGTCCGGCAGGATCGGCTGAAACGTAGGAGCGAGCCTGAGCCAAGGCAAGTGAAAAGTGCGGCCTGGAAGCGCCCGAGGAGCCCGGATCGCTCAGCCCTGGGCTTCAGGTGTCCTCCTCGCCATCCTCGACCACCACCTCGACCACGTCGCTGTCATCCTCGCCGAGCTCGGAGGCGTCCTCGATGACTTCATCACCGTCCTCCTCGTCGTCGACCAGGGCGTCGAGCTCCTCGTCGATAGCGTCCTCGGCCTCGGGCTTCTCCGCCTTGGCCTTGGCCTTGACTGCGGGCGCGGCCTCCTTGACGGCCGCGTTGCGTGGCTTGCGCGAGCGCAAGAGCGCGTCCGGATTGAACACGGTGCCGCATTTCGGACAGGTGATCGGCGTGCGGTTCAAGTCGTAGTACTTGGCGCCGCACCCTTGACAGCTATGCTTGCTACCCCAATCAGCCTTAGCCAACTGCCTGAACTCCGACTGGAATTAACCGGAAATCGGCTTGGCAATTGCCACGATCCTGGAAGCCTGTCAAAGCAAAATTGGCCTCTTTTGGCCGATTTTTCCCATGGCGGGCTGTCCGCACGCTGACGGCTGTGATAGAGACCCCGGCGATCCTTGCAAACCACCGGATGGCCCAGCCTTGACCAGCCTAACCGCACAGCCCTGCGAGGCCCTGACCGGCACCGCCCCGGTGCCCGGCGACAAGTCTATCTCCCACCGGGCGCTGCTGCTGTCGGCCCTGGCGGTTGGCGAGAGCGTGATCGAGGGCCTGCTCGAGGGGGAAGATGTGCTCGCCACGGCGGCCAGCCTGCGCCAGCTCGGCGCCGAGATCTCGCGCGACGAAGCCGGCCGCTGGCACGTCTGGGGGCGCGGCATCGGTGGCTTGCGCGAGCCCGACGGCGTGCTCGACCTAGGCAACTCGGGCACCGCGGCCAGGCTCCTCATGGGTGTGCTCGCGGGTCATCCGCTGACCGCCGTGATGACTGGCGATGCCTCCCTGCGCGGCCGGCCCATGGGCAGGGTGATCGGCCCGCTCGAGCAGATGGGCGCCCGGGTCACGGCGCGCCAAGGCGGGCGCCTACCGCTCAGCCTGAGCGGCCTTGAGGCACCCCTGCCGATCACCTACGACATGCCGGTCGCCTCGGCTCAGGTAAAGTCGGCGATCCTGCTGGCCGCGCTGTCCGCGCCGGGCGAGACCACGGTGATCGAGCGCGCGCCGACCCGAGACCACAGCGAGCGCATGCTGGCCCGTTTTGGCGCCGAGATCGAAAGCCGCGAAGACGACGGCGCGCTCCACATCACCCTGCGCGGCCAGCCCGAGCTGGCCTGTCAGTCCGTGATCGTGCCGGGCGATCCCTCCTCGGCCGCCTTCGCCACGGTCGCCGCCCTGGTTGTGCCGGGCTCGCGCCTGCGCTTGGAGCGGGTCGGGATCAACCCCCTGCGCGCCGGGCTCTATCAGACTCTCAAGGAAATGGGCGCCAAGCTCACCTTCGAGAACACGCGCGAGGAGGGCGGCGAGCCGGTTGCCGACCTGTTGGTCGAGGGCTCAGAGCTGATCGGCATCGAAGTGCCGGCGGCGCGCGCGCCCAGCATGATCGACGAGTATCCGGTCCTGGCGGTCGCCGCGGCCTGCGCCCAGGGGCGCACGGTGATGAGGGGACTGGGCGAGCTGCGGGTCAAAGAAAGCGACCGCCTGGCAGTGATCGTGGCAAGCCTTGCGGCCTGCGGCATCGAGGTCGAGGCCGGCACCGATAGCCTGACGGTGAGCGGACTTGGCGGCCGGGTGCCTGGCGGCAATAATCGGCCGATCGCGACCCACCTGGATCACCGGATCGCTATGAGCGGCCTGGTCATGGGCCTGGCGGCCGAACGTCCGGTGACGATCGACGACGGCGCGCCAATTGCGACCTCCTTCCCCGGCTTCGTCGAGTCCATGACCGGGCTCGGCGCCAAGATTACCTCATCGTGACGCTCACCATCGCGATCGACGGCCCGGGCGCAGCCGGTAAGGGCACCTTGGCGCGCCGTTTGGCCGAGGCCTTCGATCTGGCCTATTTGGATACCGGCTTGGTCTACCGCGCGGTCGCCGCCCGGCTGCTCGCCGCAGGGCAGAGCCCGCACGACCAGGCCGCTGCCGGCGCGATGGCGGAGCGCCTGGTGCCAGACGACCTGACGCGGGCCGATCTGCGTGCCGAGGCGGTCAGCCAAGCGGCCTCGGAAGTTGCCGCGGCGCCCGCCGTGCGCGCCGCTCTGCTCGACTTTCAGCGAAACTTCGCCGCCCGGCCGCCGGACGGCAAGGCAGGCGCGGTGCTGGACGGCCGGGACATTGGCACGGTGGTCTGCCCCGGGGCCGACGTGAAGCTCTTCGTGACCGCCGAATTGGAAGCCCGGGCGGCCAGGCGCCACAAAGAGTTGCTTGAGCGGGGCGAGCAGAGTATATACCCGCGCGTTCTGGACGAGCTGCGGATGCGCGACGCCCGAGATAGCGGGCGCTCCACCGCGCCGCTGCGCCCGGCGGACGATGCATTCATCCTGGATACCTCGGCGCTTGGTGCCGACCAGGCCTTCGACGCCGCCGTCCAGCACATCTTGGCCCGTTGCCCGAGCCTTCGGCCGTAGGATCTCGAGGCGACGGCGCCTTTGTTGGAGTTGACGAGCCCGGCACCTGCCGGGAAGACCGCCGGAGAAAACCGGACGGCCTGAAACCTGAAGCGAAAGGACGTACGACACCATGGCTGAAGCCAGCACCCAAGCTCCCGAACCGCAGAACGAAAGCTTTGCCGCGCTCCTCGAAGAATCGCTTGGCAGCATCAAGCGTCTCGAGGGAACGGTCCTCAAAGGCACGGTGATCGCCGTCGATGGCGACAGCGTGTTGGTCGACGTTGGCCTCAAGTCCGAGGGCCGGGTCGCCCTGAAGGAATTCGCCAAGGCCGGCGAGCAGCCCGAGATGAAAGCCGGCGACGAGGTCGAGGTCTATCTCGAGCGGATCGAGAACAAGAACGGCGAGGCCGTGCTCAGCCGTGAGAAGGCCAAGCGCGAGGAAGCCTGGGTCCAGTTGGAGAAAGCCTATAACGCTAACGAGCGGGTCACCGGCGTAATCTTCGGCCGGGTCAAGGGCGGCTTCACGGTCGACCTCTCGGGCGCTGTCGCCTTCCTGCCGGGCAGCCAGGTGGACATCCGCCCGGTGCGCGATGTCGGGCCCCTGATGGGCTCGCCGCAACCCTTCCAAATCCTCAAGATGGACCGCTCGCGCGGCAACATCGTGGTCTCGCGCCGTGCCGTGCTCGAGGAGACGCGGGCCGAGCAGCGCTCGGAGCTGGTCGCCAACCTCAAGGAAGGCCAGATCCTGACCGGCGTGGTCAAGAACATCACCGACTACGGCGCCTTCGTGGATCTCGGCGGTGTCGATGGCCTGCTGCACGTCACCGATATCTCCTGGAAGCGCATCAACCACCCGACTGAGGCCCTTTCCATTGGCCAGCAGGTTCAGGTCCAGGTGATCCGCTTCAACCCGGAGACCCAGCGCATTTCGCTCGGCATGAAGCAGCTCGAGGCCGACCCCTGGGAGGGCGCCTCGGCCAAGTACCCGAACGGCTCCAAGTTTACTGGCCGGGTCACCAACATCACTGACTACGGCGCTTTCGTGGAGCTCGAGGCGGGCATCGAGGGCCTGGTCCACGTCTCCGAGATGAGCTGGACCAAGAAGAACGTCCATCCTGGCAAGATCGTCTCGACCAGCCAGGAAGTCGAGGTCATGGTGCTCGATGTCGACGAGCAGAAGCGCCGGATCTCGCTCGGCTTGAAGCAGTGCCTTTCCAACCCCTGGCAGGACTTCCAGGACAACTACCCGATCGGCAGCGAGCTCGAAGGCGAGATCAAAAACATCACCGAGTTCGGTCTCTTCGTCGGTCTGCCGGGTGAGATCGACGGTATGGTGCATCTTTCCGATCTGGACTGGACCCAGTCCGGCGAGGAAGCGGTCAAGGCCCACAAGAAGGGCGACATGATCAAGGTCAAGGTGCTCGACGTCGACACCGACAAGGAGCGCATCTCCTTGGGCATCAAGCAGCTGACCGATGATCCCTTCGGCGAGGCCATGGACACGGTCAAGAAGGGCGCGATCGTCACCGGCACCGTCAGCCAAGTCCAGGACAACGGCATCGAGGTGCAGATCTCTGGCGGCATGACCGCCTTTATCCGCAAGGCCGAGCTGTCGCGCGAGCGCAGCGAGCAGCGCCCGGACCGCTTCGCGGTTGGCGAGCGGGTCGATGCCAAGGTCACCGCGATCGACAAGAAGACCCGCAAGATCACCCTCTCGATCAAGCAGCGCGAGATCGCCGAGGAGAAGCAGGCCATGGCCGACTACGGCTCGTCGGACTCCGGTGCCAGCTTGGGCGACATCCTGGGCGCCGCCATCTCCAAGGCGGCACAGGAGAAGGCCGACGCCGGGACCGACGACGCGGCAGACGCACCGGCCGAGGCCGCGGCCGAGCCGGAGGTCGAATCCACGCCGGAGCCGGAAGCATCAAGCGAGGCCGAGGTCGCGCCTGAGGCCGAGGCAGCGAGCGAGGAAGCTGAAGCCGAGGCTGAGCCTGCGACCGAAGCCGAGCCCGAGGCCGACAGCGCCGGCGACGACGGGGCAGAGACGGCGGAGGAGCCGGAGGCCAAGGACGACGAGGACACCGCCAAGGCTTAAGCCGGGACACGCCAAGACCGGTCGTTCCAGCCATTCCGGGAGGCGGTGCGCAGAGCGCGCCCCGCCTCCCGAGGCCACTCAAAAATTTGCTTTGAAATGAACGGCTTATCCTTGACGGGATGAGCCAGCTCTGGCACCCTCACCAGTTCGGGCCGATTGAACCTGCTGTTGTTGCCGAAAGACGTGGGCGGTCGGGCTGGTCGGCGTGGCTCAGATCTGTGGGACCGCGCGGGCGGGAGACCTCGGGGGAGGCTGTTTGATGACCAAGTCGGAACTGATACAACGGGTGGCCGATCTCAATCCGCATCTCTACCACCGTGACGTGGAGCGGATTGTCACCACTATCTTCGACGAGCTGAGCGAGGCCTTGGCCCGCGGCGACCGGGTCGAGCTGCGCGGCTTCGGCGCCTTCTCGGTCAAGCGCCGGGGCTCGCGGGTTGGGCGCAATCCGCGCACCGGCACGGCGGTCGCGGTCTCCGAGAAGTTCGTGCCCTACTTCAAGACCGGCAAGCAGCTGCGCGATCGACTAAACAGCGACGAGTGACGCGGCTGACCGAGATCTGCTAGTCTGCCCGCAAGATACCTGGACCATCCGATGTCAGAGTATGGGACGTGAGACGACTTAGCCTGATCATTACAGCCCCGCTCGCGGTGATCGTCGTGGTCTTCGCGTTGACCAACCGGCAGGTCACCGAGATCAACCTCTGGCCGTTCGGTCAGGAGATTGCCGCGCCGCTGTTCGCCTTGGTGCTTGGCTGCGCCTTCATCGGCTTCGTCATCGGCGCGGCCGTCATGTGGGTCTCCGACGGCCGGGTGCGCAAAAAAAGGCGCGCGGCCGAGTTTCGCATAACGAATCTAGAGCAAGAGCTACACGACGCCAGACGCCGGGAAGCCAATGCCGCCAAGGTCGTATCTCCTGGCGGCAGCAGCTTGCCCTCGACCGAGCTCGCCAAGGGCCCCCAGCGGCCCGCCGCCTGATCCTATTCCAATCCCCCGATGCGTATTATCACCGCCGCCCAAGTCGAGGCGGCGCTCGATTGGGACTCCTTGATCGAGCGACTGCGCCAAACCTTTCGGCGCGGCGTGACGACGCCCCTGCGCGGTCATCACGAGGTCGGCGAGGGCACCTTGCTGCTGATGCCCGCGTGGCAGGAGAACCGTTGGATCGGTGTCAAGATCGCGACCGTCTTCCCTGACAACAGCGCACAAGGTCTGCCCGCGGTGATGGGCGCCTACCTCCTCATCGATGGACGCAATGGCCAGCCCCAGGCCCTGATCGACGGGCCGAGCCTGACCTTGAAGCGCACGGCGGCTGCCTCGGCGCTGGCCTCCTCCTACCTCTCGCGGCCGGACTGCGAGCGCTTGCTGATGGTCGGCACCGGCGCGCTCGCGCCCTATTTGGTGATGGCCCACGCGGCGGTTCGGCCGATCTGCAACGTGCTGATCTGGGGCCGCTCCCCGGACAAGGCGGCGGCGCTCGCCAAGCGCCTCAACAGGCGCGACTTCAAGGTCGAGGCGACCGACGATCTGGAGGCCGCCGCCCGGGGCGCTCACGTAGTTTCCTGTGCGACCTTGAGCAAGACGCCGCTGATCCGCGGCGCCTGGCTGTCCCCTGGCCAGCACCTGGACCTGGTCGGCGCTTACACGCCCGAGATGCGCGAGAGCGACGACGAGGCGGTACGCAAGGCCCGGGTTTTCGTGGACACGCGCGAGGGCGCGTGCAGCGAGGCCGGCGACATCGTCCAGCCGATCGAAGCCGGGTTGCTCGACCCTGCCGACATCGCCGGCGATCTCTACGACATGACCCGGGGCGAGCGGGGCGCCCGCCGCTACTACGATCAGATTACCCTGTTCAAGTCGGTCGGCACTGCGTTGGAGGACCTGGCTGCCGCTCAGCTCGCCTTCGAACGCGCCTAGAGCCGGATTCACGGCATAATCGGAGACGCTTAAGCGGCTCCGATTATGCCGATCGTGCGCTAGTAGAGCCGGATCGGACCTGCTAGAAGGGCGCCATGAACGGCAGCGACCCGAAATCCCGCGTCTTCGTGGCGCTCGATACGCCCAATCTGGAGCGTGCCGCCGGCCTTGCCCGCGCGGTCGGTCCCTGGGTAGGTGGCCTCAAGATCGGCAAGGAACTCTTCACCGCCCAAGGCCCCGACGGGGTGCGCGCGGTGGCCGGCGGCGAGCCGCTCTTTCTCGACCTCAAGTTCCACGATATCCCGAACACCGTGGCCGGCGCCCTGCGCGCCAGCCTGCACCTGCGCCCAGCGATCGTGAACCTTCACGCCGCCGGCGGCCGGGCCATGATGGAGGCGGCCGCCGACGCGGTGCGCGAGGGTGCCGAGGATGCCGACCAGCCGCGCCCGCTCTTGCTCGCGGTTACCCTGCTGACCAGCCTGGACGACGGCGACCTGGCCGAGGTCGGCATGACCGGCCCGAGCGAGCAGGCGGTCGTGCGCCTGGCCCGCCTGGCCCTGGCTTGCGGGCTTGACGGCGTGGTCTGCAGCCCGCGCGAGATCGCCGCCCTGCGCCAGGCCTGCGGGCCCGATTTCAAGCTGCTGGTGCCCGGCATCCGGCCCGCTTGGGCCGCCAGCGGCGACCAGAAGCGAACCATGACGCCGGCCGAGGCGCTCGCCGCCGGGGCCGACTACCTGGTCATCGGCCGGCCGATCACCGGCGCCGACGATCCTGCCGCCGCCGCCCGGCGAATCGCTGGCGAGCTGGATCAGGCTCAAGGTCAGATGCGGGACCGGGCCTCGTGAGCGCGCCGCCGCCAGGACCCGTCACCGACCTGCCGATCGGCGCCACGGTGGCCTCGAGCTACCGGACCTTCGTGGTCCAGTTGCGCTACTTGCCCAAGGCCATGGCGGTGCCCTTCCTGCTGTCGATCCTGCTCTGGATCGCGACCCTCATGATCGTTCAGCTTGGCACCTTCTTTCAGCTCCTCGCGCTGATTCCCTACACGCTGTTCGGCGTGACTTGGTACCGGCTCAATCTCTATGGTCCGGTCGTCGGCGCGCCGGTGCTAGGCCTGAGTTGGGGCAAGGAGCATTGGCGCTTTCTGCGCTTTGTCATCCTGGTGACCCTACTCAACATGGTCGGCTTCGGCATTGTGATCTCGCCTATGGCGGCGGCCGGCCCGGCGGCCTCGCTCGGCGTGGCCGCCTTCACCCTCTGCGGCATCGTCGCCCTGGCCTTTGTTTTGGTCAGGGTCAGCTTCGTGTTCCCGGCCGCCGCGGTCGGCGAGGTTTACGGCTTCAAGCACGCCTGGCGGCACAGTGTGGGCCAGGGCTGGCGCCTCTTGCTGGGCGTGATCCTGGTCTTGCTGCCGCTCTTGGCGCTGATGGGCTTCATCGCGCCGATCATCAGCGCGCCGCTCTTGGAGCAGATTCCCGAGACCGGCGGCACCGCCGGCGAACTCGCGACGCCAGAGGAGCTCGGCGCCACCCTGGGGCGCTTTCAGCTGATTCAGGTGATCCTCGAGTACCCCATGCTGGCGCTGATCATGACCTACGTCTCGATCGCCTTTCAGACCTGCACCGGCTGGGTTCCCGATCAGCCCAACCTGCCGGCCGCCCCGGACGAGCCGGACGACGCTTGACCCGGGCAGCCTATCTGTGCTGCTAGTCGCCCCTGGTTCAGTTCGACGGACAGCGTACCATGTCACTCGAGGTCAAGATCTGCGGGATTAACACGCCGGCCGCGCTCGACGCGGCGGTGGCCGCCGGCGCGGACCTGGTGGGCTTCGTGTTCTATCCCAATAGTCCGCGCGCGGTGACACCGGCCCAGGCTATCGACCTGGCGGGCCGGCTCAAGCCGGGAGTCAAGCGCGTCGCGTTGATGGTCGATCCCGACGACGCATTGGTCGCCGAGGTGACCGGCCAGGTGCCGCTCGACTTCATCCAGCTGCACGGCGCCGAGACACCGCGCCGGGTCGCCGAGATCCGCGCGCGCACCGGCCTGGCGGTGATCAAGGTGCTCAAGCTGTCGACCGCCGAGGACCTGGCGCCGGCCGAGACCTATGCCGAGGTGGCCGACCGCCTGTTGTTTGACGCCAAGCCGCCCAAGTCCATGAAGAATGCCCTGCCCGGAGGCAACGCGCTGGCCTTCGACTGGCGGCTCCTGGCCGGTAAGACCTGGTCCAAGCCCTGGATGCTGTCCGGCGGCCTCGAGCCCGACAACCTGAAGCAAGCGGTCGAGATCTCCGGCGCCCGCTCGGTCGACGTCTCCTCCGGCGTCGAGGAACGCCCGGGCCTCAAGAGCCCGGAGAAGATCGACGCCTTCCTTGCGCAGGCCCGCGCGCTTTAGCATTCCTGCCCTGCGCGGCGGGGCCTTTCAATTGGCCCTCTGCTTGTCTATCTATCGATAGGCGACGATTCCCCTGGAGAGCGACCATGGTAGAGCGTTCGGGCAAAGCCGAAGAGATCCTCGATGCCGCGGAGCGTCAGGCACGCAGCCGGGGTTTCAACGGTTTCAGTTTCCGCGACCTGGCCGAGGCCGTCGAGGTCAAGAGCGCCAGCGTGCACTACCACTTCCCGACCAAGGCGGACCTGGGCGCCGCCGTGGTCGCGCGCTACCGGGAGCGCTTCCTGGCGGCGCTGGGCGATCCGGAGAGCCCGGGCAGCTTGGAGCGCTATGTGGCCGCCTACCGCAAGGCCCTGGTCGAGGACGGCCAGATGTGCCTTTGCGGCCTGTTCGGCGCCGAGATCGAGGCCCTGCCGGGCGAGGTCGCCCTCGAGGTCCGGCGCTTCTTCCAGGACAATCTCGCGTGGCTCGAGCGGGCGCTGGCCCCGGCCGGCCCGGATCAGGCCGTGCTGGTGCTCTCGGCGCTCGAGGGTGCGCTGATCCTGGCCCGAAGCTTGGAACGCACCGAGGCCTTCGACCAGGCGGCCGCCGCCCTTCTGGTCAAGCACTAACTCACTCCCAAGCCGGAAAGTCGCCCTCGGCGGCAAGCTCGGCCATGGCGGCTTCCAGCTCGGCCATGAAGCCGCGCCGCTCGCCCGACCAGGTGATCGCCTCGCCGATGAAGACGTCGCAGAAGAAGGGCACCAGCAAGCGCTCGCCCCGGGGCAGGGCCTTGCCCAGGCCGTGCAAAAAGACCGGCAACACCGGCAGGCCCGGGTGACGCTTGGCGAGATGGGCGATGCCCGACTTGAAGTCGGCGAGCTGTTCGGGCTCGCCCCGGCTGCCTTCGGGAAAGAGGATCAAAATCTCGTCTCGCTCGAGCGCGTCGTCGCAGGGCGCTAGGGGATCCCCCGCGCCGGGCTTGACCTGGCGCTCGAGCGGGATGATGCCGATGATGCGGGTCGCGAACCAGGCGAGCCAGGGCCGGCTCAGGAAGTAGTCGGCCGCCGCAACCGGGCGTAGCTGGGGGAGCTGGGACTGGCGGAACAGGGTCATGAGAGCCAGGGTGTCCAGATGGCTGTTGTGGTTGGCGACCAGGATCGCCGGGCCCCGCTTGGGCAGGCGCTCGCCGTGGCGCAGGTTGATGCCAAGCACCAGCAAGACCAGGGGGCGCACCACCAGAAGGAAGAAGAGGTAGCGCAGGGCAGTAACGATTCTCTCGCGCATCGGCGCCCGGCCTCAGTAGTAAAGATAGTAGGTGAAGTGGAAGAACAGCGGCGCCGTGAAGGTCAGGCTGTCGACCCGGTCAAGCATGCCGCCGTGGCCCGGCAGCAGGGTGCTGGTGTCCTTGACCCCCAGATCCCGTTTGACCGCCGATATGGTGACGTCGCCGAAAAAGCCGGCGATGCCGATCAGCAGGCCGGCCAGAAGCGAATGCCACAATGAGAACGGGGTCAAGAGCGGCGCCAGCAGCAGCGCCGCCAGGGTGGTCGTGGCGACGCCGCCGATCAGCCCCTCCCAGGTCTTGTTCGGACTGACCTTTGGGATCACCGGGTGGCGGCCCAGGGTGCGGCCCCAGACGTACTGCAGCACGTCGTTGGCCTGGGTCAGGACCACCAGGAAGGTCAGCAGCCCGACCCCGCCGGCCGCCGGGTTGCCCTCGGCCGGCAGATTCAGGAGATAGGCGCCGTGGCTCAGGCTGAAGACCGTGATCATCAGGCCCCAGTGCAGCGTGCCGACCGCGCGCAGGAAGCCCTCGGTCGCGCCGTCGATCACCATGCGCAGTGCCAGGCCCAGGAACAGGTAGACCGGGATGAAGATCAGGAACATGCCGTACCAGTCCTCGGCCACCCAAAGGTACTGGCCCGGGATCGCTAGATAGGCCCAGAACAGCACCCGCCGGTCGGCGCGCCGGGTCGGGATCAGGGAAAGGTACTCCTTGAAGGCGATGAAGCTGACCAAGCCGAACAGCGCGATTGCGCCGACCCGGTCCAGGAACAGCGCCAGGGCGAAGACCGCGATCATAACCCACCAGGTGCGGATCCGCTGCCTGAGCTCGCCGGGCGCGCGCGCCATCATCCGGCTGGCGACGCTGGCCACGACCAGCAGGCCGAACAAGCCGGCCAAGATCCAGATCACCGGCTGGGCGGGCCAGGCAAAGATCACGGGGCCAGCGCCTTTTTGACCCGACGCACCAGGGTGAGCCCGGCGGCCGCCAGGGCAAGCCACAGCACGACCGCGAGCCAGCCACCGGTCGGCACGCCGAGGCCGATCAGAAAGGCCAAGCCGCCGAACAGCAGCGCCCGATCGCTCTTGCCGAAGGGGCCGTCATAGACCCTGGCCCCACCAGTCGTGAGCGCCAGAATGCCGGCCGCCTCGACGATCAGACCAGCCGTCACCCCGGCCACGAGAAGCGCGGCGGGCATGCCCGGGACCAGGGCGAGCGGCAGGTAGAGCAGGGCATCGGAGGCGAGGTCGCATAGCTCGTTCAGGAGCGCGCCCAGGCGGGAGGCTTGGCCGTGCTCGCGCGCCAGCATGCCGTCCAGGGCGTTCAGGGCCATGCGTAGCAAGAGGATCGGCCCAAGCAGCAGGAGGGGCGCCCAGGCGCCCGGCCAAAGGCCGATCAGAAGCCCGCCAAAGGCGCTTAGGGCGAGCGCCGCCAGGGTGACCTGGTTGGCTGTGATCCCGGCCGCCGCCAAGCGTCCGGCGGCGGGCCGCAGCAGCGCCTGAAAGCGCGGTTTTAGATCGTAGAGGCTGACGGCCAAGGCAGGCCCCTCTAGCGCTAAGCGGTGTCTACCCTCTCAAGATATCATCGCGCGACCGCGGCGGGGCAAGAGCCCGGTTTTGGATCAGCTATGCCGATGCCCATTTCATGTACATCAATTTTACTTTAACGCACTGAATTCAAACCTCGAATCAGCGGAATGTGGGGGAGGTGGTGGTCCCCCACTGGATTTTGGTTGGAACGACCCCATGCAATGGAACGACCCCATGCAACAACGCGCGGTGGTGGGAAATGGTGTCGAACCTTGCACGTGGTCTTTCGAACTAGGCGGCGCAGGAGGGCAGGGGCTGCGGCACCGGAAACATCCGGTCATAGCACCATCCGAAACCCAGGGTGTAGAACACGATGATGCCGGTCACGGCCAGGTCCATGATCAGCGCTTGAAGCAGCGTGAGACCGAGCCACCAGATCACGATGGGCAGGGAGGTCATGACCAAGCCGCACTCGAAGCCAAGGGCATGCACGATCCGCCAACCCAAGGCGCGTTCGCTTGGAATGCGGCCGGAGCGTACGTCCCACAGATCGAAGAGCCAGTTGTAGATCAAATTGACCAGCATGGCCTTGAGCGACAGCACGATTGACAGCAGCCCGAGATCCAAGACGTGCTTGTCCAGGATGTAGGCGCCGAGCGGCGCCAGGAAGGCAATCAAGAACAGCTCGAACAGCACCGTGTAGCGCAGGCGGTCTCGTCCGGTGCGGATCGCGATTTTCGGTGTCATGGCTCTCGTCTCCAAATGCAATGGCCGCATAAAATATCCGCTTTTCCTATAATTCAAAGTTAGATAATATCTAAATATCAGATAGATTAGCGTGACCTTTGAATGTCGAGCCTCGACCAGTTGCAAGCTTTCGTCGCCGCCGCGGACGAGGGCTCTTTCTCCGCCGCGGCCCGCAGGCTGCGCAAGGCGCAGTCGGCGGTCAGCACGGCCGTCATCAATCTGGAGATCGACGTCGGCGTAGAGCTGTTCGACCGAACGGGGCGCACGCCGTCTCTCACCGCGGCCGGCACGGCCCTGCTCAGGTCCGCCAGATCGGTGCTCAAGAGCAATCAGGAATTCCTGGCCCACGCCTCGTCGGTCAGCGAAGGGGTTGAAACCCAGCTTTGCATCGCCGTGGAGCAGGGCATGTTTCTGCACTCTCTCACGGACATACTCCTTGAGCTCGGCGAGCGCTTTCCCTTCGTCGAGGTCGAGATTCTCGATCCAGGCATCAACGACGTGCCCAGCCTGCTCAAGGAAGGGCGCGCCGACATCGGGATGATGTTGGAGCAGGAAGACCACCCCCAGGGATTTCACTTTCGCGGCGTCGGCTATTCCCGCATGGTTCCAGTGTGCGGGCGCGACCATCCTTTGGCCGGGCGGAGCAGGGTGTCCCACGGAGACCTTCGGCACCATCGCCAACTCATGATGCGGAGCAGGACCCAGGGCGCGGTGGGCGATCCGCGCGATCAAAAAGGCGCGAAGGTTTGGTTCAGCGAGAGCCCCTACGTAATTCTGGAGCTTCTGCTGTCCGGGTTGGGGTGGGCTGTTTTGCCCAAGACCGTCGTGTCGGAGAGATTGCGAACGGGCGATCTGGTCAGGCTGCGCTACGGCTTTCAGGAGACCGATGTGATGCAGGGCGTCGATGTGGTGTGGACCGAGCGGCGGGCCTTGGGAAGCGCCGGCCAGTGGCTCTTGAACAAGCTGCTGGCGCTGAAGCCCGGGCTTTGGTCCGACTGACCAACGACGTGGTCCGGCCCATTCGCCGTCCATGGATTTCCGGCGCGCCGGCCGCTAGGCTTTCCGGCCTGAGGAGGATGCGTCATGGAACGGCGTCTGGCCGCCATACTGGCCACCGACGTGGTCGGATATTCGCGGCTGATCGGGATCGATGAAGAAGGCACGATTGCGGCGCTCCAGGCTTTGCACGCCGAGCAGATCGAGCCGCTGGTGGCCGGCCACAAAGGGCGTATCTTCAAGCTGATGGGCGACGGCATGCTGGCCGAGTTTCCGAGCGTCGTCGACGCCGTGCGCGCCGCCGTCGCCCTGCAAGAGGCCCTGGCCGCGCACAACGCCGCACTGCCGGAGGACAAGCGCATTGCCTTGCGCGCCGGAGTCAACCTGGGCGACGTGGTGGTCGAAGGCGACGATATCCACGGCGACGGGGTCAATATCGCCGCCCGCCTGGAGGGCCTCGCTCCGCCCGGCGGGCTCTGTATCTCGGCCGGCGTCCATGAGCAGGTGCGCGACCGCCTGGGTCTAGGGTTCGAGGATCTGGGCGAGAAAGTTGTCAAGAACATCGTCCGTCCGGTCCGGGTCTGGCAGTGGCGGCCCGGCGCTGGCGACGCTGAAGCCGACGTGCCGTCTCCGGCCCCGGCCGACAAGCCGTCGATCGCCGTATTGCCCTTCGACAACATGTCGAGCGATCCGGAGCAGGGCTATTTCTCCGACGGCATCACCGAGGACATCATCACCGAGGTCTCGCGCATCCCCGAGGTCATGGTGATCTCGCGCAACTCCAGCTTCACCTACCGAGGTAAGGCGGCCAAGGTCCAGGAGGTATGCCGCGACTTGGGGGTGCGCTACGTGCTGGAAGGCAGCGTGCGCAAAGCGGGCGCGCGGGTGCGGATCACCGCCCAGCTGATCGATGGGCAGAGCGGCGCTCCCTTGTGGGCCGAGCGCTACGACCGCGGCTTGGAGGACATCTTCGCGGTGCAGGACGACGTCACGGAACAGATCGTGCGCGCGCTCGAGGTCAAGCTGGTCGGCAGCTTGGAATCTCTCGAAGCGCGCCAGCCGACCCAAAACCCCGAGGCTTACGACTGCGTCCTGCGCGGCCGCGAGCAGTACCGCTTATTCACCAGGGAAGGCAACGCCGCCGCGCGCCGGCTGTTCGAGCGGGCGGTTGCGCTCGACCCGGGCTACGGCGAGCCCTATGCCGGCCTGGCCGAGACCTACGTGCAGGACTGGTTCATGGGCGAGGAATCAACTCTCGAGCGCGCCTTCGCCCTGGCCCAAGAGGCAACCCAACGGGACCCGGCCCTACCGCTCGTGCAAGAGGCGCTCAGCACGGTTCACCTCTTCAGCCGGCAGCACGAAGCGGCGATCGCGACCGCGCGCCGTTGGATCGAGCTGGAGCCGAGCAACGCCGAAGCCTACGCGACCCTGGCCGGCGCGCTTCACTTCGCCGGCACCAACGAGGAGATCGTCGCCCTGGTCGAAACGGCGATGCGCCTCAATCCACATTACCCCTTCTACTATCCCCACTACATCGGCCTGGCCCATTTGGGCTTGCGCCGCGTCGACGCGGCGGTCGCGGCCTTCGAGCGGGCCGCCGCGCGCAGTCCTGAGGCCCTCTGGCCCCATGTCTTCCTGGCCGCCTGCCACGGTCATCAGGGCAAGAGTGACGAGGCTTCGGCGCAGCGCGCCGAGGTTTTGCGCATCAACCCGGCGTTCTCGGTCGCGAGCCTTTTCAAGCTCCTACCCTACAAGAACCCAGCCGACGCCGATCTGCTGACCGACGGCCTGGGCAAGGCGGGCTTCGAAGTCTGAATCCGCGAAACGCCTACTCGTAGGTGGCGACCTTGGGCAGGTCGTCGTCGATTTCGTAGTAGTCAGCCTTGTCGTCGACGAAGATGTGGCGCTCGAGCTTCAAGCCGGTCGGCTGGTCAAGGCTGCCCACGTTGATGCCGACCTCCTCGCCGCCATCGTCCCACAGCAGTTTCGAGCCACAGCGGCTGCAAAAGCCGCGCCTGGCCCAATCGGACGATTTGTACCAGGTGATGTGCTCGGCGCCGCTAAGTTCGAAGTCGCTGCGCCGCACGCCGCCGCCGATCACGAAGTGGCCGCTCTGGCGCCGGCATTGACCGCAGTGGCAAGCGTGCACATCGGTGATCGGACCCGTGATCTGATAGGAGACCGCGCCGCACAGGCAGCGCCCCGTAACCACCTTGTCGTCGCCCATCGCCGTCTCCTTTTGGTCTCGTTGAGTTCGCGGAGCAGCCTAGCAGCGCGCTCCTGACAGTGTCCTGTCAGGAGCCTGATCTACTCCCCAACCGCAGGCGTCTTGACCCGCTGGATGCGGTTTGTGGCGCTCTGGTGGATCAGCAGGTCGCCGTCGACGGTCGGGCGCATGTGGCGCACGATGCCCGCGCCGACCTCGCCCGAGGGAATTGCCCAGCTTTGGAAGCGCTCGGTCTCCGGGTCGAAGCGCACCAGGGCATCGGGGCGCCGGCCGGATTCGTTGTACCAGACCACGCCATCGACCAGCGCGATCGCGTAGGGATGTGAGGCCGGTCCGCTGGGCGAGTCCCACTCGCGGAACTGGCCGCTCTTGGGGTCGTAGTGACCTAGCCGGCCTTGGGAGGCGTTGAGATACCAGATCGTGCCGTCGCGCGCGATGTCGAGCCGGCGCGAGCGGGCCGCCTTGTCGGGCAGCTCGACTTCTGTGAGCGCCATTGTTTCGGGGTCAACCTTGATCAGGCAGTTGCTGCCGTAGCAGGAGACCCAAGGCACGCCGTCGGGATCGATCTTGATGCCGTAAGGCAAGGCGCCTGGGGTCTCGACCCGGGCCAGCGTGACCTCGCCCGTGGCCGGGTCCAGGCGGCCGATCATGTTGCTGCGCTGGAGCGTGAAGAAGAGCCGACCCTCGGGGTCGAAGATGGCCGAATGGGGGTCCTTAGCGGCCGGGTCGGGCATGGGGTACTCGGTGACCTTGCCGTTCGCCGGATCGAGCTTGCCGATCGTGCCGTTCTTATTGCCGGTGTACCAGACGTGGCCGTCCGGCCCGAACAGCACCGTATGGGGGTTGGCGCTGGCCGGCATGGGGTACTCGGTCATCTCGCCGCTCGAAGGGTCGATGCGGCCGATCAGGTTGCCCCACTGGCCGGCCCACCAGATCGTGCCGTCCGGCGCTTCGGCCGGGTCCCGCGGGCGCTGACCCAAGGTCGGCACGACCCACTCCTCGAAGGTGACATCCAGCGCGCCCGGTACCAGGTCCGGCGCGCGGCGGTCGTGGGGCGGAAAGTGTTCGGCCAGATAGGCGGTGATCGTTTCCTCCGACTCGGGATCTTGGGAAAGGTCGACCATGGTGGCGATCAGGGCGCTCCAACCCTCTTGGCTGTAGCCGGCACTTCGCTCGATCAATCCTGTGGCATGGCAGCCCGAGCAATAGCCGGCCACCAGGTTCTTGCCCGGACCCTCCGGCAGGCCCGCGGCCGCGCTTGGGCCTGTTGCAATGAGCGCGAGGAGTGCGCTGAGAACCGCGCGAGGGTAGGGTTTGCCCATGGTCATGGCCGTCGTCTCCACTGGTTCGCCTAGATGTGGTCGGTGCCTGGCACCTTGCCAAGCCTGGCGGCGCGCCTACTTGCTGCAGACCGCCACCAAGATCTCGCAGTCGCCGCCATCGGTCTCCGCTTGGCAGTAGTCCAGGGCCTGATGGCGGGCGGCGTCTAGGGCGGCGGCGTAGGCCGATCCGTAAGCGCCGTCGTCGCTGGCGGCGAGCGCTCCGCAGTGGTTGCGGAACCAGACCAGGACCTGGCAATCGGCGCCATCGCTATAGGCGGCGCACTCGCCGAGCGCTATGTGCTCCGCCCGCGCCCTCGAGCGGTACTCGGTCGCGTAGCCGTAGCCGCCGGTCGAGGGCGAGTAGGCGATCGCCCCGAAGCTGGTTGCGCTCATAATGCAGCGGTTCTGGCAGATCGAGCGGCTGGTCGCGCAATCCCGTTCATTGAAGCCGTAGACACAGGAGTTGTAACTACTCTGGCAGGCGGACATGCAGTCGGCCACGGCCTGACTGCTCGGGCCTAGGACCAAAAATGCGGTACACAGAAGCGGCACGCTGAGCCACCCGCGCATTTTTTCGCTGATAAAAGAGGCGGTTAGCACCCGCAGCACTGTCGACACTCCTTGTCGAAGACGATTTGCTCCACTACGCGCTCAAGGTCAAACGCTTCTACTATACCATCTGCGATCGACTACGTGGCCTCTACTTGCCGGCCCGCACGGCCTATCAGGTCTTCCAAGAACTGTAACCGCTGCCCGGTCCATTAGTGGCGAGACCGTCCAGTCATAGGACTGAGTCCCGATGGGTTCGAGTCCACTCACACAGGCAAGCGGAGCCCCATTGCCCCGGCCGGTCACTTGAGGCAGAGTCCGGCGGTTTTCGCAGCAGCAGCAAAAAGCAACCCGTCCCATGGAAAGCCTGAACACCTACCGCGCCGGGCCCGACGAGCAGGGCCATTTCGGCCTGTTCGGCGGCCGCTACGTGGCCGAGACCCTGATGCCGCTGATCCTGGCGGTCGAGCGCGCCTATACCGCCGCCAAGGCCGAGCCCTCGTTCCAAGCGGAGTTCGACTACTACGCCAAGCACTACATCGGCCGGCCCAGCCCGCTCTATTTCGCCGAGCGCCTGACCCAGCATTACGGCGGCGCCAAGATCTACTTCAAGCGCGACGAGCTGAACCACACCGGCGCCCACAAGATCAACAACTGTCTGGGCCAGATCCTGCTCGCCAAGCGCATGGGCAAGACCCGCATCATCGCCGAGACTGGCGCGGGCCAGCACGGCGTTGCGACCGCCACGGTCTGCGCGCTGTTCGATTTGCCTTGCATCGTCTACATGGGCGAGACCGACATCCAGCGCCAGGCGCCCAACGTATTCCGCATGAAGCTCTTGGGTGCCGAGGTGGTGCCGGTCACCAGCGGCTCCGCGACCCTGAAGGACGCTTTGAACGAGGCCCTGCGCGACTGGGTCGCCAATGTGGAGTCGACCTTCTACATCATCGGCACGGCGGCCGGCCCGCACCCCTATCCGGCCATGGTGCGCGATTTCCAGTCGATCATCGGCCGGGAGGCACGCGAGCAGATGATGGAGGCCGAGGGCCGCTTGCCCGATAGCCTGGTCGCCTGCATCGGCGGCGGCTCCAACGCGATCGGCCTGTTCCATCCCTTCCTGGACGAGCCGGACATCAAGATTTTCGGCGTCGAGGCGGCCGGCCGCGGCCTCGACACGGACGAGCACGCCGCGTCTCTGACTGGCGGGCGGCCCGGCGTGCTGCACGGCAACCGAACCTATCTGCTGCAGGACGACGACGGCCAGATCCAGGAAGCCCACTCGATCTCGGCTGGCCTGGACTATCCCGGGATCGGCCCGGAGCATTCCTGGCTGCACGACAGCGGCCGGGTCGATTACGTCTCGGCGACCGACGAAGAGGCCTTGGAAGCCTTCCAGCTCTGCACGCAGAAGGAGGGCATCATCCCGGCGTTGGAGCCGTCCCACGCGCTGGCTTATGTGTCCAAGATCGCGCCCGAGCTGCCAAAGGACCATATCCTGCTGATGAACATGTGCGGGCGCGGCGACAAGGACGTCTTCACCATCGCCAAGGCCCTGGGGGTCGAGCTATGAGCGCGGCGAGTCAGCCGGCCGCGAGCCAGAGCGCCCAGGACTCGGGCCGCATTCGGGCGCGCTTCGCGACCCTGGCGGGCGAGGGCCGGGGCGGCTTTGTCACCTTCCTGACCGCGGGCGACCCGGACCCCGCGACGTCGGAGGAAATCCTTATGGGCCTGCCCGAGGCCGGCGCCGATCTGATCGAGCTGGGCATGCCCTTCACCGATCCCATGGCCGACGGACCGGCGATCCAGGCTTCGAGCCAGCGGGCGCTCAAGCACGGCATCAAGCTCAAGGACATCCTTGCCATGGTCGGCCGCTTCCGGGCCAAGGATCCCGACACGCCGATCGTGCTCATGGGCTATTACAACCCGATCTACAGCTACGGCGTCGAGGCCTTCTTGAGCGACGCCCGGACCGCCGGAGTCGACGGCCTGATCATCGTCGATCTGCCGCCCGAGGAGGACGAGGAGCTCTGTCTGCCGGCGCTCGACGCCGGGCTCAACTTCATCCGCCTGGCGACACCGACGACCGACGATGAGCGCTTGCCCAAGGTGCTCGCGAACACCAGCGGCTTCGTCTACTACGTCTCGATCATGGGCATCACCGGCACCCGCTCGGCGACCGCAGAGGCGGTCATCGGCGCGGTCGAGCGCTTGAAGCGCCACACCGAGCTGCCGGTCGCGGTCGGCTTCGGGATCAAGACCCCCGAACAGGCCGCCGAGATCGCCCGGGTCGCCGACGCTGCGGTGGTCGGCTCGGCCCTGGTCGAGCAGTTGCGCGCCCATCTGGACGACAACGGCGCGGCCGGACCGGGCTTGGTCCAGGCGGTGCTTGACCAGGTCGGCGTCTTGGCCCAGGGGGTGCGCGGCGCGCGCCGCTGAGCAGCGAACAAAGGGGGATCGCGCCATGAACTGGATCAACAACTACGTTCGCCCGAAGATCCGCGCGCTGGTGACCAAGTCCGAGGTGCCCGACAACCTATGGGAAAAGTGCCCGGCCTGCGGCGCCATGATCTTCCACCGGGAGCTTGAACAAGCGCTAAAGGTTTGCCCCCACTGCGGCCACCACATGCGCATCGACGGCAAAGCGCGCCTCGACATGCTGTTCGACGAGGCCGACTATGCCCGGGTCGAGCTGCCCGAGATAACGGTCGACCCGCTCAAGTTCCGCGACCGCAAGCGCTATAGCGAGCGCCTTAAGGAGGCCAGCTCCAAGACCACCGAGAAGGAAGCGATTATCGTCGCCCACGGCAAGTTGGGCGGCCGGCCGGTGGTGGTCGCGGCCTTTAACTTCAAGTACATGGGTGGCTCCATGGGCCTGGCCGTCGGCGAGGGTCTCTTGACCGCCGCCAAGCTCGCGGTGCTGCAGGAGGCGCCCTTGATCGTCGTGCCCTCCTCGGGCGGCGCGCGTATGCAGGAAGGCATCCTTTCGCTCATGCAGATGCCGCGTAGCGTTATCGCGATCGATATGGTCAAGGAAGCGGGCCTACCTTACGTGGCGCTTTTGACCGACCCGACGACCGGCGGCGTGACCGCTTCCTTCGCCATGCTGGGCGACGTGGCGATCGCCGAGCCGGGCGCTGTGATCGGCTTCGCCGGTGCGCGGGTCATCGAAGAGACCATTCGCGAGACCCTGCCCGAGGGCTTTCAGCGCGCGGAGTATCTGCTGGAGCACGGCATGGTGGACATGGTCGTGCCGCGCGGCGAGCTGCGCGAGACCTTGTCCCGCGTCTTGTCGCTGTTGTGCGACAAGGCGCTGCCGGCCGACAGCGCCGCTGAGACCACGGCGGCCGATAGCGAGCAGCCCCATGACCCAGCCAGCCCACCTGACGTCGCGCCAGCCGCACCGCTCCAGGCAGAGTGACGCGATCCTGGAGCGCCTGAGCGCGCTCCATCCCAAGCTGATCGATCTGTCGCTCGGCCGGATCGAGCGGCTGTTGGACCGGCTCGGCCACCCGGAGGCCAGGCTGCCGCCGGTCATCCACGTCGCCGGGACCAACGGCAAGGGCTCGCTGATCGCCTACCTGCGGGCCATGCTCGAGGCGGCTGGCCTCAAGGTCCATGTCTACACTTCACCCCATTTAGTGCGCTTTCACGAGCGCGTTCGCCTGGCCGGGGACCTGATCGAGGAGGCCGAGCTGGTCGCCCTCTTGGAAGAGTGCGAGCAGGCCAACGGCGGCGAACCGATCACCTTTTTCGAGATCACCACGGCAGCCGCCTTCCTCGCCTTCACCCGTCATCCTGCCGACGTGGTTCTGCTCGAGACCGGCCTGGGCGGACGCCTGGACGCCACCAATTTGGTCGCCCGCCCCCTGCTCACGGTGATTACGCCGGTCTCGATCGATCACACGCAGTTTCTCGGCGAAAGCCTGGCCGAGATCGCTGGCGAGAAGGCCGGCATTCTGAAGCCCGGCGTGCCGGCGGTGATCGGCCGCCAGGAACCCGAGGCCATGGCGGTTTTCGAGGCGCGTGCGGCGGAACTGGGCGCGCCGCTGTGGCGGGCCGGCGCGGAGTGGTCGGGCGCGCCCGAGGAAGACGGCTTTACCTGGCGCGCCGACGGCCCGGCTTACCGCTACCCGCGGCCCTGTTTGCCGGGCGCCTTCCAGCGCGACAACGGGGCGCTGGCGGTCGCGGTCGCCGCGTGCTTGGCGCGCCAGGACGGCGGCCGTTGGCAAATCGCGCCCGAGGCGATCCGCCGGGGCTTGGCCGAGGCCCGCTGGCCCGGCCGCCTGCAGCGCCTGACCGAGGGACCCTTGGTCGAGAGCCTGCCGGACGGTTGGGAGCTGTGGCTGGACGGCGGCCACAACGCGGCGGCCGGCGAAGCGCTCGCCGAAAGCCTGAAGGGCTGGGCCGACCGGCCGCTGCACATCGTCTTCGGCATGATGAACTCCAAGGCGGTCGGCGATTTCCTGCGCCCGGTCGGCGCCCGCGCCGCCTCGCTGCACGCGCTCGCGATCCCCGGCGAACCGAACGGCCTCTCGCCCGAGGCGCTGGTCGCCGAGGCCGCCGCGGTCGGATTGGACGCGACCACCACGCCTGGCGCCGCCGAAGCGGTCGCCGAGATCACCAACGGTGCCCAGGAACCGGCCCGTATCCTGATCTGCGGCTCGCTCTACTTGGCGGGGCGGGTGCTGGCGGAAAACGGGTGACCCACTAGCGGATCAGCGGCAGGAGCTGCTTGAAGGCGGGCACGTCGCTGCGTTCAAGCCATTCGAAGACGACCATCTCGCTGGTCACCGCCGGGATCTCCAGGGCGGCAAGACGGGCGAGCGCGGTCTGGCGGTCGAGGGGGCGCCGCGAGGAGACCGCGTCGGCGACCGCGACCGGCCGCAAGCCGGCCTCTCTTAAGCCCATCAGGCTTTGCAGCACGCAGACGTGGGTCTCGGTGCCGGCGACGACGATCTGCGTGCGGCCGGTGGCGGTCAGGCGGTCGGCAAAGCCGGGTTCGGCCATTAGGCCGAAGTGGATCTTCGCGACGATCTCCTCGGGCGACAGCAGATCAGCAATCTCGGGAACCGTGTGTCCTAGGCCCTCGGGGTTCTGCTCGCTCGCCAGGATCGGCACTTGGAGCGCCCGGGCGGCGGCGATCAAAAGCTTGACGCGCTCCAGCACCCCCTCGATGCCGTCGATCGCCGGTGCCAGGCGGGCCTGGAGGTCGATCAGTAGCAGGAGGGACTGGGCGCTCTGTAGCTTCACGGCGTGGCCTCCTGGCCGATCTGGAGCAGTTGCGCCGCGACCGCGACGGCAATCTCCGCCGGGTCCTTGCCGGTAATCCCGGCGATCCCGATCGGGCAGGTCATGCGGGCGATCGTCGCCTCGTCCAGACCGCCTTCTCGAAAGCGATGCTCGAAGCGGGCGCGCTTGGTGGCCGAGCCGATCAGGCCCAGGTAGGCGAAATCGCCCCGGCTCAAGACCCGGGCGCAGAGCTCGAAATCCCGCTGGTGGCTGTGGGTCATGACCAGATAGAGCGCGCCGGACGGCGCTTGGTCCACCTCGCCTTGGGGCTCGGCGACCGCGCGGATGCGCACGTCTTTGGGCAACTCGTCGGGGAACTCGCTCGGGCGCTCGTCGATCCAAAAAACCCGAAACGGCAAGCTGCCCAAGAGCGGCGCAAGGGCACGGCCCGTGTGGCCGGCCCCGAACAGCAGAACGGCCGGGCGCCGGTCGGCCAAGCTCTCCAGCACAAGGGTTTCCTCCTTGCCCGCCTTGACCACGCGGCAGCCGTCCCCCTCGAGCAAGCGCCCGGCGGCGCGCAGGGCCGGACCTTCAAAACCGACCTGTGCCAAGCCGCCATCGCTCACCACCTGCTTGTCGCTGCCGTCGGGCCCGACCCGGGTGGCCAGCAGGTGGCACCCCTCGGACTCCGAAGCTTCGGCCAGGTCCGCGGCCCAGGGCGGCGCTCCGGGACCGAGCGGCTCGAACAACAAGAGCACCGATCCGCCGCAGCATTGGCCGAGGGAGGGGCCGAGCGGGATCTCGCTCAAGACCGCCCTGGTCCCGGGACCGGCCGACAGCAGGGCGCGGGCTTTGTCTAGGGTCACGTGCTCCAGGTTGCCGCCGCCGATCGTGCCGCTGAAGCCGTCCTGCCAGACCACCATCTTGGTGCCGGCCGCGCGCGGGCTCGAGCCCTTGACCCGGGCGACGGTCACCAGGACTTTCGGTCCATCCCGCGCAATCGCGTCGTTCAGCTCCCGTGACAGGGGAATCAAGGCAAGCCGCTCCTTCAGTGGGACATGAGGACCGGAACGTTCATGGTCTTGAGGATCGTGCGGGTCACGCCGCCGAAGAGATCCTCGCGCAGGCGGGCGTGGCCGTAGGCGCCCATCACCAGAACGTCCGGCTGGCTCTTGGCGCAGTGGCCCAGAATGACCGCGCCGACCTGGTCCTTGCTGGCGGACAGCGCGACCGTCTCGACCGCGATGCCATGGCGCTTCAGGTGGCGGGGCAGATCGTGGCCGGGACGCGGCGTGCTCACCTTGCCCGGCGCGGTTACCGTGACCAGGTCCAGGCGCTGCTTGGTTTCGAGGATCTGCATGGCATCGGCCAATGCCCGGGCGGCCGGCCGGCTGCCGTCCCAGGCGACCGCGGCATGCTCGGTGAAGGGCCGCACCTGGTACCCGTTGGGCACGATGATGAGCGGCTTGCCGGAGCGGATCACCAGATCCTCGGCGCGCACTTTAAGGCGTTTTGCGTCATCCTCGGCTTCCGAGAACTGGCCGATCACCAAGAGGTCGAAGTAGCGCGAGAGGCGCGCCAGGTGTTCATTGGTCGGGCCGTCCTCGACCAGCCACTCGACCTGGCCCGGAAAGTCCGCTTCGGCGACCGCGGCGCGAAAACCGCTCTCAACCTCTTGGGTGCCCTCGTCGGCCGCGATCTTGAGAGACTCCAGCACTTCTTTGGGCATCCATCGCTGGACCTGGGGCTCGAAGGAGATCGGCGCGCGCACGTGGAGGCCGGTGAGCGCGGCCTCGTACTTCTTGCACATTTGAATGGCGAAGCTGAGCGCCGCCTTGGAGTTGGTGCTCCCGTTGTAGGCAACCGCCAGGTCCTTGATCGCCATGCCACATCTCCCTGGTTTGAAGGCAAGCGCCACTATAGACCGGCGCACCGGATAGGTGTAGCAGGCCCTAAAGCACCGCCGCCGCGCCGACGCCGGCGAAGAGGGAATTGGCCCGGGCGCGCGCCTTGCTGGCGTCTTGCCATTCGCCCAAACCCTCCAGGGCACGGGCGGTCAGCAGCCAGTTCTGGGGGCTGGTGGGCTTTAGCGCGGTGCGCTCGTTGGCGAGCGCCCGAGCCAGCGCGAAGCGACCGGCCCGGATCGCCGCCTCCAGCAGGGTCAGCGCGATCACGTCCCGCTGGGCATGGCTGCCGCCCAGGCGGTGCGTGCGGTAGCGGATCGGCAGCAGCTGGTCGACCGCCGAGCCGTAGTCGCCGCGGGCGTAGGCCTGGAGCGCCCGGCAGAAGGGGATGCCGATGATCCGGGTCATGGCCACATTGGTGTCGTTGGCGTCCTGGGCATAGCGCTCGGTCGCGTTGAGCACGGTTTCGGCCGCCTCGTTCCGGCCGTCGGCGACGAAGGCCATCATGGCGTGCACGTCGTTGAAGGCGTAGAGCGTGTCCTCGGCGGCCGGCTGCCACTTGTTGGCCAGCTCGTGCCAGCGCGGCGCCACGTCGACGCCGAGCAGGGTGAGCCGCCAGAGCAGGGCGGCGGCGTCCAGCTCTTCGTACTTGTCGCCGTCGGACTCCGGGCTCCTGAGCGCGTGGTCGTAGATCTTGAGCACTTGGTCGATCTGACCCAGGTCCAGGTGAAACAGCGACAGGTGCCACCAGAGATGATTGGCGAAGTTGCCGTGGGTCCAATCCTCGGCGCGGCTGGTCATGAACCAGATGCCGCCTGACTGTCGGCCCTGCATCTCCATGACGTGGGCGACCGCGTGGATCGAGTAAGAGTCCTTGGGGTTGATCGCCAGCGCCCGGCGCCCCGCTTCCTCGGCTTCTGCGAAATCCCGGCACTCCTCCAGGCCGAAGGCATGGAAGCCGAGCAGGAATCCGAAGCCCGGCACCCCCTCGCTCCAGGCCGGCAACACCCGGGCGACCCGGTCGCGCTGATTGATGGTGTCGCCCAGAAGAACGTCGGAAAGGTGGGCGAGCTGAAGTGCCAGCAGATCTCGGGGATGTTCGACCAGCACCGCCTCCCAGAGCTCGACCGCGCCGTGAAAGTCGCCCTCGACCCAGGCGCGGACCGCCTTCATGTGGCCGCGCTCGCGATCGTTGGCTTGGCCGGCGAGCTTCTCGGCGGCCTCCAGGCTGGCGACCATCTTGCCGTAGATCCGGGTCTCCATGGCCTGGGTCAGGACGCCGGCCTTGAAGATGTGGCCCATGATGAAGTCGGGATGCTCTTTGAGCACCTTGCCGATCGATTTCACCGGATCGCCGCGAAACTCGAGCAGCTCCAGATGGGCCGCCTCGAGCCCATCCAGCGCCGCCTGGCTCTCGCCCGAAACAGGCACACCTCTTGAATCCTGCAGCATAACTCTTTGGCTCCTCCCTTGCCGTGCTGTGGCGGCACTGGTTATGGCACAGCTGACGCTCCGTTGGGAGGGGTGGCGTCCGCTTCCAGAAGACCGCGCCGGGCGACGATCGCCTCGGCCGTGAAATCGAGAAACACCCGCACCCGGGCGACCTTGCGCAAATCCGGATGGGTCAGCAGCCATAGCTCGCCCTCAAGCTCGTCGATCGGCGCGCCGAGGCGCACGAGCTCGGGCGCCGGGTCGCCCAGAAAGCAGGGCAGCAGCGTCCGGCCGAGGCCGGCGCGGGCCGCCTCGCAGCAGGCGTAGAGGCTGTTGAGCCGCAGCGGCGCCGGGTGGTTCCGGGCGGCCAGCCAGCGCGCCAGAGGCAGGCCAGAGAGACTGTCGTCCAGGCCGATCCACGGCAGGTCCTCGGGTTCTCTGACCCGGACCCCGTAGACCGCGAGTGCGATGGCCGACACCTTGCGGCCGACCAGGGGCTCGGGCGGCCGGGTGGTCGGGCGGATCGCCACGTCGGAGTCCCGCTTGCTCAAATTGAAGGGCTCATTGGAGAGCGCGATCTCCAGCTCGATCTCCGGATGGGCGGCGCGGAACTGGGCTAGGATCGGGGCCAGGAGGCCATAGAGCAGGGTGTCCGTCGTGGTTACCCGCAGGGTGCCGGCCGGCCGCAGGTCGCGGCCCAGCAGCCGCCGCTCGAGCGTTCCGACCCGCTCCTCCAGCTCGGCCGCTTGGGCGGCCATCTCCTCGCCGGCCGGGGTCGCTGTGGTGCCGCTGCGCGCCCGCTCGAAGAGGCGCACGCCCAAGCGCGCCTCGAGCGCGCCGAGCCGCCGGAACACGGTCGGGTGGCTCACACCGAGACGCTCCGCCGCGCCGACCAAGGAACCCGCGCGGGCAATCGCCAACACCGTGCGCAGGTCGTCCCAATTCAAATGATGTTCATTCATGCAAAGACAGATTACGATTTTGTCTGTTTATATTGCAATAACGGACAGCATATGGTGGCGTCATCGCCTATGCAGAAAAGGAACGGCCCATGTCTTTGCCGCCCCTCGAACTGGTTAGCCATCCGGTCTGCCCCTATGTCCAGCGTGCCGCCATCGTGCTCGCCGAGAAGGGTGTCGCCCACCGGCGCACCGACGTGGACCTCAAGGCCAAGCCCGATTGGTTCAAAGCGATTTCGCCATTGGGCCGGGTGCCGCTGTTGCGCGCCGGTGACCATGTGGTCTTTGAATCGGCGGTCATCTGTGAGTACCTGGACGAGGTCACCCCCGGTTCGCTCCATCCGGCCGATCCCCTGGAGAAGGCCCGGCACCGGGCCTGGATCGAGTTCGCCTCGGAGACCCTGAACGCGATCGGCGGTTTCTACAGCGCCCCTGACCAAGAGCGCTTCGACGGGGCTTGCCAGGCCCTAACGGAGAAGTTCGCCTGGTTGGAAGACCATCTGGGCGAGGGTCCCTATTTCTCCGGCACCGAATTCTCGTTGGTCGATGCCGCCTTTGGGCCGGTGTTCCGCTATTTCGACGTCTACGACCGGATCGCGGACTTCGGCCTGTTCGACCAGACGCCCAAGGTGCGCGCCTACCGGCTCGCCCTTGCCGTGCGTCCCTCGGTGCGCGGCGCCGTCGGGCCGGACTATGGCGAGCGGCTTCAGGCCCTGCTGCGGCGCAAGGAGACGGTGCTCTCGGGCCTGCTCAAGGCCGCCGCCTGAGCCCAACAAGGGGCTCGTCGAGGGAGCCTCCTTTGCAGTAGCATCGGCCATGACCGCGCGGCCGATCTTTCACGAGAGTCTCTATCGCTTCGACCAAGCGCAGCCATCCTATTGGGAGGCGACCGCGGGGCCGCGCGATCTGACGGCCGCGCCCTTGGCCAGCCACGAAAGCTGCGATGTGGCGATTATCGGCGGCGGCTACACGGGCCTGTCGGCTGCGTTTCACCTGGCGCGCGACCACGGCATCGAGGCGCGACTGCTCGAGGCCGGCCACATCGGCTGGGGCGCCTCGGGCCGCAACGGCGGCTTCTGCAGCGTCGGCGGCACCAAGCTGAGCCTGGAAGGCGCGCTAAAGCGCTATGGTGTCGAGGAGGTCCGGCGCTACTACGCCAGCCAAGTCGAGGCGGTCGAGCTGGTGCGTGCGTTGGGCCAGGAGCTCGCCATCGACTATTGGGCTCAGGGCGACGGCGAGTTCACCGTCGCCAACTCGCCGGCCCACTTCGCCGCCCTGGCCGAGGAGTCCGCGCTTCAGCGCCAGCAGCTGGGACTGGACTCGCGCATGCTGGACCGCGAGGCCTTCCTGGAGGTCGGCTACGACTCGCCCGAACAGCACGGCGCGCTCCATCTCAAGCCGACCTTCGGCCTGCACCCCTTGCGCTACTGCCTGGGCCTGGCGCGGGCCGCCAAGGCCAAGGGTGTCCGGCTGCACCCGGGAAGCCAGGTGCTCGAGTGGCGCAAGGAAGCCGGCGGCCACCTTCTGGTCACCGACGGCGGGTCGCTCAAGGCCGGCCAGGTCATCGTCGCCTGCAACGGCTTCATGCCCGAGCAGCTGCACCGCTCGCTCTTCGCCCGCACCCTGCCGCTGCAGACCGGCATCGTGGTGACCCGTCCCTTGCGCGACGAGGAGCTGGCGGCGCAAGGCTGGCACACGGAGAATCCGGCGATCGATGCCCGCCACCTCTTCTGCTACTTCCGTGTGCTGCCCGACCGGCGGCTCTTGATCGGCGGCCGGGGCGACGCCGTCGGGGCGCCCGACGGGGCCGAGGCGACCTTTCGGGAGCTCGAGGCGCGCATCGGCGAGATGTGGCCGGCCTGGCGGGGCATCGAGATCGACTACCGCTGGCGCGGCCTGGTCTGCTTCACCGGCGATCTGCGTCCGGCGATCGGGCGCTTTCCCGACGACCCCTCGGTCTATTTCGGCTTCGGCTACCACGGCAACGGGGTCAACAGCGCGACCTGGACGGGGCGCGAGCTGGCCAACTGGCTGGCGACCCACAACGAGCCCAGCGCGCCCGAGCCGGCCCACCTGCCGGCCATGGTGCGCGGCCTGACCCGGCGCTTTCCCTTGCCGGGCCTGCGCCGCACCTACATCAAGGCGGCGACCGCCTACTACCGCTATTTGGACCGCCGTTGAGCACGGCGGGCAAATCTGTGCTATACTGCCGACGGCAGCGATAGGAGGAGCCTATGCAGCGCTTCGTTTTCTGGGCCTTGGTGGCCGGCCACGCGGTCAATGCGATCGCGCTTTCCCTGGGCGCGGTCTACGCCTGGCTATGGCTCGTGGTGCTCTCGATCGAGCATTTGGGCCTGGGCTACGGCTCCATCGTGGTGGTCCTAAGCTTCCTGGGCCTGGTCAAGCTGTTCCATCTGGCGCGCCAGCCCTTGCTCAGCTGGTATCACCCCTGGGACCACGGCTACTGGATCATGGCCGAGCGCATCAGCGGCCACTGGTGGCAGCGCCCGGCCCAGAACGGCGCCCACTAAGCAGCTAAGCCATATCCCGAATACGAACGGGGCGGCCCGAAGGCCGCCCCTTCGCGGTCAAAAATCAGGGCACGAAGCTCTTTATAGGCATCGTGGCCGAGAGCGCCGGCTTTTTCAGCACGTTCGACGCGGCGCGGGTCTTCACCGTGGCGACGGCGACCCCGCTGGGCTCGCTCGACATTCCGGCAGACGTCGCCTTGATCCTCTGATCCGGCGAGATCCGTTCCTTCTGACGGCGACGGGGGGGGCGTCGGGGCGCCCCCGTCGGATTAGGGGGATGGCGTAGGTGGGTTGTGGGCGCCGGTCTTGGGCGGGCGCGGCCACCCCTGGGCGCGGGTGCGCGCGGCCCTG
>JBCCGG010000048.1:0-47020 GCA_039029395.1 Pseudomonadota bacterium | reverse complement strand
GTTTCCGTACGCCGGCGCCTGATCGATGAGCAAGTCGCGAGTGAGGCAGAGCTCACCGCAATCGAGACCGAGGCGCTTGCCGAGGTCGACGACGCGCAACAATTCGCTGTCGACAGTGCCGCGCCCTGGCAACCGCGTTCCCTCTCCCCCTGGGAGAGGGACAGGGTGAGGGACTGCAAAGCAGCCCAATTCAGTTGAGGCTCTAGCCGCCCAGCAGCGCGTCGACCGCGCCGGTGATCTCCGGATCGAGCGGGCCGACCTCCGAGGGCCAGAGTCCGGCCAGGCTGCCGTCGGGAGCGATCAGGTACTTGTGAAAATTCCAGCGCGGCGCACCCGCCTCGCCGATCTCCGCCTCGACCCAGCGGTAGAAGGGATGGGCCGCGCCACCGATCACCTGCTGCTTGGCGGTCATGGGAAAGTCGACCTGGTAACGCTCCGTGCAGAAGGCTCGAATCGCGGCCCCGTCGCCGGGCTCCTGCCGACCGAAATCGTTGGACGGCACGCCCAGCACCGTAAGGCCCTTACCCTGGTAGTCGGACCAGAGCTTCTGGAGATCGGCGTACTGGGGCGTGTAGCCGCATTCCGAGGCGGTGTTGACCAAAAGCACCGCCCGGCCGGCGAAGTCGGCCAAGGGGATCTCGCCGCCGTCGAGAGCGGGAAAGCTGAAATCATGGGCCGACATGGTCTGCCTTCCGCTCAGTTCGGGCGGTGGTCGCGCACCAGGTAGCGGTCGCCCTGAAAGTCCGTGAAGAGGTCGGGGACTTGGGGGTGTCCGACCGGCTTGCCGGTCTCGTCGGGCAGCAGGTTCTGCTCCGAAACGTAGGCCACGTAGGTGGTCTCCTCGTTCTCCGCCAGCAAATGATAGTAGGGCTGGTCCTTGGCCGGGCGGATCTCCTCGGGGATCGCCTGCCACCACTCCTCGGTGTTGTCGAACACCGGATCGACGTCGAAGATCACCCCGCGGAAGGGGTAGACCCGGTGGCGCACCACGTCGCCGATTTGAAATTTCGCCATCCTAATGGTCATGGCCTTGGTCCCATGCTACGTGCGGTCAAGCGTACGGTCCTCCCCTAGGCTTGAGTTTTACCCCCTAATCCGTGGGACACAAGCCCCCAAAAAATGAGACCGGTGGATATAAAATGCTGTCGCGCAGCATGTGGGGGCAGGCCTTGGGACTGCGTTGCCCCCTCAGGCGCCTAGGAGGAACCCGCGAAGCCGTCGAGCAGATTGACCGTGTTGATGCCGATCGCCTCGACCGCGTAGCCGCCCTCCATGACGAAGTGAGTCGGGCGCTTCAAGCCGGCGATCGCCTCACCGATGCGCAGGTAGTCCTCGTGCTCCAGCTTGAAGCGGGAGATCGGGTCCTCCTTGAAGGTGTCGACCCCGAGCGAGATCACCACGACGTCGGGACCGAAGTCGGCGATGCGCGCCAAGCCTTGATCGAGCGCCGCGCCATAGCCGTCCCAGGCGGTGCCCCAGGCCATGGGTAGGTTGAGGTTGAAGCCCTCGCCCGGGCCCTCGCCGGTCTCGTCGCCATAGCCCAGAAAATGGGGATACTCTTGGGCCGGGTCCGCGTGCAGGGAAACGAAGAGCACGTCATCCCGGTCATAGAACAGGCTCTGGCTGCCGTTGCCGTGGTGATAGTCCACATCGACCAGGGCGACCCGCCCGGCGCCGCCGT
Organism: Pseudomonadota bacterium; assembly: GCA_039029395.1. GTDB lineage: Bacteria > Pseudomonadota > Alphaproteobacteria > Kiloniellales > JAKSDN01 > JBCCGG01. The sequence goes on along the minus strand of JBCCGG010000048.1, from coordinate 45,339 downwards.
CGAGAAAGGCTTGGGCGGCGATCGCCGCGTTGTTGAGGTAGCAGTAGCCGCCCGACTGATCGGCCATGGCGTGGTGGCCAGGCGGCCGGCAAAGCGAGAAGACCGCCCCTTCCCCGCCGGCCACCATCTCCTGGCCGGTTAGGGCGACCTCGGCCGAAGCCTTGATCGCGTCCCAGGTGCCGGCGACGAAGGGTGCCGCCAGGTCGAAGGCGTAGCGCGACAGCTTGCCGTCGATCGTCTCGGGCACCTTGAGGCGCATGCCCGGAGCGACCGAGGTGTAGGGCAAGGCGTAGGGCGCGTCGCTATTGGCCGACCAAAGGTCCCAGGCCTCCGACAGGAAGGTCACGTAGTCGACGCTGTGCAGGCGGGTCAGTGCCTCGAAGGAAAAGGATTTGGGCGCGACCAGCTCACGATGGTCGGACTCGGCGAGCCGAGCCAGGATCATGTCGATTCGGCTCGGCATCTCGTGGATCGGCACCAACTTGCCCAGATGCATCTCCTTGGCGCCCGCGTGGCCCCGGTGGGCGTCGCTATAGACGGTCTTCATGGGGCAACCTCCTCCATGTCAGCGGCGGCCTCGCTCGGGGCTGGCGCGAATCCCTGTTCCACGGTCACTGCGATGTCCGGCCGGAATCCATTGAAGCCGCTCACCAAGGTGTTGGTGTAGGCGCCCACCAGGCCGAATTCGATCCAGTCGCCGGGCCCGGCCTCGGCCGGCAGCTCGATCTCGTAGGGCAGCACGTCGAGACCGTCGCAGGTCGGCCCATAGATCGTGAAGGCCCGCTCTTCGCCGCCGACCGGCCCGCCACTCCGCAACAGGCGGCTTGGATAGCGCATGCCGATGGTGGCGCCGCGCAGACTGCCGTAGATGCCGTCGTTGAGGGTCAGCGCGTCGCCCCGGCGCCGATGGATCTGGGTGATCAGGGACATGCCCCGGGCGACCAGTGCCCGGCCCGGTTCGCACAGCACCTCGCAGCCGGTCGGCAGCGCGAGCCGCTCCAATCCCTCGCGGATGGTGCGGAAAAAATGCTCGTTGCTGGGCACTGGGCTGCCGTAGGAGACCGGGAAGCCGCCACCCACGTCCAGGCAATCGAGCCTGACGGGCGCGCGCGCCAACACCTCGCGGACCCGTTCGAAGGCCCGGGCGTAGCTTTCCGGCGCCGTGCATTGGGAGCCCACGTGAAAGGCCAGGCCGACCCGACCGCCACCGGCCGCCGTCTGGCTCAGCAGCCGGGCCGCCTCCTCGGGTTGGGCGCCGAACTTGCCCGAGAGATCGAAGAGCGCGTCGCCGCCCTCGGTTGCCAGGCGCACTACGGTGACGAGGTCCTCCGGCGTGCCGCCGAGCACCTGGCGGTGCTTGTCCAGCTCGTCCTGATGGTCGACCACGAAGTGGCGCACGCCGTGGCGGTGATAGGCCGCGTGGATCGCGTCCCAGCCTTTCACCGGATGCATGAAGTAGCAGCCAGCCTCGGGATAGCGCCCGGAGATCAGCGCGATCTCGTTCAGAGAAGCGGTGTCGAAGTGACGCAGACCGCCGGCATAGAGGCCGTCCAGCACGGCCGCCATGGGGTTGGCCTTGACCGCGTAGAGCACCCGGCCGGGAAAGCCGGCCAGAAAAGCCTCTGCGCCATCCTGCAGGATGCGCGGACACACGCAGTAGACCGGCACCTCGGGGGCAAGGCGCCGCACCACGTCCTGGCTCGTCTCGAAATGGACCTGCACTGGTCCTCTCCCGCGCTGAGGTCTGATGATGTCACGAGCCTTTTAGGACCGGCGCAAAGCGGAGGCAAGCCGCGCAATTGGGTCTGTCGGTGTCGTCCTGTTCGATGTAATGTTGGCGAATCAATCGTCGCCACCACAATGGAACCCGCGCAATGGGCGAAACCAACAGCGAGAAGGCAGCCGAACATCTGGAGCAGCTTCGGCTCGCTGCCTTCGCCAAGACCGAGGAAGACACCGCTTGGTGGAACGAGCAATGGCTCGCCTTTCCGACCATCAGCCGGGACCAGGAGGGCCTATGGCACTATTGGGACGTGCCGGAGGACAGCGGGGTCTATAACGAGGACTGGCAGACCGGCGAGGGCCTCGCGCGGGACACCGTGGCCCAGATGCAGGCCTTCATGGCCGGGCGCACGGCGCTCAGGCGCATCCTGCGCGATATGGACTTCGAGTCGACCGTGGGACAGGGCTTCCTGACCCGCCTCGAGGACATGCTGGCCAACCCGGAGATCTATCTGGGCTCCCTCGAGCCCGGCGCCGTGCGCTCCAAGCTGAAAGAGCTGGCCGAGACCGGCTGACGCGGTTCGGATGGCGCTCGAGACGGTCGCCGACACGCTTTGGATCGCCGAGGGGGAGGTCGTCGACTTTCACGGCTTTCCCTATCCCACGCGCAGCGTGATCGCGCGCTTGGCGGGTGGCGACCTGTGGGTCTGGTCGCCAGTAGGCCTGTCGCGCGCGCTTAAGGGCGAGATCGATCGCCTGGGCGTGCCCCGGCACTTGGTGAGCCCCAGCAAGATCCATCACCTCTTTCTCGCCGAGTGGCACCAGGCCTACCCCGAAGCGCTGCTATGGGGCCCAGGCTCGACCGTCAAGAAACGCGCCGATCTCTCCTTCGAAGCGCCCTTGGAGCACTCGCCCCCACCGGGCTGGAACCAGGCGTTCGATCAGGCCTGGTTCAAGGGCTCGCCGTTCATGGACGAAATCGTGTTCTTCCACCGGCAGTCCCGCACGGCCATCCTGGCGGACCTGTCGGAGAACTTCAGCGACGCCTTCCTGCGCGCCAACTGGGCTGGCTGGCAGCGCTGGATTGCGGGCCTCTGGGGCATCGTCGAGGGCCGCGGCTACGCGCCGCTCGAGTGGCGGCTGTCGTTCTTCAAGCGGCGCGAAGCCCGTGTGGCGCGCGACCGGGTGCTTGCCTGGGATCCCGAGCGTGTGATCATGGCCCACGGCGAGTGGCAAAGGTCCGGCGGCTGGCAGTTCCTTGAAAAGGCCTTTTCCTGGCTCGGCTGACCGCTGGGCGGCATTGCTCCTGCGACAGAATACCCAATTCCCACCTGGTCTATTCTATCTAGCGTGTGCATAGCACGAATGATAGATTTCAAGGCTGTTCTAATCCTCTAGATCACCGGGGTGTATGGTGGTGCGCGGCCGTTTGGCTAAGCCCTATGGGCTTTCTTGGGCAATTTCGCTCGCCCTGCTGCTTGCCGTTTCGGCGTCGAGCGCGGGCGCGGCCGAGAGCGTGCCCTCGGGCAAATTGCCGGCCGGCGCGACCCCGACCCACTACCAGCTCGAACTAACGGTCATACCGTCGGAAGATCGCTTCCAGGGCCGGGTCAAAATCGACGTGACGCTCGACCAGGCAACTCGGCTGATTTGGCTCCACGGCCGTGACTTGGCGGCCGAGCAGGCCTCTGTTGTGACCGCCGACGGCACGTCCGTCCCCGCGACCTTTCAAGAGATCGACGACAGCGGCTACGCCAAGCTGCAGACCGAGCGGCCGGTCGGACCCGGCGACGTCAGCTTGGTGATCGACTATTCGGCGCCTTTCAACCAATCCCCGGAGGGGCTGTTCCAAGTCACGCGGGACAACCGGGCCTATGCCTATACGCAGTTTCAGCCCCTGCGCGCCCGGCGCACTTTCCCATCCTTCGACGAGCCGCGTTTCAAGACACCCTTCGACATCGCGGTTACCGTCGCCGGCGACGACATCGCCATCTCCAACGCGCCGGAGCGCGAGACCGAAGCGCTTGGCGAGGGGCGCCGGCGCGTGGTCTTCGAGACTACCGCGCCCTTGCCGACCTATCTGATCGCGCTGGCGGTGGGCGATTTCGACGTGGTCGAGTGGGACCCGATCCCGCCCAACGCCCAGCGCACCCGGCCTCTGCCCCTGCGCGGCATCGCGGCCAAGGGCAAGGGCGGCCAGCTGGCCTACGCGCTCGAGCAGACCGCGGCGATGCTGGCGATTCTGGAAGACTACTTTGGGAGCCCCTACCCCTACGCCAAGCTCGACATCGTCGCCGTCGAGAACTTCGGTCCCGGCGGCATGGAGAACGCCGGTGCGATCTTCTACCGGCCGGAGTTCGTGCTGTTCGGCGATGCGCCCTCGATCTTTCAGCTGCGCGGCTACGCCTACATTCACGCCCACGAGCTGGCGCACAGCTGGTTCGGCAACCTGGTCACCCCGGCCTGGTGGGACGACCTGTGGCTCAACGAGGCCTTCGCCACCTGGATGGCCGATAGGGTCGTGCACGCCTGGCGCCCGGAAGCGTTCGACAACCGCGGGCCGGTGCGCGGCACCAACCGGGCGCTGTGGAGCGACCGCCTGGGCAGCGCCCGGCAGATCCGCCAGCCGATCGAGAGCGACCACGATGTCTCCAACGCCTTCGACATCATCACCTACACCAAGGGCGGCAGCGTCTTGGCCATGATCGAGCAGTACCTGGGCCGCGAAGCCTTCCGGGACGGCGTTCGCCTTTTCATGGCGCGCCATGGGCACGGCGTGGCGACCGCGGAGGATTTCTTCGCGGCACTGTCCGAGAGCGCCCAAGACCCGGACGTGCTGCGCGCTTTCCGCTCCTTTGTCGAGCAGCCGGGCACGCCGCGAGTCCAGGTGGATTGGCGCTGCGACGCGAGCGGCGGCGCCGAGGTCACCCTCAAGCAGTCGCGCGGTCTGCCGCCCGGCTCCCACGGCAAAGCCGGGCAGCGTTGGTCGATCCCGCTCTGTTTGGCCTACCCGGACGACGAGACCCGTCACAGCCGCTGCCTGGTGATGGGCGCGCCCGAGACCACGGTTTCCTTGGACACCAAGAGCTGCCCGGCCTGGATCCTGCCGAACGAACAGGGCGCCGCCTACCTCACCTTCACCCTGCCCGAACCCGGCTGGGACGCTTTGATCGCCGACTTTGAGCGTTTGGCGCCGAGCGAGGCGCTGGCCCTGGTCGGCAGCGTCGGCGCGGCCTACGAAGCCGGCTTGGTCGACACCTCGCGTCTGATCGCCGTGGCCCGCCAGGCCGCGCGCTCGCGCCATTGGGATGTCGCCCGGGCGCCCATGGCGGACCTGCGGGAACTCAAGGTCTTGATCCTGCCCCGCGAACAGCGCCCGGCCGCGCTTGCGCTGCTGCGCGACATCTACCGCCCGACCCTGGCCCAATTCGACCTCTCCGATGCCGCCCTGGCGCGCGAGGAGGCGAACAGCGACCGGGCCCTGCTGCGGGCCGAACTGCTTTGGTTCCTGGCGCTCGACGCCGAGGATCCGGCGCTCCACGCCCAGCTGAGCCGCCTGGCCCAAGCCGCCGTGGGCTACGGCGGCGACGGCGCGTTTCGCCAGGACGTGCTTCACCCCAACCTGCTGCGCGCTGGCCTGATCGCCGGCCTGCAGGAGGTCGGCCTGCCTTTCGCCGAGTTTCTGATCGCGCGCCTTCAGGACAGCGACGACGCGGTTTTGCGCAACCACATCCTGCGCGCGCTCGCGTTTCAGACCAACCCCGCCCTGGTTCAACGGGTTTGGGAGCTGATTCTCGACCCGGATTTTCCCCGGCGCGATGCCAGTAGGCTGCTGCGCCATCAGGGCGACCGGGCCGACAACCGGGAGGTCCTGTTCGACTGGATCGTCGCAAACCACGAGGCGATCACCCAGCGCCTGCCGCGCTCGCACCTGGCCTGGCTGCCTTGGCGCGCCTGGACCTTCTGCGACCTGAACAGCCGGGACCGGGTCGAGGCCTTTTTCGGACCGCATGCGGCCGAGCACCAAGGCGGCCCCCGGGCGCTGGCCAACGTGCTCGAGGCGATCGAGATCTGCGCCGCCGTCCAGCAGGCCCAGCGCGCCGATGCGGTCCAAGCCGTTGCCGCCGGGGAGTGACGTCGGTCGACCGCTCGGCTATAAGGTCGCTATGAAGCAACCGGACAACACGCACCTGGCCGAGCTCAACGTGGCGACCGCGCTGGACGAGCTGGATTCCGCGCGCCTGGCCGACTTCATGGCCGCGCTCGACAAGATCAACGGGATCGCCGAGCGCTCGCCCGGCTACGTCTGGCGCCTAACCGACGAGGGCGGCGACGCCACCTCGATCCGGGTCTCGGACGACCCGCGCTTCATCGTCAATCTCTCGGTCTGGGAGACCGTGGAAGCCTTCGAGCACTTCGTCTGGAACACCGTGCACCGCCGTGTTTACCAGAAGCGCACCAAGTGGTTCGAAGCGCCCAAGACGCCGAACCTTGTCATGTGGTGGATCCCGGCCGGCCAGCTGCCGAGCCTCGAGGAAGCCATGGCCAAGCTGGCGCAGCTCACCGCCGAGGGCCCGAGCGAAGAGGCCTTCGGCTGGGAAAGCCTGGAGAACATCCAGCTCTGGAAGCAGCAGCGCTGCGCGTGACGGCCCTGCAGCGGGACGTGGCCCGGCGCGGGACGACCTTCAGCGAGCAGCGCTTCGTGGACGAGATCTTTGAGGTCGTGGCATTCTTCGATCTAACCTCAGCCGAACCATCTCAATCTTCAGATCGTTGCAGCGCTGACTCCAGAATGCGCCCAAGTGCCGTCGCTCGAACGGCCATCGGAGATCAAGCTCTCTACAGACAAGGAAACGCGGAATGATTGCCTCGACGAAGGGGGGAGTCCTGGTTCACCGCAGTGTGGAGCGCCAAGAGACCGAAGGCCTCTGTCCGGGTCCTCGCCACCGGCGCGCTCAGTTTTCCTTGCCGATCGGATCGACGAACAGGACAACGTTGTCCGGCCGTCCTTCGGCTTCGGACAGCTCGACCAAGCTGTATTTGACCCCCGAGATCAGGGCCCGAAGGAAGCGAAGAGAACGCCGGATCCGGCCAACCTCGGCCGGCGGTTTCTTCTGCACGACTTTGAAGGTGAGATTGTGGCGCGCGCTGGCGTAGGGGGTGTGATCAAACACCGGCGTCCAATTCTCGATAACGATCACCACCCGAAATTCATCTGGAAGCACCTCCAAGATTGATTGGACGATGGTGCGCTCGAACCCCTCGGCATCTACTTTCACGACGCCTGTGGTCAGGTTGCTCTCCCGGTAGGTCTTGAACAACCCGGCCAGCCATTCAGCGCTGTCGACCAAGTCGACCTGCTGGGTCTTGTAGTTCTCCCTGTCAAAGCGCGCGAACTGATCCTTGGCCGCGAGCAGGGCGAGATCGTAGTCGTTGCCTTCTAGAACGAAGCCACCGCCAAAATTGTGCGGCGGAACCAATAGTTCCGCGCCGCCGGACCGCGCGGCGAGTCCCACCTTGTGCACATGGTAATCCGCGCGCTGAAGGTTGAGCGCCAGGTTGCTGGACAAGACCGCGGCGATCAGCTGATTCGGCTCAACGCAGTCGACCCGTGCGAAACGATCGCCACAGTGCACCGAGGAAAGGCCAACGTTGGCGCCGATATCCGAGAAGAAATCTTTGTAGTCTTCTGCCAAAAATTGCAAGAGAGACTGCACAACAGGTTCGTGAGCGCCGTGAAGAATTGGATCTGAGCTGATCTCGTCGTTCGTGCGCAGGTACATGTCAATCTTGGTGTCGACGATTCGAGGCAAAATTTCATCCTTGATTCGTTGACGAATCTTGCTTCGCAGGGTTTGAGAGTACTGAAAGTCCCTGATCATTTGTCTTTTCCCATCCTAGGAGTCGATTGTTTCAGGGATTGGCAGGTTCGCGTTGAGGATGATACATTACGGACGAAGCAAGCACCAGCCGCGCGGACGCCTCCACCCTGTCCCTTGCCGGACCCTCCTCAATGGCGGCCAGTCACAGCGCCTCTTCAAGTTGCTCCTGGTCCCGGCGAATGAAAAAGATACTGCTGGTCCCCCACGATCTGAATCACACCGGCGGCGGCAGTTGTGTGGCCGCCTGGATATTGCAAGCGCTGGCCAAGCGCCATGAGGTCTCGATCCTGACGTGGCATCCCGCGGACGTTGGCGTCACCAATCGAAACTTCGGCACGGCTCTAAAGCAAGATGACTTTCGCTACTTTACCGTCGATCCGGTCCTTAGGCGGACACTCTCCTTGATCCCGGTGCCGCTGGCACACCTGAGCCACCAGATCCTCTATCGTCAGGCGAAGAAGCTCAATACCGCCGAGGGCTTTGATGTGGTGATCGGCGCCATGAACGAGATCGACATCGGCGGCCCGGCAATCCAGTACATCCACTTTCCATGGGCCTTTTGGCCGCGCCCCGATGTGGAACATCGCTGGTATCATGCCGCGCCACTGGTAAAGGCCTATCGTACATCTGGCGCTTGGCTGTCCGGCTACGATCGCGCGCGGGTCGCGTGCAACTTGAGCCTCGCCAACTCCGATTGGACCGGCCGCAGGTTCGAAGACTGTTACGGCACCCGACCCCGCACCCTCTATCCGCCAGTGCCCGGGGGATTCCCCGAAGTGCCGTTCGACCAAAGAAAGCGCGCCTTCGTCACGGTCGGGCGCATATCTCCGGAGAAGAACCAGGATCAGATCGTGCGCATTCTGGCCGCGGTTCGAGAGCGCGGCCATGATATCGCGCTCACCATCGTGGGGCATGTGGACTCGCACCGCTACATGCGGCGGCTAGCTGCCCTTGCGGGTCCTCACCAGCCGTGGATCCGTTTTCACCACGATGTTCCCCGCGACCAGTTGGTGCGCCTGATCGCCGGCCACCGCTACGGCATTCATGCCATGGAAGACGAGCATTTCGGCATCGCCCCGGCCGAGCTGCAGCGCGCCGGCTGCATCACCTTCGTGCCCGACAGCGGCGGCCCGCCAGAGATCGTCGGCGGCGATGAGCGGGTGATCTTCGATTCCAGCGAGGACGCGGTCGAAAAGATCGACCGTGTGCTCAGCGACACGGCGCTCGAGGCGACCCTGCAGCGCGACGTGGCCCGGCGCGGCGCGACCTTCAGCGAGCAGCGCTTCATGGACGAGATCCTGGAGGTCGTCGAGACCTTCGATCCGGCGTCCTTGCGGCAACCTTGACCCAGGTCTCCCCGAAACTGGACATAGGGTGTCCTATCCTATAGAGAACGTTGTCTTTTTCCGCCAAGCTTTGGGGAGGCGCGCCTTTGACACAGTCCCAACAGCCCAGCCGGCTCGAGCGGCTTCTGGCAGCCGGTGGCTTTGCCGTCACGGCCGAGGTCATCCCGCCGCTATCGGCCGACCCCGAAGCGCTGCTCACCAAGGCGCGGCCGCTCAAGGGCTTGGCCGATGCCGTCAACCTAACCGACGCGGCCGGCGCCCGTGCCGCGCTGTCGAGCTTCGCCGGTGCTGCGCTCTTGGTCCAGGAAGGCATCGAGCCGGTGCTCCAGACCACCTGCCGGGACCGCAACCGCATCGCCCTGGCCGGCGATCTGATCGGCGCCGCGGCCCAGGGCGTGCGCAATATTCTGGTGCTCCACGGCGACCTGCCCGAGAGCGGCGACCAGCCCGAGGCAACCGGGGTCTACGATTTCGATTCCCGCGGCGTCATGGGCTTGGCGCGCGCCATGCGCGACGAGGGGGTGCTGCCTTCGGGCCGGGCGATCGCGACCCCGCCGCGGCTCTTCATCGGCGCCGCCGACACCCCCTTCGATCCGCCGGCCGAATGGCAGCCTACGGGCCTGGAGAGCAAGATCGCGGCCGGTGCCGACTTCGCCCAGACCCAGTTCTGCTTCGACCCGGCGATCGCCCGCCGCTACTTCGCGCGCCTGGCCGATGCCGGAATTCCCGAGCGGCTCAAGATCATCGCCGGCATCGGGCCGATCGCCTCGGCCCGCTCGGCGCGCTGGATGAACGACAACCTGCACGGCGTCACCGTGCCCGAAGCGCTGATCACCCGCCTGGAGCAGGCCGCCGATCCGGCGGCCGAGGGTCGGCGCATCTGCGTGGAGCTAATTCAAGAGCTGGCCGAGATCCCGGGGATTTCCGGCGTCCACCTCATGGCGCCGCTCCAGGGCAGCGACGCGATCGCCGCGGTGATCGAGGACTCCGGCATTCTGACCAGCCGCCAGCCGGTCGCGGTCTAGAGATTGCGCGCAGGACGGCGGCGCAGGTCTCAGCTCGCCCACAAACGGTCAACCCGCCATTCCTCCAAAGTCACCTTCGTTGACGCTTTGACGCCGCTGGGTATCTTGGCCCCGCCCGTTTGATCATCATTTCCCATGAACTTCGAAGGTTTAAGAAAACACAAAGCAGATTGCTTCAAGATCCTTCTTATCATTGTGGTCGCTCTATATGCGACCTTAACGTGATTACACTAGATTGCGTAATCATCTCCGCGCGCGAGTAGCGACAAAGGATTGACTCCCAGATGCGCCGGCTTTTTGCGCCATTTAAGGAATCGATAAAGATCTTGGTTAAATCGACGTGCGATGAATTCAGTTTCTCAAGAATTAATATCATCGATCTTACGAGCCTCTTGCCGCCGAAATGCGCCAAGGTGCGTGAAGTTACGGCATGCGACCCGGCGACATCACATTTCGCGGCGATCTCTGGGCGTTCGGATAAAAATTGTTCCCAGGCTACCTTGTACGGCATATGGGAAAGCGACAGGCTCGCCTGCTATGTCGCTTGCCATCCGGCCAACGCCTATCGGGACATCGCATTGCCGGAGAGGCTCAAATCTCATGACGTGCTCGTCAACCGGTTCTTGGTTGCACCGGAACTGCGGGACCGCAATCTAGGTAGCTCATTGCTCGATAGCGTCTTCAGAATACTCTTTCAACGGGGATTTACGCGCGCCTATGCGGTGGTGTGGCACAACAGTTGGCCTTCAATCCGCGCTTTTCATAAGGCAGGCGCAACGCTCATCCACAGCATCGTGGTGATACGATTTCGATTCTGGCGGCAGTCTTTCCATTTTCGCTTTTCAATGAAAGGCTTAAAACTTCGAAGAGCTCTAGCAGTGCCGGTACCAATAGTTAGGGCCCTTCAGCCTTGAATGTCTTGCTTCTGTTCGAATCCGATTCGCTGGCGCTCAAGGTGGCCTACAGCTTGGCGGCAATGGGCGCCAACATCTTTGCTGTTGGGCGCGCCCCCAACAGCCCGATGCGCTATTCCCGCTACGTTCAGAGCTATGCGGCACTTGACTTCTCAGTATCACCTGAAGGTCTGACTCAAGGTCTGAGCGATCTCAAGGACATCATCGGCAAGGGTGAGATTGAGGCACTTGTCCCTGTCGACGTTGCGGCCAACGCCTTTCTTGCGGAGGCAGGCAATTCTTTGGATGGCGTGATCATCTTTCCCTGTAGCTCGGTGAATGTGCTGGTCGGGCTGGACGATAAATGGCAGTTCGCGCGTTTCATGGCACAACACGGCTTGCCGCATCCTGAGACGATTATCCTTGAAAGGATCGAGGCCCTCGACCGGAAAGAGCTTGAAGCGCTGGGGTTTCCGTTTCTTATAAAGCCGCTCAGAGGTGAATCAGGCCACGGCATGGTACTGGTGGATGATCTTTCGGCGCTCGAACGCTACCTTTCGCGGCCCAACTCCTACAACGCGCTGCCTTTGATTGCTCAGAGATTCGTATCCGGTCGGGATATCAGCCTCAATGTGCTGGCCGTCGACGGCGAAGTCTTGGCCTGGACCCTGTATCTTTGGGAGACGACGATAGGTGGCGCCGGGCGGTTGGAGACCATAGACCACCCTGAGGTGCTCGATATTGGGCGTAAGATAGTGAAGGCCGCTAACTATTCCGGCGTTGCGAACATCGACACGCGCCTCGGAGACGACGGCGCGATCACTGTTTTCGAATGCAATCCGCGCTTCTGGTACACGCTTTCGGCGTCATTGTGGCAAGGCGTCAATTTCGTCGCGCTCGGCATCCGCGCGGCGCAAGGTGATCGAATTGGTTTAAATGATGGATACCGTCACGGTCCTTACTTTCTGACAGGTGAGCTCGTCCGGCGCCCTTGGCATGTGTTGCCTCGGCTAACCAGATCAAACTTGCAGTCCATCCTGCAGGTTGTCACTGATCCTTTGCCAAAGGTCCTTTCTCTTGGCCGTACAGCGGTGGCGGATCACGAAACCAATCGCCAGTAGTTTGGCGACCCAAGCCAGCCTCTCCACGCTGCGGGATGCTTGCGTATGTATTTCTCCAGTATTCTTGCGTATTGAGAAACAATTTCCTCCTCAGCGTCCTCCGGGCGTTCAGCCTCCGAAGTTAATGGTGGTTCTATGTAGACCTGGTGCCTGCCCCTGTTGGTGGTCACCGTGAAAACCGGCAGCAAGGTAGCGCCAGCAACTGAGGCGATGCTTGGACCTCCCTTCGCCAGCCGCAAGATGCCGCCCAAAAATGGTCGTTCGGCGACACGGCGGCCCTTTTGAAGCGCAGTAATAGACACGATCTGATTCCCTTCTAAGCGCTCGATCAGTTGCCGCACCGCCTGTCCTTTTCCGCCCAATCCCATTACAATTCGTTCGCAGTATCGTTCTTCGATACTGGTTTTAATCGGGTTCAAGTACCGAATGCCAAACCGAGTATCGGACCCGCCATGCCCCAATTCGCTGAGATGATTTACACGGTATCCGGCTTCATGAAGCCCTTTCTTAGATACCAGATCACTATGGAGAAGCGGGCACACCCAAAGAAGGACCCCTTTTCCCCTCTCTAGACCGGTGTCTATGTGACTCTGGCCAAATACCTCAATTTCCGGTTTCCAGGGCGACGGACTATGTTCACGGAGGTACGCCAAGAGTTCTCGATAATTGTAGTCTCGGAACTCAATTTCGAGGTCGAGAGGACTTAGGCCAAAATTCTCTTCCAAAAGGGATTGTAGATGCATCCCACGCTGGCCCAAAAAACGTACATGCAACCGGCCAAGGAAACGTGTCCATTGCCCCCAGTGTCTTTCCGGGAGAAGCCAAGCGCTCGGAAACAAAGCAAGAAGCAATGTAAGATCAGCGAGATCCCTAGATCGAATCAAACGCATATGAGTCTCTGATGGATGTCATTCACGGGACCGTGTCCAAGGCGCGGTGTAGGTGAGTTGGGCGACTTACAGTCTCTGGTGAGTTGAGCCAGGTCTTTCAAGCTGTTGTTTGAGGCAGCGTGATCAGGTCATCATGGCCGATTGGAGCGACGGTTTCCAGCGGGAGCAAAATCATTCGAAAGACCCGCGCGCACGAACGAATGACGGGCGGAGCGGGCGTGCATGTCATGGCACCGCTCCAGGGCAGCGACGGGATTGTAGAGGTGATCAAGGACTCCGGTATCCTGACTGCGCGGCAACCGGTCGCGTTCTAGCCACGTACGTCATCTGAATCTGCGCTATGCTGCAGGTTCCCCCGCTTTGGGAGTAAGACGCGATGATGATGGATCCTTACAGCGGCATGCACCTGACCGAGGCGCTGATCCGCGCCGGCTCGGATCGTTCGGCGGCAACGGGGCCGCGCGGTGAGATCCTGTCGTTATGAGACTCCGCGGTACGACGAGGTTAAGGCGTTACGGACGGCGCGCGATTGATGCCCTGGCGCCCGGCGGCATCATACTGTGCTATCACCGGGTGGCCGAACCCGAGCTGGACCCCTGGGGCCTCAGCGTAACGCCACGGCATTTCGAAGAGCATCTCGAGGTGATCCGACGTTTCGGTCGAGCGGTTCGTCTCGACCACTTCACGAAAACATCCAACCACGGCGCGCCTTTCAAGGGCGCCGTCGCGATCACCATGGACGACGGCTACCTGGACAACTTCGAGAAGGCCCGGCCCTTGCTGGAAAAACACGCCGTGCCGGCAACGGTCTTTGTGGTCAGCGGCACCATGGACTCTGGCCGGAGCTTCTGGTGGGAGGAGCTTGCCGCCCTGCTGCTGCGCCCAGGGACCCTGCCGCCAACGCTTGAGCTCACCCAAGGCGGCGAGGTCCACCGTTTCGAGCTCAATGATGCCGTCCACTACAGCCCGTCCGACCGCGCGCGGGACCGCGCCGTGAGAGTTTGGCAAGCACGGCCGGGAAGCCGAATCGAGTTGTATCATCGTGTCTGGTCCTTGCTGCAGCCGCTCAAGGCTGCGGATCAGCAGAGGCATCTGGCGGGGATCAGAGCTTGGGCGGGCGACCCTGTGGACTCCGGTGACGGACTGGACACAATGACCGCGCGCCAGCTGCGTGAGCTCGCCGAGGGCGGCTTGATCGAAGTCGGCGGCCACACGGTCTCCCACCCGAGCCTGCCACGGCACGACGAGGACCACCGGGAAGCCGAGATCGAGGGCGGCAAGGCGGCGCTTGAGGAGATGACCGGCACGCCCGTGACCAGTTTCGCCTATCCCTATGGGGACTTTTGCCCAGCCACCGTGCGCCGGGTCAAGGCTTCGGGCTATAAGCGCGCTTGCTCCACGCGCCAGGGTCAGGTTCGCGGCCTGACCAATCCCTACCTCCTGCCCCGCTATGACGTACGCGATTGCACCGGGGAGGAGCTGTCCCGAAGGCTGTTCAATCGCGCTTGAGGCAGCGCCCGGCGCGAAAGCGCGACCCCCGAGACGCCGGAGAAATCATACCGAGGCCTAGGAAACTCGAGCCGCTGTATAGGCGCGGCCCGCGCGTGCTAGCCTGCCCCCGCGAGCTAAAGGAGAGCCGATGACCGCCGATCCCGTCGCCGAGCTGCTGGCCGATCCGCGATTTGAGGGTCAGCCAATCACCTGGGACGTCACGCCCGAAAGCTACGATGCTGTGCGCCGCGCCTGGCTGATCCACGTTCAGGCCGAGGAGGTCTTGTTCAAGCCCTTCACCGAAGCGGTGTTCCAGGCCCAGATGAAGACCATGTTGAGCGTTTTCACCGAGGACTGCGTGATGGACTTAGACTTCGCCGGCCAGCGCTGGCAGGGCTACGGGGAAGCCGCTCAGTTTTACCGGGTCTTTCTGGGCGCCATCGAGAACATGGAATGGGTCCCCCAGGCCCTGGTCATCGGCCCGCAGGGGGTGCTCGACGTGGTCAACATGACCGGCACACTGATCAAGCCCTTCGCCGGCTTCGACGATATCGGCGCCAAGCTCCATCTTCAGTGGGTCATTTACTTTCCCTGGCAGCCCGACCAAGGCAAGTTTCGCGGCGAGCTGATCTACTCGATCACGCCGGTCTGATCGGAACGCCGTCGCGAATTGGTCTATGCTCCGGGCACCTCCAGTCCCGGGAGCAAGACGCGATGATGATGGAACCCTACGGCGGCGCGCCCCTGACCGACGCCCTGATCCATGCCGGCTTCGGGCTCAGCGCGGTCGCCTTTTTGGTGCGCGATATCCTGTGGCTGCGCTGTCTTTCGATCCTGGCCAACCTGGCCATGGGCTACGCCGCCTATCGGGCCTTGCCTGACCCGCGCTGGATCGTGGTGATTTGGGCCGCCACCTTCATCGCGATCAACGTGGTGCACTCGATCTGGCTGATCAGCGAGCGCCACCTGATGCGCCTGACCGAGGAGGAAAAACGCCTGAAGGAGAGCACCTTCGGCGCGGTCGACCCGGTCTTGGTGCGCAAGCTGCTGCGCCGGGGCCAGTGGCGCGACCTCAAACCCGAGGATTGCCTGGTGCGCCAGGGCATCCATCTAAACTCCATGTACCTGATCGCCTCGGGCCAGGCGGCCGTGTTGCTGGGCGATCACGTCGTGACCCAGATCGGGCCCGGCAAGTTCGTCGGCGAGATCTCCTATCTGACCGGCGACCGGTCGACCGCCACGGTGGTCGCGACTGAGCCCCTGCGCTGCCTGGTGTGGCGCTGCAGTGAGCTCGACAAGCTGAAGAAGCGGCGCCCCGAGGTGGTCGGCGCCCTGCAGGCCGCGATCGGCCTGGATCTCTCCGCCAAGATCGCCAGCCACAACGTGCGTTTGGCGCAGGCGTAGGGGTCGGATATTCTTGTAATTGAAAGCGGATTGAAAGGAATTGCACATGGAAGACATGGAGCTTTGGACCGTCACCAGCGCCCAGCTGATCGCCTTGGCCTCTCTCCTAGCGGTGACGCTCGGCACCTTACGCAAGCGAAACGTTCTACCGGCCGAGTCGATGACCGAGGCTTTTCGGACCGCCGAGTCCTATCTGCCCGAAGGCGCAAGGCCGGTCGGCGCCAACCTGCTGGCCCACATGCGCATGATCGCAGAGGTGACCGCCAGGGGGACCGACAAGGACCCACCGCACGGCACCTAGCCGTCCCGGAGCAGCCCCGCCACATGTTCCCCGATCGCAAGCGACGCGGTCAGCCCCGGGCTCTCGATGCCGTAGAGGCCGACCAGGTTCGCCAGGCCGTGCTCGGCCGGACCGTGCACCGCGAAATCGGCCACCGGTTCGCCCTTTCGGTAAATCTTCGGGCGGATGCCGGTGGTGTCGGGCACCAGGGCATCTTCGGGCAAATCGGGCCAATAGCGCCGCACCTCGCGCAAGAAGGTGGCGCGCCGAGCACCCGCCGGGTCCTCGAAGCGGTAGTCGATCCCCTCGACCCACTCAAGGTCCGGGCCAAGGCGCACCCGGCCGGCCACGTCGATGGTGAGATGTAGGCCGAGCCAAGCGCCGTCCGGCAGGGGATAGATCAAGTGCTTGAAGGGCGCGGCACCGGTCGCCTGGAACCAGTGGCCCTTGGCTGGGTATGTCTGGGGGGCGCGGTAGGGCCCCTCCCGGTGCAGCCTGGCGCCGATCTCGCTCGCCCCCAGGCCGGCTGCGTTGACCAGGCGCCGGCAGGTCAACGCGGCCCCCTCGGTCTCGACCCGAAAGAGGCCCTCGGCGGTCGGCCGGGCATCGGTCACCTTGCTGTTGAGCACGACCTGCCCGCCGTGGTGTTCCAGGTGCCCCTGCAGGGCCAGCATGTAGCCGTGGCTGTCGAACACGCCGGTCGACGGCGACAGCAGCGCCGCCTCGCAGGCCAACTGCGGCTCCAGCGCCCGGGCCTCGGCGCCGGTTAGCAGGGTCAGGTCGTCGACCCCGTTGGCGCGCGCATTCTCGGCCAGCGCTTTCAAGCGTGGGATCTCGGCGGCCCGAGTCGCCACCACCAGCTTGCCGGACCGTTTGACCGCGACCCCGTTCTCCGCGCAGAAGCGATAGAGCGCCTTCTTGCCGGCAACACAAAAGCGCGCCCGAAAGCTGCCCGGCTGGTAGTAGAGCCCGGCATGGATGACCTCGCTGTTGCGCGAGGAGACCCCGGCCCCGATGATGTCCGCCGCCTCCAGCACCAGCACTTCCTGGCCCGCCGCCGCCAAGGCCTTCGCGCAGGCGAGACCAACCGCCCCGGCGCCGATCACGAGGGTTTCCACATCGGGCGTCATGGGACGGCATTCTGGGTGCACGCAGGCGCCCGCGCAAAGGCTTTCCCGTGGTAGAGCGCGGGCGGCTCACCTATAGTTCCTGGTGTGGATGACACCAGGCGGGAAGCCATGGCGGAGCCCTTCAAGAAGAACAAACTCTTCGGGCGCGAGCCCCACATCGCGCACCTCATGGCCCGGGCGCGGCAGCCGGGCCTGACGGCGGTGGTGGCGCGGCCGACCATGGGCAAGACCTGGACGCTGATCGAGGTCGCCCGTCGCCTGACGGAAGAGGGGGTGCTGGTCGGGTACCACGAAAGCAAGGGTGCGGAGTCGAGTCATTTGCTGTACGCGGCGGCGGATCTTTACGGACGATGGCTGTCGGACAGCACCCTGCGCGCGCAGGCCCAGAGCGTGTGGGAGCGACAAACCGGTTATGTGACATCCTCTTCGGTTCGTGCGGTGGGCCAGCTCCTCGAAGACGTCGACAACGCGGCGCCTACATCCCCAGAGGCTATCCAAAAGATAGTGGAAGCGGCGTTTCACGAATTGGCGACTTTACCCTATGACAAGGAAGACGGCGATTTGCCGTTCGCCCGGCTCAACGAGGAGCAGGCCCGGGATCTGACGACTGCAGCCTGGCACCTAAGCGAACGCCCGATTGTGCTGATTCTGGATGCTTGGGAGGCATCGCCCTGCCTGCACATCGAGATTTCGGTCCTTGAGGATCTGGCCAACCGGTTGGAGGTCTCATCCGAAACGCACATTTTTCTGGGCATCCAACATCCCGGCCCGGTCGATCGAAAAGGCCGAGACGAAGCCTATTCGCGTGCCATGGATCTAGTTGAGAACTGCGATGCGGCCGAGATCTATGAGCTACTGCCTTTCGGCGGTGAGCCATTGCCGGACACCCCGCTCGACCAGCTGTTACCGACACTTTCGTCCCAAGAGTTGGTCTTTGCGGTTCGCCTTTCGTGCTTGCCCCGCCTTGACGAAGTTAGCTGGATGTTAATCCGAGACCAGTTGTTCGGCGACCTAGCCGTCGACACTTTTCAAGGCCTCATCAACGCCTTGGTTCTGGAAGATGCCCCCTATCCAAGTTTGGGGCCGGATCTTCGCCATTGGGCGGCACGTCGTTGGTTCGCGAACACGCATCTAGACCTCATGAGAGTCGAAGCGACGAACATAACCTGGCGACTTGCCGGCCAAATCGCCTGCCCCATTGAACATGACCGAGGCTTCGCCACGCTCCTGGCCGCCTGTGCACCTTTGGCCGATATCGATCTCGTGGATGGCCCAACAGAGTGCCTCATCGCTTGCGCGCTTCCCTTGTTCGGCAAGGATCGGCCGCTTTTCGGACGGAAGTTCGAATCATCGTGGCGTGCGGTTATTGAGCAAGATGATTCCGTACAAGATCTCGTGTTGGGAGCTGTCTTACACCGCGGAAACAAGAATTTTCGACATGGCAACACACAAGAGGCTCTCCAGGACTATAGCGCGGTGATCGAGCAGGTCGGTGCCCCTTGCGATCGAGTTGCCCAGGCTTTGCTTCTTCGTGGCGATAGGAAGAGCGAAATTGGCGATGTAGAAGGGGCCACCGAGGATTTCACGGCGGTCGTCGAAATGCCGAGTGCGCCGAGCCACCGTGTAGCCAACGCTCTCATTCGTCGCGGCGAAACGAGAGCCGAGTTCGACGACACGGGCGGCGCGATCGAGGACTTTGGGGCTGTGGTCGCGCAAGATGATCTCTCGACTCGACTTGTGGTAAAAGCATTTGCCAATCGTGGCGCACTAAAAGGTCTGCTCGGTGACACCAAGGGCGCGATTGAAGATCTCCAGTCGGCGCGTGACCTTTCAAACGAGTTGGGCGACCCCCTTGACCTCAGCTTGATAGACATGACCCTGGATCGCTTCGAGGAAAATTGATCTCCCCCATGCCCCTCTCCGCCTTCCCCCGCACCCCGCTCGCCCATCTGCCCACCCCGATCGAACCCTTGCCGCGTCTGACCGCCGCGCTCGGTGGGCCGGAGATTTTCGTCAAGCGGGACGATTGCACGGGCTTGGCATTCGGCGGTAACAAGACCCGCAAGCTGGAGTTCGCGCTCGGCCATGCGCTGGCCCAAGGGGCAGACACGGTGATCACGGCGGGCGGGCTGCAGTCGAACCATTGCCGGCAGACCGCGGCGGCCTGCGCCAAGCTGGGTCTGGCCTGCGAGCTGGTCTTGAACCGCGCGGTACCGGACCGGGAGCCGGCTTACGAAGTAAGCGGCAATCTATTGCTCGACCGGCTTCTGGGTGCGCGCCTGCACCTCCAGCCGCCCGGGCCCTTCGACCGGGAGGCCGGCATGGCCGAGCTGGCCGAAAAGCTCAAGGACGAAGGTCGTAAGCCCTATGTGGTGCCGGCCGGCGCTTCCTACGCCATGGGCGCGCTCGGCTTCGCGGCCTGCGCGCTCGAGATCCAGGAGCAGGCCGCGGACATGGGCCTCGCTTTCGACGCCGTGCTCCACGCCTCGGGCAGCGGCGGCACCCAGGCGGGGCTGATCGCAGGCATGCTGCTGGCCGAGGCCGAGACCGCCGTGATCGGCATCGATATTGACGACGACTGGGACGCCCTGCACGCCAAGGTGAGCGAGGTCGCGGCCGACACCCTCGATATGCTGGGTCAGGAAAAGGCGCCTCTTGAGGCGGCGCTCGATCTGCGCCAGGGTTACGGAAGCCCCGGCTACGGCCTTCCCAACGAGGCCATGGTCCGGGCGGTCACCTTGCTGGCCCGCGAGGAAGGGCTGCTGCTCGACCCGGTCTATACGGGCAAGGCCATGGCCGGCCTGATCGACCTGGTGGAGCAAGGCCAGTTCGGCCGCGGCCAGCGCGTGGTTTTCCTTCACACCGGAGGCGCGCCGGGCCTCTTTGCCTATCCCTCGCTCTTTCAAAAGGAGATGCCATGACCAGCGCCGAACAGCTGGTTCGCCTCGTGGAACAGGACCTTGAAGAGGTCGAGGCGGCCCTGCGCGCCCACCCCTACGTCGCCGCGGTGGTCGCCGGCGATTGCCCGCTCGCCGGCCTGCAGGCCTTCGTCGGCACCCAGTATCACCTGGCCGACAGCGACGCCCGCTCGGTCGCTCTGATGATTCACCGCTTCGGCGACAAGCCCTTCGCCGGTTTTTTCCGGGACGTGCTGTCGGGCGAGTTCGCCGCCCAAGAGGGTATCGTGACGCTCGCCAAGAAACTCCAGATGAGCGAGGCCGACCTCAAGGCCTACGAGCCGACCGCGCGGGGCTTTGCCTATGGCACCTACCTTTTGTGGCTCAGCAGCCACGGCACGGCGGCCCAGATCATGTGCGGCATGCTGGTCAACTTCGCCGCCTGGGGCGCCAACTGCGCCAAGATGGGCGAGGGCCTGCGCGCCCACTACGGCTGCGCGCGCGAGGACACCGGCTTTGTCGACGGCTTCGCCGAGCTGCCCTCCTTCGCGCCCGAGGCCCTGCCGGTGATCGAAGCGGGCCTGGCCCACGGCGAGGATCCGGAGTCCTTGCGCCGCCAAGCCCGCCTGTTCCAGGCCTACGAAAAAATGTTCTGGGACGACATGGCCCGCGCGGCGGGTATCCAATAGGCGTCGGCTACTTTCGCAAGGGTTTGCCCCCGGTTTCCGGAATCGAAAGCACGGCGATCAGGCTTAGCACCGAGAGTCCCATCAAGTAGTAGACCGGGGCGAAGTCGTCGGACGTGCGCTCGACCAGATAGGTCGCGACCAATGGCGTGGTGCCGCCGAACACCGAGAGACAGATGTTGTAGCCGATCGAGAGCACCGAAACCCGGACCCGGCGAGACAGGATCTCCGCCTGGGCCGCAGGGTTGGCGGCATAGATCCAACTGAAGAGGATCGCGAAGCCGAGCTGGCCGAGCAGGATCAGGCTCAGGTTCTGGTGGTGCATGAGCCAGAACAGCGGCCAGGACAGGAGGATCATCCCGATGGCGCCGCTCAGCAGGATCGGCTTGCGGCCGACCTTGTCGGCCAAAAGCGCGATCGGCAGAGGCAGCAGGGTCAGGACGATCATGCAAAAGGTGTTGATGTCCAGGGCGCTGGCGGTCGAGACGTGCATGCGGTCGGTCAGATAGCCGACCGCGTAGACGAACATCATGTAGAAGCCCACGTTGACCGCGAGCGCCAGCCCCATGACCCGCAGCATGTCGCGCCAATGGTCGGTGAAGGCGAGGATGACCGGCGAGCGCTGGTAGTCCTCCTCGTACTCGGGCGCCGGCGGCTCCTCGATGTGGCGGCGCAGCACCAGGGCGACCACGGCGATCAAGGCGCCCGAGAGGAAAGGCACGCGCCAGGCCCAATCCTGCAGGTCGCTATCGGCCAAGAAATTGTTCAAGAGGGTCGAAACGCCCGAGCCGAGCAGGAAGCCGCCGGCCGCGCCGCAGACGATCCAGCTGGCGTAGAAGGCGCGCCGGTCGCCGGGCGCGTGCTCCACAACGAAAGTGCTCGAGCCGGTGTACTCGCCGCCGACCGAGAAACCCTGGAGCACCCGCAGCAGCACCAGGAAAACGGCGGCGACCGGCCCGGCCTGGGCGACGGTGGGCAGCAGGCCGATCGAGACCGTGGCGACGCCCATCAGCGTGACCGACAGCACGAGCACGATCTTGCGCCCCGTCTTGTCGCCGATGTGGCCGAAGGCCAGCGCGCCCAGAGGCCGGGAAAGATAGCCGGCGGCAAACGCGCCGTAGGTCGCCAGCAGGGAGGTGAAATCGTCGTCGGATGGGAAGAACAGCCTGGAGATGATCGGCGCCATATAGGCATAGGCGGCGAAGTCGTACCACTCCATGACATTGCCGATCGCCCCGGCAAAGGCGTTCTTGCGCACCTTGCTAAGCGGCACGGCGGTATCGGTCATGGTGATCTCTCGAATCGTTGTCGCGGGGATCTTAGCCAGAGCCCTCCAGCGCCGCCAAGTAGAGCGCTTGGAAGTGGGCGACGGCGTGCTCGCTTTGGTAGGTCACCTCGGGGGTGATGACCAGCTGGCCCCGGTCGTAGGCCCGGCTCTCCAGACCCTTCTGAACCGAGGCGACCAGGCGGGCGTCTTCGGCGCCGTTTGTGGTGCGGTACTTGCGGCCGATGTCCCGCACCTCTTCGGTCGCGGCCCCGGAAAGGTCGGGGTCGGCGTACCAGAGGTAGGCGTAGCTCGCCCGGCGCGGGCCCTCGACCCGGAAGTGGCGGACCGATAGGGACCTGTGCATGGGAAAGATCTCAATCGCCAGGTTGGGCCAGAGGAACCAGATGAGGAGATCGCCGTGGACCTCCCGCTCCTGGCGGCGCACCGCGCTGTGGCGCACGACGCCACCGTCGATTGCGATGCGGTAGCCCTCGGCGGCATAGAGGTTGGCGATGACATACTTGTGGACCACCGGGCAGTGGTAGCACTCGGAGAAGTTCTCGACCGAAACCTTCCAGTTGCAGTCGTGGCCGATCACGTCCTCGAAGACCGGCACCATATGGGCGATTCGCGGCTTGGCGGCCAGGATCTCTTCGGCGAGCCCCGGATAGAGCGCGTCCATCGCCGGCGCCTGGTCGTCCAGATTCACGAAGATCAGACCGCAGAAGACTTCGAGCCGAACCGGGCGCAGGCGCACGGCGGTCTTGTCGAAGCCGGCGACCTGCTCGGTCTTGGGCGCGGCGATGAGCCGGCCCTCCAGGTCGTAGCCCCAGGCGTGGTAGGGGCACACAAAGGAACGGCAGCTGCCGGCGCCCTCGGCCACCCGGTGGGCCCGATGGCGGCAGACGTTGTAGAAGGCGCGGATTTCGCCGTCCTGGCCGCGCGCGACCAAGAGGCTCTCGTCGGCGATCTGGGCGGTCAGAAAGCTGCCCGGGTCCGGCAGCGCCGAAACGTGGGCGACGAACTGCCAGGTGCGGTAGAAGATTTTCTCCTTCTCCCGCTCGAAGACCTCCGGATCCTGGTAATAGCGCGAGGACATGGTCCTGACCGAGCCCTCGCCGACGCCGTCCAGACCTGCCATCGCCCGCGCCCTCCTTGCCATGACCCGAGAAAGACTACGCGCCTTTCCCAGCCCCGGGCAATGGCGCGCTCAGGTCAAGAGCAACAGCAGGATGCCACCGACCACTAGCAGGATGCCGGCGACCTCGACCCGGCTGG
The DNA here is from genome assembly GCA_039029395.1 of Pseudomonadota bacterium. GTDB lineage: Bacteria > Pseudomonadota > Alphaproteobacteria > Kiloniellales > JAKSDN01 > JBCCGG01. Next base: position 22,027 of record JBCCGG010000048.1, on the reverse strand, counting down.
TGCGCTCCTTGAAGAAGAAAACCGAGGCAATGAAGGTGAAGACCAGCTCGATTTGGCCGAGTGCCCGCACATAGGCGGCGTTCTGCAAGGTCATGGCTGTGAACCAGCCGGCCGAGCCCAGCATGCCGGTGAGCCCGACCCAGATGGTCCAGCGCCATTCCCGCAGCACTTGGAGGATCTGCTCCGGGTCCTTCAGTGCCAGATAGGCCGCCATGACCAGTGTCTGGAAAACCAGCACGCAGAGCAGAGTGAAGCCGGCGCGGATCAGGAAGTCGCCGCTTTCCAGAGACAGCGAGGCGGCCCGATAGCAGACCGCCGAGATGCCGAACAGGCCGCCCGAGGCAAGGCCGATCAAGGCCGGCTTCTCGGTCCAGGCCAGGAGGATGCCGCGCGTGCTGGTCTTCTGCTTGGCGGCGGAGATCGCGATCACCCCGCTCAAGCTGATCAGAATGCCGAGCAGCGCGCCCAGGCTGAGCCCTTCGCCCAGGAGCAGGATGCCGACGATCGCGGTCTGGACGGTCTCGGTCTTTGAGTAGGTCGTGCCGACCGCGAAGTTGTGGTACTGGAACGCGCTCAAGAGCGCCACCGTGGCGAGGATCTGGGCCAGCCCGCCGACCGCGCCGAACAGCAGGAACGGGCCGTTCAGATCCGGCAGGCTCTCGCCGCCCAAACCCGCGACCAGCCAGAGATAGAGCCCGGCGAAGGGCAGGCCCAGAAGAAAGCGCGCGTAGGTCGCACCCAAGGTGGTCAGCGTCCCGGTCAGGTGCTTCTGCAGGGCGGTGCGCAGGTTCTGAAAGAACGCCGCGGCGACCGTGATCGGGATCCACAGCTCCATGGTGCCTTATACCATCGGTCATCGGAAATGACCGACAGGCGTTCAATTGCCGCGCGGACTTTCCTCACATGGGCGCGAGCCCACGTTCGTGCTCAGTCTTCGGAGAAGCTGAGGCCCTGCTCCTCGACCGTCTCGGCCAGCACGCGCAGGCCGTTCACGCCGGTCGGCCAGCCGGCGTAGTGGGCGGTGTGGATCATCACCTCGCGCAGCTTGTCCGGCGAATGGCCCAGGTTGAGCGCGCCCTTCAGGTGGGCCTTGAGCTGGGGCTCACGGCCGGTGGCACAAGCTATCGCAACCGTGATCAGCGAGCGCTCCTCGAGCGCCAGGCCGGGCCGGCTCCAGATCTCGCCGAAGAGGTAATCCTGCGTCAGCTCGGAAAAGGCCTTGTGGGAGGCCCGGGTCTCCTCGGCCCGGGGCGTCCCGAAGACCCGCTCCATAACCTCCCGGCCCTTGGCCTTTCGGTCCTCGGCCTTTCGGTCCACGGTCTTCAGTTCTTCTCTTTGTCGACCAGACGGTTCTCGGCGATCCAGGGCATCATGGCGCGCAGGCGCTGGCCGACTTCCTCGATGCCGTGCTCGGCGTTGCGCCGGCGCATGGCCTTGAACGACGGCTGGCCGGCGCCGCACTCGGCGACCCAGTCGCGCGCGAAGCGGCCTTCCTGGATGTCGGCCAGGATGCGCTTCATCTCGGCCTTGGTCTCGTCGTTGATGATCCGTGGGCCGCTGGAATAATCGCCGTATTCGGCGGTGTTGGAGACCGAGTAGCGCATATTGGCAAGACCGCCCTCGTAGATCAGGTCGACGATCAGCTTGACCTCGTGGAGGCACTCGAAATAGGCCATCTCCGGCGCGTAGCCGGCCTCGACCAGGGTCTCGTAGCCGGCCGTGATGAGCGCCGAGAGGCCGCCGCAGAGCACCACCTGCTCGCCGAACAGGTCGGTCTCGCACTCTTCCTTGAAGGTCGTCTCGATGACGCCGGCCCGGCCGCCGCCGATCGCCGAGGCGTAGGAGAGGCCGATCTCCTGGGCGTTGCCGGTCGCGTTCTGCTCGACCGCCAAGAGGCAGGGCACGCCGCCGCCGCGCTGGTATTCCGAGCGCACCGTGTGGCCCGGGCCCTTGGGGGCGATCATCAGCACGTCCAAATCGGCGCGCGGCTCGATCAGGTTGAAGTGGATGTTGAGGCCGTGGGCGAAGGCCAGCGCCGCGCCCTCCTTCAGGTTGGGCGCCAGGTCCTCGCTGTAGAGCTTGGCCTGCAGCTCGTCGGGCACCAACACCATGACCACGTCGGCCCAGGCCGCTCCCTCGGCCGGACTGACCACCTCGATGCCGGCGCCTTCGGCCTTCTTGGCGCTGGCCGAGCCGGGCCTCAGCGCCACCTTGACCTCGGCGACGCCGCTGTCCTTCAGGTTGTTGGCATGAGCGTGGCCCTGGCTGCCGTAGCCGACCACCAGGATCTTCTTGGTCTTGATCAGGTTGACGTCGGCATCCCGGTCGTAATAGACGCGCATGGCCGCTACTCCCCTTCCCTCGTGTGATCTTCAGATTGCTGTTAGGCGACGCTGCGCCGCCCGGTTTCTATAGCCCCTTGGGCCCGCGCGCAATGGCGACGATGCCGGTGCGCGAGACGTCGGTCAGGCCGAGTGGGCGCATCAACTCGATGAAGGCGTTCAGCTTGCCGGCCTGGCCCCAGATCTCGAAGACGAAGTGCTTGTGGCCGGAATCGACCACCCGGGCCCGGAAGATGTCGGCGATGCGCAGCGCCTCGACCCGCTTTTGCCCGGCGCAGACCACCTTGATCAGCGCCAGGTCGCGCTCCACGAAGGGGCCCTCCATGGTCAGGTCGCTGACCGAGTGGATCGGCACCAGGCGGTCGAGCTGGGCCTTGATCTGCTCCAGGATCATCGGCGTGCCGCTGGTCACGATGGTGATGCGCGAAAGCTCCTTTTGGGGATCGACTTCGCTGACCGTCAGGCTCTCGATGTTGTAGCCGCGTCCCGAGAAGAGGCCGATGACCCGGGCCAGGACGCCGGGCTCGTTGTCCACCAGCACGGCGATGATGCGCTGCTCGATCGTGGTTTCCTTGGGCGACACGGGAGGTCTCCGCTCTTAAGGGCTGCTCGTGGCCGGGGATGAATTGGACGCGGGGCGGTCCTAGACCAGGACCATGCCCTCCTCGGAGATCGGCTTGTCCGCCTTGTCGTTGGGACCGAGCAGCATCTGATAGTGGGGGGCGCCGCTCGGGATCATCGGGAAGCAGTTCTCCATCTGGTCGACCCGGCAGTCGAAGATCACCGGGCGCGGCGTCTCGATCATCTCCATGATCTTGTCGTCCAGCTCCTCGGGCTTCTCGGCCAGGATGCCGACCGCGCCGAAGGCCTCGGCCAGCTTCACGAAGTCCGGCAGGGAGTCCATATAGCTTTCCGAGTAGCGCTCGCCATGGAGCAGCTCCTGCCACTGGCGCACCATGCCCATCCACTGGTTGTTGACCACGAAGACCTTCACCGGGAGGTTATACTGGGCGATGGTCGAGAGCTCCTGGATGTTCATCAGGAACGATGCCTCGCCGGCGATGTCGATCACCAGGCTTTCCGGGTGGGCGACCTGGACGCCCAGCGCCGCCGGAAAGCCGTAGCCCATGGTGCCCAGCCCGCCCGAGGTCATCCAGCGGTTGGGCGCGTTGAACTTGTAGAACTGGGCCGCCCACATCTGGTGCTGGCCGACCTCGGTGGTGATGTAGGTATCCCGGTCCTTGGTCAGCTCATAGAGCCGCTCGATGGCGTACTGGGGCTTGATGACCTTGCCGGCCTGCTTGTACTTGAGGCAGTCCCGGCCGCGCCAGCCGTCGATCTTGGCCCACCAGGCCTTTAAGGCCTTTTGGTCGATCTGGCGCTCGTCGCGCTCCCACAGCTTGATCATGTCGGCCAGGACCCGGCCGGCGTCGCCGACGATCGGAAGATCGACCATGACGTTCTTGTTGATCGAGCTGGGGTCGATGTCGATGTGAATCTTTTTGGAGTTGGGCGCGAACTCGTCCAGCTTGCCGGTGATGCGGTCGTCGAAGCGAGCGCCGATCGCGACCATCACGTCGCACTCGTACATGGCCAGATTGGCCTCGTAGGTGCCGTGCATGCCCAGCATGCCGACAAACTGGGGATCAGTCGCCGGAAAGGCGCCCAGGCCCATCAGGGTGTTGGTGCAGGGCACCCCGGTCATGTGCACGAACTTCTTCAGCAGCTTGGCCGCCTTGGGCCCGGCATTGATGACCCCGCCGCCGGAGTAGACCAGCGGCTTCTTGGCCTTGGCGATCATCTCCACCGCCTGTTTCAGACGCGCCGGTTCGGCCTTGACCTGGGGCCGGTAGCTGCGGTGCTCGACCTTCTCGGGCGCCACGTAGTCGCCCTTGGCCTGCAGGATGTCCTTGGGCAGATCGATCACCACCGGGCCGGGCCGGCCGTGGGTCGCCACGTAGACCGCCTCGTGCATGACCCGGGGCAGGTCCTCGATGGTCTTGACCAGGTAGTTGTGCTTGGTGCAGGGCCGGGTGATGCCCGTGGTGTCGGCCTCCTGGAAGGCGTCGTTGCCGATCAGGTGGGTCGGCACCTGGCCGGTCAGGCAGATCACCGGGATCGAATCCATCAGGGCGTCGGTCAGGCCGGTCACCGCGTTGGTCGCGCCCGGGCCCGAGGTCACCAGCACGACGCCGACCTTGCCGGTCGAGCGGGCATAGCCCTCGGCCGCGTGGACCGCCCCTTGCTCGTGGCGCACAAGGATATGCCGCAGCGCGTTCTGTTCGAACAGCGCGTCGTAGATCGGCAGGACGGCGCCGCCCGGATAGCCGAAGACCACGTCGACGCCCTGGTCGACCAAGGCCCGGATCACCATGGCGGAACCTGTCATTTGCTCGCGTGCCATATCCCTAATCCCTCATCACGCCCATTTCCCAAGCAAAACCGCGCACCTGCAGAGCTTATGCTGCGGTGCGGGAGGCGCAACCTACTCGGTCACCTGGGGGCGGTCAACAGAAATTCGTCAACAATCTTAAAGATTCTGGCATCTAAACTTTCCGAATATTGCGCACCGATCACATGGGGCGGTGCCGGGAAATCCTTCGGAGTCTGGCCCCGCAGCCAGGTCGCCTGGCGCTTGGCGTAGCGCCGGGTGGCGCTTTGGGCGGCCGCGACGGCCTCGGCCAGGCCGATCTCGCCGGCCAAGTGGCGGCACAGCTCGGGCACGCCCAGCGCCTTGAGGATCGGCCGGTCGGGCGCCAGGCCGAGAGCGGAGAGCGCGCGCACCTCGTCGAGCGCGCCGGCCCCTATCATGGCCTCGAAGCGCCCGTCGCAGGCGGCGGTGAGCGCCGCGCGGGGCGGCAGCAAGACGAGCCCCAAGGCCCGGAAGGCCGCCGGCGCGGGTGCCGGCTCGGCCTGCCACGCGCTTAAGGGGCGGCCGGTCGCCTCCAGCACCTCCCAGGCGCGGATCAGGCGCTGGCGGTCGGCCAGGCGGCCGGCGGCCGGGTCCCGGGCCGCCAGCTCGGCGCGAAAGGCCTCGAGCCCGCGCTCCTCGAAGCGCGCTCTGGCGGCTTGGCGCACCTGGTCGGGAATCTCCGGCAGGGATGCCAGACCCCGCAGCAGGGCGCGGATGTAGAGCCCGGTACCGCCGGTCACGATCGGCAGGCGCCCGGCCTGCTGCGCCGCGGCGATTTCGGCCAGCGCCAGGTCGCGCCACAGGGCCGCCGAGCAGGCTTGGGCGCCCGGCAGCACGCCGTAGAGCCGGTGGGGCGCGGCCGACAGGGCCTCGGGGTTCGGCCGGGCGGTCAGGATCTCGAGCTCTCGGTAGACCTGGAGCGCGTCGCTGTTGATCACCGTGCCGTCAAAGCGCCGGGCGAGCGCGAGCGCCAGGCCCGACTTGCCGCTCGCGGTCGGGCCGGTGACGACGACCAGGGGGCCTTCAGCGATCTGGTGCTTGTGCTCTGCCATGGCGCTCTTCTATAGGACCTGTCATGGGATCTGTCGTCACCTTGATTGCCGGCCCCGATGCCGGCCCTAGCTTAGCCGCGCTCGCCGAGACCTTAGGCAACCGGCTCGGCGCCGGCCCGCCCGACTGGCTCGGCCCCGGCGAAGCGCTCGATCTCGCGTTCGACGGCGTGGCCGCGGAAGAGGCCCGCGCCCTGTGCCGGGAGGCGGTCGGCGAGGCGCCGGTCGACTGGCTGGTGCAGCCGGCCGCGGGGCGGCGCAAGGCGGTCCTGGTCGCCGACATGGAATCCACCATCATCGGCCAGGAGATGCTCGACGAGCTGGCCGAGGCGGTCGATGCCCGCGCCAAGGTCGAAGACATCACCGCCCGGGCCATGGCCGGCGAGCTGGACTTCGAGGCGGCGCTCGCCGAGCGGGTCGAGCTGCTGGCCGGCCTGCCCGAGAGCCTGCTGGACCAGGTCGCCGGGCGCATGACCCTCAACCCGGGCGCCCGCACCTTGGTGCGCACCCTGGCCGCCAACGGTGTACGCACGGCTTTGGTCTCCGGAGGCTTCACCTGCTTCGCCGACCAAGTGGCCGAGGCTTGCGGCTTCCACGAGGTGCAAGCCAACCGCCTGGAGGTCGAAGATGGTCACCTGAACGGCCAGGTCGTCCCCCCGGTGATCGGCGCCGCCGGCAAGCTGGACGCGCTTCAACGCCTGGCCGCCGAGCGCGGCGTCGCGCTGGAGGAGTGCTGCACCCTCGGCGACGGCGCCAACGACGCCCCCATGCTGGCCGCCGCCGGCCTGGGCATCGCCTACCGGGGCAAGCCCCCGGCGCGCGAAGCGGCGAAGATCAATCTGGCCCATGGGGACCTGACGGCGGTGCTCTATCTGCAGGGATTTAGGCGGGAAGAGTTTGTTTCGTGAAACACGACCACTCTTGCCGCCCCGCCCTCACGGCCGGCTGAGCTTGAGCATGACAGTGCCGATCAAGGTCGCCATGGTCGCGGCAAGGCGCACGAGGCTCAGGCGCTCCTTCAGAAACACCACGCCGAAGATCACCACCATCACGATGCTGGTCTCGCGCAGCGCGGCGACCAGGGCGATCGGCGCCACGGTCATGGCCCAGATCACCGCCCAATAGGCGATCAGGCCCATCACGCCGAGCAGCGACGCCCGCTTCCAAATCCGGCGTAGGTGAGGCCCGGCGCTACGCCGCCGGATCCAGAAGGCGAAGGCCGCAACCGGGATCCACTCGAGCCCGAGCATCCAAGCAGCATAGGCGTGGGCGTTGCCGGCCGCTCTCGCCCCGATACCGTCGATCACCGTGTAGCCGGCGATGAACCCACCGGTCGCGAGCGCGCAGAGCACCGACCAGGGGTCGCGCAGGCCCTGGGCGTCGCGGGTCAGGGCCAGGCTCATGATGCCGAGCCCGATGACGGCGACGGCCGACAAACCCATGGGCGAGAGCGCTTCGCCGATCACCGTGACCGACACTAGCGCCACGATCAGCGGTGCCGATCCCCGCGCCAGGGGATAGACATGGCTGAGGTCGCCGTAGCGGTAGGCCAGCAGCAGGAAGGCCGAGTAGCCCTGGTGCACCAAAACCGAAAGCAGGATGTAGGGCCAGCTTTCGCGCGCCGGCAGTGGCAGAAAGGGAAGGGTGGCGAGCGCCGCCAAGCCGCCGGCCGTGAGCATCACGGCAAAGAACAGCAGCCGGTCGCCATCGACCTTGACGAAGGCGTTCCAAGTCGCGTGGAACAGCGCGGCGAGCAGGACGACGGCGAAGACGTGCGCTTCCATATGGAGTCTTATTATTTCGAAAATTCTGGATTTGTCGAAGTATGTATGACTCGCCCCTGGCGGTCAAGTGAGAACCCCCGGCGCGGCACGTCGCGCCGTCCGGTGGCGTCCCATCGGAAGCGATCCCTTACCCGTCACGGCCATTTCCTCCACCCCTTCGCTCGGTTATAAGAGCGGCCATGAGCAGAGCGGCCAACCGATCCTCTCCCCCCGCCCAGCGGCCCGCCGACCAGGCGCGCCGCCAGCGCGCGGTCGAGCTCTACCAGCAGGGCGACGCGGCGGGCGCCGAAAAGGAGGTCCGACGCCTGTTGAAACGCGCGCCCAAGGACCTGCAGCTGCGCGAGTTCCTCGGCCTTGTGCTGGTGCGCGGCCGGCGCTTCGACGAGGGCGTACGGGCTATTCAGGGCGCGATCGACGACGGCTACAAGCAGCCCAGCGCCTATTCCAACCTGTCCCTTGCGTTCGCCGCCGCCGGGCGGTTGGAGGACGCCATCGCGGCCGCCCGCCAGGGTGTCGCCTTGGCTCCCAAGAGCGGCGACATGCACCTCACCCTGGGCAACTGGCTGAAGAACGCCGGCCATGTGGTCGAGGCCAAGGCGGCCTACCAGGCGGCGATCGACTGCGATCCAAAGCTGCTGAACGCCGTGACCTCGCTCGGCAACCTGCACGCCGCGCTCGGCGAGCGGGCCGAGGCGATTGCCTGCTACCGCAAGGTCCTGGCGCAGAAGCCCAACGACGTGGCGGCCTTCTACCACCTGGCGATCAGCGAAAAGTCGGGCCAGGCGGCAATCGGGCCCGAGACCATCCAGCGCTTCCAGGCAATCGCCCGGTCGGGCCGTCTGCCGCCCTACGACGCCGCCATGGTGGCCAACGCCCTGGGCCATCTGGCCGAGCGTGAGGGCAATTATCCGGTCGCCTTCGGCTATTTCGCCCGGGCCAATGAGCTGCGCTGCCAAGTCGACCGCCAGCGCAAGAAAGTTCACGACCGGGCCGCCCATAGCCGCCATGTGGACCACCTGACCGAAGCCTTTCCGGCCGCGCTTTTCGAGACTCCCTCGTCCGCCGCCTCGGACTCCCGGCGGCCGATCGTGATCGTCGGCATGCCCCGCTCGGGCACAACCCTGATCGACCAGCTCTTGGCCAAACACCCAGACGTGGCGGCCGGCGGCGAGCGCTTGGAGCTGCCGCTGATCGCCGCGCGCCTGCCCAGTTATCCGGGCCGCCCCAGCCGCTGGAGCGTGCCCCAGATCCGCGGCTGGACCGAGCGCTACCTGGCCGATCTGGACCGGGTCGACCAGACGGCGCCCCGGGTGACCGACAAGTATCCGAGCAACTTCCTGCATCTGGGCCTACTGGCCCGTCTGGTGCCCGGCGCCCGGATCGTGCACTGCCGGCGGGACGCGCTCGACACCTGCCTCTCCTGCTTCACCCAGAACTTTGCCCAGGGCAACGTCTTCAGCCACGACATGAGCGACATCGCCGCCTACTACAAGGACTACCACCGGCTCATGGCCCACTGGCGCCAGGTCCTGCCCATGCCAATCGTCGAGGTCGACTATGACGCCCTAACCAGCCGGCCCGAGCCGGCCTTACGCGCGCTGCTCGAGGAGCTCGAGCTGCCCTGGGCGCCGGAGTGCCTGACGCCCGAAGCGGCCACGAATCCGATCTTCACCGCCAGCCAGTGGCAGGCGCGCCAGCCGATCAACAATCGCGCGGTCGGACGCTGGCGTAACTTTCAAGCGCAGCTCGGCCCGCTGATCGCCGAGCTGGGCGATCTCGCCCAGGGCGCGGCCGGCGCCTCGATCTTCACCGAACGCGTGGAGCTTAGCTCATGACCGATTTCCCCGCGGCCCTGCTAGCGGGCTACCAGACCTTTCGCGATGGCCGCCTGACCCAGGAGCGCCAGCGCTACAAGACGCTCGCCGAGCAGGGTCAAAAGCCCGAGACCTTGATCGTCGCCTGCTGCGATTCCCGGGCCGCGCCGGAGATTATTTTCGATGCCCGCCCTGGCGAGATCTTCGTGGTGCGCAACGTCGCCAACCTGGTGCCGCCCTACGAGCCCAGCGATCGCTACCACGGCACATCGGCCGCCCTCGAGTTCGCGGTGCAAGGGCTGAAGGTGAAGAACATCGTCGTCCTGGGCCATGGCCGCTGCGGTGGCGTCAATGCAGCGCTCAACCCTATGGACGAGCCGCTCTCGCCGGGCGACTTCATCGGCAAATGGATAGAGCTCTTGGGGCCGGCGGCCATGACCGTAAAAGGCGTTCCGGACATCACCGACGCCGAGCGCCAGACCGCGCTCGAGCGCCTCTCCGTGCGCCACTCGATCGACAACCTCATGACCTTTCCCCACATCTCGGCTTTGGTGGAAAAGGGCCGACTGACCCTGCACGGCGCCTGGTTCGACATTTCCGATGGCGACCTTTGGATCATGGATCCAGTGACCGGCGACTTCGCGCCGGCCGGCCAAATCGCCGTGCCGATACTGGCCGCCGCGCCGTCCAAGGAATGATGTGCGCCCGGCCCAAGGCGCAGCCGGCCGGCGCAAACAGGGAATCTAAACCATGGGCGACTTGGACATCCTGAAGTACCAACTGAAGGACGCCGGCACCAATCTCGGCGCGATCGCCGAGGAGCTCCGCAAACGGGTCGATGCCGCAACCGCGGCGGGCGACCAGCAAGGGGCCGCTGCCGCCGGCAAGCTCTACAATGAATGCACCGCCCTGGCGATGAGCGCGGTCCGCATGGAGATCGCCCAGGTCGACGATGGCGCCGAGATGATGAACGCGATCGCCGCTCTGCGAAAAGCCAACGGCACGCTCCAGCAGGAGCAGGCACGGGCTGCCGACCTGGCCAATTCCATCGACGGCGCGCTCGACGCCGTCACGCTGGCCGCCAAGGCGATCAACGCGGTCGCCGACCTGGGCTAGAAGCCTGAGGGAATTGATTAGCCCTGGGTCTGCTCCAAGCAGTTGAACATGATACCCCGGAGGGTATCGTCGTTGAGGAACACCCTGGTGACCTCAGCACCGCCGCCTGACTGAATGGCCTGGACCACGCGCCGCTCGAAAGCATCGAACTGGCGACTGCTGTAGTTGGTATGCATACGATCGACGAAACACTGGCAATAGCCGTTTGCCCGCGATTGGGCCATCCCACCATTGGCCGCCGAAACCGCGCAGGACTGGCGGAAGACCTTCAGCTTGGCCTGGGGAATCTCCTCGCCGGCCTCCACCGCCGCGCGGGCGTCGTGCGTTAGCGGCGCAACCGCCAGAAGAGCGATGGCAATTGCCAATGCGCCGGGGATCAAAGCTTTCATCGAAGCACCCTTTGGCTCGTTGTGACTACGCTGCGAGTGCCTCAGGCTATACAACTTATTGTCTAAATTTCATTAATCCGAGCCATTCAGAGGGCGCACTCCATTAAGACCGCCGGCAGGGAGGCCTCCGGGCCGAAAGGCAGCGTCACCGGGCGCAGGACGCGGAACCCTTGAGCGCCATAGAAGGTCTGGGCATTGAGGCTCGCATAGACTTGCAGGCGCCGCACCCCCTGGGCCGCGGCCTCCTCGGCGCAGCGCCGACAGAGCGCCCGCCCGACGCCGCGCCGGACCCAGTCGGGGTGGGTGCCGAAGTGACGCAAATGGGCCAGGCCCGGCACGACCTCGCCGTCGCCCGGGCGCGCCCTGGTCCAGCCGCCGCAGCCGACTGCTTGGCCGCTGAAGTCAAGCGCCAGATAGTAGGTGCCGCTGGCGAGCAGATGGGGGTTGGCCCGAGTCATCGCGGGCAGGACCGCCGCCAAGGCTTCGGCCTCGTAGAATGGCGCCATAAGCGGGGCATAGGAGGCCTTCAGCAGCTCCGCGACGACCGCTTCGTCGGCCGGGCATGCCGGCCGGATCGAGATAGCCTCGGCAGGGTCATGACCCATCGGAACGCGCCTCACCCGGCCAGTCGGCCACGCCCCGTTGCCAAGGATAAGGGGTGGCGCTCGGTGAGACACCTCTCCAGCGGCCGCTCGTCCCACAGCTGAAGCTCGATGTAGCCATGGGCGCGCCGCGCTCTGGTGGCATCCGGCGCCTTCTCGGGCATGCCGTGGCGCGCCACGACGGCTTCGATCTCGTCCAGCGTGAACACCTGGCCGTGAAAAGCCCGTCTTTCCGCCCGATGCTCAACCTTCGTGCCCAGGGCGAAGCTGGTCATGCTGTCGGAGTAGGTGAAGGTGATGGACTCGGGCGGTAGCTCATCGAGCGCCAGCAAGATGGATTCCGGCCGCGACGGGTCCTTGCCGTCGGCGAAGTCGCCCAAGAAGAAATAGATCGGATGGTCGCGCCGCACCGGGCCGATCTTGCGGGTCCGCTCCGCCCACAGCCAGGCCTCGGTTGCCTGCCGCCGGGCCAGATAGTTGGGCTTGATTCTACGCTGCCCGGTGGCCGCGATCTGGTCGAGCACGGCCTGAGCCTCGGCCGTCGGCACCGAGCAGAGGTTCTGGAACGGGCCGCGCCGAGGATCGTAAATGTGGGTGACGACTCGCGGGAAGGCCGACACGCCCTCGGCGATCAGGAATCGTTGAGCCTGACCGCGATCCACTCGTAGTCGCCCTTGCCGTGGCGGAACACCAGCAGGGTGACGACCCGGTGGCCCTCGTCCTTGGCCTTTTCCACCTTGTCGGCGACGTCGGCGGGGGAGCGCACCTCCTCCAGGTCGATCTCGGCGATCACGTCGCCCGGCTGCAGGTTCTTCTCGTCGGCATTGCCGCCGGCCTCGACATCGAGAATCACGACCCCGTCGGTGCCCTCGGCGAGCTCGAACTTCTGGCGCAGGTCGGGCGTGATCTCGGCCAGCTTGATGCCGAGCTCGGGCACCTCGCCGCTGACGCTTTCGGGCTCGGTCTCGGGCTTCTGTGTGGTCAGCGCCGCCAGGGTCTCGTCCTTGAGCTCGCCCAGCATGACCTGCAGGGTGACCGCCTCGCCCTTGCGCCAGACCACCACGTCGACATCCTTGCCGACCGGGGTCTCGGCGACCATGCGCGAGAGGTTGCGATACTTGCGCACCGGCCGGCCGTTGAACTCGAGCACCACGTCGCCCTGCTTCAGGCCGGCGCCCTCGGCCGGGCCGCCCTTGGTGACCGAGGCGACCAACGCGCCGCGCGGCTCGTCCAGGCGCAGGCCCTCGGCCAGCTCCTCGGTGACCGCCTGAATGCGCACGCCGAGCCAGCCCCGGCGCACCGTGCCGTGGTCGCGCAGCTGCTCGATGATGTTGCGGGCGAGCGACGACGGAATCGCGAAGCCGATGCCGATCGAGCCGCCCGAGGGCGAGAAGATCGCCGAGTTGATGCCGATCACGTCGCCGTCCAGATTGAACATGGGCCCGCCCGAGTTGCCCCGGTTGATCGCCGCGTCGGTCTGGATGAAGTCGTCGTAGGGCCCGGCATTGATGTCGCGCTGGCGGGCCGAGACGATGCCGGCGGTCACCGTGCCGCCGAGCCCGAAGGGATTGCCGATCGCGATCACCCAGTCGCCGATCCGGGTCTCCTCAGAGTTGCCCCAGTCCGCCGACGGCAATGGCGAGTCGCGTTCGACCTTGAGCAGCGCCAGGTCGGTCTTTTCGTCGCTGCCCACCAGGGTCGCGTCCAGCATGGTCTCGTCGGCCAGGCGCACCGAGATCTCGTCGGCCCCCTCGATGACGTGGTGGTTGGTCACGATGTAGCCGCTCGGGTCGATAATGAAGCCTGAGCCGAGCGAGCTCTGGCGTCGGCGCCGGGGCTGCTCGCCGCGGCGCTCGAAGAACTCTTTGAAGAACTCCTCGAATTCCTCCTGGCCCTGACCGGGGCCCTCGGCGCCCTCGGGCACCTGGGAGGTCGAGATATTGACCACGGTCGGCAAGAGGTCGTCGACCAGCTCGGCGAAGCTTTCCGGCGGCGCCTTGGCTTCGAGCGCGCCGGCCGCGACAAGTCCCGAGAGCAGCACTCCGGCCGCGGCAAGGCGCGACAAATGCGAAAGGGATCGGGGGCTGCTTTGGGTCTGCTGTGTCACGACATGGTCTCCGCTAGAGTCCCTGCCACCGGCTGCCTTCCAGGGGCAGGACAAGAGAATCGTCCCATCTGCGATGTGGAACGTAAAGAATCCGTTTCAACCACGCTACCTATCACGAAACTGCGACGCCGGGGCTAAGAATTCGCACCCTCATCCCCTGAGCAGCCATACGCAGAACACGCCGACCGCCGCCGAGGCCAGGCCGCCGATGCGCAGCGCCTCGGGCGGCATCTCGGCGAGCTGATCCAGAAGCCAGCGCAAACGGTGGGGAAAGAGCGCCAGGAACAGCCCCTCGATGACCAGCACCAGGGCCAGGCCGGTCAAGAGGTCGGTCATGGTCCGGGCCCTGTCCGCTCAAGCTCATTGGGCCGTGCCGCTGCCCTCCGTCGGCGCCGCGGTGTCCCGGGGCGACGTGTTGTCGAAGAAGTTGAAGAACTCGCTTTGCGGCGAGAGCACCATGTAGGTGCTGTCGTTGGCGAGCGATTTCTCGTAGGCCTGCATGGAGCGGTAGAAGTCGAAGAAGCCCGAGTCCTGGCCATAGGCGTCGTTTAGGATCGTCGTGCGTTTGCCTTCGCCTTCACCGCGCAGGATGTCGGCCTCGCGCTCGGCCTCGGCCTTGATCACGGTCGACTCCCGGTCGGCCGTGGCGCGAATGCGCTGGGCCTGCTCGAAGCCCTGGGCGCGGAACTCGGCGGCTTCGCGCTCGCGCTCCGACTTCATGCGGTCGTAGACCGATTCCCGGGTCTGGTCCGGCAGGTCGGCCCGGCCGATGCGCAGGTCGACCACCCGGATGCCGAAGTTCTCGGCGTTCCGGTTCACCTGGTCGCGGATCTGGGCCATGATGTTGACCCGGTCGTCGGACAACACGCTGGACAGCGTCACGTTGCCGAGGATGCCACGCACCGCGGCGTTGATGATCTGCCCGAGACGCGCGCGCAGCACGCTCTCCTCGCGCACCGACTTGTAGAACTCCACCGGATTGGTGATGCGGTAGCGGGCGAAGGCGTCGACCAAGAGCCGGTTCTGATCGGACAGGATGACCTGCTCGGTCGGCGGGTCCAGATTGAGGATCCGCTTGTCGTAGATCACCACGTTCTGCCAAGGCCATTTCAGCTTGAGGCCCGGCTCGGTGACCGTGCGCTTGATCTCACCGAACTGCAGCACCAAAACCTGCTGGGTCTCGCGCACGGTGTAGAGCGACATGAAGAGCGCCACGCCGAGCACGACGAGCAAGATGCCGATGATCAGGGCTAGCTTGTTTTGCATGATGGCTCTCCCTGGCTCAGTTGTTGCTGGACGAGGAGCCGGACGAGGTCGAGTTTCGCCTCAGCTCGTTGAGCGGCAAGTAGGGCACGGCGCCCGAAATGCCCGGATCGAGGATCACCTTGTCGGTCTTGGACAGCACGTCCTGCAGGGTCTCCAGGTACATGCGCCGGGTGGTCACGTCCGGATTCTCCTTATAGGCGTTGTACACCGAGAGGAAGCGCTGGGCCTCACCTTCGGCCTCGTTCTCCAGGCGTTCCTTGTAGGCTTGGGCCCCTTGGATCACCCGCTGGGCTTCGCCTCGGGCGCGCGGCAGAATGTCGTTACGGTACTTGTCCGCCTCGTTGCGCAGGCGCTCGCGGTCCTGCTGGGCGCGCAGCACGTCGTTGAAGGCGTCGATGACCGGCGGCGGCGGCTGCACGTCCTGCAGCTTGACCTCGGTGATCTCGATGCCCGACTCATAGTCGTTGAGAATCTTCTGCAAAAGTATCTGGGCCTTCTGCTGGATGTCGGTCCGCGCCTCGGTCAGGGCAGGCTGAATATCGGTCTGACCGATGATCTCACGCATCGCGCTCTCGGCGACAATCTTCACCGTGGCCGCCGGATCGCGAATCTTGAAGAGGTAGTCCTTGGCGTCCGAGATGCGCCACTGAACGTTAAACTCGATGTCGATGATGTTCTGGTCGCCGGTCAACATCAGGCTTTCGACGTCAACGTCCTGCTTGCTGCCGTTGGGCCTGGTAAGGAAGCCCACCTCGATCTGATTAATCGTGGTCACGCTGGGCCGGTCGACCTCGCCGATCGGATAGGGATAGTTCCAGTGCAGGCCCGGGTCGGTCGTACCGACATACTTGCCGAACACCAGCTCGACACCCCGCTGATCCGGCTGGACCCGGTAGAGCCCGGAGAGGCCCCAGAGGGCGATCACGATCACGACGATGATCGCGATACCCTTGCCACCGCCGAAGCCGCCTGGCATGGCGCGCCGGAAGCGATCCTGACCCTTGCGGATGAAATCTTCGAAATCGGGCGGCCGTCCGCCGCCACCACCGCCGCCAGAGCCGCCGCCCCATGGGCCGCCGCCACCGCCGCCGCCGGAGCCGCCGCCCCAGGGCCCGCCGCCACCGGAGCCGCCGCCACCCCCCGAGCCGCCGCCCCAAGGGCCGCCTCCACCGGAGCCACCGCCGTCACCATCTTGCGATTTCCAGGGCATCAGCCTACATCCTCGTCTTGCGCCAGCGGGCGCGCTGGCAATATAACCCGTGCGGCGGTTTGTCTGCACAGCAAAGCTTTGCCGCAGCCGACACAACGCCGATAGCCTATAGATAGCGATTCGGACCGTCGCTTCCAGCGGATAACATTGGACAGGTGGAGGTACAAGGATGGGGCGCGCCACGGAGCAAGAAATTCTTGATGCCCTGGGGGCCGTGATCGAGCCCGAGCGGGGCCAGGACATCGTCAAGCTCGGCATGATCTCGGGCCTCGTGGTCAAGGACGGCAACGTCGGCTTCGCGATCGAGGTCGACCCCAAGAAAGGCGCCCAGATGGAGCCCCTGCGCAAATCCGCCGAACAGGCGGTGATGGCCTTGGAGGGCGTGCTTTCTGTGACCGCTGTCCTAACTGCCCATTCCGGCCCGGGTCAGGCCCCACCGGCCAACGGCCAGGGCGCAGCGCAAGCCGCCCCCGCGCCGGCCCAGCAGCAGGCCGCCGGCCCAGGCGCCGAGCGCGCCATGGTGCCCGGCGTCAAGGCGATCGTCGCGGTTGCCAGCGGCAAGGGCGGGGTCGGCAAATCGACCACCGCGACCAATCTGGCGCTGGCGCTGGCGACTCTGGGCCAGCGGGTCGGCCTGCTCGACGCCGACATCTACGGCCCGTCCCAGCCGCGCATGATGGGGATCTCCGGCCGGCCCACCTCGGCCGACGGTAAGATCTTGCAGCCAATGGAGAATTTCGGCGTCAAATGCATGTCCATGGGCTTTCTGGTGGCCGAGGACACGCCGATGATCTGGCGCGGACCCATGGTCCAGAGCGCGCTCCAACAGATGATGCGCGATGTGGAATGGGGCGAGCTCGACGTGCTGATCGTCGACATGCCGCCGGGCACCGGCGACGCCCAGCTCACCATGTCTCAGCAGGTGCCCCTGTCGGGCGCGGTGATCGTCTCGACGCCTCAGGACATTGCCCTGATCGACGCCAAGAAGGGCCTCAACATGTTCCGCAAGGTCGACGTGCCGGTGCTCGGCATCGTCGAGAATATGAGCTACTTTTCCTGCCCCAAGTGCGGCCACGTCTCCCACGTGTTCAGTCACGGCGGCGCCAAGCGCGAGGCCGACAAGCTCGGCATGACCTTCCTGGGTGAAATTCCGCTGGATCTGGAGATCCGCGAAACCTCGGATTCCGGGCGGCCGATCGTGGTCTCCAACCCGGCCAGCCCCCAGGCCCAGGCCTATGTGGCGATCGCCGAGCAGGTCGCCGCCAAGCTGGGCGCAGGCGCCGGCGCCCGGCCGGCTCCCAAGATCGTGATGCAGTAGGCCCGGCTTGCGGCTGGCCGCCGGCCTCTTCGCGCTCCTCTTCGCCGGTATTGCCCTGCTGGTCGCCGGCGACAGCCCCCTGCTCGCCATCGATCGGACGGTCAACCCGGCGCTCGCCGGCCTTGGGGGACCGGCGCTGGTGCCGCTCTTTCAGGCGATCTCCGCCATGGCCGGGGGCGTGGCGACCGGCGTGCTGGCCGGCGTCGCCGCGCTCGCGTTCTGGGCCAAGGGCTTCAAGCGCGCCGTACTGGGCCTCGCGCTGGCCTGGGCCGGGTCGATTGGCACCATTGTCGTGGTCAAGCCCCTGGTCGCCCGGGCCCGGCCCGAGCCGCTCGCCGGCATCGTCGAGACTGGCCTCTCCTTCCCCAGCGGCAGCACCACGCTCGCCGCCGGGGTTTACGGCGTCATCGCCCTGCTGCTCGCCCGCACCTGCCGGACCGGCGCCTGCCGCTGGATGCTCGCCTTGGCCGCGCTTGCCGTCGTTGTCCTCGTGGGCCTCAGCCGCCTGGCGCTCGGCGTGCATTATCTCTCCGACGTGGTCGCCGGGGCATTGGCCGGCGGAGTCTGGGCGCTGATCGGCGCCTTGGCGGCCGGGGCGCCTAGGCCTCGAGCGCCGCGTTCGCGATGATGTAGAGGCCGAGCGCCAGCAGCGCCAGGAAGAACACCCGCCGGAACTGGGCCTCGGAAAGCCGGTGGCGCAGCGTCTGCCCGGCCACCATGCCGAGCAGCGCCGGCACCACGGCGGCGGCTGAGGCGAGGCCGAGCCGGGCGCCGAGCAGGTCGTTCTGGCCGAGCGCGGCGGCCAGCGCGACGGTCGAGAGGGTGAAGAGCAGGCCCATGGCCTGGATCAGCTGGTCCCGGGGCAGGCCGATCGCTTGCAGGAACAGCACGCCGGGCACCACGAAGGAGCCGGTCATGCCGGTCAAAACCCCGTTCGCGGTGCCGGCCAGCGGCCCCAGCCAGGGCTCCTGGCGCGGCGCGATGGCAGGCCGGACCCCCGCCAGATTGAGCGCCCCGTAGACCACCAGCAGCAGCCCCAGCAGCGCCGACAACAGGGCCAGATCGACCCGGGTCAGCGCCAGGGCGCCAAGCCACACCGTGGCCGTCGCCGTCAGCAGGAACGGCCAGAGCCGGCGCACGATGGCCAAGGCGTTGCCACCGACCAGGGCCTGCCAGAGGTTGGTGACGAAGGACGGCACCAGCAGCAGGGCCATGGCGCTCGGCAGATCGAGCGCGACGGTCAGGAGCGCCAGGCTGACCGTCGGCAGCCCCAACCCGATCACCCCCTTGACCGCGCCGGCCAAGAGAAAGGTCCCGGCGATGATCGCGATCGTCAGGGGCTCGAGCATGGCGGGCACTCTAGCACCCCGGGCCGGCAGGGCGAGCGCTAGGCCAGACCCAGCTCTTTCTGCTTCTTCTTGGTGAGCCCTTGGGCGACGATCTTGTGGGATTCCCGCAGGTAGGCCTGCAGGTCCTCGTCCGGCAGGCCGGGTTGCCCGTAGTGCTGGATCCACTTCATGCCGCGCGAGGCCAGGTAGGGTGCCGGGCGCAGGCCGGGCTGCTCTTTCAGGATCTCGTAGGAGAGCGGGCTGACCTTGAAGGTGAAGGCCGGTTCGCCGTTGCCCCAGCCGCCGATCGCGAAGACCTTGCCGCCGACCTTCCAGACGTCCGAGCCGCCCCACTGCACCACGTGGGTGGTCGCCGGCAGGCCGCGGCAAAAGGCGTTGAACTCCTCGTAGGTCATGGCCCGAACCATAGCACCGGCGCTTTGCATTTTCATACTGTCCCGCTATTTAATGAAGACTTACCAATCCGTCATGCCGATGTAATGGGCCCGATCTTGACCGGCATTTCGCGTGCGCCCAGGTGCTTAGACAAGCCCGAAAGTTCAACGGGCGCAACGCCTGCGCCGGCCGGCCTGTCCCGCCGCCCGGCCAGCCAAGACGGGAGCGTAACTGCCTATGACCCAAGCCGACATCTTCGTCCGCATGATCGCCGCCGAGCTCAAGGAGAGCGAGCGGGCGATCGCCGAGCACCCTTTTCTGCTGGCCTTCCGCGACGGGCGGGCCGCGGTCGGCGCCCTGGTGCCCTTCGTCGGCACCCAATACGCGATCCTGAACGCCCTGGCCCCGGCCTCCGCCGCGCGCCTCGCGGCCCCCGACTGCACCCTGCCCGACGGCGTTCTGCGCGGCCTCTTGAGCGGCAAGCTGGAGAGCCGGGACAAGCTGCCGGTGATGGCGGCCAACCTGGGCCTCTCCGTAGCCGATCTGGAGGCCTATGAGCCGAGCGCCAGAAGCTTCGCCTTCGGCGCCTACTTGACCCTCCTGTTGCGCCAGGGCACGCCGGCCGAAGTCGCCGCGGCCTTCCTGGTCAACCTGCCGCTGTGGGGCCGCAGTTGCGGCACCCTGGCCCGTGCCCTGCGCGAGATCTACGCCTGGCCGGGCGAGGCGACCGCCTTCCTGGACGGCTACGCGGGCCTACCGCCGATCGACCGGGAGGCTCTGCCGGCGATCCAGGCCGGGCTCGACCGGGGCGAGGACCCCCGGCGCATCGCCCGGGCCGCGCGTCTGGTCCAAGAGTACGAGAGGGCCTTTTGGAACGCCCTGGTGAGCGAGGCGGCCGACAGCCTGAGCGCCACCTCCCCGGCCCTGCGGCTCTCGGCCTAGGGCCGACGGCGACGATACGACCCCGCGGGCCTTTGCCCGCGGGCGCTGCTAAGCTGACAAGGGCGGGTCCGCCCCTGGGGCCCGCGATCCCCGGGAGGCCCGCCCTTGTCTACGGAACTCAAGCTTCTCTTCGCCGGCGCGCTGGCGCTTCTGATCCTCTCGGGCATCGGCCCGGCCGACCGCCTGACCTGGCTCTTGGAGACCGCGCCGATCATGATCGGCCTGGTGATCTTGGCCTGGACCTGGCGGCGCTTTCCGCTGACCCCCCTGCTCTATCGCCTGCTGTTCCTCCACGCCGCGATCCTGGCCCTGGGCGGCCACTACACCTATGCCGAGGTGCCGGCCGGCTTTTGGGTGCAGGAGTGGTTCGACCTGGCGCGCAACCCCTACGACCGCCTGGGCCACATCGCCCAAGGCTTCGTGCCGGCGATCCTGATCCGCGAGCTTTTGATCCGCACCTCGCCGCTCGAGGGCAGCCGGTGGCTGCCGGTCTTGACCGTCTCGGCGTGTCTTGCCTTCAGCGCGCTTTACGAGCTGATCGAGTGGTGGGCGGCGGTGATTCTCGACCAGTCGGCCGAGGCCTTTCTGGGCACCCAGGGCGACCCCTGGGATACCCAGTGGGACATGTTCCTGGCGCTCAGCGGCGCGATCGCCGCCCTGCTCCTGCTGTCCCGGCTGCACGACCGGCAGATCGCGCGCCTGAGGGATGCCGCCAGCGCGTGAGGCGAGAAAGCGTCACTCGATGGTGATGTCGACCCGCTGGGTTTCGCCCTTGCTGCCGGGGATCTTGAGGTAATAGCGCCCCGGCTTGATGGCGATGAAGGAGAGCTCGATCGTGCCCTCGTCGTCGAACTCGAAGCTGTCGACGCCGAGCGGCCGGACCTCCAGGTCGTTGATCACGATCTCGTCGACCCAAATGGCGCGGAAGAACTCCGGCCCCGCCAGGGCCAGCTCGGCCGAACCGTCGGCGACGATCTCGATCTCGTAGTAGACACCGGACTGCAGCTTGAGCGGCGCCTCCGCCAAGGGCTTGCCCGAGGCCATGGTGATCGGCGGCAGCTCCTCGCTGTTGCAATGGGCGAGCAGGCCGGCCAGCCCCAAATCCGTGCACTTCGGCGCGGCCACCGCCCCATGCGAGAAGACGCCGGCGGCAAGGGCCAAGCCGGCAAAGGCAGCGTACATCCGGTTCATGAAAATCTCCCCCATGTGCGATCGATTGTTCGTTGCGACTTATTTCCCACGGCACAACAAGGCATTGGACCGCGGCGCTGAGACGGCACATTTGACAGGCAGCGCTTGTTCCCTGTCAAGCCGGCCCTGGCGGTCCGCGCGAGCGCCCGGTCCGCGCCCTAGGTTTCGGCGGCGGTGTCTTGGCTAAAGATGTTCTGCCAGCTGCCGTCGCCGGCGCGGCGCCAGATGGAGGTGACGTACATGCGTCCCTCGCCGCCGGCGCCGTCCGCGCGGGTGTAGCGCGCCTCGTAGGCGAGCAGCACCGTGTCGGGCGCAAGCCGGCGCGCCGTGGGCTGGCGCAGCTCGAAGCGGCCGATGGAGGGCCCGGCGGCGAGCTGGGCCACATGCTCGGCCTTGCCGGCGAAGCCGCTGTCGTAGACGCCCAGGAAGTCGTCGCTCAGCAAGCGCGCGTCGGCCGCCCGGTTGCCCGCGACCAGGGCTGCCCAGACCTGGCGCTCCAGCGCGAGGACCTCGGTGGGATCGATTGGAGTCATGGGGGTGGAGGATCGGCGACCGGGGCGGGCTTGGCAATGGGGCGTGTGGCGGCGCGGCCTCATCGAGGAGACGCGGGCGGCGCGCCAGGGTCCGCCTTAACTGCGATGGATGCGGAAAAGCGCAAGGCGAGTCTGGGGTGAAAGCAGGGGGCCCCCCCGGGGCCCACCCCCCCCCGCCCCCGCGAAAAGCCCTTGACAGGGAATAGCCCTTGGCGACCCGGGCCGCC
>JBCCGG010000047.1:0-47885 GCA_039029395.1 Pseudomonadota bacterium | reverse complement strand
TGCGCCTCAAAGTCTTCGCCATGGCGTTTATGGAGGACGGTTACGATGTGGCTCATGTGTTCCACCATGCCGGTGGCGCGGCCTATACCGACGGCTGGAAAGACTACCGGGCGGTCGCTTCCTACGATCGGGAGACCTGGTTCCGGGTCGACACCGACTTCGACGGTACGAATCTGACCCTGAGCCACCGGCCGGCTTGCGATTCGGTCTACTATGCGTACTTCGCGCCCTATCCCATGGAGCGTCATGGCGATTTGATCGCACAGGTCCAGGGCTCGCCAATCCTGCGCGTACGGGTGTTGGGCGAGACCCTAGACGGCCAGGATATGGATCTGCTGGAGATCGGCACGGCGGGCGAGGGGGCCAAGCAGTGCTGGGTGATCGCGCGCCAGCATCCCGGCGAGACCATGGCCGAATGGTGGATGGAGGGCTTTCTCGAGCGTCTGCTCGACGAGGACGACCCGGTTGCCCGGGAGCTGCTCGCCCGGGCGCGCTTTCACGTGGTACCGAACATGAACCCGGACGGCAGCCGGCGCGGGCACCTGCGCACCAACGCGGTCGGCGCCAACTTGAACCGGGAGTGGCTCGAGCCAAGCCTCGAGCGTAGCCCGGAGGTCTTCCTGGTGCGCGGCGCCATGGAGCAGAGCGGCGTCGACTTTTGCCTCGACGTCCACGGCGACGAGGGCTTGCCTTACAACTTCATTGCCGGCTTCGAGGGCATCGCCAGTTGGAGCGAGGCGCGCCAGGCCATGATGGAGGACTACAAGGCGGCTCTGATGAAGGCCAGCCCCGACTTTCAAACCACCTACGGCTACGGCAAAGCGGCCCCCGGCAAAGCCAATTTGTCCATGTGCACCAACTACCTCGCCGAAACCTTTGGCTGTCTGGCCATGACGCTGGAGATGCCTTTCAAGGATACCGCCGACAGCCCCAACGAGGCCGAAGGCTGGTCGCCAGAGCGCTGCCGCAAGCTGGGCGCCGCCAATCTGGACGCGCTTTACGGGGTGATCGACCGCCTTTGATTAAAAATGAGGGCGTCGCGTGGACGGACTCGGTCCGATCTGCTATCAACGGCCGGCAGGGAGGCCTTAGAGGGCGCGGGCTTGACGCCCTTTTAAGGTTTTGCGGCTATTCGTTAACCAGCCTTCGAAAGTAAGCCCAAACCGAGAAGGACGTCTCGACATGATTCATCACCTGGCGCTTCGCCCGCTGCTCATGGCCATCGCGGCGCTGTCCCTTCTGACCGGCAGCGCGGCAGCACAACAAGGTGCGCCGACGGCCGGCGGCCAGACTCTGCGCCTTCAGGCCGTGATCGCCCAAGGTGCCAAGCCCCTCACCGAGCCGGTGTCCTACAAGATCTATCGCCTAGAACCGGTCGTCAATTCGGGGCTGGTGCTGGAGTTCTTCGGCGCGACCACCGAGATGGTGCTGCCGAGCGGGCGCTACCGGCTGATCACCGAGTTCGGCCACACTAAGGTCTTCGAGGACTTCGAGCTCAACGGCGAGCCCCGAGACCATGTGGTCAACCTGAACGCCGGGCGCATCAACATGCGCGCTATCCCGCAGCCGGGCGGCGCGGTGGTCAAGAAGGATCTGCGCTGGGAGATTCACAGCTTCGGCAAGGACGCGAGTGGCAAGCGGGTGCTTTTGGCGCAATCTCGCCACTCCTTGTCCCAGTTCGTCCTGCCGGTCGGCTTCTATGTAGCGACCGCCCATGTGGCCAATAGGCAGGTGCGACATACGGTCGAGGTCAATCCGGGCGTGACCTACGACTATACGGTCGTCCTCAACTAATCCACGGTGGACCGACACAATCCCGACCGCTCAGTGTGGTCGGGATTGCGTTGGTCATGGCCTAAGCACCGCCTACTGCACGGTAATCGTGATTTGCTCTGAAGAGACCGGCGGGTTGTGGGGAATGTGACTCCAGTCGCCGAGCAGAAGCTGCAGAGTGTGCGTGCCTGGAGCTAGCTCAATCGTCGTCTGAGTTTGACCTCCGCCGAAGTGGCGGTGATTGTCGTCGCTTGGAATGGGGCTGTCCAAGTCCGGCATGCCGGTGTCGATCAGCAGGTGGTGGTGCCCAGTCTTGTCCTTCTCCACACCGGCCGGGGCCACGCCCATGTTCTTCAGGCCGAATACGACAGTCACCGGGTTGCTGACTGTTGCGCCGTCGGCCGGCTCGATGAAGTAGACCTCCGCGCCAGCGGGGGCCGGAGTCTCGCCCGCCAGGGCGGTGCTCGCGGCAAGTCCGGCCAACAGAAATAGGGTCGCTGCTCTTAACATGATGCCTCCCAATGAATTCTATGTTTCAACGGCCGCACCCAGCATGGGACGCCGCTTTCAGCACCTTGACGTGATGCTTGTGGACTCTGTAATAGCCATATTTCTTCTAAATATCAACGCATAATCTCGTAAACTCGAATAGCTCTAAAGTGTTGCAGAGGCTGCGAAGGCGAAGGGGGCGTAGCTTTGAATGGTGGAGATCGAGCGAATTTGGCCTTGCAAGAGTCCCGCCACGGCTTCAAGGATCAATGGGTCAAGACGCTGCCGAGATTGCGGCGCGCCAAAGCAGACTCCGGGCTTGGGAGAAGCGTCATGAGAGAGAAACTCGCGACCTGCGCTGGACTGTTTCTGCTTTGCACCCTTGCCGCGGCCCCGGCCCGGGCCGCCGAAGCGGCGGCCGCGATGATCAATCGGGACCTTGAGTCCGTCGGCACGGTCATCTTGGAGCAGACACCCCAAGGGGTCCTCCTGATCGCCGACCTCCATAACCTGCCGCCGGGCACCCATGGCTTCCATGTGCACGCCGTGGGCAAATGCGAGCCGCCCTTCACGTCGGCCGGTGGACACTTCAATCCGACCGGCAAGGACCACGGCTTCAAGGCGGAGGCAGGTCCTCATGCGGGTGATATGCCGAACATTCACGTCGGCGCCGGCGGCAAGATCGTGATCGAGGTGTTCAACCAGAGGATCAGCCTGGTCGATGGCGAGGCCAACCTCTTTGGCGACGACGGGGCGTCGATCGTCATTCACGCCGGGCCCGACGATTACAAGACCAATCCAGACGGCGGGGCCGGCCCACGCATCGCCTGCGGCGTCATCAAGAAGTAGCCGACCCCACACCAGCCTGAAGCGCCAGCCTGGCCGACGCGCCCGGGCGCTCTGGCTGGGACGGGTGCCGTGTTGCGCAATTGGATCACCGGGTTACGCGTTATCACTGTCATGTGATGGCCTTGTGATGGGTCCAGCGCATCTTCCTTCTAAATATCAACGTACAAAGACGGAAGCTTGAACAGCTCTAAAGTACCGCGAGGGCATCGGGCTTTGCGAGAAAAGGTCCCACTAGAGGGAGGTTGGAAGCTTTTACCCGTGCAAGATCCCCACGACGGCTTCAAGGATCAGTTGGTCGAGCTGCTGCCCCGGCTGTGGCGTTTCGGCTACTCTCTCACCCGTTCGAAGGACGTCAGCGAGGACCTGGTGCAGGCCACTTGCGAGCGTGCCCTGACCCGAAGGCACCAGTGGCAGCCGGGATCCCGGCTCGATCGCTGGGTCTTTTCGATCATGCACTCAATCTGGAAGAACGACCTGCGCGCTCGGCGCGTGCGTGTCGGCAACGGCGAGGTCGACCCCGAAACTGCCCTGAGCGACGATGGAAGTCATACGATGGAAGTGAGACTACGCACCCAAGAGGTCGCGAAAGCGATCGAGACCCTTCCCGAAGAGCAGCAATCTGCCCTATTCTTGGTCTATGTGGAGGGCCACAGCTACCGAGAGGCGGCGGATATTCTGGAGATCCCCTTGGGCACCGTGATGAGTCGCCTGTCGCGTGCGCGTCTCTCCCTTGCCGATCGCGTGGAGCGGCCGGCCAAGGGCGTCGGCCACACATTCCAAGTCGCGCCGGGCTAGGACAATGTCATGAAAATCAACGAATCCGATCTCCTGGCCTATGTGGACGGTCGCTTGAAACCAGACGAGCGGCGCGCCGTCGAGGAGGCGCTGCGCGACGATCCCGAGGCTCAGGACTTGGTCGCGCGCCTGACCGCCGTCTCGGCGGAGGAAATTAAGGCCGCTCTGGGCCGCGAGCCTGCGGACCCGCTGCCCTTGTCTCTTGCCCGCCAAATCAAGACGGCTTCCGTGGCGCCGCCGCCCGCGCGTGCACCTTCTTACAGCCCGCGCATGGCGATTGCAGCCTCGCTCCTGGCGCTTTTGGTGGGCGCGGCCGGCGGTTATCTGTTTGCGGGCCAGTCCGCCCAAGGGCCGGTCATGGCCGAGGCTTCCAAAAGCTGGCTGGTTCAGGTGGCGGAGTACCAGAAGCTCTACATTCGGGACACGGTCAATGCGACCCATCTCGACGCTGATCAGCTGGCGGAGATGGAGGCGCGGCTTTCCGGGCGCCTCGGGCGCGACATTTCGCCGCCCGATCTGGAGTCCTATGGCCTGACCTTCAAGCGCGGCCAGATCCTCGATGTGGACGGCAAGGCGGTTGCTCAATTGGTCTATCTGCCGGAGGCCGGCAAGCCGATCGCGCTTTGCGTCATCGCAACCGACAAGGGTGACCTGGCGCCGGCGGAGGGTCATGCAGAGGGGCTCAACTTCAGCCATTGGCGGGACAAGGGCTTTGCTTTCATCCTGATCGGCGAAGCCAGGCCTGAGCAGCTGCGGGCCATGGCGGAGGACGCGCGCGAACAGCTTCAGTCGTAGGCTAGCGGAGCGTCTTGAGGGCGATCGTCATCAGCCCGGTGGCGAGCAGGCAGTAGATCGCAAAGAGCGCGCAGATCGCTTCCACCGAGACACCGCCATCCATCAGCGCGCCCATGGTGACCGGGCCGAGCGCCGAGGAGAAGACCGAAAGCGCGACCACCAGCGAGCGGATCGCGCCCAAGTGACGCACCCCGTAGATTTCCGCCCAAAGAACGGTGACGGCGGTGTAGGAGACGCCGCTCGACAGACCGACCAGAAGCAAGTAGGGCCAGGCCCAGAGCCGGGCGTCCGTGCCCCACACGATCATGAGACCTAAAGCCATGGGCAGCAGGTAGGCCGGCAGCACCCGGACCGCGGTGATACGGTCGATCAACGGCCCGGCTGCGAGCGCGGCGAAAACCGAGCCCAGCGCGTAGATCCAGTAGCTGCCGGTGATCCAGGCCGCCCCCCAGCCCTTGACCTCGGCCAGCGCCAGGTGATGAAAGAACAGCGCCGTGCCGATAAAGGACGGCGCCACGATGGCCGGCAACAGCAGATAGAAGCGGGCGTCGCGCAGCACCTGGCCGCGCGTCCAGGAGCTTTCCTGGCTTGCCTCCGCGCTCCCCGCCGGATCGCTGCTCAGCTGGCCGCCGCCCGGCAGCAACCACCAGATCAGCGGCAGCAGGAAACAGGCAAGCGCGAGCGAGGTGGCGCCGTAGGTCGCCCGCCAACCGATCGCGGCGATCGCCAGCACGGCCAGGAAAGGCAGCAGGGTCTCGCCGGCGGCAAAGCCGAGCGAGGCAAGCGCGACCGCCTTGCCCCGGTCCCCGGAAAAGCCGCGCGCCATGGCGGTCGTGCCGGTGTGGCTGGCGAGACCCTGGCCGCTCTGGCGCAAGAGGAAGATCGCGACGACCAACAGCAGCGCGCTCGGCACCAAGGCCATGAAACTGGCGGCAAAGATCAGCAGTAGGGCAACGCCGATGGCGTAGCGCCGCAGGGACACCCGGTCGATCAGTTGGCCGCTCCACGGCAGGAGCGTCGCGCTGGCCAGGGTGCCGGCCATGTAGATCGTGCTCCACGCGGTGTGGCTCAGCCCGAACTCTGCGCGCACCGCCGGCCCGAAGGCGCCGATGAAGTAGGTTTGCCCGGCGCTCGAGCAGAAGGTCATGGTGAAGCCGAAGGCGAGAAAGCGCCGGTTGGCCTGGACGAATCGAAGGTAGCTGCTCTCGGACATGGCGGCGAGGGTAGGGGGCGGCCACAGCGCGCACAATGGCCTCCGGTACCTCGTGCAACCTTTCAGGGGCCGTCCTGGCGTCCCAACGTACTGCCTGTACCCCCCACACCCTGGCGGCGACCGAGGCCGCAGCCGTCCAATCGTGGGGAGAACACCCGGGACGGCGGATTTATTCCCGGCCGCCTGAAACGAGATCGAGTGCTAGCCCGCGGGCACGATGTCGCAAACGATCGCGTTGGCTGCTCGAGGACTGCGGCGCACTAGAATGCCAGGCCAAGCGCGGAAGTACCTCGATCGCGGACGATGGCTTCGTGCCGGTATTTCCTTTCGGTCGATTACGGCTTGGTCAGGTGAAGGTGCAGTAATAGAAAGAGTCCTCTAGTGCCAAGCATTCCACGAGATCGCCACCGAAGAGTCGCTTCACAGGATAGCGTAGCGGCCCGGAACCATCCGCTTCTTCGACAAGTTCGGTCGGGTCGTAAACGATGCCACGCCAATTATCGAGTAGACCGTTGAACTGGAAGGCAACGCGAAAGGGCTGACGATCATCCACTCTATTTCTCCCAAAGGACGCCTTGTGCCAGCCGGGCGGCGGCTGTGCGGCGATCACTTCCTCGTAAGCGCTGCGATGGTGGCTCAGTTTCCAGTACAGACCAAACGATGAGATCGGGTGACCCTCGAAGACAAGCAGGTAAGCAATCAGTGGTACGGCCGTCACGGGTACTAGGCGGCGCAAGGTAATGCCACAGCGGAACAGCCACCAAAGGCCGGCGCCCAAGGTTACCGGCGCGGCGCAGGCCCAAAGGGCAATCAGGAAGAGCGTCAGAATGACGTCGCTGAATAGAAGCGAGAAGCGAACGGCCAATCCCATCGCCGTCCAGGCACCGAGAAGAATCGTGAACACCTTCGCGCTGCTCGGTACCTGGCTCAAGACGAGAGTCCCTTGGTTCTTACTGCCTCCATATTCCAGTGTAATAAGTGATTGTGTTTACAATTTAGAGAATAATGGGCGAGCTTAGCACGTCCGCGCCCGCCCGTCCTTGACCACGCCCGCCAGCGGATTGAAACCGATCCGGTAGGCCAGTTCGGCCGGTTGGGCGATGGTCCAGATCGCAAAGTCGGCGGCCTTGCCGACTTCCAGCGTGCCGTGGCTGGCGCCTAGCCCGAGCGCCCGGGCGCCCTCGCGGGTGACGCCGGCCAAGGCCTCCTCGGGCGTCATGCGGAAAAGCGTGCAGGCCATGTTGACCATCAAAAGCAGGGAGCCGACCGGGGCGCTGCCCGGGTTGCTGTCGGTCGCCAATGCAATCGGAACGCCGGCGGCGCGAAATCCTTCGATTGGCGGCAGCTTGGTTTCGCGCAGGAAGTAGAAGGCGCCGGGCAACAGCACGGCGAACGTGCCTGCCTCGGCCATGGCGGCAATACCGGCCGCGCTGGTGTACTCCAGGTGATCGGCCGAGAGCGCGCCGAAGCCAGCCGCCAGGCCGGCGCCGCCCAGGTCGGAGAGCTGGTCGGCATGCAGCTTCACCGGCAGGCCCTGCTCGGCCGCCGCGTCGAACACTTTGGTGGTCTGCTCGGGCGTGAAGCCGATGGTTTCGCAAAAGGCGTCGACCGCGTCGGCCAGGCCCGAGCGGGCGACCTCGGGCACCATGGCAACCACCTGGTCTATGTAGGCGTCGCCCTGGCCACGGTACTCCGGCGGCAGGGCGTGGGCGCCCAGAAAGGTGGTCTTGACCGTGACCGGCAGGCCGTCGCCCAGGCGCCGGGCAACCGCCAGCTGCTTCAACTCGTTGTCCAGGTCAAGGCCGTAGCCCGACTTGATCTCGATCGTCGTCACGCCCTCGGCTAAAAGAGAATTCAGGCGGGGCAGGGCACTTTCGAAGAGCGCATCCTCCGAGGCCGCGCGGGTCGCCCTGACGGTCGAGACGATGCCGCCGCCGGCCTGGGCGATCTCGGCATAGGAGGCTCCCTCCAAGCGTTGCTCGAACTCGCCGGCCCGGTCGCCGCCATAGACCAGGTGGGTGTGGCAATCGATCAGGCCCGGGGTCAGCCAGCGCCCGGCCAGGTCATGCACCTCCTTGGCCAGGCGCTCCGGCGGGCCGGGCAGGGCGGCCTGGGCGCCGATCCAAGCGATCTTATCGCCCTCGACCGCGATCGCACCGTCGCGAAGCGCCCCGTAGGGTGCCCCCTCGGTCATGGTCGCCAGATGGCCGTTAATCCAAAGTCCGTCCCACATCGATCCCGCTCACACCATTGCTTGTCCGCCCCTTACGACCTTAAGGTTGCCGACCGGGACGAGACAAGGGCGGACACCATTCATGGCGGAACAGCTGATCTTTGCCGAGCAGGCCTATTTGCCCGATGGCTGGGCGCGCGACGTGCTTTTTCGGATCTCGTCCGCGGGCGATATCGCGTCGCTGGAGACCGGCGCGGCAGCGGACGGCGCCACCCGACTGACGGGCCCGATCTTGCCCGGCATGCCGAACCTGCACAGCCATGCTTTTCAGCGCGCCATGGCGGGTCTCGCCGAGCGCGCCGGCGAGAGCGACGACAGCTTTTGGACGTGGCGCGAGGTGATGTACGGCTTTCTGGGCCGCATCACGCCCGAGCATATCGAGGCGATCGCAGCCCAGCTTTATGTCGAGATGCTCAAGGCCGGTTACACGGCCGTGGCCGAGTTTCACTACCTGCACCACGACGCCGACGGCCAGCCCTACGGCGATTTGGCCGAGACCTCGAAGCGGGCCGTGGCGGCGGCTGGGCGCACGGGCATCGGGCTCACCCACCTGCCGGTGCTTTACGGCTACGGCGGCTTCGGCGGCGCCGAGGCGAGTGATGGGCAGCGCCGCTTCCTGAACGACCCGGAGCGATTTCTGCGCCTGCTGGAGGCGGTTTTCCAAGCGGTCAAGGATGATCCCCAAATGCACGCCGGCATCGCGCCCCATAGCTTGCGCGCGGTGACGCAAGACAGCCTGACCCAGGTGCTCGAGGGGCTTGTCCGGCTGGATCCCAAGGCACCGGTCCACGTGCACATCGCCGAGCAGCAGAAGGAGGTGCACGACTGCATCGAGTGGAGCGGTCTCAGGCCGGTCGAATGGCTGCTTGCGAACCTGCCGGTCGATTCGCGCTGGTGCCTGGTGCACGCAACCCACAGCACCGACCGGGAGGCCGAGCAGATTGCCGAGTCCGGCGCGGTCGCCGGGCTTTGTCCCACCACCGAGGCGAACTTGGGCGACGGCGTCTTTCCGGCTGTCACTTTCTTAGAGGCCGGCGGGCGCTTCGGCATCGGTTCTGACAGCCACATTTCGGTCAGCCCGATCGAGGAGCTGCGCTGGCTCGAATACGGCCAGCGCCTGACGGTCAAGCGGCGCAATCTTCTGACCGGCGGCCCGGCCCGGCGCTCGGTCGGCACCACCCTGTTCGACCACGCCCTGGCCGGCGGCGCCCAGGCGCTCGGCCGCCCGATCGGCCGCCTGGCCGAGGGTTGCCGGGCCGACCTCTTGGTGCTCGACCCCGATTGCCCGATCCTGGTCGGGCGCGGCGACGACTTGCTGCTCGATGCGGTGATCTTCGCCGGCAATCTGAATCCCGTGCGCGACGTCATGGTTGGCGGCCGCTGGCGTGTCATGGACGGCCATCACGACGAGGAAGACGCGGTCTTCAAAGCCTACCGGGACACCCTCAAAACCCTCATGTCGTAAGGACGCTTATGGACCAAGTGCACTTTACCTATTTGAGCGGGCCGGACATCGACCGGCTCGCGATGACCGACGACGAGATCTTGGATGCGGTGGAGCAGGGTCTGGCGGCCCAAGGCCGCGGCGAGACCGTGATCGAGCCCCGGGTACACCTCGAGCCGGATCCGGCCTTCAACGGCCACTTCAACGTGCTGCGCGGCTACATCGCGCCGCTCGCCATGGCCGGCGTTAAGATCGTCGGCGACTACGTGGAAAACTACAAGCAAGGCCTGCCTTCGGAGATGGCCTTCCTCAACCTTTTCAATCCGCGCACCGGCATGCCGCTGGCGCTCCTGGACGCGACCGCGATCACCGAGATGCGCACCGGCGCGATGACCGCGATCGGCGCCAAGTACCTGGCCCGCAAGGACAGCCGCACGCTCGGCCACATCGGCGCCCGGGGCTCGGCCTATTGGAACGTGCGTCTAATCAACCATCTCTTCGAGCTGGAGGAGATCCGGGTCCACTCGCGCCGGCCGGAGAGCCGGGACGCCTTCGGCCAGCGCCTGGAGCGCGACCTGGGCCGGCCGATCCGGGTCACCGAGGACTGGGAGAGCTGCCTCAAGCACGCCGACATCATGGTCGAGGCCTCGCGCCTCAATGAGCCGACGCCGCTCTTTAAGACCGACTGGGTTAAGCAAGGCGCCTTCGTCGCGCCCTACGGCACCATGAGCGCGGTCGAGCTCTCACTGACCGACGTGATGGACAAGCTGGTGGTCGACGACTGGGGCCAGTGCAAGGGCGGCAAGCTGGGCTCCCTGCGCGCCCACGTCGAGGCCGGCAAGCTGAGCGAGGCGACCCTGCACGGCGAGATGTGCCAGATCGTCACGGGCGAGAAGGCGTGCCGGGAGCGGGACGATGAGACCATCCTGTTCTGGCACCGGGGCCTTTCCCTCTCAGACATCGCGCTCGGCGCCGCCATGCTCGCCAAGGCGGAGCGCATGGGGCTGGGGCAGAAGCTGAGGTACGCGTGAGGGCGATCGATTGAGACAGCTGGCTCTTCCGCTCGCGCTCCTTCTGGCTCTTTCCGCTTGCGAGAGCGCCCGACCCCCAGAGGTCCAGACGTCGCGGGCCGAGGCGCGGGCGCTTGACCTGCCGGCCGAGGAGGAGGCCTTCCACTTTCTCATCTTCGGCGACCGCACCGGCGGTCCGGCCGAAGGCGTCGAGGTGCTGGCCCAGGCGGTCGAGGACACCAACCTCTTGGACCCGGACCTGGTGATGACCGTGGGCGACTTGGTCGAGGGCTACAACGAAACGTCCGAATGGCTCGAGCAGATGGCAGAGTTCCGGGGCATCATGGACGGTTTGGAGATGCCTTGGTTTCCGGTCGCCGGCAACCACGACATATATTGGAAAGGCAGCGAGCCACCGCCCGGCCACCACGAGGCCAACTACGAGGAGCATTTCGGGCCCTTGTGGTACTGGTTCGCCCACAAGAATGCGGCTTTCATCGTGCTCTACACCGACGAGGGCGACCGGGAGACCAACCGCAAGGGCTTCCGGGGCAAGCTCGGCACCCAGATGAGCGCCGAGCAGCTTGCCTGGCTCAAGGCGACCCTGGCCGAGACCGCCGGCTACGACCACGTCTTCGTCTTCCTCCACCATCCGCGCTGGAACGAGGACGTCTACCCGGAGTCCAACTGGCCCGAGACCCACCGCTTTCTGGCCGAGGCCGGCAACGTGACGGCCGTCTTTGCCGGCCATCGGCACCGTCAGCGCTACGACGGCGTGACCGACGGCATCGCCTATTACACATTGTCGTCCACCGGCGGCGGCATGCCCATGGACCTGCCGGGCAGCGGCTGGCTGCACCACATGAACCATGTTGTGGTGCGCGAGGACGGCATTGAGGTGGCGACCGTCCCGGTCGGCCAAGTGCTCGATCCCAAGGAGATGACGCCCGAGTACCTGGCCGACATCGATGCCGCACGGGCGCTGGTGCCGACGCCCGAGAACCCGCCCCTGTTGTTGGCCGGCAACGGCACGGCGGCGGGCGAGGCGGTTTTCCGGATGGAGAACGCGAGCACACGGCCGCTCGAGGTCAACACCCGCGTCACCTCGGCGGCCGGTGATTGGCGCGCCGTGCCCGATCACGACCACAGCACCCTAAAACCGGGCGAGACCGCGACCCTGCGCTTCGCCCTGGAGCGATTAGCCGGCGCCGATGCCTATTCCGCGCCCGAGCTGATTTGGCAGGTGGACTATTTGGGCGAGCGGCGGCGCGTTTCCCTGCCCGAGGTCTCGCGCCTTATCCCGTTGCGGCCCGGCCCGGACGTGACGGCGGGCGTGGCGCCCGCGGCCGACAAGGTCCTGGCGCTCGACGGCACGGGCGCGGCGGTCTTCGCGGCCGATCGGGTCGCGCTGCCCGACGGCCCCTTCACCCTAGAGGC
Source organism: Pseudomonadota bacterium (assembly GCA_039029395.1). Classification (GTDB taxonomy): domain Bacteria; phylum Pseudomonadota; class Alphaproteobacteria; order Kiloniellales; family JAKSDN01; genus JBCCGG01. Next base: position 35,847 of record JBCCGG010000047.1, on the reverse strand, counting down.
CTGGTTCCGGGCTGACAGCCTGGGCGGCTACAAATCGATTGCCGGCAAATCACAGGATGCCGAGTACATCCTAATGCTCGTGCGCGGGCTGCCCTTCTTCGTGGTGCACCTGGACGGCGCCTATGCCATCGCCCGAGCCGAGAGCGATGACAAGGTCGCGGTCGGCGACTGGCACCATCTGGCCGGCGTGTATGACGGTGACGAGCTGCGGCTCTATCTGGACGGCCGTCTAATTGCCAGCAAGGCGGCGGCGGGCAATCGCACCCTAAACGATCTGCCCTTGATCGTGGGCGCGGATCCCGCGCCAAGCGGCGATCCAAGCTATGGCTTCGACGGTCTGATCGATGGGCTGCGTCTTTCGAGCGTGGCGCGCTACAGCGGCGAGGCCTTTACACCCGCCGTACGCCACGCGGCCGACGAAGATACCCTGCTGCTGCTGCACCTGGATGGCGAGAAACCGCCCTTCGTGATCGACGCCGGCCCCGGCGGCCACCATGGCCTGCTATCCGGCGGCGCGCGATTCCAATCCCGCGCGGGCAGCTGACGCGCCGAGGTGCGCTCGGCCGTGGGGCCGGGTGAAGTCGGGCAGGGGGCCTTTGGGCACGATTTGAGTCGGATTGATGGTGCGCTGGCTAACGTAGTAGTGCTGCTTGATGTGGTGGAAGTCGACCGTCTCGGCGACGCCCGGTACCTGATAGAGGTCGCGCAGATAGGCCGAGAGGTTCGGGTAATCCTCGATGTGCCGCAGGTTGGTCTTGAAGTGGCCGTGATAGACCGCATCGAAGCGGATCAGAGTGGTGAAGAGCCGCCAATCCGCCTCGGTCAAGCGCTCGCCGGCCAAGTAGCGCCGGCTGGCCAAGCGGTCCTCCAGCCAGTCCAGAGTCTCGAAGAGCGCGTCGAAGGCCTCCTCGTAGGCGCTCTGCTTAGTCGCGAAGCCGGCCCGGTAGACGCCGTTGTTGACTGTCTCGTAGACCCGGGCGTTGATCTCGTCGATCTCGGCATGCAGCGCAGCGGGATAGAAGTCCAGGTCGTTGCCGGTCAGCTGGTCGAAGGCGCTGTTGAACATGCGGATGATCTCGGAAGACTCGTTGCTGACGATGGTCCGCCGCTCCTTGTCCCACAAGACTGGAACGGTGACCCGACCCGTATAGTCGGCCTGGGCCGCGGTATAGATCTCATGCAAGTAACGCGCGCCATTGATCGGGTCGGCGCCTGCCTCGATCTCCCAGCCGTTCTCCAACATGTGGGAGTGGACGACGGTCAAGCCGATGATCGCCTCCAGGTCCTTGAGCTTGCGGAAGATCAGCGTGCGGTGGGCCCAGGGACAGGCGAGCGAGACATAGAGGTGGTAGCGCCCGGCTTCGGCCTTGAAGTCGCCTTTGCCGCTCGGACCGGGCGCGCCGTCGGCAGTCACCCAGTTGCGGAAGCGTGCGCCCTGGCGCACGAAGGCGCCCTTTGTGGTCTTGGTGTCGTACCACTGGTCGTGCCAGGCGCCGTCGATCAAGAGGCCCATGTCAGATTTCCTTGCCGATCATGCGGTCGAGCGAGTAGGCGCCGCCGCCTTTGACGAGATAACTGAGCGCCAACACCAGCCACAGCAGGGGATACTCGTAACCGCCGCTGGTCCAGAAGAAGCCGTTCGGCAGATGGACCATGAGCGCGACCGCGAGCAGCACCGCGATGGCGCCGGCGCTGATCCGGGTCAGCAGACCAAGCGCCAAGAAAAGGCCGCCGAAGAACTCCACCGATCCGGCGCCGAGCGCCGCCAGGGTGCCGTAGGAGAAGCCTAGGTTCTGCTCGAAGAACTGCCCAGTCGCCGCCAGGCCATGGCCGCCGAACCAGCCGAAGAGTTTTTGAGCGCCGTGGGGCATTAGAAAGGCACCAGCCGCGACCCGCACCGCGACATCGGCGAAGGGGCTGAGGCGCCTATAGATCGGCTCGAAGAGGGGAATAACAAGTGTGGTCATGGTCCAGATTTCCTTGCCGGCATGAGGTGCTCTGACGAGGAATCTAGGACCAAAGCTGTGGAAGACAATTCACGGTGCCGGAGACACATTGTCCTCATTTGTGAAACAATCAACCAGCTTGAAGCGCGGCCTCTACGGTTTCATTCAATCGTCCGCTGGCCAGACCGTCCTCGGCCAGGCGCTCGATGTCGCCGCTCAGGGGGCGATCGTCATCGAGCAGCTCGACCAAACCCCGGACCACACGATGGACCGCGGCCGTACCATGGCCGAGCGTAACGATCTCAGCCATATCAACGGCTTGTGCGGCGACAATCAACTCAATTGATAATACAAGGCGCAGCTTCTCGAGCTGCTCGCGCAGTTTCTTCGCGGCGAGCGGCCCGTTGGTCAGATCGTCCTCCACGCCGTCGGCGCTCCAGCGCAGGTCGTGCGGTGCCGGCTGGGCGCCGTGGCGGATCTCCTGCTGAAGCGCCATGGCGACCTTCATCAGCGGTGCAAAGCCCGAACGGTCGGCGCCGTGGGGCGAAAGGTTGAGCGGCAGGTCGCTCAAGCGCGGCAGCAAAAGGGCGCCGGTCCGGCTGACCGCGAGCGCGCCTGTTTGAGCCACCGCCTGAGACAGCATCTCCAGGGCGAGCGCCAGGGCTGGCGTGTGGAAGTTGCCGGTCGAAAGGATGTCGTCGTCGTCGGTCAGAACGAGGGGGTTGTCGGCCGCGCCATTGAGCTCGGGCATGATCGCGGCCCGGGTGACGTCCAGCGCGGTCAGGAGCGCGCCGTGCACCTGACTGGCGCAGCGCAGGCTGATCGGATCCTGCACCCGCCGCGCCGCGCCCGGCTCCAGCAAGGCCCCCCCGGCGAGAAGCGCGCGCAGGCGTTCGGCCGCGGCGCCTTGACCCGGTGCCGGGCGGGCCCCGACGGCGCGCGCATCGAGCGGGCTCGGGTTGGCGCGAAAACCTTCCATGGAGAGTGCCGCGGCGATCTGGGCGCTCTCGGCGAGCGCTTCGGCCTCGACCAAGGCGAGCGCCGCCAGCCCGGTGCCGTAGGATGACGCATTGCAGATCGCCAGCCCGTCCTTGGGGCCGAGCGAGAGCGGGTTGAGGCCAGCCTTGGCCAGCGCTTCCTCGGCCGGCAACCGCGTGCCGGCGACCTCGATCTCGCCCTCGCCGATCACGGCGCGGCCAAGCTGGGCCAACACGCAGAGGTCCCCAGCGCCGATCGAGCCGATGCCCGGCAGCACCGGGTGAAGGCCTTGGTTCAGCAAGGCGGCGAGCATCTCCGCAAGGGCCGGGTCGGCGCCGGCACCGGCGCTCAAAAGCCCGTTGAGGCGCACCGTCATGACCGCGCGCACCAGGCCCCGGGCCATCGGCGGACCGACCGCGTGGCTGCGCCCGCGCACGGTGAGGCGCGAAAAGTCCCCGTGCACCTCCCTGGGCAGGCTATGGGTGACCCTGGAGCCAAGCCCCGTGGTGAGCCCATAAACCGCCCTTCCGGCCGCCAGGTGACTCTCGACCACGGCCCGGCTTCGCGCCATCGCGGCGAGCGCTTCGGGCGCCGGGCGGACCGGTCGTCCAGCCCGGGCAACGGCGTCCAAATCCTCGGGCGAAAGATCGCGTCCGGTCAGCAGCAGCTCGGTCATCGCGGCAAGGATCCTTAAGTGGATGTGGCTGGCAAGAGCCTATATACAAGCCCAAATTCTGATTGTATATACAAACGAAATCGCTTGGCGCGCGCGGCATAGAGAGCGCTAGATAAGGCTGAAAGGCGATGGCCACGGATTAAGGGAAAGGAGGCGCGATGGGTCGGGAGACTTCTCGGCGGCGGAGCCGCGATCGTCAAAAGCAAAGTGGCATCGCGCAATTGCCGTGGCGGGGATTGAGCAATCCCTATCCGCCCTTGGCCCCGCTCAGCGCGGATCAGCTAGAAGCGATCCACCAGACGTCTCTGCAGATCCTTGAAGAGATCGGCCTAGACTTTCTCCACCCCGAGGCCTTGGAAATTCTGAGCGCCGCGGGCGTCCCGGTGACGCCCGGAAGCGAGCGGGTCCGGCTCGACCGAGGGCTTGTGGAGGATGCCATCGCGAAGGCGCCATCGCACTTCACCTTACATGCAAGAAACTCGGCACATAATGTTGAAATCGGTGGAAATAACATCGCCTTCGCTTCGGTGGCCAGCGCCCCGAATGTGTCCGATGCGGCGGGCGGCCGCCGGGTCGGTAACTTCCATGACTATGCCAACCTGCTGCGGCTCGGCCAGTCGCTCAACGTGGTGCACCTCTGGGGCGGCTATCCGGTCGAGCCGGTTGACCTGCCGCCGGCGACCCGCCATCTGGACTGCCTGCGCGCCTTCGTCACCCTGACCGACAAGGTGTTCCACGCCTACTCCCTGGGGCGCACCCGGATCGAGGACGCATTGGAGATCACCAAGCTGGCACGGGGCATCGACGACGACCAGCTGCTGCGCGAGCCGAGCCTCTTCACGATCATCAACAGCTCTTCGCCGCTTCGCCTGGACGGGCCCATGATTGAGGGCCTGATCGAAATGGCGCGCCACAACCAGGTCGTGGTCCTTACCCCCTTCACCCTGTCGGGCGCCATGAGCCCGGCGACCCTGGCCGGCGCCCTGGCCCAGCAGAATGCCGAGGCGCTCGCCGGTCTTGCCTTTACCCAATTAGTCAATCCGGGCGCACCGGTAATCTATGGCGGCTTTACCTCGAACGTCGACATGAAGTCGGGGGCGCCCGCTTTCGGCACGCCAGAGTATACCAAGGCGGCGCTTGCCAGCGGCCAGCTGGCTCGTCGCTACGGCCTGCCGTTCCGCTCCTCCAACGCCAACGCCAGCAACGCGGTCGACGCACAAGCGGCCTACGAATCCGAGATGTCGCTTTGGGGCGCGGTCATGGGGCACGCCAACCTGGTGATGCACGGCGCCGGCTGGATGGAGGGCGGCTTGACGGCCAGCTTCGAGAAGATGGTGCTCGATGCCGAACTGCTGCAAATGATGGTCGAGTTCCTGACGCCGCTTGAGGTCAACCGCGAGACCCTTGGCCTGGACGCGATCCGCGAGGTCGGGCCAGGCGGCCATTTCTTTGGTGCGGCCCACACGCTCGAGCGCTACGAGAGCGCCTTCTACGCGCCGATCCTTTCCGATTGGCGCAATTTCGAGAGCTGGGCAGAGGCGGGCTCGCCGGACGCCACGGCCCGGGCGGCCGTCCTGGTCGAGCAGCTCTTGGCCGACTACCAGGCGCCGCCGCTCGACCCGGCGATCGCCGAGGCGCTGGATGCCTTCGTCGCCAAGCGCACCGAGGAGGGCGGTGCCGAGGCGGCGTGAGGGCGGCGTCTAGCCGTTGCTTGGATGGATCGGTGCTTCCTTCGGGCGCAGCAGGTAGCGCCAGATGATCTCCAGATAGCCGCCGTAGCGGTAGCCGCCGTTGGTCGCCAGGAGTTCCCCCCGGCGCTGGCGGAAGCGGGCCGGCAGGCGATACCACGCCAGGCCTGGCTCGTCGTGGTGCAGGACGTGCAGATTGTTGTTGAGGAACATCAGGGAGAAGACCGGCCCGGCCTCGACCACGACGCTGCGCTCGCCGGCCTTGTCTGACGCCTGGTGCTCCAGGAAAGAGCGCAGCAAGGTCCCCGAGATGCCGGGATAGACATAGAGCAGCAGATAGGCCCAAAGGGGGATACCGCAGACCCATAAGACCCAGCCCAACACCAGGCCAACCGCCAGCAGATTGAGGCCCCAGTCGCCCAGCTCGCTGGTGTCGCCCCGGCGCAGCTTTTGGAACAGGTCCTTGTAAAGCGTCCAGACAACGATCGCTGGCCCCAGCAGCAAGCGGCCCAGCGCGGTATTGCGCGCCCAGAGGATCACCCGGGTCGGCGCGGAGCTGCGGGCATAGTCCTCGGCCGTGACATAGAAGGATTCCGGGTCGTCGAGCGGGTCGGTCAGCACCTCGACCCGGTGGTGGGCAAGATGGCAGCGCCGGTAGAGCCGGAACGGCATCCAGAGCCACAGGTTGGGAAAGACCAAAGCTTCGTTGACGCCCGCCCAAGGCGTCGGGTGGCCATGCACCGCCTCGTGCTGAAGCGAGCCCTGGAGGCAAAGCAAGTAGCCGGCGAGGGGAACGATCAGCCACCAGGGCAGAGCGTCGTGGAACCAGGTTAGTAGGCCGAATGCGCCGTAGACGCCAACCGCCACGGCGACCGTCGGCCATTCGATCCTGCTAAGTGTGCGAGCTTCAGTTTCGCGGCGCCCCAAGCCGCCAAACTCCGACCTAACTGCCCCCATTGAATCCCTCGTCAAATACAGTTCCTCGTTTCCTATTGATGACAAAAGTCTATCAAAAATGTCTCAGGCATTCCATGATACACTGATCACAATCGTGATCGTATGATCATCAAATTTTTAAATTGATGATTTTAGAAAATTTTGTTGACTTTGATAAACAAAGCATGAGAGGGTCTTGGCGCTATGGATCGCCGGGAAATCGTCGAGGTCTTTCGCCGCAATCTGCTCGATGTGATCGAGCGCTCGGGCCTGTCGCGCTCGGCCTTCGCGGCCAAGGTCGGGCTGGACCGCTCGACCCTGTCACAGCTTCTGTCGGACGAGAACGTGCGCCTGCCGCGCTCGGAGACCATCGCCTCCTTGGCCCGCTCGGAGCGGGTCAGCGTCGACTGGCTCTTGGGCTTGAGCCAGGAAGGCCAACTCGGCACCGACGTGGTCGATCAGCGCCCGGAGATCGAACCGGGCCGGCCCTCGCCGGCCGACGAGCGCCTGCAGCGCTGGCACGCCGAGGCGGCCGGCTACAAGATCCGCTACGTGCCGTCGAACTTGCCGGATTTGCTCAAGACCCAGGACGTCATCGACTTCGAGTACCGCTCCCAAGGCAGTGCGGTGCCCGAGGCGCGCGCCCGCATGGCCGAGCATCGCCTGGAGTACAGCCGCCGGCCGGAGACGGACATGGAGGTCTGCACCTCCTTCCAGCTGGTTGAGGGATTCGCCCGCGGCGAAGGCATCTGGCGCTTTCTGCCGGCCGAACAGCGCTACGAACAGATCGAGGTCATGATCGCGCGGCTCGACGAGCTCTATCCGACCTTCCGCTGGTTCCTGTTCGACGGCCTGCGCCACTACAGCCTGCCGGTCACCATCTTCGGGCCCCAGCGGGTCGCAATCTACGCCGGCGACATGTACATCGTGTTCAACTCGACCGACCAGATCCGCGAGTTCACCCGGCATTTCGACAACTTGATCCGCGCCGCCGTGGTGCAGCCGCCGGACGTGGTCGGTTTTCTCCAGTCGCTCGCCTTAGAGGTCGAGGGCGAAGAGCGGAAGGGCAGGGGGGCATGACCACGGTTGGCCTTCCCATGTACGATTTTCCGGAGCTGCGACCGGCGACCGACCACTTTTGGCAGGGCCTGGCGCGGGCCTTCCGCAAGGCCGGTGTCGAAGCGGTGCCCGACGCGCTAGACCGGACGCCCTCGAACGACAATCCGCTGGCCCGGCCGGACCTCTTGTTTTCCCAGACCTGCGGCTATCCCCTGATGACTGAGCTGGCCGGTGTGGTCCAGCTTGTCGCAACGCCCCGTTATGACGTGCCGGGCTGCGAGGGGCCATACTACTCCAGCGCAATCGTCGCTAGGGTCGACGATCCGGCAACCGCCTTGTCCGACTTCCGTGACCGTGTCGTGGCCTACAACGGGACTAACTCGCAATCGGGCTACAATACCCTGCGCCACAGCCTGGCACCGCTGGCGGGCGCCGCGTGCTTCTTTGCCCAAGCAATCGAGACCGGCGCCCACCTGGCCAGCCTGGAGGCGGTCGCGAGCGGCGCGGCCGACCTGGCGGCGGTTGACTGTGTGAGCTTCGCCTTGCTGTCCCGCGCCGGTTACGAAGCCGCGGCGCGTTGCAAGGTCGTTGCCTGGAGCGCCCCGGCGGCAAGCCTGCCCTATGTCACCCGAGCGGGGGCGGATAGGGACTTGGTAAAGCGGCTGCGCGATGGCCTTACCGAGGCCTTCGCCGATTTAAGCTTGGACGAGGCACGTGCCGCGCTCTGCCTAAAGGGCTTCGACGTTCTTGAGCCCAGCGCCTATCAGCCGATTTGCCAGATGGAGCAAGAGGCCATCGCCCAGGGCTACCCGCGCATCGCGTGAAGGCAAGAAAAAGGGCCGGAGCTTGGCTCCGGCCCTTTCACCAGCTTTCCCCGGGTTTCCTGAGAGGCGTGGAAATCCCAAGGGCCCCTTACAGAGCTTCAACGTTTGCCGCGAAGATCAGAGGCGCGTTCGCCCGTGAAGCACGTGATCCTCAATTCGGCAGACCCAGAAACGCTTGACCCAAAAAGCGATGCTGGGCGGTACAGACAATGTTTTCCTTACTGAAGCGTGACGTGTAACAATCAACAAGATGAATACTACAGGATTTCAGAAAAAAGTCAAGCAAAAAATCGAGAAAACTAGATAGATACAGAATTAACCTAAGAATAGATTGTATGCTTAATGAAGTAAATAAATATGGTTATTTTGTATAGTAAATAAAGTCGGCCCAATGCTCTTTGAGGAAAGAACGTCTGGCGATGCGATCGGATGTCAGGAGGCGCGGACGAGAACTCGTTCTTGGCCCCGGCGCTTGGGGTCGCAGAAGCGGGCGAACTGTGTCATGACGTAGTCGAGACCCTCGGGGCAGATGTCCTCGTAGTCCTTAACCCAACGCGCGATGATCCGGTCGCAAAGCGCGCTCCGTGATCCGTTGGGCCGTGCCCGAGTGCCAGCCTCGCGCTCGATCTTGATCACCTCGACGGCGCCGCGGAACGCCCTGAACAGGGCGATCGGTAGGCCGGCCTGCTCGTAGAGCCGAAGCAACTCCTCTGGCCGCCCGGTGGCGATCAGGAGGCTGGCCTGGGTGGAGGGCACGCGGGCCATGACCGCAAGGGCCGCCTCCAGGAATCCGAGCTGGCCATAGCACAGGCTGCGCAGCAACAGGGTCGGCGTGATCGCACCTTTGCCATGGAGGCTCACGGTCAGCGCTTGTAACTCGCGCGCGTTGTGGCGGCTCATCAGCAGGTGGCAGACCGCGCCTTCCTGACTATGGCGCACCATCTCGTCAGCCAGCCTGAGCGGAATCCTATGAAGCTCGACCAGCTCGTCGCGTAGCTGCTCGCTGATGAGGCAAAGCTGATGGTAGCCGACGCCGAGCGACAGGAACTCGTTGGGCGGCGTTTTGTCGTGGCTGGCCGGGGCGGAGAAGGAGCTTAGCAGCTTTTCCAGGGGATGGCCGGCCGGCGTCGCCTGCGCGTCATCGCACGCACCAGGCGCGCTCGATACCGCGTCGACCAGGGAGTCGGCCATGGAGGGCGGCAAGTAGGGAGAGACCTGGAGATGGGCCGCCAAGGCCTCGCGAGCAAGGCAGTCGATTGCCTGGCGGTCCAGCTGGGGACCCTCGAGGGTCTCGGCGGCAGGCAGGCCGCTGCTTGCGGACTCGGCAAAGTACACCTCGACGCTCGGCTCGGCGGCGGCGCCACCTGGCTCCGAGAAAGAGCCGCCTTGATCGACGTTAGTCCAGTCTGCCATGTCCGACGATCCCGCTTGGCGCGTGGCTCGAGAAGCTCGCCCAATGGGCGGTGGAGCGGGGGCTGTTCATGGTTTAGCGCGAAACCCACTGTTCCTTCGAAAAGACAATTCTACTAAACTTGAAGCGGATTAATAATCTCTGAAATTTGGCCATGTATGTGAAAGAATAATAAAAAAATCGCCAAGAGATCGTGAAAGGTAAATGGGATGTTTATATTGGTTAATAGTATGTTACCTTTCAGCTCTGCGGAGATAGACCTCGATACGGCGCGGCAAGGCCCCCGTTCGCCAGCGCATGATCGCGCAGCTAATCCTCGGTTTTGAAGGTGCTGAAAGGGGAGGCCGACTGAACCGGATCGGTCTTCCCAAGGGACAGGAAGATCGGAAAGCAATAAGTGATCGTCACGGTGACGGTGCGTTGAATGTTCACCTGCCGATGAATCTCATTGCGCCGGCGGCCGGACGGGGCTGGTTCATAGCGACGCCGCACAAACCTGTAGATGAGCCGGGTTTGTGGTTCTGCTCGGCGAGCGTGGCCGTTTTGCTTATGCTTTGGACATTCCCGATTTCATTTCTCAGTCGGCCCGTCCTCGGCACGGCAGGCCTACTCTTATTCCAATTGGGTAAGCGGACGATTGCTCTAAGGAACGTTCGAAGTTAACTACGATGTGCTTTTACTCTAACACGTCAGCTCGAATACATGACATAGAAAAAATATTTAATGAGAATTAACCAACAATAAAATAAAAGCTACCGTAATCACATGTAAAGTTATTGGCCAGAGTGATAAAATGTTAATGAAATCTTCCTACAATTTAATTTAATGTCCAAGGTATCGGTAGCCTTAACCACTTATTGGGCATTTAGGGCTATCACGATTCCTCGGGATTTCGCTTTATCGCCACTGGTAGTTTGAATGTACGAAATACGTGGCAAAAAGGGCCGTCGAAGCCGACTGATCGACCGTTATGGATCGCGTCTCGGTCAGGTTATGGAGCGCAACCGCGTGGAGTTGGCGCTCCTGGCCGCCAAGCAGAATGCGGAGCATTCGGCCGAGATGGCGCGCGCCGCGATGCTTGAAGCGCAGGCCGCCAACCGGGCCAAGACCGAGTTCCTCGCCAACATGAGCCACGAGCTGCGCACGCCCCTCAATGCCATCATCGGGTTCTCCGACATGATGATGAGCGGCCTGGCCGGCCCCGACAACATGGCCAAGCACAACGAATATGCCCAGGACATCAATGAATCCGGCCGTCACCTGCTGGAGCTGATCAACGATATTCTAGACCTGGCCAAGATCGAGGCCGGCAAGCTCGAGCTTGACGAGCAGCTGGTCGACATATCCCGAATTGCCAACTCCTGCATCACCCTGATCAAGGAGCGGGCCCACGAGCAGGGCCTGGAGCTGAACTGCGATCTGGGCGATGCAACGCCGGCCTTGCGTGGCGACGAGCGCAAGCTGAAGCAGATCCTAATTAATCTCTTGTCCAATGCGGTCAAGTTCACGCCCAAGGGTGGGTCGGTCACCCTGACCGCGGTGCACGGCGAGGGCGGCTTCGATCTCAGGGTCGCCGATACCGGCATCGGTATCGCTAAGGAAGATGTATGGAAGGCGTTGGCGCCTTTCACCCAGGTCGACAGCGACTTGGCGCGAAACTACGAAGGCACGGGCCTGGGCTTGCCCCTGACCAAGGCCTTGGTGGAACTGCACGACGGCGTGCTTGCGATCGTCAGCGACCTCGGGGTCGGCACGACGGTGGTCGCGCGTTTCCCGATGGAACGGGTTCACATACAGAGGGCGGCCTAGGCTGCCGGCGCGCCGCGCGGCGCGCTTACGCGTAAGGAAAGAGGAGTTCGCGTGATGGAACGAGTTGAGGAGAGGGTCGGTCGGGTCGTAAATGTGTCCGGCTCTCAGATCGTGGTTCTGATCGAGCTCCCCGCGGAGGACGATGCCAAGGATCAGGCGGCCACCTTGCAGATGGGCGAGCTGGTTAAAATGTACACCCCGACCAGCTATGTCTTCGGCATGGTGAGCGGGCTTTCCGTGCCAATTCCGTCCCAAGAAGATCCCAACTCCGAGATGAAGATCGTGGAGGTCGAACTGGTCGGCGAGGCGATCCAACTGGAAGACGGCGCCCAAGGGCCGTTCCAGCGCGGCGTCTCAATATTCCCGGCCTTGGGCGACGCGGTCTTTTCGACGACTCAGGAGGATCTGCGCCAGGTCTACGCCCGGCCGGCCGTCTCGACCGTTCGGGTCGGCACGATCCACCAGGATCGCGCACTGCCGGCCTACATCGCGACGGACGATCTGTTGGGCAAGCACTTCGCCGTACTGGGCACGACAGGGTCGGGTAAGTCATGCGCGGTCTCGCTGATACTGCATTCGATCCTGGGAGAGCACCCCAACGGTCACGTCCTGCTGCTCGATCCCCATAACGAATATGCCCACGCCTTCGGCGGCATGGCCGAGGTGCTGTCGCCCGGCAACCTCAAGCTTCCCTATTGGCTGTTCAACTTCGAGGAGATTGTCGAGGTCATCATCGGCAGCGGCAGCCAGATCCGCCAGGCCGAGACCGCAATCCTCAACGAGCTGATCCCTCAAGCCAAGCGGCGCTACATGGGCGAGAAGGAAGATGCCAAGTTCGTCACGGTCGATACGCCGGTGCCCTATCAGCTGACGGAGCTGATTCAGCTGCTCGACGAGGGTATGGGCAAGCTGGACAACCCGGAAAGCTCGGCGCCCTACCAGCGGCTCAAGGCCCGGCTCAACGCGCTGCGGGTCGATTCCCGCTACGCCTTTATGTTCGGTGGCCTGGCGGTGCGAGACAACATGACCGAGATTCTTTCGCGCATCTTCCGTATCCCGGTCGACGGCCGCCCGATTACGATCATGGATCTTTCCGGCGTGCCGTCGGAGGTGCTCAACGTGGTGATCTCCGTGATGTGCCGCATGGCCTTCGACTTCGCGCTTTGGAGCGAGCGCTCGATCCCCATCATGGTGGTCTGCGAGGAAGCCCATCGCTACGCGCCGCAAGACGACCGCCTGGGCTTCGAGCCGACCAAGAAAGCCATGGCCAGAATCGCCAAGGAGGGCCGCAAGTACGGCGTGTCGCTCTGCATGGTGAGTCAGCGCCCTTCGGAGCTGGCGACCGGCATCCTGTCCCAGTGCAATACGATCTTCGCCCTGCGCATGAGCAACCAGAAGGACCAGGAGTTCGTGCGCTCGACCCTGTCGGAATCGGCGATTGGCCTGCTCGACTTCCTGCCTTCGCTGCGCAACGCCGAAGCGATCGCGGTGGGCGAGGGTGTCTCGGTGCCGGTGCGCGTCTGCTTCGACGATCTGCCGGAAGGCCGCCGGCCCTTGAGCGGCACGGCGCCCTTCTCGAGCGCCTGGCAGGTCGACGAGGAAGACAACTCCTTCCTCGACACCGTGGTCGACCGCTGGCGCCGACAAAGGCGCGCCTAGGCGATATCCGGCGGGTCAAGCGAGTTCACAAAGATGCGTGGCGCGCTGGACTTTCCGGGCAGCCGTCGCAATTCCTTCATCGAAGGACGATATGATAGTCGGGAGGGGCCCTGGGCATCAGGGCCAGTACCCTTGCGTGGCGAAGCGCAAGTATCTAATGTCTTGAGATGGTTATGGATAGCGTCTTAATGCGGTATGATAAGTCTCTATCCTCCCTCAAGGAGTTGATCCGAGGGCGGCCTTGGCGCCGTGCGCCGATCGAGCGGGAGCCTTGGCTCAAATCCTATCCCGAGGGCATCGACTGGCACGTCTCGATCGAGCCGCGGCCGCTTTTCAGTCTGCTGGACCAATCTGCGGCAGCCTATCCAGATCACCCTTGCCTTGAGTTTCTCGGAAAGCGCCAGACCTATGGCGAGGTGGCCCAGCTGGTCGAGCGCACTGCCAAGGGGCTGCAGGACCTCGGCGTGACCAAGGGTACCCGTGTCGGACTGCTGCTGCCCAACTCGCCCTACTATGTCATTTGCTATCACGCGATTTTGAAGGTCGGCGGCATCGTGGTGAACTTCAACCCGCTCTATGCGGAACGGGAGATCGCTCGGCAGGTCGAGGATTCCGGCACTAAGATTTTGGTAACCATCGATCTCAGCACGCTCTATCGGAAGGTCGTGCCGCTGATCGAAGGTGGCCAGCTGGAGCGCTTGGTGGTTTGTCGCATGAGCGCTGCCCTGCGTTTTCCGGAAAAGGCACTCTTTACCATTCTGCGTCGGCGCGAGGTGACCTCGATCCCCTCCGACGAGCAGCACGTGAAGTTCGACAAACTGATCGATAACGACGGCGCGATCGAGCCGGTCCAAATCGATCCGGCGGGCGACGTCGCGGTGCTGCAGTACACCGGCGGCACCACCGGCGAGCCCATGGCGGCCGAGCTGACCCACGCAAACCTCTACACCAACGTGGTGCAGACCCGGTCCTGGGCGCGCTCCATAGAACCGGGCACGGAGCGGGTCCTGGCGGTGCTGCCGCTCTGCCACGTCTTCGGCATGACCGCGGTGATGAACCTGGCACTGTCGATCGCGGCCGAACTGATTCTGCTGCCGCGGTTCAAGGTCGCGGAGGTCTTGAAGGCGATCGACAAGCGCAAGCCCACCGTCTTCATGGGCGTGCCCACCATGTACTCGGCGATCAACGCCCAGAAGGATCTGGAGAAACTCGATCTTTCGAGCCTGAACTACTGTCTATCCGGCGGCTCGGCGCTCTCCATGTCGGTCAAGGAGACCTTCGAGACCCTGACCGGCTGCGTGCTGGTCGAGGGCTATGGCCTGACCGAGGCGGGCCCGGTGGTCACCATCAACCCCTTCACCGGATCCTACCGGGCGGATTCCATCGGTCTGCCGATCCCCGGCACCAGCGTGCGCATCATGTCCCTCAAGGCGCCTGATCGGGAGATGCCGGCCGGCGAGCGCGGCGAGATCTGCGTCGCCGGACCCCAGGTCATGGCCCGCTACCGGGACCGGGCCGAGGCGAGCGCGAACGCGATCAAAGACGGCCTGCTGCACACCGGCGACGTCGGCTATATGGACGACGACGGCTACGTCTATCTGATCGACCGCATCAAGGATCTGATCATCACCGGCGGCTTCAACGTCTACCCGCGCATGGTCGAGGAGGCCGTGAGCTTGCACCCCGCGATCGAGGCGGTCGCGGTCTGCGGCGTGCCCGACAAGCACCGGGGCGAAGTGGTCAAGGCCTATGTCCAGCTGCGCGCCGGCAAAGAGCTTTCCGGCGGCGAGCTGCGCGCCTTCCTGCGCGACAAGCTGGCGACCTTCGAGATCCCGCGACGCATCGAGTTTCGTGACCGTCTGCCCTTGACCATCATCGGCAAGCCCTCCAGGCACCAGCTGATCGCCGAGGAGCAAAAGCAGCAGGCGGCGCCGGCGGAGGCCTAAAAACGGCGGCTTTCGCCGTTGACCATTCTCCCGCCTCGGTTGGAGACGACATTCGTCGATCGCTGTGATACAGGGTGAGCCTGTCCGCGAGACCACAGGATCACGAAAGAATTGCTCAGCGGAGATCTGACACTTAGGCCCGCGATTGCCAGCGACGTCGATGGAATCGCGCGGGTCTTTTCGCCGTCCTACCGGCTGCTCACGTTCCTGCCGGCGCTTCACACGGTCGAGGAAGATCGCTGGTTCCTTGCGAACATCGTCCTCAAAGAGTGTGAGGTCACTGTGGTTGAGCAGCATAGTGTAATCGTTTCGTTTCTTGCTCGAGAAGATGAAGAGATCCGATTGCTGTATACCCACCCAGATTCTATCGGGCGAGGTGCTGGTTCGTTCCTGTTGGATGCCGCGAAGAGCTCAGGGGTCGCGGCGCTTGAGCTTTGGTGTTTTCAAGCGAACCTTCGTGCTCGACGCTTCTATGAAACGCGAGGTTTTCATCCCATCAGGTTCACCGATGGGCAACGCAATGAAGAAAAGACACCGGACGTGCGCTATCGATGGGAACGGTCGCCGCAACCGGATTAATGGCTTGGCATCTGACTAGAGCATCACGCCCCGCGGCCGCGCTGGTGCTCTTCGACCACGACCCGCTCGGGCGCGAAGTATTCCCGCAGCACCGGCACGGCGGCTTGGGGCTCGGCGGCCCCGCACATGAAGACGTCGAAGGCGCCGTAGGCGCGCTCTGGCCAGGTGTGGACCGAGATATGGCTTTCCGCCAGGACGGCCACGCCCGAGATTCCGCCGTTCTCCGAGAAGGGGTGCAGATGCAGGTGCAGCAAAGTCGCGCCGCAGGCCGTGACGCAGGCCCTGAGCGCTGCCTCCACGTGGACCAGGTCGTCGAGCCTCTGGGCGCCGATCAGGTCGATGATCAGGTGGCGGCCGGCAAAGGCCACGCCGTCCCGTTCGCTAAAGTAATCCTTGGGTCCGTCCTGCGCCCTCTTGGCGCTGCCCTTAAAGCTGGCCTCTTCCCTTTGGGCGGTGCTTGAACCTGGATCCAAGTCCATCCCCCATTGGAAGAGGGCGCGCTTACGCGACATCCGTCGTCCTCCCCAACCAGCAGATGACCCGGCCGGCGCCGGGACACGCGGCATAGTGCCCGCGCGAGCCAATAATCTAAGCACAAGTGCTGGTGGAATGCCACCTTGCAACGGGGGATTGGCGGCCGCGCAGAATGCATGTCACATAACTGTCATAGTGCGTTAGGCTTCGTCTCGGCCGGGTGGCGGCCGCGCGGCGACGGGGGCTACTCTTTTGCGCAACTTCCACATCACGATCTGGCTCGGCTCGGCGCCACGACCGCGGGCCAGCGTCTTCGTCTCGCTGTTCACCTTCGTGGTCCTGGTGCGCACGGTCCTTATCACGGTCGTGCCCCTGCAGGCGCTGGCCTTCCTGGAGACCGCCCAGAAGGTCAGTGTGCTCTATCTCTGCGTCAGCGTTTTCGGGGTCGCCGGCAGCCTCTCGATCCCCTGGCTGGTGCACAAGATCAAGCGCCGCTGGACCTTCACCCTGGCCGGCGTCTGCGCCGTGGCGGCGGCTGCCTGCTTTGCCAGCGGGTACCTGCCGCTCTTCGTTCTGGGCATGGTCTTTCAGGTCTTTTCGGTCGCGTCCTTCGAGATCTCCTTGAACCTCTACATCATGGACCACATTCCCAAGAAGGATCTCGGCCACTTCGAGCCGACCCGGGTGTTCTTCGCCGCCGGTGCCTATTCGGCCGGGCCCTGGTTCGGGGTCTTCCTCTGGACGCAGGCGGCGGCGTGGGCACCCTTTGTGCTGAGCGCCATTTTGGCGGCGGCGGTGGTCGCCTTCTTCTGGTATCTGCGCTTGACCGAGAACCCGGCGGTCTCGCCCATGAAGACCAAGCCGCCCAATCCGGTGCGTTACATCAAGCGCTTCGTCGAGCAACCGCGCCTGCGCCTGTCCTGGATGCTCGCGGTCGGCCGCTCTGGCTGGTGGTCCATGTTCTTCATCTACGCGCCGATCTACGCGGTCGAGTCCGGCCTCGGCGACGAGGCCGGCGGGCTTCTGGTCTCGCTGGGACTGGCCTGCGCTTTTCTAGTGCCGCTCTGGGGCTGGATCGCGCGCCACTTCGGGGTGCGACGGCTGTTGGTCGCTGCCTACACCCTGAGTGGTCTGGCCTCGATCGCGGTGGCCTTCGCAATGGAGCTGCCGCTTTTGGGCGCCGCGGTGCTGCTCGGTGCAGCGCTTTTGACCGCCACCATAGACGGTGCCGGCAACATCCCCTTCCTGCGCGCGGTCCATCCGACCGAACGGGCCGAGATGACCACGGTCTTCGCGACCTACCGGGACGCGGGGCAACTCTTGCCGCCGGCGACCTTCGCGGTGCTGCTTAAGATTTTCCCCTTGGCCTCGGTCTTCGTGGCCAGCGGCGCCGCGGCACTGATCCTAGCCTACTACGCCCGTTACATTCCAAAGAAGCTTTAGCGGAGCCCAGCGGCAAACAACCCCGCCGGAAATTCCGACGGGGCTGCTTGTAGCAGGAGATGGGGAGGTTGCTGTGTCATGTGATGCCGAAGCACCTAGACGTCTACAATTTGATCTAATTTGGTTAACAAAAAGTTAACGGCATGACAGGCGACCTACCCGGCACTGCTGGTCGACATTGTCACCTGAACAGGCGGGCCGTTGCGGATGGTCTGGTAGACCACGCAGTAGCGCTCGGTCAGCTTCTGCAAGGTGGCCAGGGTCTCCTGATCGGCATCGCTCTCCAGCTCGAAGACGAGGCGAATTTGCCGAATGCCGACCGGCGCTTCCTTGTCGACGCCGAGAGTGCCGCGAAAATCCAAGTCACCTTCGGCCAGGACCCGGCCGCCGGCCAGCGGAATCTCGAGCGCGGTCGCAACCGCCCGGAGCGTCACCCCGGCGCAGGCCGCCAAGGCCTCGAGCAGCATGTCCCCGGAGCAGGCCTCCAAGCCGCTGCCGCCGGTCGCCGGATGGAGGCCGGCCTCGACCAAGGCCCGGCCGGTCTGCACCGAGCAGGTCAGGCCTTCGCCCTCCAGACTGCCTTCGGCCTTGAGTGTGATGACGGCGGCATCGGGATCCTCCCGGTACTGACTCTTTAAAGGTGCTTGCAGAGCGCGCAGGTCGTCGGCGTTCATCTTGGTTCCTTCGGTTTATGCCTAGAGTCCTGTCGCAGGCGATACCATAGGTGCGGCCCCTCTCCAAGGGTGCGCCAAAACACGTGATGGTCGCGCGATCCAAGGTTGGCCAATGACTAAATTCGTGATATTCTTGTAAAAGGTCTTAAAGGCCGCGAAAGCAATTGAAAGCTTTCGCCTCATGCTAGGAAAGCGAGGCTGTTTGGTGGATCGCGGTCCTTGGCTGATGGCTGATTACGTTTGAAGGCCGTTTGGGCAATACGACCAGTGATTTCACCGCCGAAGGCGAGGAGAGATAAATGGCGCAACGCTTTTTTCTCTTAAACAACGATTCAGAGGTCGGCCTTTACAAGGCGCCGGCTCAGCTGACGGCCCGCATCCTTAATGAGTCTCTTGAGACCAACGTCGAAGTGTTCGAGAGCTTCGATGAGGCCAAGCAAGCGGCCGACATCGTGTTCGACCGCTACCTCTACGAATGCCGCAAATGGGGCCTGCCGACCGACGAGGTCGAGAGATTCTTGCGCGATATGGAACAGCGCGGCGAAGACGCCGTGCCGTCCTACGAGGGTTGATTTGTCTTAAGTGCTGCGCACCCGGCTGACCGCATCCAGCCAGCCGGCGTAGCGTCTCTCGCGTTCTTCCTCAGACAACAGCGGCTCGAAACGCTTGGCCATCTGCCAGGTGCGGGCGATGTCGTCCAGGCTTGAGAACATGCCGCATTTCATTCCGGCGATCGAGGCCGCGCCCAGCGCCGTGGTCTCGTTGACCACCGGCCGCTCGACCGCACAGCCAAGCAGATCGGCGAGCGACTGCATGACCCAGTCGTTGGCTACCATGCCGCCGTCGACACGCAGCGTGCTGGGTGGCTGGGCGCCGTCGTTCTCCATCGCGGTCAAGAGATCGCGGGTCTGGAAACAGACCGATTCCAAGGCTGCGCGCGCCAGCTCGGCCGGACCAGTGGCCCGGGTCAGGCCGAAGATCGCGCCGCGCGCCTCGGCATCCCAATAGGGCGCCCCCAGGCCGGTGAAGGCGGGCACCAGATAGACCGCTTGGCTGCGGTCCGCTTCGCCGGCCAGCTTCTCGGTCTCGCCGGCCGAGTGGATCAGACCCAACGCGTCGCGCAACCACTGTACGGTGGCGCCGGCCATGAAGATCGAGCCCTCCAAGGCGTAGGTGGTCTGACCCGAGATCCGATAGGCGATCGTCGTAATCAGCCGGTTGTGGGAAGTCTGCGCCTCTGCACCGGTGTTGATCAGGGCAAAGCAGCCGGTGCCGTAAGTCGATTTCATCATTCCCGTGTCGAAACAGGCCTGGCCGACCGTCGCTGCCTGCTGATCGCCGGCGATGCCGGTGATCGGGATGGCCGCGCCCAGAAGCGCCTCGGGCGTTGCGCCGAAGTGGGCATCGCAGTCCATCACCTCGGGTAGGATACCGGCGGGCACATTGAACAGGGCCAGCAGCTCTTCATCCCAGCACTGCCGGCGGATGTCATAGAGCAGGGTGCGCGAGGCGTTGGTCGCGTCGGTCGCGTGCACCCCGCCGTCGGTCAGGTGCCACAGCAGGAAGCAGTCGATCGTGCCGAAGGCCAGCTCGCCGCGCTCGGCCCGCGCGCGCGCGCCCGGCACGTTGTCGAGCAGCCAGGCGATCTTGGTGCCCGAGAAATAGGGGTCGAGCAGCAGGCCGGTTTTGCTCTGGACCAGCTCTTCGTTGCCCTCGGCCTTGAGACGCTCGCAGAGCGGCGCGGTGCGTCGGTCCTGCCAGACGATCGCCCGGTGGATCGGCTCGCCGCTCGAACGGTCCCAAACCACTGTGGTCTCGCGCTGATTGGTGATGCCGATCGCCGCGACCTCGTCGATCCGAGCGCCGGCGTCGGCCAGAGCGCCCCGCATGACCTCGAGGCAGCCGTCCCAGATCTCCTTGGCCTCGTGCTCGACCCAGCCGGATTGGGGAAAGTGCTGAGTGAACTCCTTCTGGGCCTGGCCGATCGGCCGGCCGTTGCGGTCGAACAGCATGGCGCGGCTACTGGTCGTCCCCTGATCGAGCGCGAGCACGAACTTGCCGTCGTTCATGAGGCGGATCCCCTGCTGGGCTAGAATTGATCGTCGTCGAGCGCCAAGGTGCTCTCGGCGCCGTTGATCACCTGAGCGGCGTGCGCGGCGGCGACCGGCGCGATGTTCTCGGCGTAAAAGCGCGCGGTCTTGAGCTTGGCTTCCAGGAACGAACGGTTGGCCGGCGCCGCGCCGTTGGAGAGCTTGCGCTGCGCGGCCAGCGCGCCCTTGGCGAGCAGCCAGCAGCCGGCGACCAGGCCGAACACGTTTAGATAGGGAGTTGCGCCCGAGGCGGCCCGCTCGAGATCCTGTTCGCCCTGATCGATCAAAAAGTCGCTTGAGGCCTCAAGGGTCATGATGCCCTCACCGAGCGCACCGCGCAGAGAGGTAATCTCCTTGGCGCGGCTTTCCTCGAGCGCGCCCAGGGTCGCCTTCATCTGATCGATCACCAGATTGACCGCGGCGCCACGGTCGCGCAGCAGCTTGCGGGTCAGGAGGTCGAGCGCCTGGATGCCGTTGGTGCCCTCGTAGATCGGTCCGATGCGCGCATCTCGATAGTGCTGTGCGGCGCCGGTCTCCTCGATGAAGCCGACCCCACCGTGGACCTGCACCCCGGCCGAGGCGACCTGGCAGCCAAGATCTGTGCACCAGGCCTTGGCAACTGGGATCAAGACGTCGAGCTCGGCTTGCGCCGCCGCCCGGGCGTCGGCGTCCGGCAAGCGCTTAGCGCGGTCCAGGGTCGCGGCCGAGTGCAGAATGAACGCCCGCATGGCCTCGATGTGGGCCTTCATGGTGATCAGGGTGCGGCGCACGTCGGGATGGCGAATGATCTTTGCCGGTCCGTCGCCGCCGCCGGACAGCTCGCGGCTTTGGCCGCGCTCACGGGCGTAAGCCAAGGCCTGCTGATAGGCACGCTCGGCGATCGCCAGGCCCTGAACGCCGACCGACAAGCGGGCATTGTTCATCATGGTGAACATGCAGGCCATGCCCCGGTTCTCTTCACCCACCAGGTAGCCGACCGCGCCGCCGTTGTCGCCATAGGCCATGACCGCGGTTGGCGAAGCGTTGATGCCCAGCTTGTGCTCGATCGAGACGCAGCGCAGGTCGTTGCGCTGGCCCAGGCTGCCGTCTTCCTTGACCAGGAACTTAGGCACCAGGAAAAGGGAGATTCCCTTGGTACCGGCCGGCGCGCCCGGCGTGCGGGCGAGCACCATGTGGATGATGTTGTCGGTGAAGTCGTGCTCGCCGTAGGTGATGAAAATTTTCTGCCCAGTTATCAGATAGTGGTCGCCCGCCGGTTCCGCCTTGGCGCGCAGGGCGCCCACGTCCGAGCCGGCCTGGGGCTCGGTCAGGTTCATGGTGCCAGCCCACTCGCCCGAGACCATCTTGGCCAGATAGCGCGCCTTTTGCGCGTCGCTGCCGTGGGCCTGGAGCAGCTCGACCGCGCCCTGATTGAGCAGCGGACACAGCGCGAAGCTCAGGTTGGCGGCGTTCCAAATCTCCTGGATCGCCACCGCCAAGGTCCAAGGCAGGCCTTGGCCGCCGTGGTCCGGATCGAAGGGCAGGGCGTTCCAGCCGCTCTCCACGTACTGGCCGTAGGCCTCCTTGAAGCCGTCGGGGGTGCGTACCACGCCGTTCTCGAAGACCGAGCCTTGGCGGTCGCCCGTTTGGTTAAGCGGACCGAGCAGCTCGCTGGCCATCTTTCCGGCTTCTTCAAGGACCGCCGCGACCAGGTCCGGCGTTGCCTCCTGGTAGCCGGGCAGGCCGGCGATGGCCGGCAGATCGGCGACCTCGTCGAGCAGGAACTGGAGGTCTTCCAGGGGCGCGTGGTAGGCGGTCATGGTCCGGTTCTTGTTCCGCTTCTTGGATCGGGCCTCGGCACTATAGCAAGGCCGGCCGATTCCCGGTCAAGGCTTGGGTTGTCCATCCTTTCCGCCGAATCCTAGCCAGGCCCTCTTGCCCTCCATGACCTGCCAGACGGCAAGTGCCGGCACGCCGAGCGTGAAGTCGCGCACCCGCTTGATCAATGAGAGCGCCAGCGCCACATCGGGGCTCAGGCCGAACAGCGCGCCAAGCGCGATGAAGCCGCCCTCCTGCACGCCGTAGGCGCCCGGCACCACGAAGGCGGCACTGCGAATCGCCTGGCTCAGGCTCTCGATGATCAGCGCCTCTGCCAAGCTCACCTCGACCCCGATGAAGTGCAGGGCAAGCCAGATCTCGCCGGCCCCGGTGATCCAGGACAGAAGGTGATAGACGCTGCTCGAGACCAGCGCGCGGCGGTCCCGATAGAGCGACAACACGGCTTCGTGCAGGTTGTTGAGAGCGCCGGCCTGGAGCCATCTGGCCTTTTGCTCCAAGAAAGCGAGCATCTTGTCGACCAGCTTGAAGAGGCCGAAACGCTGGGCCAGCACGAAGCCGGCCACGACCGGCAGCGCAACCGCCACGCCGATCAGGGCCCAGCGCGCGACCTCCGGGTCACTGCCGGTCGCGACCAAAAGGCCGAGGCCCATCAGGGTGAAGATCAATTGGGTGACGATCTGCAGGGTCAGGTCGACCACCACGCTGGCGGTCGCCAAGCGTGCGGTCGCGCCATAGAAGGTCAGCACACGGCCGCGCACGATGTCGCCGCCGACCTGGGCGACCGGCAGCAGGATGTTGACCGCCTCGCCGATCCAGCGGGCCACCACATAAGGCTTGAGCGGACAGGGCCAATCCGCTTGCAGCAGGGCGCGCCAACCGACCGCCGAGAAGAGCAGGGGCACCAGGTGGTAGAGCACGACCCACAAAATGCCCCAGCCGGCCGCCAGCAGGGCATCCAGCACCTTGTCGAACCCGTGATAGACGATCAGGCCGATGGCCAGCGCGATGCCGGCCAAGGCGACCAGATGGACAGTGGCTTTCACGGCAAGGCTGCGGGGCAGGGAGCGGACATAGGCAGCGTGTCCTGAAGATGGGCCGGGGCGGGGCCGCAGCCTGCCCTAAAGAAACAGCACAGTCACGTGAGGTCTCTTGAAAGCGTCACCGAAAAGGAACATCCTCGAACCATGAAACGGCTCATTACTACGGATGCGAGGATAAGCTATGACACGTAGAGGAGCTACTCTGGGCGTCGGCGCCCTGGCGCTGGCCCTGAGCGCCTGCGCGAATGCCTCGGTGATCGGCCAGGATTATGTCGACCCGTCCTACGATCCACGGCTGGTCGGCACCATGGCCAAGTACGGCGGCGTCATGCCCATGGAGGTCTACGGCAATCCCTTTAACGTGCCGAAAAATGAGCTCGACAGCGCCATGTCGAGCGCCATGAAGGGCGCCAACTTCGGCCAGCCGCTCGACTTCTCGACCACGCCGCCAGAGGGCATCGCCTCGCCCTACAGCCTGGTGGTGTTGTTCAGCCCAGCGCGCAACGCCAAGGCCAACAAGATCTGCGCCAACCGGGACCAGCCGACCGCGCCCACCGAGGTCGGGGTCAAGGCGATGATGGTGGTCTGCTCGTCGGATCAGCGCATCAGCTCGGCGATCGCCTCGGTCGGCCAGGCGAACAGCCCGAACGATCCGGCCTTCACGCGGATGCTACAGCAGTCGCTGATCGTCCTCTTGCCGCCGCGTCCCGAGGACATCCGCGGCGGACCGGAGTTCCGCGGCTAGTCTATCGGTCTAGGATTTCGGGGCCGCGGCACGGCGCAGCCGGTCGTTGATCGCGGCCCCGAGACCTCCATCTGGCACCGCCATGACCGCGATCGCCCGGTAGTGCGGCTTGTCAAGCGCGCGCAGGGCGGCGAAGAGCTTGGCCGCCGCCTCTACCAAATCATTTCTCGAACTGAGGTTAATGGTCTCGGCCGCGCCGCTCAGGGGGGCCGGCCCGAAGGCCAGCAGCGCTTCGTCGGCCCCGACGTCGGTAGCGTTCAGGCGCAGCGGTAGGTTGGGCGCGTAGTGGCTGGTCAACTGCCCCGGCGCGCGCAAGGGCTGGGTTTCGTCGGCGCCCGCGAGGGGGCCGATCTCCTCGGCCGCTTGTTCCGCAGTGACGGCGCCCGGCCGCAGCAGGCGCGGGATCGGCTCGGTCAGATCGATCACCGTGGACTCCAGGCCGACACGGCACGGCCCGCCGTCCAGGATCAGCGCGATCCGATCGCCCAGGGAGGCGGACACGTGCGCCGCCGTGGTTGGTGAGACCTCGCCGGAGGCATTGGCGCTGGGGGCCGCGACCGCCGCACCAAGCCGCTCCAGCAGCCCGCGCGCCACGGGATGGGCCGGGACCCGCACCGCCAAACAATCGAGGCCGGCGCTGCACAGGAGCGAGGCCGAGCAATCTGTCCGGCGCGGCAAGACCAGGCTGAGCGGGCCGGGCCAGAAGCGCGCCGCCAGGCGTGCGGCGCGGCTGTCGAAGTGCACCAGCGCCTTGGCCTGGTCCGCCTCGGCCAGATGCAGGATCAGCGGGTTGAAGCGCGGCCGGCGCTTGGCCTCGAAGATACCCGCGACCGCCTGATCGCAGCTTGCCAAGGCGCCCAATCCGTAGACCGTCTCGGTGGGAAAGGCGACCAATCGGCCGGCCGTCAGCAAACGCGCGCCATCCTCTAGAGCGGCAGCGTCGGCGGGCAGGACGGGGGCGTGGCGGACCACGGACATGGCGGCGCAGTCTACGCGAACGGGCGCCCGTGAAAAGGCGAATGGCTGAAGCTGGAAAAGGTGTTTACGCCCAACGGCAGGGAGCCGCTCCCGTGAAGGGACGGCTCCCGCTCTTTTGCTCTCGAAGCCCGGGTGCTGCCCGACCCATCGGCGGGGCCCACCGGGGAGTCACCGCACAGGCATTGCGGCGTCTAATCGTCACCGGAAGATCCGGCCACGTGAGAAAGAGATTGCGCCTCCCGTGCACGCGGGTCAAGGGACTAGCCGTGCGCTGCAATATGTGCGTCGCAATAGGAATACCCTTGCCTAAACCTCCACCTCTGCGTTTGCACAATCGACCAACACGATGAATCAATTAGCACTCAGCCGAGACAGCAAAGCCTGATGCCGTTGCGCAGCAAAAAGGCGTCGTCGGCAAGATCACTTTGGCAGTGCACCTAGCCCTTGCCTTTTTATCGATGAGAACCTCGGTGCCGGAGGTCGATAGGGCTTCACAGCGGTCTCCATCTTTGTGGTTTCGCGCGCGCCGCACGACTCGGGCAGGCCGAGCGCAAACAGGCAGCGCTTGCCGAGGAGACTTGGTGAAAGAGCGAAACCCTTTAGTCCTTGCCCTTGGCGATGAAGTAAGGATTCTCGAAGCCGGGCTTGCCGTAGGTCAGCGGCGTGCCGTCTTGGCGATCGACCCGGCCGCCGGCGGCGCGCAGCACCGCGTGACCGGCCGCCGTGTCCCACTCCATGGTGCGCCCGAAGCGGGGATAGAAGTCAGCCTCGCCGCCTGCCACGAGGCAGAACTTGATCGAGCTGCCGGCCGACAGAAGGGGGGCGGTGTTGTAGTCGGCCAAGAAGGCGTCGAGCGTCTCCACGTCGCCGTGGCGCCGACTGGCGGCCACCCGAACGTCGGTCTCTGGCCGCCGGCGCGCCGCGATGGGTTCGGCCGGCCGATCCGCCTCATAGAGCGTGGCACCCTGGCCTAGCTGGCCGACCCAGCTCTTGCCGCGGGCCGGGGCGTGGACCACGCCGGCAACCGGCTCGCCGTCCTCGATCAGCGCGATGTTGACCGTGAACTCGCCGTTGCGCGAGATGAACTCCTTGGTGCCGTCCAACGGGTCGACCAGCCAAAATCGGCCTTGGGACACGTCCGGCACCTTGCCGGCCGAATGAGCCTCCTCGGAGACCACGGGGATATCCGGGGTGAGCGCCGCGAGGGCCTCCAGTATGACAGCCTCGGCGGCGTCGTCGGCATCGGTGACCGGCGAATGGTCGTCCTTTTCGCGCACCTCGAAGCCCTCGGCCTGGGTGTAGATCTCGAGGATCACCTGACCGGCGCGCTCGGCGATCGCGCGCAGGTCGGCTAGAAGGTCGGGGGCGGCAGTCAGGGTCTGATCTATCACGCTGTACGGCTCCTCCTCGAGCGGGGGCATATCCTCGTTTTAATGGCGCTCCTTTAACCCCGTGGCGGCCAGGGGCGCAAGCGGCCTCTTTACCTGGAAATGTCGTGAAGCGGCGCAAACCACGCCGATTTACGCTTTGTTGGGGGCCTGCTGTGCTACCTTCTAGGCCTTTCCCGCGCCGTTTGGATAGAAACCGCACTTGCCCTTCGAGACCCACTCACCGGTGCCGATCACCGAGCCGAGGCCGCCCACGCCGCCGCCCGCCGGCCCGCTCTTCGAGGCGGATTTCGGGCGCTTTTCCGCGATCGTGGTGACAAATGGGCTCTTGAGCCTGCCGACCCTGGGTTTCTACCGTTTCTGGGGTAAGACCCGGCTGCGCCGGTACCTTTGGAGCCATATTTCCTTCCTGGGAACGCCCTTGGAATACAGCGGTCAGGCCAAGGAGCTCTTGCTCGGCTTTTTGCTCGCGCTCGGCTTCCTGTTGCCAATCGTGCTGATCCCAGTAGCGGTTGGCGTGTCAGGCTTGCCGCGAAACGTCGGGATCGCCGCCGACGTGCTGCAGGCCGTGATCTTTCTCTACCTGATTCAGGTGGCGATCTTCCGGGCCCGGCGCTATCGGCTAAGCCGCACCCAGTGGCGCGGCATACGCGCCGGCCAATCCGGCTCGTCCTGGGACTATGGCATCAAGGCCATGGCCTGGGGCTTCTTCGCCCTGATCACCCTGGGTCTCGGCTACGCGGTTCTGCGCACCCGCCTGCAGGCCTACCGCACGCAAAACACCTGGTTCGGCGACCGATGCTTCGAATTCGAGGGGCGCGCCGGCGAGCTCTTTTGGACCTGGTTTCTCGCCTGGCTCTTGCTCCTACCGACCTTTGGCCTCAGCCACGTCTGGTACCGAGTGCGCGAGTTCCGTTACTTCGCCAGCAAGACCCGGGTCGGTTCGCTGACCTTCCGCTCGGGCCTGAAATCCGGCACGCCGATCCTCCTGACACTGTTCTTCTGGCTCGTGATCGGATTTATCGGCGCGATTATCTACAACGTCGCCATTGCCACTTTGGGTCAGTTCGGGGTCACGGAGTGGCTCAACCAAGCCGATCCCACGCAGATCGAGGAGGCGACACCGATCATCACCGCGATCAACTTTTTAATCTTCTTCCTCTTCGTGCTGGTCTACGGCATGACCCGGCTGATCCTGCTGGTCTTTCCAATTCTGAAGGCCCTTTGCCGCAGCCTGGTGGTCGAGGGCCAAGAGGATTGGGCGGCGATCGCCCAGAGCGAGCAGTTCAGACCGGGCCGGGGCGAGGGCCTGGCCGACAGCCTGGACGTGGGAGACTTCTAGGCCGTGGCCCGTTTCGCCGGCAGCTACAGCGACGGCAGGACGGCTGCCCAGCTGCCGGTCCAAGTCGAGCTTATGGTGAGCGACTTGGCGTGCCGGGATGCCGATGGCCGCGCCGTCGCGCACTGGCCCTACGAGACTCTCGCCTATGTCGAGGCCCCCTACCCGGGGCGGCCCTTGCGGCTCAGAAATGGCCAGGAAGATCCGGCGCGCCTAACCGTAAGCGACCCGGATATCCTCGCGGAGCTGGCACCACGGGCGCCTCAGCTGGCGCCGGGCAAGCACCGTCAGGCGGGTCTGGGCAAGGCGCTACTGCTCGGCCTGGCGGGCATCGCAATGGTGCTCGTCATCCTGCTCTACGCTTTGCCCTGGGGCGCCAGCCAAGCGGCCCGCGTGATTCCGATCTCCTGGGAGCGGGCGCTCGGCGAGCGCGCCTTGGATCAAGTCGACGAGATTCTCGCCATGGTCGGCGGCGGCCGGCCGGCGCGTTGCGATGGAGCCGAAGGCCGCGCCGCGCTCGATGCCCTGGTGGCGCGCCTGGCCGAGGGCGACGGCTCGGGCTACGACTACGAGGTGTTGGTGCTCGATCATGGCATCGTCAATGCCTTTGCGCTGCCTGGCGGACAGATGGTGATCTTCCGCGGCCTGCTCGATCAGGCCCGCTCGCCCGAGGTCGTCGCCGGCATCCTGGCCCACGAGATGGGCCACGTCACCGCTCGCCACGGCACCCAGGCGCTGTTGCGCAACATCTCCCTGGCGGTGCTGTTCGACGTTCTCTTCGAGGACCCGACCGGCGGCAGCCTAAGTGGATTGGGCTTGGCGCTGTCCAACCTTTCCTATGGGCGCGACGCAGAGCGCGAGGCCGATCAGCTGGCACTCGAGCGGCTGATGGCGGTCGACATCAAGGCCTCGGGCCTGGCTGAATTCTTTGCCAAGCTGAAGGAGGATCACGGAGAGACCGAGCCAGCCTTTCAGCTGCTCTCGACCCACCCCAGCCACGGCGCGCGCCAGGCCTTCTTCGAGGCCGCCCAAGGGCGCGGCGGCCCGGCCATGACCGATGCTGACTGGCGCGCGCTCAAAAAAATATGCAATTATTAGTTAGTTGGAGAAGAAACCTAAAGCTTCTTCTGAAGATACCACGTGGCAATAGATCATATTGATGATCTCCAGCTCGTGGTTGTGCAGCTCCATTGTGGCGGCCGCACAGCAATCCTCGACCACGACCACGGCGAAGCTTTCATCGACCAGTGAGCGCACCGAGGAGGAGACGCATTGGTCGGTGAAGATCCCGGTCACCACGACGTCCCTGATGCCCATGTTGTGCAGCAACATGCGCAGGTTGGTGCCGGTCAGGGCGCTGTCGGTGGTCTTGGTGATGACGATCTCGTCGCCCTGGGGCGCCAGCTCCGGGACGATCTGGCCTTCCTCGACGGTCTTGGGCAGCAGCAGGTAGTTGAAGCCGGGCTTCTTTTGGCTGAGCGAGCGATCCCGCCCGTCTTCCTTGTGGCAGGCGATGCGCGCGTAGACCACCTCGATCCCGCGCTGGCGGCAGGCGTCGATCATCTTCGCGGTGTTGGGGATCACGGTTTCGCGCATGCGATCGAAGAAGGGCTGCCAGCGGGCGGTCTCCTCCGGCGTGTCCTTGTCCTCCAGATAGGTGTTTTGAATGTCGATCACCAAGAGCGCCGTTGTCTCGGGATCCAGATGGATATCGTCCGGCTCCTCGGCGGTCGCGTAGTAAAACGAGCGATAGGCGGTCTTCCAGCTCATGGTGAGTCCTCCCTTTTGTTTCGGCGCCTGGTCAGTAGGACGCCAATCTCCTGGGTTGCGAAAAGGCCGCCGGGGCGCAAGGCCAGAACCGCGATCATGGCCAGTGCGAGGACGATCTCGGTCAAGCCGACGACCTGCTCGGAAAAGATATCCAGCTTGTTGAGTCCGGCCTCGGTGGCGCGCAGGGATTCAAAGGCGGCGGTGACGATGAAAGCGCCGAAGACCGCGCCGGTCACCGTGTTGGCGCCGCCGATCACCAGCATGGAGAGAATCACGAAGGTCTCCTTCAGGAAGAACGCCTTGGGCGAGAAGGAGGTGATGAAGTGGCCCCATAGCGCGCCGCCGATGCCGGCGAAGAGCGCGCTCAGAATGAAGGCCTGCCAGCGCAAGCGCGGGATGTGCACGCCCATGGCACCGGACGCCACTTCGTCGTCCCGGCTTGAGCGCAAGAGCAGCCCGGTGCGGGATTCCTTGAAGGCGACCGCGGCGACAACGGCGACGATCGCGGCGCCGGCGGCGAGCCACAGGTCGGTTGCCCTGGGTAGGCCGAACAGGGTGCGCGGCCCGTTGGTGACAGCACTCCAGTGGGTCATGACGGTGTGCAGCACGACCAAGAGCGCGAAAGAGGTGATCACGGCCGCCGCGTCTGAAAGTCGCATGAGCGGGTAGGAGACCGCCGCCGCCACCAAGGCCGCCGCCAAGCCGCCGATCAGGATACCCAGATAGGGCGACAGCTCGATCGCCGCGAAGAAGGGGTCGAGATCGGGCAGGGACATGCCCTTCATGCGGCTCGGAATGGTCAAGAGCGCCGAAGTATAGGCGCCGACCCCCATGAAGCCGATATGAGCGAAGCTCAATATGCCCGAGTTGCCCATGAAGACCTGAAGGCCGAGCACCAGCACCAGGGCGATGCAGAGGTTGATCGCGATGCGGTCAAAGAGGCGCACGCCGAGCAGCTTGGTCACGACCACCATGGCGACGATCAATCCGCACAGGAGTGCGATGGTGAGAAGGTTCTTGCCCATGGCCGCGGCTTAGGTTCTCTGACCCGAAGCTGGGCCCTTGATCAGGCCCTCGGGGCGCCACAGCAGGATCAGGATGACCAGGCTGAAGGTGAAGGCATCGCGAAACTTCAGCAGGTCCTGGGGCAGGGTAAAGTTCAGCGTGGTGTCGATGAAGGCGAGCAGGAAGCCGCCGAGCACCGCGCCCTGAAGGCTGCGCATGCCGCCGATCACGGTCGCGATGAAGGCGATCAGAAGCGGCTCGAGCCCGATGCCCGGCACCACCGCGCCGATCCGCCCGATCCACAGCAGCGAGACCACGCCGGCCAGAAGCCCGCTGATCGCGAAGGCCGAGGAGATGATCAGATTGGCCGGGATGCCCAGCATGCGCGCCATGGTGAAATTGGTCGCCGCCGCGCGCATGGCGATGCCGAGCACCGAGCGGCGCATCAGCCAGGAGAAGAGCGCGAGCAGGATCACCGCAGCCGCAATCGTGATCAGGTTGCGCGCCGGGGTGATCACGCCAGCGATCTCCACGGTCTGCGAAAAGACCTCGGGCAGGGGCACGTTGCGCGGTCTCGGCGAGATGAACAGCAGCGCCGCGTTCTGCAGCAGGGTCGCGAAAGCGAAGGAGGTGATCAGCACGGCGGTCACCGATTTCGCGCGCACCGGCCGGAAGGCCACGTAGTCGGTCGCGATGCCGGCCAAGATCGCCATGAGGACCGCGATGGCGGCCATGACCAGCCAGGGCAGGCCGGAGCCGCTGACCAAATACATCGTGTAGCCGGCGACCATGATCAGCTCGCCGTAGGCGAAGTTCACCAGACGCAGAATGCCGTAGACGATGACCAGACCCAGCGCCATCAGAGCATAGGCGCCGCCCAGGCTGAGCACATCGATCAGGAACTGCAAAAAGGTGGTCATGGAGTCAGCCTGCGAGATAAAGCGCTTTGAGATCGGTCGCCGCGGCGATCTCCGCGGCTGTGCCTTGGGCCTCGATGCGGCCCAGGCGCATGACATAGGCCCGGTCGGCGACGGAGAGCGCCTTGGAGGCGTTCTGCTCGACCAGCAGAATCGTGACGCCCTCGGCCTTGAGCCGGGCGATCATCTGAAAAATCTGGTCGACGATGGTCGGCGCCAGGCCAAGCGAAGGCTCGTCGAGCATCAGGAAGCGCGGGCGGGACATCATGGCGCGCGCGATCACCAGCATCTGCTGCTCGCCCCCCGAGAGCGTGCCGGCCGCCTGAGCGGCGCGCTCTGCCAGCACCGGGAACATCTCGAGCAGGCGCGCCCGGTCCTGTGCCACGCTTGCCGTGTCCTTGCGCCGGGTATAGGCGCCGAGCTGGAGGTTCTCGCTCACCGTCAGATCGGGAAAGACGTCCCGGGTTTCCGGCACGGTTGCGATGCCCAGGCGCACCATGGTCTCTGGGCTGGCCGCGGTGACGTTCTGGCCGCCGAGCCGGATCGCGCCGGCGCTGGCCGGCAGAGCGCCGGCGATGCACATGAGGGTCGAGGACTTGCCGGCCCCGTTGGCGCCCAACAGGGTGACCAGCTCGCCTTCGGCCAGGGTCAGCGAGACGTCGTGCACCGCGCGGATCGCACCGTAGTCCACCCGCAAGCCCTCGACCTCAAGCATGGCCGGCCTCTGCATCGGTACCCAAGTAGGCCTCGATCACCGCCGGATTGGCGCGCACGCTCTCCTTGTCGCCCTCGGCGATGGTGCGCCCCGAGGCAAGCACATGAAGCCGCTCGCACAGCCGCATGATGAGCCCCATGTCGTGGTCGATGATCAGCAGGCTGAGCCCGCGCGCCCGGGGCAGGTTTTCCAAAATCGCTAGAAGATCGGCGGTCTCCGCCTCGTTCATGCCGGCGGCCGGCTCGTCGAGCAGCAGGAAGGCCGGGTCGGCGGCGAGCGCCCGGGCAATCTCGACTCGGCGCTTGTCGCCGTAGCTGAGGCCGACCGCCAGGTCGCCGGCGCGCGCCTCCAGGCCGAACTCGGCGAGCAAGCGGTCGGCCTTATGCCGCGCCGCGCGCCGACCCCGATGATGTACCAGGGCGGCCGCCTCCAGGTTCTCGGAAACGCTCAGATTGTTGAACAGGCGCACCACTTGGAACGAGCGGGCGATACCGCGCAGGGCCACTTGACGAGGCGCCAGGCCGCTTAGGTCCTCGGGCCCGCACAGCACTTGCCCGCCGGCCAGGGGCACTTGACCGGTGATCGCATTCACGAGGGTGGTTTTGCCCGATCCGTTGGGTCCGATCAGGCCGAGGATCTCGCCCGGCGCGACGGACAGGGACACATGATCAAGGGCGCGCAGGCCCGCGAACTCGACCGAAAGATCGACGGTACGAAGAGACTGATCCGTCATCACTGCCCGCGCAAAAAAAGAGGCACCGGGGCGCCTTAGCCCCGGTGCACGGCAAGGTATCAGGGATCAGGAATAGTCTCGGGACGACGCCAGCCGAGGAACTGGGGCTTGCCCTCCTTCAGCTCGATCAGCACCGCCGCCTTGTCCGGCGCGTGGCCTTCCTCTGCATTCTTGTAGGAAAGGTCGCCGGTCAACAGCTTGAAGTCGCCCTCTTCGAGCGCTTTTGCGACGGCCGCTCCATCGGTCGTGCCGGCCATCTTCACCGCCTCGGCCAGAAGCATGATGGTGTCCCAGCCGGTCGCGACGAAGGAGGTGTCCGGCGGCTCGCCATGCATGTCCTCGTAGAGCTCGATGAACTTCGGCATGTCCGGATGGGCTTCCGGGCCCATCCAGGTATGAGTGACGAAGTAGACGTCGCTGCCCAGCTTCTCGCCCAGCGCCTCGTGGATCGCCGGGTCGTCATAGGAGTCGCCGCCCAAAATCGGCGCATCGAAGCCGACCTCGCGCAAGGCCCGGATCATCACCGCGATGTCGGTGCCGTAGGATGAGATGAAGATCACGTCGGGCTTTTCGCCGAGCGCCTGCAAACGGGCAAGCTGGGCGGAAAAGTCATTGTCGCCGTTGGTGTAAGTGTCCTCCAGGATGACCTTGCCGCCGATCTCCTTGAAGTGATCCACGAAGTACTTCGAAAGCGACTTGGTGTAGGCGATGAACTGGTCGGTCACCACATAGGCGGTCTTCCAGCCGCGTTCCTTTAAGGCATAGTCGGCCGCCGTCGCGCCCATGGTGGTGTTCCACATGGAGAGCGTGAACTGCTTGTCGCCGAGCGACCAAGAGCTGTAGAGCGGATCCGACGCGCAGGTCGAGATGCCGACCAGGCCGGCGGACTGGGCCTCCCGGCTGGCCGGTCCGCCGAAGTCGAAGTCGCAGGGCGCGACGATCAGGGCCGCGCCGTCGTCGATCAGCTCGACGGCCACGTTGCCAACCGTGACAGGATCGGACTTGCCGTCGATATTGACGAAGCGCACTTTCTTGCCGAGCAGGCCGCCGGAATCGTTGATCGCCTTGATCGCGACCTCGGCACCCTTGAAGCCCGGTGTGTCGAGCGGCGCCTGGACGCCGGTCAGGCTTAAGGCACCGCCAATGAGAATTTCGTCATCCGCCGCCACGGCGGGCGTGGCCAGCAGCAGCGCCGCCAGGCCGAAACCTACCACTACGCGTGTCCCAATTGTCATTGCCTCCTCCTTCAATTTTCGACCGCGCCATGAGCCTCTCGCGGTCATTGATCATAGGCTAGACCAATTCGAACGATTTTCATATTTGAAAATTACGGTCCCGAGAACATTAGCCGCCCCTTGGCCCGGGTCGCGGGTCCTCTGGTCGAAATCGAGAAAATTTTAGCAGGCCGCTCGCTCACCGTGACAAAGCAGTGGCGGGTGCCGGACTCAAAGCAGGCGCTGTCCCCGGCGGAAAGTTCCATGGGCTTAGCGCCTTCACGGTGCAGCTCGATCCGGCCAGAGAGCACCAGCACCACCTCCTCGCCGTCGTGAATCGACCAGTCGCGCTTATCTGGCGCCGTGCGCGCGTGGATCACCATGACATAGGGGTTGAGGGCCCCGGCCCGCCGGAAGGCCTGGGGGTAGTAGTCATAAAGCTCCGTCCGGTGCACGTCGGCCTTGTCGCGCGGGTGCACGACCACGGGCTCCGCACCGCCTTCCTGATCGATGATAATCTCGGTGACCAAAACCCCAAGACCCCGGGCGATCTTGTAGATTGTCTCGAAGCCACCGGAGATCTTGCCGGTTTCGATCTTGCTGATGGTCGCGATCGAGACCCCGCTGCGCTCGGCCAGCGCCTTCAGGGTGAGGCCCTCGGCACAGCGGTAGCGCCGGATGTTGGCGCCGATCGAGCGGTCCTCGGCGCTCGGCTGGGCGCCCTTGGTGATCGCGGGTTGGTCGTTCATCGGCGCCTATCCTGGCAGATTTTCAGATCTGAAAATAGCGCGAAGCGCCGTGCCGGCTGAAACCTTTTCGCCCGCCCCGGGTACGGTTCTGTCATAGGATGGATTGAGCGCCCGGAAAGGTGGCTTGTTTCGTGGGTTTGGCAGCGAGCGAATTGGTGACGGAAGACGCCCAGCAGCCGGAACAGGTGGTCGACTTGGAAGAGCGCGGCTGGCTGGCCCGTCACCGGCGCGGCGACGAAAGCGCCTTTCCCGCCTTGCTCGCGGCCTACCGACGGCCTGTCTACAGCTACCTGGTGCGCAACGGCGTCGCCGAGTCCGAACGGGACGACGTCTTTCAGGGGATTTTCCTCAAGGTGCACCGGGCCGCCGGGGACTACGACCCGGCCCGGCCGCTGGCACCCTGGCTCTTTACCATCGTCGCAAATGCCGTGCGCAACCACTTTCGTGACCGCAAGCCGCAACTCGCCTCCGTCGATGCCGATGAGATGCCCGAGGCGGCCGACCCGGATCCAAGCCCCGAGCGCATCGCTCAAGCGCGCGAGACCGTGACCTGGCTGGAGCGGGCAATCCGCGAGCTGCCACTGGCCCAGCGCGAAGTCCTGCTGCTGGTCAGCGTGGCGGGCTTGCGCCAACCGGAAGTGGCCGAGAGCCTCGACCTGCCGCTCAACACCGTCAAGACCCACCTGCGCCGCGCCCGTCTCGCCCTGGCCGCCGCCATGGCCGAGCGCGACGCACCCAGCGGGATCTCAGGAGACCGACATGATTGATTGCCCCCACGTTCAGGCCTGCTTGGCGGAGGAGGGGGTCGCCGCCGCCACGCGCGAGGAGATCAAGCGCCACATCGAGGGCTGCGCGGCCTGCTCCCAGGTACTCGACGATCTGCGCCGGCTCGAAGCCGCGCTCGACGAGCTGCCAACGGAAGATGCCTCCGACGCCTTGGTCGCCAAGACCCTGGCCGCCGTGCGCCAGGACCAGGCCAAGCCAAAGGCCTGGCCCTGGCAGCGCTCGCTTGCCACCGGTCTCGCCGCCAGCGTCGTGATTGCCGCCGCGGTGGGCCTGACTATGCGGGTCTACCAGCCAAACCAGCAGCTCGCGATGGTCGCCAAGGACGAGGTCTCCCGCGCGGAGAACAGCGAGAGCGTCATGGAGCAGGTGGCCGTCATTCCGGAGAGCGAGGAAGAGCCGTCCCTACAGCTCCAGAGTCAGCGGAATGAGCCGCTGCCGGCACCAGCGGAGGAGCGCGC
>JBCCGG010000046.1:0-48240 GCA_039029395.1 Pseudomonadota bacterium | reverse complement strand
CGAGATGCAGCAGCTCTGCTCGGACGACGGCGGCGTCGTGGTGCCGGTCTTCTCCAACTACGTCTTCGCCACCTCCGACAAGATCGGACACGACCCAGCCATGTCCGCCGCATGGGACCTGGACGGCGTCAAATGCGCCGAACGCTGGTGGTTCACCTGAGGTCATCCTCCCTGTTAAACTTGCCGGCTTTCTTACCCGGGGCCCCGATCGACGGTCGGGGCCTTTTCTTTTATCGAAGGTTTGAGTTGGCGAAGACTTCACGCCAAACTTGTTGATCTCTTGCCCCACGACCCTCGAGAGTTCCGCCATGCCAAGTTTTTCAGAGCTGCCGACCCGCGACCTGATCGGTTTCGGTCCGAAGCCGCCGCATCCTCGGTGGCCACACGAGGCCCGAATCGCAGTCAACTTCTGCATCAACTATGAGGAAGGCGGTGAGATGTGCATGCTGAACGGCGACGACCGATCCGAAGGTCGCATCGCCAATCAGATCGTCGAGCCGCGGATCGGCGCGCGCGACCTCAACATGGAATCCGACTACGAGTACGGCAGCCGGGTCGGATTTTGGCGCATCATGCAGGCGTTCCAGGAACGCGGTCTTTCCGCCACGATCAACCTGGTCGGCCGGGCCGGCGAGCTCAATCCCCTGGCGCTCGAAGCGATCGGCAAATCGGGTTTCGACATTCAGTGCCACGGCTGGCGCTGGATCGAACATCACGGCCTGCCCGAAGAGATCGAGCGCGAACACATCGCGCAATGCATCGCCCAGGCCAAGCAGTTGACCGGGCGCCATCCGGCCGGCTACTACGCCGGCCTGCCAAGCGAGAACACCCGGCGCCTAGTGGTCGAGGAAGGCGGCTTCCTCTACGACTCCGACGCCTACAACGACGATCTGCCGTTCTGGTCCAACGACTTTGGCCGGCCCCACCTAGTGATACCCTACTCCCTCGACACCAACGATAGCCGCTTTTCCTACGGCGTCGGCTACCGGGTCGCCGAGGAGTTCGTCACCTACATCAAGGACAGCTTTGACTGCCTCTACGCCGAAGGCGCCACTATCCCAAAGATGATGACCATCGGTCTGCACGCCCGGCTGATTGGCCGGCCCGGCCGCATCGCCTCGCTGCACCGGATCCTGGATTACATGACCGGCCATGAGCGGGTTTGGATCTGCCGGCGAGAGGAGATCGCCCAGCACTGGATTGCCGAGCATCCCCATGACTGACGGCCCGACAGAGCCCGGTATCCTCAGCTTCATAGAACGCTACCGGGCACTCGCGCCCGATGCCGTGTGGGACGCACCGGCGGCCGAGCAGCGCGCCGTCTACGACCGCGTGAGCGCACACTTCCGGGCCCCGCGACCGCCCAAGTTACGGGTCGAGGAGATGGCGCTTACGCTGCCCGGACGGGCTCTGCCCTTGCGGATCTACCAACCGCCGGGCGACGTGCAGCGGCCGGCCGTCGTCTACCTGCACGGCGGCGGCTTCATACTGGGTGGCTTGGAGAGCCACGACGACGTTTGTGCCGAGATCGCCATGGCCGCGGACGTGGCGGTGCTGGCGGTCGATTATCGCTTGAGCCCGGAACACCCCTATCCTGCCGCGCTGGAAGATGGCCTGGCTGCGCTCGAGTATCTGCGTCGCACCGATCAACGAATCGACAGCACGCGCATCCTCTTGGCGGGCGACAGTGCCGGCGGATGCCTGGCCGCAGCCATGACACATGCGCTGGCCGCCGGCGCCGGACCTCAAGTTCAGGGCCAGATCCTAATCTACCCGACCTTGGGCGGCGACCGCACCAAGGGCTCCTACATCGAGAACGCCGATGCCCCGCTTTGTACGCGCACCAGCACCGACGGCTATTGGCGCGCCTACAGCCCCGCCAAGCCGGATCCCGACGACCCCTGTTTCCGTCCACTCTCGCTTGACAATGCGCGCGACGTACCTGCCACTTTCATCGTTGCCTGCCAACACGACCCTCTGCGCGACGACGCCGAGGCCTACGCCGAAAAGCTTCGCAGCGCCAATGTTCCGGTCACCCTGCGCCTGGAGTCCGAGCTGGTCCACGGATACCTGCGCGCCCGCGCCATGAGCCCTGCGGCGGCGGAGTCCTTCCGGGCAATCTGTCAAGCGATTGAAGAGATGTCGCGAGCGCCCTAGGCCGGCTCCTGATCCTGGCGCAAGTGCGGCACAGAGAAGTTGAAGACATCGCGCATGCGTACCTCCCGGCGCGGCGCGGCGCGAAGGCACGTTTCATCCTTCAAGATTACCGCCACGACACCAAGGTAGCCGCCCTCGGGCCAGCGCTTGATCGCTGCGCTGTCGTCCTCCAGGATGCGCGCCATTCTGAAGCGGTTATAGATCAGCCGGGCGAGCCAAGGACGTTTGGTGCCGAGTTCGCGCAGGCGATCGTCCTGGATGTGGGGCACGATCTCCGGGTCGCACTCCATCAGGTAGCCGGGCCAGAGGATCTCGGGCGCATGGGAGACGATTTTGCGAACTAGGACTTGGTAGCCCCGGGCCCGCAGGTAGTCGAAGGAGTCCACATCGAAGTGATGGATATGGCCGTGCATCTCGCCGGCCGCGATGATCCCTTCGACGTGATCGATGGAATCGTGCGGCACGGTGATCACCACGGCACGGCGCGCGACACGCAGCAGCTCGTCGATCGCCCGCATGCAGTCCGCGACATGCTCGATGGTCTCGCTCGAAAGCACCACGTCGAAGGCGCCATCCTCGAACGGCAGGGCATGGATGTCGACCTTGCGAGACTCTAGGCTGAAAAGCTGTTGAGCCCGCCGACAAGCCTCGCCCGAGACATCGCAGCTCATTGTCTGACAGCCGAAGGTCTCTCGGATCAATGCCGCTGTATAGCCCTCGGCACCGCCGATATCTACCAGGGTCTCGAAGTCCAATCGATTGAGATCCTGCAGCAGCTGATAGGTGACACGGTATCGAGATTGCCAGTTGGGCTCGCAGGGCAGTTTGCGGAAGCCGTAAATCGGCTGGTGGGCGACGTAGATCCCGTCGCGCCAAGCCCCCTCGCCGAAACGCCCATCGAGCCATTCGCCGGTGGTCTCGGTGTAGTGCTGGGAAGGCTGGTTTATCAGCGGCGCCAACACCATCGGGCTGCCCTCCAGCTCCGCACCGTCTTCTGCGTTGCGCACGGAGACCGCGATCGGCTCCGGGCCCAGAGTCAGATGAAGGTGTAGCTGAAAGCTCGGCGCCCCGCCCTCGGCGACCGGCGGCCCGTCCGCTAGGATGCCATGGTAGAGCACATCGTCCAGGAACACCTCGAGACGAGCCGGCGCACCGTCCGCCCCGCGCTGGGCCCAGCCCTGGATCAGATGATGGCTGGCGTGGCTGAGCTGTCCACGAGTATCCGCCACTGGCATGCCCCCTTCTATTCATACCAACGCGCGCGGAGAGGCTGTCTCCGGCACCGGTCTGGTGTATGACCTAAAGCGCCATGTTAACCAAGTCCCAAAGACTCGCCCGGCAGCTCTTCAAAGATCTCGAAGCGCTTTCAGCCGATCCGCCGGGCGTGACCCGCGCCGCCTACGGTGCGGGCGAGCAGCACGCCCATGATCTGATGACCCGGACAGGCGAGGCGCTTGGCTGCGCGCAGAGAGTCGATGCCGCCGGCAATCTCTACATGACATTTCCGGGCCGGGACCGCGCGCGGCCGGCGACCCTCGTGGGGTCCCACCTGGACAGCGTGCCCCACGGCGGCAACTACGATGGGGCGGCAGGCGTGGTCGCCGGTCTGGCGACCGCCGCGGCCTTCGCCGAGGCCGGCCGGCGCCCGGTCGCCGACCTCACCGTAATGGCGATCCGCGCCGAGGAGGCCGCCTGGTTTCCGCTCTCCTACCTGGGTAGCCGGGCCGCGCTCGGCCGGCTCGGCGCCGACGAGTTGGACGGCGCCTGCCGCTCGGACACCGGCCGCAGCCTGGCCTGGCACATGACCGAAGCCGGCTTCGATCCAACCCCTTTGCGCGCCGGGCAGCCGCAGCTGGAGCTTTCCCGCATCGGCGCCTTCATCGAGGTCCACATCGAGCAGGGCCCGCAGCTGATCGAGCGCGCAACTCCCCTTGGCCTAGTGACCGGCATGAACGGCGGCTTCCGCCACACGACGGCGGTGGCAAGGGGCCAGTATGGTCACTCAGGGGCAACGCCGCGGCACCTCCGCCGGGACGCGGTGCTGGGGTTCGCTGACTTGGCCGCCGGTCTGGAGCGGACCTGGAATGATCTGGAGGCGGCCGGCCAAAACGCGACAATCACCTTCGGCACGCTAGCCACCGATCCGACCCAACACGCCGGCAGCAAGGTCGCCGGCGAAGTGCGCTTTTGCCTGGACGTGCGCAGCGGCTCGGCCACCGCGCTCGCGCAGGTGCGTGAGAACCTGCACGTCCTGTCTAAGGAGATCGCCCAACGGCGCGGTGTGGAGATCGATCTGGGCCCGGGCTTCACCTGGCCGATCGTACCCCTTTCCGATCCGCTGACGGCGCGCCTCGGGGCGGCGGCCGACGCGCTCGGCATTCCGACTTTGCGCTTGGCCAGCGGCGCCGGGCACGATGCAGCCACCTTCGCGCAAGCGGGCGTGCCGAGCGCCATGATCTTCCTGCGCAACGCGAACGGCAGTCATAACCCGGCGGAACAGCTGGATCCGTCGGATTTGGATCAGGCGGTGCGGGTCCTGGTGCGCTTTCTTGAGAGCGATTAAGCGCCCTGGAGGTTGAAGCGTTCTTCCAGGTAGCGCAGGCCATCGCTTTGGTGATCGTTGGCCTCACCTTCGACCGTCGCGACAGACTCCAACATGGCGAGTAGATGGCGCTTTTCGGCCGCCGTGCAGGTCTTCTGGATCGGCTCGCTGGCGCGCCGAAGCAAAGCGTTCAGGTCCTTCATCTCGTTGGTCAGCCAGCGACCCTGGGCCAGCAGGTCTTCTGCCAGGGCGCGATCGACCCGCAGCTCGCGCACAACAAGTTCAAGAATCGCCGCGCGCTGTCGCTCGGAGATGTCACCGTCGCATTTGGCCACCGCGCACATCATGGCAGTCGCCGCGATCCTGGGATCCTCGATCTTGACGAAGGGATCGGTCTGGTGCTTGCGCTTCCAGCGCGTGCGGCGCACCAGTCCCTTGATGTCGGAAGCGGTCTCGGCCAGCTCGCGACCGGCACAGCGGGCATGGTTGAGGCGAATGATCCACCATATGATCAGGCCGAGGGCCGAGAGGACACCGAGCGCGATATGCATAGCCGAAAAATTTCCTACCTGGTTTCCATTCGCGCTTGGGATTCGATCAACCAAGTCACGAAAGCATCTCAGAATTCCTACCTATGGTATCAGTCGTTTCTGACCAATTTCTGAACAAGACCGCAAAGACAGGCGGTAGTTCTTTGTCACCCCTCAGTATCGATAACTGGGGACAGGCTTTGACTGGCCCGATCTGTTTCCGGCTAAGCTCCATGGACCTACGGCGCAACTTGAGGCTAGACTTGCCGTCCTCGTCATTGAGGACACTGGAAAAGGAGACCGTCCAGATGCGCTGGCAAAGCCTAGGCCTCGCCCTTTCGTTGCTACTCTTGATCTTTACAGCCGACATCGCCTTGGCCGAGCGGCCCGGTTGGCAGGTGATCAAGACTCCCCACAGCTATCCCGTGCTGATCGAGCGCCTGAACGAGGCGGTCAAGCACCACAAGATGGGCGTGGTGACCCGGGCCAGCGCGACGGTCGGCGCCAAAAAGATGCTCGACAAGACGATCCCCGGCAACATGGTGGTCGGCGTGTACCGTCCAGACTTCGCGGTGCGCATGCTGGAGGCCAGCGTGGCGGCCGGCATCGAGGCGCCGATTCGCTTCTATATCACCGCAAACGAAGACGGCACGGCAACGCTGAGCTACAAGACGCCGAGCCTGGTCTTCTCGCCATACATGGAGGAAGGCGGCAAGAAGCTGAAGCAGATCGCGGTCGAGCTCGACAAGATCTTCGACCACATCGCCCAAGACGCCTCTGGACCGTAGGGCCGGCTAGTCCCTGAGCGTCGCTTCGGACAGATAGTTTGCGCGCTTGGCGGGGATCACGCAGACGCCGTGACCGGTCGGCACTTCCATGATGATCCCTTCGCGGACCTTCCGAA
This sequence comes from Pseudomonadota bacterium, assembly GCA_039029395.1. Lineage (GTDB taxonomy): Bacteria > Pseudomonadota > Alphaproteobacteria > Kiloniellales > JAKSDN01 > JBCCGG01. The sequence continues at coordinate 42,107 of JBCCGG010000046.1, read as the reverse complement.
GGCGCGTGGCGCCGCGCTGGCTCTTATGCATTTGAGCCTCCCCTTATGGATTTAACCCCATCTCCCAGAAGCCTTCTTCCAGGCGGGTGGCGGCGCGGAAGGTGGTGGCAAGCGATGCCCAGCGGGGGTTGTCGTCGGTCAATGCCGCGGCCCGCCGATGGGCGACCCGGTCGAGCTGCTCGACCGCGGAAATCATGACACCCTGGTACTCCTCGCCAGCGTAGGTCTCGATCCATTCCCGGTAGGGGTTGTTGGAAAGCCCATCAGCGTGCTCGGCCATGAGCCGGGTGCCGATCTCGCCGTAGCCGACCACGCAAGGCGCCAGCGCCACGAGAAGGTCGAGCAAGTCGCCGGACAGGCCGCGTTCCAGCACCAGACGGGTGTAGGCCATGTTGGGCTCGGCCTCGGGAAGGGCCAGGATCGCGTCCTCGTCTAGGCCCCAGCGGGCGCAGTACGTCAGATGCAGGGACATTTCGGTGTTGAGGAGTGCGTCCAGCGTGCCAGCCGCCTGGCGCATGTCATCCAGGTGCTCGGACTTGAAGACGGCGAGCGCATAGGCCCGGGCGAAGTGCATCAGGAAGATGTAGTCCTGGCCCAGGTAGTGTTTGAAGCACTCCAAAGGCAGGCTACCGTCGCCTAGCTGCTCGACGAAGGGATGGGTCGTGTAGGCTTGCCAGTCGTCCGGGCAGCTCGCCTTGAGGCGATCGAACAGGGTCGTCATGACAGTGCCCGCCTATTCCAGCAGCATATTGCGGGTTTCCGCCGGCAGGCGCACGGTGAGGCCATCGAGCTCCTGGGTGATCACCAGCTGGCAGCCCAAGCGCGAGGTCGCGGTCAAGCCGAATGCCAGGTCGAGCATGTCCTCCTCGTCCTCGGAAGGCTCCGGCAGGCGGTCGTACCAGCTATTGTCGACCACAACATGGCACGTAGAGCAGGCCAGCGAGCCCTCGCAGGCACCTTCGATATCCACATCGTTGCGGTGGGCGATCTCGAGCACCGAGAGGCCGAGCGGCGCCTCAACCTCTCTCGCGGTCCCGTCCCGTTCGATGAACACCATCTTGGGCATGGCCTGAAATTTCCCAAAAGCGTTGCGGAAGGGCCGTTACATAAGGCCTTGGCCAGGAAGAATCGAGCCCTAAAAAGACCTAACTTCTGAGCCTTGAGACCTGGGCGATCAGCATCTCCGCAGCCCGGTCGACCTCGGCCTCGGTGGTGAAGCGGCCGAGGCCGATGCGCAGGCTGGCACCGGCCGCCTCATTGCTGAGCCCCAAGGCCTTGAGCACATAGGACGGCTCGACCGACGCCGAGGTGCAGGCCGAGCCGGTCGAGAGCGCCAAGCCCGGCAGCGACGCAAGCAGGGCCTCGGCATCGATCCCTTCAATGCTCAGATTTAGGTTGCCGGGCAGACGCCGCTCCATAGCGCCATTGACGCACACGTCCTCAAGCCGCGCGGTCAAGGTCGCGAGTAGCCGGTCGCGCAGGCGCTCCAGTCGAGCAGCTTCCTCGGCCATCTCCGCCTTGGCGATGCGGCAGGCCGCCCCAATGCCGACGCACAGCGGCGTCGCCAGAGTGCCCGAGCGCAGACCGCGCTCCTGTCCGCCGCCATCCATCATGGCCTGCAGACGCACTCGGGGCCGGCGCCGCACGTAGAGTGCACCAATACCCTTGGGGCCATAGAGCTTGTGGCCGGAGATACTGAGCAGGTCGATCGACGCCTCGCCGACGTCGAGCGGCACCTTGCCGACCGCTTGCGCCGCGTCGCAGTGGAAATAAGCGCCCTTGGCCCGGCAGAGGCTTCCGATCTCCTCGATCGGTTGGATCACGCCGATCTCGTTGTTGACCGCCATGATTGAGACCACCGCCGTGCGCTCGGTGATGGTCTCCTCCAGCAGCGCCAAGTCGACCAGGCCGTCAGGCTGAACCGGAAGGATGGTGAGCTCGCTGCCCTCCCGCTCGGCCCGCCGGGCGCTTTCCAGCACGCACTTATGCTCTGTGGTCAACGTTACGATGTGGGGACGATTCGCCCGATGGAAGCGCGCCGCACCCTTAATCGCCAGGTTGTTTGACTCGGTCGCGCCCGAAGTGAATATGACCTCGCGCGGCTCGGCGCCGATTAACTCGGCGATCTCGCCGCGGGCGGTCTCCACTACCTGCTCGGCATCCTGGCCGGTGGCATGCTGTATGCTGGCCGGATTGCCGAAGCGCTCCGTGAAGAACGGCATCATGGCCTCGACCACTCGGGGATCGGTCGGCGTGGTGGCTTGATAGTCCAAGTAAATCAGCCCGTCGGTCGCCTGGCTGGCGGCCTTGGCCGTAACCGGATCGATCGAGTTCAAGGCGCCCTCCTTCAAGCCGCCGAGGTCTGTTTCCGACCACGATTGTAGTGCGCAGTCCAGGAGGCAAGCAATCGCTCGATATCCTCGGGCGTGTTATGGCGCCCGAGGCTGACTCGAAGGGCGCAGGCGGCCAGCTCCGGTTCGACGCCCATGGCGCGCAATACGTGAGACGGCTCGACCTTGCCGGAGGAGCAAGCCGCGCCGGAACTGACTGCGATGCCGTCCAGATCGAGCGCCATGACCTGAGTCTCGGCAGCAAGGCCACGGACGGCGAAGCAGGAAGTGTTGGCAAGACGGGGTGCCTCTAGGCCAAAGATCTCGACCTCCGGGGCGATCTCCCGCAGGCGCTGCTCTAACCGGTCGCGTAGCTTCGCCAATGCCTGATAGCCTTCGAGCTCTGCCTTGGCCACGGCGGCCGCGGCGCCAAAACCGGCGATTGCGGCAACATTCTCTGTGCCAGCCCGGCGCCGGCGCTCTTGGCCGCCGCCACGCAAAGCCGGGCTTAGTGTGACCCCTTCGGCCACAACCAGCGCCCCGGCCCCTTGGGGGCCGCCCAGCTTGTGACCGGAGAGGCTCATGAGATCGAGCCCGAGCGCTTTGAAATCGATCGGGATTTTTCCGGCGGCCTGGACCGCATCGCTGTGGACCAGGGCTCCGGCATTATGGGCGGCGGCCACGACCCGGTCCAGCGGCTGCAGCACGCCGGTCTCGTTGTTGGCCATCTGAACAGATACCAAGGCCGCGTCGGAAAGCGGCTCAAGCGAGACGAGCCCATCGGAGCCCAGGGCAAGCAACTCAGCATCCTCTCTCGCCCGAAGAACCGAAGGGTGCTCGCCGGCGGAAACCAAGGTTCGCGAACGATCGGTTCCCGTGAGCGCCAAGTTGTTGGCCTCGGTGCCGCCGCTCGTGAAGACGACTTGCCCCGGTTCGGCGGCGACCAGCGCGGCGACCTCTTCGCGGGCGCGCTCGACCCGTTGCCGGGCCCGACGGCCGAAGCCGTGCACCGAGGAGGCATTGCCGGTCTCCTCGAGCACTTGGACCATGAGCGCGGCCGCTTCCTGCCGCAGAGGCGCGGTCGCGTTACAATCCAGATAAACCGCTTGGCTCACGGCGCGGTGAGCGGCGCGCCGGTTTTTTGCGGGAAGAGAGCGCCATTGCTGGCGACCTTGCCCTCAACCACGTCGGCGAGCGACACCGAGCTGAGGAAGGTGAGGATCTGGTGGCCTAGCTGTTCCCAGAGATCATGACTGAGACAGCGGCTCGAGTTGTCCCGGCAACCAAAAGGTTGGCCAGGCGTACAGCGGCTCGTCGGCGTCGGCTGATCGACCGCTAGGATGACGTCGGAAATCCGAGTGTCCTCGGCGCTTTGCGCCAGCAAATAGCCACCGCCCGGTCCGCGCACAGATGTCACCAGCCCGCCCCGTCGCAGCTTGGCAAAGAGCTGCTCAAGATAGGACAGGGAGATATCCTGCCGGTCGGCGATCTCCGCCAATGTCACCGGGCGATCAGCGCCCTGGGAGGCCAGGTCGACCAGGGCCATCACCGCGTAGCGGCCCTTCGTGCTCAGCTTCACCGCTTTGCTCCCCTTTGGATCAGCACTTACCGGCTGGATTTTCCGGCTGGGCGGCACCCTCGTCCTCGCCGGCCGCCTCGAGGCTGATGCCTTGCTGCAGCTCGCCGTTGCCCGCGCCCACCTGCTCGAGCTGGTTGACCCGGGCGCGCAGACGCTGGACTTCGTCGAGTAGGCCGTCAATGGCCCGGCTGACCGGATCGTTGACGTCGCCGGTCGGCGTGCCGTAAGCCACGAAGTGAGGCACCTCGTCCTTCTGGGCCTGGCGCGGCTGAATCGCCTTGGCCGGGATGCCGACCATGGTGGCGCACTCGGCCACATCCTTGGTGACCACCGCGTTGGCACCGACCCGGGCGCAACGCCCAACCTTAATCGGGCCCAGCACCTGGGCGCCGGAGCCAACGATCACGCCATCCTCCAGGGTCGGATGTCGCTTCTGGTCACGCTGGGCGTGGCTGTCCTCCGACGGCGACACGCCGCCCAAGGTGACGCCGTGATAGAGCGTCACGTCGTCGCCAATCTCGCTGGTCTCGCCGATCACCACACCCATGCCGTGGTCGATGAAGAATCGCTTGCCAATCTGGGCGCCCGGATGGATCTCAATACCGGTGATCCAGCGGCCGAACTGGGAGATCCAGCGGCCCAACAGGCGCCAATTTCGGCGCCACAGGGCGTGGGCCAGGCGATGTATCATAACGCACTGGAATCCGGGGTAGAGCAACACCACTTCTAGACGGGATCGCGCTGCGGGATCGCGCGCGATGCTAGCATCGAGTTCAGCTTTGAGATTCTTGAGCATCTGCAGGCCCACCGTGCTATGATCCCGCCCCTTTTTGCCGCGCGCGGCAGATTCGCCGTCGGCTTGGCTGAATGATCAGGAGCGTACCTATCGCGATATAGGATATCAGACCAATTCAGTCAAGAATAACCGAAAGACACACAACAAGCCACCACAAAGCCTTGTGATCTCAAGACTTGTGATCGGGCAAGAGTCGGGGAAAAGGCTACGGCCTGATCACTCCGAGGAGCAGAGTAGGGTTCGCCACCATGCCAGATGTCATCTTTAACGGCCCGGAAGGCCGCCTCGAGGGACGCTATCAGCACAACCGCAGCGACACGGCGCCAATTGCCTTGATGCTGCACCCCCATCCGCAACATGGGGGCACCATGAACAATAAGGTGGTCTACACCCTCTATCACGCTTTCGTCAGCCAGGGATTTTCGGTGCTGCGCTTCAATTTCCGCGGTGTCGGGCGCTCTCAGGGCGACTATGACCGAGGCGAAGGGGAACTGTCCGATGCCGCTTCCGCGCTCGATTGGCTGCAGACCTTCAATCAGAACGCCACAACCTGTTGGATCGCGGGCTTTTCCTTTGGCGCCTGGATCGGCATGCAGCTCCTGATGCGCCGGCCGGAGATCAGCGGCTTCATCTCGATCTCTCCGCCGGCGAACATGTACGATTTCAGCTTCCTGGCCCCCTGCCCCTCCTCGGGCATGGTGATCCAGGGCGATCAGGACGAGATCGTACCGGAGCCGGCGGTTGCCAAGCTGGTCGACAAACTGGGGCACCAGCGCGACCTGGAGATCGACTATCGAATCATCAAGGGTGCCAACCACTTCTATCAAAACCACATTGACGAGCTGGACAGCAACGTCAAAGATTACCTAACCGGTGTGATGAGAGCCGAACAGGCCGCCGCCGAGGCCTCTTAGGCAGCCCGGTGCAGAACGCCACCGGTGGTTGCCCGGCGGGCACCGGTCGTACCCGGCAGAGAGAGTGGCAAGCCCTTAATCGACCTTAGCGCAAGATAAGCAAAAGCTTGCGCTTCCAACGCATCACCGTCCCAGCCAACCGCCTCCACCGGATCGACAGCTGCGTCCAGGCGCTCGCACAAGGCAGCCATGAGTGCCGGATTGCGCCGGCCGCCACCGGTCACCAGCCAACGGCCAGGGGGGATCGCCATGTGGTCCCGGGCCTTGGACACGGCCGCCGCAGTGAAGGCGGTCAGTGTCGCCGCGCCGTCAGCCAGACTCAAGTTGGCCACGGCAGAGCCGTCGAAGTCGTCTCGGTCGAGCGACTTTGGCGGCGAACGCTCGAAGTACGGAGCTTGGAGCATTCGCTCCAGAACCGATTGATCAACCCGGCCGCTGGCCGCCAAGCGGCCATCCAGATCGCAGGTCTGATCGCTCTGGAGCTGCACCCAATCGTCGATCAAGGCATTGCCGGGCCCGGTGTCAAAGGCCAGAAGGTTGTCCTCGCCAGGCCCGATCCAGGTGACGTTGCCGACCCCGCCCAAGTTGAGCACGGCCAGCGGCCGCGCTTGCTTTGCCGCCAAGGCAGCGTGATAGAGCGGCGCGAAGGGGGCGCCCTCGCCGCCTGCCGCCATGTCTTGGCTACGGAAGTCCGACACCACGTCAATTCCGGTCAGGTGGGCCAGGCGGGCGCCGTCGCCAATCTGGCAGGTTCGTCCCTGCTCGGGCCGATGCCAGAGAGTCTGGCCGTGAAAGCCAACGACCGCGATCTCCGACGCCGGCAGGTCGGCCGCTGCAAGGAGGCGCGCGACGATCTCGCCGTGGCGTTCGGTCAAGGCGCGCACAACCTCGCCGTCCGGGTCGTCCCGGCCGAGCTGGGCGCGCAGACTGGCGCGAAAGGACGAGTCGTAGGCAACCGTGGCCGACGGCCCGGTACGGGTTACCGTCCGGCCGTCACTCAGGATCAAGGCGCCGTCGATCCCGTCCAGGGAAGTGCCGCTCATCAGGCCGATGGCCCAACGCTCTTGAAGCTCCGTCATTTGGCTCCGGCATCCTGTTTGAGGTGATCCGGGGATTGTGTTATTGGCCACGCCCAAACGCAAGCTCACGAGCCCCGATCTCACCATGTCCGCCTTAAAGTCCGATTTCCTGCGCAGCCTCGAAGCGCGCGGCTACATCCACCAGGTGACCCATCTGGAAGCGCTCGACGCGCTTGCCGCCGAGCGGACGATCACGGCTTACGTGGGATTCGACTGCACGGCCGATTCGCTTCATGTGGGCAATCTGGTGTCGATCATGCTGCTGCGCCGGCTTCAGCAGAGCGGTCATAGGCCGATCGTCCTGATGGGCGGAGGCACCACGAAAATCGGCGATCCCTCCGGCAAAGACGAGTCGCGCACGCTGCTGACCGAGGCGCAGATTCAGGCAAACATGGACTCGATCAAGCGGATTTTCAGCCAATTCTTGACGTTCGGCGAGGGTCCGGCCGATGCAATGATGGTCAATAATGCCGATTGGCTCGACCAACTCAAATACATCGAGCTGCTGCGCGATATCGGCCCGCATTTTACGATCAACCGCATGCTGACTTTCGATTCAGTCCGCCTGCGCCTGGACCGGGAGCAGCCGCTGACCTTCCTGGAGTTCAATTACATGGTGCTCCAGGCCTATGACTTCCTGGAGCTGGCTCGACGCCACGACTGCGTGCTGCAAATGGGCGGCTCGGACCAGTGGGGCAACATCGTCAACGGCGTCGAGCTGGCGCGCCGCCACGAAGGCCGTAGCCTCTACGGCCTAACCACGCCGCTCATCACCACGGCATCGGGCGCCAAGATGGGCAAGACCGCCGAGGGCGCAGTCTGGCTCAATCCGGAGCGGCTATCGGCCTATGACTACTGGCAGTTCTGGCGCAACACGGAAGATGCTGACGTCGGACGCTTTCTGCGACATTTTACCGAGCTGCCAGAGAACGAGATCGCCCGACTCGAGGGGCTGGAAGGCGCCGAGATCAACGATGCAAAGAAAATCCTGGCGAGCGAGGCAACCCGCCTATGCCACGGCGATGCGGCAACCCGGGAAGCCGAGGCCACGGCCAAGAAGGTCTTCGAGGCCGGCGGCACTGGCGAAGCCTTGCCGACCATCGAGGTGCCGACAGCCGAATTGACCGCTGGTGTCGCCGCCTACGCCCTTTTCGCCCGCGCCGGCTTGGCCGAGAGCAACGGGGCCGCCCGCCGGCTCATCAAGGGTGGCGGCGCGCGTCTCAACGACCAGGTCATTCAGGACGAGACGAAAAGCATCAGTAGCGATGACCTGAGCGCAGAGGGTGTCATCAAGCTATCGGCCGGCAAGAAGCGCCACGCCCTGGTGAAGGCAAGCTAAAGCAGCGGCGAGGCCAGGCGGGCGATCCGGGTGGCGGCGCGAAACCAGTTCGGCCTTGCGTCGTAGTGTGCGCGCTCGACCGGTTCGCAGCGCGACAGATCCCGGCGCAACATGGCGTCGACTTCGCCCGCGACCTTTTCATCGGCGACCAAAGCGGTCACCTCGAAGTTCAGATAGAGTGAGCGGTTGTCCAGATTGACCGTGCCGATGCTGGCCAGGCCATCGTCAACCAGCAAAACCTTCTGGTGCAGAAAACGCTCCCGGTAGCGGAACAATTGGACTCCGGCATCGATCATGTCCGGATAGTAGGTGTGGGAGGCCAGGTCGACCACCCAATGGCCCGACTTGCCAGGCAGGATGACCCGTACGTCGACGCCGCGCAAGGCGGCCGCCTGGAGCGCCCGCACCAAGGCATCGTCGGGGACGAAGAAAGGGCTGGTTAGCCACAATCGCCGGCGCGCCGTGTTGATCAGGGTGGTGAAGAGCACACTGCAGCTCGCCATGCCGTCGGCCGGCCCGGTGGTGACGATTGCGACCGTCTCGTCGCCTGCCACGGCGGGCGCGATCTCGTCGCTGATATCCGGGACTTGACGGGTCGCCCAATACCAATCCTTGAGGAAAGCAAACTGGATTTTCTGGGCCGCTGGGCCTTCGAGCCTGAGATGGCAGTCCCGATACTCTAGATACTCCTCGCCCAAATTATGGCCGCCGATGAAGCCGATCTGGCCGTCGACGATCAGCAGTTTCCGGTGATTACGGAAGTTGATCTGAAAGCGGTTGCGCAGGCCGCGGGTCGTGCGAAAGCCGGAGACCAAGACGCCAGCGGCGCGCAAAGTCCCCAAGAAGCCCGCGGCGAGCTGCAGGCAGCCAATCTCATCATAGAGAAAACTAACCCTCACCCCGGCTTGGGCCCGGGCGATCAGGGCGTCACGCAATCGCCGGCCAACCGCGTCGTCTCGCACAATGTAAAACTGTACCAGCACGTAAGCGCGGGCTCTCTCGACCGCCTCGATCATGGCGTCATAGGTCGCTTCACCATCGATCAGCAGGGCTACATCGTTGAACCGGGTGAAGGGCAGATCGTCTAAGCGCCGCACCACCGCCTCGACCGCTTCCAGTTCCTTGTCTGGCGACACCGCGAAGGCTGCCATGCGCCCGCGCCAATCGGCAACTTGAGCGCCAACCTGGTCGGCGGCCTCGCGCAAGGCCTCGGCGTATCCGAGAAACCGCGTGCGGCCGAACACCAGGTAGCAGGGCACTGTGACCAGTGGCATCGTGATCAGGGCGATGAACCAGGCGATCGCACCTTGGGAAGAACGCCGGCCCATCACAGCGTTGACCGCGAGCAACAATCCGACCACCTCCGCGCCGGCTATCACGACAGCAATGACAGCGAAAAGATCAGTGTCAATCATGGCCTGGCCAAGCTGGTGTGCTCATGACCCAACTATCCTTGGACATCTGGAGACGTCGTCAAGGCGGATGTTCTCTGGACTGCAGCGCCGCCAGTCGCCAGGTTCATCCCAAGGTCGCCCAATACTGAGACGAGCAGTCTATAGCTAGATCCAGGCCCGTCGGCCCCACTCGCTTACTTGTCGCGATCGGTTGGAAAGACCGTGGGCAGCTCGACATCGCTTTCGCCAAGATCGTCGAACAGCCCGCGCAGAAACCCGGGCGCCAAGGCGGAAAGTGCGTTGACGTCCACCTCGGGGTCCTCGATTGGGCCCTCGGCCTCATAGGTAATTGCAAGCAATCCCTCGCCCTCGCCGCCGACCAGAAGCGGCCCGAGCCCTGGGATCTCGCCCAGTATGCTGTTGACAGTGTAGGATGGCACCACTGTGCCCTCGATCTTCAAGAAGTCCTCGTAAAAATCGACCTCGCCCTTCGTGGTCAGCCCAAGTGCAGGCCCATAGGCGCGAATCAGGTCCGAGCGCAGCAAGCCATCGGTCAGCGCGAAGGCGCCAGTCAGGCGCTCGAAGTGAATGCCCCGGCCCTGTAGCGTGTCCCACAGGCCAGTCAGCGAGGCGATCGTCAGGATCTTGGTCAGGAAGGGCACATTGACCAGGGTGTAGTCGACCATCTCCACTTGGCCGTAGATCGTGCTGCCTGGCAGCGGGCCGTCGCTTCGGCCGGTGACCTGGGCACGGCCCCCGACGATCGGGTCCTTGCGCCCGGTCGCCCGCAGCAACGCGCCAAAGTCGTCGGCGCTCAGGGCGAGTCGGTAGTCGCCCTCCTCGCTGGGCCCGAAATCGAGGGAGAAGCTGTTTTCCGGCGATCCAGGATCCTCGTCGCTCGCTTGGGATTCCGTCTCGGCAGCTTGCTGGCCGGGCTCGGACAGCGGCACCTCGTCGACACCAGCGCGCCGCGACGATTGGCCGAAGCCGCTATCCGCCTGCTCGCCTTCAAGGTCCTTGGGCTGTGCACGCCAGAATTCCTCGGGCACCCGGCCTTCGAGCAGAATCTTCTGCCAGCCGTAACGGTCGCGCTTGAGCGCCAGACTCACGTGCTCGAGATAGTGGCCCTCGTCGAGGATGACCCGGTCAAGGTCGTCGGCCACCAGGCCTAGCTCGGCCCATGCCTGGGCGCCGGCTTCAAGAGGATCTGCACTGTCTGCCGCCTCTTGGGACTCGCCGTCCCGTTCGCCGAGGTAGGGCTCCAGATCGAGTACCGCACCGCCAACCCGCAGATTCAAGGTCTCGCCCTTGACCGTCGCTTGCAATCCGGTCAGGCGGTTCCGGCCGAACCGCACCTGGTCCAGATCCAGCCATATAAGCCGCAGAGCCTCGGCGTCGAGCCGGGCCCGACCGGCGACCAGCAGGTTCTCGCCCTTCAGCTCGATCTCCTTAAGGTCGACGATCCCTTGGGGGGAGAAAGCGCTAGAGAAACGCAGCTCCGCCTGGCCGCCGGCCGGCTTGGCCCAGTGTAGTTCGGGCACCTCCAAAGCACTGCGGCCAAGATCGACCTTGGCCGAGAGGGTGCCGTCGTCACCGTCGAACACACGCACTGAGATCTCGGCCGCGAGCGGACCCTTGGCGTAGGCCTCCAAATCAAGGCCGAGCGCCTTAAGATCGCTCGGCGTGGCCGAGCGGGTCGCGACCTCGATCGCGGTCTTGGCATCCGGCGCCGCGGCCAGGCGTTCGCGCCATTGGAAGGCGATCGGCAGGCCTTCAAGCGCCACCGTGCCCGCGATGCGCAAGGCGACAGGGTCAACGCTCAAGCTCATGTCACCGTCCCGCACGTCCCAGCCGAACACCACCTCGTTGATCGCAGCGTCCTTCAGTTCGGCTTGGGCCGCGTAGCGGATCTGGGACACCTCCAGATCCTCGAGCAGAGGAAAGGCAAACTGAGTCTCGAAGCTGCCGCTTCCAGCAACGCCAACCGGGTTGAGGCCTAGGTCAGAGACCAGGCGCAAACCCTCCCAATCGAGCACCCTCAAGGCCGTTGCGATCGGGCCCAACCCCGCGACCTCGATGGTGAGCGCTTCGTCATTGCGGTCCAGATTGACGATTTCGACCCTGCCGCCGGTGATCTGAAGATCTTCGAGCCAGCCGCCGTCGGCCTCGAAAATCAGGCTTGAGGTATCGAAGCGCGCTTGACCCGAAATTCCGACAGCCGGCGGCAAGGGTCGATAGTAGTGTGCCGCCAAGCCACGATAGCCAAAGCTGCCCGTCAGGCTGACCAACTCGGCTCCCTCAAGCCCCTCGCCCGGCAACTTGAATGCGGCGGTCGCGTCAAGTTGGTCGATCTGGCCGTCAGTGATGTTTTTGGCGACCCAGTCTCGCGCTTCGGGCTCCAATGACGGCGGCCACAAACGCGGTAGATCCCGGGCAGTCAACTCGGAGATCTTGGCCCGCATGGCCAGTTGTCGGCCTCCGGAATCGCCCGTCATGCTGCTGGTAAGCGACAGCGATGGCCCGCCACCCTGCTCGCCGCCGAGACTGAGCTCGGCGCTCAGTTGACCACTCATTGGCACCGAAAAGTGCAGATTCCCACTGACGCTGAGGTGGGAGACCTGCAGCGGCTCGGGCTCCAGCTCCGGGAGCGCGAGCATGCCGCTCTTGCTGGTCAGGTCGAACGCCATGTCCACCAGCCGGCCGTCGGGCTGCAGGTTCGCCGACACCTCGCCGCTCATGAGCGTCTTCAACCGAGACAGAAACGCGGCATCCGGCACCAAACGCGTGATCACCTCCGGATTCACGTCGCGCAGGCGGGTGATGAAGCTAATGGTGCCCGACTGCCGGAAGTAGGTGAAACTGGCGGAGAGCCACTCCCACTCCCCGAGCCGCGAGGGCGGCAGCGTGACGGCGCCGACCAATCCCATGCGGTCGCGCCGCAGTTCCACCAGCTGGAAGGGAATGCGCCACAGGGAATCTGCGAGTTTCGAGACGACAATGAGGCGGCCTTTGCGGATTCGTACCGCCTCCAGATAAGACAGTGGCTGTTCGGGACCGGGTGGCGCGAGCAGGACCTGCAAGATCCGAGGCAAGACGGCCGAAAGATCGCTTTCCGGATCGCCCGTATCGGGCACCGGCTCAAGATCGATCAGCTCACCGGATTCGCCACCAGTGAGAGAAAACCCGCCGGTTAGTGGGTCCTGATAGAGCGACAGCCGGGCGCCATAGATCTCGATCTCACGCGGCGCGACCACGCCGCGCAGCAAGGCCGTTGGGCTAAGCTCTACGGACACCCACGGCAGCAGCGCGACCGGCTCGCCTTCTTGGTCCCTAAGGCGTACGCCGAGCGCTCGTAAATCCAGCTCCTTCGTCTCGGCCGACCAGACCAGGACGGTCTTGTCGATCGAAAGAACCAATTCGCTGTCGGCCGGCGTAATTGCCCGCTCCAGATAGCCGGTCAGAAAGTTGACCTGCTGCGGGCCTTGGGACAGGCGCCAGGCGGCGATCCCGGCCAGGATCACAGCCAACGCAACCAACGCCAGCACGACCTCGAAGAGGATCTTAGTGGAGCGCCGGATCATCGGCCGGAGCACCCGAACGCCGATCCCGGCCTTGACCGGTTCCTGCGGCTCCCGCACCTTGCGTCGAACCGATCGGACTGTGAGCCTGAGCGATGGCGGACACCACGATTCAAGGCCTGTTTCCCTCCGATGCGCCCAGCCAACGGCCGCGCGCCAGCGACCCCGAGCGCGCCTCGCTTGGCTTCGAGATGCTGGAACAGGCCATCGACAGCGACCACGAGGATGCCGAGGCCGAACGGCTCCGGGCTTTGTGCAACCGGGCCCCTGTGCGCAACCTGCTGAACGTCGTGTTCTCCAACAGCCCTTTCCTGACCAAGTGCTTGGTGGCCGAGACCGGCCTCTTCGCCAGCATCGTAGCAGACGGTCCCGATGGGGTCCTAGGACAAGTGCTAGCCGGCCTCAAGCGCGATGCTATGGCGGAACAGGAACGTGATGTTGTGAAGGCTGGGCTACGGCGCGCCAGGCGCCAAGTGGCGCTGACCATTGCCTTGGATGATATCACCGGGCTCTGGTCATTGGATCAGGTGACGGAAGGCCTTACCAGCTTTGCCGACCACGCGTTGTCTTGCGCCCTTTCAACCCTGTTGCTGCGCGCCCTGAGCCGCGAAGAGCTGATTTTGCCCGACCCGGAGCACCCGGAACGGGACTGCGGCTACATGGTGCTCGCCATGGGCAAGTATGGCGCACGGGAGCTCAACTACTCCTCGGACATTGATCTGATCGTGCTGTTCGACCCCGAAAAGGCCCAATACGTCGGCAGCCGCGGCCCTCACGACGGCTTTGTGCGTCTGACCAGGGACCTGGTCAACCTCTTGGACGACCACACAAAAGACGGCTACGTCTTCCGCACCGACTTGCGTCTGCGGCCAGACCCCGGCGCCATGCCATTGGCAATCTCCTACAACTCGGCAATGGCCTACTACGAGAGCATGGGACAGAACTGGGAGCGGGCGGCCATGATCAAGGCGCGCGCAGTGGCCGGTGATCAGGCCCTCGGCCGCGCCTTTCTGCAGGAGCTACGCCCCTTCGTGTGGCGTAAGCACTTGGATTTTTGGGCGATTCAGGACGTCCATTCGATCAAGCGCCAAATCCATGTCCATAAGGGCGGCGGCAAAATCGCCATGGCCGGGCACAACATTAAGCTGGGCCGCGGGGGCATCCGAGAGATCGAGTTCTTCGCGCAGACTCAACAGCTGATCTACGGCGGCCGCTTTCCGGACCTGCGCCCGGCCCGCACCAAAGAGGCACTCGCGGCGCTGGCCGCGGCCAAGCGGATCGACCAGGCAACGGCCGACGATCTGAGCCGCTGCTATGATGAGCTGCGCCGCATCGAGCACCGTTTGCAGATGATCGACGATCATCAAACCCACAGCCTGCCGGAAAGCGACGACGAGCTGGCGGCGCTGGCCGGGTTCCTGGGTTACGAAAGCCTGAGCGCCTTCCGGGAAGCGCTCTTCGAACTGCTTCAGCAGGTCGAGCAAGCCTATGCCGCCCTGTTCGAGGAAGCGCCCACCCTGGCACGCCAGGGCAACCTGGTGTTCACCGGCTCGGAGCCGGGCAGCGAGACGCTCGCCACGCTTCATGAGCTTGGATTCGCGGACGGTGCCAAGGTCTTTCACCTGGTGCGTGCCTGGCACCACGGGCGCTACCGGGCGACCCGTTCGACCCGAGCCCGAGAGCTCCTGACCGAGCTGATGCCGAGCCTGCTGGAGGCCCTGGCAAAGACCGCTTCGCCCGACACAGCGGTTGCCAAGTTCGATGAGTTTCTGGGTGGTCTGCCGGCCGGGGTGCAGCTCTTCTCGCTGATCCACGCCAATCCCTGGCTGCTCGACTTTCTGTCTGAGATCATGGGCGGCGCACCGGCACTCGCCGACGCCCTAAGCCGCAAGCCCAACCTTCTGGACGGCGTGCTGTCGCTCGACTTCTTCGATGCGCTGCCACCTCGGGATGTGCTGGTCGAGGAACTCGATGCCGTGCTGGCGCATGCCAAGGACTTTCAGGATGTGCTTGACCTGACCCGGCGCTGGACGAACGATCACCGCTTTCAGGCCGGTGCCCATATCCTTAGGCGCTCAGTCGAAATCGAAGCCTCGGGCCAAGCCCTGGCCGACCTGGCCGAGGCCGTCGTACTCCGCCTTCAGTCCTCCGTGCAGGAGGAGCTGGCCAAGCGCCACGGCCAGGTCGAGGGTCCGGGCCTGGCGGTGCTCGCGCTCGGCAAGCTGGGCGGCCGAGAAATGACCCTAACCTCGGACTTGGATCTGATCTTCCTCTATCAGGCCGAGGAGGGTTGCGAGGCCTCGGACGGCACAAAGCCCCTGGCGGTCAGTCAGTACTACGGCCGCCTGGCCCAGCGATTTATCAACGCGCTTTCGGCACCGACCGGCGAAGGCCGGCTCTACGAAATCGATATGCGGCTCAGACCTTCGGGAAGCAGCGGGCCGATTGCGGTGAGCTACAAGTCTTTCGATCACTATCAGATGAACGAGGCCTGGACCTGGGAGCACATGGCGTTGACCCGCGCGCGCCTGGTGACCGGCGAAGCGAGCCTGCGAACGGCAATCGAGGCGACCATCCGCAATGCCCTAACTCAGCGCCGGGACCCAGAGCAGCTGGTCCTCGACGTGGCCAAGATGCGCGCCAAGATCGCATCCGAACGCAAGGCGTTTTCTTTGTGGAATGTCAAGTACATACGCGGCGGTCTTATAGATTTAGATTTCCTTGCGCAGTACCTAATTTTGGCGAACGCCCATGATAAGCCCGCCGTGCTTCACCGCACCAGCCAGGGCGCCTTTCGGCGCCTCGCCGCAGCCGGTGTCCTCGGTACCAGCCTGGCCGGCGACCTGATTGAGGGCACGCGTCTCATGCATCAGGTGCAGAGCTATTTGCGGCTTTCCGCCGGCGACAGCTTCGATGAGGCAACGGCGCCTGAGAGCCTGCGCGCCGGGCTGGCCGCGGTAACCGGCTCGGACGATTTCGATCAGGTGAGGGATCGTTTGATTCGAGCCGCCCAGATTGCCGCCGAGGTCTACGACAGCCTGATCGCTGGGCCGGCTGCTGCGCTCTCGGCAGAGATCTCGCAGAAGTGAGCGGTACTTGAATGGAGGCGTGGCGAACGGCTCCGATATGATCGGGAGTTGCTTCCCGACATGCTGAAGGGGTCCCGTTCCCATGTCCACAGTGCGGATCGCAATGGTCCCAGGCTCGGCGCCTGAGATCGAGCGCCAGGCGCGGCTGGCCACTTGTAGGCCACAGCCATGCGCCACGGCCTGAAGGTCGCCGTGGTCATGCCGGTGCTCGACGAGGAACCGGCGCTGGCCAAGGTGCTGGCCGAAGTGCCTGCTTGGGTCGACCAGCTGCTGGTCGTCGACAATGGCTCGCGCGACCGCAGTGCGGCGATTGCTCGCGCCGCCGGGGCCCAGGTGATCACCGAAAAGCGGCGCGGCTATGGAGCGGCCTGCCTGGCCGGCCTCACCCAGCTGGAGAATCCTGACATCGTCGTGTTCCTAGACGGCGACTACAGTGACCGACCCGGCGAGATGGTCAGGCTGGTCGACCCGATTGCTCTGGGCCGCGTGGATCTGGTAATCGGCTCACGCACCCTGGGTTTGGCCGAGCCGGGCGCTCTCTTGCCTCAGCAGCGGTTCGGCAACTTCATCGCTTGCGCTTTGATTCGCTGGATCTGGGGGGTGCGTTATAGCGATTTGGGACCATTCCGAGCGATCCGCTTCGCGCCCCTGCAGTCGCTTGCGATGGGCGACCCCGATTACGGCTGGACCGTCGAGATGCAGATCAAAGCGGCCCGCTGCGGTTTGCGGGTCCTGGAACGTGCCGTCAGCTACCGGCCGCGCATTGGCCGCTCCAAGATCTCCGGCACGATCGGCGGCACCGTCCGTGCCGGGATAAAGATCATCGGCCTGATCCTGGCCAGCGCCTTCGACGCGCCTGCGCGGCCTTGGCAGCCATGAGCACCTCCTTGTAAACTGTCCCGTGATCGTTCGAGAAAACACTTAGGGAAGGCTCATCGATGATTGGCAAGGCGGCACCCGACTTCACCCTGGCGACCGACGGCGGGGGCGAGATCAAGCTCTCGGCGCTCAAGGGACGGAAGGTCGTGGTCTACTTCTATCCCAAGGACGATACCCCGGGCTGCACCAAGGAGGCCTGTGGCTTTCGCGACGCCCTGCCGGATTTTTCCGCGCTTGACGCCGAGATCATCGGTATCTCCAAGGACAGCCCGGCCAAGCACGACAAGTTCAAGGCCAAGTTCGAACTACCCTTCACGCTGGCCTCCGATCAGGACGGCACGGTCTGCGAGGCTTACGGCACCTGGGTCGAGAAGTCGATGTATGGCCGCAAGTACATGGGCATCGATAGGGCAACTTTCTTGATCGACGCGAAGGGCGTTCTGCGTGCCGAGTGGCGCAAGGTTAAGGTGCCAGGCCATGTGGAGGCGGTGCTCGAGGCGGCGCGAGCGCTCTAACAACACGGCCATGTGATCCCACGCGCGCCGCGGCTCTGCTAGCCTGACGAGGCCTCGCGAACAAGCAGGAGACCTCGTCATGCGCTTTCCCTTGCTGAATGCCGCTGCGCTCGCGCTTGCGCTGGGATTGACCGCCACGCCGGCCGCCGCCCAGTCAGAGGCCCATGCCCATATCGGTCACGTGATAACAGCCTGGGGCGACACGCCAGAGGGAGCCGGGCTGTTGCCAACCGCACAGTCCGAGGCCAACGTCGCTGCCCAGCACGCCGGCTACGCGGCCAGCGACCCGGCAAACTTGGACTCCATGAAAGCCCACACCGGCCATGTCATGCACGCGATTGATCCGCGCGTCGAACCACAAGGCCCGGGCGCCGGCTACGGAGTAAAGGCGGCCGCTCAGGGTGTTGCCGACCACATCGGTTTCGCCGCCGCCAGCGCCGACGCCTCGGACAACGTCAAGACCCACGCCCAGCACGTTTCTACCTCGGCCGGCAACGTGGTCGGTTGGAGCGAGGAGATCATCGTGCTCGGCAAGCAGGTAAAAGCCGCGAACGACGCCGCGGAGGCGGCGCCCCTGGTGCTCAAAATCCGGGTGCTGAGCGAGCAGATCGCCAATGGTACGGACAGCGATGGCGACGGCGGCGTGTCATGGAAAAAGGGCGAAGGCGGGCTGGCCCAGGCCGAGGCACACATGGGTTTCATGATGAAAGGCGAAGGGTTGTAAAGGTTTTGCCGCGGAGCCTCGCAGAAAGCGCCCTGGAGGTCCTCCGGGTTGCCCAACCGGAGGCCAAGCTGCGCTTGAGCCGGGAGATCGCAGCCGATTGGCGCGATGGCAGGATTACCGAGCTCGGCAGCGCAAGCCCGCCCGATCGGCCAGCCCGGCCCGAACGGCCCTTCCTGCTCGCACCAGGCGCCATGCCTAAGCGCAAGGCGGGCGGCAGTGCGGGTCGTATCGCCTTGCTACACGCCTTGGCCCACATCGAGCTCAATGCCATCGATTTGGCTTGGGATATCCTGGCGCGCTATCTGGGCGAGGGCCTGCCGCGCACCTTCGCCGACGACTGGGTCACGGTCGCGAGCGAGGAGGCCGAGCATCACGCCTTGCTCGCCCAACGCTTGTCTAGGCTGGGCGCGGCCTACGGGGATCTGCCGGCCCACGACGGCCTGTGGCAGGCGGCCCAAGACACCGCCCACGACCTGTTGGCCCGCCTGGCGGTCGTGCCCTTGGTTCTGGAAGCCCGTGGGCTCGACGTCACGCCGGCCATGATCGCCAAACTAAAGGCAGCGGGCGACGAGGAAAGCGCCGGCATATTGGAGGTCATCTACCGGGATGAAATCGGCCACGTGGCCATCGGCAAGCGCTGGTTCGATCAAGTGGCTCGAGACCGCGGCTTGGAGCCCAAGGCCACCTGGCAAAACCTTGTGCGCCAACACTTCAAGGGCCGTCTCAAGCCGCCCTTCAACCAGGACGGACGGTTGAAAGCCGACTTTCCGGCCGACTATTACGGACCGCTCGCCACAAACTAGCTAATGTCATTCCCACTGCCTCAGGCGCAAGGCTGCCCACCAAACAAAACGCGGTGCCGCGCTCTGGCCAGCTGCCGGCCTCTTGCAGCCAGCGCATGGGGTCGATCCAGCTCCGCATGAGGTCGACCAAATCCTGATGCTCGTCGCACTCCAGGTCGGCGCCAACCGCCAACCAGCCAGCTACCTCCACTCATTGTGCGGAATAATCGGAATGCGCCCTCGCTCCTAAGGTTCAACCCCTCCTGCGTGGCCCGGGGCATAGCACCCGCTTACTCGCCGGCGACAGTCTCCTTGTCGATCATCGAGCCGCCCTTGGTGCGCGCGACGTCGCGCGCCGCCTCGGCAGTCGGGCCTACGATGCCGTCCTGGCCGTAGCGGTCGGGCGGTGTGACGATACCGCCGGAGACCACCATCTTGAGCCCTTCCTCGACCGTCATGGTGAGGGTCCTGGCTTCGGCCGCCGGCACGAACAGCAAGAAGCCCGAGGTCGGATTGGGCGTGGTTGGAAGGAACACGTTGACCGTCTCACCCTCGGTGATCGATTGCACGTGGCCTTCGCTCTCGCCGGTCAGAAAGCCGATGGCCCAAACCTCCTTGCGCGGATACTCGATCAGCACGACCTGGCGGAAGGCATTGGACTGCTGGGCCAGCACGGTCTCCAGGATCTGCTTGATGGCGCTGTAGATGTTGCGCACCACCGGCACCCGGGCCAATAGCCCCTCGCCGGTCTTCATGATCAACTTGCCCATGAAGCCAGCCGCGAACATGCCGATCAGGGTCAGGCCGACGAAGGAGACAATCAGGCCCAGGCCCGGTATATCGAACGGCAGATAGGTCTCCGGATTCCAGTTCGGCGGTACCAGGGGCACGACCCGGTTGTCGACATAGCTGACGAACTTCCAAACCAGCCAGAAGGTGATTGAGATCGGCGCCGCGACCAGAACGCCGGCAAGGAAGTAGTTGCGCAGCTTGGCGGCGAGCGAGAACTTGCGCTTGACCGGCTCTGGCTCCGGCTCGGGGGTCGGCGCGATCTCGATCTTCTCCGCCGTGCGCTCGCCATCTGTCGGTGGCGCCACGATACCGCCGGAAATCACCAGCTTGATGCCATCCTCGACGGACATGTCGAGCACGTGAACGTCCCGGCTTGGCACGAAAAGCAAGAAACCCGTCGTTGGGTTGGGTGTTGCCGGCACAAAGACGTTGATCACCATGTCATCGGTCTGGCGCTGCACCTCGCCGACGGTCTGGCCTGTGATGAAGCCAATCGCCCAGCATCCGCGGCAGGGGTATTCGATCAAGGCGACCTGGCGGAACGCGGTCGACTTTTGGGCCAGCACGGTCTCGAAGATCTGTTTGGTGGCGCTGTAAAGCGAACGCACGACCGGCACCCGGTTGAGCATCTGCTCGCTGCCGCGCATGAAGACTCGGCCGAGGAAGCCGGCGGCGACCAGACCGACTAGGGTCAGCGCCACGAAGATCACCACCAGGCCGAAGCCCGGCACGTGGAACGGCAGATAGGTCTCCGGGTTCCAGCGCGGCGGCACCATCGGCGTGACCCAGCCATCGATCGCCTCGACCAGGCTCCAGGAGATCCAGAAAGTGATGCCGATCGGCGCCGTGACCAGGATACCGGCGAAGAAGTAGTTCCGGATGCGCGCGGCCAGGCGCAGGCTCTTGGCCGGGCCTTTGCGCGGCGCCTTGCCCTTCAGCGGCCGTTTGTCGGTCGCTTTGATGTCCTGGTCCAGATTGTCAACCACGGGCTTTGCCGCCCCTTTTTTCCCACTCTCAGCTCGACAGTATATGGGAGATAGAGGCGAAAGCGGTAAGGGTTTGATCTCAAAGAAAAGACAAAAGTTCGCTCAGAGTCTCTTCAGGAACTTCCTCGGCCAAAAAATGACCGCAGGGCAAGGCTTTGCCGGTGACGTTGTCGGCGCGCTCGCGCCATACCTGCAGCACGTCATAGCAGCGCTCGATGACACCTTCGGCGCCCCATAACACCAAGAGCGGGCAAGCGATCTTGCGTGCCAGATCGGTTTCGTCATGGGTTAGATCGATGGTCGCGGCGGCGCGGTAGTCCTCGCAGGTGGCGTGAATTGTCGCGGGATCCCTGAAACAGCGCTGGTATGCGGCCAAGGCTTCGGCCGTGAAGGTATCGCCGCCGGCTTTCTGCCACTTAGCGATCTTCTTTTCCAGATAGTAGTCGGGATCGGCGGCAATCATGCGCTCGGGCAGGTCGTAGGGCTGGATAAGGAAAAACCAGTGGTAATAGGCCGTGGCGAACACCTGGTCGGTCTGGCGATACATGGTCAGCGTCGGCGCGATATCGAGCAGGGCGAGCCTTTCGACCCGATCCGGGTGGTCGAGCGCCAGGCGGTGGGAGACCCGGGCGCCCCTGTCGTGGCCGACCAGACGAAAGCGCTCGAACCCGAGCCGCGCCATAACTTCGACTTGATCGCGCGCCATGGTCCGTTTGGCATAGGCTCGGTGCCCCTCGCCGCCGGGCGGTTTACCGGACTCGCCGTAACCGCGCAGGTCGGCGGCGACCACGGTGAAATGCTCGCTCAAGGCCGGCGCGATCTTGTGCCACATGACATGGGTCTGCGGATAGCCGTGAAGTAGCAGCAGGGGCGACCCGGAGCCGCCGATCCGAAGATGGATCGACGTTTCCGTGGTCTCGATGCGCCGAACTTCGAAGCCCTCGAACATAGCGACCTCACGGCAACGTCATTGGTTAAGCCCGCGAGATGTAGCACATTAGCCGTACCAGCCCGAAACCGATCCGAACCATGACCAGCGATCCGCGCCTCCTCAGCCTCGCCACCGCCGTGCCGCCCTACCGTCTCAGCCAGGGCGAGGTCGCCGCCATGGCGCCCCAGCTGTTCAGCCGGCGCCAAAGCGAAATCGATCGTCTCATGCCGGTCTACGACAACGCTGGCATCGCGACACGCTACTCCTGCGTGCCCGCGGAGTGGTATCTGAAGGCGAGCAACTGGCGGGCGCGCAACGCGCTTTACCTGGACAATGCCCTGGACCTGATCCAGGCGGCGGCAGACCGCGCTTTGAACGCGGCCGACCTGGCACCCGATCAAATCGATACCCTCGTCACGGTATCGACCACCGGCATCGCAACGCCGAGCCTGGACGCCCGCCTGATGGACCGCATGGCCTTCCGCCGGGACCTGCAGCGCCTGCCGGTGTTCGGTCTAGGCTGCGCCGGCGGCGTGCTCGGCCTGGCCCGGGCAGCAGCGCTGGCACGGGCGGCGCCCGGCAGCCGGGTGCTGATCCTGGTGGTCGAGCTGTGCGGCCTGACCTTTCGCAACGGCGACCAGGCCAAGAGCAATATCATCGCCAGCGCGCTCTTCGGCGACGGCGCCGCGGCCGCCGTACTGACCTGCGATACGCGCCAGGCCGGGCCCAGCCTGACGGCGTGGGGCGAACACACCTGGCCGAACTCGCTCGAGGTCATGGGTTGGCATGTGGAAGACGACGGGCTCGGCGTGGTCTTCTCGCGCGACATTCCAACCATCTTGCGGCAGCGCTTCGGCGCCGCGCTCGACCGCTTCCTGGCACGCCAGGCGCTGACCCGGTCGGACATCGCCGGCTATGTTTGCCACCCCGGCGGGACCAAGGTGATCGAGGCCCTGGAAGAGGTTCTGGGCTTGGCGCCCGGCGCCATGACCTTGGCCCGTGGCGTGCTACAGGACTACGGCAACATGTCGGCCGCAAGCCTGCTTTTTGTGCTCGAGCGGGCTCTTGTTCAGGGCCTGTCCGGGCGCCAGCTTCTGACTGCCCTTGGACCCGGATTTACTGCCGGTTTCCTGTTGCTCGAGGCAGAACCGTGATCGGCTTGCCCCAGGTGATCGTGCTGTTGGTGGCCTTGCAGCGGCTGGGCGAGCTTGTCCTGAGCCGCCGTAACGAGCGCCGTCTGCTGGCCGCTGGCGGCCAAGAGCACGGCGCCCGGCACTATCCCCTCTTCGTCGTGCTGCACGCGTCTTGGCTGCTCTGGCTTTTCTTTGCCGTGCCGAACGATGCGCCGGTCAACTGGTGGCTGCTCGGCCTCTTCGGACTACTACAACTGGGCCGAATCTGGGTGATCGCAAGTCTCGGGCCCTACTGGACCGCGCGTGTGGTCACCCTGGCCGACCGGCCCCTCATCCGCCGGGGCCCCTACCGCTTCTTCCGACATCCCAACTATCTGATCGTGATCGGCGAGATTGCGGTGCTGCCGCTCGCGTTCGGCGCTTGGCAGATTGCGCTCGGCTTCTCGCTCGCCAATGCCGCCCTGCTGGCTTGGCGGATCCGGGTCGAGGAAGCGGCGCTGGCGCCCCGGCGCGAGGCGACCTGGAATGACTTCCAATCCATGTCCTGATAGGCTGTCGCTCCTATTCTAGACTCAGGACATGGAGTCCATTAATGCGCACACCCCTTTGCGAAAAGCTCGGCATCGACTACCCGATCCTGCAAGCGGCGATCGGCGCCGCCGCCTGCCCCGCGCTCGCGGCGGCGGTTTCCAATGCCGGCGGGCTCGGCACCTTGGGCTTGACCGGATGGGGCGGCGAGGGTGCCAAGCAACTGATCGACGAGACCAGGGGCCTGACCAACCGAGGCTTCACGACCAATGTCGTCTTAGCCTACGACGTGGCGGCCGAGATTGACGCCATGCTGGCGGAGAAGCCCAAGCTAGTCTCCTTCTTCTGGGGCGATCCTGCGCCGTACGTCGAACGGGTCCATCAAGCGGGGTCACTGCTCATGTTGACGGTCGGCAGCGTCGAGGAGGCTAAGGCAGCCGTCGATGCCGGCGTCGACATCATCGTCGCCCAAGGCTGGGAAGCCGGTGGCCACGTGCGCGGCACGGTGTCGACTCTGGCGTTGGTGCCGGCCGTGGTCGACGCAATCGACCCGGTCCCCGTTGTCGCGGCCGGCGGTATCAGCGATGGCCGCGGCCTAGCGGCGGTGCTCTCGCTGGGCGCCCAGGCCGCCTGGATCGGCACCCGCTTCCTGGCCTCCGCCGAGGCCAACACCCACCGTGCCTACCGCGCCAAGGTCTTGGCCGCGAGCACCGCCGATACCCACTATTCCGCGTTGTTCGACGGCGGTTGGCCGGATGCGCCGGGACGTGTCATCCGTACGCCGACGGTCGAGGTCTGGGAGCGCGCCGGCCGGCCGGAACGGGGCGAGCGTGTCGGCGAGGGCGATGTAATCGCGAAAGACGAGGAGGGCAACCCAGTTTACCGGTTCGACGCGAGCACCCCGCGTCGTGAGCACGAGGGCGACATCGAGGCCTTTCCCCTCTGGGCCGGCCAAGGGGTCGGCCTGGTGACCCGCGAGCAAAGCGCCGCCGACATCGTGTCCGAAATCGTCGAACAGGCCCGCGAGGTCCTAAAGGCTGGGGCCCTATTATCGGGCACATTGGAGCGCCCATCCTTGGACAGACCCACGGCCCGGCGCTAGGGTCTTCCAATGACGACGGAGATCGCCCTGCCCCACCTCTCCGAAGAAACCCTCGCCGGATTGGACATCACGACCGAGGAGGTGATCGAGGCGATCGAAACGCTGTTTCGCCGACGCGCGGAGCAGAAGGCTTGGAGCGCACCCAAGGCGGTGATGCTGCCGCCTGACGGTCGCTACATGATGGCCGCCCTGGCAGCGGCCGACGATCCGGACATCCTTGCGGTCAAGACCGTGGTCCTCAACCCGCGCAATCCAGAGCGCGGCCTGCCTCAGATCAACGGTTTGGTCACCCTGCTGGACAGCCAAACTGGCCTGCCGCGCGCCGTGGTCGACGGCAATTGGGTGACCGCCGTGCGCACCGCGGGTCTGAGCGCGGTTGCCGCCAAACATATGGCCCGGTCGGACTCCGCCGTGGTCGGCTTCGTCGGCTGCGGGGTTCAAGCGCAGAGCCATCTGAAGGCCTTCGCGGACATGTTCCCGCTAAAGGCCATCAAAGTCTTGGGTCGCGGCCGGCCCAACATCGAGGCCCTGACCTCCTTGGCCGAGAAGCTGGGGCTTGCCACCACGGAATGCCAAAGTGGCGAGGAGGCGATCAGCGACGCCGACCTGGTGGTCAGCTCGGTCACCTTTTCCGCATCGCTCGTGCCGTTCCTGGACGCCCGCCACTTAAAGCCGGGTGCCTTCGCGGCGGTCACCGACTTGGCCGCTCCGTGGATTCAGGATGGCTTCGCGGCGCTCGACCGGATCGCGCTCGACGATCTAGAGCAGGAGGCGGCGAGCGACCACAAGCTGGTCAACCCCAATTTGGTGTCCGGCGACCTCGCGGGATTGATTCTCGGCGAGCTAGGGGGACGTGCTAACGCAGCGGAGCGATGCGCCTTGATCTTCCGCGGCCACGCCATGGGCGACCTGGCGCTTGCTGCGCTGGCCTACCGAAAGGCGCAACTCAAGAACTGAAGCGTTCGGCCTAAAGACGGTCGGCCGCGAAAGTATCGCAAAACTCCAGCTCGCCGCTTTCGAAGCCGCGCTTGAACCATCGAACCCGTTGAGCCGAGCTGCCGTGTGTAAAGGAGTCGGGCACGACCCGGCCACCGGAGCGGCGCTGTA
Organism: Pseudomonadota bacterium; assembly: GCA_039029395.1. Lineage (GTDB taxonomy): Bacteria > Pseudomonadota > Alphaproteobacteria > Kiloniellales > JAKSDN01 > JBCCGG01. The sequence goes on along the minus strand of JBCCGG010000046.1, from coordinate 16,530 downwards.
AGCGGTCATCGCCGATCGCGCTTGCAGCATTGAGCGCCTCTTCGATGTCTCCTGGCTCGATGATCTGGTGTCGCTTATCTGCGTGATTTGCCCACAGACCGGCCAGGCAATCCGCCTGCAGCTCGAGCCGGACCGAAAGGGCGTTGGCCTCCTTCTCGCTGGCCTGTCGGCGAAGCTCGTTGACCTTGCCCAATATGCCGAGCAACGTTTGCACGTGATGGGCCACTTCATGGGCGATGACGTAAGCTTGGGCGAAGTCGCCCGGAGCACCAAGGTCTGTCTTGAGGTCGCGATAGAACGCCAGATCGATGTAGATCTTTTGGTCGCCGGGGCAATAGAACGGCCCTACAGCCGACTGTGCGTAGCCGCAGGCCGAGTCCACAGCGTCTGTGAACAACACGAGCGTCGGCTCCTGATAGCGGCCACCCGACTGGGCGAAAATCTCGTGCCAGGTGTCTTCTGTGTCGGCCAAGACCACGGCGACGAAGGCAGCCAACTCATCCTCCTCGGCCGAGAGGTGGGCCTGCGGCGCCTCGGCCGGCGGCGCGAGATAGCCGGTGGTACCCTGCGTACCCTGCAAGAGCATGGTCGGATCGAAGCCGAAATAGAGAGCGATCAACACGAACACGATCGTGCCCACGAGTCCCAAGCCTCCTCGCCTCGACCGCCTTCGTAAGCCGCCACCACGCCCGAAGCCGCCCGGCAAGCGCACGCCGCGAAATCCACCGCCGCGCCGCGCGCCGCGGCGATCCTCGATGTTGCTGCTCTTCCGCCGGTTTCGCCACCGCATCTTTTTCTCCCGGCTGCTTGAACGCCTGTCCAACCCCAGGGGCTAATGCATGGGCCCGTTCGTTAGCGTCCCTTGAACAAAGATCCCAGCAGGCCGCGCACGAGCTCTCGCCCGATCGTCCGCCCGGCACTGCTCAAGACGTTGCGGGTGATCGTCTCGACCGAGGAGCGTCGGCGGCGGCCTCTTCGGGACGAGCCGTAGCGTCGGGTACGCGATCGTGCGACCGTGGTCCGTTGCTTCTCGCGCCGGGCTAGCTCCTCTTCTTGGCGCAGGTCCTCGGCCGCCCGGCTTGCGCGCTCCGACAAGACCTCATAAGCCGAGGTCCGGTCGATCGCGTCGTCATAAAGGCCGGCCACCGGGCTCGCGGCGATCACCGCCTGGCGCTCGGCTCTCTTGGCCGGTCCCATGCGCGAGACCGGCGGGCGGATCAAACAGCGCTCAACCACGCTTGGCACACCTCTTCCCTGCAGCACCGAGACCAGCGCCTCGCCGACGCCAAGCTCGGTGATCGCAGTTGCCACGTCTAAGTTCGGGTTGGCGCGGAAGGTCTCTGCAGCCGCCTTGACCGCCTTGCGGTCGCGAGGCGTGAACGCGCGCAACGCATGTTGAACCCGATTGCCGAGCTGCCCCAGAACCTGGTCCGGTACATCAAGCGGGCTCTGCGTGACGAAGTAGACGCCTACTCCCTTCGAGCGGATGAGGCGCACCACCTGCTCCACTTTGCGCACCAGCGCCTTGGGCGCGCCATCGAAAAGCAAGTGGGCCTCGTCGAAGAAATACACGACCTTGGGCTTGTCCAAATCGCCGACTTCAGGCAGCTCCTCGAAAAGCTCCGACAAAAGCCAAAGCAGGAAGGTGGCGTAAAGCTGCGGCGTCATCATCAGCTTGTTGGCTGCGAGCACGCTGACGTAGCCCCGTCCGTCGTTGGTCGTGCGCATGAAATCCCGGAGTTCGAGCGCCGGCTCACCAAAGAAGTTGTTGCCGCCCTGTTGCGTCAGCGCGAGCAAGCGACGCTGAATCGCGCCAACCGAGCGGGTCGAGACGTTGCCGTACTCGTTGGTCAACGTTTTGGCGTTCTCCGCCACGTACTGCAACAGAGACTTCAGATCCTTGAGGTCGAGGATGAGCAGGCCCTGGTCGTCGGCCACCTGGAAAGCGATGTTTAGAACCCCTTCCTGGGTCTCGTTGAGATCCAGGAGCCGCGCAAGCAGCAGGGGCCCCATTTCCGATGCCGTGGTGCGAATTGGATGGCCTTGCTTGCCGAAGAGATCCCAGAAGATCACCGGCATGGCCTCTGGAGCGAAGCGGTCCACGCCGATCTGGGCGGCCCGCTTGGCCAGCTTCGGACCGGCTTTGCCGGCTTGAGACAGACCGGACAAATCGCCCTTAACGTCGGCAAGAAAGACCGGGACGCCGGCCCGCGAGAATCCCTCGGTCAGGATCTGCAAGGTCACCGTCTTGCCGGTGCCAGTCGCCCCGGCGATCAGACCGTGCCGGTTGGCGAACTTCAGGGCCAAGGATTGCGGTGATTCACCGGCGCCAATGAAGACGCCCGAGCGCTCGGTCATGATGCGATCTCCCCCCACGTGCTAGCCTTGAGCGGTAGCTTCCTATGACCTCAAGCACAAGCCCCAACGACACCAAAGCCGATCGCCCGGCGCCCCTGCCCCCGCACGTAATCATGTGTCGCGGTAGATTCATAGATGTTTGAAATTAAACGAGAAGTTTGGTGCGGCTGAGAGGACTCGAACCTCCACTCCCTTGCGAGAACTAGCACCTGAAGCTAGCGCGTCTACCAATTCCGCCACAGCCGCGGGGCACCAAAATCTGCGTAGCCTCGGAACGGAGCAAGCCGATTGGTGCGGCTGAGAGGACTTGAACCTCCACGGGGTCGCCCCCACAGCGCCCTCAACGCTGCGCGTCTACCAATTCCGCCACAGCCGCGAGATCGTCAAGCCGTCCGAAGGTACGAGGCGGGAGTTATAGCGTCTGCCATTCAAAGGGCAACGGAAATCTTTTGCCCATGTCCGGCCGCGGCCGGCTAAAGTGTTGGCGCCATGAAGACCCTCGTGACCATCGCCATCCTAGTCGGCCTGCTGATTGCTAGCGCAGGCGTCGCCGCCGCCATCTGGTACCAGTTGGGCGACGTGGAGATGAGCATCCACGGCTACATCGCCCTCGGACTTGGTGCATTTTTCAGCCTGGCCCTAGGCGGCGGGTTGATGTTCCTGGTGTTCTACTCCAACCGTCACGGTCACGACGACGACGTGGGTCAATAGCGAGGCAATTGGGAAGGAAACCGCAGAATGTCGGAGGCTAAAACCGCGGCCAGCGACATGGCCATGAAGGGCGGCGGCTACTACTCCTTGGCCACGATCGGCGCCAAGGACGTGATCGACAGCGCTATGCCGCTCGCGCTTGATGCGATCGGCCAGATGGATCTCTGGGTCGAGCGACCCTTCGTCCTGGCAGACATGGGCTGCGCCGACGGCGGCACGTCCCTGGACCTCGTGGCGCAGGCCGTGAACACGCTGGGCAGGGCCAACCCCCAACGCCCTATTGCGGTTTATTACACAGATCAACTTCGTAACGATTACAATGCGTTATTTAATATTGTTGAGAATCAAGATGGCCTCGCATCCCGCACCGAACGACAGAGTGATCTGCACCTCTTCGCCTCGGCCACTTCGTTCTATGACCAGATTCTACCGGCCGGCACTTTGGACCTGGGGTTCTCCGCCACCGCGATGCATTGGCTCTCCCACAAGCCGTGCGACATCTCCGATCACGTCCAGGCGGTTGGCGCCAGCGGCGCGGAACTGGCCGCCTTTGCAGCACAGGGCAATGCCGATTGGCAGACCATTCTACTACACCGGGCGCGCGAGCTGGCGCCGGGCGGCCGCCTGGTGATCGCCAACTTCTGCCGTGACGAGTCGGGACGCTATCTGGGCCACACCGAGGGCGTCGACATGTTCGATACCTTCAACCGGATCTGGCGGGAGTGCCTAGCCGACGGCCGGATCGAGCAGGCTGAGTACCTGGCCATGACGCTGCCGCAGTACTACAAAGCCGTCGAGGAGTTTGCCGCCCCCTTGCAAGACGAGGAAAACCCGGTCCATCAGGCTGGGCTGCGGCTCGAGCACATGGAAACAAGAGTCACGCCCTGCCCCTATGCCGCCGATTTCAGGCGCCATGGAGACGCCGCGCGCTTCGCCAAGGCCTACGTCCCGACACTTCGGTCCTGGACCGAGAGCACCTTTCATGCCGGTCTCGCGCAGAGCCGGCCAGCCGAGGAGCGCCAGCGCCTGATCGACAGCTACTACGCCCGCTACGAGGACCTGGTGCGCGAGGCGCCCGATGGCCATGCCATGGATTACGTGCATGCCTTCATGACCATCGCCAAGCTCTAAACAAGTTCAGCCGGATATACCCCAAGCGCTTGTCAGATCGGCAAAAAATGCATTGGTCGCCGGCCGCCCCCGGTGCCAACTTCAGGCTTCGGTAAAAGGTCGCGACGCAACGGCGCCGCGGGCCGGGACTAAGGAGGTTCTAATGAGCACGTTCAACACTTTGGGCATGGCCCAGGTTTGCGCCATCGGACTGCTCAGCCTGGTGGTTGTCTTGCTTTAGCCGACCAAATCACTGCTCAAGGTGCGGTGAGATCGGGCTCGGTCCAGGGAAGGACCGGGCCCGTTCTGCTTTGTGGGGCAAGCGCTAGGAGAAAACCATGTCGACCGGCACGTTGGCCGAGGGCAAGAGCCGCAAGCGCTGCAGCTCGATCTGCACGCCTGGCGCCCAGTCCAGTGCGTCGAGCAGCGTGACGACGCGCCCCTCGTCGCCGCCAAAGGGCAGTATCATGCGCTCGTAGCCGACCTCGCCGTCGGATTGGCGCCGACAGATTCGCAGGCACAAGGGGGCTGCGGTCTCGACCGCCTCATGGTAGGCGTCGCGGCAAAGCTGGCGGTAACAGGCGGGTCTGATCTGATCGACCGTCTTGCCCTGGTCGCCGTGGCGGCCAAGCTCCTCGATGCGTGTGCCGATCAAGCGGTAATAAAAGTTCAGCGGACCGCTCAGCACGTCGACCAGCGTGATTTGGCCTAGAATGAATCCCACATTGATCGGCGAAAGATCTCGGCTTCTAGGAATGGCATGGCCGCTGCGTAGACCCTCCCAATGGTCGTAGAGGGCCTGCAGCTTCTGGCTCGTGAACATCTCCGGCGACGTCTTGTAGACTTCGATGCGAGACTCCAGCGCTAGAGCGGGCGCACGGCCGCTCAGTGCGGAGAGGTCACGCGATTGCTCGGCGCCGAAGCTTGTGGGATCTGATTGGCTTGAGGTGGGCATGATCGTTTTCAATGCTGCTTCCATGCCCAAGGAAAGGTGCGCCCTACCTGGGCGCTCGCGGCCTACTTGACGGATCGGAGCCTACGCGAAGATCCTTTACGCCCGCTGAAAGACTATGATTAACAGTTTGTCACCAGGCCGATTATTCGGAACCGCCCCGCTAAGGTTAAGATCTGGTAAACTGCTTTGCGTCTACAGTACGGCAGACATTCATCTCGAGGTTCGTTATGAAGCGCGTGATCTTGATCGCCCTGCTCTTCTGGGCCATGGCTCAGCCCGCCGGCGCCGGCTTCCGTGAAGGGCTTGAAGCTTATTCCCAGCTCGACTTCGACAAGGCTCTGGCCGAGTGGTTGCCCCTCGCCGAAGAGGGTGACGTCCCCTCCCAGTACCAGATCGCGGTGCTCTATCTGCGTGGCGAAGGCGTGCCCCAGGACTTCGCCGAGGCGGCCAAGTGGTTCCGCAAGGCGGCCGACCGAGGCGACGGCGATGCCCAGTTCAATCTGGGCCATATGTACGCCCAAGGCAGCGGCGTAAAGAAGGACTTCATCGAGGCCTACAAGTGGTTCTATGTCGCGGCCGACACCTACCAGGCGGCGCCCGGCGGCGAATGGGCCAACCCGGACCCGAGCCAGGCGGCCCGCTTCCGGGATCAAATCTCGGCCCAGCTCAGCGACAATGAGCGCGCCAAGGCCGAACGGCGGGCGAAGGCTTGGAAGCCGAAAAAAAACTGACGCCTAATTGAGCGCCTCTCGGGCTGCCTCTTCAAGCCATTGGATCATGCGTCGATAGGGCACGGGTCCGTAGCTGATTCGGGCGACCCCCAGGCTTGCCAGGGTCTCGGCCGGCGGCACGTTCGGCAGGGCGATGATGTTGACCGGCAGGGGGCAGGCCTCGCACAGCTTGCCGATTAGCCCTTCGTCCGCCAAGGCGGGCGCAAAAAAGCCGCTGGCCCCGGATTGGGCAAAGGCCTGGGCCCGCTCGATGGCTTGGTCGAGCATAGCTTGATCGTGGGTCTCGGGCTTGGTCTTCAAAAAGATATCGGTGCGGGCGTTGATGTAGGCCGGCACGCCGGCGTCCTCTGCTGCGGCCCGGGCCGCGGCGACTCGGGCCGCCTGAACGTCAATTTCGTGCAGGCCCGTTCCGCCGACCACCTGATCCTCGAAGTTGAAGCCAATGGCTCCGGCGGCAAGCGCCCTGGAGACCGTCTCGGCGACGATCTCCGGCGCCACGCCATAGCCGCCCTCCAGATCGGCGGTCACCGGCAGGTCAACCGCGGCCACGATGCGCCTGATATTGTCGAGCGCGAGGTCCAAGGGAATCTGCTCGCCGTCGACAAAACCGTGGGCCATGGCTACCGGCGCGCTGCCGGTCGCGATGGCCCGGGCGCCGGCCTTGGCCACCGCCTTGGCGCTGCCCGGATCCCAAACGTTGAACAGCACGACGGGTTCACCTTTCTTGTGGAGGGCGTGAAAGGCGTGGGCTTGGTCGCTCTGTGTCGTCATGGCTGTCACTTTCTTAAGGTGTTTGGGACGGTTGGTCGTGGCCGGTGAAACGCACCTCTCCCGGTCGGCCGGGTAGGTCGAGCTTGGCCGCAGTCGGCGGGCTCTCGGCGACCACCCGGCCCCGGCGCACGACCGCCAAGCGGGCCCCGCGCAGGCGCACCGCGTCGACCGGATCGGCCGCCTCGAGCACCACTAGATCGCCATGGCAGCCAGGCGCCAGGCCGTAACCTTCGAGCTCGAGGATGCGCGCCGGGGTTTCAGTCACCGCCGCGAAACAGGCCTCGATCTCGGCGCGCCCGGTCATGTGGGCCACGTGAGCGCCCATATGGGCAACCTCGAGCATGTCGCCCGAGCCCAAGGCATACCAAGGGTCCATCACGCAATCGTGGCCCATGGCGACCCGCAGGCCCGCACCCATCAGCTCGGGCACCCGGGTCAAGCCCCGGCGTTTGGGGTAGGTATCCTGGCGGCCCTGTAGAGTGACGTTGATGAGCGGATTGGCGATGACCTTCAGCTCGGCCTCGACCATCAGATGGATCAGTTTGGTGAAGTAGTAGTTGTCCATGGAGTGCATCGAGGTCAGGTGGGAGCCGGTCACCCGCCCTTGCAGACCCAGCCGCCGCGTTTCGTAGGCCAGATTCTCTACGAAGCGCGCGTGGGGATCGTCCGACTCGTCGCAGTGCATGTCTACGGGCAAGCTCCGCTCCGCCGCGATCTCGCAGAGCTGCTTGACGGCCTCCGCGCCGTCAGCCTGGGTGCGTTCGAAATGCGGGATGCCGCCGACCACGTCGACGCCGCGCCTGAGCGCCTCGGCCAAGAGATCCTTGGCCTGGGGCGCGCGCAGAAATCCGTCCTGGGGAAAGGCGACCAATTGCAGGTCTAGGTAAGGCGCGACCTGTTTGCGCACCTCGAGCAGGGCGTCGACCGCGAGCAGGCGGGGGTCGCAGACGTCCACGTGGCTGCGGATTGCCAGCAAGCCCCGGGCGACAGCCATGTCGCAATAGGACATGGCTCGCTCGAAAATCTTTTCCTGGGTCAGATCGGGCTTGAGCTCGCCCCAAATCCGGATGCCTTCCAACAAGGTGCCGCTCTCGTTATGGCGCGGGTTTCCGGCGGTCAGGGTGGAATCCATATGGAAGTGGGAATCGACGAAGGGCGGCGCGACCAAATGGCCGGCGGCGTCGATCTCACGGGCCGCTTCGGCCTGCAGCGCTGGCTCGACGGCAACGATGCGGCCGTCCTTAATGGCGATGTCCATCTCGGCCCGGCCATCCGGCAGGCGGGCCCGGCGCACGATCAGATCCATGGCGCTCACATCCAATCCTCCTCGAAGGGCAGCCGACTGAGGGTCTCCAGGCCGTTCTCGGTGACCAGTACCTGCTGCTCCAGCTTGACGCCTTCGCCGCCGTGGCGCGGTCCGAAGTAGCTCTCGACGCAGATCGTCATGCCGGGTTCCAGCACTGCCTGGTATCGCTCGGCCTGATTGCGCCAGAAGGCAACCGGGTACTCATCGCACAAACCGATGCCATGCAGCAGGCAGCTGTAGACATGGTAATCCTCGGGCGGATCGCCGACCTGCCCGGCGATCTCGTCCAGGCTGAGCCCCGGCCGAATCACCTCCATCAGGCGCTCCAGGTGAGCCCTGGCTTGAGCGTAGGTGCGCCGCTGGCGATCGCTCGCCCTACCCTCCCCGGCTCGCCAGGTGCGCGAAATGTCGCTGCAATAGCCGTGGCGGCCGATCAGGTCGGTGTCGAGCGCCACCAGGTCGCCGGGCTCGATCACCCGCTCGCTGCACTCCTGGTACCAGGGGTTGGTGCGCGGGCCCGAGGCAAGCAGCCGGGTCTCGATCCACTCTCCGCCGCCAGAAATGTTCTCCCGGTGCAGCACTGACCAGACCTGCTGCTCGGTCAGGCCGGGTCGAATCGCCGCGCGCATGGTTTCGACCGCCGCCTCGCAGGCGGCGACCGATTCGCGGATGGCCACCAGCTCCTGGGGGGTTTTGATGCGCCGGGCCTGCTCGGCCACGGCCTGGCCGTCGACGGCCTCGATGCCATGATCCTGAAGCGCCAGATAACTCGTCCAGTCCAGGCGGTCGACCGCGAGGCGCCGGTTGCCGCCGCCGTGCTGGCGCACCAAGTCGGCGAGCTCGGCGGCCCAGGCCTTGGCGCGCGCTGCGACTTCCGGCCCGGCCATCAAGTAGGTCGCGGCTTGGGCCGGGCGCACCTCGTCGATTGTCTCGATGCCCTCGGCCAAGTGGTTGCAGCTCGGAAACTCGAAGTGCAGCACCGGACCGTCGGCGGCCACGTAGCTGTAGCGCACCGGGTTGTGCAGGCACCAGACCTGCATGTTGGAGACGTCGGTGGCATAGCGGATGTTGATCGGGTCCAGAAACACCCCGGCCGCGCAGTCAGCTTTGACGATCTCCGCCTTAAGGCGCGCCAAGCGCTCCCGACGGAGCGTCCCCCGCTCGACGTTCGTTGGCAGCCCGTTGTGGCTGTCTTTGGGCAAAGCTTGCTCCTTGGTCATCACGTGAGCATGATCACCAATCCCCAGGGGCTGCAAGCGCGAATTCTTCGGTCAGAGGGTAATGATCAGTACCGGATCAGGATAGTCGCCGCGCAAGATTACTGGCAGTAGCTCGGGTAGCACCTTTGGATACACGGTCTCATCAGTCTCCCGCAACGCGTCGAGCCGCCACCAGCGCAGATCTACGATGGTTTCCCGTTCGTCATCCGTCCATTGGGTCGCGACCGGCTCCTGCTCTCGGGTGCGAGCGACCACGAAGGACTCCTTTAGGAGGCGCTCACCTTCCTTGAGTATCAAGACCTGCTCGCCATACCAGACCACCGGCCCGAACTGGATGTCCACCAGGCCCGTCTCCTCGCGCACCTCGCGCCGGGCTGCCGCGATAATGTCCTCGCCGTCCTCCAGACAACCGCCGACCGTGGCCCAAAACGGCGCCCCTGACGGCGCCTTGCCCGGCTCGTGAACGTAGGGGTCTTGGAACTTGACCAAGAGCAGGCGGTCCTGGGAATCGAGCAGGAGCACGCGCGCGGTGCGCCGAACCTCCACATCTGAATTTTCAGTCATTGATTCCCGCTTCCAATGGGTCTAAGTGCCGGATCATCTTACCCGCGGGCACAGCAAATGGGGGGACGACGCCATGGAGATGCCAAGCCTGATCGAGATCCAGAACGGCCAGAAGGTCACGCCGATGTTCTCGGCCGAGGAGATGACCCGGCGCTTGACCGCGTTGCGCGCCCATATGGTCGAGGCTGGCCTGGATTCGGTTTTGTTCAGCAGCTATCACAACATCTGCTACTACGCCGACTTCGTCTACTGCCACTTCGGCCGCTTCTACGGCCTGGTGGTGACCCAAGAGAACCAGACCTCGATCTCGGCCAACATCGACGGCGCCCAGCCCTGGCGCCGGACCTTCGGCGACAACATCGTCTACACCGACTGGCAGCGGGACAACTACTTTCGGGCCGTCCAAAAGCTGATTCCCGACGGCGCCCGGATCGGAATCGAATTCGACCACGTGACCCTGCAGAACAAGGCCAAGCTTGAGGCCGCCCTGCCCAACGCCACCTTCGTCGACGTCGGTCAATCGGCCATGCGCCTTCGCATGGTGAAATCCGCCGAGGAGATCGCCCACATCAAGGAGGGCGCGCGCATCGCCGACATCGGCGGAGCGGCCTGCGCCGAAGCGATCGGGGTCGGCGTGCCAGAGCACGAGGTGGCGCTCCACTCGACACAGGCAATGGTGCGCGAGATCGCCCGCTCCTTCCCCCACGCCGAGATCCTCGACACCTGGACCTGGTTCCAGTCGGGCATCAACACCGATGGCGCCCACAACCCGGTGACCACCCGCAAGATCGAGCGTGGCGACATCCTCTCGCTCAACTGCTTTCCCATGATCGGCGGCTACTACACGGCGCTCGAGCGCACCCTCTTCGCCGAGGAGGTCTCCGATGAGCACCTGCGCTTGTGGAACGTCAACGTCGAGGTCCACGAGGCCGGCTTGAAGGCGATTCAGCCGGGCGTGCGCTGTTGCGACATCGCCGCCGAACTCAACGAGATCTACAAGAAGTACGACCTGCTGGAGCGCCGCACCTTCGGATACGGCCACTCCTTCGGAGTGCTCAGCCACTACTACGGCCGGGAGGCCGGCCTAGAGCTGCGCGAGGACATCGAGACCGTGCTTCAGCCCGGCCATGTGGTCTCCATGGAGCCGATGATCATGATCCCCGAGGGCCTGCCCGGCGCCGGCGGCTACCGGGAGCACGACATCCTGGTGGTCGGCGAGCAAGGCGCCGAGAACATCACCGGATTCCCTTACGGTCCGGAGAAGAACATCATACGGAAGTAGGGGTCACTTCGTCCCGTAGAGCCGATCCCCCGCGTCGCCCAGCCCCGGCACGATGTAGCCGTGGTCGTTCAGGTGGCTGTCGATCGCGGCGGTGAAGATCGGTACGTCCGCGTGGGTCTCCTGGATCGCCTTGATACCTTCTGGCGCGGCCAGTAGGCAGACGAAGCGCAGGTCCTTGGCGCCGGCCTGCTTGACCCGGTCGAGCGCGGCCGACGAGGAGTTGCCGGTCGCCAACATGGGATCGACCACGATCACGACCCGCTCGCCCAGCTCTTCCGGCACCTTGAAGTAGTACTCCACGGCGACCAGGGTGGTCGGGTCCCGGTAGAGCCCCACGTGGCCGACCCGGGCCGAAGGTATCAGATCGAGCATACCCTCTAGCAGGCCGTTGCCGGCGCGCAGCACCGAGATCAGGGCGAGCTTCTTGCCTTCCAGCCTGGGCACCGTGGTCTCGGTCAAGGGCGTGTCTATCGCGGTGTCGGTGAGCGGCAGATCGCGGGTCACCTCGTAGGCCAGCAGCAAAGAGATCTCGCGCAGCAGCTGGCGAAAGGCAGCAGTGTGGGTCTCCTTGCGGCGCATCAGGCCGAGCTTGTGCTGGACCAGAGGATGGTCGACGACGGTGACGTTGGCGCTCATGGTTCCCTCCGAATTCGCCCGGCCGCCATGGTGGCATGCTTTGGGGCCGCTCAAAAGACCGTTCCGTCGCTCACGATGGTCAGCGGCGGGTCGCCGTCAGGGCGCTTTTCCCGAGCGATCCGGCGACCGGCGCTCCAAGTGCCGCCTTCCAGCACCTTGGCAAGCGGCAGCTCAGCCGCGTTTTGCCCCAGGCGCTCGCGCACCTCGGCCGCCAAGGGGTCGAGCAGCGCCAGGGTCAGCGCCCGCCACTCGACGATCAGCTCACTATCGACGGCGTGGCGTGCAGCCAGGGCCGCTGGATCCTTCAGGCAAAGCAGGCCGCCGTCGATCATCAGGCCACCGTTTCGGTACTCGGCCAGGCCGGTCAGGGCCTCGATGTCGGTGACCGCCAGGCCCGCCTCGACCAAGGGCTCGACCAGGGAATAGGTCAGCCATTGGGAAAGCTTGTGAAATGGCACCAGGCCGTCGTCGCCCGCCGCCGGATGGCGCCAGACATCGCCCAGGTTAACGCCGTCCAATACGATCCGCCCCGGCCAAATCGAGCCAAGGGTCTCAAGCAGAGTCGCCAGGATCAACGGTGCCGGGACCTCTCGAGAAGGTCCGGCCAAACCGACCAGATAGTCGTAGAGGTTTCCGACGCGCGGGTCGCTTTCGCCGTAGACCTGGGGTGCCTTGGCAACCGCCCGGCCAAGGCGGTTGAGCAGACCGGCCCGACCCTCGAGACCTTCCAGGGGATTGTCCTCGGTCACCTGGAAGGCCTGCGCCAGATTATCGGCCGTGAAGGCCCGGAGGGCGGCGGCATCGGCACGCAGGGGCCAGTCTCGCTGGCCGGACAGGATGCCTCTTTCAAAGAGAACGAAACTGGCGACCGCCAGGCCTTCAGATCGGCTGAACTCCGTCCCGTCGGCTTCTCGGTAACGCCACGCCGGGCCGGCGCCGGCATCCAGCAGCACGCTGGTCAATGCCAGGTCAATGCGCATCCGCGCCATCTCATTCGCCGAAAGACCGCCTAGGCGTGCCGCCAGGGCGCCCCAGCGGTCCCGGCCGCCGGCCGCAAAGTGGCGCCAGCGGCTGTGATAGGGGATCTTCAAATCTGGGTAGTTGCCCCGGATTTCTTCCGTGACGAAGTCGGCGAGCGCCGGAAGCTTGTCGCGCGCGACCGTGAAATGATCCGAGCGGCCCGCATCCGCGGCCGCCAGAATGCGGCCGCAGCGCTCGCGAATGGCCTCGGGCCGAAGCAGCCAGGCGACCGCATCGCTGACGGGAATTGCGCTCAATAGTCCCTGAGGCCCCGACCTTTGGTCTCCGCAAGGCTGGCCTCGTCGGGCACCGGCTCGTCGGTGAAGTAGCCGGCCGCCTTTTTGGCCTCCATCTCGACCGCGGCGTCGTCCGGAATCAGCTCGTCTGGAATTGGGATACGCTCAACGATCTCGATCCCTTGGCGGGCAAGGGCGTCGTATTTCATGTTGCTCATGGAGACGAAACGGTCGAGCCGAGTGACGCCGAGCCAGTGGAGTACGTCGGGCATGAGCTCCTGAAAACGCACATCCTGAACACCGGCGACGCACTCGGTGCGCAGGAAGTAGGCATCGGCCCGGTCGCCGCCCTCCTGGCGCTTGCGGGCATTGTAGACCAGGAACTTGGTGACCTCGCCGAGCGCCCGGCCTTCCTTGCGGTTATAGACGATGAGCCCACCGCCGCCCTCCTGGGCCGTGCGGATACAGACCTCCATGCCGTGCACCAAGTATGGCCGGCAGGTGCAGATGTCGGATCCGAAGACATCCGAGCCGTTGCACTCGTCGTGCACCCGGCAGGCCAATTGGCGCTTGGGATCGGTGATCGCGGCAAGGTCGCCAAAATAGTAGACCGTCATGCCGCCGATCGGCGGCAAAAAAACATGAAGGTCCGGCCGGGTCACCAGATCGGGGAACATGCCGCCGGTGTGCTCGAACAGGCTGCGCCGGAGGTCCTGCTCGTCGATGCCGCAGCGCCGGGCAACCCCAGGCAGATACCACACCGGCTCGACCGCGACCTTGGTACACTTGGCCTCGCCGCTTTCCAAGAGGATCTCGCCGTCGACCTCCAGATCGCCTCGTTCCAAGGCGCCGGCGAACTCCGGCACGGTAAGGCGCGCCCGGGTAACGGCGATTGTAGGGCGGATATCCCAGCCCTCGGCGATCTTGTCCTTGAAGACCTCGCCGGCAACGTGGCCGAAGGGATCCAGCGAGACGATCTTGTCTGGCTCCGACCATTGGGGATGGGGCCCGATCGATGCGGCGGGCGCGGTGTCGGTCAGATCCGCCTTGTGCAGCGGGTCCAGGCTGCCGGCGGCGATCGCCAGCGCCCGGTAGAGTGCGTAGGAGCCGGCGTGGGCCCCGATCACGTTACGCTTGGCCGGATCGGTCAGTGTGCCGATCACCGGTCCGCGCTCCAGCGGGTCGGCCGCCGCCCAGTGGATCGGCTCGGGCGCCGCGCCGCCACCCGGATGGGAGGTCAGCACGATATGCTTGGTCGGGCGTTTGCTCTCGTTCATGGCCGCCCAAGTATGCCCGATCTTGGCGCCGGTCACAAAGGGGTCAGAAGGGCCCGAACCAGCCGAGCTTTTGACCGTGCTTTTGATAGCCAATCAGTTCCTGAACCCGCTTGGAGAAGCTTTTGGCCCGCTCTCTGGGGATCTTTGTGTAGAGGTTCTCCTCCTGCCGCAGCCAGCCCAGAGCATAGGTGTTGATTAGTCCCATCCGGGGCTGGTCCGTGCCGTTCGCGCCGCCGCCATGCAGCGTCGAGCCCAGGTAGACCAGCGCCGAGCCTTTCGGCATTGCGACCTCAACGATCTCCTCCGGGAGGGCCGAGCGCGGCTCAAGCCAATGGTGGCTGCCCGGCACCACGCGGGTCCCGCCATTCTCGGCGCTGAAATCGTCGAGCGCCCACATGACGCCGATCTGTAGCTCGAAACCAGGCAGGCGGAGCGGGTAAATGTGGTCGTCCCGATGCAGCGCCTGGGCGCTTTCGCCTGGCAGGATCTCGATGCCGGTCAAGCTACCCAAACGGTAAGACAGACTGTTTTCCAGGAGGATTTCGTCGGCGACCTCGAGGAGTTGGGCATGCTCTACCAAGTCGGCCGCCGCGCGCGAATGAGCCAGGATGCTGTTGATCCTGAGGGTCTTGTAGCCGTTGAAGTCGCTGTATTGGCAGTGGCCTACGGCCTCGAAACGCGGGCGCAGCTCGCTTGCCACCCGATCGGCAAGCTGCTCCGAGACCCAGTTTTCGACAATCACGGCCCCGTCGCGCCGGAGCGCCGAAAGGAGATCGCCAGTCGCGGCCCCCTTTGGCAGGGACTGAATTGCCATCGCGCCTCCCAGCGTCAAAAGATGTGCTGGCGCGTTGCCAGGTAGATGTCGGTGCCTGCGGTCGAGCCGGCCTCAAAGTAGATGAAGTCCTGATCGCCATCCCGCAGGTAGGTCACGAAGTAGATCTTCTTGTGGATATCCGGCGTGGCTATGATAGGCCCATCACCGGCCCGGCGCCAAGTGATGCCGTCGTCGCTCATCGCTAGGCCAAGCTGGCCTGTGGTGTTGAAGGAGGTGCCCCGGTAGACCATTGCCCAGCCGTCGTTGGTCTTCTGGACCGAGGTTTCGGTCAGGCTCCAACTGTCCCAGGCATTCTCCACATCGCTGATCTGAAAGACTGGTCCATCGTGCTTGGTCCAGGTGATGCCGTCGGGAGAGGTGGCCATGCCGATGTTGTCGTGCTCCTCGGTGAAAGCGCCCACCTCGTATTTGCCGGTGCCGGTGTAGTACATGCGATAGCCCTCGTCGGATTGCACGACGCTGGCGTTGCCCACGTACTTGCCGTCCCAGGCGCCTTCCGGCCCAGGCTCCAAGACCGGCTCCGGATCGGTCGTCCAGGGCCCCAAGGGGGACGGCGCCGTCGCGCGGGCGATCTTGCCGACGAAATGTTTTTCCGGGTCGACCAGGGTGAAATAGAGCACCCATTGGCCTTCGTCGGTCACCAACATGGAGTTGGCCATGATGGACTTCACATCCAGCCCGGTATCCTCGGCGGTCAACACCGGTCCGTCGCTTTCCTTAACCCAATTGATGCCGTCTTCGGACGATGCGTAGCCGATCGCGAGCGGATGGGGCCATTTGGGCAGGGCATCGAACATCATGTGAAACTTACCGTCGTGAATTGTCATCGCCCCCGGATCGATGAAGCTGGCGGACCAGGCGCCTTGGCTGCCCCGCTCCATCACCGGTTTGGCGTGGAGTGAGAAGCCTTGTCCCGCGGCGTTCGTCATCTGCGGCGCCAGGAAACCCACCGCCAGAAAGACGGCGATCCTGCCGATGAGACGGATGCGTTGAGCCATGATAGAGGTCCTTTCGGTGAGAGCTTGAGCTTGGCACCCTCCATAACGGACCCATGGGCCAACGGTCTTTGCTTGAATTGCTAAAAGCGAGGCGATCGGCATCAGGTTTGACTTGGGGCATCAGCACGCTAGGCTTGGCCCGTCAGGGAGCGGCAAAGATCGAGGAAAGCCATGCAGCGCCAGTCCGCGCAACGGCACCGGGTCAACCGCGTGGTCAACTTTGCCTACGAAAACTTGGCCGAGTCCCTCGACTTGGACCAGCTGGCCGAAGTCGCTTGCCTATCGAAGTATCACTTCTTGCGGGTTTTCAGCCGCTATCAGCGGGAATCGCCGGTCCAGTTTCTCTGGCGTCTGCGCCTAGAGCGAGCAGCCCGCAGCCTGGTGATCCGGCAGGAAAGCTCCATCACCGACATTGCCCTGGACTGCGGCTTCTCTTGCTCCCAGACCTTTTCGCGCGCCTTTCGGCGTCAGTTCGGCATCGCGCCGCGCGCGCTCAGGTCGAAGGAATGCCGCACATTCG
>JBCCGG010000045.1:0-49227 GCA_039029395.1 Pseudomonadota bacterium | reverse complement strand
CATTTAGGGTCTCCCGCTACCTTTTCCAAGGCATTGGAGACATAGCAGTTGCGCCCCCCGCTCATAGCGTGTGGCAGCCAAAGTCCATATACGGTGCTGGAGGGGGTTCCCATCCCCGCCGACGTGGCTGCCCCAGATGGCCTAATGGCAGTTGTTGAGAGGCGCCCAAATCTCCCCGAAGACGCCCTGGTTGGATTCGTTTAGGTTTCCGTGCGTGTCACTGTTAACAAATCCTAAACTGATAAGCCTAGTAACACTTTGTAACGATTTGTTACAACCAGTTTTCGGCCCTGTACCAGGCCACGGTTTGGGCGAACCCCTGGTCGAGCGGCCAGTCCGGCCGCCAGCCCGTTGCCGCCCCCAATGAGGCGCCGTGGCTAGCCCAGTCCGGATGGCGGATCTCGCGCGCCTTGCCCGGCCCGAAAATCGCCGGACGGCCGGTTACGGCGGCGATTCCGCCCGCCGCCAGGGCCGCGGCATGGAGCAATGCCGCAGGCACCCGCAGGCGCCGGGGCGCGGTTCCGCAAGCCACCGCCGCGGCATCGATCAGCTGGTCCCAGGAATAGCCGCCGAGCGCGCCGTCGTCGGGCTCGTAGGTCATGCCTTGAGTCGCGCCCGGCTCGGCCGCCACGGCCGCGACCGCGTCGCAGAGGTCGGCCACGTGCAGAAACGAGACCCGTGCGTCCGCGGGCGCCAGGATCGGGCCAATTCCCTTGGCGACGGCCCGGAAGAATCCCAAGGTTGCCGGGTCTCCGGGGCCGTAGACCACCGGCGGGCGCAGGATGGTCCAGGCATCCAGGCGGCACTCCCGCAGCGCCGCCTCGCCGGCCGCCTTACTGGCAGCGTAGGGCGAGATCGCCGGCTCCCGAGCAGCCAGGGACGACAGCAGGATGAGTCGCGCCGCTTTGCCCTCGAGCGCCCCAGCCAGGCGTTCGACGCCGCCTTGGTTGGCAGCCATGAATGCGGCCCGGGAGGTCGCCTTGATCAGGCCGGCGGCATGGACCACCAGTTCGGCGCCCTCGACGAGGCGGGTCAGACTTTCCTGGTCCTCGAGCGCGCCGGGGACCAGCTCGAGCCCCGGTGCGGGTGCCGGGCGGCGTTGGCGCACCAGGGCACGCACCTGCCAGCCCTGGTCAAGGAAGTGTCGCCTGAGATGGCTGCCGATGAAGCCGCTCGCCCCGGTGATGGCGACGCAAGAGGCCACCGGCGCTTAAGAGCTCGCTGGTGTGTCGAGCGGCGCCGTCTCAGAACCGAAGGCGCCCTCCAGATACATCTGCCGGGCGCGGGTGCGGCTCAGCTTGCCGGACGAAGTTTTGGGCAAATCTCGGTGGGGAATTAGGCCGACCGTGGTCTCGACTCCGGCGGTTTGGCGCACCTTGCCCTTGACCTCCTTGGCGAGCGCGGCCCGAGCGTCGGGATCGCGCAGACGGCACTGCACCAGCAGCACCACGCGGTCCTCTTGGCCGGCCTCCATGATCGAAAACGCCGCCGCGTCGCCGCGCCGCACCTGCTCCAGCTCCTCGACCGCCCACTCCAGATCCTGGGGCCATATATTGCGGCCGTTGACCAGGATCAAATCCTTGGCCCGGCCGGTGATCACCAAAGCGCCCTCGACCGTGTAGCCGAGATCGCCGGTGTTGAGCCAGCCATCCGGGCTCAAGAGCTCGGCCGTGGTCTCGGGCTCGTTGAAGTAGCCGATCATCAGGCTCGGCCCCTTGATGAAGACGTGCCCGACACGGCGGTCCGGCAGCGCCCGACCGGCCGGATCGCGGACCTCCAGTTGGTGGCCCGGCAGGGGCGCGCCACAGAGGACGATCTCTCGGGCATCGGGGTCCTCGGCCGCTATCGGCTCGGCGTGGCGATGATCGAACAGCTTCGACCGGCTGATCACGTCGGACTGCACCCCTTGGCCCAAGGGCGAGAAGCTGAAGGCAAGGGTCGCTTCGGCCAAGCCGTAGCTCGGCACGAAGGCGCGCGGATCGAAGCCGCAAGAGCCAAAGGTCTCGGCGAAGCGCCGCAGCACCTCGGGCTGCACCATGTCGCCGCCGATGCCGGCGCCGCGCCAGGTCGAGAGATCGATCGCCTCGGCGCTGCGCTCGGCCGCCCGTCGGGTGCAAAGGTCGTAGCCAAAGCTCGGGCTGAACGACAGGGTGGCGCCGCCGCGGCCGATCAGGGAGAGCCACTGCAGCGGGCGGCGGGCGAAATCCCGGGTCGCGATGTAGTCGACCGAGCGCTGGGTCAGCACCGGCACCAGCATGAAGCCGACCAGGCCCATGTCGTGGTAAAGCGGCAGCCAGGAGACACAGCGGTCGCCCGCGCCGATCGCCAAGCCGTGGCGGGCGATCGCCAGGCCGTTGGCGATCAGCGAGCGCTGAGGAATCTCGATGCCGTGGGGCTGCCGGGTGCTGCCAGAGGAATACTGCAGATAGCTGATCTCCTCGCCCCCAAAGGGTCGCAGCTCGTTGCCCGCACCTGGCAACTCAGTGAAATCCTCGGCGCCGCCGACGAGTGAGATTTCCAAACCCTCGGCAGCCTCCTGGACAAAGCTCAGAAGCTCGGCCGGCGCCATCACCGCGGCCGCCGCGCAGCTCTCGAGTTGGCGCCTAAGCCCGGCGACATAGGTGGCGCGCCCGCCCAAGGTGGTCGGCAGGGCGACCGGCACCGGCACCAGGCCGGCGTACTGGCAAGCGTGGAAGAAGATCATGAAGTCGGCCGTGGTGTCGGCTAAAAGCGCGAAGCGCGCGCCCTTGGGCAGGCCGGCCCCGACCAGGCCGCGGGCCAGCTCGATCGCCCGTTCCCGCATCTCCCGATAGGGCAGAGCGCGCAGCAGCTCACCCCGCGCCGAATAGAAGTTGACGCCGGCCTCTCCGCGCGCCGCGTAATCGAGACTGTCGGACAAACTCTCGAAGTCGGCGTTGCGGTATGGCAGGTTCGGGCTGGAGGTCGGGGTCGCGCTCATCGGACAAATGGTTTTAGGACCGCCGACGGCGGCCTGAAGGCGGCTAAGGTTTTGGCCGCAGCCCTCCGGGAAGTCAACCGGTCAGGCGCGCTTGTTATGGACCGGCCGGCGCGGCACACTGGGTTTTCCGCCAAACGATCGTCGATCAACCATGACCAACCCCGACCCCACCAGCGCGGCCAGGCGCGCCGCCGACCGGCGCCCGCGCATGACCGCGGGGCTCGCCTTCCTGGGCGTCAGCGCCTTGGTCCTGATTCAGGTGACGAACTTTGGGCGGGCCGATTTGTGGATCGGCGAAGGCGGCATCGTCGAGACTCTAAGCTTCGGGCTCTGGGCGATCTCGGCCCTGGTCTGCCTGATGGCCGCGGTCCGCGCCAAGCGGGCGCGCCTGGCCTGGCTGCTCGGCGGCCTGGTGGTGGCGATCCTCTGCGCCCGGGAGCTCGACATCCAAAAGGCCTTTTTCGATTGGAACGCCGGCAAGCCGGCCAACTATCTGGACTCCGAGATTCCCTTCGGCGAGCGCGCCCTGGTGTTCGCCGTCTTCGTCGCGCCGGCACTTTGCGTGCTCGGCGGCTTCGCCCTGGTCATGGCGCGCCGTTTCCTGGCCGCCTGGCGCGCCGGCGAGATTTGGCCGCGGGATTTCGTCATCTGGCTGGCGCTGATCGTGCCGATCACTCTGCTGGACAAGTTCCACAAGTATGCCGGGGGGCTCGGGGTGGCGGAGTCGCACTTTTGGATTGCGACCACCCTGGAGGAATGCCTCGAGCTGAGCCTGGCACTCTACGTGCTGTTGGTGATCTTGCGCGCCTGGCGCCGGGACGTATTGGGTCGCACGCCGTAGGAATTGATCAGAATCAAAGACGCCCGCGCCGGCTACAGGCGAGTCTCGCAGCAACACGTCCAACTGGAAGGATGCCGCGATGATGGATTTGAGGCGCCGCGCCCCCGCCATGCTTTTGGGACTCCTGGCGCTGGTCGCCTGCGTTCCGGTGCAGGCCGAGCAGAGCGTGAAAAGCATTGTGATTCCGATGATCGAGCCCGAGCGCGGCCAGCGTCTCTTCGTCACCAAAGGCTGCGTGCTGTGCCATGCGGTGCGCGGCGTCGGCGGCCAGGCGGCGCCGCCACTGGATGCGCCCGACCGGGCGACCGCGATCGATCCCCTGGGCTTCGCCGCACGCATGTGGACCGGCGCCACGGCCATGCTCGAGCTGCAAGCCATGGAGTTGGGTTATCAGATCGAGCTATCGGCCGTTGAGATCGCCGATCTGGCCGGTTTCGTTGGCGACCCGGACGCGCAAGCGCAGTTTACGATCGACGACATCCCCGAGCCCCTGCGCGACTGGATGTTGGACATCCCCTATTGGGAGGAGGAGCAGGAGTGGCCGGAAAGCCTGCCGGACGATTACCCGGAGTTCCAGGACGAGGGCGAGGACCTTTGAGCGCGCTGAAGGCCTGGGCCATCGGCCTGTTTGGCGGGCTGCTCGTCTGCGCCCCAGCTCTTGCCGGCGACGTCGAAGCCGGCCGGCGCTTGGCCGAACAGTGGTGTGCCGCCTGCCATATCACAAGCCCGCAACAGGTCAGTGCGAGCGATGCGGCACCCTCGTTCATGGAGATCGCGAAGGATCCGGCCAAGACCCGGGCCGGGCTCGAGGTGTGGCTGTCCGATCCCCATCCGCCCATGCCCAAGCTGAGCCTGAGCAACCGGGAGATCGACGACCTGATCACCTACATCAAGAGCCTAGACTGAGCGCATCTCCAATGTGCCGGACCGGGCCGGTGCCGCAACCACCGAACCTAGTGCACCATGATGCAGGGGCAAGGCGCTTGTCGACAGACGTCCTGAGAGGCGCTGCCCAGGGTGAAAGCCTCGATCGAGCTGAGGCCCCGGCAGCCCATGACGATGGCGTCGACCGCCGCTAGTTCCGCCACCTCGACGATCTGCTTGGCCGGTGCGCCATCACCCAGCGCGATCACCTGGCAGTCGATGCCCTGGGCCGCAACCTGTTCCTCGGCCTCCTCGAGCACTGCCTTGGCGACCGCTTGCAGGTGGTCCTCGCCAACCCTTTTGCCGGTGCTTTCCGGCGCCGCCATGATCTGATCGGCCGTGAGCTCCGGTGCCGGCGCCTCATGATGGCGCTTGAGCTCGGCGGTATGTTGCTCGGGCAAGCGGCCTGCCGCCGGCAGCCGCAAAAGCTCGCCCGGGTCCCGGTCGCGCAGCAGAATGTGGAACAGCTTGAGCTGGGCGCCGTGGGCGCGCGCCAGATCGCAGGCGATCGCGAGCGCCCGCCCGGCATGGGGCGAGCCGTCGATTGGAACCAGGATGGACTTCATGGTGCACCGCCTTCCGCCGTTGAGGGCCTTCCGGCAAGCTAACACCGGTCGGCCCGGCCTTCCCATGATATGGATCAGGGCGCGCACGGCAACAAGGATGGCCGCCCGGGATGTCGCTTTCTTTAGGTGGTCTGCTATAAGCAGCGGCGGTGATAGCGGAAGGGGTCATCAGGATCGTCATGAACAAGCCGGCAGACCATCCCCTGCGCTATGCGCTGGCAAACGAGCTTCATGCCCGGCCGGTCGTCGACCTAGTCGCGCCCGAGCAGGCGACTCACATCGCGATGTTCACCGGGTCCAGCGACCAGAGTGCCGAGCGCGCCCACCTGACGGCGCTTTGCGCACGCTACGGCGTCGCCCTGGCACTCGACGAGGCGACCCACTTCACCGCCGACTTCGGCCCCTTCCGGCTCAAGTGGGAGCGTCACACGGAGTTCACCACCTACACCTTCTTTCACCGCGGCGCGGCTCAAGAGCCCTTCGTCGAGACTGCGGCCGCCCTGGTGCCGGTCGACTGGCTGGCCGATCTGCCGGGCCGACGCATGGTCGCCGCCAACGTTGCCCTCTTGCCCCAGGGCGATCCGGGCGCGGAGACCCTGATCCGCCACTTCGTGCCCGACAGCCTGTGCCGCGGGCTGGTGGCCAACGGCGCGGCCGAGGTGACGACCGATTTCCGCATTCACGGTGACGGCTACTCGCGCATTCTCGTCCAGGACCGCGGGCTGATGCCGCGCCAGGCCGGGCGCCTGGTGCAGCGGCTCCTGGAAATGAAGACCTATCGCGACATAGCCTTTCTGGCTCTACCGCTGGCCCGGGAGGTGACGCCTGCGGTGACTCGTATCGATCATTCCTTGGCCGAGCTCACCGCGCGCATGCGCGCGCTTTCGGCCGAGGACGACGAGCGCGCCTTGCTCGACCAGCTGATGAGCCTCTCGACCGAGATCGAGGAGTCGATCGCCACCACTTCCTATCGCTTTTCCGCCGCAGCGGCCTACAACGCCCTGGTCATCGCGCGCATGAGCGAGATCCGCGAACGGCGGGTTGAGGGCTATCCGACCATCTGCGGCTTTGTCGAGCGGCGTCTGGCGCCGGCCATGCGGACCTGCGAATCGGTTGCCCAGCGCCAGCTTTCCCTGTCGGAGCGGGCGACCCGGGCGGCCAACCTGCTTCGCACCCGGGTCGACATCAAGCTCGAGGGCCAAAACCGCGACCTACTTGCCTCCATGGACCGGCGCGCCCGCCTCCAGCTGCGCCTCCAGCAGACCGTCGAGGGCCTATCGGTCGCCGCCATCACCTACTATGTGGTGAGCCTGATCGGCTATCTGCTGAAGGCGGTGGAGGGCATGGGCGCGAGCTTGCCGGTCTACCTCCTGCAGGGCCTCTCCGTACCCCTGGTCGCCCTTCTGGTCTGGTGGGGCGCGAGAACGGTGCGCAAGAAGCTCGAGGGCGAGGAGGCCTGACGACATGTCCGTGCACCCCTACGACAAGCTGATGTCGCGTCTTGCGAAGGGTGAGCGGATCTTAATCGACGGCGCGACCGGCACGGAGATCGAGCGACGCGGCGTGCCACAGTTGGACAACGCCTGGAACGGCGGCGGCGCCCTGAGCCATCCGGATGTCTTGCGTTCGGTGCACGAGGACTACATTCGCGAAGGCGCCGAGATCGTCATATCGAACACCTTTGCCACATCGAAACATGCGCTCATCGATGCCGCCGTCGAGGACCAGTTCGAGGCCTTCAACCGGCGCGGCGTAGAGCTGGCGTGCGAGGCCCGGTCGAGGCAGCATAGACCTGACGTGCTGGTGGCGGGCGGGATCTCCTACTGGTCGTGGTCCGGGCGGCACCCCTCGCTCGGCGACCTGCGCGCCAGTGTCGAGGAGCAAGCCGCGATCATGGCGGGCGCGGGGGCCGATCTCCTGATGCTGGAGATGATGGTCGACATCGATCGGATGCTGGTCACGCTGGAGGCGGCCCAAACCGGCGGGCTTCCGGTTTGGGTGGGCCTTAGCTGCAAGCCCGATGACAGCGGGACCATGACCCTGTGGAACGGCGATCGCCTCGTCGATGCGTTGGATGCGCTCGAAAGCAGAAGCGTTCCGCTGGTCAGCATCATGCACACCGAGGTCGCGTACATCGACGATTGCCTCGACCTGCTGCGGCGCAGATGGCCCGGGCCGATCGGCGTCTACGCCCACTCGGCCCGCTGGGTCGACAACAAATGCATTTACGATGGCACCATCTCTCCCGAGGACCATGCCGCGCATGCCAACGCCTGGCTCGATGCCGGCGCGCAGATCATCGGCGGATGCTGCGGGATGGGCATTGATCACATCAAGGCGCTCAAGCCTCTGGTCTGACCGGGCGACCGCTTGTGGGCGAGGTTTACCAGTGAGATGGGCGCAGCGTCACGCCGGCTCGCCGCAGGGCTGGGGCGTCAGGAAGACCTCGATCAGGCAGGCGCCGACGATCAGCCCGGCGCCGGCCCATTCGACCACCGAGAGGCGCTCGTCGGGCAGGAACAGGCTGGCGGTCAGCACGGCGGTCAGCACCTCGGACATCATGAGCAGACCGACCCGGCCGGGAAACAGGAACTTCTGGGCCCAGAACAGCAGGCAAACCGCCGGCAGAAACGCCAGGATCGACATCATGCCGGCGGCCGGCAGGGCCGCCGTGAGCAGGCCAATATCCGGAACCGCGGCGATCCCCGCCAAGTCGACCAGCGCGACCGCGACAAGCCCGGTGAAGAAGAACTGAACCATCGACATGCCAGCGACCGGCACCCGGTCGTAGCGCTTGATCATGGCCGCGCCGAGCGCCCAGAAGACTCCCGATGCCACGGCGAAGAGATCGCCGATGTTGAGCGGCACCGCGCCGCCGCCCGACACCAGCAGCAAGAGGCCGCCAAGGCCCGCAGCGATCGCCGCCCAGCGCTGCCAGCTCGCCGTCTCGCCGAGCCAGAAGATGCCGATCAGGGTCGCCCAGACCGGCGTGAGGTAGAACAGCAGGGTCGCCCGCACGACAGAGGAATAGATCAGCCCCGAGGCATAGAGCGCCATGCCCAACCCGGTCAGGATACCGATCGCCAAGGCCTGATGCATATGCTGCCGGTGCTGCGCCCACCGCCCGAGCACGAGTGGCGCCAAGGCCAGGCCGGCCGGCACGTTCAGAAGGGCGACCGCCCAACCGCCGCCGATGCCTTGGGCTTCCAGATAGCGCAGCGGAATCCAGTAGAGGCCCCAGAGCGATGCCGAAAAGAACACGATGCCCGAGGCAAAGCCTTGGCTGGGAGGATTGAACCGCATGACCTTTTGCCTCCTGAGTCCCTCACCTTCGCAGGGTAAGATAATCTTTCAATTTTGACTGCCCGCTGGCCGTCATCGAAAACCGGTGTTTCCTTATATACTGGCTGTTTGAAGCTAGAGAAATCATTTGATCTGACGGTATAGTTTAGATTATCTAAATATTGTAATGACCGATTGGCTACCTTCCTTGAACGCCTTGCGGGCCTTCGAGGCGCTTGCCCGGCACCTCAGCTACCAGGCCGCCGCCGCGGAGCTGAGTGTCACGCCGGCGGCCGTCAAGCAGCTGGTCACCAAGCTCGAGGCCGCCGTGGGTGCGCCGCTGGTCCGGCGCGAAGGCCGGGCGCTGGCCTTGACGGCACGGGGCCGGGCCGGCCAGGAAGATCTCGTCGCGGCAATGGCGCACATGGCCGCTGCGGTCCGCAAAATGCGCCGGCCGCGCGAGGACCGCCGCTTGATCGCCACGGTCGAGTCCTCCTTCGCGACCATGTGGCTGGTGCCCAAGCTGGCCGCCTTCCGCGCCGCCCATCCGAGCGTCAGCGTGCTGATCGACTCTTCGACGGAGATTGTCGACCTGGCGCGTAGCGAGGCCGACATCGCGATCCGCTATGGCGTTCCGGCCGAGCGGGAGCTGGTCGCCAAGCGGCTGTTCGACGACAGGGTTTTTCCGGTTTGCAGCCCCACCCTGGCGGCCGGTCCGCCCCCCTTGAGGCACTTGGACGACCTTAAGGCGGTGCCGCTGATCCACTTCGATCTGTCCCAGGTCGCCTGGGCAACCGCGACCCAAAAGTGGTTTCTTTGGAAGAACTGGCTGGCCCACCTTGGTGCAAAGCAGGTGGCCAGCGACGACGGCCTCTACTTCAACGACTACGGCCAAGCGGTCCAAGCCGCGATCGCGGGGCAGGGCGTGGTCTTGGCGAGCGGGCCGATCCTGCGCGAGGAGATTGCCGCCGGCCTGCTGGTGCGGCCCTTCGCCGAGGAAATCGCGCTCGACATCGGCTACGATGTGATGACCACCCGCCAGGCCGCGGAGCGCCCCGAGGTGGCCGCCTTCATCGCCTGGATCCTGGAGACCGCCGCAGAGAACCGGCCGAGCCATCGCGCTGGTGATGACGTTCCGCCGCCCCGAGGTGACGGGGATCGTGGTTCGCTATGAGTTTTCCTAGCAGCAAAGCGCGGAAATCTCGTTACCTCGTCCCCTCTACGATCTCTAAACTATTGCCGAGCCTACGCCGGCTGCTCTGAAGAGCGGCGCGATCGTCTTCACCGCCTAGCAGATCGCCTCGAGGGGTGCTGCGCCTGACATGACACGAGACCCGGATAACGACGTTCTGGCGGCAGATTTCAAGGCGGAGCCCTATTGGTGGTTGGCCGCGCCGCGGCCCGAGTCTAGGGCCGAAGGGCTTCCCGAACGGGCGGACGTGGCCGTTGTCGGCTCCGGCTACACGGGCCTATCGGCCGCGCTGACATTGGCGCGGGCCGGGCGTGATGTGGTGGTGCTCGAGTCCGGCCCCGCCGGGTTCGGCGCCAGCTCGCGCAACGCCGGAATTCTCGGCAAAACCCTCAAGCACAGCTTCGCGGGCTTACTGGAAAGTTCCGGAGAGAACTACGCGGTCGCGGTCTATCGGGAGCTGGACGCCGCCTTCGACTACGTGACAAGGCTGATCGCCGACGAAAGGATTGCCTGCCACTTTGCGCTCTGTGGCCGCTATATGGCGGCCAACTCGCCGTCTCACTACGAGGCCATGGCCCATGAGCTCGATCTCAAGCGCAAGTATCTGGGCTTCGAGAGCGAGATGGTTAGCCGCGCGGATCAGCACCGGGAGTTCGCTTCGGACCTTTACCACGGCGGTGCAATCGTCCCCGAGCTCGGGAGCCTGCATCCCGGGCTCTATCATGCGGGTCTGCTCGACCGTGCGGTCGAGGCGGGCGCCGCTGTCATCGACCATACCGCGGTCACCGCCATCCGCCCGGAACGCGGCGGATTCGACGTGGCGACGACACGCGGCCCCGTCAGGGTTCGCGACGTGGCGGTCGCCACCAATGGCTACACTCGCGGTGCGACGCCCTGGCTTCGGCGGCGCGTCGTGCCGTTTCGCGCATTCATGATCGCAACCGAGGCGCTCTCCGAGGAAACCGTATCGCGCATTCTGCCCAAAAACCGCACGGCACAGGATTTCAACAACAACCTGATTTATCTGCGGCGCGCCCCGGACTCGCCGAGGATCCTGCTCGGCGGTTTGACCGGCACGATGACGGACGACTTGAGAAAGATGGCGCAAAGGCTCCATGGCAAACTGAGCCAGGTGCTGCCCGAACTAGGGTCCGCGCGGATTAGCCGAGCGTGGAATGGGTTCGGCGGCGGCACCTTCGACCTCTACCCCCACCTCGGCATCCACAACGGCATGCACTATGCCTTGGGATACTGTTTTGCCGGCATTCCGATGGGCACCTACCTGGGCCACAAGATGGCACTGCGGATCCTAGGTGACCCCGATGCCGCAACGATTTTCGCCGACCGCGATTTCCCGACCAAGTGGTGGTATCGCGGCCAGCCGTGGTTTCTGCCGGCGTACATCGCAAGCTGCAACTGGCGCGACCGCCGCGGGCGCTAGAGCTGCCCGGGTCGAACCGCACGCACGTCCGGCCAGTGCCTGACCCAAGAAACTGGACCGACTCGAGGGAGATGGGGCGCAGATCGTGCCGAAGTGTCGCAGCCTTTGATTTTCAATGATCGCAGATCTGAATGCACGACGAGGAAAAAGGACACGCGAGCTAGTTGAAATCCTCGTTCTTTGCGATCCAAACAGTTTCAGCGTTGGGAATCAAAATGCTTCGCCAGGCTTTCTCGAGCGGCATCTTGAACAGATCCATGTCCAGGAAGGTCTCGAGCTTTATGCTGTGGCGTCCGGGGGACAGCCGACGGAGATGGGACTGGCCCGGCCGCAGCACGACGAAGGCATCGCTGTCGTCAAAGTAGACCAAAATGTCCGAGTCGGTTTGGTTGATCACGGTGTAGTCTTGGCTCAGATTGGCTTCTTGCGAGGTCGAGCCGAGCGCGTTGCTCCCGCCCTTTGGCCGTGCCAGCGTCGCGTAGAGATACCCCGGGCCAAGCGGGCTTTGCTCGACCTTGAGCCAGGAGTTGCCTAACGCGGAGGGCAGCACCTTGATCTTGCTTCCCGGCGGCAACACACCGATTTTCTTACCCGATAGAGTGGGCTCGGCCCGCAGATTGGCGTGAGTCGTAACGACGTGGCTATGGTCTTCGACCAGGTCACCGGCACCGGCCGTCTTCTTCGGATCCGGCACTTTGGCCGCGTCGGGCACCTCGGGCGTGGCGGTCTTTTGCTCGTCCAGGCGGGTTACCGCGTCGATGTCCTCAATCGCGATCTGAAGGGTGCCGGCGGTAGCCGACTTAAGACTCAAGCTGTCGAGGGCAAATTGACCCTTGAACCGACTCCCATCCGCTAGGGAGAGCGTCGACTCCCGCCACGATTCAAGATCGCTCGCCGAGACGTCGATTGTTCCGTAAGCGGTCGTAAAGGGGAGCTGGTGGTCGGCTGGCTGGCCGACGAAGATCTCGCCCCTTGTGGTCTCGACCTGCCAACGGGGGAGGTCGATCTTGTCCTCCTCGGCAAGCGGGTCCGGGCCCGTCGGCTCAAAGCGCACCTGCTCGACCGCGAAGTCGGCGTATAGAAACTGGCCTGTACCGATTGCGATGATTCCGACCCCGCCGTTGCCGATTCCCTCGCTGTCGAACCCGCTGAACTGCTCGCCGTCGGCATAGAGATCGATTCCCTCGCCTGTCTCGATGATCTCTAGAACGAGCGGCTCCTGCCCCTTGAGGCCGTCGCGGTCGATGCTGATAAGCTGCTCTACGCCCTTCCCCGAGCGTCGGAAGAAGATCACCCGCCCGGAACCGTCGGTCACGAGGGCATAGTACGGCTTCCCTTCGCCCTGGTATCCGTAGAGCAACCCGAGTGCGAAGTTATCGACCCCCGGCGCGCGCTCGCCCTCGACCCGGACCGAAAAGGACACGCCTTCACCGGGAGCGCGGTCGGGCCTATAGAAGAAGAAGCGGCTTGCGTTCTCCTCGCCTCCGTTTGACAGCTGATAGGCCTCCTCGATGAAGCTGCCGATCCAGCCTGATCCGGCTTCGTCGCCCACGAGCAGGACGTCGGTCAAGACGCCCATAGAGGATCGGGAGCGGTCGCCGGCCTCGCTGTCGCCCATCTCGCTATCTGTTGTGGCCGCCGTTTCATCCTTGCCTTCCGAGTCTGGTTTGTCGGCCTTTGCGGTCAGTGCTTCGAGCTTGTCGGCGCTCGGTTCCATCAAGAAGGAGATCAAGGCCGCACCGAGACCAGCCTCCTTGAGACGCGCGGCGTCCTCCATCCCGATTGCCGGCGGCAGGCCGCTCAAGGACACGGCATCGGCGATTTCAGGATCGCTGAAGCCCAGGCGTTTGAGGCTCAATGCCTTGTCGGTCACCTCCGCTGGCGATTCCGTGCCCTCGCTGGGAGTCTCGCTCTCCAACTCGGCCGTCGGCGCCTCGACCTCATCAGCCGGCTCAGGTTCTTGGGGCTCTCCGCTGCGAAGGAACTCGATAATCGCATCGTCAAGACCGGCCGCGCGGAGCTTGACTTCGTCCAGCGCGGAGATCGCAATCGGTCCCACCTTGGCCGCAGTTTCACGGATCTCCTTATCGCTAAAGCCGAGGGTCTTGAGCATCAGGATATCTTCGATCGAGAGGCTGCCCGACCCTTCCTGAGCGGCAATCTGAACCTCGCCCGCCTTCACTTGGCTGCCCTCTAGGGCGCAAAACGCCATCGCAAGCATGATTGTCGCTACAACAGCAGTACGGCCACCTCGACTACACTCCATGAAGCACACCCCGTGTTCAGGTACCTGTCCGCCAAACCAACCCGGCCTAGTTCGCCGCGACCTTCTTGTATTCCCGCTTGACGTTGTTTTGAACCAGGATCAGCCAGTAATTGCAGGGATCGTTCGGGTCTCGGGCCAAGCTGATGGGTGTTCTGCTTTCCGGACGTTGGCCCTTCAACACCAGCATCTGTACTTCCTGTCCATTGTGCTGGCCCTGGGCGAAATCCCAGGTCCCATTGTCATAGGGGCTCCTCTGGCCATCCTTGATCACGACGGTCGAAAACTTCCAGTCCGGTCGGTCACCTAACATGAGCTCGACAGAAGCGGTCCTTCCCTTGTAGACCCATGTTCCTTGAACCGTCGCAGGAGGATTGTTGGGGTCGCATTCGCCGGTCTGCTGACCCTGACCGCCCTGGCCACCTTGTTGCTGCTGTCCCTGTTGCTGTCCCTGCCGTTCTAGTGCCGCCGCCTTCCAGAACACCGCATCGGCAATCTTTGGACCAAACTCTTTGTTGAGAATCTTGAAGGCGTCCGCCCGGTCTTTATCGACTTCGTACCTGTTCTCACCGATGACCTTCATTGTCCCCTTCAGCTTGAAATCGAAGGTCAGATCGTTGGACTTGATCAGCTCGATGGCCGTCGCTCTGGTATAGAACTTGCTCAGATAGTCGATGTTGGCCATCGTCAGCTTCGTCTTGGTGTTCTCCTTGAGCCGCTTGCGAACGCGGTCCTTGACGGTCGAGCTCTCATTCTTCGCCGCTTTGAGGGCGAGTTTGAGATTCCCGTGCGCGACTGCCGGATGGTCCTCCTCGGCTTGGTCCGCCAGGTATTCCCGGGCCGCGATGTTCAGCAGCGGATTATCGATTGGATAGTGTTCCAGGATATTGCTGTAGGCCAATGAGGCCAGCCTCACGTTGCGGGCATTTTTGGCCGCGACAGCCGTGGCCTCGTAGAGATAGAGCGGCGCCGGTTCCCCGGCGCTTTGGTCGAGGAAGGCCTCCAAGGCTTTCGAGTAGTTGTTGAGCGATTTCGGATACTCATTCAGCAAGCCATAGGCCAGGCCAATCGCGGCAAGAACGAGGTGGTTGTCCGGGGCGTCGGTGTTCAGCCGGTCGTACTCGATCAGCGCCGAATAGTAGTTTCCTTTGTTCAAATGATAGTCGCCGAGACCGATGCGCGCCTGAACATTGGTCGGCGCAAGATCGACGGCCTTTTGAAACAGAGCCCTGCCTTCGTCATACTTCTTCTTGCGGTACTGCACCGCCCCTGCCAAGGCGAAGGGATGAGGGACCAGCTCGCCGCTTAGCCGTTGCGCCTCGTTGAGGTCAGCGAGCGCTTCGTCGTAGCGGCCGAGCGCCATATTGACCTGGGCCCGTGTGTAGTAGTTGATCCAGCCGGTCTTGCCCGCCTCGACCGCACGGTTGGCATAACGCAGGGCCGAGATGTATTCCTTCATCGCCAGTTCGAGATTGGTGCGCGCGATCAGCGTGGGGATATGCTCGGGATTGATCGACAATGCCCTGTCGAACGCCCTGATCGCCTCTTTGCGTCGCTTCTCGTTGTTGCCCAAACGCATGTGGATCTGGCCGCTCAGGGAATGGCCGTCGGCGATCTGCGGCCGGCGGTTGATTGCCTTGTCCGCGGTTGTGAGGGCGCCGTCGAGGAATCCCATCTGCTCGCTGCGGAGCGCCAGGTCATAGGCGTCCAAGTAGTCCATCTCGAGCGCCCGCTCGGAGGAGGTCATGGTTTCCTCCGGAAAGAAATGCATGGCTCTGGAGGAAGGAAAGATTCCGGCATAGCCGGCCGCGTCGGCCAGGTCGGCTTCGGTCAGTTGCTTGAGAATTTTGGAGGAAGCAATCGTCGCCAACCCAACCACGCCGCCCGTGCGCAAGCTGATGGCGGGGCCGCCGCTGTTGCCGCCGGCAACCCGGGCATCGGAGATGATCGTCTCGATCTGCTTCTTGTCATCCCGGACGAACCTCGTGACGACACCGCTGGTCACCGTGGTCGAGGCCCGCGAGTCGAAGAAGTCCTGAATCGGATAGCCCACGACGACAACCTCGTCGCCCAGCGAAACGTCCGCGAGGGGCGTAAGCGGAATCGGCAGGACCGGCTTGGTCGGAGAGGTCTTGAGCAGTGCAATATCCTCGCCCACGCTGAATCCCACGAACTCGGGTGAGTCCAGGTGCCAGCCCTTAAGCTCCGCGCGTTCGGGCTCGCGGTCGAAGCGATCCGGCCAGACGATCTCGAAGTTCTTGTAAGGTCGCTTCTTATCCAAATTCAGGATGACATGGGCATTGGTCAGTAGATAGCCGTCGCCCCTGACGAAGAAACCCGTGCCGGACGCGGCTTTTGACTTGTCATCGTCCCAAGATACAACGTTGACGATCGATTCGGCGTAACGCTCGGTGAGGTCCTGACGGGTTTGGGCTTGGTATGACTCTTGACCCAGGCGAGTTGGCTTGAAGTTGCTGAACACCACCTCGAAGGTCGGTTGAAGCGCATCGAACTCCGCCTCGGGCGCGTTGTAGGACATCAAGTACCCAAAGTCGCCCTCGACCATGGCGATGAGCTTTCCACGCACGGCATCCCCGTCCACCTTCGCCTTGAAGGCTTGGCTGACCGATTTTTGGCCGTCGGTCTCGGACGAGGAAGCCTCGCCGATCAGCTCGAAATCCGTCGAGGCTTGCTGAATTTGCGCACTGAGATGTGCCAGCAAGGTTTCCGCATCGCTGATGTTCTGGTCGCGCAGGGAGAGCATGCTGACAACGGTCCCGGTCTTGATCGCGCGGACGTCGTCGATGTCGCGATCGGGAGAGGCGTAGTACACCACATCGCCGTTGACGAGGCGCCGCTTGAAGTACCAGTCCTTTGGATAGGACATCTCAAAGAGCCCGATGACATGCCGAAACTTGGCGAGCTCCTCCGCGGCCGAACCGACCGGCTGGGTCTCTTCCGGCGGCGTCTCCACCGGTGCCGCGGCCAGGGTCCGAAATTGCTGGACCTGATCGGGCGAAAGTCCGGCCCGCGAAAGCGCCAAGGCGTCCTGCGCGCCGACAGGCTCACGCGCAACGCCGACCACTTCGATCAAGGCTTCGATCTCGTCCGGCGTACTGCCCCGACCGATCAGCGCCTCCACGTCCGTCGTCCGAAGGGGCTTGCCTTTCATGGCCCAGACCACGCTCGCCGGCACGGCCACTTGCTGGCTCAATGCCAGAAGGCCTTGGGCGCTCGCATCATAGTTTCCCGTGGCATCGGCCATCTCGCCCAGAACCGCAAGCGGGGTAGCGCCGTCCAGCAGCATCTGCTGAATGGCCGCGTTGTCGAGGGTCTTCGCCGGAGCGAGGCTCTTGAGGAATTCGATGAATTCGTTCGAGAAGCCCGCTTGGGATATGGTCGCGAGCTGAGCGTCATCGAGGTCGAGCTGTCCTCTTTGAGCTTCGAGCTCCTTCTTCAACTCCTCCTCGGTGAATCCGAGCGACTTGAGCGCGACGATATCTTCCGCCGAGAATGAGGCGCTTGCACCGGTTTGCGTCGCTAGGGCCTCGCCCGAGAGATGGGGCAAAGCGCCGAGGACCAGGGCCAGGGCAATCCAAACCATGGCGATCCGCGAGGCGATCTTTTGTTCTATCGAGATCCAGCGTGTGACTCTGCCTGTCCACATGATTGCTTATTCCTCTTTTTTTGTGTCTTACGCCGCTCTTGCACTCTCTCGTCGAAGGTCCTGTCCTAGTCGACTATCGGCAGAGAGGATCCCGCATCCCCCTGGTCCGAGCCTCCCGCGGGCGGCTGTTGCTGATTTTGTTGCTGCTGCTGGCCTTGGCTTTGGGTCTGGGTCTGGGTCTGGGTGTCGTGCTCATCCTCGCCATGAGCTTGACCGCCGGCAAATCCGCCCCCGGTGGACTGTGTTTGGCCGCCGGCCGGTGGCTGCTGCGTTTGGCCGGCCTGCGGCACGGCGACGCGGTAGTAGAACGAGCTGTCGAAGAGGTTCCCATAGGGGTCATAGACAAGCATTTGAACCGATGGAGGATTGCCTTTCTGGTACGTCAGCTCGAAGGTGCCTTGGTGGGCGCCGACAACCTGCCCATAGACATAGTCGCTACCACCTGTACTACCGTTTAGTGTCGTTCGTTGCCCGTTGGGCTCCATAACGGCACCAGTCACCGAGTTGCCGGATTGGCGCAAATCGATTTGAATGCCTCGGTTGTCTGCATACTGGCCGTTCAGATGATCTGCCACCGCCGGCGCCGCTGTCAGCAGCAGCGCCGCTGAAAGTATCGATAGGAGTGTTACTTTCCCCACAACCTGCTCTCCATCAGATAAAACTCACGCTATAGAACACCCTTGGACTGCAAGGTCGATGCCATGGGAACCATGCGGCCTCTCGTTTTGCTCCAGTTCGCCAATTGCACCTGGAACGACAAGAGGATCGATCGCGCCTAACAGCCCAGACCAAGCCATACCACTGGCGAAAAACATATCACAGATTTGACACAAATTGTATGCCTCGGTTTAGTCTGCCCACCGAGCACTCGTGGTTAAAGCCCTATGGAAGCACTTGAGGTCCTTACGGGCGCCACGCCTCAGGTTGGCCAGGAGTAGATTGCGCCGGCACCAGATCACATACGGCTTTGCGCTCAAATATTCCTAAGCCGTGGGCAAATCGCCGCGCTGCCAAACTTCGATCGGGGCTGACTTGATAGTGGCTAGGAAAATTTTCTGCCTCTTGTCGTGGCAAACCGCGATGCCGCGGAGCTAGGCTAGCCTGTCGAAGACGCGCTCGTAGAAGGTTAAACCGTCTTCGCGTTTGCGCTTGACAGGGGTCTTGGGCCAAGTTCCGTGCATGGCCACCAACTCGCGCACAGAGATACAGCAATAAATCCTGTCACTGATGTTGATGACGCCCTCGAATCGGCGAAAAGAACCGACGGACCAGACGGAAAAGCGATCCGTTTGGCCGGGTGCTGCGTATTGCTCTGGTCATGGCTCAAATCGGGACACTCTTAACCATTCGAAGGCTCCGCGCGCTTTCGATCCTCTTCGTCGCGGCAAGCCTTGTGCTCGCCGATTCGATCGGTGCAACACTTTTGGGCAGCGAGCAGATCGCCTTCAAGGTCTATCGCGACGGCGAGCCGCTCGGCCGCCACGAGGTCGCGTTCCGGGAAGAGGACGGAATGCTCCACGTAGAGGTCGATATCGAGCTCGAGGTCCGGCTCGCCTTCATTCCGCTCTTTAGCTACCGCCACTCAAATCGGGAGGTTTGGAAGGACGGCCGGCTCCTGTCGATTGAAACAGAGACCGATGACGATGGGGAACGCTATTGGATGCGCGGCCTGGCCACCGAAAACGGGTTCTCGGTCGACGGCTCAAGCGGGCGCTTCCTGGCACCGGCGGATGTGGTTCCCACGAGCTACTGGAATCCGAAGACCGTGGAGTCGTCCCCCCTGCTCGATACCCAATACGGACGTCTTGTGGAGGTGGAGGCCGCGCCGACCGGTGTGGAAGTCGTTCCGGTTGCAGGGCGCGACATCGAGGCCCAGCGCTACAGATTGACCGGTGATCTGACTCTTGACCTTTGGTATACCGCCGAGGGGGAGTGGGCGAAGACGACTTTTGAGGCCCGTGGCGCCGAGGTCACCTACGAGCGCCAGAACCTGCCGGACCGTCAATTGGATTCCAACAGTTGGAAGAACGAGCCATGACAGCAAATCGAGCGCAGCAGGGCTGCGCTTGGATCACCGGCGCGAGCACCGGGCTCGGTCGAGCCTTGGCCCGCCGTATGGCAGCCGACGGCTGGACCGTCGCCGCCTCGGCACGCAGCCAAAAGCCGCTCGAAGAGCTCGCGCAGAGCGTGGCCGGTCAAAGCGGCAAAATATGTGTCTATCCCTTGGACGTGACAGACCAGAGCGCCGTCGTCGCCACGGTGGAGACGATCGAGCGGGAGGTCGGGCCAATCCATCAGGCGGTTCTCAATGCCGGCAGCCACCAGGCCCTGAGCGCGGCGGACCTACAGGCAACGGTGTTCCGCGACCTGCTTTCGCTCAATCTCATGGGAACGGTTCACTGCCTTGAGGCGGTGCTCGCCACCATGGTGTCGCGGCGCGCCGGGCGGATCGCGGTGGTCGCTTCCCTGGCCGGCTATCGTGGGCTGCCCACCGCGGCGGCCTATGGCATGACCAAAGCCGGCTTGATCAACATGGCCGAGGCGCTCAAGCCGGAGCTGGACCGTTACGGTGTGTGCCTTCAAGTGGTCAATCCGGGGTTCGTGCGCACGCCGCTGACGGACAAGAACCGCTTTCCCATGCCCTTCTTGATGGAGGTCGAGGCGGCCGCCGACGCCTTTTACCAAGGGCTGCAATCGGAGAGATTCGAAATCGTCTTTCCAAGGCGCCTGGCCTATCTGCTCAAGATCTTGCGTTGCTTGCCAGCGCCGCTTGCCTTCGCGGTGACCCGCCGTCTGGTGCCCGCGCCATGACCGCCGCGCGCGACCTGAGCTCGGACGTCGGCGCCTATGTGGCGTTCTACGAAACCCTGACGCCGGACAGCATCGAGCGGCTGGAGGCGCTCTGCGCGCCCGGCGTTCGCTTTCGCGACCCCTTTAACGAGGTGACCGGGATCCCTGCGTACCGGGCGATTCTGCAGCATATGTTCAAGCAAGTCAGCTCGCCCCGTTTCCAAGTCGTCGACTGGGCGCAAACCGGCTCGAAGGCCTACTTGCGCTGGACCTTTACGTTCTCGCAGCGCAAGGGCGCCGCGCCCTGGGTAATCGAGGGAATGAGCGAAGTTCACTTCGACGAACAGGGGCGGGTGTGTGCCCACCTGGACCATTGGGATTCCGGAAACCAGTTCTACGCCCGCTTGCCGCTCCTAGGGCGATTGATCGAATTGATCCGCAAGCGCCTATCGGTTGCCGTGCTATAGAGTCTAGTTTTGGGCAGAGGCGCTTTGCGACGGCGCCGTCTTCTTGAACATCAGCGTGACTTCGCCCAGTTCGATGCCCCACTTCGTGACCTCGGCCCGATTGATAAGGACCCCATCGGCCTGCAGGAACATCCAATCGTCGAAGGTTACGTTCCAAGTGCTCTCCCCGACCTTGAGCGCGAAGCGATAGGTCCAGTTCAACGCATTGCCGGCAGCATGGCCTTCGGCCACGCCGATCACATCGTCTGCGCGGCCCTCATAGGTATGCGCGCCGGTCTTGGTGATGTACCAGATACGCTGCTCGGTCTCGCCGTCGTCGTAAAGAAAATCCTCAACCAGGGTCAGCATCTCGCCGTCCCACGTACCCTCGATATCCACTTCAAACTGGCGTCGCACCTGACCGAAACGGTCCTGGAACAGACCCCAGGCCTTGGTGTGGCCGACGAAATAGTCCTCGATCAAGAGCCGTGGTTCGCGCCCGGCGAAATCTTCCGGTTTCATGGTAGAGCATCCCACATTGACGATGAGTGCCGCGATCAAAAGCAGTCTTGCGAGCACGAGTGACCTCCCGGCGATATCAGGCTTTGGAACGCGCGGCGCGGATTTCGATGAGCTTGCGAATGCGCCGTTGAAGCTTTGCCGTGATCGGGTAGCCGATGAGAAGCCCGACCGCGGCTAGCTTGAAGGCGGCGGGCAGCAAGCTGTAGAGCGCCGCAAGGGCGAACAGGCCGGTAGGCGTTGTTATGTCCTGATCCGGCGCAAAGCCCGCGATCGCAAGCAGGGGAAAAGCGATGCCCACCGCGAGAGCGAGGGCGAGCTTCGTGGCCACACCCCATAGAGCGAAATAAAGGCCGGCCCGGCCTCGCCGGCTGCGCAGGGTATCGAGATCGATAACGTCCGCCTGCATGGAGGCCGGCAGGGCCAGGTCCGCTCCAAGGCTGAACCCGGTCAGAACGCAAATCAGTAGGAACCACAAATGGTCGCCCGGCCCAAGTAGCGGGACGACGGCAAAGACCAAAGCGGCCCACACCATGGCGGCGACCCAGACCCGGTGCTTGCCCCAGCGGGCGCTGAGCCTGAGCCAGAATGGAATCGCCACAACGCCGCACAGAAAGTAGACGAACAACAGAACACCCGACCAATCCGGCCGCTGCAGAACCCATTCCACATAGAGAAGAAAAAGGGTGGCGGGAAGGCCGTTGGCGATGCCGTTCAAGAGGTAGGCGGTAATCAACCGCCGAAAGGGAGCATTGCCCCAAAGCACCTTGAGGCCGCGGCGCCAGACAAGACGAGCCTCTTGACGGGCAGTGCGCTCCGGCACGAAGGAGATCGCGATCACAAGACATATGGGCAATACGATCCAGAGCGACCAAGCGATCACTTCCAAGGTGGCAGCGCGGCTGGCCTCGACCACGGCCGGCAGGCCGGCGGCCAGCAGGATGCCGACCACCACGAAGCCCTCGCGCCACGCGGTGATCCGGCTGCGCTCGTCGTAGTCCGAAGAAAGCTCGGCGCCCCAGGCGGTGTAGGGCAGCATGATCATAGTGGCGCCGAGATAGAGCGCCATGGTCCAGCCCAGCAGCCCAACCCAAGTGACTCCTGGTGCCGGAAGGAACAGGCAATAAGCGCTCACCAAGAGGATCGGGGCGCCCGCCAAAAGCCAGGGCCGACGCCGGCCGAGGGAGGTCGAGAAGCGGTCGGACAGAAGCCCGATGATCGGATCGGTCACCACGTCCCAAAGTCGGGCAACCAGCAGCACGACGCCCACCAGGGTGAATCCCAAGCCCATATCGACGGCATAGAAGGCCGGTAGAACCACGTAGAGCGGTAACAGAAGGACTGCCAAGGGCAGGCTTGGCAACGCATAGGCGATCAGTCGGACGCGCGACAACGGACCATTGGCTTGCGGGAAAGAGGCCAAGGCGTGCCTCAGGTCTTCGACAAGGCTGCCTGCAGCACGTCGATCCGACCGGTGCGGAAGCCGGCTTCGCAGTAGGCAAGGTAGTAGCGCCACATGCGCCGGAAGCGCTCGTCGAACCCCAGTTCCGCGATCTCCGGCCAGGCCGTCTCGAAGGCGCGCCGCCAGAGCTCCAGGGTATGGGCATAGTGCATGCCGATCGGCGATGCGCCGTGCCAGGCCAGGCCCGCGCGGGTCACCTGGCCGCGCAGGCGGCCGGGCGACGGCAGCATGCCGCCGGGAAAGATGTAGTGCTGGATGAAGTCCACGTCGCGCCGATAGGACTCGAAATGGTCGTCGTCGATTGTGATAACCTGCAGCGCCGCACGGCCACCGTGAACGAGGCGCTCGCGCAGCGTTTCGAAGTAGCGTGGCCAGTAGCTCTCGCCCACGGCCTCGAGCATCTCGATCGATACGATCTTGTCGAACTCGCCGGCAACGTCGCGATAGTCTTGTAGGCGCAGATCGACCCTATCGGACAAGCCTTCGGTCTGAATGCGCTCGGCGGCGTATCGATACTGATCGCCGGAGATCGTTACCGCGGTCACGTGGCAACCGACCTCCCGGGCGGCCCAACTACAGAAGCCGCCCCAGCCGCAGCCAATCTCAAGCACGCGATCGTTCGGCCCGATGCCGGCGAGCTTGGCCATCTGGCGGTACTTCCGGTCCTGGGCCGCTTCAAGGGACTCGCCGGTCCGCCCAAAGATCGCGGCGGAATAGGACATCGAAGGGTCGAGCCAGAGCCGATAGAAATCGTTGCCCAGGTCATAGTGCCAGGCGATATTGCGCCGCGCGCCGGGTTTCGAGTTGGGCCGCAGCAAGCGGCCGAGCCGCGGCAGCAGGCGGGCCCATGGCCTGGCGTCCAGTGAGTTCATCAGAACCGAATCGTTCCGGATCGCCAGCTCGACCAGCGCCACGAGATCCGGACTGTCGCAGTCGCCCGCCATGTAGGCTTCGCCAAAGGCCAGCGTGCCGCGCAGTAACAGCCGGCGGAAAACCTGCGGATCGTGCACCGACACACGGGCTTCCGGACCCGGTGTGTTGCCCTGAAAACAGCGCTCGCCGCCGTTGGGCAAGGTGACTGTAAGCTCGCCGGCCTCGATCCGCGCCGCAAGGGCGAGTGTGAGTGTCTCAGCGAGACTGCTCCGTGGCAGTGGTTCACGGTGCTCTATATCGGCCTGCATAGGGGCTCCATCGTGGAGGAAAGAAGGATCATTCGGCGGCTTGCCTGGTCGCCGGGCAAACCAGAGTCACCGACGCTTCAGGCGCCGGTGGACGAGGCTGAAGCTTGGCGCCCTTGCGCCAAATCTTGAGCGCTTGCCAATGAATGGCGGCGATCACCTTTAAGGTCATCAGCGGGAAAGCGAAGAAAGCCCGCAGTAGGACTTTGTCGTCCAAGGGCTGGCGCCGTCCGACTTGGGATGCCATCAGGATCTCGCCCTCCGTTATCCTTTGGCGGATGAGCACGGAGAGGCGCTCGTCGGGCTCCTGGAGGCGAAAATGATAGGTCGCGGCCATCTCGATAAAGGGCGAGACGTAGAAGCCCTTGTCGCAGGCCTGCTCAACAGGGTCGCCAGGCGCGCGCGCGGGATCAACCGAAATGAGATAGCCATGCTTCTGGCCAAAGGTGTTCCGCACCTCGTAAAGCACAGCCAGCAATCGCCCGTCGCGATGATAACAGAACCAGATTGCTAGAGGGTTGAACGCATAGCCAAGCAGGCGCGGGAAGCAGAGCAGTCTTACGGACCCGCCCTGAAGATCGATCCCGGCTTCGGCAAGCCGGCGGTCGATCCAGGATCTCAGATCTCCACCATCTTCGGCGCCGTGATCTCGGTCGTGAAAGCTAAAGAGGTTCCAGCGGTTGTGGGAAAACAGGCGAAGCCTGCGCGACACCTGCGCGACCTCGCCGATGTCCAGATAAAGCGAGAACACCCGGTAGTCGAGTCGGTGCGCGAAGGGCAATCGCCTTTGATGCACGACACGGCCGAAATAGAGACAGGACTTGGTCACGGCGCTGCCTTTCCCCTTCGGCCCGTCTATTCGGCCGCCATGACAGACGCGATGGGCGTTGCCGTGCGCCAGGCCGGGCTCATCGGCTTGATCCGGTTGGCCCAGGGCGCCGGCGCACCGAGCGCGGCCGCAACGGCAAGGCCGGCCTGCAATCCGTCTTCGTGGAAGCCGTAGCCGCAGTAGCTACCGCAGAACCAAACGCGATCCAGGCCCTGTATCTCGGGTATCCGCTCTTGCGCCTGAAGCGCGGCCTGATCGTACTGGGGATGGTCGTAGAGATACTCCCCATGGATCAAGTGCGGGGCCGGCTCGCGGTAGGGGTTCAGCGTCGTGAATATGTCCTGCCGAGTCCTAAGACGCTGAAGCCGGTTCATCCAGTAGCTGACGCAAACATGGCGGGTGTCGTCGGTCTGGCCCTCGGCAATGTAGTTCCAGCTGGCCCAGGCGCGCCGACGGCGCGGCATCAGGGTGCGGTCCCGGTGCAACACCGCGCGGTTCGTTCGGTAACGGAAGGCGCCGAGCACCTGCCGTTCCGTCTCGCTGGCACCCCCGCCCAGCATGGTAAGGGCTTGGTCTGCGTGGCTTGCGATGACGAGTTGGTCGTAGCGCTGCTCCTGCCCCCCGCTATCACGCAGGATCACGCCGTTGGGGGTGCGGCGCAGCGCGGCAATAGCCCTTCCCGTGTGCACTCGATCCCTCAAGCGCGCCGATATGGCATTTACATACTGGCGGCTGCCGCCCAGGACACTGCGCCATTGGGGTCGCGCGCCAAGATTGAACAGGCCGTGGTTCCGAAAGAAAGTGACGAAACTCGACGCCGGATAGGCCAAGATATCATCCATGGTAGAGGACCAAATCGCCGCAGCGATCGGCAGTAGATGACGGCGGGCAAAATCATCGGAATGGCCGGTTTCGGACAAGAGCTGCCCCAAGCTCATCCGCGCCAGGTCGTAGCGCTCCGCGAAGTTCGGCGCGGCCCGGTAGAAGCGCAACATCTCGTGCATCAGGCGCCAGTAGCCGGGGCGCAGCAGGTTGCTCGGCTGAATCAAGAGTCCCGGCCCACTGCCGAAGTACTCGAAAGCGCCCCGATCCATGGAAACCGAGAAAGACATGTCGCTTGCCACGGTCTCTACATCCAGCGCCGCGAAGAGCTGGGTTAAATTTGGGTAGTTGGGCTCGTTGTAAACGATGAAGCCGGTGTCGACGGGGACAGGTTCGCCGTCCAGGTGCACCTCCACCGTGTTCGAGTGCCCGCCGAGACGCGGGGCGGCCTCGAAGAGGCTCACGTCGTGCCTCTGGGCCAGGCTCCAAGCTGCGCCGAGCCCGGAGATACCGCCTCCGATCACTGCTATCTTCACATTTCCCCCACATTTAAGTCGTCACGCCGGGCGTTAAGCATCAGGACCAGACCTTACTAGGTTCGAGGCCAATACGCCCACATGCAGGAAGTGGATCACACAGCCGGTCGGCGGCAAAAAAATTCTTGCCTCGACTGTGAACCGATGGCCGTGCGTCCGCGTACTCTCGCTAAAGACCTCGGGAGACCAATATTCGTGGCCAATGTATCGGCAGCTCAGAGTGCGGCCAGCTTCCACTTGGCGAAGCTAGCTCTTGTGATTGCGCCACTGATGTCCGTAAATGACGTCATGGAGGCTGATATCACAGCACAAGAGCCGAAAGCGCCGGATTCCCCGGAAGATCTAATGTCCGCCGTGGCGGAGCGTCGGGACCGCGAAGCCTTCGTGGAGCTGTTCCGTATCTATGGGCCGCGAATCAAGGCCTACTTGATGAGCCAAGGCGCCGACCGGGCAACGGCCGAGGACCTGGCGCAAGACGTAATGCTGACGGTTTGGCGCCGGGCTGGGCAGTACGACCCCAAGAAAGCTGGGGTGAATGCCTGGATCTTCACCATTGCCCGCAACCGCCGGATCGACGGTTTGCGGCGCGCGCGGCGCCCGCAAATCGATCCGGACGACCCCGCCTTGGTGCGCGAGCCCGAGCAGCAGGCCGATCAAATGGTGGACTTCGCCCAACGCAGCGCGCGCCTGCACGTTGCCGTGGCGAAACTACCGCCGGAGCAGGAGAAGCTCCTCAAGATGGCCTACTTTCAGGAGATGTCCCACAATGTTATCGCTAAGGAGTTGAGCTTGCCCCTCGGCACCGTGAAATCCCGCCTGCGCCTTGCTATGGCGAAACTGCGGGCCGCGCTGGAGAGCTTGGAATGATGCCCAACCACCATCCCAGCGACGAACTCCTGATCGCTTATGCCGCCGGTTCGCAGAGTGAACCGCTCGATCTGGTCGTCGCGACCCACCTTGCCCTCTGTCCGCGCTGCCGCAACGAGGTGGCCTTGCTCGAGGAGCTGGGCGGTTCGTTGCTCAAGGAGTTGCCCGGTGAGTCCCTTGATCAGGCCGACCACGACAGCATTCTAGCGTTGCTCGACGAAGCCCGGCCGGAGGAGCCGGTCCGGCCAGCGCCCCGCTCGCTCGACGTCGATCCCATGATTCCGAGCCCCTTGCGGGACTATCTCGCCGGTCCTCTAGAGCAGCTCGACTGGAACTCGTTCCAGGGTGTTTCGCAGGTCGACCTGCTGCCGGGCGTGACCGACGTCCGCACCCGCCTCATGCGCATAAAGCCGGGCACCGCCATGCCGAGCCACACGCACGGGGGTTCGGAGCTGACTTTGGTACTGGCGGGCGGTTTCAGCGATGAGAAGGGTCACTATCTGCGGGGCGATTTTGCCGAAGCCGACGCCTCGGTCGTCCATCAGCCGGTGGCGGACCCTGGTGAAGAGTGCATCTGCCTCGCGGTGACGGACGGCCCCTTGCGCTTGACCGGCCCCTTCGCCCGATTGCTCAACCCGTTCCTGCGCTTCTGATCGACCGGACCCAGACGATCGTGGGTGTTTTATGTCCTGAAACCCGTGCTGGGTCATTTCACGGACTGCGGCCCTATCATCAGCCGTGCCCGCTGCAACTTCTGACGTTCGTGTCGGCGCGATCAAGGACGAACACCGACAGGCGACCACTGCGCCCGCGAAGCTCCTGCGCACCGGCAGCGGCTAGTTCTTGAAGCAACCGATCTTCATTCCCGTCATACTCCCGCCGGGCATGGTCGATGAGGGTTTCGCTTACCACCAGGTCGGAATCGAGATTGCGGGTGAGACCCTGCAAGCGGCTTGCCGTGTTGACCGTATCGCCGATGATCGTGAACGCCATCGACCGCTCGCTTCCCACATCGCCGAGCACCACCGGACCATAGTGAAGTCCGATGCCGATCCCAATCGGCGGCTCGTTGCGGGCCGTGCGCTCCTGGTTCCAGTGATTCAGGTCGTCCAGCATGGTTCGAGCGGCCACCAGCGCGTTGCTCGCATCGGTCGGTCCCGTGTCCGGTACGCCAAAGGTCGCCAGTACCGCATCTCCGATGTAGTTCTGCAAAATGCCGCCGTTGTCG
The DNA here is from genome assembly GCA_039029395.1 of Pseudomonadota bacterium. Classification (GTDB taxonomy): domain Bacteria; phylum Pseudomonadota; class Alphaproteobacteria; order Kiloniellales; family JAKSDN01; genus JBCCGG01. The sequence goes on along the minus strand of JBCCGG010000045.1, from coordinate 21,415 downwards.
AAGATGGCCGCCTCGACGCGCCCGTGGAAGTCGCGCAGCATTTCCATCACCGTGTTCGGCGGGAGACTCTCCGACAGGGTCGTGAAGCCGCGGATATCGGCAAACAGCACGGCCACGGACTGTTCCCTGGGCGACCCGAAGGGCTGGTCGCGCTGCGCCAGGGTTGCCGCCAGCTTGGGCGGAAAATAACGCGCCAGGTTGGCACGCGCCCGATCCGCCTCGGCGCGCTGGCGAATGGCGTTCTTTAGCAGAGCCAGCTGTCCCAAGCTCTTCTTGATCGTGATCAAAAGATCGCCGAAATCGATAGGCTTGGTCACGAAATCGAAAGCGCCTCGGTTCATCGCGGTGCGGAGATTATCCATATCGCCATAGGCCGAGACGACGATGGTCTTCAATCGCTCCTCGAATTCCATCAAACGCTCCAGCAAGGTCAAGCCATCCATGCGCGGCATGTTGATATCGCTGAGCACCAGGTCGATGTGCGGATCCTCTCGAACCAGCTCGAGCGCCTCAAGCCCGTCATTTGCGAAGGCGAAGGCGAACTCGCCGTTCCGTATCTCGCGACGGAACCTGCGCTGAATCAGTGCCTGCAGATCCGGCTCATCGTCGACAACCAAGATCTTCGCGGCCATGGCCTAAATCCTCCGCTCCGTGAGCATCCTTGCGATCTTCGACTTCAGATCGTCGAAATCGAGCGGCTTGATCAGGAACTCCGTCGCGCCGGCCTCCAGTGCGAGTCGCCGGCTCTCCGGGTCGCCGTAGGCGGTGATCATGGCAAGCAGCATGTCGGGCCAACGGGCCTTCGCTTTCCGCAGGAGCTCAATCCCGCTCATGCCCGGCATGTTGATATCCGAAAGAATCAGCATGACCTCCGGCTCGACTCCGGCGTCGAGCGCGTCCAGGGCTGCCTCGCCCGACGGCGCAAAGTGCAGCGAGTAGTCGCCACGGCGGAGCTCGCGCCGAAATCGCCGGCGGAACAGGTCGATCACATCGGGTTCGTCGTCGACGACCAGAATGGATACCGTCATGCCCCCTCCTTCACGTCCCCTGCCCGGCCGGCGGATTCGCTTGCCGCGGCAGCTGGATCACGAACTCCGTGTAGTTGCCGAGTTCGCTCTCGACCGTGATCGTGCCGCTGTGCTGCTGAACGACGATGTCGTAGCTCATCGAAAGGCCCAGTCCCGTACCTTCACCTGTCGGCTTGGTGGTGAAGAAGGGCGTGAACAGCTTTTCGACAACAGATTTGGGCATGCCGATCCCGTTGTCGCGTATCGCAATCTCCACACGGTCATCGGTGCTACGGGTCGTGACACCAATCGTCGGCGCGTAGTCGCGTGAGTCGTTATCGAGCCCTCGCATCGTGACCGCGTAAAAGGCATTGGCGAAGAGATTGCAAAGAACCCGTGTGACCTCCTGGGGCACCACCTCGAGGCTGCCGGCTCCTTCGTCGTAGGCGGTGTCGAATGCGACCTGGAACCTCTTATCCCGAGCGCGTTCGCCGTGGTAGGCCAGGTTCAAGGCCTCCTCCACCAAGCTGTTCAAGTCGACCTCCATGCGTTCGCTCAGGTCTCCGCGCGCGTGCAGCAACATGGATTTGACGATCCCGTCGGCGCGCTTTCCATGTTGGTTTATCTTGCCCAGATCCGTCGTGAGCAGCTCGATCAGCTCATCGATCTCGGCACGGAGTGATGGCGTGAACACCGCCTCGGTGCCTTCAATCGTCTCCTTCAACTCGTCGAGCAGCTCAACGGAAGTCTCGGAGAAATTGTTGACGAAGTTCAGAGGGTTCTTGATCTCGTGCGCGATGCCGGCGGTCAGTTGGCCGAGCGAAGCCATCTTTTCGGCTTGGACAAGGCTTTGCTGCGCCTTTTTCAGGTCGGCCAGAGCTTGCTCTGCCTGATCCTTGGCTGCGCGGAGCGCCGCTTCGGCCGCCTTGCGGTCGGTGATGTCGTGAACCCAGCCGAAGAACGTGGCTTCGCCAAAATAGTCCGCCGGCACGAAGGATAGCAGGCATACGATGGTCGAACCGTCGGTTCGGCGCAGCTGAACCTCGCGATCACGCAGATAGCCGACGCGCCGCAGCTCCTGGCTGATTCCATCACGCTGCTTAGGGTCGATGTAGATCTCTCGCGCAGGCGTGGCGAGGAGCTGCTCTCTTGTCATGCCGACCAGGTCGGTCATCCGCGTGTTGACGAAGAGGAAACGGCCATCGCCGCGGACCACGGTAACGCCGATCGGGCTCGATTCCAGAATGGCGTTGAGCCGGGCTTCGTTATCTCGCAGCACCTCCTCCGCTTTCTTGCGCTCCGTGATGTCCCGATAGATACCTTCGAACGTCACCACATTGCCGGCCTCGTCGAATGCCGGCGTCTCGACGATCTCCAAAACGCGCGTCGAGCCGTCTTTGTGCTGGACCCTTACTTCGTAGGGCTTGGGCGTCTTGCCCTTGAGAGTCTCCTTCTCGATCTCCGCCACCTTTTGAATCGTCGCCTCATCGGCGGCGAACTTGTGCCAGAGCCCTTGCACCTCCTCTACCTCGTAGCCCAGGACATTGGTGACGGAGGGGCTGACGTACTCGAAGGTCCCGGCAAGGCTCACGGAGGTGAAGAAAACTTGCTCGTGCAGGCCTTCGACCAAGCGGCGGAACTTCTCCTCGCTGGCACTGAGCGCGGCTTCGCGGCGCTTCAGCTCGGTGATGTCAGTCATCAAAACAAGGGTTCCGCCGTCGGGCGACCGCCGGTCGGCGACCTGGTACCATCGTCCGCTCAGCCGCTGCTCGAAGGGATCCCCGAACTGGCTGCGGCGCCGCAGACGCTCGGCGATCCAATCGTCGATCGTGCAGCCTTCGGGCAAAGTGAAGACGCCGCGCTCCAAGCAGTCGCGCAAGAGGTCCTCGAAGGACGTGCCGGGCTGCAAGGGCGGAAGGCCAGGCCGTATGGTCGAATGGTAGCGTTGGTTGCCCATGATGAAGCGGTTGCCGGCATCCCAAAACGCCAGTCCGTCGGAACAGGCTTCGATTGCCGATAGGATTCGTGCGGCATCGGCTTGGGCCCGGACTCGGGCCGTGACGTCGTACTCAATACCGCCGATGTTCGCGACCCGGTTGGGCGAGTCGAACAGCGGGAACTTCAGAGAGGCGTGAACCTCTGTCTCTGCCCCCTGAGTCAGCGTGACCTCTTCCTCGACCGGCGCGCCACGGGCCAGAACCCGGCGATCGTGCGTGGCGAAGTCTTCGGCGCGATCCGCTGGAAAGACCTCGTGCACGGTTTTGCCAAGCACGTCCTTGCGCCGAACGCCGTAGCGCTGCTCGTAGGTGCGGTTGATCAGAACAAAGCGGCCATCGGCGTCCCTGACGAAGACCGAGGCCGGCATGTGGTCGATCACCTCGAGCAGGCGCTGCTCTCTTGCCTTGCAGGCGCTCAAGGCCGCCCGTAACTCCTGGTTTTCTTGGAGCGCGTCGCTCAGTCTGGTCTCCGCCTGTGTCATGCTTTGTAGAGCCCGACCAGACGCGAGATCAAAACCGCCAAGAAAAGGGTCCCGCACACGGCTTCCAGGACAGCCCAGATCCTGGCGATCGGCGTGAGCGGCGCGACGTCTCCATAGCCGAGCGTGGTGAGGGTGGCGAAGCTGAAGTAGAGCAGCTGGTCCCAAATGCTGCCTCTAGCGCTCTCCGCGAGAGAAAACGACCCGGGATAGAGCCCTTCGATCAAGACAAATATGACGGTCCAAGCGATCCCCATGAGCAGGTAGACAGCGATGGCGCCGCCAATGACATCATGGTCGACCTTCTCCGCTTTAGCGACGCTGACCAGCAAGATGATCGCCATGTAGAGTGTGCAGGCTGCGAGAACCGCGCCTGAGATCTCGTCCAGCGCGCTGCCCGACCAGACCGGATGAAGCCACGTGAGATAAAGCCACGTGGAAGATAGAGTGAGGACAAACAGCAGGTCCCGCGGGACACGGCTGACGATAATCGTCCCGACCACCAGCACGATCGTGAACAGCAAAGACAACAAAACACCCTCGGCGCCCTCGTCGTCGATCGTCGGCGAAAGGAGCAGCAAGGCGACCAACGCGCACAGCAGGACGGAGTGCTTGTGCCGGCTCAGGAGTGACGACTGAAGAGCCGGGCTTGCCCTGTTCGCGTCCGAGTGAGACATCATGCTTGCTCCTTCACCAATCGATGCCGTCAGAAGCCACTGACAAACTGCGCCGTGAACGGCTCGTTCTCGCGCAGCGCCTGGACCTCGAGGCCGGTTGCCGACTACTTGAGGATCTCCTTCTCCGCCTCTTTGAATTTGTGCTGCATCAAGTCCTGGATGCGCTTTAGCTCCAGGATGATGACGCCGAGCGCGATGACGACGGCGCTCAGCAAGAGGCCCTCGTTCAATCCGTTGTTCGCCAAGATTTCCTCGACCGTGACGCCGGTTTCCTCGTAGACGAAGGTCAAGAGGCTGGTGAGCAGGCTCCAAACGCCCCATGCAATGACGCCAATTCCGGTGGTCAGGCCGAGAACACCGGTCACCCGATAGGTCAGCCTATTGAGGCTGTCGAAGAGATCCAGGCGCTTGGTCTTGAGTCCCTCTTGTGCGGACATGTCGTGCATTCCTTCCCTAGTGCCGATCGAAAGGGGCTTAGAACATCCTGCCGAGGCCGTCGCAGTCGGTCTTGGTCGGCTCTCGGTTCTCGGTTTTCGTGAGGCTATGGCGCAGCTTCTGGCTTTCCTCGTAGACCCGCTTCCGACAACGCTGAATACCGCCCAGCGGCCGATGGTCGGGGTGGCAATGCCACGGTGTGTAGGAGAGGGCCTCGCCGAAGCCGTACTGGCCAGGCGCCATGAAATCTTGCGCCGGGATGGTCAAGGTCGCGACGATCTCAAACGGCGACGGCCAGACCGCGGTGGCGTCTTCGATCGGAGTGGTTGACTGATCGATGAAGGCCTGTGCCGCGACGGCGAAGCGGGCGGGCTTCCGGTTCTTGATGAAATGCTCCTCGAGCGCGTCGCGAAGACCGTCCGCCGTGGTTGCCGGCGCGCGGCCAGAGACGTTGTCGGGGTGAGGGATGAGCGTAAGGCGCGCGGCACCGTCGCCCATGGCCACTGGAACCTCGGACCAGTACTGCCGCTCGAGGTGGCTCCCGATCACCACATTGAAGGTGAGATTCAGGCCAAACTCATATGGACAGGATTTGAAATAGGCGGTCGCACCAGGGTCTGACCGGGCCACATCGAAGAACTTGACGTATTCGGCCACGTCGCGAATGAAGAAAGTCGGCTGATCCAACATGATGAAATCCTGGGTGCCGCACGGCGAGCCCGGAACGTCGATGAGCTTTACGGCCATGGCATGGGGATTTGGGTCGCAGTCTCTCGGCATCGGACCCGTCGAGATGCGCACCACGGCTTCAAAGGATCTGGGCTGCGCGAACACGCCAACCCGCATGGCCTTCGGCACCGCTTGGGACACCTCGAAGCGGCCGCGCACAAGCGCCTGATGCTTCGGATGCTGGCCCCGTTTCTTCGGGTTCTGGCGGTCTTTCATGATGCCGATCTGGACCTGTGCGACGTGCTCGATCATCTCGGCTTCGCCATCTGGAATGGTTTCCAGGGGGTGGGCTGTCATGTCTGTCATGATCCGACTCCTCATCTAATACTTGCCGTCGGCGATGCCTTTAAGGGCGGCAAGACCGGGAGCGAAGAAGTACTCCCCGCCCCGGGTGGTGACGAACTGCTTCACGTCGAAAAGGAAGGGCATTTCGGCGCCTGGAACTGTGAACTGGCCGCCTTGGCCGTTGGGCCCGACCAGCGGATCCTTCTCGTCGCTCGGCAGGCCGATAAAGTCGCCTCTGCAGATCCACTCCGCCTGAATGAACTCGAACTGAAGCTCGATATCGGCAACCACGAAGACCCCGGCCTGGCCCCGTTCGACCCCGTCGTCCGGCGCGCCTTCGGGCAGCGGCGCCCCATACTCCAAGCCGCGCCGAATGATCCGCTTGCGGTTGATATCGGTGGTCGTGGTCAGCTTGGAGCCCCGCGGATTGGTGCGCCGCAGGTGGGCGCCCAAGGGGCACTTCGCGCCATCCGGGTCGTCCGTGTAGTCAAAGTTGTTGATCTTCTCCGGGTCCGCCGCGATCGCGGTGTCGTCTTTGTCCGGCGACAGCGCCAGCGGGCAGCCAGAGCGCCAGCGGCCGACGATCTTGGCGGCGAGAAGCTCCTGGTGGTCCTCGTCGTCGCGCCCCCACAAGCTCGCGGCGCCGTGCTTGAGGAGATCTCGAAACCCGGCGACGTCTTGAGCGGCCTTTCGAAACACCACAAAGGTGCCGTTGTCGCCGAGCCCGGGAGGGCCCGGCGTTTCGGTGCGCTCGCCCAGCTCGTTCTCGTAGCCCAGAAGAAACTCGCCGGGCTTAAGCGGGCGCCAGCCGCCGCCAGGAACCAGCGCGCCGTCACCTGGCCATGCCTTGTCGTCGACCCCGTCGATCGCCGGCTGGGAGATCGGGTCGACGAAACCGAAGTGGGCGGCGGGGCAACCGGACCGCTGCTCGAAGACCACTTCGGCCGGTACCGCATGGATTTCGGTGACGCCGCCGACCTGCTCGGCAACCGAGGTCAGCCAGGCGTGCTGGCCCTCGCAGTTCTTCGCGCTGTCGTGGGAGACGGCGACCAGAACGTGGATATCTTCGCTGCCAAGCTGCCCTTCCCAGCGATCTGGGCTGCTGGCCCCAACATCGCCGAGCTTGCGCGCGCGCGCCTTCATGCCGTCTCGGAAGGCCTTGGGAAAGGAGGCGATCACGGTATCGGAGAAACCAAGCGCCTTGAGTCCCCAGACCGAAAGGCAAATGTTCAGCGTGCCGTTCGTGCTCTGGCCGCCGGTGTAGCCCGCATGGGTCGTGACATCGTCGACCAGTTCCTGGAGCCAAGCTCGTCCTTTGGACGCATCGTCGATCCGGTAGAAGACGTAGCGACAGGCAAGGGTGTCGTACTCGCACAGCAAACCACCCTGAACGTCCCCTAGATTGCTTTTCACGTCTTCGGCGGTGCGCATGGGAGTCCGGAGAGTATCCAGCATGTGAATCTCCTGGTTGGATCGCGAAAGGACGGGGTGCTGTCTCGCGGCCGCCGGAAGGCGCTGACCGGCCTCCCGGCGAAGCTCTTTGGCCAAGCTTTAGGCCATGCCGGAGACGGTTTGGCCCCAGGCCACTTTGCCGGCGGGTTGGGCCAAGGACTTCTGCATCTCGATCACCTTGCCCCGCCAATCGGCATCGCGCCGGATCTGATTGACCGTCAGCTCCGGATAGGCGCAGAAGTAGGCGATGACATCCACCTGGCACGAGGCGATGTACTCGAGAAGCGCGGTGAAATCCGCTTCTTTGCCCGGCGCCTTTTCCAGGTGCGACAGGATCTCGCGCAAAGGCTGATCCAGGTCCTTGAAGGCCTCGAAGTAAGCGACGACGTCAGAATCGAAGTTGGTCTGAAAAAGAAGGTGATCGCGACCCACGCGAGACATGCTGAAGATGTGGATCAAGGCCATCTCCGACACCGCGTCGCCGAACGCCTTCGTCCCGATAAGGTCCGCGATGGCGCGGGCGTGTCCGTCGGGGTCGTCTTGCTTCAGGGGCAAAAGCGCTGCGAAAGGACTGATGTTTTCGGAAAGACGCAGGGTGGGTCGCAGGCCGTACTTCAAGGTTCCATTGGTGCTCATTTCGGGTCTCCATTCGAGTGCGAGGCTTTTTGTCCCTTCGTAGGACTGTGAGAATGGTCTTGCCTCGTGAACTCGAGCTGAAATGGCACGGTTGGGGCCGCTTTATAAGTAACTCCATGTGACGTAACATGTGACCGATAGGTATGAGCTACTCGGTCGCGACTGCGAGGTGTCATGGACGGCGAGCCGGCCTCCGCGCATCCTGAAAAGTTGGACGGTGAGCCGAACGAAGGTGCGGTCCGCCAAGCCTTGGATCGCGTGATCTCCGTACCGCCGCTCTCCCGCTCCAAGCGCCTCTCTCGGTTTTTGAGCTACATCGTCGATGAAACCCTTGCCGGCCGGTCGGAGACGATCAACGGATACTCGATCGGCGTCGACGTGTTCCACAAACCGGAGTCATTCGACCCCACGACGGATTCGATCGTCCGGGTCGAGGCGGGCCGCCTGCGCCAAAGGTTGGCCGAGTTCTACCGGGAGGCGGGCGCGGAGGATCCGATCGAGATCTGCCTTCCCAAGGGAAGTTATGTCCCAAGCTTCCAAATGCGGCGGGCACCTCAAGTGGCCCCGATGGTGCCGGAAGTTCATGGGCATCGCGGTCCCTCGATCGCCGTCATGCCGTTTCAGAACTATGGCGCCGACAAGGACGACCAGTATTTCGCCGATGGCCTCACGGAGGAGACAATCGCCAACCTGGCGCGCTTCAAGGACCTCTTCGTGTTCTCCAGGTCCACGACGGCGAAGCTGGCCCGCGAGGGCGCGAGCGTGCAGGATCTGCGCGCGCAGCTCGGCGTCGACTTCGTGCTCGAGAGCAGTGTGCGCAGGTCGAGCCAAGCCGTTCGGGTCACGGTGCAGCTGATCGACGGGGCGAGTGACGGGCACGTTTTCGCGGAGAAGTTCGACCGGCCGTGCACGCCGGAAAGCGTTTTCGAGATTCAAGACGAGATCGCCCGTTTGGTCGCCGGGCGTATCGCCGACCGCTACGGACCGCTCGGTCGCTACCTTGCGCGGGCCTCGCGTTCCGGTCGGTCGAAAAAGTGGGAGACCTACCTGTGGATCATCCGATTCCATGACTATTATGCCAAGCATCTGCCAGACCTTCACCTAGAGGTGCGTCACGGCCTGGAAGCGGCGTTGGAAACGGACTCGGAATCGTCCGATGCCTGCGCCGCGCTGGCGGCGATCTACCTGGACGAATACCGCTTCCACCTGAACGAACGGGACGATTTCCCCGCCTTGGACCGGGCATTGGAAACGGTGCTGCGGGCAGCGACCTACGATCCCGATAGCGCCATGGCCTATCAATTCATGGCGCTGGTGCACTACCATCGGCGAGAATTCGTCGACTTCAACATCGCCGCCCGGCGCGCGCTAGAGCTCAATCCGGGACATGCCGATGTGCTTGCAGACATCGGACACTGCTATGCGCTTTCGGGGGAGTGGGACCGGGGGCTCGAGCTGATCGGCCGGGCGCTTGAGATCAGCCCCGTGCACCCCGGTTGGTACCACCACGTACCGGCCCTGCGCAAACTGCTGGACGGCGACGCGGCGGCGGCCATCTTGACCATGAAGAAGAACCCGATGCTGGGGTTCAGCTGGTACCACGCCCTGATGGCGAGCTTCTACGCACACGCCGGCAACCACACCGGTGCCGCAGAGGAAGTTCAGGCCCTATCGGAAGCCTCGCCGGCATTCGCCGCCAAGGCATGGGACGAGTGCAGAATCTGGACCTCCGACGAAGAGCTCATTGCGGCGATATCCGACGGCTGGCAGAAGGCCGGACTTCCGATTGATTGACTAACGAGGCGACCGAGCCGGACTGTGCCGACACGGTCGCCTTCGGATAGCGGACGTCGCAGTGGAATGCCCCTACTCCATGGGCTCGAGGTAGACATAGCTCAGGCCGGCCGCGACGCCCACGCCTTGGCTGTGCGACACCGCGGGCTTCAGCCCAATGCTGTCGTGATCACCGCCGATCAGGAGCGCTGCGGCGCCCCCATGGCCCGCCGTCACGCCGGCCTTGGCGCCACCGTAGCGGCCGGCGAGTTGATGGGTGCCCGGTGCGAAGTGGTGCGCCACCACCGTGAAGACGACTTTCTCCTCGTGGGCGATATGAAGGTCGATGCCTAAGCCGATGCCGGTTTCGCCCCGATAGCGCTCGACCGCGCCATCGCTATCCTTGAACTCGCAGTCGATGTCAGCGGTCGAGTGGACCAAGAGATTGATCCGGGAGTCAGGCACGGTCACGCAGGTCAAGACGCCGACTTCGGCACCGGCCTTCTCGCCGGCGGGCACCGGCGTCGTCGCCAAAAAGAACGCCACAGCGACAAAGGAAATCGAGATTACATAGCCGCAAATGCGGAATAGAGAGCAGGACATAGGAGGTTCCTCTTTTCAAGTCTGGATGCGGTAACTGTCCAGGTGCACGCAGACCCGGGGCCGCCACACCTGAGGCAAAGCTGGCGTCGCGGCGGCTCGTCGATAAGTAAGTTACGGTGACTAACAGGTCACGCGGAGAGCGGGATTTAGGGCACGCCGTCCCTCACTCCAGCGCCGCAATCGCCTCGGCATGTTCGGCGAGCGCGGCGACGCCCTTGGGGCTAAGGGCGTAGATGCCGGTCTCCACGCGGTCGAACCAACCGTAGTGGTCATCGGCCATCAGGCGCCGCGCCTTTCGCACGCCGGTCCGCTTTGCCACCTCCGACGCCTTGGTCGGGCCCTGTTCCTGCAGGAGCCGCACGCACCTTAGCGCATCCTGGCGGTAGGCCGTCATCAGGCCGCGCCGTGTGGCCCCGCCGCAATTGGGGTCGCCAACCCGTTTGGCGAACTCCCGCAGCAGGCGCCCGCGGCGGGCCTTCGACTTGCGTGGCCGGTAGGGCGCTGGATCGCAATGGATCTGAACCAGACCATCGTCGCTGCGCACCGTAATGAGCCCCAGCCCCAGGCGGCGGCACAGACCCAGGTTGTTGCGCAGGGCCTGGCGGAAAGCCCGGCCTTCGCCATGGGGGACGGCGACGTAGACGAGATCCGTCAACCGCTGGCGGTCGATCGCCTGATGGAACAGCGACAGCGCAAATCCGGTCTTGAGCTCGACCACGACAGGATCCTCGTCACCGCGCACGGCGACGACATCGGCCGCGCCGATCTCGCTCTTTACCTCGTAACCCTGCCCCTCAAGCAGCCGCTTGACGGGAGGGTAAAGGTCGGTTTCTCGCAGGGCAGGCGCCGCCATAACTCTCCATAGCCTGCGGAGCCGCGATAGGGCAATCCACTTTGGTGTCTCAGGGCCTGAGCGATATTGGACAGACTGCGAGCATGGACAAGCCCCGCCAAAATGGTGCGGTTTCTAATGTTTTAGAGAGCTTCGGCTCTTGCGTACAACGGCAGCTTACCCGTCACGCGCCCATTTGGCGATGTGTTCGGCCATGACCTCATGAAGTCGCTGAGGGTTGTCGAGCATCAGGTTGTGACCGGCAATCGGCAAGATCTCCAATTCACCATTCGGCAAGACATCATAGGCGACACGCTTGGCCTCGGCCAGGGTCTGCCATATTCACGCGCAATCGCCGCAGCCATGCAACAGCACGAGTACTGGCCCCGACCCGTCCCACTCGACCAGATGGATCGGGCGCTCGCGTGGCCGGCGATCTATCGGATTCCGAGCTCAGGATAGGGAGAGTCATCCCAAATTCTGTGCATGCCCATTCGCGAAAGGTCCAAGGTTTCAAACTGTCCCGCCAGTGCGAGCTCCGCCAAGGCTCGTCCGACGGCCGGCGCATGCATGATCCCGTGTCCGGAGAAGCCGCAGGCCGTGTAGAAGTTTTCGAAGCCCTCGGAGAACCGGCCGATAATCATGTTGCCGTCGAAGAGGTTCTGGGCGTAGTGGCCGCCCCAGGTGCGCTCGAGCCTGATCGTCTCGAACTTCGGCACCATGGCGGCCAGCAAGGGCCACACGGTATCCTCGAAGTAGGTTGCAAAATAGCCCCGGTCGACCTCCCACACGAATCCGGGATCGATCGCCCAGCTGGGACGGCCGCCCACGAAACCGGCGCCCTCGGGCCGCAGGAAGGCGCCGGTCTCGTCCTTGATCAGCGGCAACGGCTCCAGAGGCGCGCCGCAGCGCCAATAGTGCTGTACCCGGCACATGGGCCGGACCGGCAGTGTTGCGCCGATCATGGCGGCGACTTCTGCCGCCCAAGGGCCGGCTGTGTTAAGGAAGACGGCGCCGCGAAGCGTCCCGCCGGATTCCAAGCGAGCCCCGCTCACCGCGCCTTTCGAAGTTTCTAGCCCGATCACGCGGTCCTTTATGTAGCTGACGCCCAGGGACTCGGCTTTCTTGCGGAATCCCATCAGCGCGGCATAGGGATCGATCCAGCCGTCGCGCGGCGAATGGCAGGCAAGCGCCACATTGTCGACGCCGACCGAGGGAAAGCGCGACTGCAAGGCGGGGAGGTCGAGCAGCTCCGCATCGACCCCTTCTTGGCGCTGGGTCTCGAAGTTCTGCTCCATGACGGCCGCCCCGTCCTTGGTCGCAAGAAAGAGGTAGCCCTGGCGCTTGAACTGAATATCCGTCCCCAAGCTGTCTTCGAACTTGGCGTAGAAGTCGAGGCTAAACTGGGACATCTGGATGTTCTCGACCCGGCTCATCAAGCGCCGCACGCCGCCGGCCCCGGCTGGAGTCGCGGCCCGTTCGTAGCTTGGGTCCGGCTCGATGACGGCGACGCGTCCGGCGCGCCCGCCGATCGCCAGGAAGTAGGCTGCCGCACTGCCGATAATGCCACCGCCGACGATGACGATGTCGGCCTTGAACTCTTGCGTCTCGGGACTCACAGGACCCCCCGATTTGCAGCGTCTTTCAGCTCGCGCATCAGCGCGTCGTCGCCGTATCTGGCAAGGCCGAGGTCGCGGCCATAGCCAGGCAGGCAAGCGCCGGCGACCCACGCCGCGCCGAGCTCGCCCGCGGCGCAGGCCGACATGGTGCCGAAGCCGGACAAGGCGCCGACGACAAAGGCGCCGTCTGGTCCCATGGGGCCGATCAAGGGCCAGTTTTCTTCGGTCATGGTGTAGTAACCGCCATAGTGGGCGAACTGTCTCGGCACTCGACCGTAGTAGGCCTTAAGCGATGGATTGAGCACGGCCGCGCCGCGGATGACGATCTCTGGAAACTGCGGGTTCAGCTCCGGCTCCCAGAGCGGCGCCTCGGCCGCCTCGTTGTACGCCCAGCCCAGCTTGATCCAGCGTCCCTGGTCGCCGCCATCAGGCCGGCAATGGATCCCGCCGGCCATCGGCGCGAGCAGCCAGGCCAAGGCCTCCTCCTCGGCCAGCAGCGCCCGCTCCTCGGGAGTCCAGTCCAGGGTTTGCGGGTCCAGGTCGATGGCAAAGGGCATGGCTCGGTCAATGGCGTTGGCGTGGTCCTCAAAGGCGATCTTTTGCTGCAGCACGTTCGTGATGGGCAGCTCGACGCCGAGCATCGCCCCGACCTCCTTGACGAAGGGTCCGGCCGCATTGACCACGGCCTCCGCCCTTAGTTTCGCGGGGCCATCGTCCGTGGCGAGCTCTAAGATGAAGCCCCCGGCGTGCTCAACCGCGCGAACCCGGCCGGGCACTCGCGATCCGCCGGCGGCACGAATCCGCTCGAGCATGAACTGGCCCATCTGCTGGGCACTGATGTCGCCGGCGCGGCGAATGTGGATCACAGTGGCAACGTCCGAATCAAAGGATGGAAAGGATGTGCGGATCAGGTCCCGGTCTCGAACCACGTCGACCCCCTCGGGCGCACCGTGCCAATCTGCAGAGTGGGCCGGTTGGTAGGATTGCGGCGACCCTTTCTCGTGAACGCGAATCAGCTTGTCGGCATCGGCGCCGTAGCCGGCATGGAGTTCGGCAGCCAGGGAGTCGATGCAGGATTGGCGCGTCGCCAAGGCGTAGCCCCGCCGGGTCATGTGAAGCCGGTTCTCGCTCTCCTCGGCAATCCGCTCCATGAGATCGATGCTGCGGTTGGTGAAGGCGGCCATGGTGGCGTGGGGCCACCAGTTGCGATAGTTCTCACCCGATTGAGCCGAGGTCAGGCTCATCGCCTGGCGCGGGTCGATCAGCGCCAGGGCGCGCACGCCATGGTGGAGCGCGAGGAAATAGGCCGTCGCGATCCCGGCGATGCCGGCCCCGATGATCGCCACCTCGACGTCTCGAACGCTCATCCAGCCTCTCCAGTGCTTCGCACCCGAGTTCCCCTCCCCACTGCGCCGCCACTGTTTGAGGACACTCGCCGCCGCGGCAAGTGCGACTGTATGTGATATTCTATCTTGACTCAATAGTATACTATTTGATATGCATTATATTCGATACTGTTTGATCCTCCGCTCACCGGTGGGAGGCTTGGGAGATCGCGATGAGCACTAGCGCCCGCAAGGGAATGGTCAGGGGCGGAACGTCCTCCAAAACGATCCACGCGGATCTCAAGACCCGTATTGTCACCGGCGAGCTGGAGGGCGGCGCGCCTCTGCGCCAAGACGAGTTGGCCCAGGAGTTCGGCGTCAGCAAGATCCCGGTGCGCGAGGCCCTGCGACAGCTCGAGGCGGACGGTCTCGTGGAGTTTCGCCCGCGGCGGGGCGCAATTGTCACCCAGCTCTCGGCCGACGATCTGGCGGACATGATGGATGTGCGCATCGCACTCGAATGCCGCGCCCTGGAGCTGGCCATCCCCAACATGGTCGCGGAGGATTTGCGGGTTGCCCGGGACATTCTCGACGAATACGGCGACGAGACCCGGGCGGAGCGCTGGAGCGAGCTCAATGCGCGCTTCCATCGCTGCCTCTACGAGCCATGCGGCCGCCGGCATCTGCTCACCTTCATCAACGACCTTCAGGGCCGCATGGGCGCCTTCATGCGGCTCAAGGTCACCCTAGCGACCGGCTTGGAGCGGCCGCATCGGGAACACCAGGAGATTCTCGAAGCCTGCGCGGAGAAGGATGTCGCCCATGCGGTCGGCCTGCTCCGCGCCCACGTCGAGACCACGCAAAAAGAGGTCGCGGCCCATTTCCGCCGCCAGGCCCTCAACCTCGTGAACGAGGACTGAACCGACCGACCAGGTCGCCAGACGAACAGGGAGACACACCATGAAAAGCACTGCTCTAACAACCTTGCTTGCCGCATCCGCGGTCGCGCTGTCGGTCGGGGCCGTGGGCGCCGCAGAGAAAAAGTATGTCAACATCGGCACCGCCGGGATCGGTGGCGGCTACTATCCGACCGGCGGCTTTATCTGCAATGTCTTGAACAAGAGCCGCAAGAAGTACGGCCATAAGATCCGCTGCACCGTGGAGAGCACCGGCGGCTCGGTCGCCAACCTGCGCTCCATTCAGGCCGGCGAAATGGACGTCGCGATCGCCCAGTCGGATTGGCAGTTCCATTCCTGGAACGGCACCAACAAGTTCCAAGAGGACGGCAAGAACGAGGACCTGCGGTTCCTCTTCTCGCTCCATGCGGACACGGTTCATGTGGTCGCCAACGCCGACGTGGAGGGGCACGAGTTCAAGGATCTGGGCGACAAGATCGTCAACATCGGCAATGTGGGATCCGGCACCGAGGCGACCGTCATCACCGCCCTGAAACAGTACGATGCAACGCCGGAGTCCTACTTCAAGCAGGCCACGCGCCTGACCTCTCGAGAGCAGGCACAGGCGCTCTGCGACGGCAAGATCGACGCCTACATCTACCCAACCGGCATCACCGCGGCGACAGTGACCGAAGCCACCAACACCTGCGACACCAAGATCATGGATTGGGACGACACGCCGATTAAAGCGCTGGTCGACGAGACGCCCTACTACGGCTACGTGACGATCCCCGGCGGCACCTACAAGGGCCAGCCGGACGACGTGAGCACCTGGGGACTGGTCGCCACGGTGGTCGCCTCGGCGGATGCCGACGAAGAGGTCATCTACTATCTCACCAAGTCGGTGTTCGACAATTACGAGGACTTTAAGAAACAGTCCACGCTCTACGTGGGGATCACCCGCGAAGCCTCGGTCACGAACGGCAAGACCGCGCCACTCCACCCCGGCGCCGAGCGCTACTTCAAGGAAGTGGGATTGATCCAATAGGCAACGCGCAGGTCTAGAGCGGGACGGAGACACAGCCGTCCCGTTCGCCCGCCTTGCCTGATCGACATTCCAAAACGCGCGCTGGAGGACTCCGCCATGGGTACCCGCGCCACGCCGCCCGACTCGTCAAGGGGCGCGGACAAGGATGCTTACGCAGAGCAGCTTGAAGAACTGGTCGCCTCCGACACGGGACGCCGGCAGCCAGGTCCGGGCGTCGCCAAGTTTCTCTTCGCGGTCGCGCTCGCCTGGGCGCTCTATCAGCTCTACATGGCCTCGCCCCTGCCCTTCGTGCTTGGGATCGGGCTAATCGACGACACCCAGCAGCGCTCGATCCACCTGGCCTTCGCCTTGCTGCTCGGTTTCTTCGCCTATCCCGCCTTCAAGGGCTCGCCACGGGACCGGGTTCCGGCGACCGATTGGATCCTTGCATCGGTAGCGGTCTTCTGCACGCTCTACATCGTTCTGTTCTACGCCGATGTCTCCTCGCGCGCCGGTGGCAACCGCACCCACCTCGAGACTCTGGTCTCGGTCGTCGGCATTCTCATGGTCCTGGAGCTGACCCGGCGATCGCTCGGAATCCCCTTGGTGATCGTTGCCTTCGTGTTCATGGCCTATGCCTTTCTCGGCCCGCACATGCCGGAGGTGATCTCCCACCGGGGCGTCTCCTTGGACCGCTTCGTCGACCATATGTGGCTGACCACCGAAGGGGTCTTCGGCCTGCCCTTGGGGGTCTCCAACAGCTTCATCTTCCTTTTCGTACTGTTCGGCGCCCTGCTCGACAAAGCCGGTGCAGGCAACTTCTTCATTAAGCTCTCCTTCGCCCTGCTCGGCCACCTGCGGGGCGGCCCGGCGAAGGCCGCCGTGGTCTCCTCGGGCCTGACCGGCTTGATCTCTGGCTCGGCGATCGCGAACGTGGTGACCACGGGCACCTTCACGATCCCGCTCATGAAGCGCATCGGATTCCCCGCCGAGAAGGCGGGCGCGATCGAGGTCTCCTCCTCGATCAACGGGCAGATCATGCCGCCGGTCATGGGCGCCGCCGCCTTTCTGATGACCGAGTTCGTCGGCATCAGCTATTTCGAGGTCATCAAGCACGCCTTCCTGCCGGCGATCATCTCCTACATCGGCCTATTTTACATCGTCCATCTGGAAGCCGAGAAGATGGGCCTGCCGGTTCTCCAGAAGGTCCATCAGTCGACCGTCGGGCGCCGGCTCCTCAATGCGCTGATTACCATCTGCTCGATCATCATCCTGAGCGGGCTGCTCTATTACCTCTTCACCTTCCTCACGATGATCTTTGGTGAGGCGACCGTCTATGTCGCCGGCATCATTCTTGTCGTGATGTACCTGAGCCTGCTCAAGCTTGCGGCCGGCTATCCCGAGCTCGAGTTCGACGATCCCAACGCGCCCCTGGTGAAGATCCCGGACGCCTTGCCGATTCTCATGGCGGGGCTCTATTTCGTCATTCCAATCGGCGTCCTGGTCTGGTGTCTCATGATCGAGCGCCTGTCGCCCGGTCTCTCGGTGACCTGGGCGATCGCCACCATGGTCTTCGTCATCTTGACCCAGCATCCGATCACCAACGCCTTCCGCAAGAAGGGCGGCGGCACCGCCGAGAGCTTTCGCCGCGGCTGGCGCGAGCTGCTCGACGGCATGGTGGCCGGATCGCGCAACATGGTCGGGATCGCGATCGCCATGGCCGCGGCCGGCATCATCGTCGGCGTGGTCTCGATCACCGGCCTGGGGTTGATCATGACCGAGGTGATCGATGCCGTCTCCGGCGGCAACGTCATGGTCATGCTGATCTTCACCGCGATCATGTGCATGGTGCTCGGCATGGGCCTGCCGACCACGGCGAACTACATCGTCGTGGCCTCGGTCATGGCTCAGCCCTTCGTCGCCTTGGCGTCCCAGCATGGCATCATCGTGCCGCTCATCGCGGTGCATCTCTTCGTGTTCTATTTCGGGCTGATCTCGGGCACCACGCCGCCGGTCGCGGTCGATGCCTTCGCCGGGGCCGCGGTGGCGCGCTCGGATCCCATGAAGACCGCGATCAACTCCTTCTTCTACGACATCCGCACCTCGGTCCTGCCGTTCATCTTCATCTTCAACCCCGGGCTCCTGCTGATCGGCATCGATCACTGGTGGCAGTACATCATCGTGGTCGCCACGTCGGTCATCGCGATGTGCGTCTTCGGCGCTGCGACCAAGAGCTACTTCCTGACCCGAAGCCGGCTCTGGGAGTCTGCCCTGCTGCTCCTCGTCGCCTTCACCCTAATCCGGCCGGGCTTTTGGCTCGATCGGGTTGAGCCGCCGTTCCACAGCGTAGATCCCTCGAGGATCGAGAGCCTTTCGGCGGAGCAGCCCGGCGGCGCGAACATCCGCCTGCTCGTGGAGGGCGAGAACTTCAGCGGCGAGCTGGTCAGGAAGGTCGTTCTACTGCCCCTCGGGGCAGCGGGTCGGACCGGCGCGGAACGCCTCTACGACAGCGCCGGACTGGAAATCTCGATCGACGACGGGCAGGTCATCGTCGACGACGGGCAGGTCATCGTCGACGACGTCCGGGTCAACAGTCCTGCCCAGCAGTGGGGCATGGATTTCGACTGGATCGTTCTGGAGCTGCAGCTGCCGGCCGAGCGCATGGCCAAGCAGTGGTTCTATCTGCCGGCCATTGCGCTCTTGGCGCTGGTCGTGATCCTACAGCTGGGGCGCCGGCGCAAGGCGGCGCCGATCGAGGCGACCAGCGGCGCCCCTCGGCCTCTATCGTGAGTGTGATATGTACAAGCGCATCCTTCTACCGCTCGACCTGAGCAACCCGGAAAGCCAGGCGAAAGCGGCCAAGACGGCGGTCGACACGGCGCGAAGCTTCGGTGGGCGGCTCTACCCGGTGACCGTGATTCCCGACTACGGTCTTGCCAAGCTGATCGGCGCCTACTTCCCGGAGGGCTTCGAGAAGACCGCCGAAACCAACCTGGGGGCGGCCTTGGAAAGCTTTGCCGCGGAGCATGTTCCCGCGGGCTTGACCGCGCGGCGTTTCGTGGCGCAGGGGACAATCTATCAGGAGATCCTGAAAGTGGCCGAGCACATAAAGGCGGATCTGATCGTGATGGCCTCTCACCGCCCAGAGCTGCAGGACTACCTGCTGGGCCCCAACGCGGCGCGCGTGGTGCGCCATGCCAAGTGCTCGGTCTTCATCGTCCGCGAGGATGCTTGAAGGTATCGCGCCGCCGGCCGGTAGGAAACGCGCGCTATGTACGAAGCTCTCTTCACGCCCCTGCGCCTCAAGCGCCTGACCTTGAAAAACCGCATAGTGAGCACGGCCCACGCGCCGGCCTACGCGGAGGACGGCAAGCCAAAGGAACGCTATCAGCGTTATCACGAGGAAAAGGCCAAGGGCGGGCTGGCGCTGACCATGTTCGGCGGCGCCTCGGCCATCGCGCCCGATTCGCCTCCGTCGTTCGGCCAGATCTACGTGGGCAGCGACGACATCGTCCCCTACTTTCAGGCCTTCGCCGATCGCATTCATGCACAGGGGGCGGCCCTCATGTGTCAGCTCAGTCATGTGGGTCGGCGCACGCTGGCGAACGGCGGCGACTGGCTGCCGGCGATCTCCGCCTCGGCGCGCCGGGAGCCGGCGCACGGCTCCTTTCCAAAGGCCATGGAGCGGGCCGACTTCAGGCGCGTCGCCAAGGCCTACGGGGCCGCCGCGCGGCGCTGCGAGAAAGGTGGCCTTGACGGCTGCGAGCTGCTGGTCAGCGGCCACCTGATCGGCCAGTTCTGGTCGCCCTTGATCAACGATCGCAGCGACGCCTATGGCGGGCGACTGGAGAATCGGCTGCGCTTCGGTCTGGAAATCCTCGCGGAGATCCGCGACCGGGTGTCGGATGACCTCATCGTGGGCTTGCGCTTCACGGCCGACGAGTTCGTCGAGGGCGGGCTGAACCTGGAAGAAAGCCTGGAGATCGCCCAGCGCCACGCCGAAAGCGGTCTCGTTGACTTTCTCAATATCAACGGCGGCTGCAATTGGACCAACGCCGGCATCGCCGAAGCCGTGCCCGGCATGGCCTTTCCGGGCGCGCCCTATCTAGAGATCTCCGGGCGCATCCGCCGGGCGGTCGACCTGCCGGTGTTCCACGCGGCGCGGATCGCCGATCTGGCGAGCGCCAATCGGGCGATTGAGGACGGCAAGGCCGATATGGTCGGCATGACCCGGGCCCACATGGCCGACCCCCACTTGGTCAGCAAGTTCCGGAACGGTCGGGAAGCGGAGAGCCGCCCTTGCGTCGGCGCCGGCTATTGCATCGACCGCATCTATCGAGGCGGCGATGCGCTCTGCCTGCACAACGCTGCCACCGGGCGCGAAAGCGCAATCCCACACTCCATCGAGAAATCCAACGGACCGAGGCGAAAGGTGGTGATCGTCGGCGCCGGGCCGGGCGGCCTGGAGGCGGCGCGCGTCGCCTCGGCACGGGGCCACGAGGTCATCCTCTTCGAAGCCGCGAGCGAAGCGGGCGGTCAAGTCTTGCTCGCGGCCAAGGCCGGCTGGCGGCGGGACCTGATCGGGATCGTGCGCTGGCTGGTCGATCGTGTGGAGTCCCAAGGCGTGGCGATCCGCACGAACCGCTTCGTGGAGGCCGAGGAGGTTCTGGCCGAGCGCCCGGACCTGGTCATCGTCGCCACCGGCGGCGTGCCGAACATGGATCTCGTGCCCGGCGGCAACCTGGCGGTGAGCACCTGGGATGTCCTCGCCGGCCACTGCGCGCCTGGCGCGCGGGTCCTGGTCTACGACGACAATGGCGACCACCAAGCCCCCTCGACCGCGGAAGTTCTGGCCGAAGCCGGTGCTGAGGTGGACTTCGTCACGCCTGGCAGACGCGCGGGTGAGAACCTGGGCACGACCAATGCCGTCGTGCATCTGCGCAATCTCTACCGCCTCGCCGTCGCCCTGCGCCCGGACCGGCGCCTGATTGCCATAGAAGCCAGTGGCAATGACCTGAAGGCCGTCCTGGAGAACGAATACAGCGCCGAGAGGGAGGTCCGGACCTACGACCAAATCGTGATCGAATGCGGCACTCTGCCGGTCGACGAGCTCTACTTCGCGCTGCTGGAACAGTCCCGCAATCATGGGCAATACGACCTGGCGGCCTTTGGCGCCGGCCGTCTGGAGACTTGCCAGGTCAACCCGGAAGGTGCTTTCGAGCTCTACCGCATCGGCGACGCGGTCGCCAGCCGCAACATCCACGCCGCGATCTACGACGCAATCCGGCTGTGCAAGGACCTTTGAGCGCCGTCGATTCGCCCGGTCGGACTCGAGCAAACCGGATCTCTCGCCCGTCAGCTCATTCGCGATCTGGCGGCCCCGGCCACAGGGCCGCCCTGTTGCCGTTTGGGCTGGAGCGCGCTCGTTTTTGCCGCGCCTTGCTTCGGCGCAGGTTGCGGGCACAAAAAGACCGCCTAGCCGGGTTTGGCTAAGCGGTTGTGATTTGGTTGCGGGGGTAGGATTTGAACCTACGACCTTCAGGTTATGAGCCTGACGAGCTACCGGACTGCTCCACCCCGCGGTTTTGAGGGGTAAGGTGGATCGGTTTTGTATTGGCGGACCATGGATTTTTGGTGTCTCTG
>JBCCGG010000044.1:0-49410 GCA_039029395.1 Pseudomonadota bacterium | reverse complement strand
TTCCGCCACTTCATCGCCGAGGAGCTCTCGGTCTCGGTCGAGGACGTCAGCGCCTTCGTGCTGGGCGGACACGGCGACACCATGGTGCCCATGGTGCGCTACACCACGGTCGCCGGCATCCCCTTGCCGGACCTGGTCAAGATGGGCTGGATCTCCAAGGCCCGGGTCGAGGAGCTGGTCACCCGTACCCGCAACGGCGGCGCCGAGATCGTCGGCTTGCTCAAGACCGGCTCGGCTTTCTACGCGCCGGCCGCCTCGGCGATCGAGATGGCCGAGTCCTACCTGAAGGACAAGAAGCGCGTGCTGCCCTGCGCCGCTCACTTGAACGGCCAGTACGGCGTCAAGAACCTCTATGTCGGCGTGCCCGCCGTGATCGGCGCCGGCGGCGTCGAGCGTGTGGTCGAGCTCAATCTGAATGCCACTGAAAAGCGCCGCCTCACAAAATCCGTCGAATCCGTGCAGGGCCTGGTCGAAGTCTGCAAGAAGCTGCAGCGCGCCCAGAAGGCGAAAGCCAAGCGCAAATAGGCCGGTGCAAACGACTTCGTGAGTCGGTTGCGCGTCGCCCATGGGGTGTTAAAGTACCCGAGACCGATGGCGCGCGGGCGGACCCCCAGGGGGATTGGGGCCGACCCTTTCAGGTGGCGGCGCCGTCGCAGCGAGGGGACTGGCATCGATGACACGCCATAGCATGCTATGAATATTCACGAGTACCAGGCCAAGAGCCTGCTGGCGCGCTACGGCGTGGCCATTCCGAAGGGCGGCGTGGCCTTCACGCCGGACGAGGCGGAGAACGTCGCGCGCGAGCTCGGTGGGCCGATTTGGGTCGTCAAATCCCAGATTCATGCCGGTGGGCGAGGCGCTGGGCGCTTCAAGGACGACCCGGACGGCGCCGGTGGAGTGCGGGTCTGCAAGTCGCTCGACGAGGTCAAGGAAAATGCCCGCAAGATGCTTGGTCACGTGCTGGTCACCAAGCAGACCGGTGCGGCCGGTAAAGAGGTTAAGCGCCTCTTCATCGAGGACGGCGTCGACATCGCCCGCGAACTCTATCTCGGCATGCTGATCGACCGGGCGACCAGTCGGGTCACCATCATGGCTTCGTCGGAAGGCGGCATGGACATCGAGGAGGTCGCGGCCAAATCGCCCGAGAAAATTCTCAAGGTGGCCATCGATCCAGCACTTGGCTTCATGCCCTACCACGGCCGAGAGATCGCCTTCGGCCTGGGCTTGAAAGGCAAGGAGGTGAGCGCGGGGGTCAAGTTCCTGGCGGCCATGTACCGGGCCATGACCGAGTTGGATGCCTCGATCGTCGAGATCAACCCTTTGGTGGTGACCGGCGACGGCCAAATCATCGCGCTCGATGCCAAGATGAACTTCGACGACAACGCCCTGTTTCGCCACAAGGAGGTGGCCGACATGCGCGATGCCGACGAAGAGGACGCCCAGGAGCTCGAGGCGGCGCGCCACGAGCTCAACTACATCAAGCTGGACGGCACGATCGGCTGCATGGTCAACGGCGCGGGCCTGGCCATGGCGACCATGGACATCATCAAGCTGTACGGCGGCGAGCCGGCCAATTTCCTGGACGTCGGCGGCGGCGCCACCAAGGAGCGAGTCACCGCGGCCTTCAAGATCATCCTGTCGGATCCCAATGTGGAGGGCATCCTGGTCAACATCTTCGGCGGCATCATGCGCTGCGACGTGATCGCCGAAGGTGTCGTGGCGGCTGCCCGCGAGGTCTCCCTCACGGTGCCCCTGGTGGTCCGCCTGGAGGGTACGAACGTGGAGCTCGGCAAGAAGATCTTGGCCGAATCCGGCCTGCCTATCGTCTCGGGCAGCGAGCTTGGCGATGCTGCCGAAAAGGTCGTAAAAGCGGTCAAGGAGGCGGCGTGATGGCGGTTCTAGTCGACAAGGACACCAAGCTCGTTTGCCAGGGATTCACTGGCTCTCAAGGCACATTCCACTCCGAGCAGGCGATCGCCTACGGCACCAACATGGTCGGCGGCGTGACTCCCGGCAAGGGCGGCATGACCCACCTGGATCTGCCGGTCTTCGACACGGTGGCCGAAGCCATGGCCCAGACCGGCGCAAATGCCAGCGTGATCTACGTGCCGCCGCCCTTCGCGGCTGATTCCATCCTGGAAGCGGTCGATGCCGGCATTGACCTCGTGGTCTGCATTACTGAGGGCATTCCGGTGCTCGACATGGTAAAGGTCAAGCGCGCACTCGGCGGCTCCTCGACTCGGCTGATCGGCCCGAACTGTCCGGGCATCATCACGCCTGAGGAGTGCAAGATCGGCATCATGCCAGGCCACATCCATCAGCGCGGTAAAATTGGCGTGGTCTCGCGTTCTGGCACACTGACCTACGAGGCAGTGGCCCAGACGACAGCCTCCGGCCTTGGCCAGTCGACCTGCATCGGCATCGGCGGTGACCCGGTCAACGGCACCAACTTCATCGATTGCTTGGATGCCTTCCTGGGCGACCCCGAGACCGAGGGAATCATCATGATCGGCGAGATCGGCGGCAGCGCCGAAGAAGAGGCCGCCGCGTTCTACAAGGCGTCCAAGACCAAGAAGCCGATGACCGGCTTCATCGCCGGGGTCACCGCGCCGCCTGGGCGACGCATGGGCCATGCCGGCGCCATCATCTCTGGTGGCAAGGGCACTGCCGGCGACAAGATCGAGGCCCTCAAGTCGGCTGGGATTCACGTTGCCGAATCTCCGGCCAGTTTGGGCAGCACTATGGTTGAAGCGATGCGGTCATGAGGACCGTAAACCCCTAGGGAGGCGGCTTGACCGGGGCCGCTCCGGTCGAGCCGGTAGAAAAGATGACGAACCCATCCGGTCAAAGCGCCCGTCAAGTCGCGGCTCTCTACCAGCAGTTCCTCGCCGGCCCGAATCTGGTCGACGATCAATGGCGCCGCTTTTTTAGCGACCTCGATAGCGAGGCGCTCAATCTCCTGACCTCTCTGAACGGCTCGGATCAGGTCAGCCACAGCGTGGCAGCGGTGGCCGCCGGCTTGGCCGGTGGCGGCTCGATCACGCCGGAGACCGTACGCGCCGCAACACTCGATTCGATCCGCGCGCTGATGTTGATCCGCGCCTATCGGGTGCGCGGTCATCTGGAAGCCAATCTGGACCCACTCGGCTTGAAGAAGGTCGAGCCTCACGCGGAGCTCGACCCCAACTCCTACGGCTTCGACGACGCGGACATGGACCGGCCAATCTTCCTCAACAAAGCACTGGGAATGGAGACCGCGAGCCTGCGCCAAATCATGACCGCTGTCCGCGAGACCTACTGCGGAACGATCGGCGTCGAGTTCATGCACATCCAGGACCCGGAGCAAAAGGCTTGGATTCAAGAGCGCATCGAGGCGATCCACAACCAAACCGAGTTCACCGAGACAGGCAAGCGCGCGATCCTCGAGCGGCTGACCGCGGCAGAGGCCTTCGAGAACTTCCTCAACAAAAAATACACCGGCACCAAGCGCTTCGGCCTGGACGGCGGCGAGGCGATGATTCCGGCACTCGAGCAAATCCTCAAGCGCGGCTCCCAGCTCGGCCTCAAGGAAGTGGTGATTGGCATGCCCCATCGGGGCCGACTCAACGTGCTGGCCAACTTCATGGGCAAGCCCTACGTGGCGATCTTCTCGGAATTCCAGGGCGGCGCCGCCAATCCAGAGGACATCGGCGGCTCGGGCGACGTGAAGTACCACCTGGGCACTTCGACCGACCGGGAGTTCGACGGCAACTTCGTCCACCTATCGCTGACCGCCAACCCCTCGCACCTGGAAGTCGTCAATCCAGTCGCGGTCGGCAAGGTGCGCGCCAAGCAGGAACAGCGCGAGGACGGCGAGCGCACGGAGACCATGGCGCTGTTGATGCACGGCGACGCCGCCTTCGCCGGTCAGGGGCTGGTGGCCGAGACTTTGGATCTTTCGGAGCTCAAGGGCTACCGCACCGGCGGCACGATTCAGGTCATCGTCAACAACCAGATCGGCTTCACCACCAACCCGGTGAACTCCCGCTCGGGACCCTATTGCTCGGAAGTCGCGAAGATCATCCAAGCGCCGATCTTCCACGTCAACGGGGACGACCCCGAGGCGGTCGTTCATGTGGCGCGAATCGCCACGGAGTTCCGCCAAACCTTCCACGAGGACGTCGTAATAGACATGTTCTGCTACCGGCGCTTTGGCCACAACGAGGGGGACGAGCCGGCTTTCACTCAGCCGCTGATGTACAAGAAGATCGCCAAGCACCCGACAACCCGAAAGATCTATGCCGACAAGCTGGTTACGGAAGGCGTGCTCAAGGAGGGCGAGGGCGATGCCATCGTGGCCGAGCAGGAGGCCAAGCTGGAGCAGGACTTCCAGGCTGCCCGAGCCTACAAGCCCAACAAGGCGGACTGGCTCGAGGGCGCTTGGTCCGGGCTCGACACGGTGCGCGGTTTCGATGCCAGGCGCGGCGACACCGCCGTCCCGATGGAAACCCTGCGCGACGTCGGCGATGCTTTGGTCACGGTGCCGGACGATTTTAACCTCAACCGCAAGATCGCCCGCCAGCTCGAGGCCAAGAAGAAGGCCTTGGAGGGCGGCCAGGGCATCGATTGGGCAACCGCTGAGGCGCTCGCCTTCGGCACCCTGCTGGTCGAAGGGCATCCGGTGCGTCTTTCCGGCCAAGACTGCAATCGTGGCACCTTTTCCCAGCGCCACGCCTCGCTCTACGACCAAAACGACGAGACGCGCTACATGCCGCTCAACAACATCGGCAAGAAGCAGGCACGGCTCGAGGTTATCGATAGCCCCTTGAGCGAGCTGGCCGTGCTTGGCTTCGAATACGGCTATTCGCTGGCCGAGCCCAACGCGCTGGTGCTGTGGGAGGCCCAATTCGGCGACTTCGTCAACGGTGCCCAAATCATCATCGACCAGTTTATCGCAAGCGCCGAATCCAAATGGTTGCGGATGTCCGGCGTCGTCATGCTGCTGCCCCATGGCTTCGAGGGCCAGGGCCCCGAACACTCCTCGGCCCGGCCGGAGCGCTTCCTGCAGCTTTGCGCCGAGGACAACATGCAGGTGTGCAACTGCACCACGCCGGCCAACTACTACCACGTGCTGCGCCGACAGCTGCACCGCGACTTCCGCAAGCCGCTGATCATCATGACGCCCAAGTCCTTGCTGCGTCACAAGCTCTGCGTCTCGGCGCTCGACATGTTCGGGCCGAAGAGCACCTTTCACCGGGTGCTCTATTGCGACGAGATTCCGAGCCCGGCCAAAGAAGCCAAGCAGGTCGTGCTCTGCACCGGCAAGGTCTACTACGATCTGCTGGAAGAGCGCGCCAAGCGCGGCCTCCAGGAGGTCCACTTCCTCAGGCTTGAGCAGCTCTACCCCTTCCCGGCCGATGCGCTGGCCGCCGAGCTGAACCAATACAAGCACTGTGACCTGGTCTGGTGCCAGGAAGAGCCGCGCAATATGGGCGCCTGGCCCTTCGTCAGCACCTTCATCGAGGAGGTCGCCGAGGATATCGGCTTCGATCGGCCCAAGCCGCGCTACGCTGGGCGGCTCTCGGCCGCCTCGCCGGCAACCGGATTGCACGCCCGCCACGTGGCCGAGCAGGCCGAGCTGATCGACGATGCGCTTACTTTGGGCAAGAAGCCGATGAGCCGAATCGCCGCCCGCAAGGCGCTATACGAGGCCAAGATGGCGGCCCAAGCAAAGAAGGCTGGCAAAAAGACGGTTAGCAAGAAGAAGGGCTAAGACCGTGGGGTCGAGCATATGGGGGTAAGGGCCAATGGCTAGCGACATCGTGGTTCCGACACTAGGCGAATCGGTCACTGAGGCGACCGTCGCACAGTGGCTGAAGAAAGTTGGCGACGCGGTCGCCGTTGACGAGCCCCTGGTGGAGCTGGAAACCGACAAGGTGACCCTCGAGGTCAATGCGACCGAGGCCGGCGTGCTTTCCGAGATGGTCGCGGCCGAAGGTGACAATGTCGAAGTCGGCGCCCTGCTCGGACGCATCGGCGAGGGGGCCGCGGCCTCCGCGCCAGCTCCGAAGGAAGCTCCCACCCCAGCGCCACCGCCCCCGATGCCCGAGCCCGCGGCGCCCACCGCCGCGCCGACCCCGGCGGACGGCGGCAGCCCATCTGAGATCTTGGTGCCGACCCTGGGGGAGTCGGTCACCGAGGCGACCGTCGCCCAATGGCTCAAGCAACCCGGTGCGACCGTTGCCGCGGACGAGCCTCTGGTCGAGCTGGAGACCGACAAGGTGACCCTTGAGGTCAACGCGCCCAGCGCCGGCGTTCTACAGGAGATTCGCGCTGAGACCGGAGCCACGGTGGAGGTTGGCGCTCTGCTTGGCATCTTCGCCGGCGGAGCCACCGCGGCGGCTAGCGCGCCGGCCGAAGCCCCGGCGGCAGCGCCCGCCCCAAGCGGCGACAGCGCTCCAGGCCCGAGCCACCAGGAGCTTTCCCCGGCGGTGCGCAAGATGATCGGCGATCACAGCCTCGACCCGGCGATGATCCCGGGCACGGGCCGCGACGGTCGGATCACCAAAGAAGACGTCCAGGCCTTTCTGGACAGCGGCGGCGCGGCGGCCCGTGTCGCGCCAAGCGCCCCACCGGCCAGCGTCGATGGATTGGATCCGGGCCAGGCGGCACGCAGCGGGGCGGGCGGCAAGATCACCCGGAGCGATCTGGAGTCCTTCCTGGGCCTGACCTCGCTCAGCACCGTGGGCCCGCCGCCCGAGACGGGCGCGCCGGCCGCGCCGCGCGAGGAACGGGTGCGCATGACCCGTCTGCGCCAAACCGTCGCCCGGCGCCTCAAGGAGGCCCAGAACACGGCGGCCATGCTGACCACCTTCAACGAGGCAGACATGAGCGCGGTGATGGCGGCGCGCGCGCGTTATCGCGATGCCTTCGAGAAGAAGCATGGGGTCCGGCTCGGCTTCACTTCGTTCTTCACCAAGGCGGTGGTCAACGCCCTTAAGGAGATCCCCGCAGTCAATGCCTCGATCGAGGGCGACGAGCTGGTCTACCGCAAGTACTACGACATCGGCATGGCGGTCTCGACGCCGACCGGGCTGATGGTCCCCGTGGTGCGCGACTGCGACAAGAAGTCCTTCGCCGAGATCGAGGGCTCGCTCGCCGAGCTCGCCAAGAAGGGCCGGGACGGCAAGCTCTCCATGGATGAGATGACCGGCGGCAGCTT
This sequence comes from Pseudomonadota bacterium, assembly GCA_039029395.1. GTDB lineage: Bacteria > Pseudomonadota > Alphaproteobacteria > Kiloniellales > JAKSDN01 > JBCCGG01. The sequence continues at coordinate 42,209 of JBCCGG010000044.1, read as the reverse complement.
CACCATCACCAACGGCGGGGTGTTCGGCTCCCTGCTCTCGACGCCGATCCTCAATATGCCCCAGTCAGGAATCTTGGGCCTGCACAAAATCCAGGAGCGGCCCATGGCGGTGAACGGCAAGGTCGAGGTCCGGCCGATGATGTACCTGGCACTGAGCTACGACCATCGCATCATTGACGGCCGCGAGGCGGTCACCTTCCTGGTCCGGGTCAAAGAGTGCATTGAGGATCCGGAGCGGCTATTGATGGAAGTCTAGGGGGCGCCGCTAACCCCGCCGCGTCAGCGGCATCACTGCCGCTCGGCAACGATCAGCTGCCAAAGCTTCCCCAGGTTAGCGCGGGCGCTGCGCCGGTCGGTTTGAAACTCGACGTGCCGGTCGGGCGCGCGCTCAGGCGTCAAGGAAATCGACCAGAGGGCGCCTAGGGTGTTGGGCAGGAAGGAATATCTCACATCGATCACGGCGTTGGGCCGCGCGGGGTCGAGGGCAACATAGCCCTGGCTGAAGTCATCGAAGCGCACGAGATCACGGTACTGCTGATCCTCGGGGCCGAGCCAGGGAAAATCTCGGGACGGATCGAGCCGATCAACCGACGGTCCGGGGAAGGCGGCCGGCGCGAGACCGACGCGCAGGCCATCGATGTAGAAGCGCCCCTCGGACTCGTAGACCGATCGCCAGACCAGGATGTTGCCGAAGGTCGGCTTGACCGTCAGGCGTTCGATCGTGTGGCCGCGCGCGGCGGCGATCTCCTTGGTCATCTCTCGGGCGCCGAGATGCTGAAGCGCGCCCAGCGTTAGGTAGAGGCCAACCCACGCGAGCGCCAAACGGGCGAGTAGCGGCCTGCGCTTGACTCCCGCCAGGACAATCAGCACCACCAGCGGGACGGTTAGCAGGGGATCGACGATCGAGACGATGCTGGCCGCATAGCGTTCCTGGCTGAACGGCCAGAACAGCATGGTGCCGTAGGAGGTCGCGAAGTCCAGCAGGCCGTGGGTGCCGTATCCGAGCGTGCAGTAGAGCAGCGTTCGGGGGAAGGACAGACGCAGCCACCGGCCAGCCAGGACATAGAGAATGCCGGCCGAGACCAGACCGCCCAGGGGAATGAAGATCAGCGAGTGGGTGAACTGGCGGTGATACTCCAGGAACAGCATCGGGTCCTCAGAGGACCGGATCAGCACATCCAAATCGGCGGCCATTCCGGCCAGGAACCCGAAACAGCCGGCCAGCGCCACCGCGCCGTTGCGGGATGTCGCGGTGGCTTGTGGCAAAGCGGCGCCCAGGGCGCCTTGCGTCAAAGGGTCCATCGCTGCCCGATTTCGCGGCGCCGGGCTTAAGCGGCCCCCGCCAACTCCTTGACCGCCGCCTGGTTCTCCAGGGTCTGGGCGCAGGCTTGCGCGGCCTCGGCGCCCTTGACCTTGAAGTGGTCGAAGAAGAACCGCTTGTGGTCGTCGCTCTCGTGGAAATTCTTCGGCGTCAAAACGACCGAGAGCACCGGCACCTCGGTCTCCAGCTGGACTTGCATGAGGGCGCCGATCACCGTCTCGGCGACGAACTCATGGCGGTAGATGCCGCCGTCGACCACCAGGCCCGCGGCCAGGATCACCCCATAGCGGCCGGTCTTGGCCAGCAGCTTGGACTGGAGCGGGATCTCCAGACTGCCGGGCACCTTAAATAACTCGACGCGGCTCGGATCAATGCCGAGGCGCTCGAGCTCGGCCAGAAAGGCGAATCGGCTCTGCTCGACGATCTCGTGGTGCCATTGGGCCTCGATGAAGGCGATCTTGCTCTGGCCTTCGGTCATGGGGTGCTCCTCCAAGAAAGCGGTCGGGTGTCTCACGACCTCACATCTAATCGATCCGGCCCGCGGTTGCACTAGCTGGATTGCGGCGCGAAGACTTCCTGGGGCTCGGCGACGCCCTTCAGGGCGTGTGTGCCGAGCGAGCGCACCGCCACGCCGGCGCAGCCGGCGAAGCGCGCCGACAGCAAAAGCGGCTCGCCGAGCGGCTCGCACAGCGCCTCGATGCGCGCCGCCTGATTGACCGCCGGCCCGATCACCGTGAAGTCCAGGCGCTTGGCCGAGCCTACGTTGCCGTAGAGCACCTCGCCCTGGTGCAACGCGATGTCGAGGGGCATGACCGGCTCGCCCGCCGCGGCACGGTCCCGGTTGAGTTCCCGGTTCTCCGCGAGCGCCCGGTCGGCGGCGGCCAGCGCCGCCTGGCACATGGCGCCGGGCGCCGCGCCGGCCAAGACAAAGACTGCGAGCAGACCGTCGCCCAAGAACTTGAGCACCTCCCCGCCCTGCGCCTCGATCGCCTCGGTCAGGCTGCCCAGGTAGTCGTTGAGGCCTTGAACCAGGCGCTCGGCCGGGGTCGTTTCCGAGGCCTTGGTGAAGCCGCGCAGATCGGCGAACAGGATCACGGCGTCGATTCGCTCCAGGTCGCCGCGTCGGATCCGGCCCATCAGAATGTGCTGGCCCGCCTGGCGGCCCACATAGGTATCCAAAAGGTTAACCGCGACCTGCTCCAAGGACACTCGGTAGACCACCAAGGCCAGGCGCAAGGTCAGGCGCTCGATCACCGCTACATCGTGATCGCTGAATCCTTCCGGGTGATCGGTCAGCCAGGACATGACGATCCCGATCAGGGAAGTCGGCGTGTCGAGACCGCTGAACGCCACTTTGTTGGCATACCAGTCGGTCCCGCCATCGTCTCGAAGCTCGGACAGCATGGGATAGTCCAGCTTCGCCTCGGGCCCGACCAGGCGCCGCCGGATGTTCGGGAGGCCCTCCTCCACCAGAGGGCGGATCGGGCTTTCCTGCCAGCGTTGGCGGTCTGCAGCATCGATATCGTAGCTGTCCCGGATCACCTCACCCTGACGCCGCCAGGTGCAGCCGAACGCTGAGAAGTTAGGGTGCAGCGTGGAGAACGACAGATGAACCCGCACAATTGGGAAACCCCTCCCGACCATTCGGTCGCAGAACTCCGCCAGGATCGCGGCAAGCGTCCCGCCGGTCAGGCCCTGCTCGACTAGCCAGTCGCTGATCTCCTGGACCGTCTCTGGGCTGAGCGGCCGGCGCGCCGATGGTGGACTCGCAACCATGGGCCTAAGGCTGCACCCAACCGCATGCGACGGGCAAGAGGCTTGAGGCATCGGCAGATTAACCATATTTCTGCCAATGGTAGTGGATAGGCTCAATAAAGCTCAAATCCAAGACAATCAAAATGTCGCTAAGCAACGATGCAGTAAGGTTTTTCGCTATAATTAACGTCTGTCACAAGATTGTTATAGACCAGATGATACAACGCCAGTACCGGCCCGGGGAGGTGATCTTTCGGGTCGGCGAAACAAGTAGGACGATCTGCCGCTTGGCTGCTGGCCGTGCGGAGCTGATCTCGCGCCAAGACGGTGCCGAGGCCGCGGTTGCGGTCTTCGAGGCCGGCGACATGGTGGGCGAGGTTGAAGCTCTCTCGGGCCGGCCGCGCGATGCCACCTTGCGTGCGCTCACCGAAGTCGAGATCGATCACCTGAAGCCTGGTGACTTCCTGCAATGGGTTAGCGAGGACCGTACCAGCGCCCTCGACCTGATCCAGCGCTTGAGCACCGCCTTACAGGACGACCAAGACAACGAGCGCGCGGAGACCGATCAAGCCGCGCACAGCCCGGCACAAGACCCGGCGCAAGACGAGGTGAATGGCGTAAGCGAGCTGCCGGAGCCGCCGGCGATCGTCGAGTCGGCAACCAATCAGGCCGCGCCCAAGGCCGACAGCGAGCGCTTGATGCTGTTCCCGGGCAATCGGGCGTTGAACGCGACCATCCCCAACTGTGGCATGGAGATCGGCAACCTGCCTTTCACGGTCGGCCGCATGTCCGAGCGCCGAGAGCCACGTCTGGTGCTCGTGCCCGATCTCCTGATTGAGGAGTCCTCGCCCTTTCTGTTGTCGCGCGCCCACTTCTTGATTGCCCGTGAGAGCAACGGCATCGTTGTGCGCGATCTGGGCTCGACCCATGGCACGCTGGTGAACGGGACCAAACTCGGCGACCGCAAACCGGACGACGCCGCCCGCCTCAAGGCCGGTGAGAACCGTATTCAGGCCGGTGGCGCCAAGTCGCCCTACATCTTTAAGGTCGTGCTCCCCGCCCTTTGAGCGGCCAGCGCTGCAACCGACCGCCTAGGTCTTCTTCTTAACCTTCCTTTCATCTTGCTACCCGTTGAAAGTTCCGTCGGCTGTGGTCTAAACAAACCACCAAGTCGGGTCGAACGGCGACGCTTCGGATAGGTGAGCCGCAGAACGACCGCCGACGGCACGCCGCGAAGGAAGGAACGGGAATGCCTGCAACAATAAGCCGACGAGCCGCTGTGGCCGTGGGAGCGCTTGCGGTGGTCGTTTTGGTCGCTGCACTGAACACGACACCGGCAGTCGCCGCGACCAAGCTGCGCATCACCACGCAATTGCCGCCCAGCAACCCAATCGCCATGAACCTTTACCGATTCAAGGGTCTCGTGGAGCAGGCCTCCGGTGGAGAGATCGAAGTTGAAGTGTTCGATTCGGCCCAGCTTTACAAGGATAAGGAAGTCGCCAAAGCGGTCGCATCCGGCGCGATCGACATGGGCAGCGTTTCTCTGACCCGCTTTTCCGGCACCACGCCCGCGGTGGAACTCTTTGCCTCTCCATTCGTTTTCCAGGATTTCGATGCGGTCGTGACGGCGACCGAACCGGGGCATGTCATCCGCGATACGATCGAATCCGAAGTCTCGAAGACCGGCGCGCGTATACTTTGGTGGCAGCCCTTCGGCATGGCCGTGATGCTGAGCAAGGACGAGCCGATCGACACGCCCGCCAAGATGAAGGGCAAGAAGGTCCGCGCCTTCGGCAAAGGTCCGGGCGCTTTTGTAAAGGCTCTGGGCGGAGCGCCGACCGTCATGTCGGGCTCGGAACAGTTCCTCGCCTATCAGCGCGGTACGGTCGATGCCGGCATGACCGGCGTGACCGCGGTGAAGTCTCGCAAGCTCTATGAGGTGATGGACTACATGATCCGCACCAACCACGCAGTGGCGGAGTTCGTCGTCATCATCAACGAGAATGTCTGGCAAAGCCTTGACGAGGGCCAGCGCAAGATCATCACCCAAGCCGCACAGCAGGTGGAGCGGGAAATGGTGGAAAGCTACGCCAGAACCGAGGCCGAGGTGATCGGTTGGATCAAGCAGAACACCGACATGGAGGTCGTCGAGCTCAGCGAAGCAGAACGCAAGGCCTTCCGGGAGGCCTCGGCGTCGGTGATCCAAGATTTCATCGAGGAGGCCGGACCGACAGGTCGCGCCCTCGTGGAAGAAGCTCGTAAACTGAACTGATTCTTCAGGTCGACATGCTCAGGGCCATCGACCGTCTCGCTGACATAGGGGCCGGTGTCGCCGCTTGGCTGTTCGTCATGATCGGCGGAATGATCACTTTCGAGGTGGTCGGCCGCTATGGCTTCACCGCGCCGACAATCTGGGCCGAAGAGCTAAGCCGTTTCTGTCAGGTCTGGGCGGTCTATTTGGGCGCCGCCTATGTTCTGCGTCGGGGCCATCTGATCCGCATCACCTTCGTGACCGACCGGCTCGGTAGACGATGGCGACAGGCGGCAGAAGCCTTTTCGCTGCTCGCGATCATGGTCATCGCGGCAATCGCGCTCTGGTGGGGCATGCTGATCACGATCGAGTCTCTTGCCATCGGGCGGATCACAACGTCGATGCTCGGTACGCCGTTGTGGATGTCTGAAATTGCCATTCCAATCGGTGCGGCTCTTTTGCTGCTCCAGAGCCTGGCCCTTTTGATCCGGCTCACGCGCGGCGAGCCGTCTTGAGATCATGAGCGCGTTCGCTGTCCTCGCCATCCTGATCGTCCTTCTGCTCGCCGGTCTGCCGGTCGCTTTCGCCCTCGGCGGCTTGGGTGCTGCGCTCTTGCTGTTCAACGACGTGCCCCTGATCATGGTGCCCCAGGGGCTCTACAGCTCGATCGACAGTTTCGTCCTACTCGCGGTGCCTCTGTTCATATTGATGTCCAACATTCTCCTCAAAGGGGGTGTGGGCAGCGACCTCTTCCGCGCGGTGCAGGCTTGGGTCGGCCATTGGCCCGGTGGGCTTGCCGTTGCTACGGTCATATCTTGCGCCATCTTCGGGGCTATCTCGGGCAGTTCGGTGGCGACCGCCGCAACGATCGGAGTCATCGCGATACCGGAGATGATCAAGCGCGGCTACAAGCCTCACTTCGTTTACGGTCTGCTGGCTGCGGGCGGAACACTCGGCATCCTGATCCCGCCGTCGATCCCGATGATCGTGCTGGGCGTGGTGATCGAGGAGAGCATCACCAGCCTGTTTCTGGCCGGCATCGGGCCAGGTTTGCTCATGGCCTTTCTTTTCATCGGTTTTTCCGTCGCCTACGCCAAGCTCGCCGGCGGTTTCGAGGCCCAGCGGCGGGCTACCTGGGAAGAGCGGCGCAAGGCGACAATTCGCGCCCTGCCGACCCTCTTTCTCGCGCTAGTGATCATACTTGGAATCTATCTCGGTGTCTTTACGCCTACGGAGTCGGCCGGCATTGGATTCACCTTGTCGCTCCTGCTGACAACCTTCGTGCTACGCTCGCTCTCCTGGGCCAGCCTCAAAGAGGCTGTGGCAGAGTCCATGCGCACGACCGTCACGCTCATGTTGATCCTCGCCGGCGCCAAGGTGTTCGGTCAGGCGATCACGCTGATGCGCATCCCCCATGAAGTCTCCACCATGATCGTCGCCAACGTGGACACGGCCGGCGGCTTCGTGGCCATCGTCTGTTCGATGTTGCTGGTGATGGGCTTCTTTCTCGAGGCGCTCGCCATGACGATCATCATGGCGCCCGTGCTTTATCCCACACTGGCGCCCTTGGGGCTCGATCCGATCTGGTTCGGCGTGATTTTCGTGATCATGATCGAGGCCGCCCTGATTAGCCCGCCCGTCGGGCTCAACCTCTTCATCATTCAGGCCATCGCCAAGGCCAGCCTCGGCGAAGTGATCCGCGGCGCTTGGCCCTTCATCCTGATGATGCTGGGCGCAATCGCCGCGATCTACGCTTGGCCGGGTATCGCGCTCACCATTCCGTTCAAGCTTTAACCCCCCATGCGGCGATTTTGGTCTGCGACTCTGCCGATTGCCGGCGGCTGCTCGCTGCGCGCGACCGGTATCTCGGCGCGGATGAAGTCGTGGAGCGCGCGCACGCCCACTTCCTTGTCCGAAAGAATCGAGCCTTCGAAACCGCTCGAATGCATGCCTGCGGCCGACCAGGCGGCGATGTCACGGTCCTCCTCACCGACCCGCTTGTTGATGCGGTCATTGAGGTAGCGGACCGCGCGCATCTCGCGTCGGTCATCGGGCAGGGCGTAGGTGCGGCCACGCATGAGGCATCGGCCCGGCGCAATCGGAAAGGCCTGGAAGAAGTCGACGCAGTCGGGATAGAAGGCGATCGAGAGGTTGGGCTGAAACGCGTAGTATAGCCAGGCCCGCCGATGACTTTCCGGCAAGTGCTCCATGTTCGGCAACAGGCGCTGGTAGAGACCTTCGCTCCATCGTGGCGAGATTTCCTCGCGCAAGATCGACCAGGATCGCCCAACGTGGTGGCTTAGAACCTCGTCGTAATAGCTGGTGCCGACCAGGCGGTGCAGGCCCGGGTGGGCGATCGGCACGTGATAGCCCTCGTTGTCCACATCGTGGACGGTTTTCCAATCGAGCGCCGTTTCATGCTGCCAGTATTCGTAGAGCGGCTGCAGTTCGGGCAGCCGGTAGGGCGCCAGCTCGGCTTCGTAGGGGCCAAAATGCTCCGCGACCGAGGGGCCTTTGCCGCCGAAGCGGATGAAGACGAAGCCTTGCCACAGCTCCACCTCAATCGCCTTCAGACCGATCTTCTTGGCGTCCAAGTCCCCGAAGGTATCGGCGGCCGGAATGCCCTTGAGTCGGCCATTGAGGTCGTAGCTCCAGCCGTGGAAGGGGCAAACCATGGCGGCCCTGCAGTGCCCCTGGCGCTCGGTTAACACCTTTGAGGCCCGGTGGCGGCAGATGTTGTGGAAGGCACGCAAAACGCCGTCCCTGCCGCGCACCACCACGGCACGCTCGTCGACCGCCTCGAAGGTCAGATAGTCGCCCGGCTCGGGCGCTTCGCTCTCGTGTCCGACCAACAGCCAGTGGCGGCGGAAAATCTTTTCCTTCTCAAGCGCGGTGAACTCTTCCGTACGGTAGGTCCAGGGCGCAAGCGTGCTGCGGTCCCAATCACTGCTCTCGATTGGGTGTGAAGCTTCGCTTTCGGCGCTCTTGGTCTCGAGCGGAAAGCTCTTGGGAAAGATGCCGCTCAGATAGGCGCGGCAGAGTCGTCGACGCTCGGCCCGTTCGGCCATGCTGTCGTCGACCAGAAAGCCTTGCCAGGTCTCCTCCAGGAGGCCGCTCAAGCCTCCGGCCATGGCAGCCGGGTCCAAGTGGTCATAGCCGTCGCGCTCGATCACTTGGCGGCACAAGGCTTCCGTGCGCTGGTCCAATGCGTCGTCTCGCTGACCGCAGAGCGCCATATAGTCTTCGCGTGCCCGCGCCTCGCCCCAGAAGGCGGTCCACACGGCGATCTTGCTCGGGTCCGACAGAGCCGGGTCGAAATGGGCCTCGACCAGAGCTTCGAGGGCGGCTGCCGGGTCGTCACCGGCCGCGGCGAGGGCCGCCTCCACAGCGCCTTCGTATTCTTCGTAGAGCCCGCGCAAGGTGGCGACCAGCAGGGCCTCCTTGCCGGCAAAGTGGAAGTTGACCATGGCCCCTGTTAATCCGGCCCGCTTGGCCACCTTGGCCAGGGTCAGGTTAGAGAGCCCGTGCTCCGCGATGGTTTCAATGGTCGCCCCGATCAGCTCGCCGCGTCGGCGCCGTTGGGCGTCTGACTCCGAGCCATTGACCGAACGGGAGATTTGATTTGACTGCTGGATGGCCATGATATGATCCATTAATTAAATGTTTAATTAATGGATCATATCCTAGTACCGGCCCTTTGGCAAGTGCCCACGGGTTAAGCGAAAGGTTGACTGCATGAAGGGCACTAAAATCATCACAAAACTCAAGCATAACAACAGGGTATCTGGACTGACGGCCCATCGATCCTCGGCGCTGGACTGCGAAGAAACCCCTAAAAGCTTCCAAAGAAGCATCTGCGCGATCATCATACCCATAGCCGCAACGAACCATGCGGCAACCAACAAAAGCGTGAGAACTGACGCAGCCACGCCGGTCGAGGCCACGCGCACGGGCTGGCGATCCATTGCCTGGCGCAGCCGCAGATGCAACCAGGCCCAGGCGATCGTCAGCAGGAACACCCAGAGATAGCCCAACGGCTCCGCCATGGTGGCGCCCGGATCCACCCGGAAAAGTGCCGCCCAGATCCGTGTGAGCAGGACCCAAAGCGCAGGGATCACGACGAAGGGCAGCCCGAGCACGTCGAGGAGGGCCAATTGGGCACGAGGCAGGCGCTGCAACGCCAAGCTAGGCCTCGCCGAGTGCCGCCCGGTAGGCCTGTTCCGCAGCCTCGCCAAACACCGCGAAAACAACCCGATCGAAGCTCTCATCCTCGGCTAGCCAGGCCTTCACGGCATCGACCGCGATCCCGGTGGCGCGTTCCAGAGGATAGCCGTAGACCCCGGTCGAGATGGCCGGAAAGGCAATCGACGCGAGGCCGCTTGCTCGGGCGAGATCCAGGCTCGAGCGGTAGCAGGCGGCAAGCAGCCGGTCCTCGTCCTGGCCGCCGCCGTGCCACACTGGCCCGACGGTGTGAATGACGTGCTTGGCCGGTAGGCCGTAGCCGCCGGTGATTCGGGCCTCGCCGGTCGGACAGCCGCCGATGGCAGCGCATTCCTGGGCAAGCTCCGGTCCGGCGCCCCGGTGGATCGCGCCGCACACCCCAGCGCCGGGCGCCAACTGGCTGTTGGCCGCGTTGACGATGGCGCCCACCGCAAGCTGCGTGATGTCGCCCTGAAATATCTCGATGCGCCGATCGGCCATGACACGCAAGTTTAGCCTGATCGGCGTGCTCGCGCCATCAGGACCAGCACCAGGACGATCGCCGGCAGGCCGAGCGCCGAGGCATAGGCGAAGAAGACCGGGTAGCCGGCGGCGTCCACGACCACCCCGGAGAAGCCGCCGACCAGCTTGCCCGGCAAGGTGAAAAGCGAGCTAAAAAGCGCGTACTGGGTCGCCGTGTAGGCCGTGTTGGTGAGGCTCGAGAGATAGGCGATGAAGGCCGAGCCGGCGAGCCCAGCCGAGAGATTGTCGGCGCCGATAGTCATGGTCAGCAATGCCAGGTCTGGCCCGCTCAGCGCCAGCACGATGAAGAGCAGGTTGGTGATCGGCACCAGCAGGGCGCCCAGGAGCAGCGGCCGCAGAATGCCGTAGCGGGCCACCAGGAGGCCGCCCAAGAAGGCACCGGCCATGGTCATGAGCACCCCGAAGACCTTCGTCACATTGGCGATCTCGGCCTTGGTGAAGCCCATGTCCAGATAGAATGGGTTGGCCATGATGCCCAGGTTGATGTCGCTCAAACGGTAGAGCCCGACGAAGGCCAAGATGATCAAGCCAGCCGTGCCGTTGCGCGCGAAGAAGTCGACGAAGGGCGCGACCACCGCCCCGGCGAACCATTGGGCAAGGCGTCGCCATTGGCCGCCCACCTCGGCGTCGCCACCCAGCGACCCGAAGAGCTTCGCCTCGCGGGCCCGGGTCTCCGATGCAATCTCCACCTCCGGTTCGCGGATCACCGCCACCGTGACCACACCGATCCCCATGGCTGCGGCCATGACCATGTAGGCAACCGGCCAAGAATAAAACTCCGCCAGATAGAGCGCGCCGGCGCCGGCCAGGAGCACGCCGATTCGGTAACCGCCTTGATAAGTCGCTGCCATGGCACCTTGCAGGTCCCGGTTGACTGCCTCGATCCGGTAAGCGTCGACCGCGATGTCCTGTGTCGCCGAAGCGAAGGCCACTAGAAAGGCGAGCAAGGCGACTCGCTCGAGATTTTGCGCCGGGTCCGTGTGGGCCATGAGAAAGAGGCCCAGTGCGATCGTTATCTGGGCCACCAGCATCCAGCTGCGCCGGCGGCCCAGCACTCTGTTCAGGATAGGCAGCGGTAGGCGGTCGACAACCGGCGCCCAAAACACCTTGATTGAGTATGTGATTCCGACCCAGCTAAAGAAGCCGATCGTCGTGCGGCTAACGTCCGCCTCGGTGAGCCACGCCGACAAGGTCCCGAAGATCAGCAGGAACGGTAGCCCGGCGGAGAAACCGAGGAATGCCATGGCGATGACCCGGCGGTTCAGATAGACCGCGAGTGCATCGCCCCAGCCGCGGCGGGCTCCGGCGGTCTCAGCCATCAGCGGCCCCGGCGCTCAGGCCATGCGCTCCGCCACGCGATCGGCCAAGGAAATCTCGGGCCGAGCGCCGAAATGGGAGATCACCTCGGCCGCGGCGATGGCGCCGATGCGCCCGCAATCGTAGAGGCTGCGCCCCTGGGCATATCCGTGCAGGAAGCCGCCGGCGAAGAGATCGCCGGCCCCGGTGGTATCGACCACCCGCCCAACCGGCTCGGCGTCAACCACGTGGATCTCTTCGCCCTGACAGATCACCGAGCCTTTCTCGCTGCGGGTCAAGGCAGCCAGCTCACAGGCGCCGCGTGCCGCTTGAAGGGCCTCGTTGAAAGAGTCCACTTCATAGAGCGAGCAGAGCTCCTGTTCATTGGCGAACAGCAGATCTACGTGGTTTTCGACCAGGTCGCGAAACTCGCTGCGATGGCGCTCGACGCAGAAGGGATCGGACAGGCTGAGCGCAACCTTGCGCCCCGCGCCATGGGCCAGCTGGGCGGCCTTGAGAAAGGCCTCCTTGGCGCGCGGCGGGTCCCAGAGATAGCCCTCGAGGTAGAGGATCTTGGCACGTTGAATCTGGTCCGCGTCCAGGTCGTCGGGCCCGAGATCGATGCAGGCGCCGAGATAGGTGCTCATGGTGCGCTGGGCATCGGGCGTGACGAACACCAGGCAGCGCGCCGTCGGCGGGCCATTGGTCGCGGCCGGCGTATCGAAATCGACGCCGGCAGCGCGAATGTCGTGGCGGAAGATGCCGCCCAGCTGATCGTTGCGCACCTTGCCAACGAAGGCGCCTTTGCCGCCCAGGGCCGCCAGGCCTGCCATGGTATTGGCGGCCGAGCCGCCCGAGACCTCCCGGGCCGGCCCCATCGCCGCATAGAGCGATTCGGCACGCGCGCCGTCGATCAAGGTCATGGCGCCCTTGGCGAGCCCCTCGCGATCGAGAAAGGCATCGTCGGCCTGGCTCAAGACGTCGACGATTGCGTTGCCGATGCCGACAACGTCGATAACTTCATTTTGCATCTGGACGGCTCACCACATTTCGTGCGATTCGGGCTGCAGTATAGCTACGCCCGATTCGCCGGCAAGCACGGTCGCTCGACGGCCTTTTGCGTGTCATCTCTTGCGAGCGGGCGCGGCGCCGACCAAATGGTCTTGGGACATGCTTTCCGCGCTTTTCAAGTCGATCGGCCAATGCTCGGACCCAACCTTCCGAAAGGTGCTCGGCAGGTCCCTCCTGATCTCTATCGGTATCTTCATCGCGGTCTGGATCGCGTCTTGGTTCGGCTTGTCCTGGGTTGGCGACCTGCTGTCCGAATGGGTCGCTGCCAACAGCACCAGCTGGCTCGGCACGACGGCCGAATGGCTGTTCGGCGCGGTCGCGGTCTCGGCGATCCTGGTCGGCAGCTTCTTGGTGTTTCCCGCCATCGTCGGGCTAGCGCTCGGCTTCATGCTGGAAGATATCGCCCGGGCGGTCGAGCGGCGTCACTACCCGAACCTACCGGTGCCGCGCGATCAGCCGGTCATGGAAGCGGCGAAAGACGCGATCAAACTGGCCATTGTGACGGTTTTGGTCAATTTGGTGATGCTTCCGTTCTATTTTATACCTTTCGTTAACCTCTTTGTATTTTTCATTGTGAATGGGTATCTTCTCGGCCGCGAATATTTCGAACTCGTGGCGGTGCGGCGGCTTGCGCATGAGGATGTTGGCCTCTTGCGAAAGACCTACCGGAACCGCGTCTTTTGGGCGGGGGTCCTCATCGCCTTCCTCTTTACGATTCCCCTTGTCAATCTCATCACGCCGATCGTGGCCACGGCGTTCATGCTGCACGTCTTCGAGCTGCTTCGGCATAACCGAAAGGTGGCTGGAAAATGACGGGCAAGCCGCGCCCCCCAAAGGGCGCTACTCCTAAAGAAAGGAACAGGAAAAACATGTTCGGCAAGCGTAGGACACCAGATCTGGGGGATAGGGCCGGCACGACGGAAGAGAGCATGGAAGCCGAAGGCGTCGCGATTCCGCCAACCCGTCCCGCGGCACGACCCGCGCCCAAGCGCCCAGCCCGGGTTGCCACGCCCGAGGCGGCACGCCCAGCGGCGGCGGCCCCGCAGGAGCCGATTCGCCGTCCAGCCGATCCGATCCCGAGCCCGGGACGCCGGATCGAGCCGATGGCACCGCCGGAGCCGAGCACGAATGAAGGCCGCAAGCTGGTGGTGGGCCAGGACATCTCGCTATCCGGCGAGATCAAGTCCTGCCAAAAGCTCGTGGTTGAGGGCCAGGTTGAATCCAGCAACACCGAATGCAGCGCACTTCAGATCAGCGCCACTGGCCTTTACAAGGGCTCGGCCTCGGTCGATCACGCGGACATCAGCGGACGCTTCGAGGGCGATCTGACCGTGCACGGCCAGCTGACCATGCGCGCCACCGGTCGATTGGTCGGCTCCCTGCGCTACGCCCAGATGGAGATCGAGCGCGGCGGCCGAATTTCGGGCACGATGGAAGAGATCGAGCCGAGCGCCGCCATGGTCGCCGAGACGTCTGGCGCCAGCGCGATCCAGGCCGAGGTCGAGAGCCGCTTGGCCGAAGGCCCGCTGGACGACGATGAGTCCGAAGGCGCAGTAGAGAGCGCTTAAGGCAGCTCCGTTAAGAGATCGGCTGGATGGTGGCCGACAGCCGGCAGCTTCAAAGCTGGACCCGGGCGCTGCTGTTTGGTGGTGCCCTGGGTCTGCTTACCGCTTGCGCGACCCCGCCGGCCGGCACCAAGCAGGCGAGCGCCCCGGCTGCCAAGCCTGCACCGGAACCGGCCGAGAGCCTGGCGGCCCTGCCGCCGGAGCCCGTGATCGACGACGACCCGGACCGTCTGATGGGACTCGATCCGGTGGACCTCGAAGGTCTGCTGGGCCGGCCCGAGCTGGTCCGCCGGGAAACGCCCGCCCAAATTTGGCAGTATCGCACCGGAGCCTGCGTGCTCGATGTTGTGCTCTACGACGAGGCCGCGGGCGGCCGGGTCACCTATGTGGAAGCGCGCGACCGGGCTGGCGCGAAGGTCGACACCCGGCCCTGCCTCAATCAAGTCCTGCGCGCGCAGCTAGGCACGCCGACGAGCTGATTTGGCCGGCGCTTCGGCGGTGGCCTTAGCCTTGTAGGCGCAAATGTCATGCACGACGCAGGCCGGGCAGTCGGGTTTGCGCGCCTTACAGACGTAGCGGCCGTGCAGAATCAGCCAATGATGCGCATGGAGCTTGCGGTCCTTCGGCACCACCTTCTCCAGCTTGAGCTCCACGGCAAGAGGCGTCTTGCCGGGCGCGAGACCGGTGCGGTTGGAAACACGCAGGACGTGAGTGTCGACCGCAATGGTCGGCTCGCCAAAGGCGATATTGAGCACCACGTTGGCAGTCTTGCGCCCGACTCCCGGCAGGGTTTCCAAGGTTTCACGCTCCCGCGGCACCCGGCTGTCATGTTGCTCGATCAGGATGCGAGACAGCGCGATGACGTTCTTGGCCTTGGAATTGTAGAGCCCGATCGTCTTGATGTAGTCCTTCAGGCGCGCTTCGCCGAGGGCGAACATTTTTTCCGGCGTGTCGGCGATCTTAAAGAGCGGCTTGGTCGCCTTGTTGACCCCAACGTCGGTGGCTTGGGCCGACAGCACAACCGCGACCAGCAAGGTGTAGGGGTTGACGTAGTCGAGTTCGCCCTTGGGGGTGCCGATCTGCTCGGCGAGCTTGTCAAAGAAAAGGGCGATGTCGGCACGTTTCATGGTCTCACTCTAATGGCCGCGGTCGGCGACGCCAATGGCTTGCCTTCGACTCACGCCCGGATTTAGGATTGCGTCTGGCCATGGACGATGCACGACAAACACCCGAAACCGACGACGAAGCAGTGCTGTTCGACGCGGTGCTGACACCACATCGCAGCCTCTCGCCGCGTGGCTTCGTGATTCTGATGTTGGCGATCTGCTTTGTTAGCTTCTCGGCCGGGCTGGGCTTCTATCTGGCCGGTGCTTGGCCAGTCATCGGCTTCCTTGGTCTCGACGTGCTGCTGATCTACCTTGCGTTCAAGATCAACTACCGGCACGGTCGCGCCTACGAGACGCTGCACCTGACACGTGAACGTCTGCTGATCCACCGGGTCGATCATTGGGGCAGCGTATCCGAGTGGCATTTTCAGCCGTCCTGGCTGCAGGTTCTCATGGACGATCCGCCCCGCCGGGACAGTCAGCTGGTGGTGCGCTCCCATGGCAAGAGCCTGGCGATCGGCAAGTTCCTCACACTCGACGAGCGACTCGACCTGGCCAAGGCCTTGCGCGATGCCTTGCGGAAGGTCCGCCGCGCGCCCGATCTGGCATGAGCGTTACCTTCCGAGACGCTACCGAAGCAGACGCCACGCTCATCGACCAGATGACCTTGGAGAACGAAACCTACATCTGCTCCCTTGATGGCAGTGCCCTGGCGGCGGAGGACCGCAAGCCTTGGGGTGAGATCTTCCTGCGCGAGGCATTTGGAGAGACTCCTTGCTTTTCCTGCCGGATCGCCGAGCGCGACGGCGCGGCGGTCGGTTACTACAACTATCATTTTGGCTACGATGCAGACCACGCCTTGCGCACGCTGTTCTTGCCAGATGTCTATGTGCGCGCTGGCGCGCGACGCCAAGGAGTCGGCCGGGCACTCATGGCCGATGCGGCGAAGCAAGCCCGCGTCGGAAAGGCCGGCATGATTCGCTGGTCGGTATGGTGCAAGAACCCCCGCGCAATCGCGTTTTATGAAGCCATCGGCGCCACAGTGTACCGGGAGGAGTTTCCAACCTATTGGCCCGAGGCACGCTGGCCGGTCGATTAGAGAGAAGGCTCAGATCAATCCGCCGCGCCATACCAAGCCGGCCAAGGCGCAGAGCCCGAGGGTCGCCGCCATGCCGAGCTTGAAGTACAACAGCACCACCGCTGCCAGCAGAGAGAGAGCCAAAGCAGCCACGTCGAGACTGTTCAGGCTCGGTACCAGCAGCCGGAGGCCGTGAGCCGAGACCGAATTCACCTCGGCGAAGACGACATGCAGACCGAACCAGATCGCCAGGTTGAGCACCACCCCAACCACGGCTGCGGTGATCGCCGAAAGCGCGGCGCTCAGCGCACGGTTGCGTCGCAAGCGCTCCACATAGGGCGCACCTAAGAATATCCACAAAAAGCAGGGCACGAAGGTCACCCATGTAGCGAGCGCCGCGCCTAGCACACCGGCCGTCATGGGGTCGAGCGGACCCGGAAAACGGTAGGCGCCGAGAAAGCCGACGAACTGCACCACCATGATGAGCGGGCCCGGCGTCGTCTCGGCCAGGCCCAGGCCATCTAGCATCTCGCCCGGCTCGAGCCAGCCATAAACCTCGACCGCCTGCTGCGCCATGTAGGCGAGCACCGCGTAGGCGCCGCCGAAGGTGACCACCGCGAGCTTGGAGAAGAACACCCCTTCGGCCACGAAGACCGAGTCCCGTCCGAGCCAAAGGGCGGCGAGCACGACCGGCGTGCTCCATAGCAGCGCGCAGACCAGGACCGTCTTGACGGCGCGGCCGACTGGCGGATGACGCTCCGGCAGCGCCTCGTCGTCGCCGTCGCCGCCAAGCACGGAAAAGCGCTCGGGGGCCAGGCGCGCACCAAGCAGGCCACTCACACCGGCCACCGCGACGATCACCGGAAAGGGCAAGTCGAAAAAAAAGATCGCGACAAAGGCCAGCACTGCGATCGCCACCATGGTCTGATTCTTGAGCACTTTGCGGCCGATCCTCAGGACGGCCTCCACGACCACCGCGAGAACCGCAGCCTTGATGCCGAAGAACAGAGCCTCGACCGCGATCAGGTCCTGAAACAGAACGTAGAGGATGCTCAGTGCCAGCATGACCAGGGCGCCGGGCAGCACGAAGAGAATTCCGGCGACCAGGCCGCCGGCAATACCATGCAGAAGCCAGCCGACGTAAACCGCGAGCTGCTGGGCCTCGGGGCCGGGCAGGAGCATGCAATAGTTCAGGGCGTGCAGGAAACGGCTCTCACTGATCCAGCGCTTTTGCTCGACCAGGGTGCGGTGCATCAGGGCGATCTGGCCGGCTGGGCCGCCAAAGCTCATAAGGCCGATCTTGAGCCAAACCCAAAAGGCCTGTCCAAAGGTCACCTCTGATCGCGGGACGCTCATCGTATGGCGTAGATGGCATCGAAGACCGCGGCCGACTGCTCAAGTAACGTGTCTCCGGGTCCATGAAGCTTGATCAGGCCGTCGAGAACATGCTCGAGTCCCTCGCCGATACCCTCGAGCGCAAGCAACCCGATGCCATAGGCGTGACGCATCTCATCAAATGCCTCAGTTTCTTTGGAGAGCGCAAAGGTCGCTGCGCCGATCTCCTTCGCCGCGGCTACGGCCCATTCGGTCTCGACAAAGTGAATCTCGCCGCGCCGGTCGATGAAGCGCCGAATCAACCACGCGCAAGCCAAGGCCCCTGGGGACGGCGGATCGGCGGTGACCCAGTGACCGCCCGCGGTAAGAGCGGCCCGGGACATGGTCTCGCCCCCCTGATCCCGGTACCCCTCGAATCCGCCCGCCAGATAGCGCGCGGAACGGCCGGCGCCGCGAAGCAGGGCGGCCGAGATCTGGCTGACTTGATGGCCATGAACGCAGTAGACCACGAGCGGCCCGGGCGGCAGCGCCGAAGCCCATTGCGCGGCGCTGGCGTGATCCCGCCAGCACGCCCCGGCGATCATCCTTTCGGCCGCCTCAAATGCCTCTCGGCGTCGCACATCGATGATCCAAGGAGCCGCCGGCGATCCGATCGTGGCAGCGAGTTCGGCGGCAGACAGGGCCAAAGGAGAATGGCTCATCGGGCGCTGACCCTTCGTGACATTTGAATAGGATTTCTCATAGTGATCCGTTATTGTACCCTTGAAAAGCTACAATATTTTGTCATTCGATGAGGATTTCTCATAATTAAGAATGATCGATACAATACCCTCCACGGCGGCGCTTAGGGCCTTCGAGGCGGCCGCAAACCGCCTCAACTTCACGGCCGCGGCGCGCGATCTAAATCTGACCCAGGGGGCGATCAGCCACCAGATCCGCGATCTGGAGGCAAGGCTCGGCACGCCACTCTTCGCCCGCCGAGGTCGTGGTCTAGCCCTAACCCAGGCCGGCCAAAGCTATCTGCCTTTCGTGCGTGAGGCGCTCGAGCGACTGCGCGCCGGGGCCGAGGCGATCCGGCCTACCAGCCGGCCAACGGTGCTGACCGTGAGCGTCTCGCCCAATTTCGCGACCAAATGGCTGGTGCCCCGTCTCGGCGCCTTCTTGGCCGACCACCCGGATCTGGATCTCAGGATCAGCGCCGCGATGGCCCATGTGGACTTCGCCGGCGACGGTATCGACCTGGCGGTGCGCCACGGTACCGGGTCCTGGCCCGAACTGGCTGTCACCAAGCTTTGCAGCGAGGAGCTCTTCCCGGTCTGCAGCCCGGCCTTGCTGGCCAATGGTCCGCCTCTCAAGTCGCCGGCCGATCTCGCGCGCCAGGTCCTGATTCAAGACCGCAGCCGAGAAGGCTGGGGCCATTGGCTCCAGCGCGCGGCGCCGGGCCTCGAAGGCATCGATCTCGACCATGGTCCGGTGTTCAATCAAACGAGCCTAGCGATTGACGCCGCCGTTGCGGCCCAAGGGGTCGCGCTCGCCCGCAGCGCCTTGGCGGCCCTGGATCTCGCCGCCGGCCGCTTGGTGCGGCCCTTGAACGAGGCTGTACCTGCCGAGTTTGCCTATTGGATCGTTTGCCCCAAAGCACGCGCAGAGCTGCCGAAGATTCGGCGCTTCACCAAATGGTTGCTGCAGACCGCCGAAGCGGATCAGGACAGGCCGAGCACGTCGCCCATGCCGTAAAGGCCCGGCGCCTTGTCGCGCGCCCAAAGCGCCGCCTTGAGCGCGCCCCGAGCGAAGACCTCACGACTGGAGGCCTTGTGGGTCAACTCGAGGCGTTCGCCCTCGGCCGCGAAGATCACCGTATGGTCGCCAACCACATCGCCGCCGCGCAGGGTGGCGAAGCCGATATCGCCGCGCTTCCGGGCTCCCGTGTGGCCGTCGCGCACCTTCTGGGCTGCCTCCTCGAGCGCCACCCGGCGCCCGGCAGCGGCCGCGCGGCCAAGCGCCAGCGCGGTGCCCGATGGCGCGTCGACCTTGCGCCTGTGGTGCATCTCAAGCACCTCGATATCATAGTCCTCGTCGAGCGACCGGGCGACCTGCTCAACCAGACCGGTCAAGAGCGTCACACCAAGGCTCATGTTGGGCGCCAGCACGATCGCCGTATGGCGGGCGGCGCGCTCGATCGCCGCCAGCTCCTCGTCGCCAAGGCCGGTTGTGCCGATCACGTGGATCACCTGATTTTGCGCCGCCAACTCGGCATAGGCGGCACTCGCCGCGGGCGCGGTGAAGTCGATGACCGCCTGGGCCCGAGCAAAGAGCGCAACCGGGTCGTCGCCGACGGTGATGCCGCTTTCGCCTTGTCCGGTCAGCATGCCCAAGTCCCGGCCGACCACCGCCGCGCCGGGCCGCTCGACCCCGCCGGCAAGCGCCGTCTCGTCGCCCTCGGCCGCCAAGCGTGCCACGATGAGGCCCATCGCCCCACCACAGCCGACCACGCCGATCTCCAGTGGATCCATGATCGTGCCCCCTTCTTGACGCGACTGCGGCCCCAATGGCGCCTAGTCCGTCAGGTCTTCCCAGAATTCCTTGACCTTGGAGAAGAAACCCTCCGATTCCGGGTGCGTTTGCCGGTCATCGGATTCCTCACTGAACTCGCGCAAGAGTTCCTGCTGGCGCTTGGTCAGATTGACCGGGGTCTCGACCTGGACCTCGATATAGTGATCGCCGCGCGAGGGGCTGCGCAGCACGCTCATCCCTTTGCCCCTCAGGCGGAATTGCTGGCCGGATTGTGTGCCGGCCTTGATCGAGAGCCGAGCCCTGGAACCATCGATGGTCGGCACCTCGATCGAGCCGCCGAGGGCTGCCGTGGTCATCGGAATCGGCACTTGGCAGTAGGTGTTGGCAGCCTGACGCCGGAACAGGCGGTGTGGGTCGATCGAAAGGAAGATGTACAAATCACCGGGCGCGGCGCCGCGCAGACCGGCTTCGCCCTCGCCGGCGAGCCGAATACGGGTGCCGTCTTCGACGCCCGCGGGAATGTTGACTTGGAGCGTCTTTTCCTTGTGCACCCGCCCATGCCCGTCGCAGGCCCGACAAGGATCGTCGATCA
This sequence comes from Pseudomonadota bacterium, assembly GCA_039029395.1. Classification (GTDB taxonomy): domain Bacteria; phylum Pseudomonadota; class Alphaproteobacteria; order Kiloniellales; family JAKSDN01; genus JBCCGG01. Next base: position 21,582 of record JBCCGG010000044.1, on the reverse strand, counting down.
CCTGACCCTGGCCATGACAAGTTGGGCAGGTGCGCTCAATCGAAAAGAACCCCTGCTGAGCGCGCACCCGGCCTCGGCCCTGGCAGGTCGAGCAGGTGGTCGGCGAACTACCCGGCTCGGCGCCCGAACCGTTGCAAGCGTCGCAAGCGACGCTGGTCGGCACGCGAATCTGGGCGCTCTTGCCGTTGAAGGCCTCTTCGAGCGAAACCTGCATGTTGTAGCGCAGATCAGCGCCCCGGCTCGGTCCGCCGCCGCGCCGGCCACCGCCGAACTCGCCGAACATCTCGTCGAAAATGTCGGCGAAGCCGCTCGCAAAGTTAAAATCGAAGCCCGCCTGGCCGCGCCCGCCACCGCCGCCGTTCTCGAACGCGGCGTGCCCGAATCGGTCGTAGGTCGCGCGCTTCTCCTTGTCCTTGAGGACCCCGTAGGCTTCGCTCAAGTCCTTGAAGCGTTGCTCGGCCTTGGAGTCGCCCGGATTGCGGTCCGGGTGGCACTTCATGGCCAGCTTACGGTAGGCGCTCTTCAGCTCCTGGTCAGTGGCATTCTTGCTGACGCCGAGGGTTTCGTAATAGTCCTGCTTGGCCATCGACAGTGACTCGGCCTCTACTACCCGCTCACCGGGCGGTCAATGGAACGAGGGTCGGAGCCCTGGCTGAACTGCGCCAAGGTCTTCCGACCCTCATGCTCTGTACAATCAGGCGCTCTTGCCCTTCTTGTCGTCGTCGACCTCCTCGAAGTCGGCGTCGACAACGTTTTCGTCGCTGCCGCCAGAGGCTCCGCCGGCGTCACCGCCGGCATCCGGGCCGGGGCCTGCGGCGTCATCCGGACCGCCGGCGTCACCGGCTTGATAGAGCTGTTCGCCAAGCTTCATGGCGACCTGCGCCAGGGCTTCGGTCTTCGCCTTGATGTCGTCCACGTCCTCGCCCTGAAGCGCGCCACGTAGCTCCTCGATGGCCGCCTCGACTGGCGCCTTGTGCTCGTCGCCAATCTTATCGCCGGACTCCGAGAGGGTGCGCTCGGTGGTGTGGATCAAGGCCTCGCCTTGGTTCTTGGCTTCGACCAGCTCGCGCCGCTTCTTATCCTCCTCGGCGTGCTCCTCGGCGTCCTTGACCATCTGCTCGATGTCGTTGTCGCTGAGGCCACCGGAGGCCTGGATGCGGATCGCTTGCTCCTTGTTGGTTGCCTTGTCCTTGGCCGAGACGTTGACGATACCGTTGGCGTCGATGTCGAAGGTGACCTCGACCTGAGGCAGACCGCGCGGAGCCGGAGGAATGCCGACCAGGTCGAACTGGCCGAGCAGCTTGTTGTCGGCCGCCATCTCGCGCTCACCCTGGAACACGCGGATGGTCACCGCCTGTTGGTTGTCCTCGGCGGTGGAGAACACCTGGCTCTTCTTGGTCGGGATCGTCGTGTTACGGTCGATCAGCTTGGTGAAGACGCCGCCCAAGGTCTCGATACCGAGCGACAAGGGCGTGACGTCGAGCAGCAGCACGTCCTTGACGTCGCCCTGCAGCACGCCGGCCTGGATCGCCGCGCCCATAGCGACCACCTCGTCCGGGTTGACGCCCCGGTGCGGCTCGCGCCCGAAGAAGCTCTTCACCGTCTCGATGATACGCGGCATGCGGGTCATGCCGCCGACCAAAATGACCTCGTTGATCTCGCCAGGCGAGAGGCCGGCGTCCTTCATGGCCGATTTGACCGGGCCCATGGTTTTCTGGATCAGGTCCTCGACCAGCGCCTCGAGCTTGGCCCGGGTCAGCTTCATGGTGAGGTGCTTGGGGCCGCTCTGATCGGCCGTAATGAAGGGCAGGTTGACCTCTGTTGCCTGGGCCGAGGAGAGCTCGATCTTGGCCTTCTCGGCCGCCTCCTTGAGGCGCTGCAAGGCAAGGCGGTCGCCGCGCAGGTCGATGCCTTGCTCCTTCTTGAACTCTTCGGCCAGGTAGTCGATGACCCGCTTATCGAAGTCTTCGCCACCCAGGAAGGTGTCGCCGTTGGTCGATTTGACCTCGAACACGCCGTCGCCGATCTCAAGCACCGAGATATCAAAGGTGCCGCCACCCAAGTCGTAGACCGCGATGGTGCCACCGCTCTTCTTCTCAAGCCCGTAGGCGAGCGCGGCCGCGGTCGGCTCGTTGATGATCCTGAGCACCTCGAGACCGGCAATCTTGCCGGCGTCCTTGGTCGCTTGGCGCTGGGAGTCGTTGAAGTAGGCCGGCACGGTGATGACCGCTTGCGTGACGTTCTCGCCCAGGTAGGACTCGGCGTCCTCTTTCATCTTTTGCAGGATGAAGGCCGAGATCTGGCTCGGGCTGTACTTCTTGCCGTTTGCCTCGACCCAAGCGTCGTTGTTGTCGGCCTTGATAATCTTGTAAGGCACCAGCTCGAGATCCTTCTTGGTCATCGGATCGTCGTAGCCGCGGCCTATCAGGCGCTTGATGGCGAACAGGGTGTTCTCTGGATTGGTCACCGCCTGGCGCTTGGCAGGCTGGCCGACCAGTCGCTCGGCAGAATCGCTGAAAGCGACCATCGAGGGCGTGGTGCGCATACCCTCGGCATTTTCGATGACCTTGGGGTCCTTGCCGTCCATGACCGCGACACAGGAGTTGGTGGTGCCGAGGTCGATACCGATCACTTTACTCATGTCGATCCCCTTATACAGCAGACCAGCCGGGCGGCCTTGCTTGCAAGCGCCGCCACCGGGTCCCTAAACGGTTGGAATCACGTTGCCGTGAGGCTTCGCGGGATATATAGGCACCTTGAGCCGCGCTGCAAGCCACCAACCCCCTCAAATAGACTATCATTCTCAACCAAATCTTAACCATAAGCCGATTTGCGGCGGGCAGAACGATGACCTTTATGGTGTTAGGCTAAGATATGGCCCGAGACCCCCTCAAACAGCCCGGCGACGGGATTCACCGGGCGATCCTTGTGGTATTGGCAATCAGCACGGTCGCAGGCGTGCTGCTGTCGATCTCCGGCGACCTCCTGGCGCGCTCCGAGGCCGTCAAAAATGTCGGGGCTGGGGTAGCGCTGACCTCGGCCCTGCTATACTTGTTTTTTCGTCTGCTCGGACGCCGCGAAGCAAAACGCCGTCGCGAAAAGGCGGGGCGCGATGCCGACGACAGCGGCGAGACTCACTGATTCGGGTCGTACGGTGATCATCTCAGCCAGCTACCGCACGGACATCCCGGCGTTCTACGGCGACTGGTTTCAGGCCCGCCTGGAGGCCGGTTTTTGCCGGGTCGCCAATCCTTACGGCGGGCCGGAAAGTCTGGTCCGGCTTGACGCGGAAGCGGTCCAGGGCTTCGTGTTCTGGACCCGGAACAGCCTGCCGTTCACCCCGGTCTTGGAAGCCCTCAGCCGCCGCGGCACGCCCTTCGTCGTGCAGTACACCATCACCGGCTATCCGCGGCCCCTCGAGCGCTCGGTGATCGAGGGCAAACGGGCCATAGCGGCTGTCCGGGAGCTGGCCCGGCGCTATGGGCCAAAGGCGGTCGTCTGGCGCTACGATCCGGTCTTTCTGACCAGTCTGACACCGCCCGCATGGCATTTGAGCCAGTTCGAGCGCTTGGCTGACGAGTTGGCCGGCGCCTGCGACGAGGTCGTGCTGTCCTTTGCCCAGATCTATGCCAAGACCAGGCGCAACAGCGAGCGGGCCGCGCGAGACCACGGCTTTACCTGGTGGGATGCGGAGCCGGAGGTCAAAGCAACGCTCTTGACGAGCCTGGCAGAGACCGCCCGGCAACACGGCATGACCCCCAGCCTGTGCAGTCAGCCAGATCTACTGTCGGCATCTCTAACCCCAGCACGCTGCATCGATGGCGAGCGACTGTCAGCTGTCGCCGGCCGTTCCATCTCGGCAAGAATTCGGGGCAATCGACCGGGCTGCCTCTGCGCCCAATCAAAGGATATCGGCGCCTACGACACCTGTGCTCACGGCTGCGTCTACTGCTACGCCGTGCGCAGCCAGAGCCTCGGCAAGCGCAAGCAGCGCGCGCACGATCCGGTGGCTGAGCGGCTGGGATAGCTTGAAGGCAATCGCCGATCAGGCGGATGACTTGAGCTTCGGCTCGTCTTCGCCCTGATTCTCTTCGGGCGTCTTCGGCTCCGCCGCCTTGGGCAGTGCCTTGGCAACGCCGACCCTGGCCGGGCGCAGCAAGCGGTCGTGCAGCAGATAGCCCGGCTCGATCACCTGAACCACCGTGCCGTGGGGTGCCGTTTCATGGGGCACCTCGAACATCGCCTCGTGGCGATGTGGGTCGAGCCGCTCGCCGATCGGATCGACCTTGGAGATGTTGTGCTTGTCGAAAGCGTTCAACAGCTCCTTCTGGGTCAGCTCGACGCCGGCCAGCAAGCTGGCAATCTTGTCGTCCTCGGCGCTATCCTTGCGTAAGCTTTGGATCGCTCGTGCCAAGTTATCGGCCACCGCGAGAAGGTCGCGGGCGAGCGGCGCGGCAGCGTACTTGGCCGCGTCCTGGCGGTCCCGATCTGCCCGGCGGCGCACGTTTTCAGCCTCCGCCAAGGTCCGCAGCAGCTGATCCTTCAGTTCGCCGATCTCGGAATCCTTCTCGGCCAGCTGGAGGGCCATACTCTCGATCGTCGGCGACTGCGCGGCCTCGTCCGGGGCAGGTGGGATATCGAGCTCGATGTCGTCCTCGGAGATCAGCTCCTCCGCCGGGATCTTCTGATCCTCGGGCTCTGGCGCCTTGGCCTCCGGTTTACCTTTGGCTTTTGTCATTGGCTGCAAACTGCTCCTCTTGAAGGCCTTCTAGGTCGATTCGCCGCCGATCAGGCGGCCGACCATCTTGGCTGTGTAGTCGACCATTGGAATAATGCGCGCGTAGTCGATGCGCGTCGGACCGATCACGCCGATCGCGCCGACCAGGCTTTGATCCTTGCCGCCATAGGGCGCCACGATCATCGAGCAACCGGCCAAACCGAACAGCTCGTTCTCCGAGCCGATGAAGATCTGCACGCCTTCCGCCAAGTCGGCAAGGCCAAGCAAATCCAATAGCGTCTCTTTGGTCTCAAGCGCCCCGAACAGCTGGCGAATCCGCTCCAGGTCCTCGATGGCCGTGATGTCATCCAGCAACTGTGCCTGGCCGCGTACTATGAGCGCCCGGTCGGGGCCCTCGCCGCCCCAGGTCGCCAGGCCCTGCTCGACCACGCGGCTGGTTAGGCCGTCCAGCTCGGCACGCTGCTCGCTCAGCTCCCGCCGTATCTCGGCAGCCGCCTCGCCGATAGTGCGGCCGACCAGGCGGGAGGAGACATAATTGCTGGCCTCCACGAGGGACGAGGCCGGCAGGCCACGCGGCACGTCAATGATCCGATTCTCGACCACGCCCGATGCCGAGACCATAACCACCAGCGCGCGCCCGGGCCCGAGCGAGACGAACTCGATATGCTTGAGCGGTGATTCCGCCTTTGGTGCAACCACCAGGCCGGCGCAGTGTGACAGGTCGGAGAGCATAAAGGAGATCTGTTCGAGCACCTGGGGCATGGAACGGCCGCCGGCCGCGCACTGGCTCTCGATCAGCTTCTGTTCTTCGCTGGTGAGATTGCCATGCTCCAAGAGCCCCTGTACGAACAGCCTGAGACCGAGGTCGGTCGGCAGGCGACCGGCCGAGGTGTGGGGCGCGAACAGCAGACCCATCTCCTCGAGATCTGCCATTACATTTCGAATGGTTGCCGGCGAGAGGCCTAGACCGAGCTTACGAGATAGGGTGCGCGAACCGATCGGCGCCCCGGTCTCCACGTAGGCGTCGACTATATGGCGCAAAATCTCGCGCGAGCGCTCGTTCAGCTGTTGCAGCGTGGTGGCGCTGTCGCCGGTCTTCAAGCCGTGCTCCATATTCGCCCTATTTGGTCGGCTTAGGCGTGCTTGGAAATCACTCGCAATGTAGTGAGGCGCCCCTTGGGCGTCAACGTGTGGCCCAGTGGCGAATCGGGTGGCCTTTCGGTGGACCTAAGCGTCCGACTGCGCTAGCGTGGCCGCCCATTCCGCGACCGCCCGGGTGGGCAATCAAATCCTCTGTGCGAAGGGAGTCTTCCATGCGTCCGTCCGGCCGCGCGCCCGATCAGCTTCGGGTTCTGGCGCTTGAGATTGACATCAACAAGCACGCCGAGGGCTCCTGCCTGATCCGCTGCGGCGATACCCATGTAATTTGCACCGCTTCGATCGAGGATCGCGTGCCACCCTTCCTTCGCAACAGCGGGCGCGGCTGGGTGACCGCGGAGTACGGCATGTTGCCGCGCGCCACCACGACCCGCGGCGACCGAGAGGCGGCGCGGGGCAAGCAAAGCGGCCGCACACAGGAGATTCAGCGCTTGATTGGCCGCTCCCTGCGCGCGGTTACCGACATGGCCGGCTTTGGCGAGCGCACCGTCCGCCTTGATTGCGACGTGGTACAAGCGGACGGCGGTACGCGTACGGCCAGCATCACCGGCGCCTACGTCGCCATGCACTTGGCGTTCCGCCATTTGGTGGAAATCGGTGTGCTAAAGAGTCTGCCTCTGACCGATCAAGTGGCGGCCGTCTCCTGCGGTCTTCATGGCGGCCAAGCAGTGCTCGACCTGGATTATGAGGAGGATTCGGCGGCCCAGGCCGACGCAAATTTCGTGCTGACCGCCAGCGGCACGATCATTGAGGTGCAAAGCACCGCGGAAACCGAGCCCTTCAGTCGTGCCCAGCTGGACGCCCTGCTCGACCTGGCGGAAAAGGGCATCGCCGAGCTTGCGGCAGCCCAGCGCCTAGCGCTCGGTATTGCCGCCTAAAGCGCGTGCGGAGCGGAAATGCACCGACTCGGGAATGAGCGGCTGGTGATCGCCAGTCACAACGAAGGCAAGGTGCGGGAGATCGCCGACTTGCTGGCACCCTTCTCGATCGAAGCCGTGTCGGCCGATGCACTCGGCTTGCCCGAGCCCGAAGAGACCGGCACCACCTTTGCCGAGAACGCGATCCTCAAAGCCCAAGCGGCGGCCAACGGGGCCGCCCTACCGGCCCTGGCCGACGATTCTGGCCTGGTCGTTAGCGCGCTCGGCGGCCAGCCGGGCATCTACTCGGCGCGCTGGGCCGGCCCCACGAAGGATTTCGCGCTCGCGATGGCCCGGGTCGAGCGGGAGCTCGGCGAGGCCAAAGACCGCTCGGCGCACTTCGTCAGCGCACTCTGCTTGGCCTGGCCCGATGGCGAGCAGCAGGTCTTTGAGGGCCGGGTTGACGGCCGGTTGATCTTTCCGGCACGGGGCGACAAGGGCTTTGGCTATGATCCGATCTTTCTGCCCGAAGGCTGCGACGAGACTTTCGGTGAGATGGCGCCGGAGGCCAAGCACGCGATCAGTCACCGGGCCCGGGCCTTTGCGCTGCTGGTCCAATGGCTCAGCTAGCTGAGAAGACCGCGATGGCCGACCGGGCGGACGCCGGACCTGGCTTCGGCGTCTACATACATTGGCCCTTTTGCCTAGCCAAATGCCCTTACTGCGACTTCAACAGCCATGTCAGGGCGAGCATCGACCAGACGCGCTGGCAAGGGGCATTGGTCCGGGAGCTGACTCACTTCGCCGCCGAAACCGGCGGGCGCCAGGTTACCAGCGTGTTCTTCGGCGGCGGCACGCCTTCTCTTATGGCACCCGAGACCGCGGCCGCCTGCCTCGAGGCGATCGCCAACCTTTGGCGCCTCGCGCCGAACGCCGAGATCACCTTGGAGGCCAACCCGACCTCGGTCGAGGCCGGTCGCTTCGGCGAGCTGCGAGCGGCGGGCATCAATCGTCTTTCGCTCGGCGTTCAGGCGCTAGACGACGACGTCCTCGCGTTCCTGGGCCGCCAGCACAGCGCGGCAGAAGCGCTCTTAGCGATCGACCTGGTGCGCGGCCTATTCGATCGCTGGTCATTCGACCTCATTTACGCGCGGCCAAATCAGAGCCCGGCCGCCTGGCGCGCGGAGCTCAAACGGGGCTTGAAGGAAGGCGCCCGCCATCTGTCGCTCTATCAGTTGACCATCGAGCCGGGCACGGCGTTCCATGGCGCTTGGCGTCGCGGCGAGCTGCAAACTCCGAATGAAGACCAAGCGGCCGGGCTCTATGAGCTGACTCAAGAGATCATGGCCGACACCGGACTGCCGGCATATGAGATCTCCAACCATGCTGCGCCGGGCGAGGCCAGCCGACACAATTTGCTCTATTGGCGGGGTGGCGATTATGTCGGCGTAGGGCCCGGCGCCCATGGCCGCCTGACTCTTGAGGGCACTAAGGTCGCGACCCGCCAGCACCGGGCGCCCGAGGCCTGGCTCGAGCGGGTCGAATGCAGTGGACACGCGACCCGGCAGCGCAAACAGCTTTCACCAGAGGAGCGCTTGGCCGAGCTCACCATGATGGGACTGCGTTTGTCCGAGGGCATCTCCCTGGCCGCGTTCCGGCGAGAAGCGGGCGCAGGGCCGGAGGATCTGTTTGAGTCCAAGCGGCTAAATACTCTGCGCGAGCGGGGTCTCTTGGCGCTCGACAACAGAGCCCTCAAGACGACGGTCGAGGGTCGGCAGCGCCTCAACGCGGTGCTCGCGTATCTTTTGGCCTAGTTCGTCAAGTTTTCGAAAGTCGTTGGTGCCGGTTCGATCTCGACCAACCCGTCGCGCTCGACCTGGACCACAGCCAAGCCCCGTTCGATGAAGCCGTCGGCCGAAAAGCGGAAAATGCCGTCGGTCCCCGCGAAACCGCTGTTTTGAGCGATCGCACCGACCGTAAAATCGGGCAGCTGCCCCACGCTTGCCGCGGTCCGCGACAATACCGCCGCCAAGGCCGTGGCGTCATAGCCCAAGGTGGCGATGCGCGGCGGATCGCTGTTGTAGAGCGCCTTATAGCGCGCTTTGAAGCGATTCCATTGATCGGGCGGCGGGGCTGCAAACCAGCCGCCTTGCAGCGTCGGCTCGGCCCCCAGATTCGGCGCGTCCCATAGAGCTGTGCCCAGATAACGCACTTCGCCGGGATCCACGTCGTAGAACGCCAGAAGCGGCGCGATGGTCATGAGGTTGCGCCCGCCCATGGGCAGGAGCACCGCGTCGAACGGCGGGCTGCCTAGGGTGTCGAGCGTCTCCAGGCGCTTAAGCGCCAGTTTCGAAGCCTCGTCCTCCAGGCCCTCGAGCTCCTTGCGGCGGCGCTCGAGGTCCCGGCGCCGACTGTCGTAGTCTGCCAGCTGACGCGCCTCGGCCGAGGAGTCCGGCGCGCTGGGATCGAAAAACGCGACCCGGGCCAGCTCGGCGCCATTGACGTAGACCGCGTCCTGCAGGGCTTCGACCACGGCGTTTCCATAGGCGCTCTCCGGCGCCATCACGGCGATGCGTTGGTAGCCCTGGCTACTGGCGAAGCTGACGACCCGCTCGACCTGGGTGCGTGGCGGCACGCCCATGACGAAGACCCCAGGCTGGGCCACCGTGACGTCGTTGGAAAAGGTGATCAGGTTGACCTGACGGGCCAGCGCGTCCTCGGCGATTGCTCGGGCCGAGGTCGCGAAGAGCGGCCCGAGGATTAGGCTGGCGCCGGCCTCGAAGGCCGAGTCGAGGGCGGCTTTCGCGCCCTCGGGCGTGCCGCCGGTATCGCGCACGATCAGCACCATCTCGTCGCCGGCGATGTCGAACATTGCCATTTGGGCGGCGTTCAGCAGGGCCTCGCCGACCCGCGCGTGTGGTCCGCTGAGCGGCACCAAGAGCCCCACGTTGGGTGACGGGGGTATGGGCGGCGGGCCAACCGGCTCAGGCAACACAACCGGTTGCGGCGGCGCCACCGGCTGAGGCTGTGTGGCCGGTTGCGACGGGGGCTCCTCCTTCTGTACCGTGGACTGCTGGCAGGCAGCCAAGAGGCCGAACGCAGCCAGAGCCAGCACCGCGGGCGAACAGCAGCGGCGTGCGATGAAAGTCACGGGTGATGCCAAAAGAGTCCTCGTCAAAAGCAAATCCTTCGCAGCGCGCTGAGCCTAACCACAGCCAGGCGCGAAGTAAACCGATCCACTTTGCGCCCGGGCTCTATCTGGTCGCCACCCCGATCGGCAACCTGGCGGATCTCTCCCGACGCGCCCATGAGCTGCTGGAAAAGGCCGATATCGTGGCCTGCGAGGACAGCCGAGTGACCGGAAAGCTGATTTCCGCTTACGGAATCGCACGATCGCTGACCGCTTATCACGATCACAACGCGGCACGGGTGCGGCCGAAGCTGATCGAACGCCTGAAAGATGGCGCCATCGTGGCGCTGGTCTCCGACGCCGGCACGCCGTTGGTGTCCGATCCAGGCTACAAGCTGGTGCAGGAAGCAATCGAGGCGCAGATCCCGGTCAGTACCCTGCCTGGACCCTCGGCCGCGCTTGGCGCCTTAGTCGTGTCCGGCCTGCCGAGCGACCGCTTCTTCTTTGCCGGCTTCTTGCCGAACAAGTCTTCGGCCCGACGGGACGCGCTCGACGAGCTGGCGGCGGTGCCGGGCAGCCTGATTTTCTTTGAATCGGCCAAGCGCCTGGCGACCGCCCTGGGCGACATGGCAGCGCGCCTAGGCGACCGCCCCGCCGCCGTGGTGCGCGAGCTGACCAAGCGATTCGAGGAAGTGCGCCGCGATCAGTTGTCCACCCTGGCGACGCACTACGCGGCCAGCGGCCCGCCCAAGGGCGAGATCGTCGTAGTGGTTGGCCCGCCGGAGGCACCTGTCACGAGCGACGAGGCGCTGAGCGATCAGTTGCGCGTCGCCCTCGAGAGCGCCAGTTTGCGAGACGCCGTTGTAATGGTCGCCGCGGCGAGCGGCCGGCCGCGGCGCGAGGTCTATCAAATGGCCTTGAGGATCGGTGGCGATCCGCCATGACTCAGGCCAGGCGCCTTGCCTGGTTGCGGGGGCGCGCGGCCGCGCGCCCCGCCGCCTGGTTCCTGCGCCGCAAAGGCTTCAGCATTCTCGAGGTCGACTACCGGACGCCGGTCGGCGAAATCGATCTAATCGCCCAGCGCCGGGATCTGCTTGCACTAGTCGAAGTCAAAGCTCGGCCGACGCTCGATCAGGCGCGGCACGCGATCACCGCCCGACAGAGGCAAAGAATTATCCGTGCCGCAGAAGTCTACTTGCAGCGCAACCCAAGGCTAGGCAAGCTTGACACCCGATTCGATGTGGTGCTGATCGCCCCGGGCCGCTGGCCCCGGCATATCGTCGATGCTTGGCGGGCGGTCGGAATGGACCGGTGATGAAGGTAGTGACAAGGCGACGCTCGGGGAAGGAGCAGGCCTTGGTCGTCGTGCTCGCCGTCGGTGCGACCCTTGGCGCCTGCTCGCCGGTCGGCACGGCGATCGGGGTCGGCGCGACCGCTGGCATCGCGGCCTCACAGGAACGTGGTGTCGATGGTGCGCTGGGCGACAGCCAGATCCGCCTGGCGATAAATCACTACTGGTTTCAAGAAAGCGAGGACCTCTACCGCGAGGTCCAGCTGCAGGTCCAGGACGGCCGCGTGCTGTTGAGCGGCATCGTGCCGGATCCCGAGACTCGGGTTAGTGCGGTGCGCCTTGCCTGGCAAGCCGAGGGCGTGCGCGAAGTCATCAACGAGATCCGCGTACAGGACGACAATCGGGTGGTCGACGACGGCCAAGACGCCTGGATCAAGGCCCAGCTCAAGTCACGCCTAATTGTCGACCGGGGCGTTCGCTCGATCAACTATTCGATCGAGGTGGTCAATCAGACGGTGTTCTTGCTGGGCATCGCGCGCGACGGCGACGAGCTGCAGCGGGTCATCGACCACGCCCGGGACCTGGCCTACGTGCGCCGCGTTGTGAGCTACGTTGAAGTCAAGGCCCCCGAGGGAGAAGAAGCGTGAGCTGGTCGACGGCGAGCGGCCGCAAGGAGATCGAGCTGCGCCTTCGACGGATCGGCAGCAGCCCGGACGAGAGCATAGATCTGGCCGAGGGCGCGCTGCTCCTGGCCGCGCTCGACCGGCCACGGGTCGCCCTGGAGCGCTACTTTCACCACATCACCCTGCTCCAGGAGGGGGTGCGCGGGTTGGCCACCGAGGCCCACGGCACGCCCAGCTTGGAGCGACAGGCCGCCATCTTGCGCCAGGTCCTGGTCGATGACTTCGACTACCACGGCGACCAACGCACCTACGACGACCTGCAGAACGCCAACCTTATGCGCGTAATCGACCGACGCCGGGGCCTGCCGGTGGCCCTCGGCATTCTCTATATTGCGACCGCGCGATCCCAGGGTTGGGCGATCGCCGGCCTGAACTTTCCCGGCCACTTCCTGTTGCGTCTGGAGCTTGGCGGGCAGCGCCTGATCCTCGACCCCTTCAAGGACGGCGCGGCGCGCGGACCGGCCGAGCTTCGCGCTCTGATCAAGGCGACTGGGGGCGCAGAGGCCGAGCTCAGCCAGGCCCACTTCCTTCCGGTCGCCAACCGCGAGGTTCTGCTTCGCCTGCAAAACAACATCAAGCTGAGGCTGCTTCAGCAAGGCCAAGCCGAGGTCGCGCTCGAGATACTCGAATCCATGGTGATGATCGCGCCCGGCAAGGCCGAGCTGTGGTACGAAATCGGCCTCGTTCAGGCGAGTCTCAGCAATCTGCGGGCCGCGGTCCTGGCGCTCGAGCAGTTCCTCGAGCTCGGCAGCGATCCAGGCAGCCTGAGCGAGGCCGCCCGAAAGCTGCAGGAGATCAAGACCCGGCTCAATTGACAGCAAATCCCCCTGTCGCCCGGGCCGTCAAAGCCGCTATAGTGCCGGCCGCCCAATCTTGAGCCCGAGCCCGCCATGAGCCTTGCCGTTGCCCTTCAAATGGACCCGATCGAGACGATCGATATCGCTGGTGACAGCACATTCGTGCTCGCCCTCGAGGCCCAAAAGCGCGGCCACGGCCTGTTTCACTACCTGCCCGGCGACCTTAGCTTTCGCGATGGCCGGGTATCCGCCCGGGCCCGGCCCCTTGAGGTGCGGCGCGAGATGGGCAACCACGCCACTCTCGGACAGCCCGAGCTGCTCGACCTGGCCGCGCTTGACGTGGTGCTGATGCGCCAAGACCCGCCATTCGATATGTCCTACATCACGGCGACCCATCTGCTCGAGCACGTCCACCCAAAGACCCTGGTGGTCAACGACCCCTTCCATGTTCGCAACGCACCGGAAAAGCTTTTCGCAACCCACTTCCAGGCGCTTATGCCGCCTACCCTGATCACCAGCGATCGCACGGCAATCAAGGCCTTCCGTGCCGAGCACAAGGACCTGATCGTTAAGCCCCTGTTCGGCAACGGTGGTGCCGGCGTGTTTCACGTGGCGCCGGACGACGACAACCTGGTCGCTATGCTCGAGATGTTCGAGACCTTCTACCGGGAGCCGGTCATGGTGCAACGTTTCCTGCCTGAGGTGCGGGCCGGCGACAAGCGCATCATCCTAATCGATGGCAAGGCGGCTGGCGTCATAAATCGGGTACCGCCACCCGGCGAGGCACGCTCCAACATGCACGTGGGCGGGCGTCCCGAAAAGGCCTCGCTCAACCCCCGGGACGAGGAGATCTGCGAGATGATCGGGCCGATCCTGGAGGAGCGCGGCTTGATCTTCGTCGGCATCGACGTGATCGGCGACTATTTGACCGAGATCAATGTGACCTCGCCGACCGGCTTGCAGGAGGTCAACCGCTTTGAGGGCACCTGCTTGGAGAGCGACATTTGGGATGCTATCGAAGCCAGAGCCGAGAGCGACAGGGTCATTGAATAAGCCAAAATCTTCCGGCTTGACCCGATCAGTGCGACAAGGCTCACTATTGACGCGCCGAGCCCGCCGGGGCTGAGACCTCGTTCCAGAACAAGAACCGCTCGGCGCGAAACAGGGGGAGATTAAGCGTGAACGATCGCCCGGCGATCGAAGTCCAGGGCGTAAGCAAGGTGTTCGGCACCGGCACCGAGCGGGTTGTCGCGCTTGACGAGGCCAGCGTGGCGATCCGGCGCAACGAGTTCTTTACTCTGCTTGGCCCCTCGGGCTGCGGGAAGACGACGCTGCTGCGCCTAATCGCCGGCTTCGAACAGCCGACCCGAGGCCAGATCATGATTGCCGGCGAGTCCATGGTTGGGCGGCCGCCCTACAAGCGCCCGGTCAACACGGTGTTCCAGTCCTACGCACTCTTCCCGCACATGACGGTGGCTCAGAACATCGCCTTCGGCCTGGAGATGCAAGGCTTCGACAAGGCCGAGATCGACGGCCGGGTCGCCGAGATGCTGACTCTGGTCCGCCTGGGCGGCATGGAGCAGCGCCGTCCAGCCCAGCTCTCGGGCGGTCAGCAGCAACGGGTCGCACTTGCCCGGGCGCTCGCCAACCGACCCGAAGTGCTGCTGCTCGATGAGCCGCTCTCTGCGCTCGATTTGAAACTTCGCAAGGAGATGCAGATCGAGCTCAAACGCATCCAGCATGAGACCGGCCTGACCTTCATTTTCGTCACCCACGACCAGGGCGAGGCGCTGACCATGTCGGACCGCATCGCGGTGATGAGCGCCGGCAAGATTCTCCAGATCGGTCCGCCGAACGAGATCTACGAGCATCCCTCTTCTCATTTCGTCGCCGACTTCATCGGTGAGACCAACTTCCTGGACGGCACCATCGTGGCGCTCGAGAACGGATGCGCCCGAGTGCGGCTCGGCTCCGGCGCCGAACGCCTGGCGACCTTACCGCCCGGCGCTCGGAGCGAGGGGACGGTCAGTCTGGCGGTGCGGCCAGAACGCGCCAGCTTGGCAGAAAGCGACCAGGAGGCCGCGCTTGCCGGCCGGGTCGAGACGGTGCTCTACGTCGGCTCCGACACACAGTACTTCCTGGATCTGGGAGGCGGCACGGAGTTTCAGATTCGCCTGCAGAACCAGGCCGGCATGCAAACCCCCTACGCCAAGGGCGACGAAGTCAAGGTGGCGATCCCGGACGGCGCGCTTCAGGTGCTGAGGGACTGATGAGCGTGCTCGCAAAGGACGCCGCCGGGCATCTGCCGGGGCTCGAGGAGACGAGCGAGGCGGAACGGGCCGAGGCGCGCTCTGGCGGACGCTCGCGGACGTTTTTGCTGGCCATGGCGCTCGGCATCATTGGGATTTTCGGGATTCTGCCGCTGTTTCTGGCACTGATCTATTCGTTTCTTGTGGCCGACACCTACGGGGGCGTGCGCTGGGAGTTTTCAACGGCGGCCTATGTGCAGCTGTTGTTCGATCAGGATATCTTCGACGACACTCTGACCTTCAATCCGGCGTATGTGCAGATTTTCTGGCGCTCGATCCTGCTGGCCACCTATTCGACCGTCGCTTCGCTCTTGATCGGCTTTCCAACCGCCTATTTCATGGCGACCCGGCCAGCGCACCAGCGGGACTTCTGGATCTTCCTGATCACGATTCCCTTCTGGACCAACCTGCTGATCCGCACCTTTGCCATGCAGCTGATCGTGCGCGACGAGGGTGTCGTCAACATCAGCCTAATGGGACTAGGTGTGATCTCCCAGCCGCTTGAAATCATCTACACCGACTTCGCCGTTGCGCTCGGGCTGCTTTACGCCTTCCTGCCCTTCATGGTGCTGCCGATCTACGCCGCTTTGGAGCGTCTCGACTTCCGTTTGGTGGAAGCCGGCTTCGACCTCTACGCCAACCGCTTCAAGGTCTTACGCCGGATCATCATACCGCTTGCCATGCCCGGCATCATCGCCGGCTCCATTCTGGTCTTCATCCCGGGCCTTGGTGCCTACATCACCCCAGAACTGCTCGGCGGCGGCAAGCACCTCATGATCGGCAACATGATCGCGATCCAGTTCGGCAGCTCGCGCAACTGGCCCTTCGGCTTTGCCGCGGCCTTGGTGCTGATGTCCTTGGTGATGATCGCGCTGACGGTCTACGCCCGCAATTCCCGGCAGCTGGGAGGCGGCCATGGCTGAGACCGTCGCGGTCAAGGGCTTCGACCTCAAGCGCCAACCCGGCTTCGGCGCGGTGGCGGTTACCTGTATCCTGTTTCTTTACGCGCCGATCGCGATCCTGGTGATCTTCTCCTTCAATGCCAACCGATCGGTGGTGCGCTGGTCTGAGTTCAGTCTCGACTGGTACAAGAAGGCGCTCGCCAACGAAGGCATCCAGAACGCGGCACTCAACTCCTTGGAGATTGCCGTTTTCGCCACGGTATTCGCGACCACTGCGGCGACCATGGCGGCCCTCGCGACGACCCGGGTCAAGGCCTATCGTGGCCTGACCGCGGCCTACACGGTACTCAACCTGCCGCTCATGGTGCCGGAGATCGTGACCGGCATCTCGACGCTCGCGTTCTTCGCGCTCCTGCGCACTTCTTTCGGTCTCAACTTCGGCGACTTCGGCGTGATGATCGCCCACACGGTGTTCTGCATCCCCTTCGCCTACATGCCCATCCGGGCGCGCCTGGAGAACATGGACTTGACGCTCGAGCAGGCGGCGGCGGATCTCTATGCCAAACCCTGGCCGGTGTTCCGCCGGATCACCTTGCCGCTCATGGCGCCGGGCATCATTTCAGGTGCAATGCTGGCCTTCATCATCTCGCTGGACGACGTGATCATCACTCTGATGGTCGCCGCGCCGGGACAGACGACACTTCCGATTTACATCCTCGGTCAGATCCGCCGTGGTGTGACACCAGAGGTCAATGCGGTCTCGAGCATCCTCTTGGCTATTTCGATTCTCTTGGTTACGCTCCTTTTCCTGCTCGGCCGGAAGGGAAAGAGCGCACGATGACGCCGGCCCAATAGCATGAGATCAGGAGAGGGAGGATAGGTTATGAAACTTGGTATCGTGACGTTGGCGGCCGCTGCGCTGAGTCTGGCCGCGAGCCCGGCCTTGGCCGCAGGCGAGCTGCACATCTACAATTGGGGCAACTACACCAGCCCCGAGCTGATCAAGAAGTTCGAGGAAGAAAAAGGCATCAAGGTAACGATCGACGGCTATGATTCGAACGAGACCATGCTTGCCAAGGTCAAATCCGGTGCGACCGGCTACGACATCGTGGTACCCGGCGACTACATGATCCAAATCATGATCGAGGAAGGCCTCTTGGCCGAGACTCGGCCGGATCAGATGTCGAACTTCAAGCACGTCGACGATCGCTGGAAAGACGTCTATTGGGACAAGGGCCGGCGCTACACCGTGCCCTATCAATGGGGCACCACCGCCTTCACGGTCAACACCAAGGCCTATGACGGCGATATCAACAGCCTCAAGATCCTGTTCGATCCGCCAGAGCAGCTGTGCGGCCGGATCAATATGCTCAACGACATCAACGATGTCATCAACGCCGGTCTACGCTATTTGGGCCACCCGCGCTGCAACTCCGACAAGGAGCAGCTCAAGGAGCTGAACGCTCTTCTGCTCGAATCCAAAAAGTGCTGGCGCACCATGGACTATTCGACCATCGAAAAACTGACGTCGGGCGACGTCGATGTCTCCCAGCAGTGGAACGGTGCTTCCATGCGCGCTCGCGAGCAAGTGCCGACGCTCGCCTATGCCTATCCGGTCGAGGGCTACACTGGCTGGATGGATAACGTCGCGGTGCTGAAAGACGCGCCGAACATGGAGAATGCGAAGATCTTCCAGAATTATATCATGGCACCGGAGAACGCCGCCCTGATTTCAGACTTCGCAAAATACGCCAACGGCATCGTCGGCAGCGAAGCGTTCTTGGATGCCTCCTTCGCCAATGCACCGGAGATCAAGCTGCCGGCCAATGCGCCCGATCCCGAGTTCGTGCCGCCCTGTTCCAAGGAAGTGGTCGATCTCTACAACAAGATCTGGACGAACCTGAAAAAGTAACTGCGTAGCGCACGCGATGTGTGAAGGGCCCCGGGGACGGGGCCCTTTTTCTTTCCAGCATCCCGTCAATATCGAAGCAGTTGCCAAAGTGTCCTGCTTTTCAAGAGAACCCGTCAAAAGGCACAATGCATAGCGATGGCCATGGGGTCTTTCAGAGACAGTTCGACAACCAATTCCTTAGAACAGGCTCGGCGGCAGCGCGCCTTCGTGCTCTAGAAGCTTACGCTTGGTCTCGACTCCGCCACCGCCCGAAAAACCGCCCATGCGCCCGCCGGCCGCAAGCACCCGGTGACAGGGAATGATGATTGGGATCGGATTGGCGCCGCAGGCCAGGCCAACAGCGCGGGGCACGTTGCCGATCTCATCAGCGAGATCGCCGTAGCTTGCCGTCTGGCCCGGCGGGATGCGGCACATGGCAGACCAAACGGCGCGCTGAAAGGCGCTTCCGGCCGGCCGCAGGGGCAAATCGAACGCGAACTCTCTGCCGGCAAAGTAATCCTCCAACTGGCGCGCGGCACAGGTCAGAAGCGGTGTCGTTTCTGTATCGCAAGCACGGTCTTCGACGCGCCAAGTGACCCGTATGATCGCATCGTCCCTTTCGATGACTTTGAGGCGCCCGACCGGACTATTGAGTTGGATCCAAGCCATCTGCCGGCACCCTAGAGAGTCAACGCCTGAACCAGTTCAGCGGGATCGGTGATCGGTAGGGAGCAGCTCTGGCCCCGGCAAACGTAGGCGGTGGCTTGTCCGTCCTTCGCGGTCTTGCCCTTGGCCGGATGGCCTTCGGCGAGGGCATCGGCCGAGTCCACCACCTGAAGCACTTGATCGGGCAGGCATTGTCCACGCAGTGCGCCCAAAAGCGCCTTGGTGCCGTTCGGGCCATTGGCCGAAACCACCACGACCTGGACCGCCGAGCTTAGGGTTTCGCTGGCATTCAATAAGGTCGAGAGCGGGAAAATGTTGCGCCCGAGCTCGCCGGAAAAGGCGCTGATCAGGGCCTCGGCCCGCTCCCGGTACTTCGACTCTCCGGTCAAGTAGTAGAGGCGAGCCAGAACCGCCGCCAGGGTGCCGTTGCCCGCGGGAACCGCGCTGTCGTTGGCGGTTTTCGTGCGCACGATCAGCCCTTCGGTATCGTCGGCGGTAAAGAAGTAACCGCCTCCGCCGCTGTCCGCGTAGTGGCGCTCGACCACCTCCAGCCAAGCTTCGACCTGATCCAGATAGCGCTGATCCCAGGTTGCCTCGTAAAGCGCGAGCGCCCCGTCCGAGAGGTTCGCGTAGTCGTCCAGGGTCGCCGGATGCTGCAGCTTGCCGTGCCGCCAGCTATGCCTCAGGCGGCCGTCCACGGTCATCTGTTCGACCACGAAGCGGAAAGCGGTCTCGGCCATGGCTAGCCACGAGGGCTCGCCGAAGACCGGCGCGGCACGGGCCAGCGCGGCGATCATGAGCCCATTCCAGTCGGCAAGCACCTTGTCATCCCAGCCAGGCGGGATGCGCTTTACTCGTTCATCGAAGAGAGTTTGGCGCTGGCCGGCAAGGTCCGCTTCCAGCGCTTCGTCGCCCAACTGAGGACGCTGGGAGCGATTGAGTATGACCTTGCCCTCCCAGTTACCCTGGGACGACACGTCGTAGGATGCCTTGAAGCTGGCCGATCGGTCACCCAGCAAGCGGTCGATCTCGCCTTCGTTCCAAACGTAGAACTTGCCTTCCTCGCCTTCGCTGTCGGCGTCGAGCGAAGAGGCAAAGGCGCCACAGGTTCCGGCGCTCTCGCCGTCGCCGGCCGCCGCCATCATTTCCCGCGCCACCCACGCAACGGTCTCCCGCGCGCGGGTTTCGTAGAGCGGATTGCCGCTATCCTGCCAGGCCCAGGTCAAGAGATCGATCAGCTGTGCGTTGTCGTAGAGCATTTTCTCGAAATGGGGCACCAGCCATTTGTCGTCGACCGTGTAGCGCGCGAAACCGCCGCCCAAATGATCGTAGATGCCGCCTTGACACATGGCGCTCAAGGTCAGCTCGACCGCATGCCGATAGGTCTCGTCTTTGGTGCGTTTCCAGGCACGCCACAGTAGCTTGAGCATGGTCGGGTTGGGAAACTTCGGCGCGCCACCGATGCCGCCGGTCGCCGGATCGATCTCGCGCACCAGCCGCTGGGCCACCTGGCCCAAGATGTCACTGGTCACGGCGCCGCCGCCGGTCGTGGTTGAAAGCCGCTTGAGTGCGTCCTTGAGCGCGGTGACGTTGTTCGAGACCTTGGCCGGATCATCCCGGTAAGCAGCGGCGATGCCTTGCAAAACCTGGGGAAAACCGGGCCGGCCGAAGCGCGGCTCGGGCGGAAAATAGGTGCCGCCCCAGAACGGCTCGCCGTCAGGGGTCAAAAACATAGTGAGCGGCCAGCCGCCGTGCTCGCCCAAAAGCGCGAGTGCGGTCTGGTAGATCGTGTCCAAGTCAGGTCGTTCTTCCCGGTCAACCTTGATGTTCACGAACAGCTCGTTCATCAGGTTGGCGATGTCCTCGTTCTCGAAGGACTCGTGGGCCATCACATGGCACCAATGGCAGGCCGCATAACCGACAGAGAGCAGGATCGCCTTTTGCTCGCGGCGGGCGGTTTCCAGGGCCTCGCTGCCCCAGGGATGCCAATCGACCGGATTGTCCTTGTGTTGAAGCAAGTAGGGACTGGTCTCTCCGGCCAGGCGATTCTCAGCCATGTAGTCTATCCCTCTTCGTTCCTTGGACCGCACCATCGCGGGCGTTGCAGGGGCCGCTTCAGCGCAGTAGTGTCCGGCCGGTTGGGTGACTATATGCGTTGGCTTGAGCCCTCGCCTCAACCCCATTAGCTGTGGGGTCTTAAGCGCACGTTCGTGACTGGGAGCGGATGCCGTGAAGATTTCCATCGATATCGACTGCACGCCCGAGGAAGCACGTGCCTTTTTCGGCCTGCCTGACGTCGCGCCCATGCAGAAAGAGGTCATGGCCGAAGTTCAGAAGCGGATCATGGCCAATTTGGCGGCCTTGGATCCGGAAACGCTCTTCAAAACCTGGTTGCCGTCCGGTGCCCAGGGTTTGGAGCAAATGCAGAAAGCCTTCTGGGCCCAGTTCACGGGTGGCGGCGCATCGGGCAAGGGAGATTGAGGCCGATGAGCGAGGCAGATCCCGCACCCTACTATCGGGTTCACGTCTTTTGCTGCACCAACGAACGCGCAGCCGGTCATCCGCGCGGCTGCTGCAAGGAAAAGGGCTCGATCGAGCTGCGCAACTACATGAAGGCGCGCGCCAAAGAGCTCGGCCTTGAGGGTGTTCGCATCAACGCCGCAGGCTGTCTTGACCGCTGCGAGCTGGGGCCAACCATGGTGATTTACCCAGAAGGCGTCTGGTACCGCTTTATCGGTACCGAGGACGTCGACGAAATCCTGCAGACCCATGTGATCGAGGGCGGCCGGGTGAAGCATCTCATGATGCAGCCCGAGGACGGCGATCCGCCGGACGGCTGATACGGCGCGGAAGTGCCATGACACCGCGAGAAGACACGATCTTCGCCCTGTCCAGCGCGCCGGGACGAGCGGGTGTGGCTGTGGTCCGCATTTCGGGAGAAATGGTGCTATCCGCGCTTAAAACGCTGACGAAGCGTGGCAATATACCATCTAAAATCGTAGTATATTCTCCATTATACAATAATAACGAGCAGTTGATTGATCGCGGCATAGTGCTTTGGTTTCCCGCCCCGAGAAGCTTCACTGGCGAGGCCATGGCCGAGCTCCAAGTTCATGGTGGACGCTCGGTCATTGAAGGGGTGCTCGAGGCGCTTGCAGAC